>JAMPDF010000010.1 GCA_023665755.1 Prevotella sp.
AATATCGCTCATCAGCATTGGCTTTTCTAGTTGGATTCTACCAATAGAAACTAAAGAGGTCTATGGATATATGACAGCTGATAATAGTATTGATTTATCTAGTATTATCGTTCTAGATACTAGAACTAACAAATTAGGTATTTCAACATTTAAATTAGGAAATGATGGATTTATTTCAGATGGTCAATTCAAGAATAGTGCAGATATAATTTTTAATTTTAAAATAGATTATTCTAAATTTAATAATGTCAAACTAGATAATAATACACTTACATTAAGGTTAGAATTAAAACAAAATCCTATAAACGATTTTATATTAATTAATTCTAAATATATGTTAACAACTATGTATTTAGATATCAATGATCAAGGGTTATATAGTGATAATTATTCGATTGTCATAGATGAGGATAATTGTTCTTGTTATGTCGATTTTTCTTTATCAGATGAAAAGATTGGGACGAGTATGTTTTATTTTTCTATCAAATTTAGCTTTAATATTTCTGATTTGGAAACGTATAAAACCGAGTTAGCTCTTTATTCGAATGATACGGAAACTAAATTTAAGTTAAAAATTGCTTCGAGGTAATAAACTTATGAAAATAAAAAATTTAATTACAATTTTATTATGTTTTATAATTATAGCTTTGTTATGTAGTGTTGGAAATAGTTTATGGACAATTAGTTATGAAAACAATGATGCAAGTATAAAGATTGATAAAACTTCAAAAGTTATAGTTGAAAACTACATTGTAAATAATGGAACAGAACAAGCACAGCCGTATAGTAAATTTACAGATGTCGCAGCAGCAATTCGTTCCGCAAATAATCAAGTGCAAACGAATCCTAATATAAAAATTCATTCATATATACTTCCAGGGTCTAGCGCAATTTTAGAAAATGGTAGTATTACGCTTTTATCTAGAGTTAGCCTTTATTTACCCTATGATGGAAAAACTGTTTTTACTGATTCTGAAAGTGAATATAAAGAATATATAGGAAAAGGTATTATTGATTCAAGTGCTAATAATGTAAATAATTATAGAAAGAATCTTTTAACTTTAAACAACTATCAATTAACAATTTCAAGTGGGGCTGAAGTTTACATTGGTGGTGAACTTGGGACAAGTGGAGTAGTTAGAAATTATTCAGAAATTCTTCTTGGAAAAAATTCTAAAATTGTATGTTCTGGTAATTTATATGCATATGGATATATCAAAGAAAAAGATATGATTCATGCAGAGCAAAGTGGAAACACTAATGATTATTTTAATGAATGCGATCAAGAAAGATACCTTTATTTTAAAGATGGAGGCTATTTGATGACTGCATTAGGTATTGCAGATACTTCAACTGGCGGAACATTAAAAACCTTAGTAGATAAAAAAATATGCCCATTTACAATTTTTGATTTCCCTAATATTCAAACATACACAAAATTTGTTGATGGGGCCAAAATGGATGCTAAAGCTCGTATTGTAGTTGGTAGTGGAACACTAGCACAATATTTTAGTGAGACGGTGCATATTGTTGATCAAAAAGGTGGTAGTGGCCTTTTTTTGACATCACCATCAAATGAAATAATAGACGATTTTTTGGCTTTCGAATATTGCCCAAGAAGAGAAGGATTAACAGTAAGTGAAGTATCGTCACCAACAAGAGTATATATCAATACAAATGTAGATATTGGTTCACTTGTCATTCAGGCTTCAGTAGTTACTATTGACACGCAAGAATATTTTTTACCAATTTCATATAAAATTAAACCTTATGTCTTGTCTAATGCGACATTTACTATCGGTAATAAGATGAAGTTTATGCCTGGTTCAGAAATTGTTGTTCTTGAAGATGGTAGAATGCATGTGGACTCTTCAATAATTTTCTATCAAGAGGGTGATTTAAGTGAAATTCAAGGTACTCATAGTTCTTATAGTACTCAGCCATCAGCTCAATTTATGGTAAATGGAACATTAAAACTTACTGAAAATGGTAAAATAGGAGCATATATTGAAACAACTAATTCAAATGGAACAGCTTTGCTTGATTTTGAATTGGTAGGCAATCAGGATAGTTTTATGGTAGTATCTGAAGAAGGTGTGAATTCTGACCAAATAAAAGTAATATCTAGTGGACCATTCATTAATGATGATGGTACTACATCTGATGCACAGTTTGGTCCTACAATGTTAATTTATTCTGATCCAGAGGGTAATCCTTGTTGGAGTGGTGATAGAGTTTCAACTTATGTGTTGAATATTACAATTAATAATAACCCAGACTATAAATATAATATTGGTAATTATCAAGTGTATCAAGCAGATGATATTAATGGACAAAATGAGATTGAATTAACATCTGGTTCAACTGATGGTAATAATTCCTATGATATTCAAAAGGGGAAATATATAAAGATAGTTGTTACAAGAGCACAGTCAGCTTCGTTTATCGATTCAACTTATATTTTTGACGAAGACACTTATTTTAAAGTAACTTCTAATCTAAACCTTCATATTATTCCGAATGAAGGAGTATCTCTTTCTTTATATACGCAGGGGACTTCTGGAGCAGGTAGCACCAAATATAAAGTAACGGAAACTGAAACAGGTTATACTAAAGAGGTAACATCGAATGGAGAGGTTATTCTTATCAAAGGAAGTAGTTTTAGATATCAAGTTACTGCAAAAGGTACAGGATCAACTTCTTTTGATAGTGCTTATATTGCTAGAGGAACAGGGGGATATTATTCTTCAGCATCAGATATGACACCAGAGAAATATTGTGAGAGTAATAAACTTACAGATATGAAACAAATTAGTACAGATTATACAGGAATTGCAGATGATAACTACACTATTTTTACAACAAGAAAGAATGGTTGTATTATTGAAGGAACACTCGTAACAATGGCAGATGGAACCAAAAAGAAAATAGAAGATTTAAAAGTTGGTGATATGGTTGTTATCTTTAATCATGAAACTGGAAAGTTAGATATAGCACCTGTTGTAGTCAATGTACATGATGCTCAAGATGAAAGAGAAGTTACAGTTATAAATCTAATTTTTAATAATGGTTCAAAAACTCGTATCAGTTTTGAACATGGATTCTTTGATGTTGATTCAAATGAATATGTGTATATTAATGAAGAAAACTATAAATCAATGATTGGACATCGATTCTATATGATTGATGGTTCAAGTGTAACCTTGACTGATGCATATTTAACAAATGAAACAGTAAAAGTATTCTCTCCTGTTACGTATAAACATCTAACTATTTTCTCTGATAACCTTCTATCGATTGGTGGAGATTTACGAGGATTATTCAATATCTTTGAACTTGATGAAAATATGAAAATAGATATAGTAAAAATGAATCAAGACATTGAGAAATATGGCCTTTATACATATGATGAATGGAAAGAATATTTAACTTATGAACAATTTATTGCATTTAATGTTCAATACCTTAAAGTTTCAATTGGTAAGGGATTTGTAACCAAAGAAGAAATTATTAGGTACATTGAAAGTTATTTATAATATAAATATATTTCTAATTAAAATAAAAAGGGATTATTTTTAGCAATTGCTAATTATAATCCCTTTTTTTAAAATATTTGAATCTAGTGTATCAACATTTATTATATGTTATATTTTATTCATCTGATTCAAGCAAATTGTTTGATATACGCCATCATTATATCACGAGTAATCAATCCTTTACCTATAGATACACTTAAATACTTAACATTAAATAACTCATATATTTCCTTTGTCATAAAGTCCGCTACTTCTTCATATGACAATAATCCATATTTTTGAATATCTTGTTCTTTTAATGCTTCATCATATTTAAAGTTCTCATCTAACTCAAAGTAATTATACAATCCTTGAATATCGTCACTAATACACAATGCACCATTTACAAAATGGTTTAAATTATAAGAACTACTGTTAGAATAACATTCTGTAATTTCATCATAAATTGTATATGATTTCAATCTGCTAGTCGTTAATTCACCTTGTTCATTTAAGAAGATATATTCATTTCCAACCATCTTTGATACATACTCTAAAAAACGCTTTAGTTTTGATTATTAGAAATAAAGTATTTTACATTATTTGCATAATCAATAAAATACGATTTAGACATAAGAAAATAACCAATCCGTTAAAATAATTTTTATCAATAGTGATAAAAGAAATAAAACGAAATTGGTTATTCCTTAAATTCGCTTTAATTAGAAAACCAGCATTATTGTTTTTTATTTGCACAATTTTACTTTAAAGTTAGTTTGTATTTATTACCATGGAATATCATTTTCAATGCAATATAGATAATAATGATAAATTTCCAAATATAATAATATTGTTTCTTCACAAATATAACCTTTTCCTACAGCAACTTTTAAGTATGGTATATTAAATCCTAAGAATTCTTCATATGTTGCATATTCTTTCCAATATTCATATTCATATAAACCATATTTATTAATATCATCTTCCATTGCTTTTTCATCATATTTATAATTATCATCCATTTCAAAAATATTAACAATGCCAATAAAATCATCTGTAAAGGCTAGGAATCCATTAGCAATATGATTGTATGTTTGATAGGTATAAAGTGAATAACATTCTGTATAGCAATTGAATATTTCATAGCCAATTAATTTACTGAAACAAATATTGTTTTCTTTGTCAAAGCATATAAAACTATGATCTAAATAGTCACTGACATTATCACAACGTATCTCTACATATTTCTTTACATCCTTATCAAAGAATGAATGTCCATATATAACATCAATACTATTACCATTATCAAAGTATAATTTTAATATTTGATATTCTTGATATCCTGAATGGAAATATACCATAATTGGAGATGCTTCAAGTTTACCAGTAATATGATTATATACTAAAATCTCATCACCAAGTTTCAAATCTTCTACATTTTTACTAATACCATTAGCAAGTGCTATTGATGTACCTTTGGCAAAACAAGTACTAGAAGATTTCTTATTTAATTGGATTTCTATTGTTGAAGTAATACTTCTATCGCAACCATCAAAACTAATATTTTGACCATTTTGTTTTGCGTTTACAACATCTATAATTTTACTATTAGTTCCAGAGAATTCAACCTTAATAGTTGAATTAGGATGCACATAAATTTCTGTTTCCGCAGTTAAAGAAGATTTGTTGCCACCAGTATTTACTGTCAATGAATATGTTTCATCGTCATTGTCAGATTCCGAAGTTTTAACTATAGTTTTAACATTAAATTTTTTACACCATTTTGCATATAATGTTTGTATTTTCATACCTGTATCAGTATTCTGATATTCCAATATTCCTATGGTGTATTTAGAAGTACACTCTTTATCTAAATACCAACCATCAAAATAATATTCATGATTAATGTCGTAATCATAGGCATTAATTGATTCAATATTAGGTTCATAACTATTGACTTCACCTTTAACTATATTATCAACTTTACCATTTAATAGGTCATTATAAACATTTTGATTAGCAGGTTTAGTAGTTTCCTCAAATACTGATTCAAACAATATTTGATAGCCATCAAATTCAAATTTAGCATATAAATCATAATCACAATAGAAGGTTATATCTAAAGCATCTTGTTCATATTTTGAATCTATAAATATACCGCCATATAAATATTCAGGGTGAACTATTTTAATTTCATTTATTATATTATTAATAAATTCCTGTGTAAGAGCTACACCAGTAACACCATTTTCTGAAAGTTCCCAACTATAATCACTACCAAAATGAACAGTTACAGTTATTTGATTAGTTGATAACCAATTTCCATTTAGACTAGTATATGTTTTATTTTTTTCAAAATTTTGAATAACAGAGTTCTCTTCATAACATAAAAATTTACCAAATGCATTATGAGTTCTGTTTTCTGTAGTTACATTAGATCGAGTTGAAAGTGATGAATAAGCTAAAACAGTAAAAATTTTATCTATTGTATAGTTTAATCCATTATTAAATGTTAATATTGCATTACTACCTATAGCGTTAATGCTACCACTTATTGATCCATTACTATCTACTGAAAGTGTTCCTCCAACCATACATATAGCGTCTTTAGCGCGTAATTGTGTTGCATGACCAATGTAATTTAATCCTTCTACTGCTTGATACTTTACTTTGTTTTGGTAACCATTATCTGTTGACGCATAACCACTATATTTATCAATATGATTTAAATCTTCTATATAGTATGTTGTAGAAGTAAGCTTTCCTCCACTAGTATATTTATAAGTTAAATCATCACAGGCATCTTTTAAAGTATAAAAAGTAATATTTTTACCAACTGCTAGATTTGCACCTTCATTAACTGTAAATGATGAACCCGGTAAAAAACTATAAGAAACATTACTTAATTTAGCAAATCCACTAGCAATTATAATTCTCATAAATGATATCGGTAATACATATGTTGAGGTATCAATATTTACACCAACAGAAATCTTAACACCATTATCACTTATATCAGGATTATCTTTATTGCCACCATAGCCATGCATCTCCATAATATCAGTTTGAGTAGTTGCAGTATATCCATAACTAGCATTATTTATATCAGTTGTAATTGCATTTGAGTTAACTGAATTACTCGCTGTAACACTATTTATATTATAAATTGTTGGATATGTAAAATTCCCTCTATTTGATTCTACTTCTTCTTTAACACTTTTATCAATGTAACTATCATTATGGATTGTAAACATCCCACCTTCACCAATCAAAACTACACTTGTTTGTGTCAAGGTATTAGAAGCTTCAATACGACACCCTACATTATAAATAGCACCACTATAAACACGAATTGGACAAGATATGTTGTGAATATTATATGCACGAAATGGGAAAAGAGTCTCATTAACTAATCCAAAAGCATTTCTTCCAGAAAGCCAGTCATAAATACGCATTTCATCCATTGCACTACACCCTGAACGTAAATATATTTGACCAAATTCATTTTCATCTGTAGTTGATTTTTTATCAGTTGATAATGTATTAAATCCGCCACTCTTAATATATCCATATCCATTAATTCTACCACCTTCACTACTAGTTGATTTTTTTGAAACATCAATAACACCATTATTCATAATAACGCCACGATTATATATATTGCCACTAGATACTAAAAAACCACCGGCAGTTATTGTTCCATAAACTGTTAACGCGACTTCTTTAGGTATAAAAAGCGTTGAATAAATTGTACTATAACGTACAACTCCTGAATTACCACCTTTATAAACACTAACTGCAGTTCCAGTATTATTTGTATATGAGACATTTGAACCAACTTTTTCACCTTCATATTCATATTTATCTTTTTGGATTTCATTCATATTTGCATAAGGAACAATTATTTTAGTATCTTCATTTAGAGTATAACCAAGCGTTACATCTTTATGATTTTTTCCTTCTTCGACTTTATCATATGAACTACTTTTATATTTAGTAATATCACTTGGTATTGCCGTAAATGCAGTTTGTGAAATATTGCTCCAAGCAAGACTGTAATTTCTATAATCTGCAGTTTCTGAATCTGTTATATATTTATATTGAATTTGTGTTATATGCCCTGTAGTCCTCAAAATATATTCATTATTAGTACCTGAACCAACAGTTACAATAGTTTGACCAGATTGAACATTTTCTAATGCTTCTTCTATTGTATACCAAGTATCAGGGGTTTCCTTAATAAATACAGATTTATATTTAAATAGAATGTATAAATCAGTTGCCTTTTTTATTGTAGGTGATGACCCACGAGAATCAATAATTTTATAGTCCGAATTATATTGCGTAAATGATATTTTTGCAAGATATGTACTACCAGCTACATAATTTATATTAGTGTTTCCAGAATATGAAAAATAACCTGAATTATTATTAGTATTATATGGTGAAAATCCTACATTATAGTTTTGAATTGATGCTACAATAAAATCGTAATCGTTATTAGATGTTGTATCTTTTCTAATAAGACCCTTATCATTTAATTGTTTTACTATATCATGTTCGATTTTTGTTTTAATACCTTCAATTTTACCACCTTTTGAATTACCATCTACATCTGTAAATTCAGGGATAACAATATCACTCCATCTTAGCGGTAATTCTATATTTGCAGTTACTTTACTAGTATTATTGCTTTCGTTTGTCGCATAAGTTGCTGTATAAGTTTGATAATCTAACTCAATAGGATTAAAAATCACTGCATTTCCACTGTCTTGAAATAAAGCGCTTAAATTAAATGGTACAGTTATAATCCATTTAGAAGAAACAATTGCAACCAACATAAACATATTTAATATGAATAACAAAATTATAAATTTTCTTTTTAACATATTATAACCTTCTTTATACTAAATTAAATTTTTTTATTTACCTGATACATTGACCACAATAGAAAATGGTACTTTTTGTAAAGCGCTAACTTGACTATTTGTTAAAGCGACACTCGCAAAAATATAGGTAATGCTCACATAAATATATTCATCGCTTCCTGTAAATTCATTCTTACCAAATACACTTGATTTTACACTAACTTCCGCATTCATTTTGTCATCAGAAATAGTTGCAAACATTTGATATGTATTATTCATATTACTATTAGTACTAAATTTTATTTTAATGTCATCTGGTTTTAAACTGCTAAGTGCTTCTTCATTACAGAACAATGAAAATTTAGTTATAACCACCGAACAAGAATTTACTCCTTCACTATTTTTTATACCAAATTCTTCACAAAATTCATTCATATCAATTTTATAGAAAATTGTCATTTGATTACCAAATGTACCAACAAAACCAGTATTATTAAACACTAAACGTGAATACCCCAATTTTTTTCCATTTGAATCTATATCTCCAAGATCATAATTTACTTTAACAAGATTGTCACTATAAATTACTTTATCAGTTTCAAAAGAACCTTCAATAAAAGGATTAGAACTATCCTCAGAAATATACCAACTAGAAAAGCCAATACTGATGAGTGATATC
>JAMPDF010000001.1:0-139436 GCA_023665755.1 Prevotella sp.
AAACCCAGATAAAATAAGGCGGTAGTTTAACGATTACTAGGACAATTTAACGATTAGGGGGGATAAAATAACGATTACCCCCATAATTTAACGATTACTTTTTGAATATGAATTTAATCTCATAAAAGTTTTATAAAAATCTTAGAATTTAGTCGAATATTCTCGTATATTGGTAGAAATTTTCTCAAAAATGTGCTATAATCTTTAATAGTCTTTAACAAATTGCATTGAGGTGATTATATGAAACTAGACTATGCAACAGCAATAATAAATTTAAGAATTAAGTTAAATCTATCACAGATGGCTTTGGCAGAACTTTTAGGTGTATCGTTTACATCAGTCAATAGATGGGAGAACGGCAAATATGCACCAACAAAATTAGCAAAGAAAAAAATAGAATTATTATGTCAAGAAAACGGTATACAGATGGAGGTTATTAGATAGTATGGCAAAAGCAACTAAGAAAACCCAAGAATTAACATTAGAACAGGTATTGTGGAATTGCCGAGTAGACCTTCGTGGCGTTGGTAGTTTGGATAAAAATAGAGATGCTGTTATCAGCCTTGTATTCTTAAAGTTTGCGGGTGATAAATTTGAAAGAAGAAGAAAACAACTTATTACAAAATATGGAGAAAATCCTGTATTTTTAGAAAACGTAGCATTTTATAATGCAGATAATGTTTTCTATCTTCCTCAAAATCTAACAGGTGATGACAAAGAATGGTCCACAAGGTGGTCTTACATAGTAGCTCATGCAGGCGATAATGATATTGCCGTAAAAATTGACAAAGCATTAAAAGAACTTGAAGCAGCAAATCCTCCTTTGAAAAACACTTTATCCAAGAATCTTTTTGTAACTCTTGGTGCAAGTAAAGAAAAATTAAAGAGTCTTATAGATAATGTAAATCAAATATCAGAAGAAAGATTTCAAGTTGAGGACCTTATCGGTAGGACTTACGAATATTTCTTGCAACTTTATGCAGCATCAGGAACAAAGGAAGATGGCGAATTTTATACTCCTGCTTGCGTTGTTGAACTTATCGCAGAAATGATTGAACCATTCTCGGGTACTGTTTATGATCCTTGTTGTGGTTCCGGTGGTATGTTTGTTCAATCTATGCGTTTTGTAGACAAACACAAAGGTAATAAAAAAGCTATTTCTGTTATAGGTCAAGAGAGTGTTCAAGAAACATGGCGTCTTTGTAAAATGAATCTTGCTATTCGTGGTATTGCTCATAATTTAGGCAGGCAAAACGCATCTACCTTTACCGATGATCAACACAAAGATAGAAAAGTTGACTTCATTATGGCAAACCCCCCATTCAATCTTAAGAGATGGTGGGCAGATTCACTTTCTAAAGATCCTCGTTGGTCAGGGTATGGAATACCTAGAGAATCAAATGCCAACTATGCTTGGATTTTACATATGATTTCAAAACTTGATGTCAATCACGGTATTGCAGGTTTCTTGCTTGCAAATGGTGCTCTTGGTGATAGTGATGATCATGAGATTAGAAAAAATATTCTTATTAAAGACAAAGTGGAAGCTATTATCGTCCTTCCTCGTGATATGTTTTATACAACCGATATTTCTGTTACACTTTGGATTCTTAATATGAATAAAGATGCTGGCGAAGTAAATGGCCGCAAGGTAAGAGATAGACGAGGGGAAATCTTGTTTATGGATTTAAGAACGTGGGATGAAAACGTTGGTGTTATTGAGATTGATAAAGGCAAAAGCAAGAAAAAAACCGTTCTTACGAGAGATCAAATTAATCGCATAAAGAACATTTATAATAATTGGCAAAGTGTAGATACCTCTTTTTATCAAGATGTGCCGGAACTTTGTAAATCCGTAAAAATAAGACAGTGGTTTGATGAAAAGGGCGAAGAAGGTTTGAGCGTAGAGCAACAAGGTTGGGTGCTTACTCCAAGTAAGTATATTGAATTTATAGACCATGATTTAGATATTGATTATGAAAGAGAAATGATGCGTATTCAAAGCGAGATGAAACAAGTATTAGCAAAGGAAAAATCATCTCAAGATATGCTAGTTCGTGCATTTAGAGGTATTGGATATGGCATTGACGAAGATTAAATTAGGCAAATATATAGAGCTTTATTCTCAAAAGTGTAATATTCCCAATTTAACAAATGATGATGTTTCGGGAGTGAACAAGGATAAAGAATTCTTTGAGCCTTCAAATCAAGTTGGTGGAGATACTTCAAAATATAAAATTGTTCCACCAAAGTATTTTGCATGCAATTTAATGCACGTTGGTAGGGATGTGGTTTTGCCTATAGCTTACAATCACTCTAGTAAAAATAAAATTGTTAGCCCTGCCTATTTTGTTTTTAGACTTATAAATAATAATGAGCTACTAAGCGATTATTTCTTTATTTTTCTAAAATGTAGCGAAGTAGATCGTTATTTTTGGTTTCATACTGATGGTTCTGTGCGAGATGGCATGTCTTGGGAGGATTTTACTGATGTTGAAATAGAACTTCCTCCGATAGAAATTCAACGCAAGTATGTAGAAATCTACAAAGGTATGGTGCAAAATCAAGAAGCCTATGAAACAGGTCTTGAAGATTTGAAACTTTCATATGAAGCAAATATTGAGAATTTAAAGAAAAAATTTCAAAAAGAAAGAATTGCTCCTTATATTTTTGAAACTAACAATAGGAATAAGGATAATCTATATAGTAATGTTTTAGGTGTTTGTAAAGAAAAGAAGTTTATACCTACAGTTGCAAATTTGCTTGGTATATCTTTGCTAAATTATAAAGTAGTATATCCAAATGATTTCGCATACAGTAATAGAATTAATATAGGGAGTATTGCATTAAGAAAAGAACCTCCTTGTTTGGTTTCCCCATCATATACTGTTTTTAAAATTGATGAGAAAAAAATATTACCAGATTATTTGATGATGTGGCTTTGCAGAAATGAGTTTTTGCATTTTGCTTTCTTCTATTCTATGGGAACTATAAAAGATGAATTAAGCATAGATGAATTGTCACAACTTAAAATCCCTATTCCAACATTAGAAATACAAAAGTTTGTAGTTGAACTTTTTAATGTTTACAACTTAAGAAAAGAAATAAACGAGCAATTAAAACAACAAATAAAAAATATCTGCCCCGTACTTATTAAAGGAGCAGTTGAAGAAGCAAAAAGAAGTTAGGAGGTGTGGTAATGGAATATATTTTTGAAAAAGGTACTTTTACAGAATCGGACTTGGAACATGCCATTATTCAGCTTTTTGAGCAAGAAGGATATAATTATGTTTATGGGGATGATATCCATAGAAAATTGGAAGATATTATTCTTGTTGATGATTTACGTTCTTTTATTTGCAATAAATACGTCTCAGCTAATCTGACTACTACTGAAATAAATACTATTATCAATAGGGTTATTGATGTTGGTAGTAGTGCTTCGCTCTATGCAAAAAACAAAGAGGCGTTCTATCTTATTACAGAAGGCTTTGACCTTGTAAGAGAGGATATAACGCAAGTTGGAATACATATTGATTTTATTGATTTTGACAATTTTAAAAACAATGTTTATAAGGTAGTTAATCAATATTCTGTAAAGGGTTCATCCGTAAGAAGACCTGACCTTATTGTATTCATCAATGGTATTCCTGTATGTATTTGTGAATTTAAAACCGCAGTTAAAGAAGATACTACAATATACGATGCATGGAAGCAAGTTACTATTCGTTACACAAGGGATATTGAAAATCTTATGAAATACTGCTTTTTGGCGGTCATAAGTGATGGTGCTAACAATAGGCTTGGTAGTATTTTTACACCTTATGAGTTCTTTTACGCATGGAACAAAGTTAATGACAATGAGAAAGTATCAAACGGCATAAGCTCACTTCTTAGTTTAATTAAAGGTGCTTTTGCAAAAGAAAGAGTGCTTGCTATTTTGCGTGATTTTGTTTACTATCCTGAAATTGAAGGTAAGGAACAAGAAATTGTTTGTAGATACCCTCAATTCTTTGGTGCAAATAGTATGGTAGAAAATGTGAAAAAGCATTTGAAACCTCTAAGTGACGGCAAAGGTGGTACATATTTTGGTGCTACCGGTTGTGGTAAGACATACACTATGTTATTTATGACAAAACTTTTGATGCAAAGATATGCAAGTGTATTTCATAATCCTACTATTATCATTATTACGGATAGAGAGGATTTGAATAATCAAGCCAGAGATGTTTTTGCTGGTGCTAAACGCTATTTACACGACGATGATATAAGAGCGTTTGAGTCAAGACAGGATTTGAATGAGACACTTCTTGCAAAGGAAAGTGGTGGAGTTTATATTACTACAATTCAAAAATTCTGTGAAAGTACAGGTTTGCTTTCTAATAGAAGCAATATTATCTGTATTTCGGATGAGGCACATAGAACGCAAATTGAGAAAAATGGTATTGTAAAAAGAACGGATGAAGGCATAATTGATTCTAAGAGTTTTGCACAATATTTAAAAGCAAGCCTGCCAAATGCCACTCGTGTTGGTTTTACGGGTACTCCAATTGATGAAACAATAGCCGTATTCGGTGATATCGTAGACCAATATACAATGAAGGAATCAAGTGATGATGGTATTACTGTTCGTATTGCGTATGAACCTAGATTAGCTAGAGTTATTGTTTCCGATGAGCAAGCAAGAGAGATTGAAGAGTATTACAGACAATGTGAATTTGAAGGTTCTACCGATGACCAAATTCAAGCAAGTAAAAGGGCAATGTCTAATATTTCTGCAATTCTTGGGCATCCTGATGTACTAAAAAAACTTGCTAGAGATATCGTAACACACTATGAGCATTTATGTGCTGAAAAACCAGAAGTATTGCAAAAAGGTATGATTGTATGTCCTGATAGACCTTTAGCGTATGCGTTGTATAAAGAAATAATTGCAATTCGTCCTGAATGGGCTGTTGCAAAAAAATGTGAAGGTGAATCTTTACTTACAAAAGATGAACTTGATGAACTTACAGATATCCCTTTCATCAATCTTGTTGCGACGCAAGGACAGGACGACCCGAAACCACTTTATAATTTGTGTGGGACAAAGGAGTATCGTCAAAAATTAGATAAACTATTCAAAAATGATAAATCTAATTTTAAGTTAGCTATCGTGGTTGATATGTGGATTACGGGATTTGACGTACCTTCTCTTGCGGTTATGTATATCAACAAGCCGTTAAAGAGACATACGTTAATTCAAACTATTTCTCGTGTAAACAGAGTTTTTGAGGGTAAAGATAAAGGCTTAATTGTCGATTATATTGGCATCAAAAACAGTATGATGGAAGCCATAAAAATTTATGGAAGTCCTCAAGAAAGTCCAGTTGATGAGATAAGATTATCAATAGAAATATTTAGAAATCATTTGTCATTGATTGATGAATTGATGAAAGACTTTAATGCTACAAAATTTTATGTAGGTGATCCGCTTGAAAGATTGCTTTGCTTAAATGCTGCAGCTGAATATGTGCAATTAAACAAAGAAATGCAAGATAGATTTATGAGCCTTACAAGAAAACTTAGAGCAGCTTATAATATTTGTTTCCCTACAGGCGAATTAAAAGACGAAGAAATTAAAAAGGCCCAATTTTTCTTGGCTGTTCGTTCTATCATTTACAAGCAAACAAAAGGTGATGCACCGGACACTGAAACTATGAATCGTATAGTTGAAGAAATGGTGAAAAAAGCTCTTGCTTGCACAGGTGTTGAAAACATTATGGATAACAATAAAGAAATTGATATCTTTAGTGAAGAGTTCCTTGCGGAATTAAAAAAGGTTAAAATGCCTATCACGAAATTCAATGCCTTGTTGAAGTTATTGCGTCAGGCTATTTCTAACTATGGTCATGTAAACAAGGTGAAAGCACAAGAGTTCAGTGAAATGCTTAAAAATGTTGTTGCGAGATATAATACACGAGATAAACTTATTTTTACTAGCGAAGTCGTAGCTGACTTTGTAGATGACCTTTCTACCGAATTGATGAACATTCTTAACTTACTTAAAGAGGACAAAACGTCATTTGAGAAAATGGGGATTACATTTGAAGAAAAAGCATTCTATGATATCTTAGTTAAGGTTAGAGATACGCACAATTTTCCATATGCTGATGAAAAGTGTCTAGTTCTTGCTAAAGAAATTAAAAAACTTGTAGATGATAAAGCACAATATGCCGATTGGTCTACAAGAGATGATATAAAAAGTCAGTTAAATATGGACTTGATAGTTCTTTTATACGAAAATGGTTATCCACCTGAATGGAACGCTGAAGTGTACGAAAAAGTATTAGAACAAGCAGAAAACTTTAAAAAATTTAGTGATTAATAAGTACGGAGGAAATTAATGAAAAGATTATCAGGTGTTTTAGCTGGTATAGTTCTGTTATTATTACTTTGTAGCGGTATGTTTACGGATATTGTTGAGTTTTTTACTTGGTTGTTTACTCTTCAATACATAACACCAGAAACATCAATTGCAGGAAGTATAATTGTTAAAGTTTTAACTTTTGCAGTTTCTTATGCGTTAGTAGGATTAATATTCAATGCATTAGAATGGTTTAACGGTAAAGTGATGTCTATAGCGTATTTTGTGATTTCTACGCTTTTAGGCTTTGCTTTGGCTTATGTAGTTATGCTTATTGAAACACATTTGCTTGTGATAGGTATTACTTTGATGGTAATTCTTGTTATATCTATTGTGGTGATTATTGTTATGGCAATACGTAATAAGAAACAAGATACAATGTAGTTACAAAGGTGTAAAATATGAAATAAATCTTTTATATGCAGAAGAACTTATTTAGAACGAAAGTGGAGGAATTATTAATATGAATAATGAACCATATGATCAAGAACAATTAGGATACATTGTAATAATTTATCTGTTGCTGCAGTCTGCAGAGTATGAGTGGAATAATATGAGAGAATTAGCTTGCGATGAGATTAATAAAACAAAAATTGATGAGTATTTTACTAAAGTGTTTGCTCAGAATTATAACGAGGAAATTATTCCGGCAAATTCTCATTTCTTTAGAGCAAGGCAAATAAAAAGAGATGATGCGAATCAGTTAGGTGTGAATAAGATTCAGACTGAAGAATTTAAATTATTACAAAAGGAATGTGATGACATCAATGCATCTAATAGAGGGATTACAATTTCGTTTTCTGATTTTTTATTAATTAAATCAATTTTTAATGATGATCAAAGACAAGAACTTATTTCTATAATGACCCCTTTACTTAATGAATTAAAAGACAAAAAATTTTTGGGTTTTAATTCAGAAAATAGTGGTCTTCCACCTAAGGATAAGAGAAAAGAAGGAAGATTAAACACTGTAGACGATGATTTTTTATATTTAAGTTATGATTATGAAACTACTTTGGCGGAAATGAGACCAATAATAAATCAAGAATATAGTGTTGCTGAATGTGAAACGACTAAAGAGCTGAAAATAGTGAACCTGCATAAATCTAATGCTCAGAATGAGGAAAATTTATTAACAAACTTTTACCTTATTTCAAAAAAAGTCAGTGAGCCTAATACTGAACCAAATCCCCAAAACGAAAGTTTCTATAAAATCACACAAATGTTAGCACATTTTTTTAAGTCAAAAGGCTATGATGGAATAAGCTTTGGAAGTTCTATTTTAGAAAATGGAGTAAATTTGGTTTTATTTGATGAAAAAAATGTTAAGTTTGTTGGATCAAAAATATTTAGAATTAAAAGCATTAAAGTTGAATAGGAAAACGAATATGAGATAAATGATTAATTTGATTTTGGATTTAGCGAAAATAAATTTGTTTATGGCTTTTGATTAACGAATTACAGATTGACTTAACAATAAAATGTAGAGAACAATTAAAGTTAGAAATTAAGATTTGCTTAGTCAAGAATGGTTACCCTCCTCAATATAGTATGGATGTCTTTAATTAGGAAATGGAATACGTTGATAATTTTAAATAAAATCCTTAGGGAATGGTAATTGAGTGAAAGATAAAATTAAGTATTTAAATCATATTAAACGTGATGTCGGGAAAATGGGGGTGAAATATTAATGGGATTAGTAAAAAAGGTATTTTTATTGCATAACGATATAAGTAGGGTCATTTTAGATGGTCGTACCTTTTCTCAATTGAAAATTGATGCAATAGAGCTTTATGAGATTATTTCCAATCTTTTATTAAATAATGAAAATTTGTTTTATTATTGTACGCAACGTACCTCTTGTAGAACGCTTAAAGAAACAAAAAAATATGTAAAACGATTAATTAAGGATAATATATTGAGAGCTGAAATAGAAACAATATTAAAAAATTTGAAATGGGATAAAGACTCGATAGATATTAATAGTACTAAATTTAGCGGAGATTTAGGTGAATACTTAATGAATATTATAATTGAAACTTTTGATATTTCTGAGACATTAATATCAAAAGTTTCATTAAAAACATCCCCTTCAATGCCTGCTTTTGGTAACGATAATATCTTTTATGATTATAAGAGTAATATTTTATATTTTGGTGAAGCAAAATTCTATAATAATACAAAAAGGGCGCTAAACGATGCTTTTGATAGTATAAATAGTCATTTAGAAAATTTGACAGAAATTTCTTTTATAAAGAATCATACATCAACATTTATTGCTGAAAATGGCCGCACTTTAAAAAAAATAGAAAAAAGATTAGAAACAATGGACTCTTCCAAAATTTCTTGTACAAGCATTACATTTATTATGTCAGATGATAATTACGAGGAACGAGATTATCTAAATGATTTAAAAAACTTTGCAAGTACTAATGCCGAAAAAAATTCATATATAAAAGAATCAATTATTGTGTTTTTACCAATTATTTCGAAAAATGAGTTCTTAAAATATTTTGAATGTAAGGTTAATGCATTATGAAAAACAGCGAAAACGAAATCTACGAATATGATTATTTAGACGTCAAATCTGCTGAATTGCGTGAAGAAGTTTTAAAAGAATTTATTAACGATAATACCAAAACAAATAAGATGGAATTCGTTGATTTAGGAATGTATTTAGAAAATGAAACAATAAGAAGTAAAATAGCTTCAGCTGTTAATAAATCTCTATTGGATGAAAAAATAGTTTTATCAGATTCTCAAATTGAAATATTAAGTATATTAGAGGAAAAAAGTTTATTTTTGAGTGCTCCTACTAGTTTCGGAAAAACTTTTATTGTTCTTGAATACATAATTAGACATCCAAATTTAAATAACATAGTTTTTATAGTTCCTACTTTGGCTTTGATGAACGAATTGTTAAAAAAAATATACGATTACTTTGGTGAAAAATATAATATTTGTATAAATGGTGATGAAAAAATTGAAAAGAAAAATATATTTATTTTTGTTCCTGAAAGAAGCGATAATTTATTTGTCAAAAAAATTAGTGAACTGGGCTTGGATTTGCTAATAATTGATGAGATATACAAATTAAAACCAAAAAATAAAAAGGAATTAAATAATGATGATAGAATTATTCTTATGAATAAAGTATATTTAGGACTTTTGAAAATTGCGAAGAAGGTTATTCTATTAGGTCCATTCATTAAACAAATTACATTTGATAATACGAAGTTAGATATCGTAAAATATTATACAAATCTTTCACCTGTCTATAATTTTGTTCATAATTATTGTAATCAAAACTGGATTGATTATATGGGTGGAAATAAGGAATTAGTATATTTTAATTCTCCTGAATCTATTTATAATTTTTTAGAGTTAATAATCCATAAATTTCCAGAAAAGGATGAATATATAAAAAAATATGAAACAGAGATTATGCATTTAGAAAATACTTTTTTCGTTGATTGGTATGGAGTTAAACTTCTAAAAAGGGGAATAGGTATTCATCATGGGAAAACACCTATGTTTCTGAGAAAATTTTATGAGGAAGAATATAGAAATGGATCACTAAAATGTTTGCTATGTACAAGTACGCTTATGGAAGGAGTGAATACCCCTACAATGAGAATGATTGTAGTTGATGATCCTGGAAGTATTTTTAGACTAAATAATTTAATAGGAAGAGTAGGCAGATTGAATACTAAAAGCCCTTCTTCAGGAGATATATTTTTATTTAATGAAAATACATATCAAAAATATATTGATAGAAACAAATGGAACGAACTTATTATTCTATCTGAAGATCCGAATGTTACATCTGAAGATGAAATATTATTTCTCGATAAAAAGAACACTGACAATGATAAAGAAAAAAAGTATAATCAAAAAATCAATACTATATTAAATGAATCAAATAAAACACTTGAAGAAATAAAAACATATGATATAAGAATTAATATTGCTTATACTTTTGCAAAAGATGGGTTTAAGGAAAAATTTTTAATGGCAAAAGATACAAGAGAATGTATTAAATTGTCTTGTGAATTATTAGAAAAAATCTCTTATAAATTTAAGGTGGAACATTTTGATAATATAAATTATCAAGGAAAAACATTACCATATTTAGTTTTTATAAGTATGATGATGTCAAAAAAAAGTTTTAATGATATAATTTTATATTTTGAAAGTAAATATGGCAATTTATCAATTAAAAATAAGAATCTATTAATAGATAAATTTCTTGAACTTAGAGCATTTATTAAATTTAAACTTTCAAAAATAATTAATTATTTCGAATTATTCAATGTAAATTACAATTCAAATGTCAATTTGAATAATTTTGTATTTCATTTAAATAACTATAATGATTTGAAGATTACTGATAAGATTTTAGAAGATTTAGGAATTGAAGAAACTGATTTTATTAAACTTGATAGATTCATTCCTCACGCTGAACAAGTTTCAACATCCGAAATAATTCGTTCTTTAAATAAAAATAAAAAAGAAATAGAATCAATAGCTCTAAGCCCTTTTACAAAAAGAAATATTAAAAGGCTTTAATATTTTTGCTGACTAGTGTAATGCCGAAATTTTTATAAATGAGAATTTATTAGTAACTTCAAAATAATGATGCGGTAGCGTAATTGCTACCGTTTTTCATTTTAAGGAGGTGGTGCTTAATGAAAGTATTTACTTGCATCATTAGCAATTAGTGATGCACTTGTAAGATTTCAAAATAAAGAAGGAGGTAGAAAAGAGTGCTTGGAATCGAGCAATTTAAAAAATTACAGGAGTATAAGAAGCTAGGTGTTTCAAAGCTAAAGGTATCAGAAAAACTTAATTTATCTTATAAGACAGTTTGGAACTGGTGGGATAGAGATGAAGATTTCTTTTACAAGTTTCAAAAAGAGCATGAGTTTATCTTGGATAATTATCGGCAGTATATTATTGAAATATTAAAGATATGTCCTCAAATTAATAATACTGTACTATTAAGAAGAATTAAGGATGATTTTAGTGATTTTGATATTCCTACTGCAACATTTTATAGGTATGTTAAGAAGGTTAGAGAAGAAACTGGATTATTAAAACCTGCTAGAAAGTATTCTATAAGAGAAGAAACAGAACCCGGTTATGAAGGGCAAGTTGATTTCGGACAATATATGATGAAAACAATGTATGGAAGAAATATAAGAATCTATTTCTTTTCGATGATTTTATCGTAGAGTAGGATGAAGTTTGCTTACTTTTTAGTCGAACCATTTGATGCTAGAAAGACTATTGAAAGTCATATTTATGCATTTAAATATTTTGGTGGACGACCTCAAATGATTGTTTATGACCAGGATAAAACAATGGTAGTATCAGAAAATTTAGGCAATGTTATCTTCGTTAAGGAATTTGAAGAATTTATCAATGAAACAGGATTTTCCATTTATCTATGTAAGGGTTATAATCCATCCACTAAAGGTAAAGTTAAAAAGACAGTTGATTTCGTTAAGCATCAATTTTTAGATGGAAGAATCTATTATGGCATTGATAGATTGAATGCAGAATTTATGGATTGGTTAGACAGAGTTGGTAATGGTCTTATCAACGAAACAACTAAAAAAGTTCCTAGAGAACTATTTAAAAAAGAATATCCTAAACTTATCAAATATTATGAAAAGAAAAATGATGAAATAGTAGTTCATACTGTTTATCATGATACAATTGAATATAGGGATAATTTATATAAATTACCTCAAGGCAACATTAATGAAAGTGATAGGATAAGAATTGAAAAGTATGATGACCAATTACTGTTCTATCACGCAACTACTAATGTTCTTTTATGTAAGCATAAACTTGTTGGAGGTAAAGAGAATGTAGTTACTTTACCTAATGTAGAAAAAGCACCGTCATCCATAGAAGAATTATTGTTAAAGGATTTTTCTAAATATGATGATGCGATTAAGTTTATTAACAGAATGAGAGAACAAAAATCAAGGCATGTATATCCGCAATGTAGAAAACTAGAAAGAATGCGAAAATACTATAGTGATAAAAAGATAGTTGAAGGCATGAAATATTGCTTAAGCATTGATGTGTGTACAGGATTTGAATTAAGCTCTTGGCTTGTCATGGAAATGGGAGTAGATATTGCTAAATCATATTTAAGTTCTTATGCAATTAGACATTACAAAGATAGAGCATTAGAAATTGAAAAGGAGTTAAATGAAAATGGCAGAAGCTAAAGAAATACAACAATTAGCTAGAATTCTAAATTTGCAAAATATTGCAAAGGGTGAAATTGATTTAAATGATGAGAAACTTTCTAATAAAGGTTACATCTATAATATTTTTCTACAAGAAGTAAATATTAGGCATGCAAATAAAACTAAAGATATAAGAAAACAATCAAGACTTCCCGAAAAGGCATTTGACAAGACTAGAATCACAGAAGGTCTCAAATGGCAATTAGATAAACTAAGTTCATTTGATTTTGCATCAGCTAGACAAAATATATTTATCGTTGGTGATTGCTCTACGGGTAAAACATCACTTGCGGTAACAATAGGAAATGAAGCGATTGAAAAAGGTGCTAGAGTCATTTACATAAAGTTTGATGATTTGTTAGCTGAACAAAAAATAAAGAAGAAAACATGGAACTACATATTAAATGCTGATTTAGTTATTGTAGATGATATATTTTATATGACACCAACCAATGAAGAGCTAGAACAAGCCTATAAGATAATGATCTTTTTACAAGAAACAAGAAGTTTAGTCCTAATCACAAATAGAGCATTATCATCTTGGAAGGAAATGAAAGTAGATTCACATTTAGTAGAAACTCTTCAAAAAAGATTAATGCAAAGAGCACAGCTGATATCGTTAGCATAACTTGATGATAATAATTTCATCAGTTGGCTCAAACCTATCTGCTTTCTTTTTGAACCAAGTGACGAGACTATTATCCTTTTGAATGAGGAAACACAAGCGAAACAAGTTCCTACGAATTATTCTCACCAAATTGCTGAAAAGTTCGTAATGAGTGAGAATAAAACCATATATAGGGGTAGGGGAGGTCAAATCTCTACACCTATTTTAATGGGACATCGGGCTGGGGTTTCGTGCGTAAAAAAGCCGAAATCAAAAGTTGCCATGTTTATTGTACGAAAAGACTCGACAAGACATAAGAGTCTTAAAAAGTTCTAAAACTAAATGATTTTAGAACTTTTTTTATTGTTTTTGATTCATTTTGGTACAAATTTGTCTATTAAAAAAACACTAAAAGATTTTTATTCCAAGGCTCGTTTTGAGTCTTTTTTTAAAAAAATGGGTCTTGAACTCGCATAATCAAAAAAAATTAATCTAATTTAAAATAAGAAATAAAATTTTCACCTAAAGTAAATAACTTAATAAGTGAATAATATGAAAATAGTTTTCCATTTAAAATAGAACGAATAGTAGAAGAAGATAAACTAGTATCTTTAGATAATTGAGATATAGAAATAGAATTATCTATCATATAATACTTTAAAGCATTCATCATCATTTTTTGATAAGTAAGATAATTTGTAGTATTATTGAAAGAAATATTATTCATAGAAATCCACCTTTTTTCATATTCTAACAAGATAATAAAAGAATATAAGGATATTTTTTATTGAATTGTTTTGAAAAAAATAAGTACTATGATACAATAACCTTAAGAAGTATATTTTTAAAGTATAAAAAGTAATAATTGAATTAGAAAAGAATATTACCAATCTTTAATGTAAATCAAAGATTTAAAATAAAATGAAGGTTACAAAGGAGGATTGATATAAAATGAAAATCATATTAAGAACAGGAAGATTCCTGTGGATTTAAGATTGTAAATAAAAGAATAATAGAGGAGGAAGATATGAAGAAAATAATTAGTTTATTATGTGTATTATGCTGTCTATTTTTAGTTAGTTGCAAAAGACAAATTAAAGAAGACAAATTAGAAAATTCTAGAAAAGAAAATATCGAAGAAATACAATATAATTCTTTAAAAGAAAAATTGTTAGAAAATGATTTTGATGAAGAAAAAAGAAAAATTTTAACCATTTTATATTTGGGAACAAATGAAGAAATCATTGAATATTTAAAACCTAGCGTTTTACAAGAAGAAGCAAAAGATTTAATGGAATTATCAAAAAAACCATCTAAATTAACTGATGAAGCAAAAAAAGCTTTAATAGAAATATACCTTGGTGAATATTTTGTTAAAGATATTGATGCAAGGAAAAATTTCGAAGCATTATCATTAGACTATCAATATGCTATTTATCGAGAAATGGTATATGGTAATGATTGGGATAAGAAAGAAATTATGAATATATTGCATAATGGTAGTTATCGCATTAATGAAATTTTTGCGGAGTTAGTATTAAAAGAGTCTTTAGAAGAATTTGAATATAGAGCACCCTTAAAAATTGCAAAAGAAGCAATAGTAACACCATTTTTAAATTTCTTTTTTAAGGAAAATACAAAAATACTAAACAAATGTAAAGAATTACCATTGGATTATCAATATATTATTTATCAAAAATTGAAATAAAAATTATTTTAACGAAATCATAGAAATATTTAATTCTATAATAAAATGGGGGGGGAATAGTATGAGACGTTTTAAAGTTTTATTAATTTTATTTTTCTCGTTTCTTTTAATTGGTGTTAATAATTCGTTTTTTGAAGTTTCAGCTGCTAACCCAAATGAAATTATTGGAGAATTTGGTTATTATGTTTTAAGAACTCAAAATATTGTTTTTTTTGACTATGATGAACAAACAACAGATACGTTAGAATTGCAAGAAGTTAGATTTTATCATTTTAATAATGATCGTAATGTTGGAAATGGATATATTATCAAAGATAGTGAAGAAATTATTTATATGGGTGGTCCATCATCTGGCTATTCACCATATGGATTATATGATAAAGATTGAGTTATAGTTTTTACAAGCTATGAAGAATGTTTTATATATGATTATAGTAAGTCAGATTTATATGAATATGATGGATTGTATGTTCTTGAAGAAAATAAGTTATATCCATCTGGATCTATCATTGACTTTTATTTTGAAAATTTTAATAGGAATTTAATTGATTATGGATATGCATGTAAGAAATCGAATGTAAGGCTTTATAATCAAATCAATAGAAGTTGTTACTTTGAAAATTTGCACAGAAATATAGGCAATAATGCGAATGGTTCTTGTTCATATGTTGCATCAGGCACACTACTTAGTTACTATGATACATTTTACAATGACAAAATTGTGCCAAATACATATATGGACGAAGAACGAGAAGAAAGTCTCCATATGTTTGATAACGAAATTGAAAGAATTAAGCAAAATAAATCTCTTATTCCATCGTGGTATCAAAAGAATTCCTAATATCTTAAAATTACAATTTATAGGGATGCACATTTTCTTTCAAGGATGTGCAAAAAATCGCTTGGGGTGTGCAGATCTTAGAGTAAGGATGTGCAAATGTATTAAAATATATCGTCCTTGCCATAAGTAAACATAGGTATTGATACACTTAACGTTAGGCGTCAATACCTTTTTCCATGTAAAAATGGGTGAAAATGAAAAACCAAAAGCGGTTAAACAATTCATTAAAGCACTTAAGGAAAAATCACTTATGCTAGATGAGTAGGATAGTTCTTGCCAGGCATTATTTGTAGATAAAGCAATAGTCCAAAAAGATAAAAGCATAATGCTCAACTTTTCTAATGGAATAGAAAACAAAATAGAAGCTTTAAATAGGGTTTCTTTTTTTTGTTTTTTGCATGTTTTGTAGTATAATATTTATCAAGATTTTTGTATAGATATCCTACTGTCTACAAATTACTTTTATTGTCTTCTTTTATAATAGCAGTACAATATTGAAAGATTATATTCCCATTTACTGAACAGATATGTTACAAAAGAAGAGAGAGTTTTTTATGAAGAATTGTATTATACTAGAATGTTAGCTTAAGCAGTAGGTAGTTTTGTAAGCGAAGACTATTAAAATATTGTTCATTGTTCTTTATTTTTTGGGAAAACTGACTTTGACTTTTCCAATGGACATAATTTAAATCTAAAGTTGAGGAATAGACAAATCTTTTTTCTAAATGACAAGATTTCAAATGAAGACTTTGCTATAATATAAGTTAGATGAAGGAAGTGAAAAGCAAATGGATTGGACAATTTGTATTAAAGAGGCAATTGCTTTTATAGAAGAAAACATCTTTGATTCTATTGGGCCTGATGATGTAGCAACTGCAGTGTACATCTCTCCTATGTATTTACAAAGAGGGTTTCAAATTCTTACAGGCTTTAATATTTCAGAATACATTAGAAATAGAAAATTATATGAGGCCGCCAAATGCATTATTTCTTCTGATATGAAGGTGATTGATCTTGCGTATCAATATGGTTATAAAACACCAGAAAGCTTTCTATAGATTTCATGGAATAACGCCTTTAGGACTTAGAAAACATCCAAATGCGATTCACGTATTTCATCCATTACATATCGAAATAAAGATTAAAGGAGGAAATTATATGGATTATGTAGTAGAAGAATTAGAAGGTTTTAAAGTGATAGGATTTTTAAAGGATTTTTCTTTTGAAAACTCATATCAAGAAATCCCTAAGTTTTGGAATGAAATTAATAGTAAATATCATTCTAGAATATATCCTGGACAAAATTCGGCGAAAGCTTTAGAGCAAGCGATTATAAATAACCGAATTGGAGAGTTTGGAATTTGTATAGATGAAGCACAGAAGCCAAATACATTTCAGTATATGATTGCTGGAAACTATCAGGGAGGACCTGTTCCTGAAGGACTCAAAGTATTTGAATTGCCTAAGATGACGTGGGCAAAGTTTAAATGTGTAGGACCAATGCCCAATGCATTACAAGAAGTAAACACTAGAATTTTTAAGGAATGGCTTCCTGGAAATAAGGAATATGAAATTGGTGGAAGATATAACATAGAGTGGTATAGCAGTGAGGGCGATATGCAATCTAATGAATATCAATCTGAAATTTGGATTCCTGTGAAAAAGAAATAAGTAACAAAATGCATCATCCTTGTTATAAGTAGACATAGGTATTGATACACTGAAAAAAGTGCCGTCAATACCTTTTTTCTTTACAAAATAGGGTAAAAACATTTAAAAATGACAATATTTGGCTTAAATTTGGATAGTATTGACTTATTTTTGCGATACAAGGTAGATTTATAAGTACAATTTTACAAGCAAACGCAGAAGAAACAAAATATCCAAGTCATAAATTGAAAATAATTATATCAATTACATAACAACAAAGACTATGGTAAAATGTGGATGTAGGTAAAAAACACTTAGATAGTTTGTATTATCTAAGGGAAAAACAAAACACAGCATCAGAATTTACAATCTCCTCCGTAGGCAAAACGAGGGGGGGATTTTGCTTATCAAAACATATCTCAAAGTAAGGAGGAAATGAGAATGTTCAAACGAAAATTTATCAAATTGTTTTCATGTTAGGGATAATATTTTTGTTTTTTTAACTTTTAGCTGCTCAAATCAGAATTCATATAAAAATAGTGAATATAATGCCATATTAGTTGCTCAGCCAGTAGGCTTTTCTAGTTGTATAATAAATTTTAAAGTAGAAATCAAAAATAATAAATTAAATATAGATAATGAGGAAGTAGGCACTCTATCTAATGGAAAAATAAGCCAAGATAATTGGAAGAATTCAAGTGATTATGAAATTTTTCAGAATGTGGAATTTGCAGATTTAATGAATATTGAAAAGTGCTTTGTAATAGAGAGCAAAACGGACATCAATGGGGCAGATTACTTTTATTTAATTACAAATGCGAATGACCAATATCTTTTATTTGTATCAAAAGTGAAGAGTATGTAGGAATATTTAAGGTTTATTTATTAAATGGCAATGATTCACTTGCATTAAGTGCATATAAAATGGAAGAGCAATCATAGTGTTCCTGAAAAATTGCTAAGAAAGAACTTGTTACGGAAAAAGAACACTACAAAAAAAGTATATTTAAGCGTATATCGATTTATTTTAAGAAACTATTTAAATAATTAAATTTCAATTTGTAGGGATGGACATTTGTATCAAAATGCATAGTCCTTGTTATAAGTAAAATAGGTATTGATAAACTGAAAAAGTGTCGTCAATCCTTTTTTTGCTGCAAAAATGGAAAAAATTAGATTATTTCGATCACATTTTCAAGTAAAAATTACGAGCAAACGTGGGCAAAACACAACCACAATTTAACGATTAAAGGACAAAATAATGATTTAAAAAGTGTAGAACCATTAAAGTTTAAAGTTGTCGGAATTTTGCAAAGTAAATTACAATATTGTTTTCCCGATTCCTTTACGATTATGAGCGAGATCCGCATATAGCCACACAATTTCATCATCGTTTTAAGCAACGTAAACATCATTAATTGAATAGTTTTTCATGATTAGTAACTATAGTAAATGGAATAAAAACTTTTGATAAATTTGCAAAAAAGGAACCTTACTAACGAGGCTCTATTTTGATATTTGTTGCATTATGTTATACTTTTATCTTTATGGTCTATTGTATAGGTTGGATTCTAATTTACTTCAAAAGAAGAACTTGTATTTTTACAAATCTTTTTTGACTTGTAAAAATAATTATAGGATATTTTAATTCTTTTTACGGACGGTGTTTGTAAGTAGAACCCAAAACATACATTAAAAATAAATAGATTTTTAATGGTATTTATCTTATTATCCTACTTAAAAAACAATAATTATTCGATGATTTTTACATTATGTAATAGTGTATATATTCAAAATATGGGAACAATATTTGATTAAAAATTGATAAATCAAGGATAAAATTTTAGAATATAAATTCATTTTTCATCCTTGGTAAAAAAATATAGGAAAAAAATCAATAAATAACAAATATAAGTGATATATGGTTCATAGGATGAATTGTTTTGGAGTTTGGTTATTTTTGGTCTAAAGCCGAATAAAAAGATAAAATGAGTATTTATGATAGAAAAGGCAGATTTTTGAAGATTCATGTTGATGATTGCTAAAATTCGACAGATTTATGCAAACTTATAAAGTATAATGAAATAACAAGATGGTGGACTTCTTATCTTTTTCTGTAGCAATAGATGAGACAACAAAAAGGAACAAATGGAATAATCATTGATTTATAGAAAGAGATAGTTTTGTTCGAAATAGATTAGAAACATCATTTTGTAGGCAAAAGATAGAAATAGGGGGGATAATATGCGAGTCAAAGAAGAAAAAATATTTATGGATTCCGTGCACGGATATATTAGTATTCCAAAATGCTTTGTAAAATATATCATTGATACAGCGTATTTCCAAAGATTAAGAAATATTGATCAAACAGGTATGAGAATTCTATTTCCCAATGCCAAGCACGATCGATTTTCGCATTCTTTAGGTGTTTTTTATCTAGGAAGAAAAGCTGTTTCAGCCTTGTGGAATAACTCAAGACAGATGATTGTAGAAAAGAGCCAAAATACGCAAAATGAAAAATTTAATAAGGAAGATTGGATATGTAATGAGGTATTGTTTTTACTAGCATGTTTATTGCATGATATTGGGCACACTCCTTTTTCTCATGCTTTAGAAGATTTAGTGTTTGAGAATACGCTAAAAGAATTAGATTTAGATATAGATGAGGAATTGAAGAAAAAATTATACGGAACAGCAAATCATACCAATCCTATCCAAGCGGCATCACATGAAAAAATGGGTGCATATCTTTTATTCAATGCCTTTTTTAGCAAACAAATTGAAAACGTATTGGTTGACTTAAGTAAGGAGGAATATTATAAAGGTATTTTTGCACATAGTGGAAGAAGCATACAAGATAATCTTGAAGACTATCTTTGTTTTATGGCCAGAATGATTTTAGGTTTGCCTTATGATATTGAAGAAAATGCTAGTGATGCATATGGCCTTCGAAATTGCTTTATCGAATTATTAAATAGCCCTAATTTTGATGTAGATAATTTAGATTACATTGTTCGAGATACGCAAATGTCAGGTATACAAAACATTACAGTAGATATTGAGCGATTATTTCATTCTTTATGTATTGTAACCAAGACTAGCTATTGTGGAATAAAAATGCAATCAGGATTTACTGCACCATTGAAAGAAACTATTGTAGAGGGTAAAAATACTAAATCTCAAAAATTAAAAGTAAAGGGAAATTTTGTGGGAGCTATATTGATTCACCCTGAAACAAAAATAGTAGTAGAAAAGGGAAGTTACTTTAGTAGTCTAATGGGACACTCCAATAACAGTGTGAGAATAAGTATGGACTCAAATGAGTGTGCTCAATTTGCTAGTTATACGGACATTGAAATTGATTCAGAAAAAATAAATATAGCGTCGGAAGAAAATTCGAATAAAAAGATTTATCCTCAGAATAATCGAAATTCTTTCTACTGTAAAATTGAAAATGCTGAAATCATTACAGATTTTGCTTTTACAACAAAAGAGGAGGTCATACTTACATTTAAAAATGAGTGTACATTACAAATCAATGGCGCATTTCAGGTGGTTTCTTCAATTAGTGTCCAAAATGTCGAAGTTTTTCCCAATAGTTATATCGATGAAATTGTGATTTTGGATAAGAAAGAAAATACCAATCATAATTTAGCCAATCATAAACGAATCGAGTATGCCATAGGATTTAGAAAACAAGCGATTAATGTGATTGCGAATGTTTTAGAGGCAAGAAATTATTTGTATCTTTGGATATATGCTCATCATAAAGTGGTGTATTATGCTAATTTTCTAATACCAGTACTTGCAAAAGAGATATTTTCCTTTGATTTAAGCAGTAAAATCTGGAATTTAGAGTATAATTCGCTTAAATATTTAGATGATATCTATTTTTGGACTATCATTAAGGAAATCGATTATAGTCAGAATACAATTTTATCCAAGGATAGTCAATTGAAAAAGGAAATTGGCAAACTTATTCAAGAATTGATGGAAAGAAAATATAAATATAGTTTATACAAGTCATTAGCTGAATTTGATCTTTTCTTTGAACAAACTACAAATGAGCAGATGACTAAAATTGTCAATATCCTAAGAAAACAAACCGATGAAGCTATGCCCCATTTATGCCAGCGTATGGGAAAAGCAGAGGATAAGGAATATATTGCGGGATATGTAGACAATACATTTATCGAAAAAATCAATTATCATTTGCAAGATAAATTTCCTACACTTCGATTAAGGACTTTGCTATATGTCTTTGTAGAGTATAAGATGAAAACACTAAAGACAGAAAAAATATACATCAATATGGGAGATAAAGTAGTGACGATGTCAGATATACATTTGCTAGAAAAACAATCTAAAGCCAATGAAGACCACAAAAATTATTTTTATTTGTATTATGAAATAGAGGAGATACAAATTGGAAATGAGAAAAATGAAAGTGAAGAAATTGAAATAAAGATAAATGGTGGAGAAAATAACACTACAGAAGAACCAGAAAAAACATATAAAATAGAACTTGGTCAAGTAATTAGAAATGTTTTGACAGATGAATCTAAAAATAGGAAGGAGTAATCAAAATGGAAATTGAAAGAAAATTTTTTATTGAAGAAAATCAAAATATGCCAAATTTAATGCATTTTCAACATTGCCGAATAGAACAATATTATTTAACAATACAACCAGAGATTAGGCTAAGACGCATATCGACTCATCAAGATCATTGTGTAATAACAGTAAAAGGTGAGGGAACGCTAGAAAGGGAAGAAACAGAATTTGAGATTTCAAAAGACGTATTTGAAAATTTGCAAAAAGCAAAAATGGGTAATATGATTCAAAAAACGAGGTACCAAATTCCATTAGACAATGATTTGATTGCAGAATTAGACATTTATGAAGGTGATCTTACAGGATTGAAGACCGTTGAAGTTGAGTTTCTTTCTTTAGATGCTGCGGCAGACTTTTCCAATCATCTTCCGAAATGGTTTGGAAAAGAAATCACAGAAAATAAACAATATAAGAATAAATATTTAGCTTGTACTAGTGCTTTAGAAAATATTCAATCAAAACCATACGCATAAATAGTTATGAAAAATCTCATCAAAATGATGAGGTTTTTTAATGAAATATGATATAATATAACCGAATATACAATGAAAGGAAATATATATGGAAAGAAAAAGTGGAACTATATCTAGAGGGATTCGTTGTCCGATTATCAAAGAAGGGGATGATTTAGTCAATATTGTTGTAGATAGTGTACTAGATGCTGCAAAATCTGAGGGCTTTGTTTTGAAAGATAGAGATGTGGTGGGAATTACAGAATCCATTGTAGCTAGAGCTCAAGGTAATTATGCTACGATTGATGATATAGCTACAGATGTAAGAAGGAAATGTACAAATGCTACAGTAGGGGTTATTTTCCCTATTCTATCTAGAAATCGCTTTGCCATTGTTCTAAAAGGAATCGCAAGAGGCGTAAAAAAAATTGTATTGATGCTCAATTATCCAAGCGATGAAGTAGGGAATGCCTTGTTGAAAATAGAGCAATTGGATGAAAAAAATATCAATCCATATAGTGACATCCTCACATTGCAAGAATATCGGACGCTATTTGGCCATTCCAAACATGAATTTACAGGTGTAGATTACATTGATTATTACATTGATTTGATTCAAAATGAGGGAACTGATGTTGAAGTCATTTTTGCTAACCAAGCTAAAACGATTTTAGAATATACAGATACGATTATTACATGTGATATCCATACAAGACAAAGAACCAAAAGCATACTCACTAAGCTTGGAGCAAAAACTGTCCTAGGTTTAGACGATATTTTAGATCAATCCATTCAGGGAAGTGGCTATAATGCTATATATGGTCTTTTGGGATCAAATAAAGCGACGGAAACACAAATCAAATTATTCCCTCGTGATGGTCAGTATTTGGTAGAAAAGATACAAAACTGTTTTCTTGAACAAACTGGAAAGCATATTGAGGTAATGGTATATGGAGATGGGGCGTTCAAAGATCCACAAGGAAAAATTTGGGAGTTAGCTGATCCGGTTGTTTCACCATTTTATACAAAAGGATTAGTAGGTACACCAAATGAATTGAAATTGAAATATCTAGCGGACAATGATTTTAAGGATTTAAAAGGTCAAGAATTGAAAGAAGCCATTGAGAAAACTATTGCTACCAAACAAGAGTGTTTGATGGGAAACATGGCATCACAAGGAACTACACCTAGACAAATTACTGATTTATTGGGTTCACTTTGTGATTTGACAAGTGGTTCTGGTGATAAAGGAACTCCTGTTGTACTTGTTCAAGGTTATTTTGATCACTATGCAAAGCAGTAAGTCCTTAGAATCGATTGGTGTAAATAAATAAAACCATAGCGAATGATTATTTTTTAATTTAAGAGGGTATAAAAAGAATTCGTTTTACCCAAACTAAAGATAAGAGAAGGAATAAAAAATCTTATTACTACAAGGAGGTAGTCTAATGAAATTACGATGGTTATTTCGTTTATCTAATAATATTGCTGATGCTAGACGTATTAAAGGAAATGCTGAGAAACAATCTAAGAGTATGCGATTTGGAGTAAGATCGATAATTTGTTCCCTGCTATCCCTACCATTTAGTGGGTTAATTTTTCTTTTTCTACAGTCCCTTTCTTCCAATAATTTTATTCTCATTATAGGAGGAATTCTATTTGGACTTGTTTTGGGTGCTGGTGGTACGATTGCTTTACTCTACCATGCTATCAAAAATTGGGCATTGCAATTGTATATCAATAAAAGACCAATCGGATGGGTTGCTTTATCTATTTCAATCATTAGTTTGATTGGATGTATTGGAATCGTGCTATATACTCTTCAAGTTTTTAGTTAGGGCAATAGATTATTGATATCTCATATGCATAAAGAAAAATCAAATGGTAAGTGATGCTTGTGTAGCATCACTTATTTTTCATTGTGTTTGCTATCAATGGAAATAAGTTTAACTATTTTAAATCACATATAAGAGGAAAGATATGGTATAATAGAAGCATAAGCTAGCAGGATATATGCTATGTGAGTAATCGATAATAAAGGAGAAGAAAAAATGGAAAAAAGAAGTAAAACAATAAAGATGAATCCTGATTGGTATGTACCGATTATTCTTTTGATTGTAGGAATATTCGTATACACAGTATACTGGATAACAAAGTCCTTTCAAATCATCCCTTTGTTGGAAATACTAGGATGTTGGTTAGTTTCTCTCATTATTCCTATTTTAAATATGAAAGTAAAACATCGTTGCTCAATAACGATCAATGTATTAATAGCCATTTTGATAGTAATAGGCGGATATTTGGGTGGTGCATTGGCTTTTTATGACCGATTTGCTTACTGGGATACCTTTTGCCACACTTTTTTTGGTATAGTAAGTGGAGCTATATTTATTTATTTGATTCACCTATTTGAAGTGGAGCGAATGAATCTTTTTGCAATTGCACTGTTTGAACTTGCTTTTACCTTAGGACTTGCGGGAATATGGGAATTGTTTGAATTTGCTTGCGATTGCATGCTTGATACCGATTTTCAAAAGATAGCGCTCTCCCTAGAACAAGGTAGACTACCTCAATGGGATACAATGATGGATATGCTTGTTGCTTTTTTAGGGTCCATTATACATTATGTGTGGTACATCGTTTATAGGCAAATAAGACTTAGAAAAAATAAAGCAAATGGGATAAATTGATGGATAAAGAAGATGAGTGTTGGGTTTTAGTAAATAAAAATAAAACTATATAGGTGTGTGAAATCATTATAATAAGCTGTATGAATAATTTTTTATAGGTGTTGTCAAAATATCTACTATTGAATAGTAGATATTTTTGATATGGAGAGAAAAAGTTTTTACTGTCGAAAAAAGTCGAATGCAAATTTCATGCTTTACTTGAAAATAATGGCGAAAAAAAGTATAATTAGTAAAGATTCGTGTAAACATTCATTGAATAAAGGTATAAGAAAAAGGGGGACATATGAAACAATGTATGAAAAAATTAAAGACTTTTGATTGGAAACTATTTATTGCCTTATCTATACTCGCGCTATTTCCTGCGATTTACCAAATGATAAGAACTGCTCTTATCTCGACTAGTATTTCTACAGAGGCCTTTGACGTGATCGGTCAAATGGAGTGGTTTGATTTGATTAATGAAACGTTACAAGCTTTTTTGATTGTACCATTATACGCTACTTTTAATCCATTGTACAAAGAAGGAAAAAATTTTCAAAAATGTGTATTTCAATTTGGCATTGTGGTCTTTTGCTTATATTTATTATTTTCAATAGGTGTTTTCATATATGGAAAATACCTTATTCTAGCGATGAATCCTGAAATGGTTAATTTACATATGGTAAATCAATATTTGCAGCTTGAAACCATTGCTTTTTCAATTGGGATTCTCATCAGTTTTGTCAATGTTATCTTTGTAGTAGTAGGAAAATCAAAAAATATGTATATTATGCTTATTGTCAATTGTTTGTTACTAATTGTCTCAGATTTTTTGCTCATTCCCCACTGGGGCATCAATGGAGTAGCACTATCTAATGTAGTTACCAATTGCATTATGGTAGGGGTTGGAATTGTTCTCTTATATTTGAACCATTTGTTTCAGATAGGTACTTTCAATAAAGACACATTGATGATGATGAAAAGTTGGAGTAAAATAGGATTATTTTCAGGCATGCAAGTATTGATAGATAATCTAGTCTATGCCCTAATGGTATGTAAAATGGTGAATATGGTTTCAGAACAAGGGAATTATTGGAATGCCAATAATTTTATTTGGGGATGGTTATTAATACCGATAACCGCATTAAGCGAAATTATCAAAAAGGATTGCAAAGAAGAAGATTTGAATTTGAAACAACAACAATACCATATAATTACAGTAGGGGTATGCATACTTTGGGTATTAACTATCCCTCTATGGTATTTATATTATAAATATTGCAACCGATTAGATAATTATACTGAGGTATTTTTAATTACTCTAAAATTATGTCCATTTTATATAGCTTATGCATTTGCCATGATACCTGATAGTATTTTTATTGGAAGAGGGAAAACAAGATATAATTTCATCAATTCTTTGATAATTAATATAGGCTATTATGGTATATTTTACATTTTATATCAAATGGGTATACTTACCATGAACATGAATGTAATTATTTTAATGTTTGGTTTGGGTATGGTAGTTCATTTTGGGGTTTCTGTTTTTCAAAAAAGAATGTATTTTAAACAAGTATCTTATGTTAGAAATGTCGATAATACGATAAACTACAATTAGAATTGGCAGGAAATAACTGGACTATCTATTTTTATGGAGTGATTTTAAAATTATCAAATATTTATAATGAAGAACTGGCTATTTTTCTTCTTTTCTATGCATAATAATAAGTGGAGTATTGGAAAATAACAAAGTTTTCGGCAAAATATATCACAAAATAATTGATATTTTTTGTTTGTGTATTTTGCCAATAAATGGAAAATTTCAGAAAGAACTGTTAGAGATTATATAAAAGAAATGACGAAAGATTTACATTATACTTTCGTCATTCTTGTTTTTATGATATAATTGCTAATAAGTATATAGATATTATATGAAATAGGGGGCGATTATTTTAGTGTATAGAAAAAATATATAAAGGAGCAAAGTATGAAGTGGTCACTTGAAATGGAAGGATTATTAACCGAATTAAATCATCAGTTGTTTCAATTGGATAAAGAAGAAGCACAAATTGCTTTGAGAGAATCTGGATTAGTTAATGATCAAGGATTAAGTATTGTCATGGATGGAGTAAAACACGAATATGCATATGAGGACATCCGTTTTTTATTTTACCCCAATTTGATTAAAGAAGGTTTAATCCTTTATTGTGTTGTGTTTTCAGCCAAAGATCATCAGGCCCTATTTCATTTAGGAGTAGATAACTTGATTTATAATTTGATGTTACTACAATATCAATTGATCATCAATAAGGATTTATTTGACTTATTTGAAAATGAGCGTAAGAGATTTGTTCAATTGATTTATGAATATGATGATTTATCTGAATTGACAAATAGTATTGTTCCTGAAAGTAAGTATACAGATAACAATACTCAAGCTAGCAATCCTGGAAGAATTGGTATTTCAAAGGAAAAGTGGAATGAATTACCTAGATTGCTTCAATTAGAAAAGTCACAGAAGCGCTATTTTAAAAAAATGTTCAAACCGATTCGTGATTTTATGATGCATGGATGTGCCGAACCAGCTATTGTTATGTCAGTAAAGCCATTACTTATTTCTGCTTATTCTGGTGAGATGGACGCTGTTGTAATGCTTGTTTTTCCATCAAGTCTTGCAAAACGATATCATTTAGAAATAGGAACAAGATTAATTGTGGTAAATACCTATAGAAGATGGATATACGAAGATGATAAATTAGCAAAGGATATTGTACTGGGTCCTCATTATTTAGGAAGATATCGTGATTTCAATCCTATAGTGGCCTTGTTTTTAGCAGATGATGAACAAAAATGTGCTAAAAAAGTAGAAAAAATACCAGAGGAAGATTGGAAAATCATAGAAAGATTGAGCAAAGATTATCGCGAAAAATATCCTCAAACCGCAAGAAATGGTTTCTTTTATCTTTATAAACAGTAGGGAATTTTTATATCATATAGGCATAGTAAAAAGTTGAGATAGAGTAAAGGTAAGTTTTTCTCTTTATGTACCATAGAAAAATTTACTGAAAGAAATATTCTATTGTCGAAATAAGTCAAATATTAAATATTTTTTACATTTTTCTATTACAATAGGCGTACTATTTTGAAATATTCGTTTAAATTATCATAATAATCTTTATTTCTGTAGTAATGTATAATGGAGCTGAGAATATCAAAACATAAAAAAAGTCCTTCAAATGTGGTGGCAAATGAAGAACTTTTGAATTGCATAATGGCAGGGTTAGTAGGATTCGAACCTACGAATGACGGGGTCAGAACCCGTTGCCTTACCACTTGGCGATAACCCTATGAGAATTCTTTAATATTATACACCAAAATGCTTTTTTTGGCTAATATTTTATCTTATAAAATATTTTAGGCTTCTTTTCAATATTAGAAGGAAGCCAATTTTTGATTAGTATATTCAAAATTAGAGAATAGAAAAAATAATAATATGCAATAGAGGATTTTATAATTGATTTTGATAAGGAAGATACCAGAAGAGATAAATGTGATAATTTGTAAAAAATCTTTCCTTTGGCACAATAATGGTATAAATTTCTAATTGGAGCAGATGAGCGAGACTGTGGTGTTGAAATCTTTTTATTGATGGCAGGTGTCTATATTTTTTTTATGGCCAGTATTCGAATGTTCTCCTTTTTTACAGAAGAAGATGTCTAAAAGTGCTTCCGTATTATTTGCTTTTTTATGGTATTGTATTTGGTTATTTCAATTTGATTCAAACGCCTAATATCAAACAATTTTTGTTGAATTACTCAATGCTGGATTTTTGGATTCATGGGCTCGGCAATGTGCCATGGTTTTTAGAGAGTATTTTGTATTTTATTTTGTCTATCCTTTGATTTATAGGCTATTTTTTATGGAATATCGCTATAAAATATGGTGGATTATAGGTGCTATTGCGGGAATGGGGATGATTTGTTATATGGGTTATCTGTATCTTCCTCATTTGCGGATTTTCATTTTACGAATTCCTATTTTTTTAATCGGTTGTTTTCTAGGCAAAAAAGTATATGAGAATCAATCTTTACGTCTCATCCATATGATTATTTTAATTATCAGTCTTATGGGAAGTTACATTTGGTTCAAATGGAATTTAGAACTATTAGCTTTGCGTAATCTTTTCTATATACCATTATCGTTTAGCATTGTCTTGGCTTTATCCATTATACACAGAATCAATCAAAAATTCTTACGTTTCTTGAATCTTCCCTTTGCTTTTTTAGGTAAGTATACTTTACCAATCTATTTAATACATGAGAAAGTGCAAGAAAATTTATGGCGTATTTTAAATCAAATTGGATTTGAAGTCGCATTTCATCAATTCATTTATCAGTTGAGTTGCATTGTCATAAGTATTGCAATTAGTATCCTTTTATCTGTTTTATTAAGTTGGATACCAAATCTATTGAAGCGCCACACAATTTGCCTCCATCATTGATGAGATTTTAATGATGTTTCACCCCTGTATAATGGTAATGTTGTAACTAAAAATGACTAATTCTGACATATATTGACAAAAAAAGTCATTCATGATATAATATAAGCATATTAACAATTATTAAACTATTAACATCAGTAGGGATATTTACACAAAAGTGGGATTACATAGTGGTTCACATGGAGAGAATCAAGTTAAAATATGATAATAAATAGGAGGAAAACGTTAAAATGAAATTAAAAAAGAGTCTATTTTTTGTAGTAGGGTATTTATTTTTGATATTTATTACTAGCTGTAGCGGACAAACACGATTAACTCATCTTGGCAGTTCACTAGGCACTCATTTACAATCAACTTCAAAGGATGTTAATGGAAATACCAATTTGTCTACTAAAGTGGATACTACACCAAGTTATTTCCAAGATGATTATTTAATATTTGATGGTAAACAAAGCGAATTGAATATCTTTTTAGAGTGTACTACTGGTTTTATGGAAGCAAGTTATTTAGAATCTATTTATAATCCTTTTTCAGAGCATTATGTTGCTGCTGACAAGCGGTGCAAGCAAGAATACCATAGACAAATTGAAAAAAAATATAATATCTCTATTCAATATATCAATGGCGGGGATGTATGTGACCTTTTTGATGGGCCAGCTACTTATGAACGGGCACTTGCATCTGGTAAAATTGATTCTGTTTATGCTGTGATTACTAATACTTTGCTCAAGCCTGGAACTATTTCTTCCTATCCTAATCCGAGTTCATGTGGATTTGGAAATGCCAACTATTACACAGGAAATTTTATAGATGGAAAGTATACCTCGCTTTATGATTTAAATCAAGGAGAAGGATTTTTCAAAGACGTTCAGTATGTACCAGATCAGTTGAAACAAGATGTAGCTACCTATTTTGATCAAATTTATATGTACATTCCTCAAAAGGTGTATAATCTGGATTTCCTTTATTATCCTATAGCGATGGAAAAGGACTATTCAATTCATGCGCAATATCAAAATGGAAATTGGAATTATGAAACGATTCAACAGTGGATGGAAGCGGATACTTCTGGAAAATGGGATAATGGATTCTTTCCGTATACGCATGCGGAAGAATATATAATGGGCCTTTTCGCAACACATGATTTGCCTAGAGAAAATGTTTTTGATATAGAAAATGAGGATGTATTGCATGCCTATCTGACCTATAGTCAGTATGGATCAAATTATGAATTTGAGTTTTTCAGAACCTTTCAATCCATGATTCATAGTCAATCTATTACTGATAATATCGAAAAGTATGAAGCCATTCCTTTTCCTTCTTATACCCAAGAAAATACACTATTTATAAGTGGTGCACCAGGATATGCTTTTCCAGTAGTCAATCCAAATCATCATTTGGATAGTGAAACGGTTTTTAAAATTATATATGAATTAGAAGATGGTTACCGGTATCAAAGTGATATTACTGATGATGAAAAGATGCAAACCTATTTAGAACAATACTTGACTGAAGCATCTGTAGAATTAGTACTAGAACATCAAGAAAATGTTGTCTTTTGTCCATATACTCAATTATTAGAAGCCATCTGTGTTATGGCGGATAGTTCTACATATTATTATTTAGGAAAAATTGTAAAAGATATGGCTAGTCAAAATGTACAATCGGTTCAAGAAGTAAAGGCATATTTGAGTCAACTTACCTGTGATTTGATGTTAATTGATTCAAAAGGTGGCTATGTTGATTTTAAGGGAACCTATTTTGAATTATGTCAATACTATTTTAACTTGATTTTTGGTACGCAATATCAATAGTAAATAAATGAAATCATAGATCAATAAATGAATTGAATTCGAGATACAGAATGCTCTTGAAGAAGATGATGAGTGTGAAAAACATTTACCATTTCTTGAGGGGCATTTTTTCATATTGAAAAGTGAATTTATTCATATCAGTTGAGAAAACTTAAAAACTATGGTAAAATAAATTAACATTTTGTATTTGGTGTAGTATGGGGAAATCAAAAGGCGAAATTGTCATATAGAGTTAGTGTTTTAGACGCTAACTTTTATCATTATAGGAGGCAGAAGTGAAACAGTATTTAGACTTGTGTAAAAAAGTATTAACTGAGGGTCATCAAAAATCAGATCGCACTGGTACAGGAACAATTTCTTATTTTGGTGCTCAAATGCGTTTTGATTTAAATGAAGGATTTCCACTCCTTACAACTAAGCGGGTGCATTTGAAATCCATTATTTATGAATTATTGTGGTTTATCAAAGGAGATACCAATATCAAGTATTTAGTTGATCATGATGTGCGTATCTGGAATGAGTGGCCCTATGAGTCCTACCGAAAATCTTCCGCATTTCAAGGCGAAACATTAGAGGAGTTTGTAGAAAAAATCAAGACTGATGCATCTTTCGCCAAACAATATGGAGACTTGGGACCTGTTTATGGGAAACAGTGGAGACATTTTGGTTCAGAGAATCATTATGTCGATCAGCTCAAAGAGGTGATTGAACAAATTCGTACAAATCCTGATTCAAGGAGATTAATTGTATGTGCCTGGAATCCATTAGAAGTCGATCAAATGGCTTTACCACCATGTCATTCCTTATTTCAATTTTATGTGAATGATGGAAAACTTTCTTGTATGCTATATCAACGATCTGCTGACTTATTTTTAGGTGTGCCTTTTAATATTGCTTCCTATGCGCTATTGACGATGATGGTAGCCAAAGTATGTCATTTAGAATTGGGTGAATTTGTACATACTTTAGGTGATGCTCATATTTATACCAACCACTTTGAGCAAATTGAAAAACAACTGAAAAGAATGCCTAGAGCTTTGCCTAAGTTGATCATTCATAAAGATACAGAACAAATCGAAGATTTTGTTTATGAAGATTTTGAACTTGTTGATTATAATCCCCACAAAGGCATCAAAGGAAAGGTGGCGGTATAATGATAGCAATGATAGTCGCAGTAGATGATCAGTTTTTAATTGGAAATGGCAACCAATTGCCATGGTATGAACCGGATGATTTAAAATATTTTAAAAAGGTGACTTTAGGAAATGCGGTTTTAATGGGATATAACACGTATTTATCGATTATCAGTCGTAATCATAAAGCACTTCCGAAACGAATCAATTATGTACTAACTTATGAAAAGGAGTTAGTAGGTGGTGGAATTATTGTCGAAGACCTAGACCAATTGCTTGCGAAATATCAACATACAGATGAAAAATTGTTTATTATTGGTGGGAAATCGGTTTATGAATCATTACTTCCCAAGGTAGAATTCTTGTATCTGACGCGAATCCATAAAACTCATTCGGGTGATGTTTATTTGTCCATCCCTTTATCCGAATTTTCAATCATTCAAAAAGAAGATGTTGGACATCTTAGTTTTGAGGTGTATCGGCGGGTGAAGAAATGATTTTAATCTTATCTATTCTACTGGCTATTGTAGTACCTATAGGTGTATTGGGGTATGCACTTTGCCAAGGCGTATTTTGGGTTTGGGCTATTCTGTTTGCTATTGGTGCCTTTTTAGCTACTGTTGCAACATTTTGTTTGCTCATTTTGATATTACTACCTACACTAGGGAGTCACTTTGAAAAAAAAGCAAATCCAATTGATCCAAAATGTTGGCGTTTCATGACAGATGTAGCTAAATTTTCCTGCTTTTGGTTAGGCATTCGCATTCATGTGCATGGACTAGAGAAACTGCCTCCTCAGGCAACCTATGTATTTTATTCCAATCATCAAAGTTATATTGATCCGTTGATATATCATGTTGCCTTTTCTAAAATTCCTCATGCTACTATGTATAAAAAGGTGATTGACCGATACATTTTTGCAGGACCAATGGCAAGAGCGCTAGGTGGTGTTTCCATTGACCGAGATGATGACCGTGAGGCAATGGAATCGGTAGTAAGCATTATCAAAAAGGTCAAAAAAGGTGTGCATTTTTCAATATACCCAGAAGGAACCCGTTCTAGAGGGATTGGATTACATCATTTCAAGGCAGGCTCTTTTAAAATCGTTCAAAAATCAGGTGGAACACTAGTGCTTTGTGCACTAGATGGATCTTATCGTAAACGGTTGAGTATTCCGTTTTGGTACACACCTGTTCACATTGAAATTGTGGAGGTCATGACGTCGGAAGAAGCTAAAACATATCCCACCCATGAACTTGCAACCCATTGTGAGTTACTGATTAAGGAATCGATTACAACAATACGAAACACTTATTCTCATATGCGACCTTCTAAATGGTATATCCGACAATTTGAGGAGCAACAAAAAAAAGAAGATGTGTTTTAATAAAATAAAGTATAAATACCGAAATCGGTATTTATGTAAAAAGTAAAAAAAGAATGAGGAATTTATTATGAGAATGATTGATTGCATTGAAAAGAAAAAACAGGGAGAAATACTAAGTAAAGCAGAAATTGAATTCATCATTACGGGATATATTCAAAAACAAATTCCAGATTATCAAATGAGTGCACTACTGATGGCCATTTATTTTAATGGAATGAACCATCAAGAAATTTATCATCTAACGGATACTATGCTTCATAGTGGAGATGTGATTGATTTATCCCATATCCAGGGCATAAAGGTTGATAAGCATTCTACTGGTGGAGTAGGTGATAAAACTAGCTTGGTAGTGGGACCTCTTGTTGCCTCGTTTGGTATTAAGATGGCAAAAATGAGTGGTAGAGGACTAGGACATACAGGGGGAACTTTAGATAAATTGGAATCCATTCCTGGATTTACAATTGAATTATCTCCAGAATCCTTCTATCAACAAGTCAATGATATAGGAATTGCCATTGTTGGACAGACCCAAGAAGTGGTTCCTGCTGATAAACTGCTGTATGCATTAAGAGATGTTACCGGAACTGTTGACTCTATTCCACTTATTGCTTCCTCAATTATGTCAAAAAAATTGGCCAGCGGTGCTGATGTCATTGCGCTTGATGTAAAAGTAGGTAGTGGTGCCTTTATGAAGTCTGTGGATGAGGCTAGAAAATTGGCTGAAACGATGGTAGAACTAGGGGAATTGGCAGGAAAAAAGACGATAGCTACGCTTACGGATATGTCTGAGCCTTTAGGTTGTGCTGTGGGTAATGCTTTAGAGGTGATTGAGGCTATTGAAACATTAAAGGGGAGAGGGCCTAAGGATTTTACTGAACTTTGCATCAGCCTTACTGCAGAAATTCTAGAGACAACGGGTTTTGAAACTAACCATAACTTGGCAGTAGAAAAAGCCAAAGATGCACTCACCCAAGGAAGAGGCCTTGCTTGTTTTAGACAGATGGTTGCCTATCAACAAGGAGATGCAGGAGTGATTGATGATTATACATTGTTACCTAGCGCAAACGAGATAATTGAATTGAAATATGAAGGAGCCGAAACGGGCTATATTGAAGCAATTGATGCTTTAACCATAGGAGAAGCAGCGATGTTACTTGGTGCAGGACGGAGTACGAAAGAAGAAGACATTGATCCGGCGGTTGGCATCTATTTGAATAAAAAAGTAGGAGATAGATTAGTAGATGGAGAAACGCTTGTCACCCTATATGTGAATGGAAAGCAAGTAGAAGAGGCTACTCAGTTGGCATTATCTGCTTATGTCATTTCAACATCACCAGTAAATAAGCAAAACATTATCATTGAAACGATGAAAAAATAAAAAGCCCCATCGGGCTTTTTATTTTTCGGTAACCACTCGTAATAAAGTAATAACTACATCTATCATTTGTAGCATTTGTGTTACATCTAAGTATTCATAAGGACCGTGAAAGTTTTCACCTCCAGTACCTAAATTTGGAGTATAAATGCCTTCAAAGGTGAGACGCGCACCATCAGTTCCTCCTCGAATGGCTTCAAATTCCGGTTCAATATGATTGCGCTTGAGTGCTTTGATGGCATATGTCAATACTTCAGGTCGCTCGAGTATGCGCTCTCGCATATTGTAATAAGAATCTTGGATAGAAATATCAATTGTGGATGGACCATATTTTTGATTGAGATATTCGGCTATCTTCATTATTAATTCCTTTTGTTCCAAGAATTTGGTATAATCGTGATGGCGAATAATATATTCCATCGTGGTTTGTTCGACGGTTCCTTCTATGTGGGTCAAATGATAAAATCCCTCGCGATTTTCAGTGGATTCTGGAACTTGGTGTACTGGTAGCATCGACTGTATTTCCATTCCAATTATCATACTATTACGCATTTTTCCTTTTGCACTACCAGGATGGATGGATGTCCCATGGATGGTGAAGAGACAACTTGCGGCATTGAAATTTTCAAAACTAATATAGCGTATGTCACCGCCATCTAAGGTATAAGCCAAGTCACAATTGTATTTTTGATAAAGTGCATAGTTAAAGTGATCTGTGCCTTCACCAATTTCCTCATCCGGTGTAAATGTTATAAGTAGTGAGAGGTGTGGCAAATTTTCTTTTAAAAGACGCTCTATTGCGGAGACAATGATACAAATTCCTGCCTTATCATCTGCTCCAAGAAGTGTTTCGCCACTGGTTACAATTAGCTCATGGCCGATTTTTTGTTCAAGGGATGGAAAATCCTTTTTAGAGAGAATTATCTTGCTTTTTTCACTGAGTACAATATCGCCTCCATCGTATGATGGAATGATTTGCGGACAAATATCTTTGCCAGAGGCATCAAAACTAGTGTCCATATGGGCAATGAGACCAATGGTTTGTGTGGATTCACAGTTGCTAGGTAAATAGGCATAGACATATCCAAATTCATCCATATAAGCATTGGCTATCCCTAAATCGTGCAATTCATTGACGAGATATTGTCCTAATCTTTTTTGTCCACTCGTACTAGGGGTGGTTTTGGTATAAGGATTGGACTGGGTATCTATTGCTATATAGTTTAAAAATCTTGTTTTAGGTTCCATTCTATTATTCTCCTTTCATATCTTGTTTATAGTATACTACAAATCAGATTTCTTTTCAATTCAATTGACATTTTAGCAAAAATGGGGTAAAATGTTAATAGTGTTAACTAATTATAACACGAGGAAAATAATATGAAGGAACAATACGAAGATTTAAAAAATGAATTAATACAGACACTATCTCATTTTTATAGTCATTCACCAATAGGTCAACTTGATTCAATTTTAGAAGGTGAAGGATCCGTTTTGCTTTATTTGTATAATCAAAAAGGAGAAGTGAATCCTTCTGAGATTAGCGAGGCGCTAGGCATCACCAAGGCCCGTGTTACTGCAATCTCTAATGCACTTTTTGAAAAAGAATTTATTTTATTTCATAAAAATGAAAGGGATAAGAGAAAAATCAATTTGATATTAAGTCCGCTTGGAGAAGCGATGATTACCCATAAATTAGAAATGGTAGATCAACGAATTATTTCAATACTAGAAGAGTTGGGTATTGAAAAAACCAGAATGTTAATTGACATTTTAAATGAGATTCAAGAAATTATGACAAGGGAGTAAGCAAACAGAATGAAAGAACAAAAAAATAATGATTTTATCATTGTATCTGATGGTTCATGTGATTTACCAGATGCAATCGTGAACGAAAAACAAATTCAAGTGGTTCCATTTTATGTTTCATTTGATGGCAACACATATTTAAAGGAGAAGAAGGAACTTGATGTAACTGAATTTTATGAGCGTCTTGTGGCTGATCCGAACCTTTTTCCCTCAACCGCGCTACCTTCTGTAAACGATTATATGGAAGTGTTTGAACCCGCTCTTCAAGCCGGAAAAAGTATCATTTGTGCTACAATTACTTCAAAATTCAGTGGCTCTTATAATAGCGCAATGGTTGCTAAGAATACTTGTTTGGAAAAATATCCAAATGCAAAGATTGCAGTAATAGATTCGATGGTAAATACAGGTGTGCAAGGCTTATTTGTACTAGAATTGGTGCGAATGAAAGAAAATGGTTTATCATTTGATGAAATTGTTAAGAAGGCAGAAAAAATAAAGAAGACAGGTCGAATTTTCTTTACTGTAGGTAGTCTTGATTATTTGCGCCATGGTGGACGAATTGGAAAACTTATCGGATTAGTGGGGTCAACGCTCAAGATTAAACCTATTATTGTATTAAAAGAAGGTGAAATTTTTTCAGAAGGTCTTGCCTTTACAAGAAAAAAATCTTTTTTGAAAGCAACAAGTTTAGCACAAGAATACTTCGTGAAGAATAAACAAAATCCAGATGAATATCAGTTCATTACTGGATATGGTTATGATAAAGAAGAAGCAGATAATTTTCAACAAAAGATTCAAGAACTTTTTCATCGAAAAGATGTTTTACAAATCCATATTGGAGCGACAATCGGTGTTCATACAGGACCACATCCCATTGGATTAGGCTTCATTAAAAAGTATGAATATTGCTAATGTAAATAAAATCCCTCTTATTCAAGATAAGGGGGAACTTTTTTTATTCAAATGGGCTTGAATGATAACGGCATAGTGATCAGAAGCATACTGCCCATCAAAAACTTCGTTAAGGACATTGTAGAATTCAACTTGAAAACAATTGTTTTTGATAAAAATATAATCACAGATTGTCACAGGAGTGGGAGATCCATAATTATTAAAAGTGGGTGCATCTCTTGTGATTAGCGCTTCATATTTGGCATCTAAAAATAATTGAGTAGCATATTGATAATCGTTTGATCCTTCTTGGAAGTTAAAATCGCCTAAAATAAAAGATGGTGATTGGGCTAATTGTTCGTCAATCAAGTCTAAGGATTTCTGTCTTATCTTTTCTTTGGCATAATCCAAATGAGTATTGCATATCCAAAAAGACTGTTGGGTAGATATTTCGGTCAAATGAATAAAAATACAGAAACGCTCATAGTGACTATTCCACCCGATAGAAGGTGTATCAGGAGTATCAGATAGCCAAAATTGATTAGTTGATTCTAGCTCAAAGCGATCAGAGCGATAAAAAATGGCTAAACCTTCAGGATTGAAATCATCAAATTTACGATGATAATAAATTGATTGATAGGATTTCAACGTTTTAAGCAAATCATCATATTGATTGGTTCTGACTTCTTGTAGACACAAAATATCTGGTGATGCTTGTTCAATTTGAGCAAGAATGTGTCTTTTTCGATTATGCCAATACTCATTTTCCATTTCAATTGCTTTTGGCATATAAGTTTTAATATTGTAAGTCATCAATTTGTATGTTCCATCTGTATAATCAACAGATTGAATTTGAAAGTGTCTACATCCTGAAAGTCCTAAAGGAATAAATAGAAAGATCAAAAGAAGAACTAACCTTTGTAATATCAAATGTATTTTCACAAACAAAACCTTCTTTCATTGATAACAATTGTATCATAAATGCGTGTGTTTTTCCTCTTATTTGATGAAGAAAAATATGAACATTCGAAGTATTTAGAGATTATTTAATTAAATGGGCAGTAATAATGGTATAACTAGAGGTACAAATGGTAATTTGGGCATGGCTGATTTCGCAATACCCATTTTTACCATGGTTGCAAATTTGACATCTTTCATCTAAAATGAGGTTTTTACAATATTGAACCACATCATGGGTATGCAAATGAAGATGCCTAAGTATTCTTTGAATTTCCATATCTGTTGTATGTAGTTTTCCAATATTGGTAATTCATATTTTTTTATTCATCAAAAAATGTCCTCTTTGATAAATGTATAGTTGAAAAGGTCTGATTATTATATCAGACCTTTGAATTTCTTATGGTGCCACTGGTCGGACTCGAACCGACACGGTATCGCTACCACTGGATTTTGAGTCCAGCGCGTCTACCATTTCACCACAGTGGCATTGGAATAGCATACTTATATATTCTACTATAAAATATGAATATTTGCAAGTAAATTGCTAGAAAAAAATAACTATACTAATTTAGAGTAGGAAAAAATTAAAAAGTAAAAAAACGTTTGAAATTATAAATTTTCCCATATTTATAGTATAAAAAAGGTCAAATTTTAAAAAAAATGACTCTAAAATCGCTCTCTCAGCGTTTGAAACACAAAAAAGGCGGGGAAAGGGGCGCCAAAAGATAAAGTATTTTACAAAATGAGAAAAATAGTGTATAATGTCTAAGATGTAAAAAAGAATTAAATTTTGAGGTGTAATATGAAAGAAAAGAAGAAAAAAGAGCGCGTTATGCCGAATCGCTTGGCATGGTTTATCTATGTTACTGGATGCAGAATTTATATGTTATTTCATAACCGAGTACATATCAATAGATTGGTATTTCGCAAGCGAAATAAAAAAGAGGGTTGCATTGTCATTTATAATCATAGCTCTAATAAAGATCACTATATTACTACGATGTGTTTTGGTCATACTCGAGCTGCCTATGTAACATCGAGCCATTTTTATTTTAATAAGTTGTATCGCACTTTATTGAACTGGGTTAGGGCAATTCCTAAAGAACAATTTAAGTCTGATATTGGGACAATTAAAAAGATCAAAAGAGCACTTCAAAAAAATTTACCTGTCTCTATTGCACCCGCAGGTCAAATTACAGTCCATGGTGATCCATTATATATAGATCCCTCTATTGTAAAGTTATTGAAGATGTGTAAAGTTGATGTATATGCGATTCAAATGCATGGGAATTATTATGCCTATCCCAAATGGCGTAAATACAGAAGAAAATTACCAATATATGCAGAGTTTGTTAAGGTAATGGATAAAGAAGAACTGATGAATCTATCTGATGAGGAAATCTATCGCAATGTATGTGGAGCTATTGCTATCAATGACCGGAAAGAACAAGCAACATTCCAATATCATCTAGCCTCAGAGGGGTTGATTGAGGGAATTGAAAGTATTTTGTATCAATGTCCAAAATGTATGGCTAAATATCAAAATGAAACGCATAAGGATACACTGACTTGTACATCTTGTGGAAATCAAATTCGAATGAATCATCAGGGGTTTTTAGAACCAGTCTCAGCAGACGTGGTATTGATGCAAAATGAGGCCGAATGGTACAAATGGGAGCAACATAAAATCCAACAAGAAATGGAAAAAGGTACTTTCCATTTAGAAGGAAAATTTAAATTATTGCATAATTTGGATTATAGTTATATTTTAGAAGAAGTAGGCGAAGGTCAAGTTGTCCTTACTATGAATGAATTCTACTATGAAGGCACTTTTCAAGGCGATTTGATTCGCAAAGATTTCAAACTCGATCGTTTACAACAACTTCCATTTGAGGTAAGAAAGCATTTTGATATTCCCGATGATGATGGCTGTTTTGAATTTATACCATTTGAGGGAGAACATTTTGCAAAAATTACTGAATTTGTTCAGGCCATTGAAGTGATGTCACGAATGAGGAAATAGCTATGACTGAACATATGGATTGTCCGTTATATGGTAAATGCGGAGGGTGTCAGCGTTTAAATCAATCGTATAGCCAGACTTTAACCGATAAATTAGCCTATGTCAATCACTGCTTTCAGAAGGAAAAATTGCCGATCAAAGTTAAAAACATCCTTGAGGCAAAGCAAAACATCGCCTATCGCAATAAAATGATTGTTGGATTTCGACGAAAAAATGGCCGGATTGTTTATGGTTTTTATGAAGAAAATTCGCATCAAATCGTGCCACAAACCTATTGCCCTATGCACAGTCTATTGCAAAATCAAATTGCCAATCGAATTTGCAGTTTGATGGAGAAAATGCATTTGTCTCCATTTGATGAGGATAGAAGGACAGGATTGATTCGTTATGTCCTTATCAAAGAAGCCGTTTCTACTCAAGAAATTTTAGTCACTATCGTGGTTGGGAGTGAACAGTTTGGCGGTAGAAATGATTTTGTAAAAGCACTAAGAGCAGAGTTTCCTCAAATCAAAACCATTATTCAAAATGTCAATATGCGAAAAACCAGTGTTGTCTTAGGCGATAAAGAAAAGATTTTATATGGACCTGGTTATATTCAAGATGAACTTTGTGGATTCCTGTTTCAAATTACTTCAAAATCTTTTTATCAAGTCAATCCTTATCAAACCGCCCTTTTATATCAAACCGCTATTGATTTTTGTCAATTGACAAAAAAGGATATCGTTTTAGATGCATATAGTGGTATTGGTACTATAGGCATGATTGTGAGTCCATTGGTACAAACTGTATTAAGTGTAGAAAATAATAAACAAGCAAGTCTTGCGGCAATCGAAAATGTCAAACGCAATCAGATAAAAAATGTTCGTGTCATTTGCGATGATGCGACCAATTATGTAAAAATGTTGGCTAATGAAAAGGCAAAAATTGATGTAGTAATTATGGATCCACCTCGTACTGGTTCAACACCTGCTTTCCTCAAGGCTCTTGGTAGTTTAAAACCCAGACAAATTGTTTATATTTCATGTGGACCTGACACTTTAGCAACTGATTTAAGTATGCTTTTAAAATTAGGATATGGTGTTACGAAGATAACTTGTGTGGATATGTTTTGTTGGACAAACCATGTAGAGACGGTAGTACTTCTTTCCCACAAAGGAACAGATAAACATATCAATGTAAAAGTTGACTTAGGTAATGAGTATGAAAAAAATTCATGGAACAAGTCATAGAAAAAGTAGATACAAATCAACCTAAAGGAAAAGTCACCTATAAGATGATACAACAATACATAGAAGAAAACTAGGGATTTAAAGTATATACTGCGTATATTGCGGAAGTAAAATGTTCCTTAGGCTTAACAATGTATGGCACCTAATGGAGTAGAGAAATTAAAAAATCCTAGAGGTCATCCTACTCCTAAAATAGTAAGTGCCATAAAAGATGCATGGAAATATTATGAAATAATATAATAATACTAAAAGGTCTCCAATCGAGTGGAGACATTTTTACATATATTCTTATTGAATTGTTTTGAAAAATAAATTTAAATGATATAATAATCTCAAGAAGTGTATTTTTAAAACAAAAATAATAATCGAATTAAAAAAGATATTACCAATCTTTAGTATGAATCAAAAATTTAAGTAAAATTAGAGTTACAAAGGTGGATTGATATCAAATGAAAATTATATTAAGAATAGGAAGATTCCTGTGGATTTAAACTTATAAATAAAAAAGAATACAAAGGAGGAGAATATGAAAAAAGTTAGTATATTATTCAGTATGTTATCTATATTATGTTGTATATTTTTAATTGGATGCAGAAAAGAAATTATAGAAGAAATAGAAAATAAAGGGATATGTGAAAACCAGCTTGATAATCGTAATTCAATTATGAAAGATTATGAATGTATATTTATAAATAATCATTGCGTATCACCTTTACATAATTGGTCAATTCCTAAAAATGAATTAATATTTTATGAAATTTATGATTCAGAGGAAATAAATAATTTTGATATATTTGAAAAATGCATATTAGATGAAAACAAACAATGCATAAATGAACATCATAAAGGAATCAAGTTTCATAATATGGAATATATTATTTATTTAAATGAAAATGAATAAATAAATAATTTAGGGTTGTTTTTTAGGTTGATAAATACAACGAAATAATATTGTAAACACCTTTATATGAACATCATATCAGATATAGCAGAGAGGTAAAGCAATATACAAAAAATCAAAAAAATAAAATATCTTTGGTAACCATTAGTTAAAATATTAGGAGAAAATGATGAAATATATAGGTACTGTTATTGCTGTAGCGGATATCAATGCCGCAAGAAAGTTTTATGAAAATTTATTTGGCTGGGAAGTATATCAAAATTATGGAAAAAATATTACTTTCACCTGTGGATTATCGTTACAACAGGATTTTGATTGGCTTGTAGGTATTACAAAAGAACGGGTACTTCAAAAGACCAATAATGTGGAACTGGTGTTTGAGGTAGAAAATTTGGATTGTTTTTTGAGTAAATTGAATAAGTATCACCACATTGAGTATCTAGGAGGAGTAATAGAGCATAGTTGGGGGCAACGTGTGATTCGGTTCTACGATTTAGATGGTCATCTTATCGAAGTTGGTGAGGATATGAAAATGGTGGTGAAACGTTTTTTAAATGCCAATATGACGCTAGAAGAAGTATCTAGTCGAATGGATACATCCATTCAAGATCTAAAAAAATTGCTGAATAGTTGATGAAAATTTAGAATGCAATGGAGGAAAGGAATATGGAATTATATACAAGAAGATTAATTCTTCGTCCCTGGAAAGATACAGATGCCAAGAATTTATATCATTATGCCAAAGATCCTATGGTTGGGCCAATAGCAGGTTGGCCTCCTCATAAGAGTGTTGAAGATAGTCTTAGAGTGATTCAACATGTGCTAAATGGAAAAGAGTGCTATGCGGTTTGTCTAAAAGAGAGTGGATTAGCCATTGGAGCGATTGAACTGATATTAGCAGAAAATGCAAGAATGACTAGTCAAAATGATGAGTGTGAATTGGGATATTGGATTGGGCGAGATTTTTGGGGACAAGGAATGATTCCTGAAGCCGCACGAGAGATACTTCGCCATGCTTTTGAGGATTTGCATATGAGTGTAGTTTGGTGTGGGTATTATGAAGGCAATGAAAAATCAAAGCGAGTACAAGAAAAAGTAGGATTTGTTTACCATCATACTTGCTATGAGGTTCTTGTCCCATTGATGAATGAAACTAGAATAGAGCATATCAATTGTATGACAAAAGAACATTGGTCCGTGATTACATCTAACACAGGAGTTAGAATGGAGAGGCAAAATAAGAAGAACTAAACCAATTCAGGATTTGACTTGGAGAATGAAAGATGTTTCCATTAGGATGATAGAATATAATATTGATTGGAGAAACTGAAACGAAAGGATAAATCAATATGAAAAGGTATGTTGCATTTTTGAGAGGAATCAATATCAGTGGGAAAAATAAAGTGCCTATGGCGCAATTGAAAAAAAGTTTTGAAGCCCTTGGTTTTGGAGAAGTTAGGACATACTTGAACAGTGGGAATGTCGTATTTTCAAGTAATGAAGATAGTATAGAGAGGATAATAAATCAGATTGAAATCCTAATCAAAAAACAGTTTGATCTAACTATTTCCATTTTTGTCATATTCAAAGAAGAACTTGAAGATATTTTAGAGCATGCAGCTGATTGGTTGGGGAATGAAGATCAAGAGATTTATGATAATTTGATTTTCATGATGCCTCCAGTTGCATTTGTTGATGTTTGGAACGAGATTGGAGAGCCCAAGCAAGAATTAGAAAAGATAAAAGCATACAAACAAGTGATATTTTGGTCTTTTAGTCGAAAAGAGTATCAAAAGACAAATTGGTGGTCAAAGACTGCAAATACTAATATTAGTAGTAAACTGACAATTAGAACAGCGAATACTGTCAAAAAGATAGTTGAAATGTAAAAGAAGGATAGATGTAGGAAAAAGAATTGTTTTGAATAAAAATTGTTAAAGGTGATTTGGGAAAATATAAAGAAGTAGTTAACTATTAAGAAAGCATACCACATTAAGTGATGGTAGTTTGCGATTTATAATTTTAGAATAATCTTTATTCAGTGAGGAGTAAGAGCGAAATTCATTGAAAAAAGATTTTCTAAACAAATAGAATAGTGCAATTTAGTCGATGGATAATGTGCTTTAGCACTAGATTTTATAGTGTTATTGCTCGAAAAAGTAGGGAAAAATTTAATATTTAATACATAACTAAATTATTATATATAAACAATTTTAAATTTAGCATTTATTATTAAAGGGGGAGAGTTATATGGCAAAAAGGGCAGTATGTATGTATAAAGGAATTCAAATAGGAATTGAAACAATTTATACTATCGTTGATGGAAAGCAAATTAATATTCCAGAAAGACTAAAAGAACTTCGCCTTAGGAGTAGAAGTGGAGAATTATTTTGTCCATGTGGTTGTGGTTCTAATTTAATTCTTGTTGCTAGTGAAAACACTGTAAGAGAACAGCATTTTAGGATAAAAAAAGGAACTAACAATGATAGATGCATAGCAATTTTAGAGGATAAAATTGCTATTCAATCTAAGATAATATTAAAGTGTTGGCTTGATGAAGTGCTAAAAACTAATGATATTGAATCAAGAGTACCAATTGGTTTGATTGGTGACACGCACAGAAAATATGAATTATCGTTTATTTCAAAAGCTAAAAAAATTGCTCTTAGTTATTGTTATCACAAAGTTAATTTATCGGATGAAAAATTTGAAATTTTAGAGGCACACAGTAAAGATATTCACATTATTTATGTTACTGACATAAAGAATGGTGCTACAACTAATCAATATCCGGAAAAACTTATGAAAATTCAAAAAAGACAAGGCTATTGTTTATTACTGAAAGTTGGTAATGAATATAGAGATACGATAATGAGAGCAGTATTTTATGTGCAGGACATTAAGGGATTATGGAACGGAATCAAGATTTCTGAAGGATATTTGTATGATTATTCTATCACTGAGATTGGTGATTTACAATATAAGAATATTCCGATGGCTTTATTGAAAGAGGAAAAATGGAGCTTATTTCAAAGTTTAAGTCAAAATGCAAGGGTTAATGATCCGACTAGAAAATTGCAAGAATTGGTACAACAGAAAAAAGTAGAAGAGCAAAAAGAGAGTGAAAAAGATGTTTTTAATGGGGACTTTTTTCAAAATGACACGCTTATTAAAGATAGAAATGGTAACCGGTGGGTCAAATGCAGAGTTTGCGGATTAATTGCAATAACGAAGCAGTTTAATAGTTATGGGGGAAAAGATAGTTTGAATACTGGAGTATGCAATAATTGTCGTGAAAAGGAAAAAATAGATATAGGAACTGATGATAAAAAAATGAAAAAAGAAAAGATAGAATATGGAAACGCCTGGTCATGTCCAAAATGTGGTGGAGAAATGAAAGTGAAAAAGGGAAAATATAGTGAATTCATAGGGTGTAGCAATTATCCAAAATGCGATTATAAAAAAATCATTTGGTGATAATATTTTCTAAAGGCGCTATTATTTAGGTATAGAAATTTTTAAAGGAACGTGATTAGATGGGGTCAAAGAGAAAACAAAATATAAAAAAGAATGAGATATCCAGACTAGATACGTTTTGTCTTGGTGGATATATGCAAAAAGTTTTAATTGAAGGAAGGTCTCATAATCTCCCTCTTTTGATTACGCTTCATGGGGGACCTGGAACACCAGTTCCTTTTTCGGTTGGATGTAGGGGATTATTTCCTATGTTTACAGATGAATTTATTATGGTATATTGGGATCAATTGGGTTGTGGAATTAATAATTATCCAATAGATGCGCATTTTTCAATTGATGATTTTGTACAAATGACAGTAGACTTAATAGATGAAGTCAAGAAACTATTTCCTTGCAATCGTTTGTATATTTTTGCTACTTCATGGGGATCAATTTTGCGCGCTAAGGTGGCGATGAAAAGAGAAAAAATGATTGATGGTGTTGTTGCATGTGGTCAAATCATCAAAGAAGTTTTCTTTAATCAAGAAGTTTATAGCGCATTAGAAAATACCTCTATATCCAAAAAGAAACAAATGGATATACAAAATACCAATCTTGAACAAATCACATCACGTCAGTTGCAACAAATGTCTTCTTATTTAAAAAAATATACAGACGCCTATTTGAATAGAAATGGTCCAAAAGCATCTATTCAACCGATTATTTGGGGCCTATTTACTAGTCCTGACTATCGAATCAAAGATTTCAAGGCTATCATCAAAAATGGCTATCACAATAATATTACACTGTGGAAAGAGATTTTCAAATTGGATTTATCGAATGTTCTTGTTCAAATAAAAATTCCCTATGTCATCCTTCAAGGTAATACAGATATGATTGCATCTACTTATAAGGTAAAAGAATTGGTCGATTGTGCAAAAAATTCTCATTTAAGGTATCAAATTGTAGATCATACTGGGCATATACCAGGAAAAAAGATGATGGATTGTGTACTGGAATCGCTTTGCAATCTAAAGAATATTGAAGGGGAAAACATCAAGAATGAGTAAATATAAAAATTTGTGGCCTTATGTAGATCGGTTATTACAAGCACAAGAACAAACGACTTTGACACTTTCTTTTGAAGAAATTCAAAATGTGTTAGGGTTTGAAATAGATCACTCTTTTTTAAGGGCTAAAAAGGAGTGCTTGCTTTGGGGATATCAAGTTGAAAAGATTCATCTGAAGGAAAGAAAGATTACTTTTTCTAAAGTGAATTTTTGATTAAGGTATAGACTTAACTGATGGTGCTATCAGATATTCGCGTGAGGTAGAATAAAACAAGCTAGATAGGAACACTATCTAGCTTGTTTTTCATATGAAAGAGACTATATTTTCCATTGACATTGTTTCAAATCAACACATCCATTGGGCTTAAAGACAATATGCTCTTTTAAGAGAAGTTCTTTTTGCTCAGTCCAGTGGGGAACCAATCTTCCAGAAGCACTGACTACTCTATGACATGGATATGTTCCATAGTAATCTGCATAACCAAGAACCCAGCCCACAAGTCTTGCATTTTTTTCTCGGCCAATCAGCCTAGCAATTTGACCATATGTGGCCACACACCCTTCAGGGATTTCATCTACGACAGATAAAATTTCATATATCAATTGTTCATTTAAGACTTTTTCCATCATTTTCCTCTGTAAATTCTTTTTCTTTATTATATATGAATTTATGCCAAAAAGCAAGACAGATGGAAATAGTGGGTAGGGTATTAGGATACGTTGATGCCATTTTTTACTGGTGTATGTTTAGAATTAGAATTGCGGTTACATTTTTTTCTTTTTTTCATATAATACTATAGGAGTGGGTGGAATGAATAAAAAGTGTAGGATCAAACAGCGAGATCTAGCCTCATTATTAGAAAATTGGAAAGAGGCCGTGGCAGCCTATTTGTTAGAATCTGGCAATGCAACCATTCAAACTTTTGTCAATTCTATGCTGTTTTTTTTAGAACAGTATGAACTAACTGATGTCACTCATCCAATTGATGAAATAGATATGGCAAAAGCAATAAAAAATATCATGGACATTTTATCGACTGATTTGGAAGCATATATTAAAAACGATCCAGCAATGGATGGAAAAGAAGAGGTTATATATAGTTATCCAGGCTTTTATGCCATTATGGTATATCGACTTGCGCATCAACTAGATGAATGGGAAATTTTATATTTACCAAGATATCTCAGTGAATATGCACATTCTCAAACAGGTATTGATATTCATCCAAAGGCTCATATAGGTCATTCTTTTTTTATTGATCATGGTACAGGCATTGTTATTGGAGAAACCACCCAAATAGGTGAACGGGTTCGACTTTATCAAGGCGTTACATTAGGTGCGAAATCGTTATCGAAAGGTCAACTCCTAAAAGGGATAAAGCGACATCCAACGATTGAGTCTGATGTTATTATTTATGCGGGGGCATCTATTTTAGGAGGAGATACTCGCATTGGAAAAGGGAGTATTGTGGGTGCACATGTTTTATTAGATGAAAGCGTAAACGACTATTCTATTGTGATTCAGAAGAGCAATCACATCATTATACCTAAAAAGAAGCAAGACTAGTGATTAGTGTTGCTTCTTTTTTTTGCTATCCTTTTTCTTTATAGAATGAAAATTCACACCTAACATACCACCTAAACTTGAAGCAAGCAAATAGGAAGCGTATTTGATCCAACTTGGTGCATCTATTGATTTTTTAGATAACAAATGAACAAGAACTACAAGAGCCAAAATGACAAGTGTCGATAAAAAACTCGATAAAAGACCATGTTTTTGTTCGATTTTTCCAGTTAAAAAACCATAGATAAAAAAGGATAATACACCAATTACAAATGTAAAGCGATAAACAGAGGTTTCTGTATAACTTACTTTTCCAAAATAAAGAATCAAAGTATAAACAAGTGTAAAAAGGATAAAAATAAAAAATGAAATTAAAAATGTAATGGCTTTTTGTTTCACGAATTGCATAGAATCACCTGCTATAGTCTATGCAAGAAAGGAGAAAAAAAGAAGAACAAATGAAAGATTTAGGGATAATTATTTTTAGAACGGTAATAGGATTTATTTTATTGACGATATCTATGAAAATTATGGGCAAAAGAGAAATTGGACAACTGAGTATTTTTGATTTCTTAATTGTTCTATCAATAGCAGATATTATGATTATAGGCATTGAAAATTTTGATGAAAGTATTTGGCATTTCATTGTACCAATGATTTTAATTGTTTTATTTCAGAAAATCATTGCAATTGTCACGCTCCGTTTTACTAAACTACGAGATACCATTGATGGCAAAGAAAATATCATTATTCGCAAGGGAAAAATTCAATTAGATCAAATGGAAAAAGAAAAATACAATATGAATGATTTGTATACACAATTGCGTGCCAAAAATATTCGTAGCATTGATGAAGTAGAATATGCTATTTTAGAAACCAATGGAAATTTAAGTGTATTTACCTTTGAAGAAAATAAGGATCATATTTTTCCATTGCCACTTATTATTAGTGGTGAGATTCAGCAAGAAAATCTAGCACTGATTCAAAAAACTGAAAAATGGTTACAAACGGAGCTGGAATTGCAAGATATCTATTCTCCACAAGAAGTTTATGGCGCGAGTTATCAAGATGGTAAAGTCAAAATAGTCCAATTTGAAAAGCAAAACAAGGAATAACGATAATTTAAAAGCAGCAAGTTAGAATTTGCTGCTTTTTTTGAATTTTAATTTAGAAAATAGACTTTCGATCCAAATGAGCTTAAAGGCAATGGATAAAAGAATCATGCAACTGGCTGTGGCAAGCAGGATCAATAGATAATGTACCCCCAACTTATGTAGGATAACCATGAGTAAAAAGGTTATCAAAAAAGTTATCGTCAATTGGCACAACCGTTTTGTGCTAGGGGTATAACCAGTATACTTTTTGATCTGAATGAAGTGAATGGTGCTGCCCATAAGTAGAGTAGCAGTAGAAGCAAATAAAATAGAATATAAACCAAGCGATGGTATGCAAGAGAAGATAACGATTAAGAGTAAGCGAACAATATGAATAATTGTAGAAGAGATAAATAATTGTTTAGACTTGCCTAATGCTTGCAAAATGGAAACAAGAGGAATGTCAATATAGTAAAAAAGGAAGAGAAAGCATAGGAAAGAAATATACTCAGTGCCTTCTGTGGTGCGATAAATCAAATGCATATAATCCTTTGAAAAATAGAATAGATTAATTAGCAAAATGAAAGCAGGAATAGCACAAAATAGCAATGCTTTTTGGATATAATAAGTAATGGAAGAGGTATTACGTTTGGTTGCTGCAATCGAAACGCCAGGTACAATGGTATTGGAAATAGCAAATGGCAAGAAAGAAAAAAAAGTAAGCAGAGGTATAGTATAGGCATCAATAATGGTATAGGTTTGATGAATGGCATAAAGTGAATAACCCAAATAAGATAGTACGCCAGTATAAATGATGGGTTCTAGGAAGTAAGTAAAATTGCCTAAGAGGCGTGAAAAGGTATTGGGGATACTCATCGCTAAGATGGCTTTGGTTTCACTTTCGGTATGATCAAAGTGAGCAGGGGGATATTTTTTGAGTTTAATCAAGCAAAAAATAATTGCACAAATTTCACCAAAACTTAGGGCAAGTAAACAAAAAACAGTAGCCATAGTAGTACCATAAGGAATCATAATAAACAAAAAGGTAATACCAAAACCGATTCGTCCGATTTGTTCAGCAAGATTGCCCGCTGTAGCAATAGTGGATTGTTTGAGACCATTGAAATATCCTTTTAATCCATCACTCATACCAACTAGTGGAATGAGAACAAGACCGGTTAAAAGGGGCGTATATAAAGCATCATTTTTGAGGAAATAATGAGTCAAAGGTTTTAATAAAATGATGTAGAGAAGGCAGGTAAAAAAGGATACAATCATAGAAATTTTGAAGGCCGATTTTAATAATTTTTTAGGTGAATATTTCCTATTAATCATTGCCTCAGAAACGAGTTTACTCATCGTCACATAAAGACTCATACCAGATAAACTGACAAATAGCATGATTGTGGGAAAGGATAGAACATATAGGCTCATTCCTTCTGTACCCAGCACTCGGGTAATGGCAATTTTATTGATTAGCCCTAATAATTTTACAATGAAGCCTGATGCAATCACAATCAAAGTGGCATAAAAAAAAGTGTTTCGGTTGAATTTTTTTCGCATATATTTATCTCCTTATGCCCAATTGTATGAAAATTGAAAATAAAATATGTATTTTTTTAAAAAAAGCAACAAATTTCTTTCTATTTATCATTTTTTTTGATATAATAAATTGTTAGATGAGGTGAAAAAATGAATTATAAAGATTATATAGCTATAGTAGAAGATTTTCCAGTTTCAGGAATTTCTTTTAAAGATATCACGCCTTTGATGCAAGCGCCAGATGCTTTTCGAAAGGCCTGTGAGGAGTTAGCAGCATATGCAAAATCAGTTGGTGCAACTAAAATTGTAGGACCAGAGTCTCGAGGGTTTATTTTTGGTTGCCCAGTAGCGACAATGCTCAATTTAGGATTTGTTCCCATTCGTAAACCTGGTAAATTGCCTCGTAAATCCATTACTGCGGAATATAGTCTCGAATATGGAACCAATACGCTTTGTATGCATGAAGATGCGATTACAAAGGATGATAAAGTTTTGATTATTGATGATTTACTTGCAACAGGGGGTACAGTTCAAGCCACCATTTCACTCGTAGAACAACTTGGAGGAGAAGTGGTAGGGTGTGGCTTTTTAATTGAACTCACTGGTTTACAAGGAAGAGACTTGTTGAAAGGATATCCTGTACATTCACTCATTACATATGAATTTTAAGGATATCTACAAATAAGACCTAGAAGGAGGGGATTCTTGTGAGTACAGAAGAAGGAAAATCGAAGACAATAGATGATATATTGGCCTGTGTAAAATCATATTTGCATCAGGAACAGAATTTAAATTTTATTCAAAAAGCCTATACTGTTGCTTGCAAGAAGCATGAAGGGCAATTTCGAAAATCTGGTGAGCCTTATGTACAACATCCAGTAGAAGTAGCCTATGTACTAGCAACATTGCATGCTGGTCCTAGTACAATTGCGGCAGGATTGTTGCATGATGTATTAGAAGATACGGATATGACCAAAGATGAGATGGCTGCTGAATTTAATCAAGATGTGGCAGAAATTGTTGATGGCGTTACAAAAATTAGTAAGTTGAAATATATGACCAAAGAAAAAGCCCTCGCTCACAATCATGAAAAACTATTGCTTGCGATGTCGAAAGATATTCGGGTGATTCTAGTCAAGATTGCCGACCGCTTACACAATATGCGCACGATTGGTTTTCATGATGAGGCGAAACAAAAACGAATCTCCCAAGAAACACTAGATCTTTATGCTCCTTTGGCACACCGATTAGGTATGTACCGAATTAAGGCTGAATTAGAAGACTTGAGCTTCAAGGCCATTGAACCTACGAAATACTATGAAATTTCAAAGGAAATAGTTTCTAGAAAAAATGAGCGTGAAGAAGATATTGAAGCAATGCTTGAACAAATTCGTGCATTACTTGCTAAAAATCATATTCAAGATTATGAAATCAAAGGGCGAATCAAAAATATTTATAGTATTTATAAAAAAATTGTCACCAAGAACAAAAATTTAGATGACATATATGATTTATTGGCACTTCGGGTCATTGTCAACTCAGTTGAAGAATGTTACCGTGTTTTAGGACTCATTCATAGTATATGGACGCCTCTTCCTATGCGGTTCAAGGATTATATTGCAGTACCCAAGCCCAATATGTATCAGTCCTTACACACAACAGTGGTTGGAAAATCAGGTAAAATCTACGAAATTCAAATTCGTACTTATGAAATGGATCAAACAGCTGAACTAGGTGTTGCAGCCCACTGGGCTTATAAAGAAAATGCAGCTTATTCACCAGAAAAAGAACAATTAGAAATTACAAGTAAGTTGAAATGGTATAAAGAACTAACAACTTATGTTGAAAATGCGACAAGCGAAGATCCGTTAGATAGTATTATTGAGGACATCTTTAGCGCTAATGTTTACATCTTTACGCCAAAAGGTGATGTATACGACTTTCCGGCTGGTTCTATGCCACTTGACTTTGCTTATCGCATTCATTCCGATATTGGCAATAAGACCATCGGTGCAATTGTCAATGGCAAAATTGTTCCTTTGAGTTATATTTTAAAAACAGGTGATGTAGTAGAAATTAAAACGAGTAAAACCTGTTTGGGACCAACTAGGGCTTGGTTAAAACTTGCCAAAACTTCCCATGCCAAAACGAAGATCAAAACATTTATCAATAAGAAACAAAGAGATAGTTTTGTAGCGAAAGGAATAGAAGATTTGGCTCTAGTAAGTAAAAATTTTGGATACAATCCTAATGGCCTAGATGATAAAATGGCTGCAGAGTTATTTGGGAAAAATGGAATTAAAAGTGTAGAAGATTTATATTGGTGCATTGGAAAGGGCGAAATTTCTGCTCTTGCCGCAATCAATCGTATTTTAGGTTTGACTGATATGAAATTAGATGATGAAAATGCGCTAAAATTATACAGCGAAGATAGTTCATCGAATCGAAAAAGAGCCGCCTCTAATGGATATGGTATCATTGTGGAAGGACTAGAAAGAGCGAAAATACGATTGGGCAATTGTTGTCAACCTGTTTATGGCGATGAAATTAATGGATACATCTCTAAAGGAAATGGCATTATTATCCACCGATTAGGATGTCCTAATGTGGAAAAAGCAGATGTCAATCGTTTTATTCAAGTTTATTGGGACAAAAATTTCAAAGGCAAGATTTTTGATACAACACTAAAAGTGTATGCTATTGATCACAAAAACTTGGTTGCGGATATGATCAATGTGCTCAATTCCTGTAATGTCACAATTGCGTCGGTTACTTGTACCAAGAGCAATGTGGGAGAATGTGTGGCCAAATTTAAATTACAAGTGGCCAATTTAGATGATTTGAACAATGCGATTGTTAATTTGAACAAAGTCAAATCGATTTATAATATTGAAAGAGTGAATAAATAATGCGTGTAATCATTCAAAGAGTAAAGAAGGCCAGTTGTATTGTAGAGGGCAAGATAATAGCAGATATTGCATCAGGTATGATGTTACTTGTTGGTTTTACTCATACAGATACCATTGGACAAATCGACAAAATGGTTCAAAAGATAGTAAACTTGCGGATTTTTGAAGATGAACAACATAAGATGAATCGCTCTATTCAAGATATTCAAGGTGAAATTTTATCTATATCTCAGTTCACACTCTATGCCAATCCCTATAGTGGAAATCGTCCATCTTTTATAGAGGCAATGCGACCAGAACAAGCTAGTGGTTTGTATCAAATGTGGAATGAAAAACTGAGTCGTGCATTCGGAAAACCAGTAAGCACAGGAGAGTTTGGTGCGGATATGCAACTAGAAGTATTTTGTGATGGTCCTGTTACCATTACACTTGAGTTTTAGGTGTGCGTATGTATCGTCATGTGATTTTGGATTTTTTATCCAGTAATCGAAAAGGACTCCAAGACAATCAGATTACTCAAATGACAATTGTGTTGTTTCAAGAAGAGGATTCAGATATGTCACAATGCTGTATAGCAAAAGATGCTGTTTTGGTGTATCATATAAAGGAACCATATGTATTCGAAAAAGAATATGCTATCGATCAAATGGGTGGGACACTAGTTGAAATTGCACTTGAGTTTGAGTCACCTATGCTGCTTCAAAAAGAAGAATTCAGCTACACAATACTTGAACCATATGGTTTAAAAGATGTACTAACTATTGATTTTAAGAGCTTAATTGTGCAGAAAATAGAAAAAACGTTATCTAAAACGGAAAAAAAATTATTGGGGATAGCTATTTTGTATAGTCAAATGAATCACCCCCAGGCAGTTATCTCGAATCAGAAACTATTGACTTTGAAAAAACGTTTAGAAAAGGATACTTTTAGTGATGTGTTACAACATGTCCAAGAAATTATTTTTTCATCTCAATCGTATTATCTGGTGCTATATCATTCACGAAGAGAATTCTATTATTGCAATGATGTCTGTGTAAAGGCTTTAGAACTTACTGGTTCATTTGTTGCGGGCCAAGATGCGGATGCTTTGAAGATTGAAAAAAAGTTGCCTATGATGCAACACATTACATTAGAAGAATGGGAAGTGTATTATCTTTCTCAACACTTATCATGGAATGAAGAGCGAAACCATTCTTTTTATGCCATGGCCTCCCTAGAAGAACACCCCTTTGTATCTACTTTTACGTTAATCTATATTAGAGACTTGAAACAGGAAATGGATGCTATAAAGCTAAGAGCGAAATGGGAGAGCATAGTTCAAAACAATATGCTTGATGTACTATACCAGTGTTATTGGGTTGATTCTGATGCAATTGTCATTGTATGCAATCGTTCGTATAAAAAACGTGAAATACTCAATGTAACGTATTATTTGAAACATTTATATACGTTATTTGTGAGTTGTCCTGGAGAAATTGATGCCAATATGCAATTGCAACCTTTGGTTGAATATATTCATGAGCAACTACCAGAGCAGTTCTCATATGCTGTATATTGTCAATATTTGGATCAAAATAATCGCGAAAAATTATTATGGGATGCTGTATATCCAAGGAAAAAATACTGCATGATTCAGGCGAAGGATGAACATCTTGTTGGTAACTTAGTTATTAGACCCATTCCTAATGGGTATTCTAAGTCGCTCTATCGTATTTTTGAAGAAAGCGCTATTCGTCTGATGGAAGAATCGATTCATAAGCAATTAGAAATGCCTGTTTATACTGTGCTTGTCACTTCGTTTTCAAGGAAAAAAGTGGTGGAAGTATTAAAAAAAGTAATTAAAACTTATCCAGATGCTAAACTGATTTTACATATACCACCTATTTATCAAATAGAAACAAAACGAGTATATGAAGTAGTGAACCAGTGTATAGCTATGGGATTTGTTGTGATTGTGGATTCGACTATTTATATGAATTTACAATATAATATTGCTCTATCGCTTGTAGATGCCCTATTGATTCGCGAGAACGAGACTATCCATTCGCTTCTCAATCATAATTCTTTGAATCAATTGATATTCAAGGAAATGTATCAACAAAACAAAGTCATTATTTTTGAAACTATTCCGAACGAAGAAGATGCGGAGATGGTGAATGAATTGACTTGTTTAATTGTAGAAAGGTAAAACTATGAAAAAATTCAAGGATTTTATTCTGTCTTTCATTTTACCACGTAAAATGTATCGACACCATAATATGAAATTTATTTATGCCCTATTTATCTTCATTTTATCAGCTTTTATAATTTTGTTTTCTGTAAATTTATCGGTGAAACGTTTCATGAGAAAAAATATTGCTTCTCCGCAATTTTCAGATATGCATTATGAGAAAACGGCCAGTGTCACGTTTCCAAAATACAAAATTGTCAAAAGTGAAAATGGTGGTTATTATTTAGATTGTGATGACCCTGGCACTGATGGAGTCGATTCATATCACAACGTAGTGCATACACAATTAGTGGGTAAACGTCAAAATCAAAAGAAAATTTTAGATGTAACGACTGTATTCATTGAGGATATGGATTTATTCAAAACAGATGGTACAGAAACAGTAACTATCGATCAAAATATATTTCACTTAGAAAATTATTTGAATCAGCCTATCCAAGATGATTGTGAATATGTGCTCTACATTTTTACAAAAAAAGCTTTTTATTATTGTTATAATTTAGGTAAGGTAAAAAATGACAATGGCAACTTAGTAGATGCACCGACTTATCAATATGCTTATCAGTATGATGATAGTGGTGCTTATCGCTATTTCCTACCAAAGGATAGTTCTGAATTAGTTTATGATGAAACTTATCAAACATGGGATGTTACACTGTGGTCAGTTGAGACTGCTGAGGGCGAAAAAAGTACCTTACAAGATGCGAATGGGCAAACTGTCACTGTAACGAGTAGTCGAAAACATCAGGAGAATTTACGTTATGCACTTCGGGGTGGTGAGTATATCTACAATAATATCTTAGATATCGATGAACTTGGGAAAAGTGATGCCATTATTAATTTAGGAAGCAATAGCAATTTACCTGAAGTATTGGCCGAATTATATGAAGTAATGGTTCTTGCTGATGCACAAATCCAAAAAAGTATGTATGGACTCATTGCGATGATTGTCAATGTACTTGTACCACTTTTGTGGGTATTGATTACTTGGCTAATGTCTAGGCACTTTGCTATGAATAAATTCAGAGAGTACTATGCAATTTGTGCAGTCACCTATTTGACTACCTCTTTAATTGGTTTTATTCTTGGTTTCTTCATCGAATTTACCAAATTGATGTTAATTGTTCTCATTATTGAACTCATTTATTATATTTTTGTCACATTTAGAATCAATACCGATCCTGCTTTACTTGATCAAGATCAAAATTCAAAAGATGATGATAAAAATCCGCCAATTGATCAACCTGCTATCCAAAAGCCTAAACTCAAGTTTAAAGAGATTAAGTCAGACGATGCGTATCAAGTAGAGTAAAATTTGATCTTCCTTTTCATATAGAGTCATAAAATCTTTTTTTCCTCATATAGTGTAGTACGTAGAGGAGGAGTATTTGTGAAAAAGAATCAATTTGCATTAATCTTTTTAACTGTCATTACGATGTTAGCTGTATGGTATTTTAAATCACCAACGAGTGAAAAAGAAAAAGATCCTGTTTTGGTAGTCGGAAATCCAACAACAAGAACAGAAGAATTAGCATCAATGCGTGAGGCTGTTCGTACAGAAAGAAGTGCTACACTTGCTACTTTAAATAATATTATTGCGGACGAAGGAGCCACTTTGGCAAGCAAAACATCAGCTATTCAACAAAAGGCAGAATTATCTAGTTTAAATGAGCAAGAGGCTTTATTAGAAACCAAAGTGATGAATTTGGGTTATCAAGATGCCTTTGTTCATCATACATCTAGTGGTGTAGAAGTTATCGTTGTATCAAACAATTCATCGGCTGCTTCTGCATTAGACATTATTCATGTCATTTATGAAACTTTTGACAAAGCAACTAGTGTTGTTGTGAATTTTAAAACATTAGAAGAATTAAAAAGTGTATAAACCATAGGTAGCATAAATCATAAGTCTACTTATGGTTTATCTTTTATGGAGAGATAAAAAATATGTACAATTATGTCAAAGAAAAATATTTTCATATGAAAATAGGCCCATTGGGGCATAAAAAGACAATCAAGGAAATTTTACACCAATATAATGTGGCACAGTGCAAGATTCATCAATTGCTATTGCATCACTGTTGTTATCGCAATGGAGAAGCAATAGAACCAGATACGCTTTTTTTCATAAATGATTACTTGAGTATCGATATCAGTTTGTTTGAACAAATGAACTACTTGCCAGAAGATGGGCAGTTACCTATTCTTTACGAAGACGATTATTTATTGGTTGTAAACAAGCCTGCTAGGATGATTATTTATCCTGACCAACCAAATAAAATGGGGACTGTTGTGAATTTGGTTGCCCAATATTATCAAGACAATCAATTGGATTTGACGATTCGGCATTGTCATCGTTTGGATAAAGATACGACAGGATGCCTGATTTTTGCCAAAGACCTGATTACTCAAAGTGCTATGGCCCACTTATTTGAGACCCATCAAGTGAAAAAGACATATTGGACAAAAGTAGAAGGTAAAATAACGCAGGCGGGGCGTATCGAACTTCCCATTGGCAAAAATCGGCACAGTAGTGGTAAAATGGTTGTTAGTCCCACAGGAAAAAAGGCTATAACATACTATAAACCACTCAGTAGTACGAAACAATCCACTTTAGTGGAGATTCAAATTGAAACGGGTAGAACCCATCAAATTCGTCTTCATATGGCTACTATTGGACATCCTATTATTGGAGATATGTTGTATGGCTCAACGATGGATGCGCCATTATTATTGCACTGTAAATCTCTTCAGTGGCAACATCCAATTACGCATGAAAGATTAGTGATAGATGCACCACTACCTTCAACATTTCAAAAATATAAAAAATAATGTTTTATCTTGCAAGATATAACAAAATTTGTTATAATAATGATGAATTCGAGGTTATAAATATGAGAAATGTAAAATACTTTTTATTGACATTGCTGATGGCATCAGCATTTTTATTCACTGGATGTGTTGTTACTGATCCAAATCCTGGTGATAATACGGGAACTAATCATCCTGGAACAATTATTTTGACTACACCAGAAAATTTACGTGTTGTAGAATATGATAATCGGCCGATTATTTTCTTTGATATTGTAGAAGAAGCAGCGGCTTATGAACTATCTGTTTATAAAAATAATAAACTGACGCAAAAACCATTATCTATTACGCCAGATGATGCGCTAAAGGGTGTGATTTTAAATGATCTTGTCGCAGGTACATATGAAGTGAGCGTTCGCGCGATTGCGGACAAGAGTAAAGCACAACTTGATTCTGAACCTAGCAAGCGCTTGAGTTTTGATGTTACAGATGGTGGTAATATTTCTGATATCAAATATAATGTTGTTTTTGATTCTAATGGAGGATCATTTGTTACAACAAAAGTGGTGTCTAGTGGTGAAAAGGTAACAGAACCTACACAACCAACGAGAAAAGACTATGAATTTGTAGAATGGCGTTACAATGGAGTGGCTTATGATTTTGATACTCCTGTAACTGGAAATATAACACTTGTGGCTGAATGGAAAGAATCAAAAGGAAGTGGCGAAGAAACTACACTAATTGCTTATTATCAATCTATTTTGGATGGAAATGGTCATTTGCCTACAGGAACTGATCTGAAATTGAAATTAAGAACATTGATTTCTACCAATGTTAAATCAACGAGTTATGATCAATTGCGGAATATGAATAATGGATTAGGATATACTGATGCTGATCCAGATCATGAGGGTAATTTGATTTTATTCTATTCAAGAGCATCTGTTAGCGCCAAATGGGATGGTGGAAATACTTGGAATCGTGAACATGTTTGGCCAAAATCATTAGGTTGGTACGCTAATTCAGGAGCTGGCGCCGATATTCATCACATTCGTCCTGCTGATAATCGTGTCAATTCTACTCGTGGTAATATGATTATGGGGGAAGTAACTGGTGGTAAGACTATCTTATATAATGGATCACCTGCTGGGAATTACGCCAATAATTATTATGAGCCACTTGATGAGGTCAAGGGTGATGTTGCTAGAATTTATATGTATATGATGGTGCGCTATAGTCAAACCGATTCTCAATATCCAGTAACACGTGCTATCCAATCTATGTCTTTATTACTAAAATGGCATTTGGAAGACCCAGTAGATGAATTTGAAAAGGTACGTAATGAGCGCTCATATCAAGTACAAGGTAATCGAAATCCATTTATCGACAATCCTGAATTTGCGGAAATGATTTGGGGATAGAGAAAACAAAATAGTCAAAATGAAATTTTGACTATTTTTTATTTTTTCAAATAAAAAAAGTCTTTTCACTTTATAAAAAACCTTTTTTTTGCTATAATAGACTTGAGTTAGAAAGAAGGAAATTATGTTAGATAACAAAATACAAATTATTAGTTATAAACATAATGGTGCTCTTCATCGTGTTTGGCAATATGCATATATTGTGCGACAAACAAGTGATATGATTGTAGTAGTAAATGACCATACTAATGTAATAGATGGTGATGGAAGAAGATGGAAGACAAAAGAACCAGCCGTATGTTATTTTTTTAAAAACTATTGGTTCAATATCATTTGCATGCTTAGAAATAATGCCATTTACTATTATTGTAATCTCAGTTCACCATATGTTCGTGATGCTGAAGGACTGAAGTATATCGATTATGATTTAGATGTAAAAGTTTTTCCTAGTGGGGATAAAGTGATTTTGGACCGTGATGAATTTGATTTTAATAAAATGGATTATGGATACGGGGATAAATTGATTGCTATTGTGGAAAATGAATTGCAGATTTTGCTTCAAAAAATTGATCAAAAAATGTTAGCCTTTAACTCAGAGGTTGTGATGAATGATTTTGAGATATATAAGAATTTAAGAAAGCAGATGGATCGTAAAAAGAACAAGTCAAACAAGCAAAAAAAGTAAAATACACTTAGCGTATTTTACTTTTTTATTCATAAAGGATGTACTTTTCGCATAAATTGAAACATAGGAGGATAAATTTATGAGTGATAAAGTATTAAGGGATGTCGTTTCAAGAACAAAAGGCGAAGTTTACATTGGTGTAGTAGGATCAGTGAGAAGCGGGAAGTCCTCATTTATTAGAAGATTTGTCGAAAAAAAGGTTTTACCTTTAGTGAATGATACTTATTCCTATGAAAAAATTCAAGATGAACTGCCACAAAGTAGTGAAGGAAAAGCAATCATGACAGTAGAACCTAAATTTATTCCAAGTAACACTGTCAAAATTACAATTGAAGAAGATATTTCCTTTCAAATGCGATTAGTGGATTGTGTTGGGTATATCATTCCTAGCGCAAAAGGCTATTTAAATGAAGATGGTACTACAAGGCTTGTACAAACTCCATGGTTTAGTGATACAATACCATTCGAGGATGCAGCCAAATTAGGTACAGAAAAGGTTATTGAATCGCATTCTAATATTGGGGTAGTGATGAGTAGTGATGGTAGTTTTGGTGAATTCACGAGACCTGAATATGAAAAAGTAGAAGAACTTGTCATTGAGGATTTAAAGAAACACAATAAGCCTTTCGTTTTAGTCATTAACACAACGAAACCTGATGCCCCTGAGACCAAAGAATTGGTAGAGAACCTCAGTGAAAAATATGGGGTAAGTGTCATTGCTTTAGATGTAGTGAATATGAATGAAACCGATATTGATACACTATTAAAATTGGCCATGGATGAATTTGATATTTCCGAATTGAATTTAGAAGTACCTAATTGGGTAAATGTATTAGATGATAGTTCTGCTTACAAGAGTCAGTTCAATCAGTTGGTGAACGAAACAACGGGAACATTTCGAAAAATGAAGGATGCCTTTCGGATTCAAGAAGTGCTCAAAAATAGTGAATTATTTTCAGATGTTGCTATCACAGATATAGATTCTGGAAATGGCGTGGTAAATGTAGATGTTTCTTGTTCCGATGAAATTTATAATCAAGTATTAGAAGAAATTTTGGGTGAGTCAATAGAAGATAAAGCGACCCTTATTACCTCTTTGCAAACTTTACAACAAGCTAAGCATACAGCGGATTTGGTCGGTAGTGCAATCCCTAAATTAGAACAATTGGGATATGGCATTGCTTTACCAACTGTTGAACAGATGAAACTAGAAACACCTGAACTATTAAAAGAGGGCAGCCGTTATGGTATTAAGGTAAAGGCAAGCGCACCAATGATTCAATTGATTCAGGTGAATGTAACATCTACCTTTGAACCCATTATTGGCTCTAAAGAACAAGCAGAAGAGTTATTGCAACATATGATAGATGATTATGAAACTGATCCAGAAAAATTATGGAATAGTGAGATTTTTGGTAGAAAATTGTGTGATGTGATATCAGATGGGATTAAATCCAAAACCAATGCTATTCCCGACCAAGTGTTGGAAAAATTCAAGGCAACAATGGAGAAAATCGTTAATTATGGTAAAGGTGGACTGATTGCGATTGTGCTTTAAAAATATTTAAAAAATAGGCTTTTTACTTGAAAAAAATGCATAAATCAATTATAATTAGATTGGTGATAAAAAATGACAAAAAGTGAACTGATTAAAAATATCCATCGCAATAATGAACTCAATTATGTAGACATTGAAAAAATTGTCAATGATGTTTTAACAGAAATTGCGACGGGTCTCCAAGAGGATGGAAAAGTTGTTTTGACCGGTTTTGGTACATTTGAAAAATATTATCAAGAAGGATACAATGGAATCAATCCATCTACAGGTGAAAAATTATCTGTGAATGGGAGTTATAAAATTCGTTTTTCATCAAGTAAAAAATTAAAAGATACAATGAATCAATAAAATAGCATCATAAAAAATAAAACACTTTCAAACTGAAAGTGTTTTTGTTGCTTAGAAGAACTGAATTTGATATGAAATCAATTTCATTTCCTGTGGTTGAAGACAAATTTGATATTGTTTGCTTTCAAATTGGCCATTATGTTGGCTAGGGTCAGCACAACCAATCCATGGCTCAACACAAATCAAGTTGGCTTTTACATGATTAGGTGTCCAAATACCTAGCATAGGAAAATCATTGAATTCAAAAGCAACTCCATGGTTATGTTTAGGATTGACAAGTTGCACATAATGGGTAGTCAAATGATCGAATACTAAGGCATCATTGCTATAGTCATCGTAGCAAAGTGGTAATTCTTTTAGGGCATCAAAATGTCGGGCAATCCGTTGAAAATCAATTGTTCCATTGGATAAATTGACACTTGGACAGTCATATGTACCTGCTTCTCCAAAAATGAGTTTATAATCTTCAAATTTCTCATTAGGGAAAAGGGGAACCTTAAAAGCAGGGTGTAATCCTAAATGAAAAGGCATTGTTGTCTCAGATAAGTTTTTGATAACAATATAACTTTTTAGCACATTTCCATGAATTTGATAGGTAATATCCATTTGGAAAAGAAATGGATAAATTTCTAAATCTTCATGACTTGCTGTATAAGTAAGTGTAATAGAAGATGTTTCGATATGTTGCAAAGTAAATTCGCGATCACGGATGAATCCATGTTTTTTCATTGGATAAGATTTTCCTTGAATCGTACAACTTCCCCCTAAAATAGCACCAATATTGGGGAACAAAATAGGTGCAGAGCGATTCCAAAAAGCAGGATTAGCATCGTGAAGATAATCAATATTTTGATAGCGAATAGCTTGAATCTCTGCTCCATGTGTAGCAATTGTAACAACTAAATCTTGATTTTGAATGGTATAATGCATAATTTCACCTCAATTTTTCGCTATATTATATCATAAATGATTACAAAATACAAAACTTATGGTATAATAGATATAAATTCTTAGGAAAAGACCTAATAATTTGAATGAAAAGGAGAGTAATGATGAAGAAAAAAGGTATTTTTAGTGAATTTATAGCGTTTATCAATAAGGGAAATGCATTAGCACTTGCTATAGGTGTCATTATTGGTGGTGCATTTAGTAACATTGTGACGGCTATCAATAAAAGCATTATTTCACCATTGATTGCGGCAATTATCGGTGAAAAAAGTCTTGCAGAAAATGAGGCATTGTGGACAGTCTTGAAAACAAGAGCGGCTGAACAAGCCGATGTGGAAGCAGGTCTTGCATCAAGTTTAGGAGATAAGATTCCTTCTGTGTATATTTCGTGGGGTGCATTTATTCAAGCAGTCATTGATTTTTTACTTATTGCTTTGATTTTGTTTGCTATTATTAAAATAGTAACAGCCATTTTTAATAGAGCCAAAGCTGCAAAAGAAAAATTAATGAAAAAAGAGGAACCACAACCTGAACCAGTTGTGGAAGAACCAGTCGTAGAAAATTTGCCTGTTGAAGATCCAGTGGATGTACAGTTATTAAAAGAAATTCGCGACTTGTTGAAGGAAAATCAAAATCACCCTGAATAAGGCGATTCGGGTTAGTTTATATTTACTCAAAAAAGACAAATAGTGGTAGATACTGCTATTTGTCTTTTTCTTTTAGCGCTATATGTTCTTTATTTTAAAATGGTTCATAAAATGTATTGGTGATGAACTTGTTAATCAAGAAAAGAATATTGATATCTTATATAATAATTATTTTTGCTTTTGGCATGCTATTTGCCAAACTAGCTTATGTCAAAATTGATAAAGGTACAGAATACTACAAAAGGGCACTCGATTTATGGACAAGAAGTGCACCAATTGAAGGAAGACGGGGAAATATTTATGACCGAAATGGTAACTTAATTGTGGGCAGTAAACTGACGCCTACACTTGTTGCTATTCCTAAGCAAGTTAAGGATAAAATGTCTGCCGCTCAATCTATTGCAAAAATTGTCGGATGTACTACCGAAAAAATATTGCAACATTTAAATAAATCGGTATCGGTTGAAATATTGAAACCAGAAGCACAAAAAATTACGGTAGAAATGGCAATGGAAATTGCTAAGCTTGATTTAGATGGCATTTATATTGTGGGAGATAGTTCTAGGTATTATCCCTATCCGACATGTCTTGCTCAGGTTATCGGAATAGTTGGTATAGATAATCAAGGTATTTCTGGAATTGAATATATCTATGATAGTTATTTAAAAGGAAAAAAAGGTGCATTACAGATATTTACTGATGCGCATGGGGATTCCATAGATGATTTTAGTGGTCACTATGATAGTGCATCTAGTGGTTTTGATTTATATTTGACAATTGATTTAAATATTCAATTGACACTTGAGCGAGTCATGGAAAACGCCTATGTACGTTATACGCCCAATGATGTAGTAGGGCTTGTTTTAAATCCAAAGACAAGTGAAGTACTTGCAATGGCATCACGTCCCACCTTTGATTTAGAGCATTATCAAGACTATGCTCAAGAAATCTATAATCGTAATTTACCCATTTGGAAGTCGTATGAACCAGGCAGTACCTTTAAAATATGTACCTTTTCAGCAGGGCTTGAGGAAAATGTGTTTAGTCTAGAGGAAACTTTTCATGACCCAGGATATATGGTTATTGATGGTACACGGATTAGAGATTGGAAAAAAGGTGGACATGGGACCGAGACATTTCTACAAGTGTTGGAAAATTCATGCAATCCTGGTTTTATGACTATTGGTATGCGACTCGGAAAGGAAAAACTATTTGAATATATTCGTAATTTTGGGTATGGTTCAAAAACGGGCATAGATTTATTAGGGGAGAGTGCAGGTATTTTATTTCGCACGGATCAAATAGGCAATGTTGAATTAGCAACGGCTTCTTTTGGTCAAGGGAATTCAGCTACACCACTTCAGATATTAAATGCGGCCTGTGCTGCTGTCAATGGAGGACGTCTATATCAACCCTATATTTTAAAGGCGATTGGTAGTGGTTCTGTGATGCAAGTGGAAAAAGAACCTACATTGATTCGGCAAGTTATTTCTGAAGAAACCTCTCAAAAAGTAGCTTATGCCTTGGAGTCTGTCGTTGCTAAAGGAACAGGAAGAACGAGTTTTTTATCGGGTTACCGAGTAGGAGGAAAAACGGGTACGGCCCAGATTGCGGAAAACGGGCATTATGTGGATGGAAAATATATTTTATCATATCTAGGAATAGCTCCAATGGATGATCCAAGTGTTGCTGTATATATGGCCATAGAAAATCCTCATAATGCTATTCAGTATGGGGGGACTACTGTAGGACCACTCGTAAAAGAAGTTTTGAGTGAATCACTTGCTTTTTTAAAAGTGAAAAAAAGAACTGATGAAATTTCTTATGAGGCAAGACCATGGATAGATAAAAAAATATATAAGGTTCAAGATTATACGGGTGTATCGGTTAAAGAAATTCAAAGAACAAGTAATTATCAAATTGTGATTCAGGGAAATGGCAATATAGTGCTAAGCCAAATGCCAGAAGCGGGTGAATCCATTATTGAGGGTGGCACTGTTATTTTATATACATAAAAAGGAGAAACGTATGAAAATTAGTGAATATATGAAAACGTATCGTGATGAAGTAATTTCCTATGATCACGATGTATCGGGTATTTTTGAAGATTCTAGAGAAGTAATCGAAAATGGTGTTTTTATCGCGATTCAAGGGTATACAGTAGATGGAAAGCAATATATCCAAGATGCGATTCGTTTGGGGGCAAAAACAATTGTATTTGAGAAGAATACATATCGACCTGAGTATTCGGCATATGTCAACTATATTGCAGTAGAAAGCGTTAAAGTGGAACTAGCAAGATTATTAAAATGGTTCTATCAGGACAAAGCGTATCCTCAAATGATTGGTATAACTGGCACGAATGGAAAAACGACTGTTAGCGAATTGGTGTATCAATTTTTGAAGACGAAGGAAGAAAATGTATTGTATTTAGGAACGGGTAAAATCAAGTCATATTTAGGTAAGGAAGTCGTTACTCCCTCTTTAAATACTACTCCTCGTTTATCTGTTTTGTATCATCAGATGTTTTCAGCAGATTACCACTATGTTGTAATGGAAGTATCTAGTCAAGGAATTGCAGAAGGTAGAGTGTTAGGTATTCCATTTGATATTGCCTGCTTAACCAATATTACTCAAGACCATCTAGATTATCATCAGAATATGGATGCATATGCTTTTGAAAAACTAAAATTGGCTTTATCGTTATCAGAAAATAACACATTGATATTGAATCAAGAATCGGCATATTATGCATGGTTTATCCAAGCATCGCTTGCTAAGTGTAAGACTTATTCATCTAGTCCTTTTTGTGCATATGCACATGCAATTGGAAAAGTAGTATCCTTTAATAAAGAAGGGATGCTGTTGGAAATTTGGCAAAATGGTGTGTATCAACCAGCACAAACACATTTGATTGGTGAATTCAATGTAGATAATATTTTAGCTAGTTTATTGATTATTGAAAGCTTAGACTTTCACAAAAATGATTTTATACAATTTTTGCCATCTTTTTTCCCTGTGAAAGGAAGAATGAATGTATACGAACTTCAACTGCCAGAAAAGGATATTTATGTAGTGATTGACTATGCGCATACACCAGACGGGGTAAAAAATGCTTTAATCAGTTTACGAAAATTAACGTCACAAAGATTAATTACTGTAATTGGTTGTGGTGGAAACCGTGATCAAGACAAGCGTCCAAAAATTGGAAAAATAGTAGCAGAATTATCAGATTATGCTTATTTTACAGAAGATAATTCCCGGTCTGAACCACTCGTTTCTATACTAGGTGATATTGTAAAAGGAGTAAGTCAATCGAATTATCAGATTATAGAAGATCGTGCTCAAGCGATAGATAGCGCCATTGCCTCAGCCCGATCCAATGATATTATTGTTCTTTTAGGAAAGGGTGAAGAAACTGAAATTATTGGTGAAATTGTTAAGTCATTTTCTGACATAGAGTATATAGAATCGCGAGGAGGAAAGCTATGTTTACATCCTTTTACGCACTAATTGCATTAAGTATCATTGGCATTCTTTTTGGAATGGCACTATTTCAGGTGATGATTCCTTTATTATATCGCTTAAAATTTGGTCAAAGCATTCGAGAAGAAGGTCCTGTAAGACATTTATCCAAAAAAGGGACTCCTACAATGGGAGGACTCGTCATTTTGATACAAACCTTATTTTTGTTTATCACTTTTTTACTTATCAATCGTCAGCAATTGTCATATGAGTATCAGATCATACTATTATTTTTAATGGTCTTTATAGGCTTTGGTGTGATTGGCTTTTGGGATGATTTCTTGATTGTTGTCAAAAAAAATAACCATGGACTTTCAGCAAAACTGAAATTTGTATTGCAATTGGCGATCAGTGCTTTGGCATATATTCTCGTCATAGAATCAAGAGGTGGCAGCTGGATTAATTTCTTTGGTACCCCCTTAAAGTTATCTTTTGCATATGGTCTATTTATTGTGATTGGTTTTGCAGGGTGTTCTAATGCCACTAATCTGACAGATGGTATTGATGGTTTATTGGGTGGCACTGGCATCATTAGTTTTACTGGTATTATGGTACTTGCTCTACATCAACAAAATAGCATTGTATTCTTTCTGGCCGTAAGCATAGTGATAGCACTTTTCTCATTTTTGGTATTCAATTTACCCAAAGCACATATTTTTATGGGAGATACTGGTTCATTAGCCATTGGGGGGATTTTGTTTGCTATGCTGATAGCACTCAATCAAGAAGTGTTGATTTTCTTTTTTGGTTTTGTTTATTTTGTAGAGACGATTTCTGTCATGCTACAAGTTTGGTTTTTCAAGCGAACCAAAGGGGACCGAATATTTAAAATGACACCGCTTCATCATCACTTTGAATTGATGGGATGGAAAGAGGCAAGTATTGATGTATTTTTTTGGACGATCCAAGCAGGAATGACGATTCTGGGAATCTGGTTAGGGGTGAAATTATTTTAGAAAAGATGTATTTACTATATGGATATGGTAAGTCTAATCAGGCTGTAAGAACTTATTTTGAAACTCATCAGGAGTCCTATTGGATTTATGATGACCAGCATGAGCAAGATGTTTTTTTAGCTGCTATTTTATTGAAATATACCAAAGCCATTATCAAAAGTCCTGGTATACCTTTTGATGGAATACTGCTTCAAATGGCACATGCTCAAGATATTCCGATTTGGAGTGATTTAGAATTCTATTATCGGCTTTATCCAAAGCACGAATATGTAATCGTAACGGGTTCATTAGGGAAGACAACCGTATCGACATGGGTGAGTCAAATGCTTGCTAGCATTCCTTATTTTCAAGATCATTTGGTGGGGAATATTGGAACACCAATATTTCAAATACAAGTAGATGAACCCATAGGTTTAGTAGTGGAAGCTTCTAGTTTTATGCTGCATCATACGATAAGTCCTGCTCCGCATGTTTTTATATTGACCAATTTATTTGCTCATCATCTTGATTATCACCAAACATTAGATGAATATGCAAAAGATAAAATGAGACTAATAGAAAATATGGGAGCCGAAGATGTCTTTATTTATCCTTTAGACGATCAAGTGATATCACATTATTTAAATGTTTATTATCCCACATCTGTATCGGCACAGTTATTGACTTTTTCTCTACACAATTCAAATGCAGATTGCTATTTATTGAATCAAGCCATTTATTATCATCAAACCAAAATAATTGATGTAGAATTGCTTTCAAAGCAAGAAATACACAATATTCAGAATGCAATGATGGCTATTTTGGTGGGTCAAGTGTATGGTATTGATCAAGAATGGATGTCATATGTACTTAGTTCTTTTCAAGGGGTGCGTTACCGGTTTGAAACTATTTATCAAACCAATGATGTAGTTATTATCAATGACGCTAAATCAACTACTCCAGAAGCCACTCGTTTTGCGATTGAAACGATAAACAGACAGTATCCTATGTATCATAAAATAGTCATTTTAGGGGGAAAAATGCCACCTGAGGATTATGATGGTCTCAATCATGTTATCCACTGGTGTGATTGGATATATGTATATGGGAAAGATCAATATCGTCTTGCCATGCGACTAAATGCACCGAAAATACAAGTATATGATACATTAGAAGAAGTAATTGATTCGCTACCATGCCGACAACAAATGGTCATTTTATATTCTCCAAGTTGTGTTAGTTATGACCAATATCGTTCCTTTGAAGAACGGGGTGCTCAATTCAATTTTTTCATTCAACATATTTTTTTTAAAAAATATCAAAAGATAAATAAAATTGCAAATGATTAAGAAAAAATGCAAAAAAAGTGTATAATTTTAAGTAAGTAATTTCAAAATATTCAAAAAGGAAGCAAAAAGAATGGGTGATTTTCAAAAAATAAAAAAAATAGCGCAAAAATGCTTGAAATGTAAGCATCCTGCTTGTGTAAAGTATTGTCCGTTAGGAAATCCGATTCCACAAATTTTATCGGCCATTGAAGAAGACGATATCGAAAGGGCTAAGAAACTATTAATAGAAAATACAAATGTCGGTTCTATTTGTTCTAAACTATGTGATGTCAATCGCCAGTGCTATGGGCATTGTGTGTTAGGAAATACAGATAAAGGTAGTGTTGCTTTTTATGAAGTAGAGAGCTATTTAGCAGATTTGATTCAAGCAAAGGATTATGTTTGTACAGAATATCATGGCAAGCGAGTAGCTATTATTGGTGCCGGTCTTGCGGGAATCAGTGCAGCAATTGATTTAGCACAAAAAGGATATCATGTAGAAATGTTTGAACAACAAGAAAAAATAGGTGGAGTTATTACAGATACCCTTCCTGATTTTCGATTTACGGAAACAGAAATAGAAAAATATAGAGCACTATTAGATTCTTTGGGCGTTCAGATACATTACCGAAAAGAATGGGGAAAAAATCTTCTGATGGAAGATTTAGATTCATTTGAATATATTTTATTTGCACTTGGTACAGGTGTATCCAAGCGTAACTTTCCTAATTTACCTTTTATTTATGATGGAATAGAAGTTTTACGTGCTTTTAAACACAATCATGCCCTTTTAGAACACAAGAGGGTGCTTGTAATTGGTGGAGGTAATGTTGCTATGGATGTGGCAAGAGCACTAAAGCACATGAACAATGATGTAAAAATTGTCTATCGTCGAACAATGGATCAGGCTCCTGCTAGTCAAATTGAGATAGCTGAGGCACGAAATGAGGGGATTATGATGGAGGAATGTGCATCCCCAATAGAGCCTATTTATCAAAATCAGTTACTTACAGGATTACTCGTAGAACAAACTAGATTAGTTGAAGAACAGACAAAAGGGCGAAAAGATTTTCAAAAAACAGGTTTAACTTCGGTTATTTCTGCTGATGCTATTGTAGAGGCCATTGGTTTGATACCTGAATATAAGGATTTGCAACAACTTGTTCCAGAAATGTTTGCTGATGATGGTTGGCTCAAACCAGAAGGTATAGCAACTTATCGTGATAAAACCATTTTAGTAATCGGAGATTATTTAATTGGTGCATCTAGTTTTGCAAGGGCAGTTGCTTCTGCGAAACAGGCAGTAGAAAAGGTGGTGGTTGGATGAAAGTAGTTTTTGGTGGCAGTTTCAACCCACCTACTATTGCACATGAGGCAGTAATTGATTACTTATCGCACCATTATGATGAAGTCATTTTATTACCAAATGGAAATCAATATCACAAGGCAGGCTTAATTGATCAAAAAATGCGGATGGATATGCTAGAGATTATTGCACAATCCTATGATAACGTAATGATTTCTAATATTGAATTCAAAAGATCATTTAAGGGAACTTATCAAAGTCTGCGTGATTTAAATCATCCTATCTTTGTTTGTGGAGATGACTGTTTAATGCAACTTGATCAATGGATTAAACCACAAGTTCTAGTTTCGGAAAATCAATTTTTAATTTTTACAAGACATTTAAGTGTAGAGCAAGTCTATCAGTGGATCAATAATAGTTGGTTAAAACCTTATGCAGACCATTTTGAAGTAATTAAGATTGATTTTCCCGATGTTTCTTCATCATCTTTTCGACATACTCATCAAAAAGAATGGGTAAATTCTAAATTGTATCACTATATCGAAACACACGAATTATATCAGAAAGTAGAGGAAAGTATGTATCAAGAAAATTATGTAAAAATAGCACTAGTTACGCCCAAAGTACATTTGGGGCATCCTATTGAAAATGCTAGAGAAATGATTGCGTTAACTGCACAAGTGGAAGCTGCTAGTTTTGTTGTTTTTCCCGAACTCTCATTAACTGGATACACGTTAGGAGATTGGGTAATGAACCGGGATTTGTTGCGCCAAACCATAGATGCATTGCATATGGTGCGTAAGGCAAGTGGCAAGCAAATTTGGGTGGTTGGATTACCTTTTGAATATGCAGGTGCCATTTATAATTGTGCAGCAGTGATTCAAAATCAGCATATTTTGGGCATAATTCCTAAATCAAATTTGCCAACCAGTGGTGAATTTTATGAAAGCCGCTATTTTGCAAGTGGAGCATCATTTTTGATGCATCCTGTTTGGATTCACTATTTAGAATCTGATCATCCAGTTGCATTTGGTAATGTATTATTTCAAAATCAGATTGATAATCTTTGCTTTGGTGTTGAAATTTGTGGGGATTTATGGGGAATTGACAAGCCACATCATTTGTTGTATCAAAAGGGTGCTGATATTGTCTTTAATTTAAGCGCTTCAACTTATTATTTGGGTAAAAAGGATATTCGGCATCAACTTGTTTCTCATGCAAGCCATCAGTATAAAGGAGCATACGTTTATGTATCAAATGGTCCAAGTGATTCAACAAGTGATATGACTTATTCAGGGCACCAAATAGCTTGTATATGTGGAGATACTTTGTTGAATCAAGAGACATTATCATTAGAAAGCGTCTACCATATGGTAGATATTGATCTTGAATATATAAGATATGCTCGTTCTAGCGATAATTATGCTCGTACAACAATGGATAAGACAGTAAGTTCAGTTTCATTTGAACTATTACCATCTTCATCTTATGTATTAGAACAAAAACCTGATCCCTTACCATTTGTGCCTCAATCAGAAAAAGAATTGGCAGAAATCATTGATATCGTTTGTGTATCTTTAAAACATCGATTGGATTATATTGGTTGTAATAAGGTCATTATTGGTGTTAGTGGAGGATTAGATTCTACACTTGCCTTGTTGTTTGCTTATACGTGCTATCAAAAATATCATTTGAATATCAAAGACATTATTGCGGTGACTATGCCAGGACTAGGTACAGGAAGTAAATCAAAGAATATTGCAAATCATTTGATGGACAAGCTAGGTATAGACGCTAGAGAGGTTTCCATCAAAAAAGAAACGCTTGCTCATTTAAAATTATTACAACATAGTGAAATAGAAAAGGATGTTACATATGAAAATGTCCAAGCTAGGCTGAGAACGATGTATTTGATGAATTTGGCTAATCAAGAAAAAGGCATTGTCTTAGGTACTGGTGATATGAGTGAAATCGCTTTAGGATGGTCAACTTTCAATGGGGATCAAATGTCAATGTACGGATTGAATAGCAATTTACCAAAAACTACTGTTAGAGCTTTGGTGCGCTATTTTAGTATGATATATCCTCAGTTGAAATTGGAATTAAGAAAAGTGTGCCAAGCTGTGATTTCACCAGAATTGACAGGAGCAGATCAAGCGACTGAAGAACGGATAGGAAAATACGAGATCAATGATTTTATGATGTATCATATTTTCACACGTGGTGCTTCGCAGTCAAGAATCTTATATTTGCTCCAGCAGACTTTTGATTTAACACAAGAAGAAGCTTTAGTGTATTATAAACGATTGATGGATCGCTTCAAACATAATCAGTTTAAGCGATTGACAATGGCTGAAGGCATAAAAGTATTCAGTTTCACGTTTAATCCTAGAGGTGAATGTCGTTTCCCTGGTGATATGAAATAATTGCAAAAAGAATTTGACTTGAAATGTTTGTCATAATCTTTGACTTCCATCTTTTGATTGTGATATAATAATAGAGTATATAATTGAATACAAAATAATAAAATCGTTGATAGGGAAGAGTAAAATAGACATACTGATGAGGGACAAGTTGGGTAGTGAAAAACTTGAGTATGATATTTGAAGGTAGCCTTTAGAGATGCTTGGGTGAGAAAGAGTCATTAGCTCAAGCCGTAGGTTTGCGTTAAAACATAGAGTAGAGAAAACGATGGTTTTCTAATAAAGGTGGTACCGCGGATTTTTAGTTTCGTCCTTTGACAGGATGAGACTTTTTTTTATGAAAGGAGAGAAAGAATGTTTCGATTAAAACAAGAAGAGATGGACACAAAATATAACTCCAAGCGAGTTGAAGAAGGAAAATATGAGTATTGGCTAAAAGAAGGTTTTTTTACAAGTGGAGATAAAAGTAAAATTCCGTATACTATCGTGATTCCCCCACCTAATGTTACAGGTAAATTGCATATTGGTCATGCTTGCGATACAACCCTTCAAGATATTTTGATTAGAAGAAAAAGAATGCAAGGCTATGATGCATTATGGCTTCCTGGAATGGATCATGCGGGTATTGCTACACAGGCTAAAGTAGATGCCAAACTCAAATCTCAAGGCATCAGCCGTTATGATATTGGAAGGGAAAAATTCTTAGAGGTGGCATGGGAGTGGAAACACGAATATGCCCACTTTATTCGTAAACAATGGGCAGCACTAGGATTATCGTTAGATTATACTAAGGAACGATTTACACTTGATGAAGGATTACAAGATGCTGTTATGGAAGTATTTACAAAACTCTATCAAGAAGGATTAATTTATCGCGGTGAGCGGATTATCAACTGGGATGTTGAAGCCAAAACGGCGCTTTCCAATATTGAAGTAGAGTATAAAGATATTGAAGGGGCTTTCTATCATTTTATATATCCATTTGTAGATGGAAAAGGTGGATTAGAAATTGCTACAACAAGGCCAGAAACGATGTTTGGTGATGTTGCCATTATGGTTCATCCTGAAGATGAACGATATCAGTCTTATATTGGAAGACAAGTTTATATACCTGGTACGAATCGTACAATCCCTATTATTGCGGATAGTTATGTTGATCGTGATTTTGGAACTGGGGTAGTAAAAGTAACGCCTGCCCATGATCCTAATGATTTTGAGGTTGGCAATCGACATCAATTAGAACGCATCATTTGTATGCATGAAGATGGTACGATGAATCATTTGGCGGGAAAATATGAGGGAATGGATCGATTTGCTTGTCGAAAAGCGCTTGTAGCAGATTTGACTGAACTTGGTCTTTGTCCTGCTATTGAAAAAATAATTCACTCAGTAGGTCATTCAGAAAGAACTGGAGTCATTGTCGAGCCAAGATTATCAAAACAGTGGTTTGTAAAAATGGAACCTCTTGCAAAAGATGTTCTGGAAATGCAAGCAAGTGATGAACCCATTGAATTTATTCCAAGTCGTTTTAATAAAACGCTTACGACTTGGTTGGATTTGAACAATATTCAAGATTGGTGTATTTCTCGTCAATTGTGGTGGGGACATCGTATTCCTGCTTGGTATAGAGGAGAAGAAGTTTATGTAGGAAAGGAAAAACCAACTGGTGATGGATGGCATCAAGATGAGGATGTATTGGACACATGGTTTTCTAGTGCCCTTTGGCCATTTTCTACTCTAGGTTGGCCCAAAGACTCAGCAGATTTAGAACGCTATTTTCCAACGGATTGTTTAGTTACTGGATATGACATTATTTTTTTCTGGGTAGCTAGAATGGCCATTCAGTCTCGTCATTTTATGGGAAAACGCCCTTTTAAAACTTGCTTTATTCATGGTTTGATTCGAGATGAGCAAGGTAGAAAAATGTCAAAGTCACTAGGCAATGGTGTAGACCCTTTTGATTTGATAGATCAATACGGATGTGATGCTATGCGTTATTTCTTAACAACTAATGCTACACCAGGTCAAGACTTGCGTTTTTCAGATGAAAAAATGGCATCATCTTGGAATTACATCAATAAAATTTGGAATATTTCACGATTTGTTAAGATGAATTTGAATCAAATCGGATATCAAGGCGAGGCAATAGATGAACAACATTTGACCGCACTAGATATGTGGATTTTGAATAAGTTAGATATTTTAATCGAGGATGTTAACGTCAAATATGATCATTTTGAATTGGGAGAAGTTGCCAGGTCGATATACAATTTTACGTGGGATGATTTTGCTTCTAAATATTTAGAAATGACCAAAGTTGATTTCTCTTCAGATTGTTTAGAAAGAAAAATCAATACAGGAGCTATATTGACAAAAGTATTAACGACCATTCTTCAGTTATTGCACCCTTTTATGCCTTTTGTGACGGAAGAAATTTATCAACATTTTTATACAGATTCGATTGTAATTAGCAAGTGGCCTACATCAACAGGAATGGTATTTGATGCCAATACACTAGATTACACAGAAAAATTATTTGCTATAATTAGTGCGGTAAGAAATATTCGAAGTGAAAAAAATGTTGCCATGAGTAAAAAAATCAATTTATTTTTAGAAACTGATCATATCGGTTTTACGCATTATTTAGATATGCATCGCTCCTATTTAGCTAAATTTACCAATTATGAAACATTACAAATCGGTGCACAACAAGACAAGAAAAACGCTGTGGTAGTGGTTCTAGATGATGTGAATTTAATTATTCCTTTGAAAGAATTGATTGACTTTGACGAAGAAAAGGCCAAACTAAAACTGCAAATTGCCAAGTTGGAAAAAGAAATAGAACGTTCTTCAAAAATGCTTGATAATCCTCAGTTTGTAGCTAAGGCGCCACGTCAAAAAATTGAAATCGAACAAAGTAAGCTTGAAAGTTATCAAGAACAATTAAAAGAAGTACAGATGTTGCTCAAAGGATTAGAAGAATAATATGGAGCCATTTGTACGACTATCTGATTTTATTGCGTGGGTTCAGGTTCAAAAACGTTTTTCCAAAAAAGTAAATTTAGATAAAATGCGATATTATTGTGAGTTATTAGGACATCCAGAAGCAAAAATAAAAACAATCCATGTTACGGGGACCAATGGCAAAGGAAGTACAGTAATGATGCTTGCTAGTATATTGATGGAAAGTGGCTATCATATAGGCACTTTTACATCACCTTATGTAACTTGCTTTAATGAGCGTATTTCTTTTGATGGAGAACCTATTTCAGATGAGGAACTGCTTCATGTTGCCAATCAAATCATTACATGGTATCCAACAATTGAAAAAGACGGTTTTGAGTATCCTAGTTTCTTTGAATTCTTAACTCTTTGTGCGTTTGTTTACTTTGCTGGGCGTGTAGATTTAGATTTTGCAATTATTGAAGTAGGAATGGGTGGAAAATTGGATTCAACCAATGTCATTACTCCCCTAGTTAGTGTGATTACGAATGTGGCACTAGATCATATGCAGATTTTAGGCAATACAACAGCAGAGATTTTAGAGAATAAATTAGGGATTGTGAAAACACAAGTGCCTATTGTTTGTGGCATAAGTGATTGTGTTTTACAAGAAATAGCAATCAACCGAGCGAAGAAATCTCAAAGTATATGTATTTTTCCAGATTATTCAAGTGTTCAAATTCACAAGTGTGATTTAGAGGGCAGTTTGTTTAGTTATAAGTCCTATATGCAAATTGAATTAGGATTAATTGGTTTTCACCAGATTGAAAATGCATTAGTCGTTTTAGAGGTAATGGATATCTTGCGTGCTTCACTGGGAATAACTGAGCCGATGATTCGAAATGGCTTACAAAAACACTTTGAATTCGGTCGTTTAGAGAAAGTATTAGATAATCCTAAAGTTTATATTGATGGTGGTCACAATATCAATGGTGTGGCTAGGGTTACTGAATTTATTCAATCCCTTCAACTGCCATATACGAGGGCCATTGTTGCTATTTCGCATGATAAAGAGTTAGCAGAAATGATTCATTTGATTGATCAAACATTTGATGAAGTGATTTTCACAGCTTATACATATTCTAGAAGCGCTTCTCCTGAAGAACTGTTTTTATTATCGCATCATCCACGAAAGAAGATAGTGGCATCATTAGAAGAGGCACTAGATTTGGTAAAGCAACACCCAGTAAGTATAACCATATTTATGGGAAGTTTATACTTGGTTAGTGAAATCAGAAAGATGGTCAAAGACGAAAAAAATAAATAACGAAAAAATAAACACACCTTTCGTATTATTGAGTGAAAGGTGTGTGTTTTATTGTATGCTAAAAGAAGTTCCTCTTTTTGAAAGACCCCGTGAAAAAGCGATGAAATATGGTGTAGCAACCTTATCCAATATAGAACTTTTAGCCATTCTTTTAAGAACAGGAACTAAAGATGAAAATGTGATGGAGCTTTCCAAAAAAGTCATGTATTCTTTTCATTCTATAGCCGAATTTAAGGATATGTCACTTCAAGAATTATTACATATCAAGGGAATCGGCTCAACCAAGGCAATAGGATTACTAGCTTCTATTGAATTTGGAAAAAGGATTATCCAAGCAGATAAAGAATTCCAAGTATACACAACACCAGAACAAGTATTTGAGCACTTTCATCCTAAAATGAGTATGCTGACAATAGAGTGTTTATATGCATTATATTTAAATACTAAGGGGGTATTGATCCAAGAACAGTTAATTACACAAGGAACTATCAATGCATCTCTGATTGATGGTAGAGATGTTTTTAAATGGGCAGTTAAATTTTCTGCTTCTGCCATCATTCTTGTTCATAATCACCCTAGTGGTGATGCGACACCTAGCATAGCGGATTTGAAGGCAACGGAAAAATTGCTCAAATTATCTAGTGTAATGGGAATTCAAATTCTAGATCATATCATTATAGGACATGCATTTTATAGCATGAAAAGAAGTTCAAAAATTTTTAAACTGTTCTAAATCTATCTAGAAATTCATAAAATGATTGGGGTGATGGTATGAAAAAAGACAGTTTGGTATATCGATACCAAAAAGCAATGAAAGAAAAAGCACATACATCCAATGAAACCAAGCGAAAAATACACTATAACTATGTGACAAAATTATTTTTTCGCATTTTTTTGAGTTCAATTGTTTTACTTGGATTAGTTGTTAGTAATCGTGTAGTTTCATTTAAAGATGGAGCGACGCTTCGAGAAAGAACAATAGAACGCAATTGGAATTTTATGAAATTAGCAGGTACATTTAATGCACTATTTGGCAATTTTTTGCCTAAAGACATAGACCAAGTCGTTTATCAAGCAGATATCTATGAAAGAGTAGTATTTCATCAGGGCCTAAATTATGTTGAAAATACCACTTTTAATGGGGTAAAAAATTTAACTAGTGGAGTGGTATCCTGCATCAAAAAGGGAAAAGATGGTACTTTTTCGATAACCATTCAGTCAATAGATGATTTTGAATATACTTATATGGGATTAAAGACATCAGATGTTGCTATCTATAGTTATATCTCAAGTGAAAGCATTTTAGGATTAGCAAAAGAAGAAAATGGTAAATATACATTTATGGTAAAAATTCAAAAGGATGGAAAAGCATATGACTTTTACGATATGTCAGAAAATTAAAATACATATAGGATTTGTTTTATTTTGTGTAATAGCTGGATGCTGTGGCTTTTTTATTGAAGCATTTGCTATAGGTGTTGTCATCATCCTTCATGAATTGGGGCATATTTTTTGGATACTCATATTTGGAGGACATGTAGAAAGTATTTCACTATCGTTAATTGGTGGAGTAGTAAAGACAAGTACAGATACTATCAATGAAAAATGGAAGAAGATACTGATCAATATGGGTAGGCCTGACTATTAATATACTCTTACTCATTTTACTCTTGCCATTTCAGGACTTTGAAAAAATTGCTTTTATTATTCAATATAATCAATTAATGATTTTCTTTAACATCTTACCTATATTTCCATTAGATGGATATCGTATTCTTTTTGATTTGATGGGAAAACAAACGCACATCCAATTGTTATGCATTTATGTAGGCATTTTGTTATTGGTTCCATTCTTTTTAATGGGGTTCTTTTTTCGATATTATGGTTGGTGTGTAATTGCTATCACACTTGGAATAATGAATTATCGAAAAATAAAATCGCTCCAAAAACAGCAAATGATTGAACAATATGTGATGATGTATGAACTTTCATCTTTTGGGCATCATATAAAAAAAGAGCCATAGTTTTGAAAAAAATTCTGTTTTTTTGTATAATGGGCCAAAGAGGATATGAATATGAAGAAAAAACAAATCATTATATGTACGGCCATATTGTTGTGTATGATTGGAGTACTGACAATTGTTGTCGTTTTAAATTGGACTAAAAACAATGATAAAATTAGTAAAGAATTGGCTCAAGCACAGGCAACATTTCATATAGAACTTTCTGCAGATCAAACAGAATATATTATTTATGGCTTAAAAAGTACTGCAAATAAATCAGGGGCAACTATTGTCATACCTGATACTATAGATGGTATACCTGTAACGCAATTGATAGACAATGCCAATCAAAATTTTTCAAAATTTAACCGGATTCAGCAAATCACGATTGGGAAAAATGTTCGTTATATTGGCACATCTATTACGCCGCAAGATTTGGATGATTATCCATACGGAAAAAATATTTTTTCTGGAGCTACTGCGCTTGTATCTATAAATGTTCATCCAGAAAATCAAGTATTTAGTGCGGTTGACGGAGTATTATACAACAAGGATCAAACTATTTTGATTAAATATCCAATGGCAAAAACTGAAACACAAAATCAGTCTAGACATATTGTCAAAGTGGCAAATTCTGTAAAGTCTATTTATCAGAAAGCTTTTTATCAACATCCTACACTAGAAGGTGTAGTACTTGAAAATGTAAATGATATTGGTGCTGAGGCCTTTGCAAATTGTTTGAAATTAAGTCAACTAGATTTGGGAGCGAATATCAAAAAAATAGAGAGTAAGGGATTTGAAAACTGTACTGCACTATCTAATGTTGATTTACCTATGGGAATTGTTTCGGTAGGTAGTTTGACCTTTTCACATTGCACAAAACTTGCTCGAATTGTGATTCCCAATACTTTAATTGATTTTGGGTATGCAATGCTACCTAAAAATGAGAATTTGAAAATATACACAACTGTAGATTTTAAGAAAGCATTAATAGAAAAATTGTTATCGAGTAGTACCTTTCAAGATGAAGAGACTATTGAAAAGATGATTTTGATTCAACCATAGTAAAAGACATCATAAAACAAAATAGGATGGATATTTTGCTTTTATGATGTTTTATTTGCCAAAATTAGGGAATTATGTTATAATAATGAGGTAGGTTTTAAGATAAACTAATTATTTTTCGAAAAGGAGTTATAAAATGAGTAAATTTGTTTATTTATTCAAAGAAGGTAAGGCAGATATGCGTAACCTTTTGGGTGGTAAAGGTGCTGGACTTGCTGAAATGACACATATTGGTGTGCCTATTCCACAAGGTTTTACCATTACTACAGAAGCATGTACTCTTTATTATGAATCAGGTAAAAAACTTCCTGATTATTTAATTGAAGAAATTTATGCTGCAGTAAAAAACATTGAACAAGAAACTGGGAAGAACTTTGGTGGTGATCACAAACCATTATTGGTATCTGTTCGTTCTGGGGCTAGGGTTTCAATGCCTGGTATGATGGATACAATTTTAAATTTAGGCTTGAATGACCAAACTGTTGAAGTGCTTTCTAAAGAAACTAATAATGAGCGTTTCGCATATGATAGCTATCGTCGTTTCATCTTAATGTTTACTAACATTGCCAAAGGTCATCCTCGTACGGAGATGGACAAGATGCTAGAAGAGTTGAAAAAGGCAAAGGGATATCAATTAGATACTGAAATCACAGCAGATGAATTAAAAGAACTTGTGGTAAAATACAAAGCATATTATAAAGAGACATTTGGTGAAGATTTCCCAAGTGATCCATATGCTCAATTGATTGAAGCTGTTACTGCTGTATTTAGATCATGGGATAATCCACGTGCTAACGTATATCGTATGATGAACAATATTCCTTATTCTTGGGGTACTGCTGTTAATGTTCAGTCAATGGCTTTTGGTAATAAGGGGGAAACTTCAGGTACTGGTGTTGCTTTCTCACGTGATCCTGGTACTGGTGAAAAAGTTATTTCTGCAGAATATTTGCCAAATGCACAAGGCGAAGATGTTGTTGCGGGTATTCGTACCCCACTTCACATTGATGAATTGAAAAGACGTATGCCAGATGTATATCAACAATTCATTGATACGATTCAATTAATGGAAAAGCATTATCGCGATATGCAGGATATGGAGTTTACTGTTGAAGATGGAAAATTATATTTCCTTCAAACACGTAATGGTAAAAGAACACCTGCTGCTGCATTAAAAATTGCTTGTGATTTAGTGGACGAAGGCTTAATTACTAAAGAGGAAGCCGTACTTAGAATCGATGCTATGTCATTTGATAAATTATTATTGCCAGAATTCGATAAAAATGAATTGAAAAATGCGACTCCAATTGTTTCTGGTCTTGCCGCTGGTCCTGGTGCAGGAACTGGTAAACTTGCTTTCACTGCAGAAGAAGCAGAAGAAAGACATGCAAAAGGTGAGAAAGTTGTTTTAGTACGTGCTGAAACATCACCAGAGGATATTGTTGGTATGGTAGCATCAGAAGCTATTTTAACTATGCGTGGTGGTATGACTTCACATGCGGCAGTAGTTGCACGTGGTATGGGAAAATGCTGCGTTTGTGGTTGTGCTGCTGCTATTATTGATGAAGAGAAGAAAACAGTTACTATTAATGGTAAGGTATATACTTCAGAAGATACATTCTCTATTGATGGATCAACTGGTAAGGTATATCTTGGTGAAATCAAAACAGTAAGTCCTGATTTAACTTCTGGATATTTCGGTAGATTAATGGGATGGGTAGATGAAAATCGTGCATTACATGTACGTACTAATGCAGATACACCAAGAGACGCCAAACAAGCAGCTATTTTCGGTGCTGAAGGAATTGGTTTATGCCGTACAGAACATATGTTCTTCGAAAAAGATCGTATTTTCTCAATGAGAAAGATGATTCTTGCCGAAACTCCAGAAGGACGTCGTGCCGCTTTAGCAGAAATTGAACCAATGCAACAAAAGGATTTTGAAGAATTGTATGAAATTATGGATGGTATGAATGTAAATGTTCGATTACTTGATCCGCCACTACATGAATTCTTACCACAAGAAGAGTCTTTAATCGAAGAGTTGGCTACAGCTACAGGAAAGACAGTTGCCGAGGTTAAAGATCGTATTGCTGAATTACATGAGGCGAATCCAATGATGGGTCATCGTGGATGCCGTCTTGCTGTGACTTATCCTGAAATTTGTGAAATGCAAACAACAGCCATTATTCAAGCTGCAATCAATGTGTCTAAGAAAACAGGAAAAATGGTTTCTCCTGAAATTATGGTTCCACTTGTATTAGAAGCAAAAGAATTGAAGTATGTAAAACAAATTATTACCAATACAGCCGATAAACTAATTGCTGCATCTGGGCTTAACTTACAATATCATGTAGGTACAATGATTGAGATCCCTCGTGCTGCACTATTGGCAGATGAAATTGCTGAAGATGCTGAATTCTTCTCATTTGGTACTAATGATTTAACCCAAATGACATTTGGTTTCTCACGTGATGATGCAGGTAAATTCCTACCATCTTATTACGAAAATAAGATTTTCGAAGAAGATCCATTTAAGACATTAGATCAAAATGGAGTAGGTAAACTTGTGAATATGGCCGTTCAATTAGGCCGTGGAACACGTAGTGATTTACATGTTGGTGTATGTGGAGAAACTGGTGGAGATCCTAAATCAATTGAATTCTATCATAAAGTTGGACTAGATTATGTATCTTGCTCTCCATATCGTGTACCAGTAGCAAGATTAGCTGCTGCACAAGCAAATATTCGTAATCCGAGAGTAAAAAAATAAGTATTAGCATTTAAATAATATAAAAGCCATTCTCAAAAGAGAATGGCTTTTATAATCATTTTGTGTGTTTTATGGATAAATATATTCACAAAAAACTGTCACATAAGAACAATTGTATAGAATAAGAGCGAAAGCTTATTCTAATCATTTTAATTGGATTTCTTTTTTCGCTTTAGTATGATAAAGAAAATAAATGCCATAATTTCCAAAGGAATTGGTATAAGATATAGCATAGAACTACCTTCTAGAGGAATACTCAAATGAAGAGCAAGTGTAAACGTCCATATTAGAATAGATGTATAAATAAAATTAAGAATATGGTTTCCCCAAATGCAAGAAAAAACAAGTAGAACAATTGCGGAAACAGGAATAGCATAGATAAAGGATAACCACCAATAATCAAAACGATCCTTTGTGATTAGTCGTCCAACAACAAAGACAAACGTTGCAACCAACCAAACAATTCCAAGTGATAGCAAATTGATACATACAATGCTTGACTTCGTAATTCCTTTCTTTTCTTTTTTTGGCATTGTAAAGGCAGTACTAGCACCTTCTTCGCTAATTAAAATATCGACACTAACACCAAATAAATCAGCGAGTTGTTTCAATGTAATGACATCGGGAACTGATTCTGCTCGCTCCCATTTGGATAGTGTTTTATCAGAATAATTTAGTTTTTCCGCAAGTTCAAGTTGGGTTAATCCCATTTGTTTACGATATTTTGTGATATTTGTTGCAATAATACTTTTGATATCACTATTGATTTCAATTAATTCATTCATACTTTCATTTTATCATAAATCCTTCATTTGTTCAAGTAAACTGGCATAAAAAATATAGATTCTACTTGGAGTAGAGAGGGAAAGAGAGAAATTCTCTTTTTTGAAATGCGACTTTCTAGTCAAAAAATAGAGAATAGATTGCAGAATGGGTCGAAATATGTTAAAATGGTCAAGATGAAAAAAGAAAAGGAGGAATAGATTAGTTTACTAATCTTATCGTATTATGCAGAAAAATCAAAAAAACATTATCCCCATCTTTTTTGCGGTGGACAATAATTACGCCCCATTTTTAGCTGTATCGTTACAATCGATGTTGGATCATGCATCAACTGAATATTTTTATGAGGTGTATATTTTGACAGATAATATGGATAAAGTTTATCAAGAAGGATTAAATAGATTGAATGGTGAGAAATGTCAATTACACTACGTCGATGTAAATGAAAGAATACAGGCTGTAGGTGATACATTACACACAAGAGATTATTATTCGGGTGCCATTTATTATCGTTTATTTATCGCGGATTTATTTCAAGAATATGATAAAGCATTATATCTTGATGCCGATATTGTTGTCTTAGGGGATATTGCACAACTCTATCAAACCCCTATAGATGGTAAATACTTAGGTGTCATTTCGGATGATGTTGTCGCATCTTGTGATGAATTTAGGGAATATGTAAAAGATGGTGTCGGTGCACCAGTGCCTTACTATTTTAACTCAGGAATACTCGTAATGAATTTAAAGAAAATGCGCGAAGAAGATTTATTTGGTCAATTTAAATCCTTATTTGCTAAAGTAAAGTTTATGATTGCTCCAGATCAAGATTATTTAAATGTATTATGTAGAAATCAAGTGGTATATGTAGATTCAAATTGGAATAAAACGCCACAATTTAGCAAAAAAGAAGAAGAAAAACAAATTCAATTGATTCATTATAAATTAACGCAAAAGCCTTGGCATTATCCTGACATGCAATTTGGTGAATATTTTTGGCATTATGCAAAACAAACTTCTTTTTATGATTTACTTGTGAGAATGAAAGAACAATTTAGTTCGCTTGATGCTGAAAAAGATGTTGAAACTGAAATATTGCTTAGAAAGAATGCAGTAAAAGAGACAAAGAGGCTATTGCAAGAAACTCATTTGGTTTTGAATAGGTGAAATATGTCACAGTCAGAAGAACGTTTAGCGATATTAAGAAAGATAACAGAATTTGAAACAATGGAAAAATTCAATGAGGACGTTGAAAATGACCCTCCCACTACTCCTTTAAATCCAGAGGATGTTGATTATTTGAATGAAAAGTGGATTCACCGTATACAAACACGTATTGCAAATGAAATTGCCAAACGATTTATTCATCATTTGATTCGAAAAAAACAGCTTGTGATTCAAGATGTAATTGGATATGAGCATCTAACTAATATATCAAGTGGGTTTATTTTGACGTGCAATCATTTTCATCCTTTTGATAACTTTGCTTTGCATGAGGTCTTATTGAAGCATTTAAAGCGTACAAAGAAAAGATTTTATAAAGTAATCCGTGAAGGTAACTATACTTTCCCAGGACTATATGGGTATTTTTTTAGAAATTGTGATACTCTTCCTTTAAGTTCGAATTTTCAAACAATGAAGTCCTTTACATATGCAATAGACACTATATTGAAACGCGGTGATATCGTCCTAGTATATCCTGAACAGGCTATGTGGTGGAATTATCGAAAACCAAGACCTTTAAAACCAGGTGCATATCGGTATGCTGTAAAGGCTAATGTACCTGTTGTACCTTGTTTTATTACAATGAAAGATACTGAACAATTGGATGCAGATGGTTTTCCTATTCAAGCCTATACATTGCATTTTTTATCGCCAATTTATCCAGACTTGTCACTTTCAACGAAAGATGCAATTGAGAAAATGGCTGAAACAAATTACCAAATGTGGAAGGAAACTTACGAGACCTTTTATCAAATGCCATTATGTTACAATAAGGGAGTACGTAAAGATGATAATTTATAGTCTAATTATAGGAATTACAATTCTATGCATTATAGGATTGAACATATGCTATGGTATGACTGCATATGGTTATGATTTCTTATTTGTGATACAAATGATTGGTTTACATGTGTTAGTCGTATTTATCATTGATGCTATTTTGGCGACAATTATTCGACATATGCTGCCTGCAAAATGGTTCAACTTTCGGTTGAAACGATTTCATATTTCAAAGCATGAGCGCAAAATATATGAGAAATTACAAATTAAGAAATGGAAAGATAAAATACCAGAGTTAGGGAAGTTTGCTCGTTTTAGAAAAAATAAAGTAGAGGATCCAACTAACAATGCTTATGTCGAAAGATTTATTCTTGAATGTTGCTATGGGGAAGTTGTGCATTTTTCTTCTATGATATTAGGATTTTTAATTCTATTGATGTATCCAAGATATGGTTTGATGTTTGCAATTCCTGTAGCGATAGCCAATGCAATCATTCATAGCTTATCATTGATGATATTAAGATATAATAGGCCTAAATTAGAGGTCCTATTTGAAAGAAATAAGCGTCGCACAAAACGTGAAAATAAGGCGCAAGATGAGGAAAGCCAGTTAGGACATCTATAAAATAAAAAGCAATTGAGAAAACGATTGCTTTTTTTTGCTATCTTGAAAGAGGCATAGAGATGGGGAATTTATCATTCATGGTTATGCTTTCAAAAAAATGTCTTTTTTAGTTGCATTATTTTCAACTTTAGGGTATAATATATTCGCTACATCGTGGCAACCGCACAAAAAGGGTTTTAAGTATTTTCAAATCACCCTAATGGCGTGTCTTAAAATAATATGAGGAGGTGCAAAAATGTACGCAATTTTTGTTACAGGCGGTAAACAATATCGCGCAGCAGAAGGCGATACTATCTATGTTGAAAAACTAGAAGGTGAAGCAGGTCAAGAAGTTGTTTTTGATCAAGTATTGCTTGCTGGAGACAAAGTAGGAACACCACTTGTTGAAGGTGCTAAAGTAACTGGCACAATCGAAAAACAAGGTCGTGGCAAAAAAATTATTGTTTTCAAGTATAAAGCAAAGAAAAATTATCACAAAAAACAAGGCCATCGTCAAGCTTACACAAAAGTAGTAATCAATACTATTGTTGCATAGAATATGACAAAAGTAATTCTTTTCAAAAAAGATGCACATTTTATTGGTCTTGAAGTGAAAGGGCACTCAGGGTATGCAGATAAAGGTAGCGATATCGTGTGTGCAGGCATTTCAACCGCTGTATGTATGAGTGTAAATTTATTAGATAAATTTATTCATGGTTGTTTTGGATTAATTCAAGATGAAGCGGTTGGGTATATTTGTTTGAAGAATTTTGATTATTCTTCATTAACTGATATTCAAGTAGAAATAGTTACGCAAATTTTTAATAATTTGTTAGAAACACTACAGGATATTGAAGCAAATTATCAAAATCATTTGAAAGTCAAAATTGAAAATAAATAATAGGAGGTGACATCATGATAAGACTCAATTTGCAATTCTTTGCATCTAAAAAAGGTGTTAGTTCTACTAAAAATGGACGTGACTCAGAATCAAAACGTTTAGGTGCGAAATTATCTGATGGTCAATTTGCCACTGCAGGTTCTATTATCTATCGTCAAAGAGGAACTAAGGTTCATCCTGGAAACAATGTTGGTATTGGAAAAGATGATACTTTATTCTGTATGATTGATGGAATTGTTAAATATGAACGCAAAGGTAAGGATAAAAAACAAGTATCTGTATACCATGTGGCATAGTTGACTTTGTAGTTAACTTTGTAAGTTTTACTGCAATGTGAGGCACTTGTTTGAAGACAAGTGCTTTTATTTTGAAAATGGAGGTACTCATGTGTTTGTAGATAGCGTAAAAATATATGTAAAAGCTGGAGATGGAGGAAACGGTGCTGTTGCTTTTTTACATGAAAAATATATGGCTATGGGTGGACCTGCTGGTGGAAATGGTGGGAAAGGCGGTAGTGTTATTTTTGTAGGTGAAGAAGGGCTTACAACTTTGCTTGATTTTCGCTTTACCAAAAAGATTAAAGCTGAACGTGGTCAAGATGGTATGAACAAGAATATGTTTGGGAAAGCTGGTACAAACACATACGTGAAAGTTCCAATTGGGACGACTATCATTGATAGTGATACACACATAGTGATTGGTGATATTACCAAACATGGTCAAGAGGTTGTTGTTGCTGCAGGAGGAAAAGGTGGAAAAGGCAATGCCGCATTTGCCAATTCTCGCAATCCTGCTCCTGAAATTAGTGAAAAAGGGCAACCTGGTGTTGAAAGAAACTTACAATTGGAATTGAAGGTTTTAGCTGATGTTGGGTTAGTCGGTTTTCCTAGTGTAGGGAAAAGCACTCTTATTTCTGTAGTTTCAAAAGCCAAACCTAAAATAGCCGCATATCATTTTACTACTTTGCATCCTCATTTAGGGGTTGTTGGTGTTGGCGATGGTAGAAGTTTTATTATGGCTGACTTACCAGGACTAATTGAGGGAGCCTCAAGTGGAGCTGGATTAGGAATTCAGTTTTTGAAACATATTGAAAGAACACGGGTTATTGTGCATATGATTGATATGTCTAGAACTGACGGAAGAATACCTGCTGAGGATTACCGAAATATTCGCAATGAATTAGGCGCATTTAACTCAGATTTACTAAAACGTCCTGAAATTGTTGTAGCGAATAAAATGGATGTTTCGGGAGCAAGTGAAAATCTAGAAATATTTAAAAAAGAGACAGGTTTAACCGATGTGATTGCGATTTCTGCTTTTACAAAAGAAAACGTTCAGCAGTTGCTTTATCGAATTGCTGATGCATTAGATGAGGCGAAAAAGACTATTTCATTAGAAGAAATGACGGAAGAAATTGTTGAGTATAATTTTGTGCCCAAAGGACCTGAATTTACCATTTATCAGGATCAAGAAGGTGTTTTCCATATTGAAGGGCCTGCTATTCGTCGATTATTTGATCGGACAAATTTCGATAATGAAGCTAATGTTCGATTATTTGCCAAGAAATTACGAGACTTGGGTGTAGATAACGAGTTAAGACGTCTAGGCGTTGAAGACGGAGATACTGTCTGCATCTTTGATTATGTCTTTGAATTTATAAATTAGTTGATTTTTGAAAAAGCATATACTTAAGGAGGTAAAAAAGATATGACTAGACATGAAAAAATCAAACAATTGACCCTAATGGGGGTTTTAGCCGCATGCATTATTGTGCTTGCATTTATTCCAATACGTACGGTTGCTTTTGAAATTACGCTTACCGTTATTCCAATCGGAGTGGGAGCGATAATTGGTGGAAAGAAACAAGGATTTTTGTTGGGATTTGTCTTTGGAATGGTGAGTTTTTTCCAGTGCTTTGGATATAGTCCATTTGGAACATTGCTTTTTTCTATCAATCCATGGATGACTTTTCTTGTATGTGTTCCAACCAGAATTTTAGCAGGCGGTCTACCCGCACTATTCCATGATGCATTAGTTCATAAAATGAATCATCATCTCTGTGATGCAATAACTTGCATATTGGTGCCACTACTGAATACTGTATTTTTTGTAGCATTATTTATGATTGGATTTTATCGTTTGCCAGAAGTGCAAAGTGCAGTTGGTTTAGAAGGTATAAGTCCTATTCCGTTTATGTCTGCTATGTTTTTGGTAAATGGATTAGTAGAACTTGGTGTATGTGCAGTGATTACATTTCCAATTGTTAAGGCATTGCATGTTGCATTAAAATAATAAGTTGAATTAGCAATATTGACTTTTTGGTCAATATTGTTTTTTATATCTTGTTTCTGTTAAAAAATATGACAAAAAAAACAAAATATGGTATAATAAAGTAAAAAAGAATCTAGAATGGGGAAAAGGTGAACTTGATGTACGAAAAAATAGATAAAAATTTATATACACCGATGATGCGACAATATTTAGAAATCAAAGAAAATTATCCAGATACACTCGTTTTTTTCCGGTTGGGTGATTTTTATGAAATGTTTTTCAATGATGCGATTGTGGCTAGCCGAGAATTAGAGATAGTATTAACCGGTCGAGATGCAGGTGTCAACAATGAGCGTGTGCCTATGTGTGGGGTTCCTCATCACGCAGTAGATAGCTATATTGAGCGTCTCTCTAATAAAGGTTATAAGGTAGCCATTGTCGAACAACTAGAAGAGCCAGGTGGGAAAAAAATTGTTCACCGAGATGTTGTAAAAATTGTAACTCCAGGTACTAATATTGATGAAAAATATTTAAGTGATAAAAGTAATAACTATATTGCAGGAATTGAAAAGATTGCATCCGGATATGCATTTAGTTACATTGATTTATCAACTGGTGAGGCCAAAGTAACCACTTTTCCTAATCACTTAGACTTGATTTACAGTGAATTGGTGAAACTTGGAATCAAAGAAGTGGTTGTAAACAAACATTTTGATTCAACTGTCTGTGAGCATTTATTTAAAATTTATGGCATATTGGTTTCTATTTCAGATGAAATTGAAATTGAAAGTTACTTGGAGCATTTGTATGCTGATTTGGATGTATCCTTACATACAGGAACGAAGCGACTTTTGTCATATATTATGAAAACACAAAAAAGGGTATTGGTTCATTTACAGTCTTTTGCTTATTATGATAGCAAGGACTATATGCGTTTAGATAGTAGTGCCACGCGCAATCTTGAATTGGTTGAATCGCTCAAAGGGAATCGGTTTAAAAATAATCTATTGAGTATTTTGGATAAATGTTCTACCGCAATGGGGTCTAGATTTCTTAAAAAAAGCATTCTATTTCCCCTTGTTGATGTAAAAAAAATCAATGAGCGTTTGGATTTTATTGAAGAAACTATGAAGCAATCGCTTCTTACCGAAGAGGTCAAAAATGACCTTATTGAAATTTATGATTTAGAACGGATTGTTGGTCGAATTAGTTATGGCAACTTGAATCCAAAAGATTTGATTCAGCTAAAAAAATCAATAGGAGTGCTACCTCATATTAAAGAAACGTTACTACAAATGAAGGGAAAAGTAGCATCAGAAAAGGCCAAACTGATAACTACGTATGATGCATTATTCATCTTACTTGATCAAGCGATTGATGAATCGGCAGGATATAGTTTAAAAGATGGAGGAGTGATTCGTCCTGGTTTTCATCAAGAACTAGATGAGATTAAGAATATCAATGTGACCAATAAGGATTTTTTAGTGAATCTTGAAAAACGAGAACGTGACAAAACTGGCATCAAGAATTTAAAAGTTAGTTACAATAAGGTATTTGGTTATTATATTGAAGTTACAAAATCTTACTTGGGTTTAGTAAAACCTGAATATGGATATATTCGCAAGCAAACGACTAGCAATGCTGAACGATATATTACTGAAGAGTTAAAAGAGCGTGAAGCTTTGATTCTACGAAGTGAAGAACGAAGTCTAGAATTAGAACAAGAAATTTTTTCAGATATTCGCAATCAGTGTAAGATATATGGAGCAAGTTTGCAAGAGACCGCAAAATTGATTTCAGAAATAGATATGCTTATCGCGTTAGGTCTTGTTGCCAGAACGCAACATTATACGAGGCCCCAATTTTCTAGATATGATGAATTTGAGATTGAAGATGGAAGACACCCTGTAATAGAAGCGGTGTCGCAAAAGCCATTTATTCCCAATCATTTACACCTTTACAATAATGATAGAATTTTATTGATTACAGGTCCCAATATGAGTGGTAAATCGACATATATGCGTCAAAATGCTATCATTGCAATTATGGCTCAAATGGGGTCCTTTGTTCCCGCAACATCCGCTAAATTACCGATTTTCGATCAAATTTTCACGAGAATTGGGTCTAGTGATGATATTTCGAGTGGTGAGTCTACTTTTATGACGGAAATGCTTGAGGTCAATTATGCGATTACAAATGCTACAGAACGCAGTTTAATTATATTGGATGAAGTAGGTCGTGGTACCGCAACATTTGATGGTATGGCGTTAGCCCAGGCTATTATTGAGCACTTGCATTTTGTTACTGGAGCAAAGACATTATTTTCTACCCACTATCATGAACTGACTAGTTTAGAATCGAGTTTGCCTTTTTTGCGAAATGTGCATGTCGAGGCCAAGACTACGGGTGTTGGTGGAGAAGGTGAACTAGTATTTTTACACAAAGTCTTAGATGGCCCCTCTGATCAAAGTTATGGTATTCATGTAGCCAGTCTTGCAAAAATGCCTAGCTCGATTACACTTCGTGCGCGAGATATTTTACAAAAATTAGAAACTAAATCGTCTTATGATGAAGAGAGGTTATCCATTCATCAATATGTTGAACCCATTGTTCAAATGATTGAAAAAGAAAATCCCCAGCTACTTGAGCTAAAACAAAAGATTGAACAGTTGGATTTGGATCAGATGAAGCCAGTTGAGGCATTAATAGCCTTATCAGAATTGAAAGCGATGGTGAAAAAAGATGAGTAGACCAGTTATTGAACAATTACCTGTTGAATTAGCGAATTTAATTGCTGCAGGAGAAGTGGTTGAACGTCCTGCGAGTGTAGTAAAAGAGTTGATGGAAAATGCGATAGATGCTAACGCAACTGTGATTCGGATTGACTTGATTGATGCAGGATTAAAAAAAATAACCGTAATAGATAATGGTATAGGCATGACAAAAGATGAGATGGAATTGGCTGTTTTACCTCATGCCACAAGTAAAATTAAATCGGCAAGGGATTTGTTTTGCATTTCAACTTTAGGATTTCGAGGTGAAGCATTGCCTTCGATTAGTAGTATTTCAAAAATGAGTCTTACATCTTCAATAGATGGCTATCAAGGTTATCAACTTGACTATGAAGCAGGTCAAAAAAAAGGTGAAAAGATTGTTTCGTTTCCTAGGGGAACGAAAATAGAGGTAATAGATTTATTTTTCAATACGCCAGCACGACTAAAGCATTTGAGTCAGCCATCAGTAGAGCTTTCGCATATTGTAAGTTATGTCAATCGTATTGCTCTTGCACAACCCCATATTGCTTTCATTTTATCTAATAATGGTAAGGTATTATTCTCTACTTCGGGTGAAATGGATTATGCAATGATTTTAAGTGCTATTTATGGTCATGATGTGGCGAAACATATGGTCTTTTTTTCAGGTAGTGACGGATTATATCAAATTGAGGGATATGCTTCGACAAATTATGTTTACAGATCCAATAAAAATGCAATGACATTTGTTATTAACCAACGCGTGATTAAGAATCAAGGCTTAAGTTTTGCGGTAACAGATGCCTACAAAACGCTATTACCAGTTGGAAAATATCCAGTTATCTTTCTATTGATTCAAGCGGATACATCATTAGTTGATGTAAATGTGCATCCTACCAAGCAAGAAGTGCGATTTACTGATGAATTTAAATTGAAACAATTGATTAGTCAAACCATTCAAGATGCTTTAAATCGTATTGAAATGCCCTATCAACAAGCAGTTATACCCCATACTCCATCTAATTCTAAAGAAATACATACAACTGAAACTTATGAGTGGGATGATTTTGAATCTAGTACGCCGTTGATGCAACATTTTGATAAGATAGAACCAATGGTAAACAACTTAAAAAATGAAACTAAAGACTTCGGTGAAAAAACTTTGGCAAATCTAATTCAGCCAATGCCGAATCCCGAGGAAGACAATTTCTTTTATACACTAGATACTGATGAAAAAAAACAGGTTAGTTCATCTACTTTAAAAGAAGAGCAAGTGGAAGAAAATAGTTTTGATTTTGTCGAAGAGCGCCAAAATTTATTTTTTTCAGAAATGATTTATCTAGGCCAGTATCATCAAACCTATTTATTATTAGAAAAAAATAATGATTTGTACCTACTTGATCAACATGCTGCTATGGAACGCTATATGTATGAAAAAATCATACATAGCTTAGAGACGGAGGACAGAACGATGTATCGACTACTTGTTCCTATAGAAATCAGTGTTCCTATATACGAATTAGACAGTTTGAAGGATAAAAAAGATATATTGATGGATATCGGTATTGACATTCGATTTGGAAAAACACAAACTATTGAAGTGCTACAAATTCCCACATGGATTCCTAAACAATTAGAAACCATATTTCTAGAAGATATATTTCAATACGTATTGACCAATCAACAAGTAACTCGCGCCAATATGTTAGATAATTTGGCCAAACAACTGAGCTGCAAGCAATCTATCAAGGCAGGGATGGACATATCGGTTGAAGAAGTACAGACATTACTATCACATTTAGACCAATGCAAACAACCATTTACTTGTCCACATGGTAGACCAACCATTGTTCAGTTTACACAATATGAAATCGAAAAAATGTTTAAGAGGATTATCTGAGATGAGAAAAGTCGTTGTGATTACTGGACCTACCGCAGTAGGAAAAACCAAACTTGCCATTGCGATTGCACAGAGATTTCATACGGATATTATCAATGGGGATGCGTATCAAATTTATAAACATATGAATATTGGAACAGCCAAACCGAGTATGGTAGAGCGACAAGGTATTTTTCATCATATGATGGATATACTTTCTCCATACGAGGATTATTCAATTGCTGATTATCAGCGCGATGTGAGAAAATGCATTGACGAATTGATGGCAAAGGAAAAGTTACCATTGATAGTAGGAGGGAGTGGTCTGTATATAGATGCTGTTATCAAAGATTATCGATTTGATGAAGAAAAAAGAAATGATAATCTAGAAGAAAGGTATCAACATCTTAGCGATGAAGCTCTTCATCATTATTTGTCTCAGTTGGATAAAGATGCAGCAAGCATGATTCATCCACATAACCGAAAACGCATTCTCCGCGCGATTGAACTTGCATCTTCGTCCGTTTCTAAAGACTCACGCGCTCATAGAGAGCATTTTTACTATGAAACGTTAATTATATTTTTAAATGATGCAAGAGAAGCGTTATATCAGCGGATTAATCAACGAGTTTTAGATATGGTTGATGATGGTCTTATTGAAGAAGTATCTTCCATTGGTGAAGAAAACTTTTCACGAACTTCAAAAGTGGCCATTGGCTACAAAGAATGTCTTTCCTATTTGAAAGGAGACATTTCTAAGACTGAAATGATTGAACAAATTCAAAAAAATTCAAGGCACTATGCCAAGCGACAATTCACCTGGTTTAGAAACAAAACCAGTGCAAGGATGGTTGATATTGATATAACTAATTTTCAACAAACAGTTGATGAAGTTCAAAATTTGATTTTACAATTCCTAGAAGAATAGAATCTACATGCTTATTGTAGATTCTTTTTTATTCTAAAATGGTGCCTTATTCTATATAATGGAAGGGGTGAAAAAATGAAACAAAGACTACCATTATTATTTGTCGTCATTTGTATAAGTAGTGCATTGATGTGGGGTGCACTTTCTTGTATATCTATTGAAAAAAAAGAGCCATCTCAAGAAGAAGTAGTAACACAGATTACACCACTTGCAGAAAGTGCTATAGTTATGGACATGGGAACAACGCGTGTGCTATATGCCCATCAAGAAAAAAAGAAAATGCTTCCGGCATCAATTACAAAAATATTGACATGTATCACCTGCTTAGAATACTATTCATTAGATGATTTGGTTGTTGTGGGCAAAGAAGTGCTACAGTCAGAAGGATCTGCTATTTACCTTAAAATAGGCGATGTGATATCCATTAAAGATTTACTATATGGATTGATGCTATGTAGTGGAAATGATGCAGCCATTGTGCTTGCATATCATTTGAATCAAAATGAATCTGACTTTGTTTATTTAATGAATAAAGTGGCTAAGAAAATTGGTATGAAAGATTCTATATTTTCTAACCCAAGTGGATTGGATTCGAAAACACAAAATTATACGACCGCATATGATATGGCTTTATTGATGAGTTATGCTATGAAGAATGAAATGTTTAGAACGATTGTTAGTACTAAAAATTATCAATGCCATATTGCAACTGGCACAACAATGTATTTTCGAAATAAGCATCGTTTGATTCAATCGGGACTTGCAACAGGCGGAAAAACGGGGTATACAAAGCAGGCAAGAAGAACTCTTGTTTCCACTTTTGCACAATCGGATTTTGAAATTGTAGTGGTCACTTTAAATTGCTCGAATGATTGGTATTTTCATGAGCAACTTGCTAACTATGCTTTTTCAAAATATCAATCTCACCAAGTACTATCGCTATTTGAATTTTACAAAGCCACATACAATTATGGTAAATACGATGTAAAGAACCTACATTTAACTATCCCTATTCAAGCCAATGAAAGTATATTTTATCAACTCATTGTTCTTCATGATGGGGTAGACATTGTTTATTTAATCGAAGATGAGGTTATTGGTCATACATTTGTAAAGCAGGTGAAAACATGAGTAAAATTTGGTATGTTTTAATTGTTGTAGGTATTATTGTTAGCATTTTTACAGGTCATTTTGAACAACTTGGTGAAATTATTCTAGGTTCATGTAGTGTGGCTTTTGATATATTTTTAAAATTGGCCTTACTCATTTTGTTCTGGAATGGCATTTTTCAAATTGCAATTGATTCGGGCTTGATTAGACATATTACACGATTTTTAAAGAAACCTCTTTCAAAAATTTTTCCAGAAGTAAATCCTGATTCTCTTGTAATGGAATATATTTGCAGCAACATCGTTGCAAATATGCTTGGCTTAGGATCTGCAGCAACACCACTAGGATTAAAAGCGTTTGAAGAATTGCAACGACAAAATCCACATCCAGATAGACCTAGCCGTTCAATGGTCACGTTAATCTTAGTGAATGTGAGTACCATTACACTATTTCCAACCACTATTATTGGACTTAGGACTTTGTATGGCGGGAAAAGTGATTTATCGCTTATCGCTATGATGATTTTAGTAAGTACTTTTTCAACCCTTGTTGCTATAGTATTAGATCGTATTTTTTATAGAATAGGAAAAAGAAGATGCAAGTAATCGTCATATATTTACTTGTTATATTGGGATTTGCTTTTTTGAAGCGAATCAACGCGTACCAGTCTTTTTTAAGCGGAGTAGAAAATAGCTTTCGAACCGTAAAATCGGTTTTTCCTAATGTTTTAGCCATTATTCTAGCTATTCAAATTTTTGCGAATTCTGGAATTTTAGAGTTGTTAGAAAGCTGGATGCCTACGCATCTGCTTGTACCCGAAATCTTTATTCAATGTTTTTTCAAACCTATTTCTTGGTCTAGTTCCTTATTGGTTATGACGGGTATTTTTGGAAAATATGGAGTAGATTCGTTTATTGGTCAACTTTCAAGTTTATTACAGGGGAGTTCTGACACAACCATTTATATTGTAGCGATGTATTTTTCAAGTATAAAAATGAACAAATATGGCCACTCGTTATTAGCGGGATTATTGACAGATTTAGCCACATTTGTCTTCACGATATTTTTTGCCATGCTCCTTTTAAAAATGTAGAAAAAGGGGCTTTTTTGACGTTAAAAAATATATTGTGTAATTGCTTGATAAAAAAATGTTTTTTTGGTATAATATACTTATAAAAAATGGAAATTAGAAGGAGGAAAAAATGGAAAGAATTCAAAAACGCATTGCGGCAAGTGGCGTTGCCTCAAGGCGAAAAGCGGAAGAGCTAATTTTAGAAGGCCGTGTGAGAGTGAACGGGGAGCTTGTCAACTCGCTTGGTGTTAAAGTCGGTCCTAAAGATGAAGTTACTGTAGACGATATCGTGATTACCAAATCCTCCTTTGTTTATTTGGCGCTGAATAAGCCAAGAGGATTCTTGTCTACCGTTTCAGATGATTTAGGCCGAAAAACGGTTATGGATTTATTACCTAAAGAGTGGCATGAGTTTCGTTTGTTTCCAGTAGGGAGATTAGATTATGATACAAAAGGTATCATTTTGATGACGAATGACGGCGATTTTATGAACATGATGGTTGGGCCGAAAAGTGGAATTCAGAAGGAATATTTGGTTCGTGTCAAGGGAATTCTAAATAATGGAGATGTAGTAAAATTGGAAAATGGGGTTATGGTAAATGGAAAAATTACACTTCCAGCTATTGTATCAATTGAATCTATTGATCGCACAAATGCAACTACCCTTGTTAGAATGGTAATTACACAAGGGATGAATCATCAGGTCAAAGAGATGTTCAAGGCCATTGGTTATGAGGTGAAACGCTTAACGAGAGTTCGTTTTGGTTGTATTGAAATTGATGATTTGTCTGAAGGTGAAACGAGAAGACTAACCATTCATGAAGTAAAAACTTTGCGTGAAGCATCAAAGCAGTCTAAGATATTAAGAAGAGAAAATATGAGTAAATATCGCAGATATTAATGGAGGATAAGAAGAAGTGAATTGGGAATGGAAAATACTCGACTTCTTTGATCAGTTTAAGTCTGATGCTTTAGATGTTTGCAATTGGTTTATTTCGGCCGCACTAGGTAGTGCAGGATTGCTTTTTTTTCTACTTGTAATTTATTGGATAATTGACAAAGACAAAGGCATTAAAATTGGTTTTGCACTTTTATCTAATCTTGTTGTAAATAATTTTTTGAAAGGTTTATTTTTGCGCAAACGTCCTTTTGAATATGAAGGAAAAGCATATTTACGTAAACTAGGTGATTCAGGTATGATATCTGATTCCGCAACAGGTACCTCTTTTCCAAGTGGTCATAGTCAAAATAGTGCAGGTTTTTATTCGGCTACCTATATGCAAACGAAGGGAAAACGGTTTCGATTTTTGCGTATTGGATTGATTTTGTGTATTTGTTTAGTTGGAATTAGCCGTCTATATTTAGGCGTTCATTTTCCAACTGATGTATTATCAGGTATTTGTATTGGCTGTTTCGTCAGTATCGCTATGATGATGATGCAAGAAGTACTAGGAGAAAAGAAACTTTATCTGTATGTTGGTTTTACTATTTTGTTTTTGCCGTGCCTATTTTTTCCTAACTTTGGTCGAGATTTTGTAAAATGTTATGGCTTGCTACTTGGATTCTGTATAGCAACCATTTTAGAAGAAAAAACAATTGATTTTCACTGCTTAGTAACTAAAGGTCAAAAGGCACTTCGTCTTTTGGTTGGTATCCTATTAGTAGGTGGTATTTATTTAACTTATTGTATCGCACCGAATGCTATCCATAACCATTTGGCATTTACTTTCTTGATGCATGTTTTGATTACATTTGTGGGGATTTATGTGGTGCCATTGATTTTTACCCACTGGGAAAAGAAAAAATTGAGTATAATAAAATCTACGAAAAAAGGTAAACAAAACTAATGTTTTACCTTTTTTTACTTTCTGTTTGAAAAAAACAGATAAATGTTTTATAATGAAGGTGAGGTAAAGAATATGAGTAATTTTGACGCATTAAAACATTATATTATGCCATCTGATATCTTAATGGATATGTTAGATATCTATCGGATTCTGGGCATGAATACAGAATACCAAAAAAAACTTGCTGCACAATCTGTATATTTAAGGCAAGCTGTAATTGAAAAGGATACCTTTTATGTGGCTAGCCTATTAGCAGTTGAGATTAGTGATCATCGATTACGTTTATTGATTACCAAGAATGCAGTGCCTAAGAGTAAGGAAGAGCAGACTGTATTAGGCATTAAAAAAGTCATTCGATTGATTCAAGATCGATCTGCCGAAAAATATCCATTTAATGGCAGCGAACTGCTTGAATATTTGAATATCATTTATGGCAAAAATTCTCATCGATTTTCAAATGCATTATACGAAAAAGAAGAAGTGGAAAAACGTATGAGTGTACGGCTTGCGCTTGAAAAAATGTTTGAAGAATACCATGAATATCATCAAGAAAAATGGTTTGAACCTATTTTTTTATCTGTTATTGCCTATATGGAAGTCATTAATATCAAAGCTTTTTCAAAAAATAACGAACTTGCAGGAATATTGGCATTATACTATATGTTGTTGCGATTAGATGTTTTGACTTTCCGATATGTGAGTTTTTTTGAAATTTATATGCGCTTTAAAAAAGAGTTAGATACTGCTGTAGCAAGAGGAAGCATTTCGTATAAAGAAAGCTACCTTTCTACCACAGATACTGTACGATTGGTGTTTGAAATGATTCGGATAGGTTATGTTGAAATTGAAAAAATGATCAAAAATTTTGCTCACCTAGAGAGTGCGTTTAAAAGTGATGTCATTGAGGAGACGATACTCAAGAAAATGCCAACATATTTTACAAAAGAAGAAGTGCGCAGACTGCATCCTGATGCGAGTGATGCTACAATTAATCGCGTTTTGTTTAAACTGCGAGATGAACAAGTGATTATGCCACTAGGTAAGGGCAGAAGCGCGAGATGGATGAAATTGATTTCTGATCAAGATCCAAGAATTATATTTGGAGGTCACTATGAGAAAACAACTGATGAAGACTAATTACCATACGCACACTTATTTATGCAAACACGCCATTGGTGATGCTTCAGATTATGTCCGGCGGGCAGTAGAACTTCAATATGATGTAATAGCTATAACTGATCATGGACCGTTTACAGATGAATTATCACGAATTGTTCATTCTAGGAGAATGTCTTTTGAAGAATATTGTCACGCATATTTACCAAGCCTTGAGTATGCAAAAGATAGTTTCGGTCATAGAATTAAAATTTTATCTGGAATAGAGATCGAATATCTACATGCTCTAGATGCGTTGTATCCACAGTTTTTACATGATTTGGATTTGCTTGTCTTAGGGCAACATTATATTCTAGATGACGATGGGACTTATAAAAGTGTATACGATCAACTTACATCTAGGCAAATTGAAATCTATGGTAATACAATTGTAGAAGCAATTCAGACTGGAATGTTCGTGATACTTGCTCATCCTGAAATTTATGCATGGGATAAAGATGAATTTGATGAGAGCTGCCAGAAGGTGGCCGAAAAAATTATCGATGCGGCAGTGAAACATCATGTGGTTTTAGAAATTAATGCAAATGGTATTCGAAACGCCATTCATTTCAATAAAATACTAGATGATGGAAATGATTTTCCTTATCCAAGGCGTGCCTTTTGGAAAATGGCAAAAGCAAAAGGAGCTATGATTGTTGTTAACGATGATGCGCATGCGCCCAATCGAATCCAAGACCAATATACATTACAGGCATATCAATTTGCTGCAGAAGAAGGTATATCACTGCTTGATTTTGTTGATATTCAGTCATTTTATAGCAAACGAGATGAATAAAGATTCATTAATTAGATTTCGTCCTCTTAGAGAGGGCGTTTTTTTATATTCTTTGATTTAATATTAATTCAACAATTAAGCTCTAAAAAAGGGGCTTTTTTCTTTTTTTACATTTAAAGTGAATAAAATACTTTGCTAAAATACAAGTTTTAAAAAAAGGCCTTTTTTAGGCTTGAAATAACAAAGAAGATTAATGTGGTCATATACATAAAAAATGAGTTAGTTTATTTATCTAAAATGTCGATAATATTTCGATAAATGCTTAATTGCGAGTAGATGATACAATTTATTATATCGTTTTGCACTTTTTCTACACATACAAATAACTTCCTATAATATATATTATGTTAACTAATAAAAAACATAAGTAAAAAGGGGATAAAATTATATTTATTTGGTATGTGTAAAACTTTATCTATCCATCTTTTTTACTTTTATAACCTGATATGGATAACTTGTGGACAATTCAAAAACGCATATAGTTTTCCACAAATGGTGAAATGAATATTTATCAATGCTTAGTCATTCAGGCGCGCATATAATTAGTAAGGGGTAATTTATTAAAACTATTTTAGAAATTAGTTTTGTAAAACTGTTAAAGGTGTCTTATCAGTTATAAGTGTTTCTAAAGTATGAAATAGAATGTTGAAAAAGAAAAAAAGAAAACACTATTTTTGATAAGTGTTTTCTAAAATATATTCATTTTAAAGAAATTGAGTGAATAAATATTTGTCTTTTTTTATTTCGAACGCTCACAGAAGGCTTTTATCGAATGAATTTCAAGACATCATCAAATATTTCTTGTTTTTCAACCTCATTCAATGTCTCATGGCGCAAACTAGGATAGAGCTTCATTTTAACTTCTAACCCGGCTTTTGTATAGCGCTTGTATAATTTGTAGACAGATTTTCCAAAATTACTAACCGGATCTTCTGCCCCAGAGAAAATAAAAATTTTCGTATCTGCGCTAATTTTTTTGATGTTCTTTCGCTTATAACTATTTAATAAATAGTTTGCAATTGAATGATAGGTTTTATCTGCCACAGGTGCACCACAGAGCGGGTCAGCCTGATAGGCTATAACATTTTCTTGATTCTTTGATAGCCAGTTGAATTCTCCTGGTTCATTAAATTTCTTTTGAAAACCACCAAAGGTGAGTTGGTGAACAAATGGAGATGAATTACTAGTATCCTTTTTTTGATAGGCTTTTTTGGTAATCCACTTCAACATATGATAACGAAAATCGCCCACATCAGTGCCTGATAAAATAACTTTATCAAAGTCATCTGGATAATGTTGGATATAGGACTGAGTAGAAATAGATCCCATACTGTGTGAAAATAGGACGCGTATACCTGTAAAGCAGTCATTCCACTCCTCACGAACCAATTTAATACTCTTGATCACTGCATCAATGAAGTCATAATCATTGATTTGACCCAAAGTTACAAGGTCTTCTGCTGATTCTCCATGTTGATAGTGGTCTTCAGCTAGTACAGTGAATCCGTGATCTGCTAGAAAATTAGCGAATTCATCATATCTTGTAACATGTTCGGACAAACCATGAGCAATTTGAACACATCCGATTTGTTTCACATTTGAATTTGTCCACTTATATACTACTAATTTTGCTTTTTCGTCAAATTTGATTTCAAATCTTTCTCTCATTTTTCTATTTCTCCTAAAATTGATTGGCCTATTGATGGCATTTTTACATGGAAGTTATCACAAATGGTTGCGGCAACAGTGGCAAATGTAGATGCATCAGGCAATACTTTTCCCTGAATTCTGGGTGAATAACCAATGAATGGAACATATTCGCGAGTATGATCCGTACCATGATGAATTGGATCATTTCCATGATCCGCAACAACAATGAGTAGGTCATCATCATTCATTTGATTCATCAAGATAGCTAAATCAGCATCGAACTCTTCAATTGCTTTACGGTATCCTTCCAAATCTCTACGATGTCCATAGAGGGCATCAAAATCTACAAGATTTGTAAAACAAATTCCTGTAAATTCTTGATTAAGACAATCAATTGTTTTTAGCATACCATCATGGTTGGACAAGGTTCGCATTTTTTGAGTGATACCGTAACCGTCAAAAATATCGTTAATCTTACCAATAGCAATCGTTTCAAAACCTGCATCTGATAAGAAATTAAGAGCTGTTTGATCAAAAGGTCGAATGGCATAATCGTGTCGATTAGTGGTTCGTCTGAAATTATCTTTCGTTGTGCCAATAAATGGCCTTGCGATGATTCTACCAACCTGCCAATCTTTATTTTCTAAAGTTATTTTTCTAGCATATGCACAGATTTGATACAATTCTTCAAGGGGAATGATGGATTCATTTGCGGCAATTTGCAAAACAGAATCAGCAGATGTGTAAACAATCAAGGCTCCGGTTTGAAGCTGTTCTTCTCCTAATTGTTTGATAATTTCAGTACCACTAGCGCTACAATTGCCAATGATTTTTCGCTTGCTAAACCTTTCAAGTTGATCAATCAAAGCCTGAGGAAAACCACTATCTGTGAAGGAAGGAAAAGGATTAGTTACTTGGAGACCCATTAATTCAAAATGGCCTGTCAAAGTATCCTTTCCATTGCTCTGTTCTTGCATGCGAAATACCAATCCTTGGGGTGGAAAAACTGCACTAATTTTGGGATTCGGGCAAATATTTCCAATGCCCAATGCCTTGAGGGTAGGTATGTTGAATGAGGTAGCATAGGTAGCAATGTGACCAAATGTATTCGCTCCAGCATCATTATATGCCTTCGCATCTGGTGCTTCTCCTATGCCCATAGAATCTGTTACGATGATAAAAATGCGTTTAAAACGATAAAAATTATTTTCTCTTGTCATGGGGATGTGCTCCTTTATATACTTCTTTTAATTTTTGTTGCGATAAATGGGTATAAATTTGAGTAGTAGAAATGTCTTCATGTCCAAGCATTTCCTGAATATATCGTAAATCAGTACCTGCCTCCAATAAATGGGTAGCGAAAGTATGTCTCAGGGTATGGGGAGAAACTTCTTTTGTAATACCAGCTAATTGGCATTGCTCCTTCAAAATCAGAAAAAAACTTTGTCTAGAAAGTGGACCACCTAAATGATTTAGAAAAACATAACCACTATCTTTGGTAGGATGGACCAATTTAGGTCTAGCTTCAATGATATAGTCGCGAAGAATTTTGTTCGCATAATCATGGATAGGAACGATTCGTTCTTTATTCCCCTTGCCCTTTACAGAAATCATCTTGTTAGTCAAATGGAGATCTGTTAGTTTCAAAGTAACTAATTCTGATACGCGTAATCCCGTTGCATACATCATTTCAATCATTGCTTTATTGCGGTGATGAATAGGTGTAGAATCGTTCAAGCTATCTAATAAGTTTAAGACTTCTTCTATGGACAAAACAGTCGGCAATTTCTTATCCAATTTGGGACTTGACAGATTCGATGCAGGATTCATTTTAGTGCGTCCTTCCAATAAAAGAAATTTGTGAAAACTTTTAATGGCGCTCAAAGCACGACTCGAGGAAGTTGCACTGTAGCCTAATTTTTTCAAATACGCCATAAATTTTTGAATATGTTCAGTAGTAATGATAGTTATATCATCGAGCATCAGTTTGTTTTGAAGATAGTATAGATAGTTCTGTAAATCGCTGACATAGGATTTTACAGTGTTTTCACTTTTCATCTTCTCTGAGACGAGATAATGTTGGTATTCAATGATTAAATCATCCATGGGATGCCTCCATAAAATTGAATTTTAGACAAGTTAAAAGGGAAAATACAATAATCCCTAGAGTAATCTTAACTAATACATTCCAATAATTTTCTTTATTTTGAAAAAGCTGATCCCTTCCGTTCAAAGAAAGAGCGATGCTTTTATAACTTGCGTATATCAAAATGGGTAATAGAATCACAATCTCTAAAGTGCCAAATTTGACATATTGAATAATACCAAAAAGGCCACTACTTTTGATGCATATGCCAATTGTGACACCCATCATAAAACTTTTAAAAAAGCCAATAAAATAGGCTACAATAAAGCCAAGTGGCAAAACACCGCAAACCCATAAAATAAAAAAGTACCAATAGTTTAAAGTAAATGTATGGATAAAAATTTCAACAAAAGATCGGGTACTTTTGGTAATAGTATAGACTTCTTTTTCTAATCGATTAGTGGAAAGGATGCCGACCAAAAAGCCTAATAAAATTACCATTATAATGGAGAGTAACTGTCTTTTAAATTGAATTGTAGGAGTCAAGTTGATCTTTTTTTTCAAATGAATCATCCATTCTAAATTATTTTTAAAAGAATGTGATTCGTAATATATAAATAGCGATGAGGTATAGCAATATGATTTTGTTTTTCTTCAAGCATCCCTTCTTCAAGAAGAAAAGGGATATGAGGAAAGACTTCCATTAATGACTTTTGAAATTTTTTTTGAAAGGCAAGTAAGTCTATACCTTGAATTTTTCTTAGCCCTAATATAACTTCTTCTTTCATCGACTCCAATTCATCAATGTAATCATTTTCCTCCAATAAAACTTGTCCTTTTTGTATACCATTAATATAAGAGAAAAGATTCCGTGTATTAGTAAAACGATGATGATTCACATAGGAACTAGAGCTTGTACCTATCGCATGATACGATTCACAATTCCAATATATGAGGTTATGTTTCGATTCATAACCTATTTTGGAAAAATTACTTGTTTCATAGTGATGAAATTGATGACTTTTTAATGTATCTATAATCGTATAGTACATCTTTTCTTCCAAGGTCTCATCGACTAAGACCAGCTCTTGTTTTTGATATAAGTGATGAAATAGAGTGTGTTCTTCGAGAATTAGACTATAATATGAAATATGTTGAATCGGTAGTGATATAGCACAGGCCAAATCATTTATGACATCATCCAATGTCTCACCTGGAATAGCATACATCAAATCTATATTGATATTACAGATTCCAACTTGATGAAAAAGGGCTATCTTCTTTTTTATTTCATCTAGAGTCGTAAATCTGTTGATAATCCGTTGTAAACGAGGAACAAAAGTTTGGATTCCTATACTTATACGTGTAATATGGTGCTTTGCCAATACGCGAACTAACTCTTCAGTAATGTCCTCAGGATTGACTTCAATAGTTACTTCTTGGCAGTCAACCAGTGATATACCTGTTTCTATTCCTAATAAGAGTCGTTCTAAATCCTCTAGGCATAGACTAGAAGGTGTTCCTCCCCCGATATATACGGTATCGAATGCGTATTGACTCAGATTTTTGATTTTCATCTCCTCTAAAAGAGCTTCTACATATTGTTTTTGATAAAATGAGTTAGATACACGTTTACAAAAATCACAGTAGGGGCAAATTTGATTACAAAATGGGATGTGTATATAAAGACCAAGCATATTCTCACCTAACTTTATTATAACATAAAGCTCTTTTTTTGTAAATTAAAAGAGGAATTTGTGGTAAAAATTCACAAAAAAAAGCGATAAAAATTATCGCTTAGTTATCATCATCTAATTTCAATACGGCAAGGAAAGCCTCTTGAGGAATTTCGACATTTCCTACTTGTTTCATCCGTTTTTTACCCTCTTTTTGTTTTTCTAAAAGTTTTTTCTTACGACTGACGTCTCCACCATAACACTTAGCCAAGACATCCTTACGAAGAGCTGCAACGTTTTCTCGGGCAATAATTTTCCCACCAACAGCAGCTTGAACAGGAATTTCAAATTGTTGACGAGGAATTAATCCTCGCAATTTTTGAACGAGAGATCGCCCTCTAGGATAAGCAAAATCTTTATGTACAATAGTGCTAAGTGCATCTACTTTTTCACCATTCAATAAAATGTCCATCTTAACGAGTTTAGATTCTCGGTAATCAGATAGTTCATAATCCAAAGAAGCGTATCCTTTTGTTGACGATTTTAATCGATCAAAGAAATCATAAACAATCTCAGATAAAGGAACATCATAATGAATAGAAACACGAGTTTCTTCAATATAGGTCATATCCACAAAAGTACCTCGTTTATTTTGACAAAGCTCCATAATTGCTCCAACATATTCATTAGGTACCATGATGGTAGCTTTGACATAAGGTTCTTCTATTTTCTTAATTTGTGTAAAATCAGGCATTTCACTAGGATTGTCCACCGTAATTACTTGACCATTGGTCAGATGAACGTGGTATTCTACGCTAGGTGCAGTTGCAATTAAATCGATTTTAAATTCTCGCTCTATTCGCTCCTGAATGACATCCATATGAAGTAAGCCTAAAAATCCAGTTCGAAAACCAAATCCAAGGGCTTGAGAAGTCTCTGGTTCAAAGACAAGAGCAGCATCATTCAGACGCAATTTTTCGAGTGCTTCTTTCAATTCTTCATATTTATTCGGTTCAATTGGATATAATCCACAATATACCATTGAATTCATTTGCCGATACCCTGGAAGTGGTGTTGTCGAACAATGCTCTAGTGTAGTAATAGTGTCACCAACATGAACAGTTTGAACTTCCTTAATGCTTGCGGCAATCCACCCAACATCGCCAGCTGTAAGATATTCACGCTTTTTTTCCTTTGGTGTGTTGACACCAAGTTCAACAACTTCATATACTGCACCTGTAGCCATCATTTTAATTTTATCTCCCTTTTGGATGGTACCACTGATGACTCGAATGGAAGGAATAACACCTCGATAAGCATCATAATAAGAGTCAAAAATGAGTGCTTGAACAACCGTTTTTGGATCGCCTGTAGGAGCAGGAATCGTTTCAACAATTCGTTCTAATAAATCATCAACACCGATTCCTTCTTTGGCACTAGCTAAAATTGCATCAGATGCATCTAGTCCAATCACATCTTCAACCTCTTTCTTTACGCGCTCAGGGTCTGCAGCAGGTAGATCAATTTTATTGATTAAAGTAATAATTTCTAAGTCATTATCTATTGCTAAATAGACATTAGCAAGGGTTTGAGCTTCAATCCCTTGGGCTGCATCGACAACCAAAACTGCACCTTCACATGCGGCTAGACTACGGGATACTTCATAAGTAAAATCAACGTGTCCAGGTGTGTCAATTAGGTGGAAAATATATTCTTGACCATCCTTTGCCAAATAGTTTAGTTCAACTGCATTGAGTTTAATGGTAATTCCACGTTCTCTTTCTAAATCCATAGAATCTAGCAATTGTTCCTTCATTTCCCTTATGTCCACTGTTTTCGTTTTTTCGAGAATCCGATCAGCGAGGGTACTTTTTCCATGATCAATATGGGCTATAATTGAAAAATTGCGAATTTTTTTCTGTCTTTCTAGTAATTCTATTTTATTTGGCACTGCCATTTTATTATCCTCTTTCGTCATTTTTTAGCGTTTCAATTGATTACTCCCTCAAAAAAAAGAATTCATTCGCTTATACGAGGGCATTTTCACATTTTTTACTTTTTTCATTATACAAGAATTTTCATATTTTTTCAAGTAAATGAATTATAATTTCATCGTTCGGTCTAGCGTGCGAAAATCCATATAAAATGTTTCTACTTGATGCCGACTTGCAATTTCTTCGATTTTATTTTTTGCTGCTATATTTCCATAGATAATTTTTTTAACATCTACACTCATCAATAATTCTTCTAAATGCACTTGTGTATTGGATACTAGGCCATATTCATTAATTACGCCAAATGGAATAATGATATCCGATGGTTCTTTAATTAGCTTGACATTACACATTTTATGAATTACAGTAACTCTTGAATTGAATTGATATTTGCGAAGAAATTCTTGTAATCTAGTAGACATACTTCCTACTACTATCTTCATATTTTCACCCCATATTAATTTATGAAGTTTTTGTCATTCGGGAACGTCAAAGTAAAAACGCGATAAAATAAATTTACCGCGTTTTCGTTTAGAAATATTTTTCAACAAGGCTTCCTTTAGCTCTTGTCGCTTGCAAATCAATAATTCGTTGATTGGTGCTTCCTCGATAAACTAGTGAAATATCTCTTTTATCAAGAACAAACCTTCCGTCAATTAAATAGTGGGCACGAGATAAAATTTCATCAATTTCTGGTTGATAGAAAGCACAAAGTTCTTCATAAGTATACCCTGTGAATAATAATATATTTTTTCGAGGGTATAAGGCTTGGTATGCACGAATTAATTCAAGTACGGCAGGGGACTGAACAAATGGTTCACCACCGCTAATGGTCAATCCACTCATATAGGGATATTTTTTCATCTTTTCTATGAGGGCATTGACATCGACTAAATTTCCTTGATTAAAGTCATGTGTTTCAGGATTATGGCATCCTTTACAATGATGTGGACACCCTTGCGTAAAAACGACATAACGAATACCTGGGCCATCTACAATTGATTCTTCAATTTCTCCAGCAAGACGAATTTTCATACAATTCTACCTTCTTAGTTGGTCTTCATATGTTTCACACGATTTTCGACTTCATCGCGCTTAGCATCATTAAAGCGATCTAATGTTCCTACTAAATAACCTGTAATTCTTCTAATTCGTTCAAATGGTACATCATCTTCGGTTCTACCACACCCAGGACAAACATTATCAATAATACCATTATAACCACAAACGCTATCACGATCAACCGGATGATTCACAGCACCATAACCAATGCCTTCTTCCTTCATTGCTCGAACAATAGATTCGAATGCATCTAGATTTTTTGCTATATCACCATCAACCTCAATATATGAAATATGACCACCATTAGTTAAAGCATGATATGGTGCCTCTTTTTTAATTTTTTCAAATACAGAAATTGGATAATATACCGGTATATGGAAAGAGTTAGTATAGAATTTATGATTGGTAATTCCTTCAATTTCGCCAAATAAGGATCTATCCATTTTGACAAATCTTCCAGATAATCCTTCGGCAGGTGTAGCAATTAATGAGAAATTCAATTTATATTTTTTTGAATATTTGTCCATTTTATCGCGCATATGACCGATAATATCAAGCCCCAATTGTTGTGCTTCTTCACTTTCACCATGATGCACACCAATTAAAGCTTTCAAGGTTTCGGCTAAGCCAATGAACCCTACTGTGAGTGTACCATGTTTCAAAATTTCTGTCAATTTATCTTCCATTTTCAATCGGTCACTATCTAGCCAAATACCTTGCCCCATTAAAAATGGGAAATTATACACTTGCTTATTTTGTTGAATTTCAAAACGCTCAAGTAACTGGGCTACACATAAATCAATCAATTTATCTAATTGTTCATAAAATTTGCTAATGCGTTCAGCTACTTGTTTTACTTTCATTAGTTTTAAAGCAATACGAGGCAAATTGATTGAAGTAAAACTGAGATTACCACGCCCTGTCACAATTTCACGCGTCGGATCATAGGTATTGCCAATGACTCTTGTACGACATCCCATATAAGCAGCCTCAGTTTGATAATCACCGGCTTTATAATATTGTAAATTGAAAGGCGCGTCAATAAAAGAAAAATTAGGAAATAAGCGTTTGCCTGAACAAAGCATTGATTTTTTAAATAAATCATAGTTAGGATCTTCAGGATTATAATTAATACCTTCTTTGACTTTAAAGATTTGAATAGGGAAAATAGGCGTTTCACCATTGCCTAGTCCTTTCATTGTAGCATCTAGTAAACAGTGCATAACCATTCGGCCTTCATCTGATGTATCAGTACCATAATTGAGCGAACTAAATGGTACTTGAGCACCAGCACGAGAATGCATTGTGTTTAAATTATGAATCAATGCTTCCATAGCTTGATAAGTTGCATCTTCTGTGGCATCCATAGCAATACGAAGCGCTATGTCAAATTGCTTACCACTAATTGGTCCATACTTTTCATTTACTGCAACATATACAGCTTCAGTCATTTTTTCATCATTCATCCGGATTTCATTTTGCTCTGCAACTTCAATTTGTGAAAATAACAATTTCATTTCGTCACTGCTAACAGGTTGCCCACTGTAACGAAGCATATTGCATATTGCCTTCCTCAATTCTTTTTTATACGTCTTTCGAACACCAAGAGCCATAGCATAATCAAAATTAGGAATACTTTGACCACCATGTTGATCATTTTGATTAGCTTGAATGGCAATACAAGCAAGTGATGAATAACTCCTAATCCCATTAGGTTCACGTAAAAAGCCATCTCCAGTAGAAAAACCGCCCTTGAATAACTTGACAAGATCGATTTGACAACAAGTCATGGTCAAAGCATAAAAATCAAGATCATGAATATGGATGTCACCATTTACATGAGCACTAGCAAATTCAGGCTTAATTAAATCATTCAAATAAAATTGTTTAGCAGATTCACTACCATATTTTAACATCATTCCCATTGGTGTATCTGCATTGATATTCGCATTTTCACGTTTTGCATCTTCATCTTTAGAATCTTTAAAAGTAATATCATGAAGAGATTGCATCAAATGTGTTTTTCTTTCTCTTACTTTTGTTCGTTCAGCACGATATTTGATGTAGGTCTTTGCTACTTCGACTTCCCCCATTTCGATCAATACGTTTTCAATAATATTTTGAACATTTTCAACAGAAATGTAATTTTCATATTGTGCATTGATTTCTGCAATAACCTTTTCTGTAACAGTGGCTACGAGGGCAGGATCATCTTGTCCACAAGCAAGTTGGGCTTTATAGACTGCATTCTCAATTTTCTTTGCGTCAAATACCCTTTTTCGTCCGTCTCTTTTGATAATTTTTTTAACCATACATCTTTCCTCCTGCAAATATTTATTTCAAACTGTTCACAATTATATTACAAAATGAATTGCCTTTCAACCAATTAACTAATGAAAATATTTGTTTCAACTTTCATCAAATTTTGCAAAAAAAGTAGCGTATTTGACTTGAAAAAAGGTTCCAAAAGTGTTATGTTTTAAATGGAGGAAAAATATGCCAATTCTCATTATTTTTATAACTTTATGTATTATTGCGGGATTCATATGGAGTAGTTTCTTGCCAAAAATTAAAAGAAAAAAAGCTATAGAGGCTTTTACCACATATCTTAATAAGTCAAATATGACCTATTCTCTTCAAGAAGGAAATCAACAATTTTACGATCTTTATTTAGAACTACAAGGTTCCGTTTATTACATCAAATTTCTGTTGTTACCTTCTTATTCTGAAGTACAAATCAATAATAGGACAACTTGGGAAGTCAAATATGGTGCTGGAAAAACACCTGGAAAGGTACAACCCAAAAAACGATATTTGACAGAAATTGTTGATTTTATGAAAGCAGATATTGAAAGTACTGCTCAGAAAATCGTGATTCTTTCACCTAAGCCCAAAAAGATTGTCAAATATATTAATGAATCAGAGATTGTTTTTGTCAAATCAACAACCGATGTATATGGTGCACATCTCATTGATGAAGGACAATTTCGTCTATTTAAAAATAAAAGCAAGTAGTAATCTACTTGCTTTTTTGAGCCATTGAAAGAATAAATTCAGCAGCATTTAGTGTCGTCTTACTAGAGACATTTATTTCTTGCGCTTTTTTCATTTTTTCCATCTCAATTTCAGATTCAAGGAGTAATAATCCAGCATCTACCAACCCTTGTGCATGAGAAGCAGATACTGACATTCCTAGTGCATTGAAAAAGGCCAAATTGGCATTTTCACATCCAGGTATAGGGAACGTATGAACTAAAGGAATTCTAGATGCAGCAGCTTCTGTTGTGGTTAAGCCACCAGGTTTTGTATAAATGATATCAGCTGCTTTCATATATAAAGGCATTTCATTTGTATGTTTCAATAAAACAAATCGGGAGTCCTCTAAACAAATTTTGGACAATTTACGATAAACCTTTTGATTATTTCCGCAAATGACAACCAATTGAATATGACTAGCTTGAGGATGTTTCGAAAAAGTCTTCACTAATTTAGTCAAATTGCCAGCTCCCATACTCCCTCCTACTAACAAAGCCACTGATTGATCTAGTGGTAAATGCAATTTTTCCCTTGCTTCTTTTTTTGTAAAAGGAGTCAAAATTTTTGGACTAAAGGGAATACCGAAAGGATGTAGTTTTTCTTTGTCCATACCTCTAGCAATGCATTCTTCTTGAAGGGCTGGATGAGGAACAATATAAGCATCGCAATCTGTTTCTTCCAAAAAAGGAATACAAGTATAATCAGTCATTACCATAATATGAGGTGGCAACATTATACCTGATCGCTTCATATAAGTAAGCGTCTCTGCAGGAAAAAGATGAGTCATTACTACAACATCATAATGATGTTCATTTAAATAAGTCTCTAGATATTTGGCCATCTTCTTATTCACTAGATAGACTGGTGAATGTTCTGAATGTTTACTTACGAACATTCCAATTCGATATGCTGCCCCAAATAACTTGGGTGCTCTTTGAACTGTTTTTATATACGTATTAGCCACTCGCTTTGCTACTTTCTCTCCAGCAAGTTGTAAATAATCAAACACAAAAGCCGTATGTCCCATTTGTTCAAATTGTTCTTTTAAAGCATTGGCACAGGCATCATGTCCTCCCCCAGTTTTACAAGATAATAATAATATATTCATCATTTATTGTCGGAAAACCCATTGGATTTTTCTTTCCTCACTTTCTTTTAATGATTTTATATGTCTACAAACTACAATAATTGCCATACAAGCACAACCAATTAGGATGAACCAATTGGCAATAAAGAAAAAGCTAGTGATGACAAAACCTCCATAAGTAACTATTGTACGCAAAGCATGTGGTTGAATAATAATGAGTGTTGAAAACAGAATGTACCAAATGGCAAGCGAAAAGCCTAATTTTAAATTTGGAAAAAGTCCAATCAAAACACCAAAACTAGTGGCGATACATTTGCCACCATGATGAAACTTCTGATAAATAGGAAAAGCATGCCCGATAAGTGGAGTTACCATAATCAAACTAAAGCCAATCCAATTTTCTTCTACAAAAAAGCGTGATAAATAGACAGGGAAAGCTCCTTTTGCCATATCAAGTAATAAACAAAGAATGCCACATCGGATACCGGCATTTTTAAAAGCATTCGTTGCACCTGGATTTCCATCATCTGTCTCTTGAATAATATCGATATGTTTTACCCATTTTGGAATCCAATATGCAAACATCAAACTTCCACATAAATAGCCAAAGATGCAAAAAAAGAGACAACTAACATATTGATTGTTGAATATAAAATTAATCATACATACTCCTTATTCAGCTAGTCTTTTGAGAATACGAATAAATTCGAGAGCATCTTGCTCACCTAATTTTTCTATTATATGTTCCAATTTTTGTGAAGTAGTTTTGATGATTTTTTCCGCCATTTTTCTTCCTTTTTCTGTTAATTGAATAATGCTTCTGCGTTTATCTACCCCATCTGTAGTGCGCTCAATCAATTGCTTTTTTTCAAGCGTTTTTAGAGTTGTAGCGATTCTACCACTTGATAATTGTTGTATTTTCGATAACTCACTTGGAGTGATTTCTTTTTCCTTGGTCTGTTCGTAAGTATAAAGAGTTTGAAGAATTCCATTTTCTCCTTGTTCAAAAGAATGCATTTCAGATAAAGGATGGTTCTTTTTCTTCAAAAGATAAATCAATTTGTAAACAAGTTCATTATTATTCATATATTTTTCCATTTACCTTTCACTAGAAGATATTTTATCAAAAAAGTTGAAAAATGTCAAATTGTTAAATAAAAAAGCGCTCTGCGCGCTCGAAAACTTTTTTTGCAAGTCTATATTCATTCAATCGCTACAATCATCATTTTCCTTTATTAGTAGTATGTTCTATATCTTGCTTTTTATACCATATATCATTTGGAATATATACATATTTACAGTGATATGTATATATAAAAAAACTGGTATTAGAATAATTCTAATACCAATTTCATACAACAATTCTATATTTTACTAGTGTATTCGAGAGATAATATCAATAATTTGATAAATAGCCTCATCGTAACTCATTTCGGTTTTTTCTAATGTTTTTCGAACCTTGAATTCACATATTGACTCACTAGCTTTTCGACCTATGGTAATTATATAAGGAATGCCAATCAATTCCCAATCCTTAAACTTAAAACCAGGTTTAGCATCGCGATCATCTAAAACCACTTCTATATGCGCCTTCTTCAGTTGATGATAAATATAGTCAGCTCCTTCTTTCATCGCTGGGTCGCTATATTGGATAGGAACCACCACTACATGATAGGGAGCAACATTGAGCGGCCAAATAATACCATGTTCATCATGATTTTGTTCAATGATACTTGACATAGTTCTAGTTACACCTATACCATAACACCCCATAATCATTGGTTGATTTTTGCCTTGTTCATCTTGATAAGTACACCCCATTGGTAATGAATACTTGGTTCCTAATTTGAAAATCTGACCAATTTCAATGCCCCTTTCCATTTGAAGAGGTTGATGACATTTTGGACATAAGTCCCCTGCTACAGTTGAACGAAGTTGTAGTACTTCACCTTGAAAGTCTCTCATATAATTGACATTTTTCAAATGGTAATCTTTTTCATTCGCTCCTGTTATCGCATTTTGTATGTAAGTAACCTCATCGTCAATTAAAATCTTACATCGGATTCCTATAGGACCAACAAATCCTTCAATAGACCCAAGTTCAAGAATTTGTTCATAACTAGCAAGCAGCAATTCGTGTTCAGCAATTCCCAAATAATTCACTACTTTAATTGGATTTACATCCCGGTCACCACGAACAAGTACCAATACGGGGTGATTGGTTGCCAAGTTCATATAGACCATACTTTTAATGACCTTCTGCTTATCTACTCCTAAATATGTTGAAATCTCCTCAATTGACTTTTGATGTGGTGTATATACTTTTTCAATCGACATTTCTTCTTGGTTGTTACTACCTAAAGTAACCGATTCAGCCTTTTCCTGATCCGCTGCATACCCACAATGATTGCAATAAATGATATCACTTTCTCCAACATCTGAAAGAGCCATAAATTGATGAGAACCCGTTCCCCCTATGGCCCCCGTATCCGCTAGCACTATTTTATACTGAATGCCTAAGCGAGTAAAAATCTTTTCATATGTCTCATACATTTGTTGATACGATATATCAAGCCCCTCCGTTGTTAAATCAAATGAATAAGCGTCTTTCATAATGAATTCACGCCCTCTCATTAAGCCAAAGCGGGGTCTAAGTTCATCTCGATACTTAGTTTGAATTTGATACAAGTTGATAGGTAAGTTCTTCCGCGATTTAATTTCATTGCGAACCAAATCAGTAAAAATTTCTTCATGAGTAGGTCCTAAACAAAATTCACGATCGTGTCGATCAGTAAAGCGCATTAACTCAGGCCCATATTTTTGCCATCGTCCTGATTCAACCCATAATTCTTTAGGTTGAACTGCTGAAGATAAAAACTCTAACGCTCCTGCTTCATCCATTTCTTCACGAATGATATTTTCAATTTTATGTAATACGCGAAGGCCAAGGGGTAAATAATTGTATACACCCGCTACTAATTTTCGTATCATTCCAGCACGAATCAATAAAATATGACTAGAGATAATGGCTTCATTTGGAGCCTCTTTTAATGTTGCAACTAACATTTTACTTGCTTTCATACATAATTCCTCCATAAAACGTTAGTATTATATCACAAAATCTCCTTTTTGGGATTAAATTTGATTATAATTCCTTCATAACTGAAATCATTGCAAGTAAAAAGGCATATTATAACCTGACAAGGAAATAGTATGCCTTATGTTGATATAGGAATAGCTAGATAGTCGGTATAAAAACGATTTATTTACCTGAAATAGCCAATGACTTGATTTTTAATGTAGGCGAAGCAACTCCAACAAATCGTTTTTCAATATCATTACCAATTGCTTCTACTTGATTCATCATTTCATAGAAATTGCCAGATACAACAAACAATGTAATCGGTTCAGCTAATTTTCCATTTCGAATCATAAATCCTGATGCTTGAACATTGAAATCACCAGAAATTGGATTTAACCCAGCATGTAAACCATTTACTTCTGTTACAAAAATCCCTTCCTCTACAGTTTCTAGAATTTCATCTTTTGATAAATTTCCCTCTTCAATAAATAAATTGGTTGCGGAAGTTGAGATGCTGCCTGCTGTACCGGCCTTAAAGCCATTACCTGTTGGCTCGGTTTGGAAGAAATTTGCAGTTTTCAAATTGTGCATAAATCCAGTAAATACCCCTTTATCAACTACCTTTTTAGTCCGACATGGTACACCTTCATCATCGAATGATACTTTTACCAATGCATCATCATAGAAAGGATCATCAATAATGGTCACATTTTCGCCAAGCACTTTTTGTCCTACTTTATCAGTTAATGCTGTCATCTTTAAAAGCGCAGCATTTCCTTCAAAAACGGATGAAAAGGCACATAAAATTTCAGTAGCTACATCACGCTTTAGAACGACTGGATAATTTCCAGTTTTAACAAAACCTGCCCCTAATTGAGAAAGTGCTGATTCTGTAGATTCCTTTACTAAACGATCTAACTCTAAATTTTCAAATGAAGCATTAATATCACCAGCATATCCCATTACAGTTTGGTCATTTTCACTAGCTAGTGCCCCCACAAATGTTGAAATGTAGGAATGCTCACGTTCTAAATTCAAGCCCTTAGAATTGACAATTTGTGTCCGATTTGAGGTCTCAGTATATTGACAATACCCAACTTTTTTGATTTTATCACTAGTGGCTAGTACATCCTTTTCCAATTTTTGCAACATTGCTAATTTTTCAGAAGTCGTATATTTTGAATAATCCGATATTAGTTCAGGTACAGATTGATATATAGCACCAGCACCATACATAAATTCCGGTTCAGTCGCATCTAAAACTTGTATATTTTGCAACAATTGTTGCAAAATTTCATCTACTGCCTCTTCCTCAAGAGTTTCTGTATATACATAGCCCATTTTACCTTGATACAAAGCACGAATGGATACACCAAACAAAGATTTTACATCATAAGCCTCTAAAGCCCCATCGTTTAGTTTCAAGGTATTGCTTTCTGACTGATTGGCATATACTTCCACTTCTTCTAATCCTAAAGCTAAGCCCTTTTCGATAATTTTTTGTAATTCCATTATGCATTTCCTCCCTTTCCACCTACAGTCATATGTGAAACTCGAATCGTAGGTTGACCTACTATCGTTGGAATAGATCCGCTACTAGAACCACACATACCATATCCACATGATAAATTATCAGCTATCATATCAATACGCAATAATACGTCTTTTCCAGAACCTACAAGCGTTGCTCCTTTTACTGGTTTCGTAATTTTACCATTTTCAATTAAATAAGCTACATTGACAGCAAAATTGAATTCCCCTGTTGCCGGATTTACACTACCGCCACCCATTTCTTTAGCAAATAAGCCTTTTTCTGTATTGGCGATAATTTCTTCAAAAGTCGATGTGCCATTCAAGAAATAGGTATTGGTCATACGAGATGTAGTTTGATATTTATAAGATTCCCGTCTAGATGATCCAGTAACTGGATGATTCATTTTCTTAGCATTCTTCTTGTCAACAAGGTATGATTTCAAAATACCATTTTCAATCAATACATTGCATTTTGATGGCGTTCCTTCATCATCAACATTAATAGAACCCCAAGCATTGAGGTTAGTACCATCATCCACAGCATTTACAATGTCACTTGCAACCTTTTCACCAAGTTTGCCACAAAATACGCTCATTCCTTTGGCAACCGAAGTAGCCTCTAAACCATGTACACATGCTTCATGTAGGATAACACCGCCAAATCCATTGTGAATAACAACTGGCATTTCACCACCTTGCATCTGTTCTGCATGTAGCATCTCTACAGCATCAGATGCAACTCGTTTTCCAAAATCAGTAGCGTCAAATCCTTCAAACATTTCCATTCCTTGATTGCGACCAAATGAAGAAAAACCTGGTTGCATATCTTTACCATCACTAGCAACTGCCTGACATGCTAAACGCGTGTTACAACGATAATCAGTCTGCCAAGTACCATCACTAGCAAATACAAACATATGTTGCTCTTTTTTTACAATTGAAGTAATGACTTGAACAATCTCAGATCTATATGCAAAAGCTCCTTCTGTTGATTTTTGTAGCAGTTGTACTTCTTCACTGGCATCATTGCCACGCACACGTTTTGGATTTACAACGAGTTCAACCTTCTTTTCTTGAAAAGGAAGCACTTCAGTTTTCCTTTCTTCTGAAAAACTACCTGCTAAAATTTTAGCCTTTTCTAACAACACGCTAGGAGTACAAATGGTTACAGAGCAATTCACCTCCATACCATCTTTGATAATCCGAATAGCTGCACCTTTAACTTTCGAAACATTCGCATTCGATAATTTACCTGATCGCATTTGGAAGACTTCGCTTGTTGTATTTTCCATATACACTTCAGCAAATTCACCACCAGTGGATAAGGCAGTTTCTAAAATTTCTTTGGCAGTGTTTTCATCAATGCCAAAAACTACTTTATGATTTACACTCATGTAATCCCTCCTTTTTGTTAGATTATACCATAATGGTAGAATTTGTAAAGGAAAAAGGATTATTTTTTTCATATTTTAGTTGAATAAATTGGTAATATCAATTGTTAAAACTATTAAAAATATTTTCATTTACACCATTCGACATAATATCTCGAACAAGTTTGTTTTCTTCTGCTTTATCCAAATTTTTTCCAGCGAGTTTCGATACATCTCGGATAACCTGTCGAATACTTGCTTCATCCGTCAAATCTAGGTATCTTACCTTTTCCACCAAAGCAAACACGGCTTCTGGCTGTATATTATTCTCTGCAATAAAATTCATAACCTTATTTAAATTCATTTTAACACCTCAACATAGTATATGACAAATACCTATAAAATGTGACTAAAAAAGAGTGGAATCATTTCCACTCTTCATAACTATTCCTCATAAACAATTGTAATTGATTTAATATAAAATGCCTTTGCCGTATTAGTAAATGAAATTGAAATATCCCCTGAAGCATTTGGCAAAATTGTATAATCTGTTGCTGTTGTAGTCAACGCTTGTGCGTTTAAATAGTTAATACCACCAATAGAAACCGATAATTTGGCAGTTCCGCTTTTAGCAATGGATGCATTAATCACTATCGACTTTATATTTCCATTTATAGCACTAGTAGATAGCACTAATGAGTTAGTTGGATTGTTGGAACTTCCAACCTGAATTCCTTTTGAAGCATCAAATCCTACAAAACTCAATGTACCATAAGACCAATTTATTTCGCCTAATATTGCACTTCCACCTGCAGTTTTTAATGCACCTGATACAAATTGATATGTATAGGTTTTCTCAATTTTAGTTGCATCATCTTTTTTCTTCACAACAATTTCAAACTCTCTATCATAAGATTGACCATTTAAAGTATATATGGCCACTAGTGTAATCGTAACATCAGTATCACCTGGAGTTACTACTAAAACACCATCTACTATATTTGCAACATCTGTAACTGTATTCAATTGCCATGATAGGTTTTCATCTTGCGCTAATGTAATATCAAGTGAAGTTTCATTTACTACTGATAGATTGTTTAAATATTTTTGGGCCATTTGTTCATCAGTTAAAGGAGTTGATGCAGTCAATTTATAAATTGAAATATCTTTCTGACCGCTACTATAGCAAGAAAATATGCTACTAGTAGAATTATATTTTAATAAATTGCGAGTATTACTACCTTGTGCAACTACTTTTGCAACACCTGTTTCATCAATAGTAATCTTCCAACTAGAATTATCAGATAGAGTTTGTTCGGTTCTTAAGTAATTACTACTTGAACTTGCCGCATACAAATATCCACTGCTAGTATCAAAACCAAATGTTCCTTCTTTTGTACCTGCTGTTAAGGTAAGAATTTGAACTGTATTATCAATTGCAACTATATTCTCAGATTTTGTAATATTGGTTTGTTTACGATTATTTTTATCTTGAGTAGTGCTTAGAGCTACATCAGAGTCCTTAGCCACTATAACAATGGTATCGCCTACATTTAAATCCGATTCATTTGTTACTAAAGTCCATTCTTCGTTACCTGAAGATTGCTTTTTAACAACAACATCAAATGCTTTATCGTATCCTTTTCCATTCAAAATGTAGGTGGCAACAAGTGTGATTACTATATCAGCCTCACCACGAATAATATTGACGGTACCGCCTACAAGTTCTGCTGCAGTTGTTTCCTTCATACTCCAAGTGATACCTTCTAGAGATGGCAAATCAAAATTTTCAGTAGCTGTACTTTCTATCTGAATTTGATCCAAATAGTCCATCGCAATCGTTTCGTCATTTACTACTGCTTCTACAAATGGATAATTGGATGAATTACTGATTTGTGGACCATTATACCACGATACAAATCCAACTATTGTGTATTGTCCTCCAACACGTAATGTCATACTATCAATAGTTCCCCAATCGCTATCGCCTCTAAGTGTTATTTGATTTCCATTTGTATCTCTAAAAATAGCGTTTTGTTTTACACCTAAAGTACCAGATACAAAAGTAAGCGTCATTTTCACAACTGAACATTGTAATGCAAGTAATTCCTCTTCGGATGGAATTACTTCTAGTTCTACTGGCTGAAGTGATACACCCTCTTCTATAATCTCTATACTATCAATTGTTGCTATTTCATTTAGACCATTATATGGAACATTTTGACCTTTCACCTTAATTTTTTGCCCCAATGCAAATTGATCATAAGCATATGTTGCATTGGAAATGCGGTACACCATAATAGATGCAGTACCATCATTTACTAAGACAGAGAAATTATTGTACTGACTACTCAATACAGAAATAGCTGTAATTGTACCTGTAAATACTGCTGTTTCTTTTGTTGTTTCTTTCACCTCTTGAATAGTATATTCTCTTAATTTGGCTGTCACTACAAGATTGCGATTTGTTTCACTTTCAATTGTAGTAACCAATTCATCATTTTCATCATACCAACCTTCAAAAATATATCCACTAACCAAAATTGGATTTTGAAGTACAATCGAACCTGATTCAATAGTATATTCTGTTGGATTATTGACATTATCACCATCGTTTAAACCATCATATTGAATAGTGTAAGTAATCAATTGATATTTTGCCTTTAATGTAAGATTGCCAACTGTACCAGCTTCAATTGTAGTAACCAATTCATCATTTTCATCATACCAACCAAGGAATGTATAACCTGATTTACTTGTTGTGGGCAATTCAATTGCTGAAGATTCTACTGTGAATTCGATGTCTTCAACACCAGTGCCGCCATTTGCATCAAGTACAATCTTATATGTATCTGCTTCCCAGTTTGCTACTAGGGTTATGTCACCTACAGAACCTGTCTTTATCCCAGTTATTTCCTCATTATTCTCATTGAACCAGCCTAAGAATGTATAACCTGTCTTTTCAGATGCAGTAAATGTGATATCTTCTGATTCAATAGTATATTCAATTGAATCTACACTAGCTCCACCATTACTATCAAAAGTTACCGTATATGTATCTGCTTCCCAGTTTGCTACTAGAATTATATTTCCTGCGGAACCCGACTTAATCACAGTAACTCGCTCATTATTTTCGTTGAACCAACCTAAGAATGTATAACCCTTTTTACTAGGTGATAATAAAAGAATATCATTGGTCTCAACATTATATTTTGACGGATTATTCTCTTGATTTAGACCACCATTCAATACATATTCAATTGTATAATCAATTGCTACATAATATGCGATGAGTTCAATATTGCCGGTCGTACCAGTAGGAATCTCAGTTACTTGATGATTTTCAGAATCAAACCATCCGATAAAAAGATAATTTGCTTTGACTGCGTCCGATAAAACAATTGTTTCAGATTCAATCGTATAATTATTTTGATTAGTGGTCATTCCACCATCTAAATTATATCTAATCGTATATTCAATTGGCGTATATTTCGCAGTTAAGGTTTGATTTCCAATCGTACCTTTTTGAATAGTCTCTACTTTTATATCTCCAATATACCATCCATCAAATGTGTAATATGCTTTTGTAGCAGGAGAAAGCGTGATTGTATCTGTTTCAATATTATAAACAAATGGATTATCGGAATGGTTTGTACCACCATTTAGATTATATTCAATGGTATAATCTATCTTTTCCCATTTCGCAAACAATTGGATTTGTTCATTTTCCATTTGTTCAATTAGTATAATTGGTTGATTAGTAAATTCAGCATTGTCATACCAACCTACGAAATTATATCCAGCTTTAGTTGGCTCATAAAGTGTTATCGGTAATTGATTGATATGAACACCTTTTGGATTATCTTTGTGATTTTTACCACCATTGAGTACATATTCTATAGAATATGTATAATATGAAATTTTGATTTCATATTTATATTCGCGATAAATACTAGGATCATTGACAGATGTCAAACGAATGATAACAGTAGCACTTCCCTCAGATTTTGCAACTATAGTTCCGTTTTCATCTACAGTCAAAATTTGTTCATTTGAAGAATGATAACTGATAAGTGGTTGCAATTCAGTACCTATAATTTGATAATGAATTTGTTGAATTTCGTTTACATTCATTTCTTGTTCAATATCAAATGTTGCAGATAGTAGATTGTTATCTGTTACAGTTACTAGTGCTGTAGCATAGGCTTTGGGTTGCTCTACCACATAAACCTTTATACGTACTTGCCCAGGTTTTACACCCGTCAATTTGCCATCTACAAATTTTGCTATGGATGTATCCAAAGATACATAACCCAAAGCAGTTTGATATTCGGCCCCATCTTTTGTCACAAGTGGTGCTATTTCAATAGTCTGCCCTTCTGTTACTTCATACGTTGCATCTAATGAAATTTTAATTTCACCTAATGTCGTACAAGCAGACAAAATTAATAAAATACCAAATGTAGCTATTGCTACAAATAATCTTTTTCTCATTTTCGTCATATTTGTATTTCCCTTCATAATAATACGTTTTTTATTATATCATTACTTTTTTTCTTTTGCAAGTATTTTCATTATTCAATGACGAAATCAATCTTTTTTTCATATGTTTAGCAACCGATATACATAGGATAAACTCAAAAACCAAATATCTTTTATTCCTTATTTATATAAGGAAAATGGAAAACACCTATTCTTAGAATAGGTGTTCTTTATTAGTTAAAAGAATTTTACATTATCAATAGCAATACGTGCACTTTGATTACTACTATATGTTTTATCTCCTTCAGTATAAATTCTTACATACTTTGCATCAGGACATGCTACAGTAAAGGTTGTATAAGTACTTGCATCAAGTGAACTTGCAGATCCTAAAGAAACAGATGTCCAAGTCGCACCATCAGTGGAGTATTGTACTTCAAATTTTGCAATTTTAGAGGCATTTTTAGCATCTGCTGCAGACCACCAGCTAGCTTCAAACTCAATACTCTTGACTGTATCAGTAAATGTAAATTCCAAATATCCAGCTTTGGTGTTATTGCTCTTCCGTACAGGGCAAATTACCGCAAAACATCCCATTGCTGTGTGAGGTGCATTAGAAGACTTTGTGATTTGTGCATAATGGGCAACAATTTGTACACTAGATGCAGTAATCAAATTTTGGATACTTAATTTCTTATTAGCAACATATCCTGTTACTTCGGTTGTGCCAAAATCAAATGTAGCTACTGGACCTACAGTACCCATTGCTTTGATAGTAACATTCAATTCCTTTGAATAATCTACACCATTTAAGGAATAAGTAGCAACAAGGGTAATCATTACATCAGCATCACTACGAGTAATCATCACAGTTCCGTCTACAAGTTGAGCAGCATTGGTTTCTTTTAATGACCAATTTACGCCTTCTACTGTAGGTAAAACGAAATCTTCTGTAACTGTATTTTCTAAAGCAATCTGATCTAGATAGTCCATCGCAATCGTTTCGTCATTTACTACTGCTTCTACAAATGGATAATTTGGTAAATTCGCAATTTGTGGACCATTATACCACGATACAAAACCAGTAATTATATATTTTCTACCTACTTTTAAATCCACTTTATCGACATTACCCCAATTGGCATCACCTCTTATTGTAAGAGTGGTACCATTTGTGTCTTTGAAAACAACATTTGTTCCTGTTCCAACAGTACCAGATACATAAGTCAATGTTAATTGCACAACGCTACATTGTAATTGCAATAATTCATCATTTGTAGGTACATAATCCAATGTAACAAAAGCAGGTACATCTGCCTCACCTAGGAATTCAATTTGGGCTCCAGATGCAATTTCATTTAAACCATTATATGGTGCATTTTTTCCTGTTACTCTAATTGTTTTACCTACTACAAATGCATCATAATCATATGTCTTGGAAGATATACGATAAACCATAATTGAACCACTACCATCATTTACCAAAATAGAGAAATTATTGTAAGAACTATTGACAGGAGAAACGGCAGTAATCACACCGCTAAATACAACGTTCTCATTGGCTGTTTCTTTTACTTCTTGAATGGTATATTCTCTCACTTTTCCGTCTAATACCACATTAGCATTCCATTCACTAGTAATTTTTTCTACTTTAGTATCGCCATCGAACCAACCTTCAAATACATATCCTGGCATATTTGGCGCAAGCAATACGATTTCATCTGTACCAGGTATGTAGGTAGTTGGATTCATTGTTTCACAAATCTCACCATTTAGTGTATATGTAATTGTATAAGGAACAACTATTTCAAATGCATAATCATGATAAACATATTGATCTTCAGCACTAGTTACGCGAATTTGAATCGTTGTTTTTCCACCATTCAAAGCAACCAATTGTCCTTGTGCATCAACGCTTATTACTTCAGGATTCATTGATGCATAAGTCAATACAGCATCACTATCCTCGGGTAATACAGGTACAATTTGAAGTGCTTCAGTTTGAAAAAGCATTGATGGAATGTTGAAAGTTACATCATAATTTAAATCTAAAGCAACATGAACAATAGCAGTATCATACACGCTAGCGTCATTTTTCGCATACACTTTAACGCGAACTATTCCATGATTGACACCAACTAGTTCTCCATTGTCAAATGTGGCAATGGTTTCATCATAAGATTGATAGCCCACTTCTACTGTTTCTTCCTTCCCATTCACAGTAGTGAAGACTTTTACTTGAAGCGTTTCACCAACATATAAATCATATTGATCAAACTCTAATTTCACTTTGGTTATTGCCGTATTAGCATTCAAGCATGATGTTAAAATGAGAACTGTCCCTAAAAAGGCAATTATCGATAACATTTTTTTTGTGATTTTTGTCATATTCTACAAATTTCCCTTCTAAAAAATCACCTTTATTATAACATCATCTTTATTTTTTTGCAATAAATTGATATTGTTTTATCTAAAAATATCGGGACAATATCAAAAAGGAATATTTGATAAAATATTCCTTTTGAATTATTTTTAAAAATAGTTTTTTGATTCTAAAAAATCTTCTTCTACATAAAATCCTAATAATTCTGATACAGTGACAAATGTATATCCTTCTGCCTTCAAATCTTTTACTAGCTGAACAATCGCTTTTTGATTGCAATACTTGAAATCATGAAAAAGCAGAATTCCATTTTCCTTTACCTCTTTTTTCATTCGTTCAATGATCCACTGGGAATCATAACATTGCCAATCTAATGAATCTGCTGTCCACAAAATACTGCGAAGCGATATATTATGTAGTACTTCTTTATGAACCGATCCATACGGGAAACGAAACAGTCTTGGATACTTATGAATAGTTTCATATACAATTTGTTGAGTTTTTTCAATCTCCAAGAGGGCATTATCGAGCGTCAATTTTTTGAAATCTGGATGATTGTAGGAATGATTACCAATTTCATGGCCATGTGAAGCAATATATTTTAATTCGCTTGGGTATCGTTCAACATTTCCTCCTAATACAAAAAAAGTAGCTACAATATCTAAATCAGCTAATAAATCCACTAATTCTTTTGACCAAGCGCTAGGACCATCATCAAATGTAAGCGCAATGGGTTTTATAAGTGGAGTGGGTGACTCATCTTCTTTTTCCAACCAACTTTCCTCATAAGGTAAAATGATTTCTTCCTTTTCGCCTTTCATAAGTAGTGGAGATAAATAAACATGGAATCCATCAGATTGAATACTAGTCTGAATCAATCCCATATCACAAGTATCAAATGTGAATTGATGGCTGAGGCTAACTTCTAATGCTTTTTTTAATTGGGTGGAATTAATTTGAACTGGTTGTTTGCTTTTTAAGTCAAAATGATAGGCCTTTAGCATTTCCATATTTGGTGCATAGAAATGAACCAAATAACTTATTATTTTTTCATTCCAATAGGATTCACAGCTCAGATGAATTGAAGTATAATGATTTTCGATTATCTTTTGATAAGTCTCTTGTATTTTCAAAAACAATTGAGTATCAATTTGATCATCAACACTTGAATATCTCATTTGCTGCGTTTCGTCAAAATAGAATTCCTTTATCATCGTCATTTGCGTTTGCCCACCTATTGGCTTTTTTTGACAAGAACAAAGCGCAATGACCATTATTATCAATAAGCATATTATTTTTTTCATATATTTAGTATTTCACTTTGAAACAAAAATATGCTTATCTTGTTATTTTTATTATTTCTGTTCTAGATAATGAGAAGCAAAAATTTGTATTTCCGTCTGTATACTATCGAATATTTTTGAATGATATTGCTTGATTATTTTATATACCCATGATAGAGTTTTTTAATTATTCAAATATTACTATTCAACTCTATATCCTTTAAACGATTAATGTATTTTTCAATAGAATTTCTACTTCCCTTCCATAGTTAAGTTATTAATGTAATTTATAACATACGTAGTCTCTTTTTTCCTATCTATCAAATGTATTTATAAAAAAACCAATTAGAATAAAATCTAATTGGTTTTGTATTAGACTTGTGTAAAAATAACTCTTTCCTTGCTTTACTCATCTTTCAAAGAACGCATCATCAATTCATTTACTGCATCCTGGACACCCTGCTTTTCATAAATAACATGGTATACTGCATCAATAATGGGTGTTTCAAGACCTAATGATTTTGATTTCAAATACACCGCCTCAGCCGTTCTTGCTCCTTCTACTACCATTGACATAGATGAAATGGTCTCATCTAGATTATTTCCTTGAGCAAGCTTCACACCTGCTTGAAAGTTACGCGAATGATGCGAAGTGGTGGTTACAACCAAATCACCAATGCCTGTCAAGCCATATAGCGTTTCTTCTTTTGCACCTAAAGCAACCACAATTCGTTTCATTTCAACCAGTGCTCTTGCAATTAGACCCGCTCTAGCATTATCTCCAAGACCAAGGCCCTCAAGCATACCTGATGCAATCGCATATACATTTTTGATTGATCCACAAAGTTCTGATCCAATCAAATCGTTTCCCGTATATACTCTGAAATAAGTCTGATTGTTGAACAAATGTTGTACTTTTATAGCATCTGCTTTATTATTGCTTACGGCACAAATCGTTGTTAGCATTTGCCGTATGACCTCTTCTGCATGTGATGGCCCAGTAAGAGCAACAAATCCCTGAATGTATTTTTCATCAATTACTTCATATAATACCTCAGAAACCCGAAGAAATGTTTTGGGTTCTAATGCCTTTGAAGTATTAACAAATAATTTTGCGGATGTCAAATATTGGTTCATTTGACCAAGCACTTCACGTAAAACCTTAGTTGGAACAGCTAAAATCACAATCTGTGCGAACTCCAATGCCTCTTTCATCACGTTTGTAGCTTTCACTCGCTCAGGCAAGCGACCAACAGGCAATTTTTTCAAATTTGTATGTTGTTGATTGATTTCATCAATGACATCAGAATCCGTATCATATAGTAAGACGTCATGTTGATTGTCGCCTAATATTCTTGCTAGAGCACTACCCCAGCTCCCAGCGCCAATCACTGTTATCTTTTCCATTCGTTTTCCTTCTTCCTTAATATTATTTTAATCGGTGTTCCTTCTAGAAGAAATGCCTCTCGCAGGCGATTTTCAATATATCGTTGATAAGAAAAATGCATATAGTTTGGATCATTGACAAATAGTACGATGGTTGGTGGTGCAATTTCTACCTGTGAACCATAATAGATTCGAATACGATCACCATTAAATATGGGTGCCTGGTTCATAATAGAAGCATCTAATAAGATATCATTCATCACATTGGTTGCAATACGTCTATTGTAATTTTCATACACCATACTAATTTGCTCAAATAAGGTATGAATACGTTGATTCTTAAGCGCAGATACAAATACAATTGGTGCATAACTTAAAAACAAGAAATGACTTCTAATTTTTTCTGTATATGCTTTCATAGACTTTTCATCTTTTTCAACTGCATCCCATTTGTTAACGACGATAATGACACCTTTATTATATTCAGAAGCATATCCCGCAATGCGCTTATCTTGTTCTTCAATATCCTTCGTACCATCTAATACAACCAAAACAATGCTTGATCGTTCTATAGCCTTTAATGCTCTTAGTACACTATATTTTTCAGCATTTTCATATATTTTGCCCTGTTTTCTGATACCAGCAGTATCAATAACAACATAGTCTTTCCCATCTTTAGTAAATTTAGAGTCAATAGCATCACGAGTTGTACCTGCAATATCACTAACAATGACACGCTCTGTACCAAGTATAGCATTCGTTAATGAGCTCTTTCCCACATTGGGTTGACCAATGATACAAAATTCAATAGTATCTTCATACTTTTTGACTTTCTTTTCGGGCAAAAGACGAACAATACAATCTAACATATCCCCAATGCCTATCCCATGTAATGCACTTACAGCAAACACTTCTTCTGCGCCTAAATTATAAAATTCATAGATATTATCCATGAATTTTACATCGTCTATTTTATTTGCAGCAACAATTACAGGCTTCTTGCTTCTATGTAAAATGCGCATCACATCTTCATCACCATTTGTGATACCAACTCTGCCATCAGTAACAAGAAGAATCAAATCAGCCTCATCAATTGCAAGTTCTGCTTGTGCTTTGATTTCTTCCATAAAAGGAACTTGCTTGAGTTCAATTCCTCCCGTATCAATCAAAGAAAACTCTTGATCCAACCATTCACACTGTGTATATAAACGATCTCTTGTAATCCCGCTTACATCATCTGTGATGGCCAACTTTTCCCCAGAAAGACGATTGAACAAACTTGATTTACCAACGTTCGGACGCCCGATAATTGCTACTGTACCACGTTTCATAAAAACTAATCTTCGTCCTTATCAAAACGAATATCGCCAAGTAAATCACCGATTGTACTTGTTGGTGTTTCTTTATCTTGTTGTTCAATATATTTATCAAAAGTAGCTCTTTCTTTTGCAACCTCAACTGCTTTTGCACTAACTCGCAATTTGGCAACAGATGGATCACACTCTTGAACCATGACTTCAATTGTACTACCTATAGGGAATACTTCATCCACTTTTGAAATTCGTTTTAAACTAGTTACTTCATTAATTGGTAAGAACCCTTGAACATTTTTATAATTGACAAGCGCACCATGTTCGTTTGTACTAGCCAATACAACTGAAATCTTTTCTCCTCTACGAAGTTTGATGTCCGCCCAAGTATTTTCTAGTGTCACTTTATGTGATAAACTAACTCGTTTTTTCTCATCGTCTATATTCATTACTTGTACTTTTAAAGTTGATCCTTCTTGTAGATTATCTTCAATTTTGACATTGCTAAACCAAGAATATTCTCCTCTTGGCATCAATCCAGCATATTCAGATGTTAAAGTAATTAGCACACCAGCAGGGATAATTTTTTGTACTATGCCTTCAAATACATCCCCTACATGATATTGTTCTTTTAATACATCCCATGGATGTGGAACAAGTGCTTTCATAGATAAAGAAATTTTATTACCATTGATACCAATTACTTTTACATTTACTTTGTCACCAACTTTTAAGCGATTGGCAACATTTCTAACTGGTTTATGATCAATTTCAGATTGATGCAATAACCCACTCACTTCACCAAGGTTAATAATAGCACCATATGGAAGTACATTGACAACTTCTCCAGTAATCTCCATACCTTCTGAAATTGCCGCATATGCTGCTTCTTTAGCAAGACGATATTGCTTTTTCATAGCCATTACGTTAGATACAGTGACTTGGAAACGATCTTTATTGACATAAATAACCATTACATCTAATACTTGACCCTTTAGCGTCTTTAGTGCATCTTCTTTTAAATCAATGAATTTGGCTGGTAAGAATAATTTAAATCCTTTGTAATCCATATCTGCACCAGCTGCAGTAATGCGAGTTACCTTTGCTTTGATGATTTCATCCTTTTCTTTGATTTCTTCAAAAATGCTTAATTTTGCTTTTTCATCTTCTAGTTTGGTAGATAGAATATAAAGTGGTTCACCTGTCTTGCGATCCTTACCTACAGTTTTTATACTTGCTTCAAATTCTTCACCTTCATGATATAGATTGTAAAGTTTTTGACCTTCTGTATAATCTTTTAAATCATTGCTGTAGATAACACCTTTCTCATCTTCACCTAAAATTAAATAGATTGCATCCTTGGTCACATTGATAATGCATCCTCTAACGTTTTGTCCCTCAGTGTAAGTACCTTTACTCATTTTGTTTTTCCTCTCAATCACTAAATTTATAATCCGACTAACTACTTCATCAATTGATAAATCGGTACTATCAATGACTATAGCATCCTCTGCACAACGAAGAGGGCTATGCTTTCGTGTGGAATCTTTCCAATCACGAAGCTCAATTTCCTGAATAGTCTGCTCAAGGGTCAAATGTATTCCCTTTTCAGCACGCTCCATCATTCTTCTTCTTGCACGACATTCAACACGTGCATCTAAATAGATTTTCAGTGAGGCGTCTTTTAATACAACAGTTCCAATATCACGACCATCCATAATACAATTCTTTGCATTGCTGATTTTACGTTGATAATCAACAAGATAATCTCTGACTACTTCTATTTTAGAAGGTGTAGAAACTTGATTGGTGACTTCGACGCTACGAATAGCATCGCTTACATCTTCACCATCCATAATAAAACGTCCATTACAAATATCTAATTCAGTATTTGCTAAAAAACCATATGCATCAGGGTTTTCCATATCAACTCCTAGGCGAATCGCCTTTAACGTAATTGCACGATACATAGCTCCTGTATCGATATATTCGAAATTCAATTCTTTCGCAATTCTTTTTGAGATAGTAGATTTTCCTGATCCAGCGGGCCCATCAATGGCAATTTTAAACATGTTCTTCACCTCACTTGACACATTATACCATATTTCGTTTTTTATTTACCATATAATGATAAATAATTTTTAGAGTTCTAAATCCATATCATTTCTACAAATGACAATTTCATATGGTTTGCCATTTTCAGCAGGTACAAACTTTTTACCATTATCCGCAATAGCAGTTCTTAATATAGTGTAATCAATTTCTATAAATCCTTTTTCACAGAATACATAGCTAGCCAAATCGCTATTGGCATTCTTTGCATGGATTACTTCTAAGTCAATGGCTTCATGCATATTAGAGCGAACTGCCTTCAAGTACATTTTCCCTACATTGTTTTTCTTTCCTTTGTTAATCTCCTCAGGTCTCATTCGTTTGATATTTCCACGATTTGTCAAAACCAAAACAATGTCCTTCTCACTTACATATTTAGCGCCTACAACATAATCATTGGGGCGATTCTTCAATTCAATTGACTTAACACCAAAGGAAGCGGGTTCAATCACACTCACCTCAGATGCATCATATCGATTCATAAAGCCATCTTTAGTAGCGATAACCACTTCATACTGACTTCCCTTTGCAACATCGGCACTTACTACTGCATCGTCATCTTTTAATTTAGTCGCTTTTAATGCTTTAGAGTATCTAGTTACATATAAGCTAGAAAGCTGAATCCGTTTAATTAATCCTGATTTCGTTGCAAGAAGAACATATTTTTCTTCGTTGAAATCTGATACAGGGAATGAGAAAATAACTTTTTCATTGGTTTCCATTCCTATCAATGTGCTTACATGGATACCTTGGTCTTTATGCTTCGATTCAGGTATCTTATGAATTGGTAAGAAAACATAGTTTCCCCGATCAGTAAACTGAATCAGTGTATCGGTTGTTGATACTTCATAGATATCACTGATAACATCGCCTTCTTTTAATTTAGTTGGTTCATTTGTACCAAAGAAAGCCTTCTTACTCAAACGTTTTAAATATCCGTCGTGTGTAATCATCAAAATGACATCTTCTTTAGCAATAAACTCTTCAGTTTTGACCTCTACTTCAGTAATATTATGCTGCACTTGGGTTTTTCTTGGACGGTCAATCGCCTGTTTAACTCTAGCTAATTCATTGACAATAACTTTGATTAATGCAGTTTCGCTTGATAAAATATGCCGCAATTTCTTAATCTCTTGCTCTAACTCTTTTTGTTCTGTCTTCAAGGCAAAAATGTCTGTATTGGTTAAGCGATACAGTTGCAACATAACTATAGCTTCTGCCTGTATTTCAGTAAATCCATATTTAGAAATAATATTTTCTTTTGCATCTGATTTATTCTTAGAATTTCTAATCGTTGCAATGACTGCATCTAGAATAGAAACCATTGAGATTAACCCTTGTACAACTTCGGAGCGTTTTAAATCCTTTTCTAATTCAAAATTACATTTGTTGGTTATCACTTCTTTTTGATGTGCAATATAGGCATCTAATATATCCGCAAGTCCCATTTGCATAGGTCTACCTTGCGATATAGCTACCATATTGAAATTATAACTCGTTTGTAAATCCGTTTGTTTAAGCAGAAAACTTAAAATAGTTTCAGGATTAACATCACGCCGAATATCAATTACAATTCGTTGACCTTGCCTACTTGACTCATCTCGAATCATTTTAACGCCATCAACGCCCTTTGCCTGTAAGACATCACTCATTTTACGCAAAAGGACTGCCTTATTGACATCAAAAGGAATTTCAGTCACAATAATCCTTGGTTCTACTTTTGTCGTATCAATCTCATATTTAGAAGTGACAATGACTTTTCCTCTCCCTGTTTCATAAGCATCTTTTAATCCATCAATTCCTTGAACAATTGCACCAGTTGGAAAATCCGGTCCTTGTACAAACTGCATCAGTTCATCAGTCGTACAATTTGGATGTTCAATCCGATAAATAGTAGCATCAATTACCTCACCAGGATTGTGTGGAGGAATTTCAGTTGCATAACCAGCTGAGATTCCGCTAGCCCCATTCACCAATACATTAGGAAACTTTGAGGGTAGAACAATTGGTTCTAATTCCTCATCATCAAAATTTGGCACAAATCCAACTGTATGCTTATGTATATCTTCTAGCATCAATTCCGAAAATTTACTCATCCGCGCTTCTGTATAACGCATCGCCGCGGCAGGGTCACCATCAATACTACCATTATTACCATGCATATCTACAAGTGGTAACAAAATTTTAAATTCTTGACTCATACGCACCATTGCATCGTATACTGCCGTATCACCATGTGGATGATACTTACCAATAACATCTCCGACAATACGCGCCGACTTTTTGAAAGGCTTATTTGATGTCAATCCTAGTTTGAACATTGCAAACAAAATTCGACGTTGTACAGGCTTTAATCCATCGCGCACATCTGGTAGGGCTCTATCTTGAATAATATATTTGGAATACCGGCCAAATCGATCTCCCATAATATTTTCAAAATTTTCAGTCATATATGTTTCAACAAATTTTTCGACTTTTTTTGATGTACTACTCATCTTCATTCACATCCTCTAACACAAAGTTATCATCTGCATCAAATACAACGTTATTCTCAATCCATTCTCTTCTTGGTTCAACATCATCACCCATTAAAATATTCATTTTATTTTCTGCAGCCCCTTCTTCACCAATGAGCACTTGGATCAATGTTCTTCTTTCTGGGTCCATTGTCGTTTCCCATAACTGTTGATCATTCATCTCTCCTAGTCCTTTATAGCGCTGAATTTGAACATTCTTCTTTTGAATTTTCTCACGCAGTTCTTCATCCGTCCAAGCATATTCAACTACATTTTTATACGTAATCTTATATAGAGGTGGCGTTGCAATATACACCATTCCGTTTTCTACCAAAGGTTTCATATAGCGATAAAAGAAAGTCAGTAACAAAATCTGAATATGTGCACCATCTGTATCGGCATCGGTCATAATAATAACTTTACTATAATTTGATTTAGACACATCAAATTCTCGACCAAATCCGCCACCTATGGCATTGATAATGGACATGATTTCTTCATTTTTCAATACTTCCTCTAGTTTTGCTTTTGCTGTATTGATAACTTTACCACGTAGTGGCAAAATGGCTTGAAACGTACGATCTCTACCTTGTTTCGCAGTACCTCCAGCCGAATCACCTTCAACTAAGAACAATTCATTTTTATTTGGATTTTTATATTGGGCAGGTGTTAGTTTTCCAATTAAATTCGCTGGTTTAGAAGTCTTTTGTTTGACCATTCGAATTTCATCACGTGCTTTTTTAGCTGCTTCTCTCGCTTTAGATGCCCGAATTGCCTTACCAATCAAATTTGATGAGATTTGTCCGTTTTCCGCAAGATACGATTTCATTTGATCATATACTACTTGCTCCACAGCCGGTTTTGCCTCAGGTGTGCCTAGCTTATTCTTTGTTTGCCCTTCAAATTGCAATAAATCTTCAGGCACTCGAATCGAAATAATAGCCGTTAATCCTTCTCGAATATCCGCGCCATCTAAATTTAAATCCTTATCTTTTAAAGCACCTATCAATCTGGCATGGTCATTAAAGGCTCTAGTAATCGCAGACTTAAAACCAATTTCATGTGTACCACCATCTCTTGTACGAATATTATTTACAAACGATAAAATATTTTCATTATATGTTTTCTCACAGTACATCAATGCTACTTCAATATTAATTTTTGATAAATTACCACTGAGAAAAACAGGGTCATATAATGCATCTTTTCCAGCACACAAACTCTTAATAAATTCGACAATTCCATTTTCATAATGGAAACTATCACTTTTATTGGTTCTTAAATCATTTAAATCAATTCTTAACCCTTTTATTAAATAAGCAGATTCCTTTAATCGCTGCGCTATAGTCTTATATTCAAAGATAGTTGATGAAAAAATCTTTGGATCCGGTTTGAAATGGATAGCCGAACCTGTTCTTTTTGTATCGCCTAGATTTCTCGGTTTATCAATGATTTTGCCACCATTTCGATAAGTTTGGTTATAAATTTTTCCATCACGATGTATTGTTACTGTTAGCCATTCGCTTAGTGCATTCACAACAGATGAACCTACACCATGGAGTCCGCCTGATACTTTGTATCCCCCTTCAGCATCAAACTTTCCTCCCGCATGCAGCGTATTGAAAATAACCTCAGGAGTAGGACGTTTTTCGACTTTATGTATACCTGTTGGAATACCACGACCATTATCAATAACTTCTACACTATTATCTTTGTGTATGTTAACAACGATTTGCGAACCATATCCAGATAGTGCCTCATCAATCGCATTGTCGACAATTTCCCATACCAAGTGATGCAATCCCCTTGCATCTGTCGATCCAATATACATACCAGGTCGTTTGCGAACTGCTTCTAGCCCTTGCAATACCTGAATCGAATCTTCATTGTACACATTAGCTGCTTTCGCCATATTTTTTTCACTCCCTTTTACAATTTTTTTCAATCATTATTTCAATTATAACATAACCCCTTTTTTTTTGCAAGAAAAATAGTTAAAAAATATAACTAAACCATAGATAAATCGATAATTTGACATTTTTCGATATTTCTTTTTTACAAAAAAAATGAATATTATTTGAAAAAAAAAAGAGATGATAGTATAATAAATTCCGTATAAAAAGGAGGATATAATA
>JAMPDF010000001.1:139536-557177 GCA_023665755.1 Prevotella sp.
TATTTGAAAAAAAAAGAGATGATAGTATAATAAATTCCGTATAAAAAGGAGGATATAATATGGGAATACTTTGTCCAATTTTGATGATGATTGCCTCTTACTTAATTGGCTCTATTCCGTTTGGTTATCTAATTGGCAAATGGCGTGGTGTCGATATTCGTAATAAAGGAAGCCACAATATTGGTGCAACCAATGCCCTTAGAACATTAGGTGCAAAATGGGGATTTTTAGTTTATTTATTAGATGCTTTAAAAGGGGCATGCTTTGTTTTGGTTTCCAAATATGCGTTTGATTATCGTGATCCTTTTTTTGTATTACAAATTCATCCACTCGTTTACGGATTGTTAGCTATTTTAGGTCATCTTTTTCCTGTCTATTTGAAATTCAAAGGGGGAAAAGGCATTTCTTGTTTAAGTGGAGTCATCATTGCTTATAGTTGGCCTTTAGCACTCTTTTCTTTTGTAGTATTTGTCATTGTAGTCACTACAACACGATATGTATCCTTGTCTTCTATCATTACAAGCATTAGTTTAATTGTTGGTTATTTTATTCTTGATCCCCTTATTCCGGAGTTTCATGATACTTTTTTCCTTGCCACACTATTTATTGCAAATGGTCTTGTCATCTTCAAACATCGTTCCAATATTGTCAGACTGATTCAAGGCAACGAAAATAAAATTTCCTTCCGCAAAAAGCAATAGTCTTTCAAGATGTAAAAAACACTTTTTAGATAAGCCTAAAAAGTGTTTTATTATTTTCTTATTTATATTGATTCATTGAATTCATAACTCTTGTAATGTCTTTTTCCGAAGGTTTTCTACCCATTTGCATAAACATTGCACGAATCATATCACGATTGATAGGAGGGTTATCCTTCAATTGTTTTGTAAATACTGCACGAATTACAAAAAATCCAATGATGAATCCAACTACTAAGCAACCAATCCCTACTAAAAGCACGCCCCACCATTCCATAATGCTAAACTCCTTTCAATAATTTTAGTAATCTTATTATATCAAAAGGGTATCTTTTTTTCAAGTTATATGCGATAGAATGGTTTTTGTTTTGAATGCAATTTCCTTGCATTTTCTGTCTTCTTCCACTATAATTTTGGTATTACAATTAATGGAGGAACTAATTATGCCAAGAAAAATTACAGATGCATGTATTGCTTGCGGCACTTGTGCTTCAAGTTGCCCAGTAGAATGTATCGCTGAAGGCGATATCTACGTAATTGATCCTGATCAATGTATTGATTGTGGAGCATGCCAAGAAAATTGTCCTGTTGAAGCAATCGTTGAAGAATAGTTTGATCAATGATTTTAAGTATCAACTAATTAAATGTAGAAGAAAAGCATGATTTGAAATCATGCTTTTCTTTTCATCACCATATGAAAAAGCAAGGCATTCTGCCTTGCTTTTTGAGTTATGATACCCTAGTAGTACCATAATTGGAATAACTTACAAGCTTATAGTAAATAACTTCATCTTCATATTGAATGCCAACGCGAATTTCTTCTAAGAAACCAGTTTCATTCACTAAAAATTCAAAAAAAGTAAAGGTATACCCATAATCATAATAAAACAAGAAATTGGATAAATTCACATCACTAGCCTCAATGTAGAAATATCCTGTTAAGTTATTGTATTTTACTTTTGATATATCAATACTTGAAAAATCAGCATCTGCCACAAAATAGGTGAATCCTTCGCCTTCTTCTATTGTCTCATCATAACTTCCTTTATACGGAATAGCAATTTCTCCTTCAGTTGTGACTTCATAATACTGTCCATCTTTTATTTTATACGTGTCTACTACAAGTTCAGTCTCTGTACGTACATAAGCCTGAATGGTATTTCCCATAAAATAAAAAACAGTACCATATAGTTCATCATTTACAGTCACATTACTAAAGTCTTTTCGGAATGCATTCGTCAAAATACTTTGTTGTTCATTAGACATATAGGTTAAGGTAGATACTCCTTCTACTGGCATTTCTACTTCAGTAGCATTCAAGTTGGTATATGAATAGTTCATTTCATAATAAAAACCACCATACTCTTCATCAGAGTATACTAAATAGTAAAAGCCATCAATTTGGTGTTGTTGATTTAAGCTTACTTCAAAAGCAACAAGGGTATCAGTTGGGCTAGAAAGTAAAATGTTAGCAACCTGTTCCAAATAATCAGTTAGCACAACGTATTTGCCTGAAGCAAAACCAAACCATTCACTCTTTAATCCCAAGTTGGCAATTAGCATGGCATATGGTGCTAGACTATTTACTTCTGATTGTGTAGTCAGTTCTCTTTTAGAAAGTGTCTTCGTAATTACATCTTCTTCAAAAACCCAGTGGCGCTTATTTTCATCAATATGGTAGTAATAACCAAACTCATTGGTTTGATAGCCTTGTTGATAATCATATCCATATAAAATTTTATATAGCGTATTCGACACAAATGCATGCTCATATTCTATATATTTCCCTTCATCTTCTGTATGAAAATAATCAAATTCATAAGAAGTATAGGTTTGATCCAAATATTGTTGAAATAATGTTTGCTCTTCTATTGTCAATGTTTGCGCAATACTAGGATCAATATGCTCTGGTACCTTCGCAAATTCTGGATCCGCTTCTGGTAACGTGATGCTCGCAGTATGATATGCACTATATGATATCACATAAGTAATAGCATAAGCACCATACTCATCTTCCCCTTCATAGGTAATTTCAATTTTTTCAATGTGACCTGTCTCTGATAAACTAATCGCAATTTGAGTAAATTCATCCGTATCACTAGCAATATCTACTAATTTTTTGCCAACAATATTTAAACTTTGCGTCTTACAAACAATTTTTCCATCAACAACCTCAAAATCATCTATGACTAACCCTAATTCACTTGGAGATTGAATCGTTGGATAATAGTTGGCATAATACAAATCGCCATTGCTATCGGTTGCTGCCCATGCGGCATGGGTGATAGGCAAATTTCTCCACTGACCATTACTTTGATCTTGTGTATAGATATAGACATATTTATCATCTTTATTCAAATAAATTTCAAATCCATCAGTAGTTGTCGCATCTTGATAGGAATAAACAATGTGATTTTTCTCTCCATCTTTGGTTTCAATGTTGACAATCACGACACCATCATCACTCGTAAAAGTAGTTGTATATGTAAATTGATCATAAATTTGGGCAAGTGCTGCATCTAATGCATCTAATAATGGATTGGTTGTTCGGTAAACTTCTACATTTAAAATAGCTTGTCTTGTTATGCCTAAATAAGTATAACTAATTTCATATACCATAGTCCCTATTGTCGCAATATTTCCGGACTTTTGAACTACATTAGCAGATAATTTAGACAATTCTTCACTGCCATAAAGCACAGTAAAGTAATCCAAAACATTAAAAGAGGTATCTCCAACAGGCACGCGCACAGGCTCACTTGAAAGCACAATTTGCAACGATTGAAGAGGATTTTCTATAAAAGTCACAGTTAATTGTTTTGATGAATTTTTCCCATCATAGGAAACGGAAATAGTATACGTACACTTGCCTACTACAGCCGGATTTCCAACACTTAATTCAACCCAATTGTCATCAAAATCTAGAGTAGTTTCCCCATATTTCACAATCACATATTGACTAAAATCAATGCTAGTACCTACATTAACCTCTATTACCTCTTGCTTGAGTTCAATTGTTAATTCTTTTTTTTCTGTCTTGCCACAATTCTTTTTACATGAACTAACAAAGAATGCAAAAAATAACATACAAATGGCAAACAAGAATACTGAATTTTGTCTTTTCAACATCTTCTATTCTCCTTATCTAAGCCAAAATCGAATGATAAAATAAACGATACCAAATCCAATGAATATACAAAAAAGCATAGGCAATAAGGCAACAAAGGCCGCTTTTCGCATTGCTTTTTTTTCTTTTTTCGTTAATTCTACTTTTAGTGCTTCGGCATTTTCTTTTTCGGTTTGTGAAAAAGGCTCTAACCCCGACATCGAGTAGAGCGTTCTTCCATCGTCTTCTAAATAAACAATTTTAGGCTTCTTTTTCTTCATCTACATTTCCTTTATCATACAAATGACATGAAACAAAGTGATTAGGCTCTATTTCAATGAATTTTGGAGCAACAGTTTCACACACTTTCATGCATTTTTGACATCTAGTATGAAATTTACATCCTTGAGGTGGATTAGCAGGTGAAGGAATATCACCACTTAAAATAATACGATTCATTTTTACATTAGGATCAGGAACAGGTACAGCAGAAAATAAAGCTTGTGTATAAGGATGTTTAGGATTCTTAAAAATCTCTGTTTTGGTACCTTTTTCAACAAGTGATCCCAAATACATTACACCAATTTCATCTGAAATGTATTTTACAACGGATAAATCGTGTGAAATGAAAATATAAGTTAATCCCATTTCAATTTGAAGTTGCTTCAATAAATTAATAATCTGGGCTTGGATGGAAACATCTAGCGCACTAACTGGCTCATCACAAATTACGAGTTTTGGCTTTACTGCAAGTGCTCTTGCAATGCAAATTCTTTGTCGCTGACCACCAGAAAATTCATGTGGATAGCGATCATAGTAGTGCTCTTGCAAACCGCATTTGCGCATAATATCACGCACATATGACTTTACTTCGTTTTTCGGTACAATGTGATGCACTTTTACAGCTTCTCCAATAATCTCACCGACCGTTTGACGGGGAGGAAGAGATGAATAGGGATCTTGGAAAATCAACTGTAAATCACAGCGTAAATCACGTAGATCTTGCCCCTTTACTTCATTTAAATTTTTACCATCAAAGAATACATCTCCACCAGTCATTTCATACACTTTCAAGATGGACCGTCCTAGTGTCGTTTTACCACAACCAGACTCACCAACAATACCTAGGGTTTTTCCGCGTTCAATATTGAAACTAACATCATCTACTGCCTTTAGATATGTCGTCGTTTTTCCAAAAAAGTTTGTATCCAGTGGAAAATATTGTTTCAAATGCTGTACTTCCAAAATATAATCTTTAGCTTCAACAATGTGATATGTTTTTTGATTCCATTGGATTTCAAATCCGTTTGTGATTTGTTGCAATATAGAGATTTTTTCTCCATTAATAGAAATATTTTGATCATCAATTTGGATGGATATTTCTGCATCACCACGTATCGTTGTATAAGTACCATTCAAAGTTCCATCATCAGTTGATTCTACTGAGGCCAGTCTAGTCGTACTATTTGTCTCAACATCTAATAATTCAATTTGTTTTGTAATTTCATTAGGCATTATCTTCGTCCTCCTTATAACGGTGACAGAATACACTGTGTGTAGGTGAAACCTTGATTTCTGTTGGATATTCACCACTACATGCATTGATACATTGATTGCAACGTCCTTTGAAGAAACAATGATTAGGCATATTGATAGGATTAGGTACATTACCTGGAATGCTATACAAAGGTTGATCATCATCTGAGGTAACTAGTGGCTTTGATTTTTGTAAGCCAATTGTATACGGATGAAGTGGATGGTCAAAGATTTCTGCGACTGTACCTTTTTCTACAATTCGTCCTGCATACATCACGACAACATAGTCGGCCATTTCCGCGATGACACCCAAATCATGTGTAATCAACATAATACTAGCACCTGATTTTTTCTGAACTTCACGAAGCAAATCTAAAATTTGTGCTTGAATTGTTACATCAAGTGCTGTTGTAGGTTCATCGGCAATAATCAACTTTGGATTAACAGCTAACGCCATGGCAATCATTACCCGTTGTCGCATACCGCCAGACAATTGATGTGGATAGCGGCTATATACATTTTCGGGCATAGAAATACCTACTAATTCGAGCATTTCAATTGATCTAGCTTTTGCGGTTTCTTTGGTAGCCCCCTCTTGGTGCAACAATACAACTTCGTCTAGTTGATATCCAATTGTAAAAACTGGATTTAAACTCGTCATTGGCTCTTGGAAAATCATAGTAATGTCTTTACCACGAATTTTGTACATTTCCTGAGTAGGCATTTTGGCAATATTATAACCTAGTGTATTGCCTTCTTCATCTACGCCTAGAGAACCATTGTTAAAGCGAATTTCACCGCCAACAATTTGCCCCTGAGGTGCTTGAACAAGTTGCATTACTGATAAACTAGTAACACTTTTTCCACAACCTGATTCTCCCACTACCCCTACAATACTATTTTTAGGGATTTCAAAAGAAATTCCATTTACAGAACGAACAACTCCTAAATCAGTATAAAAGAAGGTTTGCAAATTATCAAACTCAATGACATTATTGGCATCTTTCATCTTCGTAATATATACATCAGAACTTACTTTTTTCTTCTTCTGTTTTTCAAATTGTTTTGTAATTTTGAAATTTTCTTTTGCTATTTTTCTACTTTCTTTTAAAGTTAATGCATTAGGATTTTTTACAGTTTTCATACATTACCTCTTCATCTTTGGATCCATGGCATCACGTAAGCCATCTCCAACGAAATTAAAACCAAGTACCGCAAATACGATGAGAACACCTGCAGGTATCCACAGATTTGGATAATTCATCAAAATTGTCTGATCATTTGCGGAAGAAATCATTGTTCCCCATGCAGCATAAGGAATAGGAATACCCAAATTCAAATAACTCAGCGTAGATTCATATAAAATAATACTACCAAGTCCTAGTGTCATAGATACAATCAATTGTGGCATAATATTCGGAATTAAGTGTTTAAAAATTCTGCGTCCAGTTGGCAAACCCATAATTTCCGTTGCAACTATATACTCTTGTTCGCGTAAATATAAAATTTGTCCACGAACCATTCTAGCCGTACCTGACCAACCAAAAATAGTCAAAATAATCATCAAATAATAAATACGATATTTCAAATCAATTTCCCATGAATCTAATACAGCACTGGCAATCAAAAGAATAGGCAAGGTTGGTATACAGTTGAAAATATCTACAATACGCATAATAACTTGATCTACCCATTTTCCAAAATAACCAGCTATGCCACCTAGCAAGACACCTAAAAAGGTCTCTAATATGATAACAACAAATCCCAATGTTAGTGAAATTCTTCCACCATACATCAAACGAATAAATACATCCATTCCTTTTTCATCAGTTCCTAAAAAATGTTCCTTGCTTGGAGGTGCCTTCAAGTTTATCTTTTGTTCATGTTCAATGACTTGATAAGTTACAACCGGATTTCCTTCGGCATCTAAAAACTCTTTTAGTTCTACTACTTCAATAATAGATGTCTTTTCATCTGTTTCCGTTTCTTCCCATTGATATCCACAAGCATGTAAAATCATTGGGCCAAAAAAGGAAAAGCTAAAAAGAACAATCAACATAATTAAACCAATCAATGACAATCTAGAACGAAAAAATCGTTTAATAACCATTTGAAAGGGTGTTAGTTCTTTATAAATTACTTCTTCTTCAGAGTCATCACTTATCGATGGTTTGAAACTATTGATGACTTCAAGTTCATCTTTTTCTTCAAGATTTTCTTTTTTCATCTCGTCACCTACTTTCCTAATTTAACACGTGGGTCAACTACCGCATACATCAAATCAGATAGCAGTGTACCAATTACTGTTAACACAGCCAAGAACATATTATATCCCATTATAAAAGGAATATCCCCGGCTTTTAATGCATCATAAGCTAATTTACCAATCCCATTAATACCAAATACTTCTTCTGTTATCATTGCACCACCAAATAATGATGGCAATATTCCCGCAAGAAGAGTAACAAGAGGAATCATTGTGTTTCGAAAAGCATGTACATATATAACTTTTTTTTCAGATAATCCTTTCGCACGAGCAGTACGAATATAATCAGCATTGAGTACTTCAAGCGTGTTAGTTCTAGTATATCGCATTAAACCACCAATTGATAATACAACAAGAACAATCATAGGCAATACCAAATGATGTCCTATATCTAAAATATATCTCATTCTATCTGGAAAACTATCGGTATAAAATTTTTCTGGAGAAACAAGCCCACTTACAGGAAACCATCCTAATTCAGAGGCAAATACACGAATCAGTAATGCCGCAAAAAAGTAAGATGGAAGTGATATTCCAATCATTGCTAATACTGTAACAGTATAGTCTCGAATGGAATACTGGTGGGTTGCAGAAGAAATTCCAAGGGGTATAGATATTGCAAATTGAAATATCATCGCAATAAAAGCAATAATGAAAGATATTCCCATATTAGAGGAAATGACTTGGGCAACTGGGACCTCATATAGAAATGAGTCTCCCAGTTCACCACGAGCCAAGTTTCCTACCCAATTGAAATACCCTTTTAAAATCCCCAAGAAGGAATTATCAGAAAGACCATAGATAGCCTTAAAACGTTCAATATCGTCTAATGATATGGTACCTTGTTGAAGCTGTGACGAAAATTTTTGAGTCAAATAATCTGTAGGCATCAAACGTACTAAAAAATAGATGATTAAAGAAACTCCAAAAAGAATTAAGATAGATAGACCCAATCTTTTTAAAATATACTTTAACATGTGAGAACTACCTATTCACTTTCTTTTAGGCTTAATTCCCAAATTCGACTAATTGGTCCATTATATGGTGTAATATCTTCTTCTTTTGTCATAGAAGATGAATCAATAATGCTATTGTTATAAGCATACAAATCACATCTTTGATATGCAGGTAATTCAACAGCTAATTCCATTACTTTATCTAACGCTTCTGCATAAATATCTTCACGCTTGCTTTGAACAAGTGTTTCACGTCCTAAGTCAATTAATTCACTCAATTCTTGAATAATTGCCCATTCTCTAGCATATGTTTTACGATCTTTTTTGATAGCAGAATATCCCCAGTTTTCAGTTGAGCCTGCTTTTGAATCCATGTGATAAACTTGGTACATATCTGGGTCAATTGTAGAAGACCATGCGGCAGCCCATACAGCTAAGTCACCAGAATTCAATTTCTTTAATGCATTATTATCAGGACGAACAACAATTCTAAATCCATGTGCATTTAAGATTTCAGATGCCTTCTTCATTGCAAGATAAGCAGGATGGTTATCAGAATCACCAGCAATGGTGAAAGTATATTCTAATGTTCTACCATTTTTTTGATAAATGCCATCTGCATTCTTAGTATATCCTGCAGCAATAACTAAATCTTCTGATGTTTTTCCAGTCTCATCATACTTATAATATTGTCCTTGTGCATCTACTTCTGTAGGATATGCCCAGCTAGCACGACTCATAGGACGATAGATAGCACTCGAATATCCAGGATAATAGTCTAAACAAAATTGTGTATTAATAGCATGCATAATTGCTTGTCTAACTTCTAAATCTGGTACCTTTGATGGATTAATTCCAATATAACCATAACCATTTGTCATTACTGTTACATAGTCAAAACTTTCACCGTTTTTCTTCTTATTATTGAGTTCAGTAATAATTTCATTTTTAGCAGATGGTTCAACAAAATGTACTTGACCACTATATAGTGCAGCAGTTAATTGATTTTGTGGAATAACTTGATAGTTAATGTAACGAATTTTTGGTTTACCTAAAAGAAAATAATCATTTCGTTCAAAGTAAATAACGTTGTTTTCTTTGAATGTAGCACTTGTTGCTTTAGATGAATCTCCAGATGCCGTAGATGCCTTATAAGCTCCTGCACCAACAGGAAGACCAATCTTATCTTTGTCACGAATTACTTTATCTTGGAAAGTTTGAGCACTATATTGAACACCAAAATTACTTTCATAATCAAATTTATCAATTTGTTCTTGGTTAGAATAATAATACATTGGAGCAACAGTGAATCCAAAATTCCAAATTGCTTTTGGATCAACGTCTTTAATCGTGATTGTTAATACTTCATTTGTATCATTGTTTACTTTTCCATTTTCATCATAAGTAGGCACACCATAAGTTTTTCCATTTACAGTCACAGGTTCTTTACGATTTGCAAATTGAATACCTGAAATATTCTTAAACTCACGTTCAATACTATTGAAATAATTTTCTTTTTCAATATTGGCAAAATAAGTACGAATTCTTGTTGCAGTACCCCAACCGCTTACAACTCCAATAATTTCTTTTGGTATATTTGTGTTGTATACATTTTCAATAGCTTGTTGTTTAGTCCAATTTTTAGAAGACTCACCAAATGCATATTCAAATACGCCTTCTTTTTTATTCCAAGTGATATACCCTTCTGCAAATAAGAAAGCTTCTACATCGTTAGTCAAAGCCACTTCTTTACCTGTTTTTTCATTGGTATAACGAATTGTATCATAAGAGTCCAAATTGTTTGTATAGTCAGTTTCAAGTTCTTCTTTGAACATTTGACATGCTAAATCAAAATCTTCTGCTACTGTCTTATATTCATCGCCATATTCTGTTGCCATTTTAACTAATTCCGCACGGAATTCTTCTGCAGTCATTGATTTTTTGATTTGATCAAATACTTCAGTTGCAATATCAATCAAACGTTGTACACGATCGTCAGCTAAATTTGCAAAGTTTTCTTCAAACTTCTTTTGTTCGTTTTCATTAGCTGTTTGTGTACGATATTCCATTAATCCTATAATATTAGTAGAATATAGTGTAGCAGAACCATAATATACAGGATCTAGGTATTCATAAAGATTGAATAGAACATCTTTCATTGTCAAATATGATCCATTACTAAATTGTACATTGTTCTTAAGAACAAATTTGTATGTTGTAGTTTTGTTTTCACCACTACCATTTTCTACTTGTTCTAAATCTAATACGACAACAGGTTCATTTACACCATAGGCAATTTTGCCATCTTTATCACTAGATAGCATTGAAATTTGTGTCATGCCCACAATACTGCTATCTGGACCTGATGAACTGTAAAATGGATTAAATACACCATCTACCTCTTGACTACTCATAACTAATCGAGTAGTTTCATTACTAATTTTATTTCCTGGCTTATTTGGATCTTTCTTACATTTTTTACAACTTGCCGTCATAAAACAAAGAAATACCACAAAAAGAAGCGTAAAAATTCTACGATATAAAAATCTTCGATTCATTCTTTATTATTCCTCACTTTCTCTAAGATCCTCTATAATCAGTTGTGTAGTAAAATTTTCCACAACAATTTTTGCATCTTCATTTATGTCTAAAATGGCAGTTTCTAATTGATATACAATACCCTCACCATTTTCAGAAAATGTAGTTGCATCGGTAATCAAAACTTTACCACTCACTTTAACATTTTGAATTGTTACATCACCTTCAGCACTTCCTGCTAGTCCAGCAAAAACAATTGATGATAATCTTCTGCTAGGAGCAGGTATAATTACATTTTCAAATTGTACGTTACGAATAATTGTACCGGCCTCCAAGCGACCAAATACACCATATTTTACACGCAATCCCGTTGTTGGTGTAGCAACAAAATTAGAAATCGTATAATTATTTCCTTCAAAAATGCCACCAAAAGTTTTATAGTCAAGCTCATTTCCTTCACAATCAATGTCATTTAACAAATAAATATTGCCAGTTGCATTGATAAGTTCTTTATATGTACTTACTAAAGTATATTCACCTTCGATATAACCCGCATAAACTGGGATACCCATATCTTGATCCCCACCAGGATGAACAAAATCGTCATCCCAGGGGATTTGACAATCAGGATCTTTGAAAAAACCAATATTGGTATACCCTGATAATTTTGATTTATTTAAATAGTCTTCAAATGTTTCGCCTTCGGCAACACTATATGAATATAAGTCCAAGATATTGCCAGTTTTCACATCTTTTCTCTTTAAATCATATGTAAATTGAATCATTTTTTCCCATTTTGCATATAGCGTTATCGATTCATTTTGAATTTTGTCATTTTGAAAATCCCATTTTTCAGTACAAGCGGCATCTTTATACCATCCCAAAAATTCATAGTCTTTTCGTGTAAATTTATACCGAGGAAAGGTAACAGGATTAGCAATGATTGAATTAGGTTGATAAGCATACTTAATATGATCTAAAATTTGAGTTACACCATTTTCTAGACTGCCTTCATTAAATTCGAATGTGACAATGGAAGTATACCCTTCCTTACGATAATCTACATCTTTCTTTACACAAGACGAACAAAAAGTAAGAGCAAAAATGAATAGCGAAACATAGATAATTTGCCTTATTCTTTTCATTTTCTATTTCCTTTCTTTTTGAGCAAATACATTTCTAAAACCACACCACCTGCTATCACAATAATACCACCAATTATGCAAATTACAATAATTGCTGTATTGTTCTTAGGCTTAGGCTCTGGTTTTGGTTGAGGTTCTGGTTTATTATCTTCAACTTGTTCATACTCGTTGTATTCTTTATTGAAATCAACTTTTTGTTTCATTGCAGCTTCAAGTTCGGCTATTGCTTCTTCTAACCGAGAAGCATTTTCAACTGATTCTATTTCTTCTTTTGTTAGTTTAGAGAATTGTAGATATGCTGCTTTGATTTGATCGTATGAATATTTTGAATTTTCTACAACATAAATGCGTTCAAGTGTACGATTCATCAATAACACATTGAGAGCAGTTTCTTTTTCAACTAATTTTTCAATATATTCTGCGGAAATAAATGGAAGCTGTTCTTCATGCATCAATAAAGCGTTATATGCAGTTCTTGCATTTCGAATGACTGCTTCATCTTTAAAAGTAACTACATCAGGTAATAATTTCATAGCCTCTATGAAATCAATGGCAAAATTATCCATAGTAAGGCCAGTTGTAATGCGGTTACCCTCTTCATCTAATTTATCTTTGAAATACACGGTATATAAAACAGAGTCATATCCGCTGCTATTTTCAGGATATAGATAAGTCATTGGTTGATATTTCTTACCAACAGTATCAATAAAGTTTTGATAAACTAGCGCATAGTAACTTTGCAATCCTGCACCCGCGAAATAATAATAGTCATGTGCGTATAAAATGTCGAATGCTTCATATGTTTCTGGAGTCGGCTTCACTTGAGATACTAGAGTCATTGTACCTTCTAATTGTGGTGCATAATAAGAATGGAATTCTACTTCGCTAAGTTTACTGCATCCATAGAAAGCACCATTAGCAATCGCTTTTAAACTAGTTGGGAATACAACACTTTGAATATAATTATTGTATGCAACACTAAAATAGTCTAATCGAGTAGTACCATCTAACACAGTATATTTTTCATCTGTTTTAGCGACTGGATATTGGACAAGTTGATAACTACCATCAGGTAAAATACTATACAATACACCTTGGTCTAAAACAACATGGCTAAATGCAATAGTGTCTTGCTTATTTGGATCCCCATATGCATAAAAATGAGTTAAATCATCCATACCAATAAAGGCCGTGTACTCGATATGAGTCAAATTTTCAGATATGCCAAACTCTGCAATTTTCGTTTGGTAAAAGGCTTGAGCTTTTACTTCTTCTAATGCAGGTAAATCAATATCAGTAAGACCAGTTGATTGGAAGGCCATTTGACCGATATATTGAAGACATGGCGCATTAACTTCCATTAAATTTCCACAATTTTGGAACGCTGAATTATCTACACGAGTAGCTTTGGCCAAATTAACTTGTTCAAGTGCAGTTGAATAGAAAACAGCACGCCCAATTGTTTCTACATTTTCTAAATTGATAGTTGCAAGTTGACTACAGCCATAAAAAATACTATCTGATAAATGGGTTAACCCCTCACCTAATGTAACACTTGCTAATTGAACACAATAAGCAAATGCTTGTTCACCAATTGTTGTTACTTGATTTAAGTCTATACTTTCTAATAAACGACAGCCATAGAAAGCATCTGGTCCAATATACACTAAACTATCTGGAAGAACTAATGATGTAAATGCAGCTCCAGATGTTGAACCTACTGCATATTGTGCAAAAGCACTTTCGCCAATTGCTGTTAATGTTGTACCTAGTTCTACTGTTTCTAGTCGTGTACAATCTGCAAATGCTCTATCGCCAATTTCTTCAATTTGATCAAAAGCAATGTTGGTTAATTTAGAACAATTATAGAATGCAGCATCACCAATTTTTCCAGTAGCCTTAGTTAAATCAATGCTTATGAGTGATTTATTTTGAGCAAATGCTTGATTACCAATTACTACACCACCAGTTTCTGGCATTTGAACTGTCACGATTCCACTCTTTGAGAAAGAGCCAAAACCAATTTGAACATTTGCACCAAGAATAAGGCCATATAAATTACTTGTTTCATAGAATGCACCTTCACCGATAACGGCCCCCTCAGCAATTGTAACATTTCTTACATCCGTATAAGAGAATGCATAATCACCTATAGAAGTCACAAAATTTACATTCACTGTTTCTAATTTTGGACAATAAAAGAATGCATGGTTACCAATTGTTACATCATGATTTGGTAAAGTAACCATTTGTAAATTTGGACATTCTGCAAAAGCATTAGCACCAATTTCTTTGATCTTAGAATTGTTGCTGAAATAAATAGCCGTTAAGCTTTCATTACATGATACAGCAGATGGAGCAATATATTCAACAGAATCTGGTACATTATAAATAGAAAGTAATGTATTCGGATGAATCAACATTAAAGTCTTTAAATCTTGAGTATAAAGTGCGCCATTCTTATATGTATAATATTGAGATGCACTTGCATCTATTTGTTGCAAACGATCACATGATTTAAATAGACTACCACCAGCAGATGTAATGTATGTATTTTCAGCAAAAACAATTGTTTCAATACCACTATTTTGGAAAGCATAATCGGCAATCTCTACTTCTGACGATGGAAGTGTCAAAGTTTTTAAAGCATTACAGCCTTTGACTAGATTCGTTCCTATATATTCAACGCCTTTTTTAAATTCAATATTTTCAAGACGAATACAGCCTTCAAACACAGAATCTCCTAAATAAGTCAATTCATTTTCAAAGGAAATTTTGGTTAACCTTTCACAGCCCTTAAATGCTTGATCAGGAACATACGTACTGTATACGGTTACTTCAGTTAATCTTGTATTTGTAAATATACCTTCACTTAATTTAGTCCATTTCCCAAGCAATACAGTGGATAAACGGATACAATCTAAAAAGGCATTTTTTCCACTTCTTTTTAATTCTCTTAAATCAGCAGAGCGAATATTTTTACATTTTGCAAAAGCTTCTTCTCCAATTGTATTAGCCTTAGCCGTATTTGTTTCTAATAAACTTTCACAATTGTAGAATGTTCTTGCAGCAATCACAACTACATTTTCGAGATTGATTTGTTGCAATGCCGTATCATTATAAAAGGCATATTCATATATTTTGGTACAACTTGCAGGAAGATTCACTCTTCTTAGTGCTGTACATTGATAAAATGCATATTTTTGAATTTCTTCAACACCTTCTGGAATAACAACTGATGTAATTGTATCATTTCCAAAAGGTATTTTCTTAGAATCAAAATCATCTGGATCTTCTGGTTCTAATGTATTGTCTACTTTATAATGACAGAAAGCAAAAGAGCCAATATACATAATTCCTAGGTCATCTGGAATAACAACGTCGCCACCAAGACCTTTATATTCAGTAAGTATACGATTTTTTACGATAAACGGACTCTTAACAGTCACTTCACAACGTGCTACCAATGTTGAAGTCTTACCATCAATGGTAATACGCAAGCTAATTCTAGCTTTTCCTTCGCCTACCGCAGTTACTACACCATTTTTATCGACTTGAGCTACTTTTTCATTCGATGAGCTATATGATAAAGTATAACGATCCTCGTTTAAATTCCATGGTTTTAATACATAATTTAACTTAACGCTCTCACTAGGATAACAAGAAATACTTGGTTTTGAATCAAAGAAATTAATCGATCCGGTTAACCCAATCTCACTATGATCATTATCGCTTTCAAAAGCAAATAGTGTATTATAAGAAACAAATTTTAAATCTTCTAGTCCAACATTGGCACCAGATGAAGGATTATCATTGGTTGTATTATTGACAACATTAATCACAATCGAAATTCGCTTATGTGTAACTACACTTTCACACATGATAGTTGCTTTTCCTTCTTGAAGTGCTTCGATTTGACCACCAGAAACTTTTACAACTGAAGGATTAGTAGAAGTCCAACTTAAATTGCCTAAATAATCCGTATTGATTTCTTCTTGACCGTTCACCTTCATCAATTGTCTTAAATCTAATGTATCATTTACTTTTACTTCTAATGTATCTTCAGTAAATGCCAAATTTTTACTATCTAATTCTGGTAAAGATATATAGTAGATATTAGAATTCATAGCATAGTCGTCTATATGGAAAGCAAGCCCTTCAGACAGATTAGTGTCCTTAATGACATCCATATAATCTGTAATTTCTACTTCTACAATCGTCTTTTCACCACGATTTTTTTGATATACTGGAATAGGATTATCTAATAAAGAAGTATATGTCAATTTACCTGTAGCTTCATTGGTATATAACACAACAGGACGGATAGATTGTACATAATGATTATCATATACTTCTAAATCCACAAAATAATGATAGCGTTCTTCTGACTTATCATATACCTTTCGATAGTTAGCGCCTAAAACACGAGGTGCCTCATAATCAACATAGAAAGAAAAACTATAACTATCATTTAGATTGTTTTCAGAACTCTTCCAGTCTAGTTTTGCTTTCATAGTGACTACATATTTACCATTGTTATCTAATCCAAGGTCTCCTGCTTCAATATCAATATCAGCAAAATATGGTCTAGGTGAACCACTATAGTGTGCCTTGTAGCAATTATATTCGGTGTTTTCCCAAATGACTTCACCTGTTAATTCATTTTTAATCTCTATAGTTAATTCTTTTGCACCTCTTAAAAGCCCAGTAAATACTGCATATATTCCACTAATACAATCCGTGAAATATGATACTGCGGCATGTTCCATAGTTGCAGGAATAGGATTATATAAAGACTCATCCATTGAATAAACATAACTACCTAGAGGTATAATATAATCATAATAATACTTACCAAGAGGAGTAGTTGCATAATAATCGGCTTTGATCTTGTCTTCATCATCGATTGCATTATTGTGAGCTTCAGTTTCAACTGTATAATAGTCTAAATCAAATAATGGAGCTTCAGACCAGTCACCATAAAAAGCAAGATAAGGAATATTCAAATCAACATCATTGGATAATGATTTTAATTTTACAAATCCTTCCACATACATTCCATTTTTAAAATAACGATTCAAATAATTTTTATCAGCATCAGAGAGGGTAATTTTTACTTTTACAACAGATGTCGCACCAGCAGCAACTTCACAAATGGTTCCATTTAAAGTTCCATTTGTTACAGCATAACTTGTATTACCGTCTAAAATATAACCAAGTTCTGCTACATACTCTTCATCAGATGAAGAAAGCGTTTCGGTCATCACGACAGATGATAAATCATAACGTAATGCTTGATTAGACATATTGATTAAATTGAATTCAAATTCATATACACCTGTACGCTTTGGATCATCACCAAGTTCTGCTTTTGTCACATTTTTCCCATCTACTGTCAAATACGCATTGGTATTTACAGCATTTGATAAACTAGCAAGACCAGCACCTTGTTTTCTAGGTGAATATGGATTACCTAAACGGTCTAAAGCAATTGTCGCAGTTGAAGTAACCAATTGATTGACCATATTTCGAATTTCTGTAGTAGAAAGACCTGGATATTTTTCTTTTACATATTGACGAACCAATACAGCAACGCCACACATATTCGGACAAGCCATTGAGGTTCCACTTAATTTATCATATCCACCACCAGGAATAGCAGATAAAATGTTCCCACCATGCGCAGTAATTTCTGGTTTTAATTCCAAATTTGGCGTAGGTCCCCAACTGGAGAAATCTGACATAAATGGTCCAGCAATATTGTTCATATTGAATTCAATTTTTCCACTTGGTACAGAAGCCAATTTTACACCATCGTCTTTAGAGATAGACACTGTTGGAATTTGTAGGTTATTACCTACAGTCATTACAATATCGCCAAATACATTGTTATATACGATACAAGCAATCGCACCTGCCTCATAAGCAAATTGAACTTTTTCTTCAAAAGAAATATCCCCACGTTTGACAAGAGCAATTTTCCCCTTGATATCCAAACCTGTATAATTCGCACTAAGCCCAAAGCCAGGAACAGTTACATATTCGTAAACAACAGATTGGTTGTTTGGTATACCTAACATTTCATAGAAATTATATTCTTTAGCAGATTGATTATATGATTCCAAGAAAAAGACTGTTTGATCGCCATTAGCAAGCATATATTTATCCATATTTCCGTTAATAGAAGCAACAGATAATGATGCATGATATGTAGATGGCGAACCAACTGTAGCAGAATCAGGATTAGAAGCCTTATTAGTGTTACCTTGTTCTGAACCATATGCACTGCTATGGTCATTTGACGCAGCAACAACTAAACTGATGCCTGCTTGTTCAATACTATCATAAATTTCACTCTTGTAATCTTCATCTTCTTCCCGTGTGAATCCACATGAAGTTCCCAAACTCATATTAATAGCATCTACACCCAATTTTACTGAATCTTCTAAAGCCGCTAAGATATCTCCGTCTTCAGCACCCTCTTTGTAGTCAGAGAATACTTTCATGATTGCCAATTGTGTATCAATAGCAACACCACAAATCGTATCATCATATCCACCAATAATACCTGCTACGTGCGTACCATGTGCACTCTGATATGGCATAATATCAGGATCATTATCAGCATAATCATATCCATAAGGAATCTTATCTGAATAGTATACATCACGTGTTTGTAAATCTGTAGTAGATTGATTGGCAAAAAGTCCTCCCAACATACTTTGGATATCATCTCTTGAATACAATGGATTGATTACTTTATGTGTTGTAAATGCTGTATGTGTATAGTCACAACCAGTATCTAATATCGCAACAATAGTTCCCTTTCCAGTGTATTTCACATCGCTACTATCAAAAATACCTGTTTCATACACTTGGACCGGATTGGTTACAGCATCAGGTTTAGCATAAGTATTAGAAATCATTACTCTTTCTACTTCAGGCAATTGTGTAATAGCTTGAACATAACTTGTCTTTGTACGAACATAGATACCATCTAGTATCGTTCCATATTGATATTTTACTTCTTTGACTAGGCCACTTTGCTCTAGTGTTTCAATTAATTTCTTTTGTTTGCTGAATAAAGTTCTTTCTAAGACTTTGTATGCCTTTGTTTTTGAATACGCTTCAAAACTTTCAGCACCAGATAAAAGATAATCAGAAACAAGGGAATTATCTGATAGTGTAATAATTACACCTACTTCTTCATCCTTCTTAAAGTCTGCTATTTCTTTTACCAAATCTTTATTGAGCGAATCAATAAAGTCTGCTTTTAAGTCTGCAGTGACTTGACTCACATCTAATTTGAATGAATCAGATGTTCCATTATGATTTGGATTTTTAGAATTTTCTACAGAATCTGCGGGTTTTGTACATCCAATAATAAATAGTGCACAAATGAATCCGCATATGATTAAAGTTTTTCTAAAAATTTTCATTTTTGCATCTCCTCTCATGATTTTCTATAATCTTGTTAATTATACCATAATTGTCGAAAAATTAAATATAATTTGCATATTTAAATCACTTTTACGCAGTAATTTGCGTTTTTCTGAAATAAACAGACACATATGTCTTCATATATGTGTCCGTTTATTTCAGTTTAGCATCATAAAAATTACTGTTTTGTGTACGTGTAAGGGTTTTCACTGTCACCGCTCACGTGTTGAAGTTGACCACTTGAAGTGAGTTTAAACTGAACAACAAGTTCGCTACTTCCTCTTGTGCCAGTTATGGTAAGCGTACCATCCTCATTCTCACTACAAGTAAATCCTGTTGCATAGAAATATTTCACTGTTCCATCAGCATTAATTACGATGGTAAAAGTATCCCATCTATACGTATATTCCCATGTACCAACCCATTTTTCATCAATACTAGTTGTACTGCCTTCTACTTCGTACGTGAGAGTTACCACACTTGATTCTGTAACATAAGCTTCATTGTTTGCTGTCTTTACCGCTTGAATTGTTAATGTAACTAGCCCTTTAGGCGCAGTTGTCAAAACAGATAAATTATACATCGCTGTACTACTATATACATAGTCTGTTCTGCCATCAGAGAAAGTGTAAGTTATTTTATACCGGCGTGAAGCTGTATTAGCGCTATTGGTATCCGTCCACGTTAATTTTCCAGTAGCTTGATCCACTGTAAAATCAGTAGGTGATTGTAATTCCACAGCTGCTTGAACATAATCGCAAACTAAAGTGCGTTCTGACTTCAAATATTTTGAAGCATTTGAAGAACTTGCAGAAAGAGTTACATACACTTGATATGTTCCTGGTGTAAATGCCTTATTTACCCCATTCATATTCCCTGTTTTTAAACCAGTGCCTGTTACATAATTTTCATTTTTCGTTGCAACAACTTGCCCATCAGCATTGACAAATTCAAATAAATAGCTATAAACATTTTCTATTTTTGTAAATGAATAAGCTAAACTAGACATATTAGTAAATTGGAAATCCCAATTTTCAGGCACTGCCAATTGCGAAGGAATGAGTGACAATACCTCTTCTGGCACATTGATATTATTAGATAAGATTTTAAAAGTTGCAGAAGTTATCTTTGTTCCTTTTTGAGATCCTGTATATTCGGCTTTAAAATTACGAATTCCACTAGCATCGATTGTAAAACTTGCTTGTGTCAATGTAATCCCCGTTGTTTCGTATAAACCATAACCTACTATTTGGAGCACCATTGCATCCATTGAAACATAAGTTAAATCATTCGTATCATATGTAAATAAAGTTGTAAATGCACTAAGACTCAAATGCGGCGCTTGATCGAGAGTTGCTACATAACTATAGCGATACCCTGAACCATATGGTTCTTGCAAAAATTGGTGATAAGTTCCATTTTCATCTGGAATAAAGTAATACGTATTTTCTTTATCCGTATTAGAGTCGTAGATTCGCATTGACATATTTTGTCCATCTGATTGCAAGGTTGTATCGTATGCATAATAAGCCCCATTTTTTATAGTCAAATTAATCTGGTATTGAGCATATTTAGCAATTGTTTCAATGAGTAGTTCTTCTGGCGTTGCAGTTTGTGTATACACAAATGTTAACGACACCACATCGGAGGTCTCAATATAGGCTTGACTACTTGTAGAAACAGCTTGAATATCAACACGATATTTCCCCTCTACAGTCAAATATTGCGATAAATCTAATGCTTGATCATAAGCTGTATAATACATTGATTGAGTAGATTGATTAGGGAAGGTTAACACTACTTCATATCTATACATTCCTGTATAAATCGTATTAGTATCGGCTAAAGTCAATACATAAGCATCATCTACTATACACTGGCTAGGTGCTTTCAATTGAATTTCTGGAATAACCAATTCCGCCACTTGCACACGCTCACTACTTAGGTACTTGCTTTGATTAGAGGAACTAGCCTCAACACGCATATAAACAGGATATGTTCCTGCCGTCCATTTGTTAATCGTACTTGACATATACAGTGCTTGAGTCAAATTTCTTACATCACTAGAATAATTTTGCACAGTATAAGTATATTTTGAAGCTCCATTGACCACCTCTAGTTGATAACTATATCCACCAAGCACAGTTGTGAATGATATCGATTGTGTAGAAGCGTTTGTAAATGTTACCACTACATCTGTAGGCACACTCAATTGTACAGGGACAAGATCATAGATCTCGCTTTCAATTGGCAATACATAATCATTTCCAAGTGCAGTAAAAGTAGTCGTTGACTGTGTAGCGCTTGCATTACCAGTAAATTGTGTGGTAACTTGTAGTGTTCCATTAGATTGCATTTGTAAAGTAGCTTGAGTCAAACGCCCCTCGCCTAAAATATGAGCACCTATAACTTGTAAAATAATGGATTCCGCTGATACAAAATATTCATTTTGCTTATCCCATTCAAATTCAGTACCAAAAGGCTGAATAGAAGTCACTAATGCTTGCTCCAATGCCTGTAAATACACATATTTATAGGTTTCACCATAATTGGATGATGTTCCTTTTGCTAAATGATATTTTCCATCTTTTTCAAAAATATAATATTTTTCAGTAACTTCTCTATCATAATCATTTGTGTAATTATGCGTCACTAAAATATTAGTCCCATCTGATTCAATAGTCAAACCAAACGCATAATAAGCTCCCTTTTTAAAATCTGTTACAGCTTGATATCCTTTAAATTGTGGCAACACCGCTTTTAATTCTTCAACTGGATCCACTACCTCAAAAGTCGCTTTCGCCTTTGAAGACGGCATATGACCATAAGATGGTAAATTAGGCATATATTTAGCCGAAACACTAACAGTATGTAGTCCATATTCATCTATATAAGATGATAAATCTAATTTTAAATCCGCAGTAGTTAGTTCTACCACGCGACCAGATGGCATAAGCAACTCAACAGCGTATATCATATCTGAAAAGGCCTCATCATATGACCAAGTAACAATTTGATCTATTACTGAAACATTACTTGGAGTAGGCATTTCGCCTTGATAATAAATAAAATCAAGTGTACTTGGATTGGATGTCAAATAATGATAGACATGATCCTTAAAATCAGCCACAACCTCAACTTGATAACAGCCATTTTCAGTAACATAAGTAGAAAGATCTACATATCTATCGGTAGTTTCAAATGTAACTATTGATGTTGGTGAAATCATTTTTACTAAAAATTTCACCTTTTCTGCAAGCATTTCATCATATGACCAAGTAACCCTATTATCTGTAGTTAAAGTCATCATTTCACACATTGGTAGGCTTTGATGATCATAATAATCAAATGAAACTGACTCACTCAAAACGGAATCTTTTATACAATCATTGTCTAATCTTGAGATGACTTGTACACATACTTTATATGCACCTTGATCATGCCATCCGTTATCTCCACCAAAGGCACTAGCAATCGATATCGTTTGACTATTTTCAATCAAAGTCATTTGTTCTCCTGTAGAAACTGATGTTATAATCACACGATAGGCAGCTACTTCTTTCAGTTCTTCTACTTGTTTTGATTCAAATGATAAAACCAAATTTTCATCTAAAGCAAGATGATGTGCAGGAGCTAGAGTAGTTCCACTAATTTCTAATTTCCCTACCTTAACACGATCTGAGTTCTGATATCCTTTTAACGGATTAGGAATAGTTGTCATATACACATCGTAAAGTCCAATCAAAATATTTTCTTGATCAATCAAATATCCTAAACTATCCCCAGACTTAGAAATTGTTTTTTCAAAAACAATCTCTTTATCCTGATTTTCTAATTCTACTAAATATCCATCCGCATTTAAAATTTCAGCAAATACAAGTGTGTGCATTGCATCATCTTGAATAGTTACTTCTTGGACACTAGCAATTTTTCCTTTTTCAACAACACATCCCATAAAACTTAGTCCTATGACTAGAAATGCTAGTAAAGAAAGCCATCTTCTGCTCATTTTTTTCATTTCTTTCCTCCTCATTTCGTACATAACTTTACTTCTCAAATCCTTTGTCTTCAGCAAGCATGCCATCTTCTATAAGAATAATGCTCACACCCTGCTTTGCCATTGAACCATCCTCAAAAGTCTGCACAATATACAATTTCATATCTTCATTAGGGTTATTCCAATTCATATATCCAAATTGAAGTGATTGATATTTTATTTTTACATCAAATGCATAAAACACTTCTTCTAATAAGGACATATTAGCATAATAAGCCTCACTTGCAGTTTCTGCTAAATTATAGTACTTTCCATCTTCTACAAACGCATCTTGATTTACTTGTTGATATAATGCATAAGGGCGAAGCACATTACTTTCAGTCTTTGTCGACGTTGTTCCATTTGCATGAGCAACCACATATTTTGCCATATCAACTCCATTTTCAATATAGTAATACACAGTTATGTGCATATACGGATTTTGATAATCATAGTTACTTGCTTTATCTCTTAAACGAATTTCGAGTTTACCTCTTTTAGATAATGCATCATAAATATATTCAAAAGAGTATTCAAACGCCCTAGAAACTCCATCAAAGTCGCAGTAAAGTGTAGAAGCATTTCGAACTTTAAATGATCCGCCTAGTGCCTCGTAAATTTTTTCTAAATTACTCAATTCTCCATCAGCAGTAACCGTATATTGGACGGATAACTTTTCACTATCTCTATAAGTTACATTATCCCCTACTGCGTAGATTTGAATTTGATATGTACCAGCAGCTAGTCCCGATAAATCAAAAGATGTATCAGTCACTGTTGTTAAACTAATCCGCTTCCCTGCTAGCCATAATTCAACTACATATTCGCTTGCACCAGTTACACCCTCAAATGTCAATACCATCGCTGACGAATCTACTTTAGGATTGGTTGGTGTAGCTAGTTGTGTATATTTAGAAACAACAAATTCAATCTCGTGGGAAAGAAGCGAATCCATATATCGGTTAGGATCCCCATAGGCCATCAACTTCAATGTATATGTTCCATCAGCCAATAAATTCTTAAACTCAGTACCATTGATGACTTGAAAAGGACTATTTTCAACTTCAGTCCCATTTAAATACACATAAGCATAATATCCCTGCACGTTAATTGGCTGAGGAATAGTTAAAACCGCTTCTCCAGTGACTGAAAAATCACTAGGTGTATCTAAATAGAATCTCACTTGTTCAGGCAATGTCGTATCATACTCTTGAATTGCCGCTGGCATAGTTACTCGAGTTGAACCTACATTCGTGAAACTACCCATACCAGAAAAAATTTGATCGTATGTACCTTGTAATCCGGTTGTCGTCATTACACCAGCATAATAAATACTCATAATGCGACCACTTGCCATATTCAATTGAATAAAATCTAAATGAATAGCCATTTGATAAGTAGAGGATTGGTTTTGTAAATAAGCCTTGCTACCACTATATCTAGATAAAACCTCACTACATGATTCTAAATATTCCGGTTTACAATAATAATTACCATCTTTTCCTTCATAGAACCAATCCGTCTCAAGTAATCTAAGTAGTGGCGTTCCCCATTTGATCCATGTATTATCTGCTTCATATTCTATTCCAACACTAGGGCTATATACAAAAGGAACACCATTTTTATAATAATAGTAACTTGAAGTAACCATCGCCTTTGCACCATCATAGCGATAAATGTCATCATCAATTCCATACATTTCATCTGTATCTACAAATTTAAATACATCAGCGTATGTATAATTATCGCCCATTTGCTCAAACGCATTGATAAGTCGGTCTAAAGTTCCATCTTCTTTGGCCTCACCTGGCATTACTAATGTATCTGTGCTTACTGGAAAGTCAAACGCATCAGGTTCATTGGTTAATAAAACGACTTCTTTTATGTAGTATTCCGTGTATTGAGGAGTATATAAATCTTGATCATATACATCTACTGCACTTGCAGCGACCACTTTAGCAAGACGACCATTATGCAAATAAAGACGAATATAATTGTAATTTTCGTATTCATAATATGGCGGCAAATCATAATCTAGATTGCCAAAAATAAATCGTCCCATAGCAAGCATTTCTTTTTTTGTCCCAGTAAATTCAAAATAGTGGCCTTCTTGTGAATAAGTGAATTGACTAACATCTAAAAATGATAAATTAGACGTAGGTACTTTGACATTCAGCGCCCAAGCCTCTTCTAATAAATATTGATTATAGTAATAATTATTTTTATAACTATATTGATCTGCAAATACATTGTTGCCAACAATGTAATATGTCACACCCGTCTCTATGTCATAGTGGTAATATCCTGCATTACTTGATCCTACTACATCAACTTTGCCCAAATGATTACGAACATGAATCAGTTCCTCTTGGTATAAGAAGTTTTGGGTATTAAAATTGGCAGCTAGTGTGTAAAATGCTTGATAATATTGTAAGTTAGCTAATGCTTGCATTAAATCACTTACTGTATAAATAGTCTCATCTAATACAAATTGATTGCGATAAGCGTTATTTTCATCTAATACAGGATATAACCCACTTGGTGTATCATTGTATTGAAACATTTCACTTTCATCAGGGATACTTATATTATCAATTTCATCAATGATAAAATGATACTCTACATCATACTTATATTGTAATACTCCGCTTAGCACTGATCCTTCTGCATATAACATTTCTGAAAGAGCATCGATATGAGTCAATACACCATTTTCATCAAAAGTCAGAGCAAATTGTTTAAAGGCTTCTGTTACAGCAGAATATTGATTACCAGTTTGGGAAATAAAGTCTTGATCACCTAATATTTTTTTTGCAATTTCATTGGCCACTTCATCTTTAACATACCACTTTCCCTCATAAGGGTAAAAATCACTTGCATCTAGTAATAATAATTCTTCTAAGAAAAGGGCATCAAGTGTACCTTCTCCATCTGGTCCATCTGTGTATGGATTCGCAGTAACATAACAAGCATATAATTTGCCATTGTATGGGTACTTACCTTCACTAGATTCATAATAATAGTGATATGTATTTTCAGATTCATCTAAGAAAACATATTCCCTAAAATAAATATAATTGCCTTGTTCGTCTTTTAAATAATTGCCATCTGCATCCATACCTGGGTAGATAAAATAGATTTTATTTGTATCTACATAATAATTATTTACACCTTGAAACACCAAACCATTTTCATTTGAAACCTTTTGTTGGAATACACGATGATAATTGGTGTATGCTTTTTGCAAGTAACTTGCCAATTCACGCATTTCGGTTTCACTAATATCTTGTTTAGGTGTCCATTTTGCATATAGTGTCATATCGTCTGCTGGTGTAAGAGGAAACTTAGCTTGCTTGGTCAACGCGGCATCCGTATACCAACTCGCAAAAATCGCATGCTCTTTTTCTGGTATAGGTGCAGTTTCTAAAGTTGTACCAACAAATGGTGATAAAGTACTTCCACCATTGGTATCAAACGTAATAGTATACTCTTCTACTGTATCAGCATTTTTCCATTTTGCATAGAATATGGCATCGGCACTAACTTGATACGGAAAGGTTACCAGTGTATCAAAGGTGGGTTCTAAATACCATCCTAAAAATTCATCTCCAGATAAACTGGTTTCTGGAGCTGTCTCAATGCAAGTGGTATACATTGGTGCAATAGCAATTCCACCATAAGTAACAAATTGCACGGTAAACGCTGAATCTTCTTTTATCCAATTTGCAACAAGTGTAATATCTTTGCAAAGCGTAGTAGGTAACGCTGTAATAACCTGATTTTCAAAAATCCATCCTTGTAAAACATAGCCTTCTTTAGTAGCAGTTGGTAAAGTTGGATAATTTTCAACATTATAAGTAGTTGGTGCATTAGCACCTAGTGTACCATCAAGCAATACATATTGAATTTGATAATCAATTGCTTTCCATTTTGCATATAAAGTTGTATTATTCTTCACCTTGTATGGAAAAGTAATTGCATCACCCGTCAAATCAGCATGATCATACCATCCAACTAACTGATAACCTGTTTTTGTAGTAATTGGTGCACTAGTAACACCATTTGATGATTGCATATTCTCAATAACAGTGCCTCCATTAGTTTCAAATGTGTATGTAATCGTTTTTTTACATGCTGTTAATGTAAACAATAGTGCAATCAGAGTAAAAATTGTTATGAATTTTCGATTGATTTGTCCCATTTTTTTCCTCCATTGTTTTTAATTATAATAAATTGAATTCTTTTTCTTTTATTGTATCAAATTTCTGCTTTCTTTTCAAGAAATGAAAGTTATATTCCGAAAAAAAAGCCGATGAAAACGCTCTCAACGGCTAAAAAAATATTTTTTATTTTTTTACTTTATCCACCAAAAAGGTGCTTTTTCTGCTCTTGACACAACAATTTCGACACCTTCAAATAAGTGCTCTAACTTTTCTTTCAAATAAACTTTGCATAGTGCTTCTACACTATGACTGACCTCAATTAAGGCCAAATCATGCTCCATTGCATCAATTGCATAATTGTGTTTAATTTCACCTGTAATAAAACAGTCACAACCTGCTTGCATGGCTTGCTGCATTTCACTACAGCCTGAACCACCTACAATACCTACTTTTTGAATCGTTTTAGCAGGATTCCCCACAACACGAACAGCTTCTTCTCCTAGTCTATCTTTCACCCTACGTGCAAACCTATCTAAATCAATTGGTTCAGTATACCCCATTCTCATAAAACAAGATTCATCTATTTCTGTTTTTATTGGCGCAATTTCACTTAATCCTATTTTTTCCGCTAACAAATCATTCATTCCCATCATAGCCACATCGAAATTGGTATGCATTGCATAAATATTCAATTGATGTGAAAATACATTATACATTTTTTGACCTAAAACAGACTGATAGTCTAATGATACCATAGGAGTAAATAAAAATGGATGGTGAGTAAGAAGTAAATCTACTTGTTCTTCAAGTGCTTCTTGCACAACAACACTTGTTCCATCTAGTGCTATCATCATTTTATGAATATCGGCATTTTTATTTCCAAATTGCAAGCCAATTTTTCCTATATCAAAATGGCTTGCAAGCCGGCTTGGATACATTTTTTCTAATGTCTCAATGATTTTCTTTAATTCCATTTAGTACTTCCTCAATTTCTTTGACTTGTAAACATAGTTTTTTATAATCTTGACCAGACGAATCTATTGCCTGTATAATCACACTGAGCTCAGCGATTCTTCTGTTCAAATAGGCGATGAATGTATCATTTGGATGGCGAAGCAAGCAAGGGCCATACGCAATTTCTAGTGGGGATAAGGGTGAGGCATCCGCAGCATATTTCACTTTTAAAATTGGATAATACTTTTCTTTTTCCACTATCCACTGTTCATCTAAAATCACAAACGCATGTTTTGATAAATAAGCCCTAAGATGATCCACCTTGGTATTGGGTTGAAGGAGCAAATAATGCATTTTTTGCGCCTGTGCTATAGATTCGTCCAGAATGGATGCGATTAAATCGCCACCCATTCCACAAATACAAGCTACCGTTATTTCATGATCAATCAACGTTAAACCGCTTGCTAGTGTATATATGATATGAGCATCTTTTTCTACGGTAGAAAGATTGGCTTTTGCTCTAGCAAGTGGCATCTTTTTGTTGTCTACCAATTGAACATATTGAACACCTTTTGCAATAGCAGCTTTTGCAAGATAGCCATGATCGCATCCCACATCTACAATTTTTTCATTTGGGCCGATATAATCTAAAACGGCCATTAATCGTTTTGATAACATAAATCCTCTTATAATACAAATGTAGGGTTAACCCTACACTTTTTATCATTATAAATTTAGGCTAAAAATAGCCTAATAAGAATTTTGTGCTTTCTTGAAAAAATGCACAAGATCCTTCATTTCTCATTTTTTCACAAGGCTATATACCTGTTGCCGTAATAAGCGATATGAAAAAAGATTAAATTTCCTTTTCAGCCTTTTATACCTCACAGCAATGCAAAAGATAAACCTATCTTTATTTTACGCGATGTTGTTCTAAACGCTTCAGCCTACTTGGATGGCGTAATCTTCTAATTGCTTTTGCTTCAATTTGTCTGATTCTTTCACGTGTAACACCAAACTCTTTTCCCACTTCTTCTAAAGTTCTAGGGCGATTATCATCTAACCCATATCTTAAACGAATTACTTTTTCTTCCCTAGGCGTTAATGTCTGCAATACCTTTTCTATTTCCTCACGGTAAATCATATTTTGGGTATATTCAAGTGGATTGAGTGTCTCTTTATCATCAATAAAGTCGCCTAAACTAGAATCATCATCTTCACCTACAGTAGCATCAAATGAAATCGGCTCTTGCGCAATACGTTGAATGGTTTGAACTTTTTCGACTGATATTTTCATTTCTGCTGCAATTTCTTCTGGTGTCGGTTCACGGCGTTTCTCTTGTGTCAATCTTCTCGTTGTACGAACCAACTTATTAATAGTTTCTACCATATGTACAGGAATTCGAATGGTTCTAGCATTATCTGCTATTGCTCTTGTAATTGCTTGCCTAATCCACCAAGTGGCATATGTAGAAAATTTAAATCCTTTAGTTGGGTCAAATTTATTTACGGCCTTCATCAATCCCATATTTCCTTCTTGAATAAGGTCTAATAAAAGCAATCCACGTCCTAGATATTTTTTGGCAATAGATACAACTAGTCTCAAATTGGATTCAATTAAAATCTTTCTAGCTTCTTCTCCCGCTTCAATTTTTTGATTCAATTCTTCCATTTCTTCTTCTGAAATTTGTTTTCCTTGTTTCTTATATGCATTGATTTTTTCTTGGCACATCAATGACTCTTGATACATCCTCGCAAATTCTGATTCTTGATTGATGGTTAATAAATCAATTTGTCCAATATCATGTAAATACATTTTCACAGGATCATCTGCAGAATAACCACTAGTCACAATATCTTCAAAGTCTGAAACTTTAATTTCACTATCTACTGCTGTGACCAAATCATTCAATTCATCATCTGTTTCAAGGTCTTCCACAAAAGCCTCAAAATCATCATCAATAATTTCGGTCAACAATTCCTCTTCGCTTGGGACTTCTTCACTATTTTTGGTAATTTCTACCCCTTCATTGTCTAAATATTCTACCAAATCATCTAATAATTCATCTGTAAGATTGTTTTCAAATATTTCCCCAATTTTTATAAGTGATATGTATTGATTTTTCTTTACATACTCTTTGATTTGATCAATTTGTTCTTTATATAAAATCTCGTCTAACATTTAATCCTCCCCAGACACAATTTTTACTTGTCTTTTTCGAATAGTTTCAAACTTTTGAATATCTTCATTATTCTTCGACCCCATTGCTTTATTATAGAGGTTCGCCTGCGATAATTCGTGGACACAATCCTCAATGGCCTTCAAACACTGTTCAAACTCAGTATTATCATTGACATTGACCATGGTATCTCTTAAAATGCGTTTAGCAAACGCAGTGTATGATTTCAATTCATTGCTCATGTCTAGTGACGCAGCTAGCATCATAAAATCTTCCTCATCCATTTCATCGTTTTCTGCAAAATATATGCCCATTTTTTTGATGAAATCGAAATAAATTGAAAGCCTATTGTCAATATATAATGTACTTTCAAATTTTTCATTAAAAGTTAAAAACTTTTTCTTGGATTCTATCATATGCCGAATCACAACATCATAAGCACGAAATACTCTTTTCTTAATTTCAATTGGTTTAGTGGAAAATGTTTTTTCCACTTTTGGCATCACTTCTACTATTTCAGTCTCAGGTATATAAGTATAACTAACGCCAAAATCTTGCTTTAGTGTCTCTAATGAAATATCTAAATCAACGGCTAATTTTTTTAAAAAATGTTCAATAATTGTATTCTGTTTAGAAAAACGCAAAAATTCAAATACATTCTTTTTCAATTTTTCCATACTTTCTAAGTCACTTAATACTGTATTTTGAATAGCCAAATCATACAACCAATCATATACACTTTTTTCATAATGCTCAATATAACTCAAAAGCGCTTCATTACCATATTTTTTGGCATATTCATCAGGATCTAAGTGATTAGGTAATACAACAGCTTTAGGCAAAATTCCAAAACGTGCTAGCAGACTTGCTGAGCGTTTCATCGCATGGATTCCTGCATCATCGCCATCAAAGCACAATACAATATTTTTAGTTACACCAAGCAATAATTGAATATGTTCTTTCGTAAGAGCTGTTCCCATTGTAGCAACACCATATCCAATTCCTGCTTTCATACAGGCAATAACATCCATAAAACCTTCTAAAAGCATCACTTTATCTTGCTTTCGAATTTCTGATAATGCTTCATAAAAATGATATAAAATTTGACCTTTATGAAAAATGGCGTTATCTGCCGAATTAATGTATTTAGCCTGATCAGAGGCCTGATAAATTCGACCACTAAACCCCGCAACTTGACCACTAGAATTGGTTACTGGAAACATAATTCGTTGTCGAAATACATCATATGCTTGACTATGAGCATCTAATTTTATGAGTCCAAGTTCAACCTGATCTAATTCTGGGCAATTTTTTCCCTTTAACGCTTGATACAAATAATCCCTTTCACTACTAGCAAGACCAATTTGTAGTGTTTCAATTAAGGCATCATCAATTCCTCGATCGCGCAAATAATTCTTAGCAATCAATCCTTCTTGACTATTGTTCAAATAGAAATGATAAAAATTGCTTGCTTCCTTCATTGTTTTGAATAATCGCTCTTGTTGAAGGGCTTCTTTACTTGTTTGCTCTGATATCTCGATTCCCAATCGTTTGGCCAACTGAATAGTAGCTTGATCCTCGGTTAAATGATGAAATTTTGAAAAGAAGAAAATGACATTTCCTTTGGTATTGCAACTAAAACAATTGAACATCTTCTTTTCATTATTTACACTCATTGATGGATGCTTATCATCATGAAAAGGGCACAAACCAAAATAGCTACTTCCTTTTTTTGTAAGTGATACTACTTCACCCACAACTTCAACAATATTCGTCTGATCAATAATCTGCTTTTTGATATGTTGTGGTATCACGCTGTACCCCTTTCTGATTTTTAAAATCGATTTTAAAATTTATCCCTAAAGAAATTCAATAATTCATCTATGTGAAGACGGGTTTGTTGCATCGTATCACGATCTCGTACAGTTACTGTTTGATTTTCTAATGTATCAAAATCAATTGTAATGCAATATGGCGTACCTATTGCATCTTGACGTCTATATCGCTTTCCAATTTTCCCACTTGCATCATATTCACACACAAAATACTGACTCAATTGTTGATATAGTGCAGTTGCTTGTTCATTTAACTTATTTACAAGGGGAAGCACTGCCACTTTTACTGGGGCAACACGTGGATCAAAATGTAAAATTTCACGTGTTTCGCCATCAGGCAGCGTTTCTTCTTCATAAGCACTTGTCAATACAGCAAGTAGCAATCGTTCTACCCCTAGACTTGGTTCAATGACATAAGGTAAATATTTTTCACCTGTTTCTGAATCCAAATACATTAGATTTTCGCCTGAATGGTTTTGGTGCACACTCAAATCATAATTTGTTCTATCCGCAATTCCCCATAATTCTCCCCAACCAAAGAAAAATTGAAACTCTATATCCGTTGTTGCTTTAGAATAAAAACTAAGTTCTTCCTTGGCGTGGTCTCTTGTACGAATCAATTCTTTTCTAATTCCAATATTGGTTAGAAAATCAAGGCAAAATTGTTTCCAATAGTCAAACCATTCTAAATCTGTTTCTGGTTTACAAAAGAACTCTAGTTCCATTTGCTCAAATTCTCTTGTTCTAAATATAAAGTTACCTGGTGTAATTTCATTTCGGAAACTCTTTCCGATTTGTCCTATTCCAAAAGGTACTTTCTTTCTTGATGTTCGTGCCACATTTTTAAAATTTAAGAAAATACCTTGTGCAGTTTCAGGTCGCAAATAAACTACTGTTTTCGCATCTTCTAATACACCTTGATGTGTCTGAAACATCAAATTGAATTGGCGAATTTCAGTAAATTCACTTTTCCCACATGCTGGGCAAGCAATATGGTTGTCCACTACATACTGATACAATTGTTCATTCGACCAACCATCACCAGTTACTTCTCCCTTAGTAAAATCTTCAATCAATTTATCTGCCCTATGTCTCGTATGACAATGCTTGCAATCAATTAGTGGATCGCTAAATCCGCCTACATGCCCAGTTGCCACCCAAGTTTGAGGATTCATTAAAATAGCAGAATCAATTCCCACATTAGTAGGTGAAGTCTGAACAAAGGCTTTCCACCATAATTTTTTCAAATTATTTTTCAATTCTACACCTAGTGGACCATAATCCCATGTATTGGCTAGTCCACCATATATTTCACTACCCTGATAGACAAAACCGAGTTGTTTGAGATATGCAACAAATTTTTCCATTGTTATTTCCATACTTTTTTACCTTCTTCCGTATTTCATTCGATTTTAACCCATTTTACTTATATATTATACCCGATTTTTCGTAAAATGTCAACGTTTATCAATTTATTTTCAAATTTTTTTCATAAAAAAGAACTTGCTAAAGTTTTAATGTTCTTCAGCAAGTCCAAATGAGCGAAACTCAGCAATATTTCTATAAGAAGTAATCAAATATACAAACGTATAATCCATTTCCGACTCCTCATGATTTAAAAGTTGTATAGAAACGATTTTTTCCTTTTGATTTGTTCGTTCTTCTTCAAAATTTTGATATATATTGAGTTCTGATATTTTTTTGGCCTCTTCATAATTTCGTTGTATTTCCACCCATTTTTTTTCATAAGCAATCCATTCAATGAGTTTAATTTTTTGAAATAAAGAAAAACGCTCATAGGATTTCTTATGTTCATAAGGAAAACATTTTTCATCACGCTCAAAAAAATGATTGAAAAATTGAAAAGAATAGGTCTTTTTCTCCTCTCCTGTATAAACAAATGTTTCCTCTTTTTTGAATATCGTATACGATTCATACGTATGAACCTCACCATAAACTTCTCCTACTAATGGTACAAATTTGTCTTTGTTATACAGCGCGTCTTTATACTGAGTATTACTAGTTGCAAGTAGACTCCCCTTTCGAACCACTTCTCCAATTTCGGCAATAGGCACACCTGCTTTTAAATCAATGGATGTAATTAATGCATCATATTTAGCTACATATTCACCATAAAGAGGTTGCTTGCTTTCTTCTTCAGCACTTACATCTTGATGCTCAATATCAATCCATAATTTGGCACCACGTTTTTGCACCCCTACATACGCATACTGATAGTATATAGTTCGTAATTCCTGTGACACTTCATTCACACTTTTGGTCAGATACAAATAAGGACCGATGCGCTTCGTATATTTCCTAACTGACCAATATACATTAGGATCTTGATTTGAACTTGCAAAATCAATTTCGCGAATAAAAATCTGATTGAGTAAAAAGATACTCAATAGAAAAAAAAGACCTATCCATACTATTTTTTTATGCAGAAAAAAAGAGGAAATAAATTTCTTTTTACGGTCTACAATAAATAGGGGAATCTCGTGTTTTTGAAGAGTATCTAGTGCTTTCTTATTGCACAAAAAGGATATAGTTTCATCATGAGCATGTAAATGATAAATAGACAACCCATTTAGTAAACCTAGATATTGTTGATGAATTTCAACATAAAATCGCTGGCTAGTTTTTTTCTTCGGCCTGGGCAAATTCCATTTTTTCAATTTTTCCTTCAATGATAATTTCATAATCCTCCATTCTAGTAATTATCAAGTCTTGTCCGCTAATGATAAAATAATCTATCTCAATGTGATTGGATTGACATAGTTTGAGTTCTTTTACATTATAAAGACTGGCTTGATGGCAAATCCCATTTTTATCAAAAAAAACGGATATTTTTTTATTACCTAATAGTTGTTTTGCAAAATTCATTCTAACACCACTACTATTATATGGAAACGCTCTAAAAAAAGAACAAAAAAAGTGGACAATTCCACTTTTTCGATTTGAATCAATGTCTATTTATAGATTTTGTAGTTGAAGAATGATACCCAAAAAACTATTTACCAAAGTAACAATTAAAAAGATAATTGATAAAATTAATCCAGCAATAGCCTTTCCATTGGGAGTAGCTTTTAGTCCTTTTATAGAATACACGATTCCACAAATAGTCACTGGATATCCTACTATAGGTAAAAACCATGCTACAATACCGATAAGTCCCAAAATAAAACCAGTGTTTGCTGCTTTGCTTATTGCATCAGTAGATTGCATTGGTCGCATTGAGGATGCTGAAGTGTGGGTTAAATCAGTTTGTTCTGCAGTTTGATATGTTGTTTCTTGGTTGTTTTGTACTTTTGGACTCAATTGATGACCACAATAAGCACAAACTGTATCTTGATCATCTATTTTGGCACCACATTGTTCACAAAATTTCATCTTTTTCTTTTCCTTTCCTTCATTTTTTATTTTTCTAAAATAAAAACTACCAAGCGATTGTTTGGTAGCATCTAACATTAGTGAGAACGACCGCCGTTTTTTCTAGCAGCTCTTCTTTTTTCTTTGCGAATGTCGCTAGGTTTCATGTAATGTTGACGTTTGCGGGCTTCAACAAGGGTTCCAGATCTAGAAACATCTCTCTTGAATCTCTTTAAAGCTTCATCTAATGTGTCGTTTTCTCTTACAACTGTCTTTGGCATCTTTTAGTCACCCCTTTCAACCCTAATTCATTAATATTATACAATATTTTTGTTTTTTTGTAAAATAAAGTGGTAAGTTTTTTGTCTTTATTTCATCAATAATTGTTGAATCAACGCTCTACTTGCTTTTCCCCGGTGACTAATCTGATTTTTCTCATCTTCACTTAGTAATCCCATTGCTTTTTCACATTCTGATACATAAAATAAAGTGTCATATCCAAATCCATTGTGGCCTATCTCTTCTTCTAAAATCAATCCTTCTGTTTTTCCTGTTGATGTAACACACTGTTTTCCATCATAATATACCATTGCACATTCAAAATGGGCACTTCTTTGGGTAATTCCTTCCATTTCAGATAGTAGTTTCTTTCGATTATCTGCACTACTGGCATTAGACTGATCCATTGATGCATAACGTGCGCTATAAATACCTGGTCTACCCTCTAAAGCATCTACTACAATTCCTGAATCATCACTAATTACAGGTATACCAAATTGGGCATAATAGTAATGTGCCTTGATAATGGCATTTTCCAAAAATGTCATACCATCTTCTATGGGTTCTTCTATTTCTGGAAAATCAGATAAATTGAGTATCTCTATATTGAATTGACTATTTTCAAAAATATTGACTAACTCTTTGACCTTATGCTTGTTTTTAGTTGCTAATAATACTTTCATTTTCCACCTCTTTATTCATATATCATATAATAAAAAGAAAAAAAAGAAAAGCAAAAAGAACATTTGCTAGTTCTTTACCTCAGCAAATGTTTTTTCATAAAGGGTTGTATCTTTTCCATTAATGGTCAACGTGTCTACGTTAAAATTAAAACCAATGGTCTGTTCAAGTGATTCTTTCAAAGTTGTATCTAAATTAGTTAAATCAGTAAAAGAGATTTGAATGGCATTATCAGTTTGCTCGTATGTAAAAGCTAGTGTTTCTAGATTTGATTTTGCTAAAATTTTTTGGATGACATATTCACATTCGTTTTTAGAGTGATAAAAATAAGTAACCGGGAAAATATTATCATTTTCTTGATAAATGACAGTAGTATAATCCGACTCTAGTAAGTAAGACGTCTCATACACATAATTAGCCCCTGATGCTTTACTGATTTTTGAAAAACTATAATCGTTAATGGTGGTGACGGGTTTTCCATCTAACATCAATACAATTTTTTCAATTTCATCATCACAAAATGTCCATGCTAGTGCATCTACAGCTAATTTCCCAGCAGATCTGAGTATATCTTCTGATACATGCATAACCAAAGTATGACCATCTAATTCGTATTTTTCAAGTGCAGTTGAAGGCGTAATAGAGGATGAATATCCCTCTGGCAATACGCTTACATTTTTGGTCAATAAATTCCACTTCTGTAGAATTTGATTTTCTTCAATTTGATCCACATATACTTTTACACCAACTAATTTATTTTTTTCATTCACTAAAAAGATTCGTTGATATTCTGTCTTTTCTTTTCCTACATCACTTGGCGATTTTCCAAACCATTTTTGATACGTTGTTTTAGGAATGGCTATTAATGTAACCAATACAATTAAAATAAAAATTCCAATTATAATTTTCTTTTTCATATTCCACCTCGCATTTCATTGTATGTTTTTTTGCCCAAATTATGCTAATTTGCTTTATTTTTTATTGGATTTGTGATATACTAATTTTAAAGGAGAAATATATTTTATGAATTTAAATTCCAATACAATTTTATTAATACAAATGATACTTGTCATATTATGCATCATTGTTGGTACTTTTCTAGGTGTGTTTTTCGGCAAGCGCTACCGTAAGAAAAAGGACAAAATGATAGCTGAAGGACTATGCAATGCTGAACCGATTTATATAGAAGATCAAGCATCTAGATCCAAATATATTATTACTATCGTTGCTTACTTTGCCTTTTTTTATATTGTTGCAAGTATTTTATCGGTTATTATTTCCTTTATTGTACTAATCATAAAGGGGTACTCAATGGACTCAATGGTTGAGGGATCGAAAGAATACTTAGATTATTACAATACTACGCTTACTTGGACAAACTTTTTAACTTATCTTGGCTCCTGTGCAGTTGTACTACCATTAGTCGGGCCTAAATTAATCAAGGATATGAAGCGTTTTTCAGGAAATGCAAAGTTTTATCTCAAATGGTGGGGAATTGGATTTGCTATGATGTATGGGGCTGCTATTCTAGCGAACATCATTACAAACATATTTAGTCTTGGATTAGAAGCTCCTGGAAATTCTGAAAATCAAGAGGCAATCAATACTTTAATGGCTAGTGGTGGTCTCAATTATGCCATTATCGCTATTGTAACCGTTTTGATTGCACCTGTCTTAGAAGAATTGATTTTTAGAAAGGCTTTATTTGGCTTGTTCAAAAAAGACACTTTCTTACCTGTCATTATATCTTCTATTCTGTTTGCGGGAATCCATGTTTTCCCTGCCTGTGCACAAATTTTATTGAATATTGTTACACACGATGCCACTTGGCTTGACTTTCACTTAGAATTTATATGCATTTTTAGTTATCTCGCACAGGCCATCGCCTTATCTTTTGTATATTATAAGACAAAACGAAACTTAATTCCTTGTATTTTGATCCATTTTACCAATAACTTGATTGCGCTCATCTTAAATACCATTTTGATTTTTGCTCCCCAATTACTAGGATAATTCTTGTTGAGGAGATGCCATTATGTCTATTTATCAAAAAATGCATAATACTGAATTATATCTACCTACTGATAATGCAATTATGCAAGAGCAACTTCACTATTTAGACTTGTTACATGAATATAATCAAATTAAGCCTAGTCAACTCAAACAAAAAGAAGCAATGCTCAAAACAATGTTTGCTGAGATTGGCAAAGGTTGCTATATTGAAACACCATTTTATGCAAATTTTGGTGGTCACCATGTTCATTTTGGTCAAAAAGTTTATGCAAATTTCAATCTAACCCTAGTAGATGATACGCATATCTATGTTGGGGATTATACAATGTTTGGTCCTAATGTTGTGATAGCAACAGCTGCTCACCCTATTTTGCCTCAATTACGCGAAAAAGGCTATCAGTATAACGCGCCTATTCATATTGGGAAAAATTGTTGGCTTGGAGCAGGTACAATAGTACTACCTGGCATTACTATCGGTGATAATACTGTTATTGGGGCAGGAAGTGTTGTTACCAAAGACATACCTAGTAATGTTGTGGCAGTTGGAAATCCATGTAAAATCCTTAGAAAAATAGATGATAAGGATAGACAATTCTATTTTAAAGATAGACAAATTGATCTAAATATTAAATCTAAAGAATAACAAAAAAGAAGCACGGAACTGCTTCTTTTTTGTTACTCTCTATTTGATTCGTTCAATGATACGCATTTTTGCGCTATGCGAACGATTGTTATTTTTCAATTCTGAATCGTTGGGTAAAATAATTTTTTTATTCACCAATCGATATTTTACATCATATCCCTCTGGAACAAACGGAATTCCTTTTGGTAATTGGATAGTTGTTTTTTCTTTAAATAATTGCTTTGTTATTCTATCCTCTAAAGAATGAAACGTAATTACAACCATTCGTCCACCTACTTTTAGCATATCTAACCCATCTGACAAGCCTTGTTTCAAACTATCTAGTTCGTGATTTACTTCGATTCGAATGGCCTGGAAAGTTTGTTTGGCGGGATGACTAGAACCTCTTAGTGCTACTGCGGGCAATGCTTTTTTGATTACTTCTACCAATTCCAGTGTGGTAGAAATTGGCTTATTTTTCCGTTCTGTGACAATCTTTTTAGCAATTAAAGGGGCAAATTTTTCCTCTCCATAGTCATATAATATCTTCACCAACTCTTTTTCAGTATATGAATTCACAACAGTATACGCATCTAAAGATGCATTTTGATCCATCCGCATATCAAGTGGGCCATCAAAACGATAACTAAATCCTCGTTCAGGTATATCCAATTGAAAACTAGAAACACCAAGGTCATATAAAATGCCATCTACTTCATGAATGCCTTCTATCGCTAAAGCTTGCTTTATATTTTGAAAATTATCCTGAAGTAACGTAAATTGACTTGAAATATGTGATAACCGAATACGTGCTTTCTCAATTGCATAAGAATCTTGATCGAAAGCAAATAAATGACCTCTATTTAATTCTTCTAAAATACGAGAAGCATGTCCTCCCCCACCAAGTGTGCAATCGACATAAACACCAGTAGGACGAATGCATAATCCTTCTATTGCTTCATCTAATAAAACGGATATGTGTTGATATTGATCTTCCATAATTTTCTCCTTTAAAAAGAAAAACGCATCCCGTGATGCGTCTTCAAGTTGTTTTGACTAAGCGATTCTCTTAGTCGTTGTTGGCTTCTTTAACTTTAATTTCCTTAACTTGTTTACCATTATAGTGACCACAAACAGGGCAAACACGGTGAGAAAGTTTCAATTCACCGCAATTTGGGCAAACTACCATTCCTGGCACTTCCAATTTATAATGTGTACGACGTTTAAGTTTACGAGTTTTAGAAACACGACGTTGTTGAGCTATTGCTCCCATAAAAACACCTCTTTCTAATCTTCATCCTCATCTAATCCGTCAGAATAGAAAAGAACTTCATCTGAATCGTCATCATCAATAGATAGGGTATCATCTAAAATAATTCCTCGTTCTTGGAGAATCTCATGAGCGTTTGGTAAAGTGACATTAATCGGCTTCTCGATTAGAATATTTGACCAAACCATTTCCGACAAATCGATAGTATTGTTTTCAATTAAAAATGTATCTTCTTTTTCGATTAGGCTATAGACTTCATCATATGCATAATGATGTTCATAGGGTACTGGTTCAAGTGTTAATGCACACTCTAAACACATCCTTACATCGAACTGATACAAAAACCGATACGTCTGTTCATCTATACGATAAATTTGGCCTGTCACATAGACTTTATCTATATCTAGTATATCGGCCACAGATTGAATGGCTGTAGTGAAATCAATTGTATCTGAAAAAGCGTATGGAAATGTTTGAATTTTTCTCAACTGTTGGATGGTCCATTTCATTTCAATCACCTATCTCTGATTCTTTCCTATTATACTACAAAATTACCTTTTTGTCCATACATTAGCCTTTAAAAAGTCTATTTTTTCACCATTATTGAATTTTTTGCATATACTACTCATATATAGGGGGAATACATATGAAAAAATGGTTTAATTCTCGTGTAGTATGGCTTAAAAATGGTTACTCCAAATTAAATGGCTACTTTTGTTGTATTTTTTGGTGGCAACTTTTTATTACATTATTTTGGTTTTCTTTTGCCAATCTCATCTTGCTAGTCATCACATGTATGATATGGTTAACCAGCCTCTTCTTGATAATCTGAGAAATTGGCAAAATATTTTTGCAGCGATGTAGCAGTGGCCACAAAGCTATTGGAATTAACAAAATCCTCACTTGAAATGGGCATTCTTTTGATATAAATCACTAATACAAGGTAGCGAAAATAATCATAATAAAACAATTGATTTTCATCATAGTATTCATTCAAAATCATACTTTTGAAATCAATATCATATTTTTCATTTTCTACATAAAATTTTGCCATATCTAATGAGCGAATTCCTGTTTTTCCATTGTCTAAACTGATAAGATAATTGATTCCTCTTACATTCAGTAGGTGGTCAATCGTTGGTTGATTGTGAATAAAATTATATTGAACACTTTCACGTGCTTTTACACTGCTAATAATACGTTTTTGTAACTTGACAAGTTCTTTCTTTGCATCTAAAATGTAATGATAATTTTCTAAAATAGGCATAGAAAAAATATCTAGTGGTTTACTTTCAACTCTTCTTACCGTCTGTTCTAATAATCGAAATTTATAATCCAATTGGCTTGATAATTCATCAAATTTGTACCTTGACTTTGAAGGGTCTAAGGTCTTTTTGATTTTAGTCTGATCATGTAGTATTTCTAATTCTGAAAATAAATTAGCAGCTTTAATATCTTCTCGAATAGTCACTTGCGGAATATATTCTTGAATATAGAACGCACTTTGATTGGTTTTAGTTACAAACTGTTTTTCTTTATTTACGATAGGATAAAGCACATTATTGGCACCTTGATTAGCTAAATACTGATATTTGTCCAAAACTGCTTCACTACTTTCCTTTAAAAAAAAGGTTTCTCCGCCTTCTGTAAATAATTGATAAGATTTTAATCCGATTGGCTTGGCGTCAAATACTTCAATCTCATAATATTTGACTAGTTCCATATCTAAAGCCCTAATTCGCCGAAGTCTATTTTGAATGTGAACGTCCCGATTCATGAATAATTACCCTTCTATATTGATTGATATTTCCACTTTGATTTTCTTTAAACAGGGTATTCAATGAAATGTTATATTTTTCACTTAATTTTTCCAATTCAGTATCATTTTGATAATAACAAACCCGTACTTTGTCCTTTTTTTCTTTTATCCCACGTATTACTACCTCTTCCGTGGGATAGTTATCATCTTTATAATTTAGAGTTGATTTTAAAAGAGAGTCTAATCGCTCTGTTTCCTCTTCTTTCAATCTTTCAAATTCTACGGCCGATAAGGATTCTGTTTCTAGTGATATATTTTCATTTTCTATTTTATCTTCGGCCTTATCTTCACCATCCTGTGGTTCTTCTTCCACTCTCATTTCATCTGACATTTCCATCAGGAACATATCCTCAGTATTTTCCGGTAAATTGACTGGTATCATTTGGTAGTTATCATAAGTGACATCAATATCAAATGTAACATCTACACCTCGCCCTTCGATATTTACTGTATCTAAATTCACGCATGCGATATCCATAATTTCATAATCACTATCATTGAATACAACAGTAAAAGGAATAATTTCCGAAAAAAATGCATCTGTAATTGCATCTTTTTTCAAATACTTCCCCCTTATTTCTAAATTTCCTTCTAAGATATCATTTGTTGTCTTATAATCTTTAATCTCTGCGCCAATATCTAATAATTCAAAAAAGTCCTTTAATTTAATAAAGGAACTATAATTCATTTTTAAATTCATACTTTTCCTCCATATTTTGTACTATATTATATGGAAGTTTTTTCTTTTTTATGCAAAAGGAACTCAATTCATATGTTATTTATATTCACAAATATAAGGATTTATCAAACCCTACAAGTAGAAATTGCCAAATACCTTTTTACTTTTTATCATAAGCAAATGATTCCATTCGTTCATGAACTTCATCAATGCCTTGCTTGGTTTCTGATGAAACAAATATAATTTCATTGACATTATCTATTTGTAGTGTTTTCATAATCTGTTTTTTACTTTTTTGAAGATCATTCTTACTAATCTTGTCAACCTTTGTAGCAATTACAATCACATTCAACTGAAAATGTTTCAAATAGTCATACATCAAAATATCATCCTTAGTGGGATCATGGCGTGCATCTACAATCAAAAAGCAGATGGCTAAATGACTTGATTTTTTTAAATAATCCTCTATCATATCTCCATAAGAAAGCCGATCATGAACAAGTCTTTGAGCATATCCGTATCCAGGTACATCCACTAGTAAATATTGATCATTGAGATTGTAAAAATTTAGTGTTATCGTTTTACCTGGTTTACTAGACGTATATGCAAGATTTTTTCGGTTTGTTAATGCATTAATGAAACTACTTTTTCCCACATTAGAACGCCCTATAAACACAAATTCGGGATATCCTAAATGAGGAATATGTGATGCATTAGTTCCACTAGTAATATATTCAGCCTTTTTTATAATCATCCTCTTTTTTTTAGAACAATAACTATTGTTATTATCCCTTTCCTTCCTTAATTATTTTTCTTATCGTAATAAAAAGCAAGTATTTCACTTGCTTTTTATGATGTTCATACACTTATAAGCCATATTCTGTATACTAATTGTTTAGTATGGTAATCATTTATCTTAAGGAATATTTCCTTATAAAAACCATAGATTCATTTCTCTTGGTTCTCATGCCCCTACCAAAATTTGGGTTGCTAGCTTGTGGGGTTTACCCGTTCCACTTCCTTGTTTCCAAGAAATATCGTCTCTGTGGCACTTTCAGAACTACACCATAAAATAGATTCTATTTTTTAGGTTTCATTCGCCGTAATAGTCATCACCTATCCCCTGGTTTATTTGTTCACCAGGCACAAACACTACAGACCTCTCAGTCTGTGCTAGTATGGACTTTCCTAACGCTATCATAAGCGCTCGATTACCCAGTGTACTTTCGACTTTATAATTTTTCTTTTAAACCATCTAGAATAAGATACGCAATAGCAATTACACCAGCACCAATATGTGCTCCTACTGTAGGTGTAACAGTTGTCAATTCATAACGAATACCATTTGAATAGGTATCTTTAATCTCGTTTAAAAGCGTTTTAGCATCTTCTTCACAATCAGAATGGAGTACAATGTAAATCACTTCTTTAGCTGACTCAGTGTCTTGGCTGACTAATTCCTTCATTCGATCAACTGCTTTTGTACGAGTACGTACTTTTTCATGCACATCAATTGTTCCAGATTTTCCCAATTTTAAAATCGGTTTAATCTTGGCAAGACCACCTATAAATCCAGATACAGCATTTAAACGTCCATTTTTAACCAAATATTTTAAATCATCTACTACTAAATAAGCTTGTGTCTGATCAGCTAGTTTCTGACATTCTGAAAGAATTTCTTCTAAAGAATAGCCTTTCTCTGCTAAAATTTGCGCATAATGTGCACAATATCCTTCCATAATACATGCGCTATGGCAATTAAATACATGTAAATGAATATCATCTACCATACCATCAAAGGAATGAGTTAGATTTTCACCATACGCTGATAATCCAAATGAAATAGGAAAATGAATAACATCAGTGCATCCTTCCGCTTTCCATTCTTCTACACGTGCCGCAATTTCACCTAGTGTTGGCGCACTTGTCGAAGGAACAATATCAGATGCTCTTAAGCGCTTATAGAATTCATCAGCCTTGATGTCGATACCATCAACTAATTCTTCCTCACCAAAATGAATCGTTGTCCTTGTTATTTTTACATTGTGTTCGAAAGGAGCATACTCTAATCCCGAACTACAATCAGAAGTAATGCCTATTTTCATTTTATTGTTCTCCTCCATTTTCGGGTTGACTTACCTCAGTTTCTTCTTTTGGTGTCTTAGGTTCATTTTGTTTTAAGACGGCCTTTCGTGATAAAACTAATTTTCCTTTATCGTCAATTTTTAATAATTTTATAACTATCTCATCACCAACATGAACGATATCTTCTACTTTACCAACTCGTTTCAAATCTAATTCAGAAATATGAACCAATCCCTCACACCCAGGCCACAATTCAACAAAAGCACCAAAATCAACAATTTTGACAACTTTAACTGGATAGATTTCACCAACAACTGGTTCTCTTGTAATATCTTCAATAATTTGAATGGCTTTGTTAATCCATTCAGTTTCTGCATGCATAACAAATACACGTCCATCTTGTTCAATATCAATCTTAACATCATTGCATTTTTCAATGATTTCTTGAATGACTTTTCCACCTGAACCAATGACATCTCTAATTTTATCTGGATGGATACGAATCATTTTTACCTTTGGTGCATATGGGCTAAGTTCAGGACGAACCTCATCAATAGTTGTCATCATATGGTCTAGAATTTGCATTCTACCTAACTTCGCTTGTGCAAGTGCTTCCTTTAAAATTTCTGGTGTAATTCCTTTAATCTTGATATCCATTTGCAAAGCCGTAATTCCCGTTTTTGTACCAGCAACTTTGAAATCCATATCGCCATAATGGTCTTCTAAGCCTTGAATATCTGTTAAAATTGTATATTTGCTACAAGCATCATCTTGACTGATCAATCCCATCGCAATACCAGCTACCGGTGCTTTAATTGGTACACCTGCAGCCATTAATGCCATTGTACCAGCACAAATAGAAGCTTGTGATGAAGAACCATTTGATTCTAAAATTTCACTAACTACTCGAATGGTATAAGGAAATTCATCCTCAGATGGTATGACTTGGAGCAATGCTCTTTCGCCTAATGCGCCATGCCCTACTTCTCTTCTACCTGGACTACCATATCTTCCAGTAGAACCTACCGCAAATTGAGGGAAATTATAGTGTAGCATAAATCTTTTTCCCTCTTCAACCCCTAGCCCATCTATGATTTGGAATTCAGTCAAAGATCCTAGTGTAACAACAGATAAGCTTTGCGTTTGACCTCTTGTAAATAAAGCAGAGCCATGTGTACGTTCAAAAATATCTACTCGAGAAGATAAAGGACGAATTTCATTCACTGCTCTTCCATCAGGACGTATTTTATCATTCGTAATGAGTCTTCTGACTTCCTCTGCTAAGATATGCTCTAAAACCATATCTACATATTTTTTATTTTGTTCCACATCTTGCACAGAAAAATTGGAATCTGCTTCAAATAAAGTATTAAAATGAACTCTAGTCTTTTCATTTACAGCTTCAATTGCAGCCTCACGTGCCAACTTTTCATGTGTTGAAATGGCTGGTATTAATTCTGGCTCAGCAAATTCACGAACTTCTTTTTCCAATTGCTCAGGAATTTTAAATAAATCAGGTACCATTTTTTCTTTTCCACAAGTCGCTTGAATTTCTTCTTGGAAAGCACATAGGCGTTTGATTTCTTCATGTGCAAATAATAACGCCTCTAACATATCTTCTTCACTGACTTGTTTTGCACCAGCTTCAACCATATTAATGGCCTTTTTTGTTCCTGCAACAGTTAAATTGATGTCAGATTGTTCTAATTCTTCTACTGTTGGATTTAAAACAAGTTCACCATTGACACGTCCTACTACTACACCTGCGATAGGTCCTTCAAATGGGATGTCAGAAATACATAAAGCCACACTTGATCCAAGCATAGCAGCCATTGCGGATGAGCAATCTGGATTAGCACTCATAACCATATTGATTACTTGAACCTCATTGCGATATCCTTCAGCAAATAGTGGACGAATAGGACGATCAATAAGCCTAGAAACAAGTGTTTCATGTTCTGTTGGACGCCCTTCTCTTTTCAAAAATCCACCAGGAATTTTTCCTGCAGCATATAATTTTTCTTGATATAAAACAGTAAGTGGGAAAAAGTCAGTAGCCATAGCTTGATTACTGCCTACAGCGGCGCTAAGTACTGCCGTATCATTGTATCGAACCAAACAAGCACCATTGGCTTGCTTTGCAAGTTCGCCAATTTCTACTATCCATTTACGATTTCTTTGAGTATACTCAAATACATGTTTTTCCATTTTTTCTTACATTCGTTTGCCGTATTGCAAACTTTCCTTTCCTTTGATTTCGTACATTATATATTACCTTAATCCATATTAAGATGAATATCTAAAAATAATAGTAGTAAAGGGCACAATTGTGCCCTTAGCTCTACTTTCTTAAACCTAATTTGGCAATCAATTCACGATAACGTTGTACGTCTTTTGCTTTTAGATAGGCTAAAAGATTACGACGACGACCAACTTTTTTTAACAAACCACGACGGTTATGGAAATCATGAGTATGCACCTTTAAGTGTTCATTTAACTTATTGATTTCAGCTGTTAAAATCGCAATTTGAACCTCAGGTGAACCAGTATCACCTTCAGAACGAGCAAATTGGGCAATAATTGTTGCTTTTTCATCTTTTGAAACGCAAGCCATTCTTTTTTTCCTCCTTTTTTATTCTATGCATCCTCTTTGGATTTCTCCAAAATAAATGCATTATCATACGCCTAAACCTAAGAAATCGTCGGAAGAATCGAATATCTTTGTATAGGACATTTTATTATACCACATTTTTACACTTTTAGCAAGTAGAATTTACTTTTTTTATCTCTTTTCTTACCCAAAACGGCGAGCAAAAGCAATATCTTGCTCTAATTGTTTGACAAATGCCTCTTTTGAGGGAAATTTTATCTCCGATCTGATAAAGTAAACCAATTCTACTCTGATATGTTTACCATATATGTCACCATCAAAATCAAGAATGTGAGTCTCAAATACCATAGACTCACGCTCATTGAAAGAAGGATTCCTTCCAAAATTAGCTACACCCAAATATTTCTTGTTTTCAAGATAAACATAAACAACATAGACTCCTGATAATAGTTTGGCAAAATCCTGCTCTACTTTCAAATTAGCAGTTGGAAAATGAAGGGTTCTTCCCACTTGATTGCCATGAATCACTTTACCCTCTATGGCATAATACCTACCTAGCAAACTTTTCACCGTCTCCATATCCCCTTTTTGCAATAATTTTTTGATCAAAGTCGTACCAATTTTTTGATTTTGATAAGCCTGTTCATCCATAATGAGGACATTGATTAGATTATTAGAGTATAAAGAAATATCGTTTGGACATCCTTCACCCTTGCATCCAAATCGAAAATCATACCCAATAATTACTTCATTTACATGATTAGCTAAAAGAATTTTTTCTACAAAATCTTTTGGTGACATCCTAGCCACAGTGAGATTAAAATCAATCACAACCATATAATCCAATCCCAATTGCCTTAACAATTCTACTTTTTCATGAAAGGGTGTAACATAGGTGAATGAAACATCTTTTTTTAAAATGAAATCTGGATGTGGATCAAATGTAAAAATTGCACTTTTCCAGCCTTTTTGCTTACTTTCTGATATAGTCCGCTCAATCAACATACGATGTGCTGTGTGAATACCATCAAATTGACCAATTGTCGCAACAATTTCATCTTGAATTTTGGAAAAATCATTCCATTTGATTCGAATTAATTCCATACTCGAACCGCCTTATAACAATTTTCATCCAATTGGTAGATGGCTATGAGCCGATTTTCTTGACATATGGCCATCATTTCAGGAAAATTACTACACATTTTTTGCACGTAACCTTTTGATATTTTCATGCCATGCCTAGCCTTTTGAATAGCTTCTTCTTCCATTATTTTGGGAAAATTCTCAATTGCATCTACCATATTATACAAACAATATTTTCCAGCCTTTATCTGCTCTAGACTAGAAGCGTCTTCTATTGTATAACTGCCACTTCTCAACCGAACTAAATCACTCATCACGCCAATTGTGCCCAAATATTTTGCTAAATCATAACAAAAGCTTCGAATATAAGTTCCTTTGGATACGGTTAACCTTACTTGGAAAGAGCAACATCCATTATCATACACTAGCGGAGTTACTCTTTTTGCCTCCCATATTTGAATTTTTCTAGGTTCAACTGAAACACTTTTGCCTTCACGTGCATACTCATATAATTTTTTCCCCCCTACTTTAATAGCAGAATAGATGGGCGGTATTTGCTCTATTTCTCCAATAAATTGTTTGATTGCATAATCCACCATTGCTTCGGTAATATCTGATGGAAAAACAGGAGAAATGGCAGTAACTTCTCCTTCTAAATCATAAGTCGTAGTTGCCTTTCCCAAACAAATAGTGGTCAAATACGTCTTATCCACATTGTCAATGAATTGCGCCAATTTTGTAGCAGCATTGAGTGTCACAACCAATACACCTGTTGCAAGAGGATCAAGCGTTCCTAAATGTCCTACTTTTTTAGTTCCAAAAATCTTTCGAATTTGTGCTACTACATCATGACTTGTCATATTTTTTTCTTTATTTACTACAATTATACCATCCATATCGGCACCTCTTGATTTATTATACCACATTGAAGTCTTTTTTTCATAAAAGAAGCCTCAAGGATGTTCCTTGGGGCCATATTTTTATTCTAATTCTAGTTTAGATACTACTAATTTTCTAGATAAGAAATACATTCCAACAATATATCCAATTTGCAACAAAACGTGTACAAAATTAAAATAGACTACCCCCATTGAATAACTATTATTAAATGGGATAGTAATACCAATATAAGGCATTGTCCATCCAAATCCTGCAGTAATTGCACAATGACTATTCTCTGTAATAGCTAGACCCACTGTAGGAATGGCAATTACAGAAATAATTAAACTAGAAATTGATAAGATAGAACCATAAATCAATAGAGTAAGCAATACTCTACCTTTTCTAACCTTACCACTATTCAAAAAGGACAAGGTGAAAAATAAAGTAATCATCAATGAAACAACATAAATGATAACCTTAAGAATAGAAGTAATGAACACAGCTGGATAATCAAAGCACAATTGTACCATCTGAATAATTGAATCAAACATCTCCCTAAATAATTGACCTCTTGTCGCAGCAAAGAATAGAATTAAAAACGAGATTATATAGGCAACTACAGTTAAAAGGAACCATATAAAATTTACAATTAATTTGGAGATAATCAAACTATCAATTGAAATAGGAGTTGTAAAAGTTAAGTAGCCTTCTTTTGTAAAAAACTTTTTATTAAATGACTGAATTACACAAATAATCCACATAATTCCTATGGCAAAAAATCCAAAATAATAGAATACAAATAGTGTTGTCATAATCATAATCGAAAATGTATTTCTAACATCAATCAGTAAAACAACTCCCATAAGGATAGACAAGACAATCAGGCCAACAAACATAGCTAAAAACTCTTTGTATGTACTTTTAAAATCATGTTTTAATATTCTAAGCATATCGATACATCTCCCTAAACAATTCGTCTAATGTTTTACCGGTCTTGGCCTTGATATTGTTAACAGAATCAAAGATAGCTACTTTTCCTTTGTTAATGAAAAAAGCATAATCCATGATTTTTTCAGCTTCTAGTATCAAATGTGTAGAAATAAGAATGGAGCCATTTTTGTTATAATTATCAAGAATTAATTTAAAAATCAAATCACGGGCAGCAGGATCAACTCCAGCAATTGGTTCATCAAAAATATACAATTCAGCATTTCTAGATAATACCAATATCAAATGTACTTTTTCTTTATTGCCTTTTGACAAAGATTTTATTTTTTTATCTAGTGAAATATCCAATTTGCTAAACAAATTCTTCGCCTTTTGAGCATCAAAATCATCATAAAAATCAATAAAATATTCTATAGCATCGCGAACTGTCCAAGATTCTGATAAATAATTACAATCGGGTAGATAAGAAATAATTTTTTTGGTTTCAATACCAGGTTTTTTTCCATCTACTAAAACAGTTCCATCATACACCATCAATAAATTCGCAAGTACTTTAATTAGCGTTGTCTTACCACTTCCATTAGGCCCAAGTAGGCCAATAATTTTTCCTCTAGGAATTTGAATAGATAGATTATCCAAAGCGACTACTTTTCCATATCTTTTGGTTAAATTAGAAATTTCAATAATAGGTCTTTGATCTAACATTTGATTCATATCATTCCCTCCTTCTTTTTCTTTTCATTATACACCATTTTTTACCATTCGTCAATCTTTTTTTCTTTCATATCAGGAATTCAGCCAGTAAAAGATAACCTAAAAAATAGATCTTTCTTTTCAATATGAAGTTTTCACCCATTTCATTTGGTTGAATTATTGCATATACTACATAGAATCTTATTCAAAGATTCAGAAAGGAAGGAATAAAAATGGGAGTTACAAACTCTAACAAAGAGATCAATGTTACTCAAATCAATTGTGGTGAAACGTTTAATGTGCGTCTTTCTTTAACCGCTGCACCAGATATCGTTAGTCATCCAACTGATATTGTGCTGATTCTTGATCGTTCTAGTAGTATGTCTGGCAGTCCACTTGCCAATTTAAAAAGTGGAGCCAAAAAATTTATTGATATCATCGATGAGGCAACCGATGGTACACAAGATGGACAAATTGGTAGCGGAAGCCGTATTGGTATTGTGAGTTTTGCGGATACAGCAACTCAAAATACTCAATTGATTACATCTGTTGCTACATTAAAAGCAGCAGTTGATTCATTAACTGCAAATGGTTCTACTAATCATGCAGATGCATTCACAAAGGCGCTTCAACTATTTGATCCAGCCTCAACAAACGCTAAAGTAATGGTAATGTTCACTGATGGATTTACCACTGCAGGCGGAAATCCAAATACAGTAGCCACACTTGCTAAATCACAAGGTGTCATTATCTATTGCATTGGATTATCTGGTAATGGTGGAATTGATGTACAAGCTCTAAATGACTGGGCATCTGACCCCGATAGTGCCTATGTGGCCATCACTCCAGATGATGAAGAATTGGAAAACATATTCGAGGATTTAGCAAATAATATTACTAATCCAGGTGCAACTAATATTACTATTACTGATAAAATTGCCCCATGTTTTAAAGTAGTATCTGTTTCATCTCCAACCAAAGGAACCGCCTCTTTTATCGATGCTACTACAGTCGAATGGAAAATACCTGAACTCGGTACTACCCAAAGCGAAGGTGCTACATTTGATTTTACCGTACAACATGTAGGTACATGTGTAGGTAATGTCCCTGTAAATGAAAGTATTACTTATACTGATACAGAAAATAATGTAGTCAATTTTCCTTCGCCAACAGTTTTAGTTGAATGTGATAATGTAATTATGCCAGAAGATTGTCCAATTCCAGTAGATGTAACCATTGAAGGATGTCAAGATGCTATTGAAATTGATGCTGGAGCTATTGAAATGCAATCGCTTGGACGAATTCTTCAGTTAGATGTGACACTAAAAAACATTTGTCCTAATCGACGTGTTGCATTAGCAGTCATTTTAAATGAATTAGATGACTTTGATTTAGAATACAAACGAGGCATGAAAATTATGACTATACCTGCCCACACTGCTCAATCTTGTCAAGATATTATCGTAAAATGCGTCAAATTCGTACTTCCAGAAGATATTGATGCAGTATCATCCACCAATGCACTTTGCAATCAAAGGCGTTTTAAAGCCCGTTTCATCACTCACTATATTGATAATGATTTTGATTGTTGCGATATTGTATTATAAGCTTTTAGAGTAACTCATGAAGAGGTATCCCTAAATTATCATATTACTCTCTTTTGTATCACTCTAGAGATATCTCTGATTTATTCTTTTCTTAATATGTGTAAAAACCTACTTTTGAAAAAGTAGGCTTTTACATTTCTATTTTTTATCTCGAAGCATTCATATTTTCATATTGTAATTTATACAAATTATAGTAATGTCCCTTTAAAGCAAGCAATTCTTTATGACTACCTTCTTCTTTTATCCTACCTTTTTGAATGACAATGATTTTATCACAGTGCTGAATCGTAGATAAACGATGAGCAACTATGAGCATCGTACCAATATTCATCATTTTTTTCAGGGAATCCTGAATTAATCCCTCTGTTTCTGTATCGATATTAGAGGTAGCCTCATCTAATATCATCACACTAGGTTTATGACTCACTACTCGCGCAAAAGAAATCAATTGTCTTTCTCCAGAAGAAAAGTTTTTTCCCCTTTCTAATACCATTTCATCAAAACCATTTGGTAATTTTTCAATCACATGATGAGCATTGACAAATCGACAAGCTTCTTCAATCTCTGATGTCGTAATTGCATCATCTCTTAATGCAATATTTGAACGTATTGTACCGGAAAACAAAAAGACATCCTGAAGCATTTGCCCAATATGCTTGCGCAATGAGGCAATTTTATAGGTTTTTATATCCCTACCATCAATTAAAATCTCACCTTTTTGAATATCATAATTTCGTACAATTAGAGATAAAATGGTTGTTTTACCACTACCTGTAGAACCGACAAAAGCCACAGATTCACCAGGATTGACCTTGAAAGAGACATCTTTCAATATCCATTCTTCACCCACATAGGCAAACCATACATGCTTAAATTCAATTTCACCTTTTAATGTTTCTATTTCAATGGCATCTTCATCATCAATAATATCGGGTATTGTTCGCAATACTTCATCTAATCTCTCTGCTGCAGCCATTGCTGACTCCAATACGTTAAACTGTTCTGCAAGCTGTTGAATAGGCGTATATAATTGTTCCACATAAGCATAAAAAGTAACAATCAAACCTGATTTAATTACAAATTCGCTATCTATAATTTTGTGTCCCGCAATATAAAATAAGAGTACAACCGTCATCACATAAATTGCATAAATAAATGGTCTAAATAAACCAAATAATAAAATTTGCTTAGAATAATTGCTTTTTAAATTTTGATTGACCTTAGAAAAACTTTGGCATTGTTTTTCCTCTTGATTGAAAATTTGCGTCAATTTGATACCTGAAATATTTTCAGATAAACTTGCATTTACGTTAGAAATGCCCTTTCTTACTTTTCGATAAATCTTTCGTGCCAATTTTCGAAATACAATTGTCATAACAACAATCAAAGGCATTGTCATTAGTACCCAACATGTGATTTCAACATCGACAATAAACATTGCAATAACCACACCAATAATTGTCAGAACATTTTTAATCAAATTGACAATGGTAGATGTATACATATTGTTTAACGCATCTGTGTCACTTGTCAATCGTGTAACCAATTTGCCAACCGGTGTTTTATTTAGTTGATCAATAGATAATTTTTCCAAAGATTGAAAAACATCTTCTCTCATTTTATAAATAATTCTATCCCCCGTTTTGGCCAAAATGAGTGATTGTACGTATTCAATGATGCAAAAAGTAGCAATAATGCAGACATATAGAATAATAATGATAATCATTTTGTGGATATCAATTATCTTCTCAGAAAGAATCGTTGTAGCCTTTCCCAATAAAATTGGAGAAATTAAATTTAATCCAACTCCTACTATCATCATACAAAAAGCAATCGTAAAATAGCGAATCTCACCTTTCGTGTAACGCAATATCAATTGCGTAGCATTGGAATGGTTCTTTTTCAAATGTTTCATTCTTGATCACCTTCTTCCAATTTTTGTAATTCAACAATATCTCTATACATTGGCGTACTACGATAAAGTTCATCATGAGTTCCATAGGCAACTACTTGACCTTCATCCAGCAAAAGAATTTTATCAAGATGTTGAATTGTAGATACTCGATGTGCAATAAGAATAATCGTTTTATCCACAAATTCAGTTTTTAATGTTTTCAATATTCCTGCTTCTGTCTTGGTATCTACTGCTGATACAGCATCATCTAATATCAAAATATTGGCAGTTTTTGCCATTGCGCGAGCCATCGAAATTCGTTGTTTTTGTCCACCTGATAACGTTACACCTCTTTCTCCAATTATTGTATCGTATCCATCCTTGAACTCACGAATATTATCATCCACATGTGCCAACTGTGCAAAATGTGCAAAATGTGCCGCCTCTTCTTTGCTCATATATTTTCTACTAAAAGCAATGTTTTCTAATACGGATTGATTGAACAGAAAATTATCTTGTGGAACATATGCAATTGAATCTCTTACCTTTTGAATAGGTAGTTGCATAATATCCCTACCACCAATTGTAATCATACTAGGTTCAACATTGTACATACGAACAAGTAAATCTGCTATAGTTGTTTTGCCACAGCCTGTTTTTCCAATTATGCCGACTTTTTCACCTTTTTGAATCACAAAGCTAACCTCTTTTAATACTGGTTGTTCTACGCCTGGATACGTAAAAGTCAAATTTTGAAAAGCAATGTCACCTTCTACTTGTGCATCCCACACCACATCCGCGTCATCAGTTACTGTTACAGGATAATTTAACAGTTCATTGATCCTTCTTAGACTTGTTCTACCTTGAGCAATGATATTGATCAAATTAGCAAGCGCAAGAGCAGGCCAAGTTAATGAGCCAAAATACGAAATAAAAACAACTAAATCTCCAGATGTGAAGGGATGTTCAGTTCCTGCAGTGGACTGAATCAAATATGTACCATATCCAATGACAATTACAATAATAATGTTGATAAGTGCCGCAAACATAACATTCATCACTAAAATAAGTTTAGTAAAAGCAATATTATGTTTTGAATACTCACGATTTAACTTGGCAAACTCTAAATATTCTAATTGTTCCTTGACAAATGCTTTAATAACTGCGATACCCGAGAAATTTTCTTGTGCAAATTCAGAAAGTCTTTCATAACTTTTCTGTCTTCGTTCAAATTTGCGATCAATCATCTTTCCCAAAATACCACCACATAGTCCTATAATCAATAGAGGAACCGATGCTACTATCGTCATCAGAGCATTTAAGCGAATCATTTTGTAAATGGCCAATCCACCTAAAAAAAGGGCATCAATAGCCATAATTACGCCATCCGTAAAACAATTTTTAATGGCCATGATATCATTAGTATAAAGTGCCATCTGTGCACCTGTTTTATGTTGCTGAAAATATTCTTGTGCAAGTGACTCCATATGCAAAAACATTTTTTTGCGCAAGTCCGTTTCCACATTTACCCCCATATTCAATACAGTAATTCGCCATGCAAAACGACCAACAAACATCCCCAATGCAATAAAAGTCATATCAAGTACAATTTTCATCAATAAGTCATTTGTTAATGTTTTATCTTTAATTAGATCAATTAAGTATCCATAATTTTCAGGTATAAGCAATTGGATGTAATCGACAAAAATTAATGCTATGATACCAATCAGTAATAGATGAAAATATTTAAAATAATAATGTGTTACATTTTTTCCAAATACCATCCTATCCCTCCTTTAAATGCTACCACTAAATGTATTTATTATATCAAATTCGCTTCATTTTTACTAAAATTAGGCTCAATAATTTTAAATATGCTTGTTTTCTACTTTTTTTAAAAAAATAGTGTATAATATAAGAAAAAGAATTTTCCTATCTATTCTAATTTGCATAGAATCGATTATACTATACATGAAAAAGGAGTGAATCTATTATGAGTGAATTTATAGCAAAATATGCTACGAGGAAGGTAAATATTTTGTTTGAAAGTGGCATTATTAACGAAACATGGGCATGCTTGGACCCAATGAGACGTTATATTGTCATAAGTGATGCCCATATTGTTAAAAAATACAACTCCATTTTAAGCAAGATTCCCAATTTGATCACCATTTTATCACTAAAACCAGGTGAACCTGCCAAGTCTCTTCACGTTTTTGAAAAAATTGTTGAAGCTATGTTGAAAATGAAGATTCAAAGAAATGATGTACTCATTGCTTTTGGTGGTGGAGTTATTGGTGATATTACGAGCTATATTGCTTGTAATTATTTACACGGTATGGATTATATTCAAATTCCCACTACTCTAGTTGCTCAAGTTGATGCTTCTATTGGTGGTAAAACATGTATTAATTTTAATGGAAAAAATAAAGTTGGCTGTATTTATCACCCGATTCAGACGATTATTGATCCACTTCTCCTGAAAACTCTGCCACAAATAGAAATGAATTGTGGCATTGCAACTATTATAAAATATGGTTTTCTAAAAGATTCTACGATTATTGATGATTTAAAGTATGCCTCTTTGCCTTTTCAAAAAGAATTATTGAATAGTCTCATGGAAAGAGTTATCAAAATAAAATTGGCTATTACACAGAAAGATGAATTTTTTACTGGAATGCAATCTATTTTCAATTTTGGAGAAACCATTGGTCATTATATTGAAGAAGAAACCCATTTTAAAGTCCCCTATGGCAAAGCCCTTGCTATTGGCATGTATTATGAATTAGAAAATCATCCACTACAAAATGAATTACTTCCTCTTTTGGAAAAATATCAACTTCATACTGATATCAATAAATATAAAGGAATGATACAAGAATCTAAGAATGCCAATTTTATTTTACCAGATATTGAACTTCATAAAATTGGGCAAGTCAAGTGGATACAAAAATAAGATATACCTACTTTTAACATAAAACAGTAGAATAGTTAAGCTATTCTACTGTTTTTTTCACTAAAATGAAGATGCATTTCCTTCATTAATCGATTACTATTTTTAACACCATAAAAAGTATCCAATAATCGTTTATTTTGAAAAATAAGTATTTTGGGATAAACTTGATTGGTATGTGCATATCGCTCTTCAAACATAGCCTTTTCCATCATTCCAACTACTATTTGTGAACTTATTTTTTTTTGCAACTGCTTCAATACCCCATAAAACAAACCATCCACTACTGTGTCTTCTGCATATACCCCCAAAATTACCATAGCATTTTCTGCTAAACATTTATCAAAATGATGCCAATCTAACTGATATACATACATAAAATCCCCCCTTGTCTTAAATTATACCCCCATTTAGTTGCAAATTCTGTTATTTTTTGTTATAATAATTAAGATAAGGAGAATGATATGAAAGTTTTTGGAATTATACTTGAGGCTAACCCTTTTCATAATGGGCATAATTATCTAATTGAGCATATTCGCCATACCTTTCAGCCCGACGTTTTGATTGCGGTTACATCCACATCTTTTACTATGCGTGGTGAAATATCTTTGTTGAATAAGTTTGAAAAAACAAAAATACTTCTGCATCATCAAGTTGACTTAGTTGTTGAGCTCCCTATTTTCAAGTCGCTACAAAGTGCCAATAGTTTTGCAGAAAATGCCATTTGTATTTTAGCTCAACTTGGCGTTACGGATATTGCTTTTGGCAGTGAAAGTAACAACTGTCTTTTATATGATAAGGCTTTATCTTTATTACTTGATTTTGAAAAAAGCAATTACTTTTTAGATCAAAGTATGAGTCTTAAACAACATTTTACTGCCTATCTAAACCATTGCCATATTTCAGAATCAGAAATAGCGACTATCAATTCACCTAATTTTACGCTTGGCTTGCAGTACATTTATGCCATTCACAAACACCAATTTCATATTCAATATCACCCTATTTTGCGCATAGGAAATCAATATCATGACAAAGCAATTACCTCTTCTTATGCAAGTGCAACGGCAATCCGTGAACTTTTATATAATAAGGAAGATGTTTCGTCTTATATACCGCCTGATGTATCTATCCAATTTGACTTATTACAAGCTGAAAAATATTTATTCGCATTAATTGAAAAAACTTGTTGGATGGATAATCTAGATTCTTTATCCCTTCTTGAATCAAACGAAGGTATCCTTATGTATGTCAAAAAACAACTGAACTCCTTTTCTATCAATTCTTACCAAGATTTACTTCAAAGGCTCAAAAATAAAAAGTATACTCTTAGTAGAATGCGCAGAGCACTTCTGCACATACTATTACAAACCCCAAAAAGAATTGACAATGAAGAACCCTATCTTCGCATTTTAGGCCTTAATTCCTATGCAAAAGAGTATATTCGAAAGTTGCCTAAGCAAACAAAGAATTATCTGTTTTCAAGCCCCAAGGAGATGAAACAATCAAATATTCAGCTACTCCTTGAATTAAAAGCAACTAGATTATATGGTATTCTAACTGAACAACCAAATTTATATATAAATGAGTTCAAATTACCCATTAGAAAGGAAACATAATGAATTTAACAGAATTAAAAAAACAATTGGGAGAATTAATTGATCCCTCTAACCAAATGACTATTGGTGAAACCGAATCCATTAAGCACATCAGTTATGATGAAGAAAAAGATATGGTTATTTTGACCATTGCCATGGGCAGACTTGGTGGTGAAAACGAAAAAAAATTTAGACGCGATATTGCAAGAATTGTTAAAATAGATTGTGAGTACAAAGGGTTGCAACTTCAATTAGAAGAATCCAAAATTTTTGGCAGTATCACACAAAAACCAATTCATTTTATAGGTATTATTAGTGGAAAAGGTGGTGTGGGCAAAAGTAGTGTTGCCGCCAATATCGCTTATCGCATGTCAAAACGAGGCATAAAAGTGGGTGTAATAGATGCTGATGTATATGGATCAAGCTTACCTACTATCTTTGAGATTCCCCATCAAAATCCGAAGTTTGATGAAAACAAAAAAATATTGCCCATTGAAAAAGATGGTATTGAAATGATATCTACTGAATTTTTTACCAATCCTGGACAACCTGTTTTATGGCGAGGCGGTATGTTAAATAGTATGATTTCTCATTTCTTCTATGATGTCAAATGGCATGATGATACCCAATATGTCATAGTAGATTTCCCACCTGGTACTGGAGATATTACGCTTGATATCAAATCCATTATTCCTCAAGGAAGAATGATTGTTGTGACTACACCTCATCCTTCTGCAAGCCATGTGGCCATCAAGGCAGGGCATGCATCTAAAACATTAGGACATGATATTTTGGGTGTTATTGAAAACATGTCTTATTTTATTAACCCTATAAATCAACAGCAGGAAAAAATCTTTGGTGAAGGTGGTGGCTTAATGGTAGCTAAAGGGCTTGAAGCAGAACTTATCGCACAAATTCCTTTAGGACAGCCACTTCATCATCAAGATTTATTTGAAATTGATGAAATCAATGGAAAAATATATGACGAAATCGTTGATTTTATTGTATTTAAATCAGAAAATCAATTATAAAATGAAAAAGGCAAACTGAGGTTTGCCTTTTTCTATTATTTTTTACTTTCACAATCTTCAACATCACAATTTTCACATTCGCCAGAACATTGTGCATCAAAGTCATTTACCGCAGCTTCGATAAAAGCCCATTCTTCATCCGTCTCTACTTCTTGTAGTTCTCCTGTTCCATCTTCGCCTTCAATATAACTTGCAGCCATGAGTGGGATTTCACCATCATCATCTACATCGCTCATTTCAGAAATTTCATAAAATACAACATATTTCTTTCCAAATTCCTCTGATTCAAGTGTAAATAGAATTTGGCATAATTTTTCATTGCCGTCTGCATCAATAATGGTCAATTGACCATCAATTAAATTGGGGTTATTATTCATTGTTCTTCTCCTTTATTTATTTATACTATCTAAATAGGATTGTAATATCAATGTTGCCGCAAGCGTATCGACCTTATTTTTCCGCTTTGCCCTACTTAAATCGGCTGATATCATCATTTTCGTTACTTCAACTGTAGTTAGCCTTTCATCATACAATATGACTTCTAATCCAGTTTCGTTTTCCAACATTTGTTGAAATTCTAGTACATATTCGGATTGAAAACCAAGACTACCATTCATGTTTTTAGGTAAACCCATAACGATTTTATCAATTTTTCTATCAACAATATACATTTTAACACATTCTAAACATTTTTGCAAATCTTTTTCTCTAAAACGAATAGTAGTAATCGATGTGGCAATAATACCTAGTCCATCACTTATTGCCACACCACAAGTCCGATTTCCCAAATCTAGTCCTAAATACCGCATGCAATTTTTTCCCTTACTATTTGAAGTGCATCTGCCACTTTTTCTATATCTTTACCACCTGCTTGGGCAAAATCAGGACGTCCACCACCATTCCCACCTGTTGTCAGTGCCGCAGTTTTGACTAATAAACCGCAATTTATGGATGTTTGTTTAGATTTAGCTAAAAATATCACTTTTTGTTCCTCAGTAAAGACATTAGCAAAGAAAATGACACATTTTTCATAATCAGCGGCAATTTTATCTACCATATCCTTCAATCCATTCATGTCCATTGCTTTCACTTGAGCAACTAAAACGGGGCATGATTGAATCAAATTCATTTGTGACTCATATTGCTTATAATCAGCAGAATTGGTAGTCCTTTTGGCTATATCATATGATTTTTCAAGCTGCTTTTGACATTTTTTACTATACTCAAAACAATCACGATAATTCAAAACGTCTTGATAACTTCCCATTAAGGCCGGAAGTTCATTATCTACATATTCAAGTGCATAACCTTCACCCTTAGCTTTTTCTATTAAAAAAGACATTTTTTGGTGTATTTCTATAATTTCATTTTTCAAATGACCAATCACCTTTTCCATAGATTTACCTACTTGTTCACCAGTTATGGCCTCCATTCGAAAAATGCCTGAACCTTTTGATTCAATGCTTGTGATAGCAAAATTTTGAATCTCACCAGTTGAATTTACATGCGTACCACCACACAATTCTTTACTGAAATCCATATCTACTAATCGAACACTTTCTCCATATTTCTCACCAAATAAAGCTTGTGCACCTCGCTTTTTAGCTTCCTCCATTGTTGTCTCAATGGTACAAACTAGTAAATCACGATGAATGACATCTTGAACTAGTTTTTCAATGTCTAAAATTTGTTCAACTGTGAGATTTTGATAATGGTTAAAATCAAATCTTAGCCCTTCTGAACTAACTTGTGATCCTTGTTGTACTACATGACCACCCAATACCTCTCGCAATGCTTGATTCAATAAATGTGTTGCGGAATGATTCTGACAAACTGCTTTTCGGTATGGTTCATCCACAATTGTTTTTACTGTAGATCCTATTTGAATGAACTCACTCTTCATATCAATGGTATGGGCATGCTGACCATTAGGTAATCGAAAAGTATCCAGCACTGCAAACTCTTGATCTTGATATTGAATGACTCCCTTATCCCCTACTTGTCCACCCATTTCCGCATAAAATGGTGTTTGGTTAAAAATAATTTGGATAAGGCCATGTCCTTTTTCCACTAGTTTACCATTTTGAAATAATCCGATTACTGTAGAAATGGATGATAAATTGTCATAACCAATAAATGATGAAGGTAGATGAAATTTTAAATAATCTTCATTCTGAACATTCATTGACTGCTCATCATTTCTTGCCTTCCTTGCTCTAATCTTCTGTTTCTGTAATTCCTGCTGAAAGGCTTCCATATCAACTGAATAACCATTACTATTCGCAACTTCTTCAGTAAGTTCAATTGGAAAACCAAATGTATCATATAATAAGAATGCATCTACTCCACTAATTCTATGCTTTGTGGCAACCTTCATTATATCATTTAATTTTTTTTCGCCTGTAGATAGTGTCTTTAAGAAATTTTCTTCTTCGGTTTGAATAATTTTTTCAATAATCGATTGTTTTTCAACCAAATAACTATAAAACGACTTCATATTATCCACTACAATAGATACAAGTTGATACAAGAAAGGCTCATTTAATCCTAATGTTTTTCCATATCGCACAGCTCTTCTAAGTATTCGACGAAGAACATATCCTCTTCCTTCATTAGATAAAGTCGCCCCATCCGCAATCGCAAAAGTTACACTTCGTATATGATCCACAATTACACGAAAAGCCATCTTATCTTCTTGATTTTGATAACTATGCCCCGTCTTTTCCTCTAAAAAACGAATCATTGGCATGAATAAATCCGTTTCATAATTGGTTTCAGTATTTTGAAAAATACAAGCAAGTCTTTCTAATCCACTACCTGTATCAATATTTTTACTTGGAAGTTCTGGATAATCTTCTCTACTCAATCCACTAACAGAATTATATTGACTAAAAACAATATTCCAAATTTCAATATAACGATCATTTTCAATATCTTCTTCTAGTAGCCGAATGCCTATATGATTTGGATCATAGTCTTCTCCACGATCATAAAAAATTTCAGTATCTGGTCCACAAGGCCCCTCACCAATTTCCCAAAAATTGTCGGCAATAGGAATGAGATGAGATGTATCAATTCCTAATGATTTCCATTTTTGGAAAGTCTCTTGATCATCCGGATAATAAGTAATATAGATTTTTTCTGGATCAAATCCATACCACTTTGGATCAAATAATAATTCATAAGCCCATGTCAAAACATCTTCTCTAAAATAGTCCCCTATTGAAAAGTTACCTAACATTTCAAAAAAAGTATGATGTCTTGCTGTTTTACCTACATTGTCAATATCATTAGTTCGAATTGACTTTTGAGCATTGCACATTCTAGGATTCACGGGTACTTCTCTACCATCAAAATATTTTTTCAATGGTGCGACACCCGCATTAATCCAAAGTAATGTTGGATCATTTTGTGGCACCAATGATGCACTTGGTATAATATCATGGCCTTTGCTCGAGAAAAAATCAAGCCACATTTGCCTAATTTGACTCCCTGTTAAATTTTTCATATATTCCTCCTATTTTTCTAATACATAAAAAAATCGTCCCTCTAAAGGAACGATTTCAAATCGCGGTACCATCCTCTTTTGCAACCTGCATTGCACACCTCTTTGGTTTTAACGCAGATCTTGCGGGAAGGATTAATTCCACAAATAAAGGAGCTTCTAACAACCATTGTATAGTTTCACACCACCCAACTACTCTCTGAAACAATCAATTGTCATACTAGTCTTTATTTTTTGTTTTAGGTATATTATTCTATTTTAAGCTACTTTTTGATCATTTGTATCTTCAGTTACATCAACTTTTTTTGCCCTTGGCTTTCTCGCTGGAGCAGGCTTCGTTCCTTCTTCTTGTGCAGAGCTCTTTGCTGCCTCAGCAAGAATACGAGCAGCCTCTTGCTCAGCCTCTTTCGTTGTTTTCGCAGCTTCTTTAGCAGCATCTTTAGCCAATTTTTCTGCCTCTTTAGCTTTACGAGCAGCCTCTTTTTCAGCGTCTTTGACTAATTTTTCAGCAGCCTTAGCTTTACGAGCAGCTTCTCTTTCTGCTTCTTTAGCCAATTTTTCAGCTTCCTTGGCTTTACGAGCAGCCTCTAGTTCAGCTTCACGTCTTGCTTTTTCTGCTTCTTCAGCTTCACGTCTTGCTTTTTCCGCTACTTCTTCAGCTTCACGTCTTGTTTTTTCTGCAGCTTCTTCAGCTTCACGTCTTGCTTTTTCTGCTTCTTCTTCGGCCTCACGTTTTGCATTTTCTACATGTTGCTCAGCCTCAATTCTAGCATTTTCAACTTGTTCTTCAGCTTCACGTCTTGCTTTTTCTGCTTCCTCAGCTTCACGTCTTGCTTTTTCTGCCAATTTTTCAGCTTCACGTCTTGCCTTTTCTGCAGCTCTTTCTTCGGCAGCCAATTCTTTTTCACGGCGTGCCAATTCTTTTTCGCGGGCTTTGCGTTCTAATTCTCTTTGTTTTGCTTCTTCTTTCAAACGCTTTTCTTCTTCTTTAGCGGCAAGAGCTATAGCTTCAGCATTGATTTCTGCTTGTAATGATTTTTCAACTAATTCTTTTATGAATGTTTCCTCTAATTCACCACGGTTAATCAATTTTAACCAATTACCACCTTTTGGCGTACTCGCAACAGAAATAAGTCCAGGGAATCCTTGTAAATAATTCGCCATATCTGCATCTTCAGATAAAAAAGTAATTCGATAATCATTTGCTGTTTTTTGCGTAATTAAGAATGGTTTCTTACCGATTAAGAATTTATGCTGTGTACCTGCAGGATTAGCAACACACGAAAGATTTTCATATGCCAAAGTAACTGGATATTGCATCAAATCTTCATATGCATAAGCAAATACTTTTTCTTTCTTTTCCTGAACAGATTCCTTTTCGGCTACTTTTGCTTCTGGTTCAATTACAACTACTTCTTCTGGTTCTTGTGTGTATTCAGCTTTTTCTTTTTCGAGTGCTTCCATCTTAGCTAATAATTCTTGCTTTTCTTGTTCATAAGAAGCCAAATCTTGTTGATATTGTTCATTCATCTTTGCATAAGTATCCGCAATCAATTCATATTGTTTTTTTGTTGCCTCTAACTCAGTAGTAGCAAGTTCTACTTTCACTTGATTTTTTAGTGCTGTATATGCTGCAATCATTTGTTGATTTTTAGCAACCTCAGCATTTTCTTTAGCCACTGCGCTACGCAATTGTGTTTTCAATTGAGTTACTTTTTCACTAAGTTGTTCTACTTTGCCATTTAATCGTTCTACATCCACAGTTGTGTCAGTGTTGTCTAAATCAATACTCAAGCGTTCACTACTATAATTAAACATTGAATATAGTAGAACTAATTCAGCACGATAATACGCATCATCTCTACGATTTTCCCATTCTGCAAGTAATGTTTCTTTATCTTTCGCAATATATTCTTCGTTGTTTAACATCAGTTCTCGCAATTTTAAGAAAAATAATCCGAGCATCACTAAGCCTAATGCAATACCAGAAAGTGCATGCCAAATAGTATTATTCACTAATTCTATTTCGTAAAATTGCTTTGCAATCTTAGAGCGAATCACAAGAACGTCTACTATAAATGCTATAATAATGGCAACATCGATTAAGCTAATCTCAAATTTTGTCAATTTTAAAGGTAGCTTATCCATAATAGATAGCACTAGCATCAACCCAACAAAGAAAGTTCCAAATGCAATCATATATCCAACATATACATCATGCGTAAATACAGCAGTAGTATCAGCACGATTCATTAGGATGACAGTATATGCCATTAATGATAACATATACGAAAAAATGGGTAAATAACTTGCATAAGATATCGCACGATTTGTAGGTTTATAATCAAAGAATTTTTTTCCTTTTATGATTAAACTTAAAATAATCACTGCAAGTGGAAAAATCAAATATTTAAATGTACTTTCCACTTTTCCAAAATGAGCACCACCAAATGGTATTAAGGCAAGCAGTCCAAATACCAATGAAACAGAAGATAATATAAATATTAATTGTCGTTCTTTACGTTCTTTTTCAGTCATAATTCATGAACCTACCTTTTTCTTATTTTGCAGCGCCTTGTTTTGCGGCGGCTCTTGCTGCTGCACGCTCTTTGGCTTTGGCTTGTGCTTTTTCTTTTTTGATTCTTTCCTTTTCAGCTAATTCTTCAGCAATTTGTTGCTGTGCAACTACAAAAGACTCTTTAATTACCTTTCTCATGAATTTAGCTTCTTCTTTTCCTTTATTGGTTAATTTTACCCAATAATTGTCTTTTAAATTCTTAGGTGCAATCAATTCACCTGGTCTAGATTTGAGATAATCTACGAATTTCTTAGCTGTAGTAATGAAACTAATGCGATAATCATTTGCTGTTTTTTGCATTACCAAGCACATTTTTTTACCAATATAAAATTTAAATAGTGTTTGGTTTTTATTACCAATTACTTTGAAGCCCTCTTGAGTTTGGAATGTATAAGCAAATTCAAGCATTTTTTCAAATGGAGGAACAATTTTCTTTTCTTTCTTAGTTGTTGTTTCAGGTTCTATCACTTCAGCTTCAGCAGTTTGTTGTAATTTTAGTTCATGAAGTTCTATAACTGCTGTTTCGTATGCAGCTCTCAAATCACGAAGAGAAGCTTCATCTTTTTCTAATTGTGCTTTTTGTTGTTCCAATTCTTCTATTGATTGCTGAGTTTGAGCAATGTTTTCAACTATTTTTTCTTGCTCAGCAACAAGGGTTTTTACTTCTTCACTATCAGTTGTATCGATTTCCTCTAATGTAGGAGATGCACTTGTATCAAATGTTTCTATGTCTTCTTCCTCTTCCATTTCATCTTCTACAACAAGTGATTCTGTTTCTGTTTCATTTTCTTCTTCGACTTCAACAATTTCTAAATTATCATACACTTCAGCATTTTCATCATAATATAATTCAAAATCATCTAGTGTATCATTATACGCACGATTGTATTCCTTTTGTTTGATTTCATATTCAGCAGCATTGCCATTTAAACAATACACCAATACTTCATCTTTTTTAAACATTTTAATCAACTGTGAAAGTGTAATACCAAAACCAATCACAATACCTATGTAAATGAAAAAGACAATTGGATCTCCTGTTAGATAGGCTTCTAACTCTTGATAACTGCTACTATAAGCAGCATTTACTCGCCAATTCATAATTGTAAAAATAATCAATACTATAGTTAAAATAGCATCTAGTACCATATTTCCCTTTGTACCCAAACGCATCATTATATCATATGCTCTTACAAGACAATATAGAGAAAATACGATGTAGCCTACCAATACAGCTATGACAATGCCTAACATCTTATCTGACAGAACACTCATCATACCAACTTCAGTATAGTCAAATGTTAGCATATATGCTGTATTTACAACAGTTGCAATAATGCAAACCACAATCGGAAAATATGCCATCACTAAAGTAACTTTTGAATTTTCCCGATAATTGAATAGCAATTGATACTTCTTTTGTAGTGGATAAATAGCAAGTAAGATAGCTACAAATGAAAGTGATGCTTTCAAAATCATTTCAATTGTAAATATATTTTCAACATGATTTAAACCAGGAACGGCTCGAAATGGTACTGCAATGACAACGCCAAAAATCATTGCAATTACACCTAAAATGAACATTAAATTTTTTTGTCCCTTTGATAACATAAACTCACTCCTCTAATAATTATCAAAATTGCAAAGTATTTTCTATATAAAAAAAACTTTTTAGATTTGCAACCTTTTCCTAGACATATTATAACATAAATCGTTTTTTTTGTAAATTGAAATTCACATTTTTTTACGATTTTTACTGATTTTAAAATGGCTGAGAATAATTTCTATAATGCTAACCATAGGTACAGCAATTATCATTCCAAAAATTCCCATTATTTCACCAAAAAAAGCAACCGATAATAATACTAAAATTGGATTGGTGTGCATGGTTTTACTTTGTACTTTCGGAACCAAGAAATTACCTTCTAGAAATTGTAATATCACAATAGATATCAATACAAAAAGGGTCTTACCAGGAGATGTTGCAAGTGTGAACAAGATAACAATTCCCCCTCCAATATATGGACCAATATATGGAATAATGTCAGTAATCCCTACAATTATACCAAATAAAAGGGCATAGTCAATGCCTATAACAAAAAAACAACATGCAGATGCTATAGACAAGATAGACATAACAATGAGTACACCTTTGATATATTGACGTAAAGATTGCTTTACCTCTGAACAACTTTGATAGACATTTTCCTTACCTTTTTCAAGTAATTTTTTCTTGACATAATTTTCTATTTTAGGATAGTCTAATAGAAAATAAACGGCTAAAACAGGTGTTATCAAAAAAGCCACTACATAGGAAAAACTCTTTTGTAAAATTCTACCAATAGATGCCAATTGTGCATTCAAAAAGATGAGCACTTTTTCCTCTATTTTTTCATAATCTAGTAGGTGTTTTCCACTATGGATTGCCATTTTTTCATTAATTTCATCAATAAACGTTTTAAATTGTTGAATATAATCTGGTATATGTTCAATAAGTGTTGTAATTTGATTAGAAAAAAGTGGAATAATATATCGAAAAGCCACTACCAATAGCCCCACTATTACAAATACAACAAGCGATATAGCTAACTTTCTACTGAGTTTCTTTTTTTCTAACCAAACCACAATAGGTTCTAAAATGAAGGCAAGTACAAAGGCAATGATGAAAGGCAAAATAATTTTGGCTAATAGACGAATTATCCATTGAATAAACGGAAATAATCGATATAAAAGAAATAATATGATTAAAATTCCGATAATTTCTAAAATTTTATATAGTCTTTTAGGCATTTGATCACCTCTTTTTATTTTATGTCAAAAATTCCTATTTAAAACAAAAAAAGATATGCCGAATGACATATCTTTTTTCGCTCTATAAAATTAGCAGCAATGTTCAATCAAATACTTCGCTGTGCGAACCATTTGTGATGTGTATGAATTTTCATTGTCATACCAAGAAACAACTTGAACTTGATATAAACCATTTCCTAAAGATGTAACCATAGTTTGAGTTGCATCAAATAATGAACCTTGTGTAATGCCGATAATATCAGAAGAAACAAGAGGTTCTTCAGTATAGCCAAAAGATTCATTTGAAGCAGCCTTCATTGCAGCGTTGATAGAAGCTGCAGTTACTTCTTCTTCAGATTTTACTACTGCAACTAAAATAGTTGTAGAACCTGTTGGAACAGGAACACGTTGTGCTGAACCAATTAATTTACCATTTAATTCAGGGATAACCAATCCGATTGCTTTTGCAGCCCCAGTTGAGTTAGGAACAATACTGCATGCAGCAGCTCTTGCTCTTCTTAAATCACCTTTTCTATGTGGTCCGTCAAGTACCATTTGATCACCTGTATAAGCATGAACAGTAGTCATGATACCACTTTGAATAGGTGCATAATTATTCAATGCGAAAGCCATTGGTGCTAAACAGTTAGTTGTGCAAGATGCAGCAGAAATAACTTGGTCCTCTTTTGTTAAAGTAGTGTGGTTAACATTGAAAACAATGGTCTTTAAATCTTTTCCAGCAGGAGCAGAAATAATAACTTTCTTTGCACCAGCATTAATATGTGCCATAGATTTTTCTTTTGAGCAATAGAAGCCAGTACATTCTAATACTACGTCTACGTCTAATGCTTTCCAAGGACAGTTGTTAGCATCTTTTTCTGCATAGATTCTAACTTTTTTTCCATTTACAGAAATCCATCCTTCTGCAGCTCCTTCTTCTGAGCAAGTAACTGAATCAGCAAATTGATATCTACCTTGTGCTGAATCGTATTTTAATAAGTGAGCTAACATTTTTGGACTAGTTAAATCATTGATAGCAACGATTTCATAACCTTCTGCACCAAACATTTGTCTAAAAGCCAAACGTCCAATACGTCCAAAACCATTAATTGCAATTTTTACAGCCATTTTTAATAACCTCCTTAAATGGACTATTTTTTACAAATATATTCTAACACTTTTGCCAAAATTATGCAACTATTTTACCACAGTATACCCGTGGTTTTTTTAAAATATACGCGCTTATTTTTCTCTAGAACGCGATACAATAATGAGCAATAGTCTTAGTACCTCAATAAATAAATAAATTACATTGAGTGTAATCGCATATGCAGCAAACCACTCATATACCTTATTTGCGCCTGATTCAATCATTTCATTTGCATTAGATAAACTCACAATTACATACATGGATGCAATAATGCACATCACTATTGAACAAACTAATCCAAGTCCTGACATATAAAACATACTATACAAATTAACACGATTGATCAAAAACATCACTAATGCCATCAATGAGAAGAAAAATGAGAAAATTAAAATTCCTAGTGATACAATGATTAAAAAAGTTTTGAACTTTCTTCCTACTTGAATATATCCTTTTGCATATAAAATAGTTCCTCCCATAAATACAGCAAGCGTAATTAATAAAGCCACTCCCGCAAGTTGTAACCCCATATCAGGAAGAACCAATTCTAGTAGGCCACATAGACACCCTACAACGAGCCCTTCTGATATAGCATAAGGTATTGATAAATATTTAGCCTTAATAGGGGAAATATTCATGATAATTTGTAAAACAAGCGTTGTGATTCCTGCTAAAATATACATAAAAAAGGGCATATATCCTACGCGAACAATGATTCCAATACATAATAAAGCCGTAACTAAAGCAGTGCAAAGTAACGTGAGCGTCTTTACACCTACACCTTGAATGGTTGCATTTTCATAATTCATATCCATCGTATAATCACTAGGTATACGATGAAATGCAAAATTTTTACCTACTTTCATATTTCCTCCTTACAATAACGTAGTATCATCATCTACCAAATCACCAAAGGCTTCTAAAGTGATTAAATTGGCAAATTGTTTTTTATTTACACTTGTTCTAAGTTCAAAATCTTTTCTAGAACTAAAAGGCCGTTGTTTTCGTGCTTCTACTATGGATTTTGCCACTGTTTCTCCTAATGAGTCTACAGAAACAAACGGTAAATAGAGCGCTTTTTTATCTTCAGATAAAACCAAATCAGTCGCTTCTGAAATATTTACATCAATATGTCTAAAACGTAATCCGCGAAGATTCATCTCCAAAGCAATTTTTAGTTCATCTAATAAATCAATTTCTTTATTTGTAACATCTTTTCGTTCTCTAATTTTGTTCTCAATTTCGTTAATGCGATTTTGAATAGCATTTCTTCCCATAGCAAAGGCTTCTGGATCAAATTCTTTAGCCCGCTTAGAAAAATATGCTGCATAATAATAAATCGGTCTATATACCTTAAACCAAGCAATTCGAAGAGCCATAATGACATAAGCCGTAGCATGCGCTTTTGGAAATAAATATTTTATTTTTTTACATGAATCAATGAACCATTCTGGCACACTGTTTTTGCGCATAATATCTTCTTGATCAGGAGTTAAACCTCTACCTTTTCTTACCCCTTCCATGATTTTAAACGAGATCGCTGCAGGAACACCTTGGGCAATTAAAGCAATCATAATATCATCACGACAACCAATGACATCATTAAACATAATTTTAGGATAGTTAGGATTAACTCCTTTTACTAAATCCTCTGCATTCTTCATCCATACATCTGTTCCATGAGATAATCCTGAAACCTTAATGATTTGACTGATTGAATCAGGTCGGATAGTTTCTAACATTCCTCGAACAAATGATGTCCCAAACTCTGGAATACCGATTGTTCCACTAGATAGTTTGTCCACATCACCATTTTCTATCCCTAAAGCTTCTTTAGAACTAAATAAAGAAATGACTTTTTTATCGTAATAAGGTATGCCATCTACATCAGAAAAAGGAAAGTCTTCCGGATTAGCATGCACATAATCCATCAGCGTTTTCATCACCGTAGGGTCATCATGGCCAAGAATATCTAATTTGAGTAAATTATCCTCAAATTTGTGATAATCATAATGTGATGTGCGCCATACCTGACCTGTAATATCACCATCAGAAACAGGTGGATATTGAACAGGAATAATATCAGTATACTCAATATCATCTGGTACAACAACTATACCACCAGGATGTTGTCCTGTGGTTCGTTTAGATTCAGAAAGCATCAATGATAGTCGTTCTAACTCGACTTGACGTTTGAATACACCTATTTTTTGATAATAATCTCTCGCATATGCAAAAGCAGTTTTTGACTGCACTGTACTTACTGTACCAGCACGAAAGGCATTGTCAATCCCAAAAGTTTTTTGGCAAAACAAATGTGCCTGCGCTTGATATTCACCTGAAAAGTTCAAATCAATATCAGGCACCTTTTCCCCTGTAAACCCTAAGAACGTTTCAAATGCAATATCTACACCTGATCGATTCAACTCTTGCCCACATTTTGGACATTTCATTGGTTTTAAGTCCATACCAACGCCTACTTTTTGCAATTCTACCTCAATTTCAGGAACACTTTCTTGCCTATACTCTTTTTTCTCAGCATCTGTAAACTTGAAAGCAGTAAAATGACAATGAGGATTCGTACAATAATAATGCGGCTTGAGTGGATTTACCTCAGTAATCCCCATCATTGTAGCTACAAATGAACTTCCAACAGAACCTCTACTACCGACAATATATCCCGCATCATTTGAATTTTTAACTAGCAAATGAGAAATATAGTACACGGAGAAATAACCATGCCCAATAACTGCATCTAACTCTTTGTCTAGCCGTGCTTGTACATATTGAGGAAGGGGATTTCCATACATTTGATAAGCAGTTTGATATGAAATATCATATACCGCATGTTTCATTGAAGCTACACCGTTCTTATCTAACATAAAATCATCACGTGGTACGTACAATTGATCTGGAAAAAGAGGATAACTTTCTATCATATCACCAATTATATTGGTATTAGTAACTACAATTTCGTACGCCAACTCACTAGGCAAGAAGGCGAAAGCTTCTAACATTTCAGAAGTGCTTCGGTAATGCATATCTAGTGTACCTTGATAATGAGATAATTCATGTGGACCACCCCCATTAGGACGGGCTACACTCAAATACACTTTACGAAACTCTGCATCTGAGTCTAACAATTCATGAACATCACCAGTTGCGACAACCAACTTGTTTTTAGCTTTTGCCGCAGTAATAATATTTTGAATCAATCCCTGAATCATTTGTAGCGCTTCTTCTTCCGACCACATATCAAACAAGTGCATATAACAACAAGGAGGTTGAACCTCAATATAATCATAAAAATCCATCGCATCTACCAATTGGTCATATGTCTTTTCAAGTGCTAAGCGAAAGATTTCGCCATTAGCACAACCACTGCCTACTAAAATGTGATTACGATATTGTTCTATTAAACTACGCAACATTCTTGCATCTTTTTGAAAATAAGTTGTATGTGATTCAGAAATAATCTTATAAAAATTTTTCAACCCTGCTTTATTTTTGACAAGCAAATTGATATGACTTGGTATTTTATAACGGAATAGTTCATTTTTGGCAACCAAGGTATTGATTTGATCGTAATTGTCCATACCAGCATCTAACAAATCTCCTAGCATTTTAACAAAAATATTTCCTGTTGTCTTGGCATCATAAACAGCGCGATGTTGTTCATTTGGTTCTACTTCTACTTTTAAAAATTTACCTACTGCCCGCAAATTATTTTGTTTGAATGCCCCACCATACAATCCTCTTGCTAGCATCATCGTATCGATACAAGGCATAACACCTTTAAACAGACCTAATTTTTTCAACTCAGCATAAATAAAGTCCGTATCAAAATGAGCATTATGAGCAACCAATATTGATCCTTCTATGAAGGATAAAAATCCTGGTAGTACTTCTTCAATGGGCAATTGATCATAAAGCATTTCATTTGTAATGTGCGTAATATCAGTAATCCGTTGATGCACTGGCTTCTTTGGTTTAATCAAACTAGAAAATTGATCGATAACTAAACCATTTTTAATTTTAACAGCACCAATTTCAATAATTTCATTAAACGGAATATATAAACCCGTTGTTTCTATATCAAATACAACATAAGTAGCATCTTTTAAGTCAATACTTTGCTTTGTAAATGCGATATCTAAACTTTTTTCATCAATATAGTAGCCTTCCACTCCAGCAATAGGCTTTATTCCCTTTTTGGCGCAGAGTTTAAATAATTCAGGTAATACGTGACAATTGGCATGATCTGTCACAGCAATCGCTTTATGTCCATAATTTTTTGCTTGATCAACATATTCTTCTACTGACATCAGACTGTCTAATACACTCATTTTGGTATGCGCATGTAGTTCAATCCGTTTGACCAAAGCCTCATCATATCTAACTCTTGAAACATCTCCACCTAATACCACAATTTGATCACACATAATAACGACATCTTTCGCAAAATCATCCCAAATCATTTTTCCCTTGATTTCCAAACGGGTGTTGGCTTTGAGTTTTTCTTTGTATTCAGTCACTTCTGTGTCTTTGATAAAACGCTTGATCATTACAGAATCTGTATAATTCGTGATGGTTGCGACCACAAGAGTGAACTCTCTTCCTTGTTTAGATTTGATATTTCGAATCTCACTCGAGACAAGAGTCCCAAGTACCATCACTTTATCTGTACCATTGATTTGCGTAAATTCAGCCACTTCCATACTATTGGTTGGAATATCATTAATCTGTATTGACATAAACTGGCCCGTATTCTTATACCTGAAAGCATGTTGAACATGTTCTTCTTTCATGCTTTCACGTTTTTGACGATACGCTTCTACACTTCTAGTTTCATCAAGACTCTCTTGAACTTGTTGTCTTTTTTGACGAATCTCTTTTAAGTTTCTTGCTTCTTCACTAATTTCTATGTCAAAGTGGACAAATGAAAGGCCATAATTGAGGAAAAATTGCTTAATCAACAATAGGTTTTCTTCCACATTTTTTTTATCTTCAATAGTAGCTACAACAAAACAAATTGTATTATTTTCATACTTAGAAAAATAACTTTCTAAAATAATAACCCCTTTTTTGGCCTCTTTGCATATACGAATAGCCTCCGTTAAATAGTCTTTTAAATGACTTTGACTCATCTTATAATTTTGTTTGCACTCTTCTGTATAGCTAATTGTATACTTGACTGTATCTACTGAAACACTTTGTTTAACATATGTTGTCACCTTTTCTTGCATTTCAAATACAGTGTGAGCATCTAAAATTTCAGAAAACGAAAGACAAATGCGACAAGACTTATTTTTATCGTTAACGATGACATTATCTAATCTTCCCGTTTGAAGTGATTCTGTTAGCACCAAACCACTGCGGATAAAAATTTCCATCAATTGTTGATCTTGTTCAATCATCTCTATCCTCACTCTCCTGACTTATTTTATCTAGACTTTGGTCTACTTGAATACAAGTACCATATACATCAATTGTTTTCACAAATTGAAATCCCTCATCTATAGTAGGAGGAATCAATCGATGATAATACTGCTCTACCACCTCAACTGGCAAATAGTGTTCTGTTTGAATTTGATTGCGACTCTTTACTCTTTCTTTACACAATGCCAAATCAGGCAAAAAGAAATAACAACCTATCTCAAAAGAAGCAAAATATCGTTGCACTTCTTCTTTTAATCTAGCCCGAACAGCTGGTGTGATACTCGTCGCATCAAAAATAACATCTTTACCTTGTTTTAATTCTTCTGCACAAAATCGATAGGCTAGTGGCCATATTTCTTTTTCTGGAGTATTAGGATAGTTCATCCTAATGCTATCTGTTGAAACTATTTGAATTTGGTTTGCTGCAGCAAGTTGTTTGGCAAAAGTAGTTTTCCCACTTCCTTGAATCCCTACCATCAAATGAATTGTGTTCATATGTTCTACCTCTTCTCATTGACTGATGATTGTTGCGATAATTGGCGGTAAATCGCCAAAATAAATGGTGCTTTTTTTCGAGTATATGTTTCTCTGTCATAACGATATTGCTCAGCAAGTGATATTTTTAAGGTCTGATAGGCCAATGCTACTTCTAGATGTGCGTTTAAATAATCCCGAAACCCAACCAATTGATCAAATTCATTATCAGCTTGATCATAGCAATGAATATGTTGTAATGACACTTGATGAGGGCCTCGCAAAACGAATAAAACATGAGTTGTTTGACCACCTTGTGATCCACAATCATCATATCCTTTTTGAACAAGTGCTTCTTTATCCAATGCATTTAATGATTTGACCTTGACAGCAACATCTAAAATGGGCTTTGCACAAATACTAGGAATAGCGGTACTTCCCACATGTTGAATATCTATGATATCTTCTTTCCAACATAATTTTAGCATCTTTTGAACACGTTCAAATTCACTATCCCATGCTGTATGATGGGGTAAGAGTCTCACTTGATAGCGTTTGACACCTTCCATAGATTCCTCCTAGTTGATTAATAATTCTTCAATACTATAAATTCGCGTGGCAAGCTTTTCTACAAAATCTCTTTCATGACTCACAAAAATGACTGTCCCATTGTATTTTTGAAGTGCACTGAGCAATTCCTCTCTAGCCACTTTATCTAAATGATTAGTAGGCTCATCTAATATCAATACATTGGCTTTTTGCATCATCACTTTGCATAATTTTAATTTAGATTGCTCTCCACCGCTCATTGTTTTGATGGGCTGAAGTGCTAAATTTCCCGTAATTCCAACTCTTGCTAAAACAGTTCTTATGGCATGTTGATCCATCAAGGGATACAGATTTTGGATTTCTTGGACTGGTGTAAGAGAAGGATTTTCAAAATAATTCTCTTGCTCATAATAGGCAATTTGAGCACGATCTACAAAATGAAATTCACCTTGGATAGGCTGAAGTTGCCCAACCAATGTTTTCAATAATGTACTTTTTCCAATTCCATTAAATCCCGTAATCGCCAATTTTGTACCGCTTCGAATTTCAAAATCAATCGCAGGTAACAATGAAAAATCGTAACCAATTTCTAGTTGCTTAACAACCAAAAAACGATCAGACCCAATTGGTGCATAATTGAAATGTAAATTCAAATGAATATCACTGCTTTGTGGTTTTTCAATAATTTCTATTCTCTCCAATCGTTTTTCCCTACTCTTGGCTTGCCTAGCCGTAGAAGTTTTTACTTTATTTTTAGCAATATATGCCTTCAATTCCTTGATTTCTTTTTGTTGGGCATTATATCTACGTTCTTGGTCTTCATCTTTCATTAGTTTTTTCAAACGATATTCTTGATAATTGCCTTTGTATTTGGTAATTTTTCCACCTTCAATTTCAAGAATATGCGTAGCTACATGATTTAAAAATTCTTGATGATGCGAAACAATTAAGAAATTTCCCTTATATTCTTTCAAGTATTTTACCAACCAGTCCACATGAACAGTATCCAAAAAGTTAGTCGGCTCATCCAAAATCAGTAAATCTGGTTCTTCTAAAAGTAGCTTGGCCAAAATGACTTTAACCTTCTGTCCTCCTGACAAACGTCCCAGGGGTGTTTGCAAACCAAATTGAACAATCCCTAATCCTGAAACAATTCGTCCAATTTTAGAGTCTACTGCATAAAAATCATTTCTTTCTAATTCCTCACGAATTTGAGTAGTTAATCGAACATATCGATCGATTAATACCGCATCTGATGTTTCATTTAAAGATTCCAAATATTGGTTCATCTGTTTTTCTTGTTCATATAAATGACAAAAAGCCTGTTTCAAATACGCATCAATCGATATTTGCTTGTCTACTTTCATATATTGATCTAGATACCCCACGCGAATGGATTGATCAAAACTAATACTTCCACCATCAGGAATCACTTGTCCACATAAAACTTGAATTAATGTTGTTTTTCCAACTCCATTGTTTCCAATGACTCCTATTTTTTCATTTGGCAATACGCGAAATGAGGCATTTTGAAAAAGTTTTTTCTTGTCAAATGTAAGCGATAAATTTTCTACAGTAAGTAACATTTCGCATTCTCCTTCTTATCATTCATTTGTCTATTCTATCTTTTGAACTTGGTCAAAATAAAAATGCATCATTTCTAATTGATGCCTTGCTTTTTCGACATCCCCTGTTGTATAATAGATGCTTTTTCCTGGTAATGAGGCATCTTTTTGTATTTTAATTCCTTGTTTTTTAAACAAATTAACAATTGGTTCACCACTATCAACAAGAAAAAGATTAGGGCAAATTTCCTCAACAATGTGACGAATCCACTTGAAATGAGTACATCCCAAAATAAGTGTATCTGCTTCTTTAAGTTGGTGTAGATAATTTTGAATTAAAGTATACATTTCTTTCGATGAGAAATGCATTTGTTCAATCAAAGGAACAAGACAACTACAATTGATGGCTACTTCTAAATGTGGAGACAAATATTTTTCATATATTTTGCTTTCTACTGTCAATTGGGTTGCAAACAAGGCAATTTTTTGGTTTTTACTATATTGCAATGCCCATTGTGCAGTAGGCTCAATTACGCCAATCACAGAGGAATCTTGCTCACAAATGTCAATAATGGATGCGGTAGCCGTATTACATGCTACAACTATCCGTGTAGCGCCTAATTGTTTCAATGTCTCAATATGCTTTAATGCAAGAAAGCGTACCACTGCTTTTGACTTTACTCCATATGGCAAATGAGCCTCATCTGCTAGATACAAGATATCTAGCCCTGGAAAATGGCTTTTTATTGCTTCATATACAGAAAGTCCACCAATTCCTGAATCAAATATACCTATTTTTTCTTTCATATCTTTACCTCACTGGTAATGATATTTATGTATTCTTTTATGATATTATACCATAAAGAAATGAAAAAGAAAACCAAAGCACAAGAAAAAATGTGTCTATTCGACACATCTATCTGAGTGTTACAGTCTCTGTAACTATTTTATTTAATCTCCTTGAATAATACGTAATTTCCACTTTAGATCCAACCACATAATCTGTTAATGCATTCAATTTGCCCGTAATTATGGTCATTTGTGTCAAGGGTTCATCTTCAAAAGCTAAAATGATATCATCTTTTTGTAAACTTGTCTGACTCATTGTCCCATTTTCAGTAACTTCTGTGACATAAATCCCATATGGCTTTACAGCACCATATATGGTTGTGGGGATTTCCTTTAACTGATTTTGAGCAATAATAGCATTAGATAAATTTCTTACTTCTATTCCCACAATTCCTAGTCTTGGACGAACAATCGTCTTTCCCTGCTCTAAATAATTCTCAAGTAAACTCTTTACGATATTAGCTGGTATAGCAAATCCCATATTATCTATTTTATCATCAACAATTTTTAATGTATTAATGCCAATTAATTTACCATCAATTGTAAACAATCCTCCACCACTATTTCCTGGATTGATAGTTACATCATGTTGGATATAAGCCGCATTAAAATCATTTACTTGATCTCCGTCTGTATCTTCACTAATATAACGAAGTTCGCCACTAATGATACCAAAAGTAACCGACCCATAATATTCGTATCCATCTGGATTACCAATAGCTATCGCAAATTGACCTTTTTGAATAGCATCACTATCCGCAAATTCAACAGGCTGTATCAAAGTCGTATGTTGGAATTTAACCAAAGCAATATCTACCTTTGTATCATAACCCACTACTTCTGCTTCAATTTCCACATCTTCATTTCCTAAATATGCATATGTTTTGTATGTGTATCCTTGGTTGGATCCAGTAATCACATGCCGATTGGTTACAACATAATACGTATAGTTATTTACTTTACCATCTGCATTATAATTGGTTTCCCTTTTATAAATGACACCACTCCCAATTGATTCTGTGTCTTCTGATGTAATCATATGACCATTGATAATCGTTTTGTAATTGGCTTTAAGCGTAATCCCAATTACACTATTTTCTAACATTTTGGATGTGTTTAAAATGCAGTTTTCTAAATCTGCTATCGTAATGTTCTCATATTGAACCACTTTATTGGTAATTTCATTTTGAACGTTATTTTGCGTACGAGAGGAACGTGATTGCAATATACTACATCCTGTCAATACGCCAAGCGATAACAAAATTGCTATCACCATCATCCCTATTCTATTTTGTCTTTTCACTTTTACATCCCCTTATATCTTTTAAATTATAGAAAAAACAGGCATATCACGAAAAAACGAGAGAAAAGAACGTGTATATGCCCATTTAAAATACGATGAGAGTATGTTTAAATTACTTTAAAATTGAAGGAAAGAAGAATGATTCTCTCTCATCGGCTGATTAAGCACTTATATTATATCAAGCTAATGTGTAATTAAACTGATAAAATCCAAAAAAAATAGTAAATTTTTGCTAATACTTTAATTTTTACTAGAAATTGGCATTTTAAACCAAAATGTGCTCCCTTTTCCAAGTTGAGATTCTACTCCATATGCAAAATGATGGCATTCAAGTATGCCTTTGACAATCGAAAGACCCAAACCAGAACCTTGAATTGATCTGTGATGTGCCTTATCAATCCGATAATAGCGATCCCATATACAAGATAAATCTTCTTCCTTAATACCAATTCCGTGATCGACAACTGCAATTTTCACTTCTCCTTGTTCTACTGTTTGAATAACTTCAATACTGGTAGAACCATAACTATAATTGATTGCATTGTGAATAAAGTTATAAACAACTTGTTCTATTTTTTGTTCATCAGCAATAACATCCACTCTTTGATCATATAAAAATTGAATGTGAATGCCTGTGCTTTCATTGAATTTTTGAATTCGTTCCACTATATCTATTATATCATCCGTAATACAGTAAGTTTGCGACTGCATTTTTACTGTCTTAGCAGAGAGTTTAGATAAATCAAGCATATCATTAACAAGTAAATTTAACCGACTGACCTCATCAATAATAATTTGCAAATTCTCAGGATTATTTTCACCAGGAATATCTTTCATCATTTCTGCATATCCCGTAATCATTGTCAGCGGTGTGCGTAAATCATGGGAGACATTGGCCATTAACTCTCGCCTCAAATCTTCAGTTTTTCGCAGTTCCTCAATCGTATTGTTGAGCGTTTGGTTCAATTCATCGATTTCCAAATAGCCATTGCCCTCAAATACGACATCATAGTTTCCTTTGGCCATCACTTTCGCCGTTGCATTTAATCTAGCAATTGGTTTTGATATAGATTTTGATAAAAATATAGCAATAATAGTAGACAAGACAATGACGATAGCACCAATATAAGTCAATTGCATTTTTAAAGTTTTAACGACTGATCCGACTGGTATTAGTTTATTATCCAATATCAATAAATATTCATTTCCATCTGAAAGTTCCACAAAAGCACAACACATAATTGATTCCGTTCTACCCGATAAATCCTTAACCAACATCCGTTTCGATCGATTCATATCAATCAATTGAACTTTACCAAATCTAGCATCTGGTAAACTTGAAAAAATGGCATAAAACTTTTTGTAGGAAGCATCACTTGCTTTCCGCCATATCTCACTGATTAACTCATAATCTAGTCCCTCAAATGAACTACCAGAATAGGTTTTATAGACTAGATTTTTATCAGCAATAATCAAACTCTCACCACTAGTTGCATATATCGTTGTTTTAGGCTTCCCGTATAAATAAATCGCTGTTTCTTCTTCAACTGAAACATTTTCTAGTTCATAGCAAAACGGGTTTTCTGTATCCTTAAAGATACTTAAATCCTTTCCCTTTATCTCTGAATCAACTTGTGTGATGAGGCCCTCCATCCGGTTCATTTTATTAGAACGATAAATGGTTTCTAGCAAAGTAATTTGAAAGACGATAAAAACGGCTGCAATCAGTGCTGCAAATAAAAATATCGTGACAAATAATTTCCACTTTAAACTAATTTGCTTCAGTATCAAAACGATAACCTACCCTTCTAATTGTGACAATATTATCAGCATAACCAGCTATTTTTTTGCGCAATGACTTCATATGAGTATCTAATGTCCGATCATCACCATAATAATCATAGCCCCATATTTTTTCGAGAAGTTGTTCTCTTGTCACTGCAATATTGGCATTACGAATCAAATACAGCAATAGTTCGTATTCTTTTGGCGTCAATTCAATGCGGTTTCCATCAATATAAAGAATATGTGCACCCAAATCAAATTTCAGTGTTTTATATTCTAAAATTTCATTTTTGTCTGCACTTTGCTTTTCATTATTATTTTTTGAGCGACTAAGCACAGCATGTACACGCATCATCAACTCTTTTGGAGAAAAGGGTTTCGTTACATAATCATCGATGCCAAGATCAAATCCGTATAGTTTATCATATTCTTCACTACGTGCTGAAAGCATTATGATAGGCACACTCGAAAATTTGCGAATTTCTTTGACGGCTGAAAATCCATCTAATTCTGGCATCATGATATCCATAATTACCAAATCATATTCACCTTGATGTACTTTTTGAATTGCTTCTATTCCATTAGAAGCAGTATCAAATTCATAATTTTCAAATGCAGCATATTTTTTTACTAATTCTCTAATATGCATTTCATCATCTACGATTAATAATTTCGCCATAATTTCACCTCTTGCCTATTATACCATAATTTTGTTATTTCTTCGTGAAATTTAACTGAATTTTTCGTTATTTATCACTAAATATGAAAGCGATATCTTTTTCGTTAATTTTGACGCATTAATATTTTTCTGGTATAATCGATTGATAAGTATTTTGGAGGTATTATGGAAAATATAGAAAAAAATAATTCAAAACAATTTACAAAAGATAACAAAATGCGCACTACCCCAATTGGAAAATTACTTTTTACAATGGCATTACCAGCCATTTTTTCAATGCTTGTACAAGCCTTATATAACGTAGTAGATAGCCTCTATGTATCTAGGATTAGTGAGCACAGCAATAACGAACTGAATGCTTTAAATTATGCTTTTCCGATTCAAATGATTTGTTTAGCCATTTCTCTAGGGATTGGTATTGGTGCAAGTTCAGTCATTTCAAGAAGACTTGGTGAGCGTAATCAAGAAAGTGCTGATTTAGCCGCCAAAACGGGAATTGTCCTATCGATTATTGCCTACTTTATTACACTAGCTTGTAGCTTTTTTGTACCTACCTTATTTATGAAAATCTATGCCGATTCAAATGAGGTCAAAGCCCTTTCAATTCAGTATTTGAGCATTGTAATGGCATTTAGTATTGGCAGTTATCTAGAAGTCACTATTACCAAAATTCTTCAAGGAACAGGAAATATGATTGTTCCTATGCTTTCACAACTGATTGGTGCAATTACCAATATTATCCTTGATCCTATCTTTATTTTTGAGCCAGGACAAGGATTAGGCCTTCCTTTTGGTTTAGGTCTAGGTGTTGCGGGCGCTGCCATTGCTACTGTGATTGGACAATGCGTTGCTGGAACATTTGTCATTTGTGTTATTGTATTTAAAAAACAACAAGTTAATTTTAATCTAAAAACGTTCCGCTTTGAAGGCAAGACCTTAAAGGATATTTTCAATGTTGGTTTATCTGTTGCTATTATGAATTCAATCAATGCCCTCACAACCATTATCCTCAATCTGATTTTGTCGTCAGATGGTGTAACCATTCTAGGCACCTATTTTAAAGTTCAATCTTTTATTTTTATGCCTATATTTGGATTAACCCAAGGTGCAATGCCTATTATGGGATATAATTTTGGCGCAAGACTAAAACATCGTTTCTTAAAAACAGTACAGTTGTCGTTAATTGTTTCGTTAAGTGTGATGACTTTAGGACTTCTTCTTTTTCAATTTGGATCTAAATGGATTGCTAGTGCATTTCAACTTGGTGATACAACGCCACTTGCAGTTCAAGCATTTCGAATCATTAGTATTTGCTTTATTCCTGCAGCTATTTCTATCATCATTTCATCTATGTTTCAAGCCATTGGTCATGGTTATAAGTCTATGTTAATGAGTCTTTTACGACAAGCTGTCATTTTGATTCCTTGTGCTCTGCTCCTTAAACTCATTACCCATTCTGATCAAGCAGTATGGTGGTCCTATCCTATTTCCGAAACACTCTGTTGCCTTATTTTTGTTGTTGTGGCACTGATTACAATCCGAAAAATATCATCACATTTTTCTACATCTCATCAGATGGAAACGGACTTATTATAATAAATTATTCAAAAGGTATTCTATACCTTTTGACTTTTTTTTATATCTTTTGCAAAAATATGCTATTTTTGATATAATATGGATATCAATATGTAAACGAGGAGAATTTATGGAATTAGAAGAAAGAAAATTGAAATTAAATACAAAAAATACGTTATATATAGGATGTGCCTTTTTTTCCATTTTAATGCTTTGGCAAATGTATAACAATTATTGTCCCTTATTTCTAGACTACTTATTGCGTGATCAAACTGGAAAGAGTAATGAATTTATTATTGGTATTATTATGGCCTCCGATAATGCTTTAGCTATTTTTATGCTTCCATTATTTGGTGCCTTATCCGATAAGACTCATACCAAAATGGGAAAACGAATGCCTTATATTGTAATTGGAATGATTTTATCCGCATTATTATTCCCAATGATTGCGGTGATGTTTTACTTACATTCTTTGGCTGGAGTTATCATTATGATGGCACTTATCTTGATTATTATGAATATGTATCGTAATCCTGCTGTTGCGTTAATGCCTGATGTCACTCCGAAACCCCTTCGTTCAAAGGCCAATGGAATTATCAACTTTGTAGGTTATCTTGGAGCTATTCTTGCTGGTGGGCTAGCTATGTTTTTAAAAATTGCTGATAATTCAAAGGTACAAAACTGGGAACCTACCAAACCAGAAAATGCTATTATTGCATTTTGCATTGCTAGTGCATTTATGGTAATTGCTTTAATTATTTTATTATGTAAAGTCAATGAAAATAAATTACTTCAAGAAAACCAGGAGGACATTGCCTATGGCGAAAAACAAAGTGAGGCTATGGGAGAAATTGCAGAAGACAAACCTCTAAGCAAAGCAGACAAGAAAAACCTTGTGATTTTAATATTAGGTATCTTGTTTTGGTATATGTCATTTAATGCCATAGAAACTTTCAATAGTCTATTTTGTAAAAATATTTTATTAGATGAAGGAATTGCTTCTACTATTGTCATTATTTTAACCGTGTCTTCTATTATTACTTTCTTAACTTCTATTAATCTTCCAGCTAAAATTGGTCGAAAAAATACCGTACTACTAGGTATTGCCGCTTTAGTGATTGGCTTTTTAGGTATTTTGATTTATTTATTTGCAAATGGTGTTTTTAGTGATGGCTATCATGAAAAGATTGTTGCCAATAACAACCAACTTTTCTTTAGCGTGATTCCAATTTATCTACTCATTGTGATATGTGGCGCTGGATGGGCTCTCATCAATGCTAATTCGTACCCTATGATGGTAGAAATTTCAACTAGTAAAACAATAGGGAAGTTCACTGGTTATTATTATACTGTATCTATGGTAGCACAAACCATCACTCCTATTTTAATTGGACTCATTATGTATAATAGCCAAGCTAGTTTAAAATTACTCTATATTTATTCAGCTATTCTTATGGTTTTGGCCTTAGTGATTATGCTTTTTTATCAAGAAAAAAGGAAAACAAAAAGCAAATCAGAAAAGAAAAATATTGGTTTCGATGCTTTAGATATTGATTAATGAACAAAGACTATATTTTCAAAATGAAAATATAGTCTTTTTTATCTATTCAACTGATTCAAAACTTGTTTTACTTCTGCTTCCGTTTCGATTGTAAATACCAATAAAAAACAATGTATGCCATGTAGTTTTAATTTTTTTTGGTAACGTAGCCAATTGCGAATATGGCAATCAAGTATGCGCAGACTACATCCGTGTCTTTTATCTGGCAAAATAGGAAATTGATTTCCATATTCATCGGCTAGAGCATATTGCCCTCGACATGCACCACATTGTTTTTTCTCATATCCTTTGATTTTAGATATCATACAATGCTGCGTAGCCATTACATCCATTCTACCATATATCATAACGCCTATATCGATAGGTAATTGATCTACTTGAAATTGACAAACTTGATCAACGGATAATTCATTGGACAGATATACACACCGCATACCAAAATGAGCTAAAAAGCATACAGCCTCAGAATTGACTACATTTAGATATGGTGAAACTACCTTACCACTAGCGAGTTGACCCAAATTATGAATCAATCCATCTGCATCCTGAACGATATGTAGGCGATTGTAATTTTGATGTTCGCTCTCATAATCAGTATAAATCGTTGTTATCCCCCACGTTTGACATATCTTTGCCTGTTCTTGTGTGTGCACAACTGCTTCTATTTGAATATGATGGGAAATGTCATCTAAAACTGGTTCAAAATAAGGCTCTACTACTTTGAGTTGAGTAGTCAAAATGGTGCGATTAAGAGCATCAGTTGCCTTCCTGCGGATTGCATTAAGCTCTTTTATAGATATAAAAGCAACTTGATCATAATCTATTGTACAATGACGCAAAACAAAAGGAGTATCTTTCATTTTATCTAATTTTTCTAGTAAAAATGATTCTGCGATAGGTTGCTTGGCTCGTTCTTCGATGGTCTCCCCTTGAACGATAACCTGGTGTATGCCATCGCTTAACTTTAAGGAAATGGGATATTGCAATCTTATGAACAAATGAGCATCCACTGGAAAACGAATTGGTTCTTCTTTTATTTGCGTTTCTAATTCTTGCTGAAGCAGGCTACTTTGAGTTTTGACAACTTGAGATCCTACTTTCTGCTTATGTGCCATTTGAATACGTACCGTTTCACCAGGATATGCTATTTCACGCTTTTCTTGATTGACATAAAATGTTGATAGAATAAAACCTACTTCTTCCTTCCCCTTGATTCGAATGGCATCCTTTACACATAATGGTGCACTAAGCAGAATATCTATTTCATTTGGGCGAACCCTAGTTATTTTCCCCAAGTATGATCCTTGATGATTGACATCAACCACATTGGTTAATTGAGCATTATTTTCATATAAGAGATATCCTTTTGTAAATTGTCGATTAAATACTGTATACAAATCAGTTGATTCTTTTTGGCTGAAGTCATCATATGTTCCTGTTTCGATTGCATCCAATGCTTGGCGATAATTTTTGACAACACAATAGACATAAGCCTTGCTTTTCATTCTACCTTCAATTTTGAAGGAACATGCACCACTTTGTATTAATTCCTTCAAATGGGAAAGTGTATTCAAATCTTTCATGGAAAGAAGAGACATTTTCTTAGAAATGGCATGACTATTTTCTAATAATGTATATCGTTTTCGACAGGGTTGTGCGCATTGTCCCCTATTTCCACTTCTTCCACCAATAGTATAGCTCATCAAACAATTGCCAGATGACGCAAAACAAAGTGCACCATGCACAAAGATCTCTACTTCAATCCCCGTTTGTACGATAGCATGTACTTGTTCAAGTGATGCTTCACGGGCTAATACAACCCTTTTCACACCAACATTTTTTAAAAATTGGGCTCCTTTTGGATCATAAATATTCATTTGCGTAGAAGCATGTACTTCAAAATCTGGATAATGACTTCTAATATAACGCAATACCCCTAAATCTTGAACAATCAAAGCATCTACACCAATTTCATATAAAAATGATACATACTCAATTAAAGTAGACCATTCTTCTTGATATACAATGGTATTAACCGTTATATAGATTTTGACACGACGAAGATGCGCATAAATTATAGCCTCTTTCAATTCTTCTTCAGTAAAATTGGGTGAAAAAGATCTTGCGCCAAACTGTTTTCCCGCCAAATATACTGCATTTGCACCTGCTTGCACGGCCACCTTTAGTGTTTCAAAATCTCCAGCTGGTGCCAGTAATTCAATTTTTTTCATATTCACTCCTTAAGAAGAAATACCATTAGCTAACTAATGGTATTTTTCTATTGCGTTTCTTTCGCCAATGTTTTTGCAAAACATATGATTCGATTGGCTTCTTGAAATCCCATTGCAAGATGAAATTCTAAACTACTATGATTTTCCAATATACAATCACTTGCAAATTCCAAACAACCTTTTGTTTTGGCCCAATTTTCACATGCCAAAAGTAATTCTTTCGCATATCCCCTATTTCGATAATTTTCTTTTACAAAAATACCTTCTAAATAGCCTACTGGGCTCGTTTTTGTTCCTTCTACATAATCATATCGCAATTGACATTGTGCAAATCCAACTGCAATATGCCCATCATATTTTAAGAAAATCTGTCCATCATCTTTTGTAATCAAATGATAAAATTCTTCTTTTAATTCTGTTATATTAGAATTTTCCCATAACAGACTCGCTAATTCTGTTATTTCTTCTATATCTTTTCTATCCGCTTGTCGAATCATGTTATACCTTCTAAAATCTTGATTTTTTTCACTTGCACAATCAAACTAATCGACTATATTTTCTGCTTTTTTCACCATTTCATCTTTCATAATATATAAAATGCCAATGGTATTTTTTCCACAATGAGAACCAATGACGCACCCCGCCACAGTTTCATAGATATGCTCAATTTCTCCTGCTACGTCTTTAATCAAACCTCTAATATAATTTGCCCCTTCATACGCAAACGTGTGAGTAATAAATACAAATTCTTTATCAATTTTATCAAAATCTTGAAGGAACATCTGGGTCATTCCTCTTTGCGCCTTAGTAATGCTTCCTATAAATTTGGCACCTACTTGCATTGTTTTTTCACGCACAACAATCATCGGCTTTACACGTAATACTTTGGAAAAAGCAAATTGTACAGCAGTACAACGTCCTCCTTTGTACAAATAGTCCATAGTATCAATGACAAATTGTGATTTCACTCTTGGTACAATTGCTTCTAACTGGGTAGCAATCTCTCTAGCAGAAAAACCTTCATCCCGCATTCTTGCGGCCTTTAACAATAATAACCCTATACCCGTTGATAAATTACCGCTATCTACTACAAATATTCTATTAGAATCGAGTTCTTCTCTAACCAAAGTGGCAACTTGAAAAGTGACAGACATTTTAGAGCTAATTCCTGTATATACAATATCATATCCAGCATCTAAATACTGTTGAAAAAAGGATTTGATTTCCCCGTAAGAACAAGCAGATGTGGTTGGTAGTTTTCCTTCTTTTTCCACTTGATGATACAGTTCTTCAAGAGTGATATTGACACCATCATCATAACTATTTTCACCAAAATTCACGTGTAAAGGAATTGTATCAATGTGATATGCATCTAGTAAAGTCGCACCTAAATCACACGTACTATCTGATAATATCGCTACCTTATTCATTGAATTAGCCTCTTGTTGGAATGAGAATATCCTGAGTGGCCTCTACTTTAGCTATCAAAATATCTCGGAATAAAACACCTGTATTGATAGCATTTGTGCCCTTATAAAAAGGGTATGATTTTTGGTCAAAAATATAATCGATAGTAGCAATGGAATATTTTTGCTGATCATTTAAAGGTTGACCATTAATATAAATGATATTGGATTGCACATTCACATTAGCACTTTTAACAAGTGTTCCATTATTTACCAATGTTCTTATGTCACTACCATACAATTCTGTTGTTTTGAGCACATTATCAAAGGGCATAATTTCATAGATTTTTGAAACCAAAATATTTTCTCCAGCCGCAATTGGAAATGCTTGTGAACGAATACCACCAATATTAATTACCGCAAGATCGGTTCCAGCATATTCCCATAACGCTGTAGCAGCCCAATCTGCGGCACCATATCGCTCTATTCTTGAACTAGCTACTCCAATCACTCTACCAAAGACAGGTGCTGTTTCTTCTTCTAATTGAGAAACAATTTTTGCAACTGCTTCATGTTTTGCACCAAGATTGGCTTTTACAACAGATGTTCCACCTGTTACTTGTTTAGTCTCCTTATCAATATTTAAGGTAATGATACCATAATTTTCTCCAGCCGAACCCGTTTGAATATAAGGAATAAGTACTCCATCACTTCGCTTTAACGTTCCTGTATATCGAATATGGGTATGCCCATTGATAATGGCATCGATTCGTGCATCTCCTTCTAAAAGTGCCAATTCTTGATTAGAATCTTTTCCTTCATGTCCTACCACGATGACTACATCCACATTTTCTTCTGTACGCAATTTTTCTGTCAAATCACGAATAACAGGAACAGGCTGAACAAACTGATATGGTTCTATCATTTTTGTTGCAATATCGCTCTCATTGCCATATCCCATATAGCCAATAATAGCAATTTTAAGTCCACCTCTTTCAACAATTTGATATGCCTTTACTCCATTTGGTAAGGTGCCTGTTGCTTTTTCAATAATATTGCATCCCAAAAAAGGAAATTTGGCCTCACCATTACTTGCATTTCCATCTACATATTGATACATTTCGCTATATCCCCAATCAAATTCATGGTTACCTAGTGTCATCGCATCAAATTCCATCATATTCATGATATCTACAATCGTTTTGCCATGATTGTAATTTGAAAGTGCAGTCCCTTGAAACATATCCCCTGCAGATACAATCACAGTCGCTTTTGCGACATCTTGAACTGTCTTAAAATTTTGAGCAAGTCTAGCAATACCATATTGACCACTCGTTTCGGCAATCGCACCATGAAAATCATTGGTTGTCAGTATCGTTAATTCTTCAACTACTTCTTCTTTTTGAGGTGGGATAGTAGTTAATCCACATCCAATTAGAGAAATAGAAAGTAACATAGTTAACAGTAAACAAACACATTTTTGTATTATTTTCATATAGTTCCTCTTTCTTTAAATCTTTTTCATTATACCAAATTTTCATTTCAATTTCAACCTTATCACCTTAAATAAGTCCTTTTTTTACATTTTTCAATGGTCTCAAAATAAAATAGGGAATTACAATTCTTTTTATTTGCAAATTATTATGAAATATAGTATAATATATGAGCATAAGTTATGCACCCTTAGCTCAGTTGGTAGAGCAACTGACTCTTAATCAGTGGGTCCAGGGTTCGAGTCCCTGAGGGTGTACCAAAAAAGAACTAATTAGAACTGCCATTTTGATGGTAGTTCTTTTTTTCGTTCATCGCCTATGTATCATATACTATCATAAGTAAAAGGACTTCCTAGGAAGTCCTTTTATACAACAATTAACGCTATAATATTACTTTTTATTTCATCTACAACAGCTATCACTTGAATCACTGTTCCCACTTCTACTTTTTCATCTATAAATATCAGATTTCCAGACAGATACACCCCCTCTATTTCATCTAAAAGGTAGTAATGCACACCTGATTCAATATCCGCATCCTCGGGAATATATCGACAAAATAGCGCATAAGGGATGTTTTTCGCTATATGAGTTTGATCGCATTGTAATACCACATTTTCTAGATTTCGTTTTTGAAGTTGAATATGATATGCAGGAGAAGTAAACCGCCCCGTGCGCACACTTAGCCAAATTTCTAAATCTAATGGCGCATCTTTTGATATCGTCAGCACACCTTCTTCTGATATCGATACATACCTATCAATATGACTTGAATTAGCACTGATTTGATAATGCATATCACCATAAGATGCATTTTCTGGATCCACAATGGCCTGCAATAACAAGGTACTTCCCCTTGTCATTTGAAAAATAGGGTCTAATTCTTTACCAGTTTCCCTATTCAAAATACGAATTTCTTCTATAGGAATAGGCGTGATTTCCCATTCAATTGTCTGCACATATCCTTCTAGGATATTGATCTGAATTTGAATCGACTGACCAATATCCTCAAATGCTTTAGAAGCAGTTAAATAGAACCTTCCTTCTTTTTGCTCAATATGGGCTATATTGGGTGTAAGTAATGTGATGTCGAATGGCTCTTTTAATAGATTGGCTGTAGCGTTTTCGGGATAAAAACTCAGCTGCATAGTTAGGGTTGCGCCTGAATCAATATAATTTTGATACGGAGAATAAGAAATGCGCTGAATTGGAATTCGCATTATATCGATTATCAGTATGTTACTTTGTATAGCTTCTATCTCATTTTTTGCTTGAATATATACTTTTGTTCCTATTTCTATTTGCAAAGTTGGCGTTATAACCCACTGATGCATACTCTCTTTTTCAATTGTAAGATATGAATGCGCATCCTCTTCATAAATGGTGCCATCTGCTTTTTCCATTTTAATAATATGGATGATATTCTCATCAAAATAAGTGGCATCAAATGGTTGAATTTCGAGTATAATTCTTTTACTTTCAATTAGGCCTAGTTCTGTTGAGTGATCACTTAATGCTATATGCATTTGTGCAATAGGTATTGGTGTTTTTATGACTTGTATAGAAAGAGTCAAATCTTCAAATTGAATATTCAGATACCCTTTATACTTCTTTATAGTAGCATCTTCTAGTTCAATACGTATATAAGATGTTGAATAAGGGATAGAAACCTTTAAACCTGATGAATAAAAAAAGGTCGCTGCATCGATATTAACTGGCATATAGGTTACTTTACCTTTTGTCGTCGTTTTAATGAGCAATTGTGGTAAGACCACCTGTCCGAATTCATCAATCTCCATAATTCTACTTGCCCCAAATGTTTGATCAATCGATATTTCTTCATTTGAATAATTGGGAATAGAAGCTGTGTCCTTTTCACATTCCGTTTCAAAAATCAGTTCTCTTCTAGTAGTCTGAATGGGGAAAGTGGTATCTGGTATCGGTATGAAAGATGAATGACATTGATTCAATAGTGTCCAAGTCAACAATATTCCTGTAATTAATGCCATCAAGCCAGCAAAAAGTAGCGGTCTCACCTTTTTATTCGTCAGTAGCGTACTTTTTTTCATCACTGGATTTATCACAACAGGATCAGATAAAAGCATATTGGGATCAACTTCAAAATAGTTAGCTAGTAAAGCAAGTGATTCTTCACTAGGTAGTCCTAATCCACTTTCCCATTTGGCAATAGCACTACGACTCACAAAAATTTTGGTAGCTAGTTCGGCCTGTGATATTCCTTTTTGATGTCGTAACTGTTTGAGTTTTTCATGAAACTGCATAATACTTATCCTTTCCCTTATCTTTATATTTCTATGTCATTATACCACAAACAGAACAAAATGTAATACACATCTAGTGTTACTTTGTCTTTTTTCGTTGTTACTTATTACCAAATGTCATACAAAAAGGCTAATATCACTATAATACCAGCCTTTTATTCTTATCCACTGCAAATTACTCAATAACGTAAACAATATTTCGCCACGTTTTTTCTATTACTGATACTGCATATTCGCAATATACACGTGGCACATTTGGATCATTACATAAAATAAATAATTCTCCATCAACATAACGATACCCTATGGCGACAATTAAGTGACCATTCGTTGTATACGTCTTTTCACTTGAAATCATCGTTCCTTTTACACTTAGTGCAACTGGTCCCACTGTAGCTAAATGCTGAATCAATTCATTAACGGAATACATTCTAGCTACATAAGCATCAAATCCGTATCCACCCATTGCCACTGTATTATATACCCAATTACCATAAATTTGATTTCCATAATCTCTTACAATACTGGCTATATAACGATGCTCAAATTCTTGATCTTGAGTGGTAAAATCTAGTCCTTTGTATTTCAATAGCATTGTTGTAGAAGTCGCACTGCAAATACTACCGCCAATAGTAGGTACAACATTTTGATTCAATTGAGGTACATCATAACAAATGTATTCAGGTAGTCCCGTTACATCAACTTGATACTGATAATTAGGAATTTCTAGCGCAAATGAAACAAGGGAAAGAGCAGGCGAATCAACTTCTACTCTATTTCTACATAAAATCACTTGAAACTGAATTCCTGTAGCCTTCTTCCCGTTTAAAACCTTTACCTCATCTGTACTTAAACATATGATTCCATTATTTTGATCATGGGATTGATTTTGCAAACCAAGTCCCCATGGACTATATGTAATATAATCACTCCATACTCCATCTACCCGTGCTTTTAATTGTAATTCTACAGTCCCATATGAGCTTGTGATGGCCGACCAAGATGCCACCAGTGAAGTAAACGCTTCTGTTTCTATCACTGGTGAAACATATTTACCTGTGATTTGTCCCGTTTGTAATCGTAGTTTTTGCTCATGTACTTCTAACTCAGAAATTGCATCAACATCCATTTCATCAGTTCTTACAACAATTTGATGTCGTTTATCATTTTCTTCCTTTGCTGCTACTGTAAAATAAAATACTTTATCCAAACTTTCACCTTCTAACATTAATAAAATATGGAACTCTATTTCCACTTCTTCCTTTTGACGCATAATCTTTCCTTCATGAGTACATACAATAGGTTGACTTGATGTGTATATAGCCTGCACATGATAACTTAAGTTTTCATATAATACCAAGTCTTGATATACTTTTTTTGGAAATGTAAATGTATCCATAACAAGTTGTAATTTTTCTTCAGTTGTATATGCTAAAACTGTAATCACATATGTTTGTTTTACTTCTACTTCTTGAAATCTAAATGCAGCTTCTAGCTCAACTTTTCGATTGGCCGATGTTTTTGAAATGACACCCTCGTTGGTCATAATATATGATTTATTACTTCGCCATACAATAGATACACCATCTTGTTCAATTGGTAAAACTAGATTTTGACTTGTCGTATCTGGTAAAACTAAACTAGCAATCACTGCATGAATTTTATCCACTGCTTGAAGCATTGGAACTGTCTCTGATACAATCTGATGACAAAGCAAGCATTCCTTTTCACGTTTTCCCTCTTTTTCATAGGTTGCCTCTTCAGCTAGATACCATTCGCCATACTGATGTTCTAATGAATCCCCACTAGTTTTATTGCAAACAGAACACGTCTTTGCTGCATCACAAGAAGCATTCATCCATTGATGTCCACTTGCATTGATGATTGTCTGTGGAATAATCACTTCTCCACATTCTGCACAATGTGTGCCTTTTGTAAGTCCCGCTGTCTCACAAGTTGGTAAAATCTCCTCATCTTCTACCAATTGGTGCTGATGCTTTTCTTTACAGCTCATAAGTAAACAACTTGCCATACACAAAATTATAATTCCTTTAATATATTTCATTTTTATCCTTTCCAAAAGTTTAATAGCCTTTTATTTGACTATTTCACCTTAATTTGCTATAATATTAGAGCGTTTAATAGATGGCTCTGTAGCCAAGCGGTAAGGCGTGGGTCTGCAACACCCTGATCACCGGTTCAAATCCGGTCGGAGCCTCCATCTTATTTGAACATAATGCCAAAAAGGCATTTTTTATTTTTTACTATCCTGATGAAAAACTCCCTATAGGGGAGTTTTTATTTTTTATACTTTTCGATTACTTCAATCAGTCTATCATATTCTTTTTCTACTAACTCCCGAATAAAGTTTTCAAATGGAATAGGATTTTTATTAACTTTAAATTCCTCTAATAAATCAAAATATTCTAGTCGACGTTTTGCTGGAATACTGATTGGAATATATCCATATTGAATCAAAAAGAAATTCAAAATTAGTCGGGCCAATCTACCATTACCATCTAGAAAAGGATGAATCTTCGCTAGTTGTAAGTGAGCATAGGCAATTGCCTCAAAATCGGTTTTGTCAGTATGATTGATATCATAAATATATTTTTTCATACGATCATACACTTTGATATAATCACATGGTGTATGCATTGATCCTTTAATCTTGATATTCACATTTCGATATAATCCACCACCATCTACTAGTCCATCTACAATCATTGCATGCAAATCCTTTAAAATATCTTCGGTTAATATAGGATTTTCATTTTTTTTCAAATAATCTAGCATCATATTATAGGCTTTATAAAAATTAAAAATACTTCGTTTTAAATTCTCATCTATTTTGGTGTTGTAGCCTCTAACAGTTGAAACAACTTCTTCAAGCGTTGCCATTTTCCCACTTTCCATTCCAACCGAATTCTTTGTCAACACACAAGCCAAATTAAAGTCAAATGATTGACGTTCCTCTGTAGGAATGTAATGGGCATTTTCCTTAAAGTAATTTCTCTTTTCTTGAATATTCATTTGTTATATCCTCCTATCACGAGTATAGTATAACATATTTATTTCAAAAAAGAAAGCGATTTCATCATTTCTTTTTAATTATTTGTTTTAATAATTAAGAATAATTTCTTCAAACTCTTCTACACTTAGATACCCATTGTGAATGTATTTAATTTCACCATTTCTGAAGAACAAAAGCGTGGGTGCAGTCCTTACTTTGTAAAGGTTTGATAAATCTTGATATGCATCTGCATCTATCTCAATAATCAATAATTCAGGATGCAATTCTTCAATTTCCTCTAAAACAATACCCACTCGTTTACAGGTAGGACACCATTTCGTATAAAAATGAAGTACAATCAATTGCTCATTTGATGGTGATATCTCTATTTTTCCATTTTCTATTTCTTGAATATTCATATTATTTTAGAGTAATAACCGTTACCCCAAATCCTCCTTCTGTTTCTCCTCCATATCGATACGCACCAATATGTGGATTTGATTTTACATAGGATTGAACCATCTCTCGAATAACCCCAGTTCCAAATCCATGAATAATGCTTGCTTGTTTTAAACCCGTTAGTAATAAATCATCCATATATTTATCAAGCGCATCTTTGGCTTCCTCATAGCGTTTCCCACGTAAATCTAACGTAAGTGATACGCTTGCTCGTGACTTTTCAATATGCGTGCCACCCATTTTTATTTTTTCTCTTGGTGCTTTGTCTAAAACATCAAATTGATCTCTCTTCAATTTTAAATGCATATTGCCAATGGCAACTTCAAAAGCGCCATCTTTCAATTGTTTTTGAATCACACCATATTGATCATAAGTCGTAATATACACATCATCACCAATATGAGCTTCACGCTTCGCCTTTTTTGGAATTGCCTGTTTTTTTTCTACCTCTCCACCCAATTGTTCTATTTTATGCTTTGTTTCAATAATTTGATGGAGTTTCACATCACCTTTACTCAGTTCTTTAGCCGCATCAAGCGCAAGCAAGGCTTCTTTCCTTACTCTTTCAACAAAAGCATCAGCATCTTGTTGCGCTTTTGTTAAGATTAGTTGGCGCTCTTTTTCTACATGGGCCATTTTTCCGTTATACTCTAACTCTTTTTCATATAGAAGTTGACGCTCTTGTTGCAATAGGACCATCTTCTTCTCATATGTTTTGACTTGTTGTTCCAATTTTAAAATCAGTTTTCGTGCATCATCCTCAGAAGTAACCGTCATTTGGTATGCATCTTGAATTATTTCTTCCTTCAATCCCAAACGCTTAGCAATGTTGAGGGCATTACTGGCACCACTTACGCCCAATTTGAGATGATAAGTTGGCGATAATGTATTGGCATCAAATTCCATAGACGCGTTGATGACTTGAGGCGCATCAAACCCAAATGCTTTTAACTGAGAGTAATGAGTCGTTGTAATAAAACTAATTTTATGCTCAATCAAATATTTCAATATTGCCTTAGCTAAATTAGATCCTTCAATCGGATCAGTTCCAGAACCAATTTCGTCAAATAGTACTAAAGACTGCGGTGTAATTTGATCAATAATTTGTGTAATATTGTGCATATGGGACGAAAATGTCGATAAATTACTAGCAATGCTTTGATCATCACCAATATCACAAAAAATCTGATCAAAAACCATCACACGACTATCCGGGTCAGCTGGAATCAATAATCCAAATTTAACCATCGCACAAAGCAACCCTACTGTTTTTAAAAGGACCGTTTTTCCACCTGTATTGGGACCAGTAATAATAATTCCCAAATAGCGATCCCCAAATGAAACATGATTAGGTATTACTTTTTTGACCTTTAGAAGGGGGTGACGAGCATTTCGTAATTCCAATTCGCATTGCTGGTTCAATTGTGGCGCAAATCCATTATAGGAATCTGCAAGCATCGCTTTGGCAAATACAAAATCAAGTTGACAAACGATATCAAAATTCATTTGCAAATTGTCTACTTCCTCTGCCAACATATGTGACAATTTTTTTATAATTCGATTAACTTCTTTTTTTTCTTCTTCTATCCATTTTGCCTTTTCTTGCATCAATTCATTTACTGCATAGGGTTCAATAAAACACGTCTGCATACTAGAACTCATATCATGTAAAATACCTTTGATATTATTTTTATACTCACTTTTGACGGCTAAGCAATAGCAATTATCTCGTAATACAACAGAAGTCTGTGAAAGTTTATTTCCTTCTCTTCCTATGATTTCCTGTAATTTATTTTTTACCTGAATATCCATTCGCGCTAATTTCTTACGAATATTTTTTAAATCAGGGCTTGCATCATCTAAAATATAACCATTTTCATCTACAGATTGAAGCAATACCTTTTCAATCGTGCCCTGATAAACACAAGTTGAAACAAGCGACTGATAAAATGCACTAGGAATAGCGTTTTTTTGCAACCTTTCTACCATAGCCTGATTGGCTTTAATCGTTTGATATAATAATACTGTTTGATACAATTCTTCTCCTGAAAGAAGGCCGTCTTTTTTCAAAACATTTAGCAGTCTCTCATATGCACTAGATAAATAAATCGGAGCCCTTTCACACCTTCTAAGAATCCCCAAACATTCATCTACATGTTGCAACTCCTCTTCTAAATAGGCTACATCTTGTGAAGGAGTTAAAGATGCAATTTGATTTTGCACTCGTGGCAAAATAGCCAATCCTTGAAGTTGCTCTAAAATGAGGTTTAATTCTAATTTTTGGAAACATATTTTTTGAAAATCAGTCATAGTTGACTCCTTTTGTTATCAAATTTTAACCATTTTTTTTTATTTGTGGTAAAATAAAAGCGGTGGTGATCATATGCAATCAAGCGGAAATCATAAAATCAAAGCTACATCAGAACAAATTAACACAATGCTTGCTTATTATCAAGGATATTTAACTTATAATGCAAGTGATTATATTATTGCAAGGGCAAAACTACCCCATGCAACAATTACATTCTATAAGACAAATGTAGTTCTTTTTCAAGGGGTTAACGAAATTGTAGAATACAATATTTGGGCAAAACAATTTGGATTGGCTATTGATCAATCCAAAAAGGCAATCCAAAAAGACCTTTCATCTTTATCTGCAATCGGTAGTGATGAAGTCGGCACTGGAGACTACTTTGGTCCTATCGTTGTATGTGCAGCTTATGTTTCTTCCTCAATGATTGAACAATTGCGACTTTTAGGGGTAAAGGATTCAAAACTTTTAACCGATAAACAAATGATTCCTATGGCACTTAAACTTTCACAAATGATTCCTTATTCTATAGTTTATCTAGACCCAGAACGAATCAATTTACTTTCCAAAAAACGCAATAATCTTAATTTTGTAAAAGCTTATCTACATAATAAAGCTATAAATAGTATACTAAAAAAGACTACTGGTGTAAAGTGCGACGCTATTTTAATTGATGAGTTTACACCTCAAGAAAAATATTTTGAATACTTATCTCAAGAAAAAGATGTGATAAAAAATGTTACCTTAATTCCCAATGGAGAAAAAGCGCATATGAGTGTCGCTGCCGCATCCATTTTGGCTAGAGTTACTTTTTTAAGGGAATTGAGTAAGCTCAGCAAAACTTATGATTTTGAATTTTATAAAGGAGCGGGCCCCGAAGTAGATAAAAATGCCATCTCTTTTGTAAAAGCAAATGGTTGGGATGAATTAAGAAAAATTGCCAAAATGAAATTTAGCAATACTGAGCGCATTCGCCAATACTTTTTAAACAATCCTATGCCTAAATCTAGACAAGGCAGTTTCTACAATGAAAAATAAAAAGCAAATCTTTCGATTTGCTTTTTTTCATTATTTAACAGCTTTTTTCCAATCTTTCAATCATATCTTTGAACTCGAATGGAAGTTCTGAGGTAAATTCAAGATATTCTCCTGTTGTAGGATGATAAAATCCAAGTGTTTTCGCATGTAAATATTGACCAAATGGGGTAGTCTGCTTCTTCACACCATATAGAGGATCATTCATAACAGGATGTCCAATATAAGCCATGTGGACACGAATTTGATGCGTTCTACCTGTCTCTAATTGTAGTTCCACTAAAGTAAAACCCGGATAACGATCTAATACTTTAAAATGAGTCACTGCTGATTTTCCATCTTCTACTACTGCCATTTTTTGACGATTGTTAGGATCACGACCAATTGGAGCATTGATTTTTCCAAGATTATGACCAATCGAACCCGTCACAATCGCAATATATTTGCGTGTAGTCGTTTTATTTTTTAACTGATCGCTCAATATTTTATGGGCATGATTGGTTTTACACGCAACAAGCAATCCTGAAGTATCCTTATCAATCCGGTGTACTATCCCCGCTCTTATATCTCCACCTATATCAGAAAGGCCATTACAATGATACAAAAGTGCATTAACTAGTGTTTGATGAGGATGACCTGGAGCAGGATGAACTACCATTCCACTTGGCTTATTGACAACAATTACTTCGTCATCTTCATAAACAATATCTAGCGGTATATTTTCCTTGACCATATCAATTTCTTCAGTCGGTTTCATTTGAATATGAATACAGTCTCCATCTTTGATTTTAAAACTAGGCTTTACCACTTTTGTACCTACACTAACTAGTCCCATATCAAAATAATCTCTTATTTCACTTCTAGATAAATCTTCACATACCTCAGCCAAATATTTATCTATTCTAAGTTCTGTACCCTCAATTTCCACCAAAGATAAATCTACAATATACTGTTCTTGAATCATTGTGCATTCTCCCCATTATTCTCATCATTAGAAGGTGTTGATTGCTTTGAGGTTTTACTACTCGTTTGAAACAAATCAAATATCACTACAATAGCTAATAAAATGGTACCTATCACTAAAAAGGAATCCGCTACATTGAAAATAGGAAAATCCATAAAAGCTGTTTCAATAAAATCGACTACACCATTGGGGCGAAAAAAGCGATCAATCATATTGCCTACTGTCCCACCTAAAATAAATGCCAAAGCAAGACTATATAAGGGTTTTTTTCGTAAATTAAAATCTTTCATAAAATATAAGATAACAAAACTAGCAATGAGGCTCATAATTGCAAGCATATTGGTATGGTTAGAACACATGCTCCAAGCAGCTCCCTTATTGTAAGCAAGACTCCAATTCAAGAAGCCTTTGATAAAGACTACACTTGACTTTCCTTCTAAATGAATAATGGCTTGAATTTTTGTAAACTGATCTAAAAAAACAATCAATGCTACAATCAAAAAACCAGTCACAAAAGGGCCCACTAATTCTGATAAAAATTTTTTTCGATATTCACATTTACTCACTTTCCTATTTTCATAATTAGCTAGTAGCTTTTCATATAAAATAGTTGAAAATGCAATCAATAGAGCAAAAAGGCAAATGGCAATAAAGATGATTGCCCAAAATAAGGGGGTAATTAATGAATATTGTAACAGAAGTGTTATCCAAATGACCAATAGAGGCATAGCTATCACCAACATAATGGCAAACATACCTAAAGAGGCTTTTACCTCATTTTGAGAAAAATATTCTTTACATTTTTTTAAAAATGATTTCATATTCTCACCTACTTGTACTGTTCTAAATAAGCTATAGCATCTGCGAGTGAGGCTATAGGCACCAATTTCATATTGGTTTTTCTTAAACGTGCATAAGATGCAAGTGCATCTTGATAATTGGATTCATATTGATAAATCTGTGAATCCATACTGGATACAGGGACAAAAAAGATATCCGCATGTGCCAAATGGGCAGTAATGACCTTTTGATAAATTCCTCCAATTGCACCTGCATTCCCATAGGAATCTACTGTTCCTGTTCCCACAATCTTAAGACCTCTTGTCAATGTATTCCCTGTTAAGGATTCATAAACATATAAAGCCTGCATCAATCCTCCACTTGGACCAATGGAATTTCCATATCCCCAACCATATTGAAGATGAGGTTGATCTAAACCCATTTGTTTTGGTAACGTATAACTATAGGTAGCGATTCCAAATGAAGGATGTTTTTCCTCTTGCTCATCCGTATAATAATAGTTGGTTTGAATTTCCAAATCCAATAGTTCACCATTTCGCAACACACGAATTGGATAACTTTTATCCTTTTCATAACTCAATGCTTGACAAACAGTTGTGAATTCATTCTCAAGTTTACGCGTTGTAAAGTCTACCTGATTAAAAGATACAATGATATCTCCCAATTGAAGTTGAGTAGAAGCATACGTATATAATGTATGAATCACATATCCTTGAAAAGAATTTTCATCTGTGATTTCATGATATCCTGCTGCCTCATATCCTGCAATAATAGCATTATAGATACTGATTTTTTTTTGGATAGCGCCTGATTGATAAATAGAGCTAGTATCAGTCGCACTATAAGGATAAGTTTTTTCTACTGTTGCATAGGGATTCATTTGAGCTAGCAAATAATTCAACAACGTAACCCGGGTATAAGAATACACAGATACCGTATTTACCTGTTGATTTTCATGTACGCCTATATCAAGACTATCTGATACCTTGGTAATATCTGCGGGCACAGTAACATCATAATCTACTTTTACAAAAGCACAAATAAGAATCAATACATAAGGTATTGCTAATACGGAGATAAAAATTTTATATTCTTTCAATAACTTCTTCATTCTTTTTCCACCTTCAAATGAAAATCATCCATCCTTCTATAAGAAACTCCAGCACTTTCAGCCATCCTTTTAGAAGCCATATTACTTGGCGTATCAACATATTTATCGGATAAATATACTATTTCACGAATGCCACTTTGAATAATCAACTTCATACATTCATGACAAGGAAAAAGGCTTACATAAATAGTAGCTCCATCGAGATTACTCGTTGAATTTAAAATAGCATTAGGTTCTGCATGTACGACATAAGGGTATTTGGTATCGAGAAAGTCACCATCTCGCTGCCAAGGAAATACATCATCATCACATCCATAAGGAAAACCATTGTATCCGATTCCCACAATTCGCTTGTTTTGATTGACGATACATGCCCCTACTTTAGTATTTGGATCTTTACTACGCATAGCAGATAAAAGGGCAACTCCCATAAAATATTCATCCCATGAAATATAATTTTCACTTTTCATAATGTAAGCCTCCTTCGTTATTATTTATTGATTTAATTCAGTAGTCTTGACTTGCAAATGCAATTCCTCTAGTTGCTTCTTAGCTACACGAGTAGGTGCATCACTCATCGGGCATTTTGCGCTTGCGGCTTTAGGGAAAGCAATAATTTCCCTTAAATTGTTATTTTTCGTCAATAACATAACCAATCGATCTAACCCAATTGCAAAACCACCATGTGGTGGAGTACCGTATTTTAATGCATCAACGAAGAATGAAAATTGATTGCGCACTTCTTCTTCACTTAGTCCAATTGCTTGAAACATTTTTGCTTGGGTTTCTTGATTGTGAATACGAATGCTACCCCCACCTAGTTCATAACCATTGAGCACGATATCATAGGCTTTGGCCATACAATGTGCAGGATCAGTTAACATTAAATCTTCATGACCATCTTTTGGCGATGTGAAGGGGTGATGTGCAGCCACAAATCTATTCTCTTCTTCACTATATTCAAATAATGGCCAATCCACTACCCATAAGAAATGGAATGCATTTTCATCAATTAGATTCATTTCTTTGGCGATCTGTAATCGTAGTGCCCCTAATGCAAAATTACAAACTTCTCGTTTATCGCTGACAATCAAGATAAGATCATTTTCTTCTATACTAAGAAGATGACATAAATTTTGCTGATTGGTCTCACTTAAAAATTTCGCAATAGAACCTGTATAAGCCTGATGTTCATATTTTAACCAAGCAAGACCACTCGCATGATATTTCTTAGCAAGCAAAGTCAATCGATCAATCTCTTTTCTTGAATAATGACTTGCACCCTGTTTTACCACAATGGCTTTCACTGCGCCATTTGTAGCCAACTGATGTTGGAAAATGGTCAAATCGACATCTTTTGCCCAACCTGAAATATCTTGTAATAACATTTCAAAACGAGTATCTGGTTTATCACTACCATATAGATTCATTGCATCATCATACTTCATACGAACAAATGGTGTTACAATATCTTGATGCAAGGTCTCTTTCCAAACCCGTTTCAGTAGACCTTCTAATACTTGATAAATGTCTTCTTCATCAACAAAACTCATTTCAACATCAATTTGCGTAAATTCAAGTTGTCGATCCGCCCTTAAATCTTCATCGCGAAAACACTTGGCAATTTGAAAATATTTATCAAATCCCGCAATCATCAATAATTGTTTGTACAATTGTGGAGATTGGGGAAGTGCATAAAATGCACCTTCATGTATACGAGATGGCACTAAGAAATCACGTGCCCCTTCAGGCGTCGACTTTCCTAAATATGGTGTTTCCACCTCAATAAAACCAAGTTCATCAAAATAATTTCTTACTGCTATGGTTGTTTTATGACGCAACATAAAATTTTTTTGCATAATAGGTCTTCTTAAATCTAAATAGCGATATTTCATTCGTGTATCTTCTAAAGCATCTGTTGCGTCTTGTATCAATAACGGTGGATTTTCTGCTGTATTTAAGATTTCAAGAGTAGATACAATCACTTCTACATCTCCTGTATCTAAATGAGCATTTTTGTTTTCTCTTTCAACGACTTGACCTGTAGCTTTCAATACATACTCATTTTTGATTGACATGGCCAGTTCATAATTGGAATTTTGTGGTTCTACAACCAATTGGATAATTCCTGAACGATCACGTAAATCGATAAAAATCAAACCACCTAAATTTCTTTTTTTACTACACCACCCAACTAGTGTAACTGTTTGATTGACGTTTTCTATTCTTAATTCATTATTATAATTTGTTCGCATATGTTTCTCCTTCAATAAAAAAATGGGGCAACAAAGTCAACCTAAGGACGAAGTGTTTCTCCGCGGTACCACCTTAGTTTAGCCAAGCTACCCTCTTTATTTTTTTGCTTAACGTGCAAAATAGCGTTTTTCTCCCAATTTGTCAGATTGTTCATAGAAAAAAATATAATCTATGCATATCATACCCCAATTTGATACAAAATTCAAATCATTCGCTTACTTTTTATCTCTTCACGCCATGATTTATCATATTTTTCTGTATTCACCTTTTTATCTAATTGGGGGTCATCTTTGATACCTCGTTTAAGCGCGCCACTTCCAACTTCCTGATTAATAAGCGCTATCAAATGATTGATGTGGTGATCTTTTTGTTCTTCATCTAATGAATCAAAAATAGACATTTGCTTGATCTCATCCTTCGCTTCGATTAGTCGATCTGCGGCTACCCCAACAAGACGAAGTGGGAAAGTACTATCATAAAAATCATCAAAAATAGATTCAAATAATTGATACACCCTCCTACTATCTGATGTAGGATTTTTTAACGTAATCCCTTTACTCGTCACCTGAAAGGTATTGTATTTTAACTGCAAACGAAAATGAAATGCTTTTAAACCTTGTTTCTCCATTCGATTACACATCGTATTAGTCAATATTTTAATCATCAATTTCATATTTTCAATGGAATACTCATCACGTTCAAAGGTCTGTGAATTACTAATAGATGAAACATCATTAAAGCGATTAATATCGACCTCATTACTGCCATTTCCATTGGCATGTTGGATGAGGGATATCGCATTGGCCTCACCAATCATTTCTTTTAACAAGTCAAAATCATCATAATGGGCCAGTTGACCAATAGTCTTAATCCCTAAAGCATGTAACATTTCCAATGTTTTTTTTCCTACCCCTATCATATTGGAAACAGGAAGTGGCCATAGTTTTTCTGGCACTTCCCTTTTTCTTAAAACGGTAATACCTCGTGGTTTCTTCATATCTGATGCCATTTTCGCTAAAAATTTATTGGGTGCAATGCCAATGCTACAAGGCAATTGAAATTGATGTAATAAGTCATTTTGAATTTTTTGGGCAAGTTCTACTGCCTCTAAAGGAGGACAAACATCAGTGATATCCAAAAATCCCTCATCAATGCTAGCTGGCTCTACAAGTGGCGTGATTTTTAGAAAATATTCAAAAAAGCGTCTAGAATATTCACTATATAGCCCCATGGTAGGTTCAACAATAATCAATTGAGGACATCTCCTCAGTGCTTCAGATACACTCATAGCAGAACTTACCCCATATGCTCTTGCCTCATAACTTGCTGCAGTAATAATGCCTTTATGATCAAATCGATTGGGGCCTACTGCGACAATTTTTCCACGCAATTGAGGATTTTCTGCTATTTCACAACTAACAAAAAAACAATTCATGTCAATATGGAGAATTATTCGATTTTTTTTAATGCTAACACTTCCCTTTTTTAAAAAAATATGTTATAATATGTACATAAAATAAATGAGGTGAACAAAATGAGTAAAAAAGTGAAAAAAGCAAACAAAACTTCTCAATCAGTTATCAAAAAAAATACTAGAGCTGACGGTGTAGAAGAATACTATATTACAAAGGCCCCTCAAAAGACACTATTCGGAAAAATTATGATATGGCTCCTTGTTGGTCTAATGGCTCTTGGAAGTGTAGGCGCTTTGATTATTGCATTAATCCAATTGGCGTAAAATCGCTAAACTTCTTTATTCCTATATATTATATCATAAGTTGATTTTTCTTCTATAGGAATTACTTTTAAAGATATATTTGAAAAAGAATTGATTTAAAAAGCTCATGTTCACTGACATGAGCTTGTTTTTTACGCAACATAACGCATCTTCTTTTGTCTCTTGTGCTCTAGTCTAAGTCTATCCGCAATCATTGCAATGAATTCAGAATTGGTTGGCTTAGATTTATTGTAACTAATTGTATAACTAAAAATATCACTAATTGCATCTACATTGCCTCTTACCCAAGCAATTTCAATGGCATGTCGAATTGCCCGTTCTACCCTTGATGATGTTGTTCCATATGTAATAGCAATTTCTGGATATAAAACTTTGGTAATTGAACCTAAGATTTCCACATTATTATAAACCATACTAATGGCTTCTCTTAGATACATATATCCTTTAATATGAGCAGGAACACCTACTTCATGTAATATGGATGTAATTTCGCTATCTAAATCTGGATCATAGTCACTTGGACCATTAGCTTCATGTTCTCTTGACATTCCGACAATAAGTTGATGCAATTGATGAACATCTACTGGTTTCATCATTACATAATCTACCTTTAAATCATTTAGTTTGCTGTTCATGTAATTACTCATAAATTGAGTCATTACAATAATGTGTTTGGGTTGATGATAATTCTCTTTTTCTTTTTTAATTGTCTCAATGACATGAATACCATCAATACCTGTGAGTAGTAAATCAACTAATAGTACATCAAGTTGTACAACCTTCAATGTATTGTACAAATTTGCTTCATTATTATACGTACCAATGAGATTAATCTCATCGAACGCTTTCAAATGTTTGCTTACCCCTTGTTGATTTTCGTCGCTATTTTCTAAAACGACCATTTTTAATTTCTGCATATTATTCCCCCCTCTTTGTTATAATGCATTAATATTTTATCAAATTTGACACTAAAACGCAAGCGATTGATTAATTTATTATTGTTTTTTACAACTTTTTTAGCAATATTTATAAAATGCGCGAAATTTTTTCATATTTTTGCACGTTTTTTAAGAGAGGTTGTCGAATTTCATCTTTTTTTCTTCTATTTATTCAAGTCTTGTACTTTCTTGTATCATCCATTCAATATGCATTGCATAACCATAAACTGGGTTTTCTACCGTTACATGTGAGACTGCACCAATGAGTTTTCCATTTTGAACAATCGGACTTCCACTCATACCTTGTACAATTCCACCAGTTTTTTGAATCAAATCGGGATCCGTAATTTTAATTTTAATCCCTTTTACATCCTTTTTTGTCTGCAATTGAACGCTTACTACTTCTACGTCATATGCTACAATTTGTTGATTCTCAACTACGGTATATAGTTGTGCTTTCCCCAATTCTATTTCATCTTGATGAGCTACTTCAATTTCCTTTTTTGAACTATTCCATGTATCTAACTTACCATATAGGCCTGTAATATCATTTTTTATAATTTTTCCAATTTTTTGTGTATTGATACTAGCTCTTTTTTCTCCTGCGGTTCCCACTTCAGATTTTTTGATGGTTTGAACAGTAGAATAATATAAGTTGCCAGCCAAGGTTTCTAACAAGGTTTTATTGTCATAAACACCATGTCCAAGCGATCCAAACTTTGCATCTTTTGTGATAAAGGTAAGTGTACCAATACCTAATACTTGGTCTCTAATATATAAACCTATCGATTGTTCATGATTGGTATTTTCAATAGGCAATATGGATGTTTGAATTTTTTCATTTTTTCTAACCAATAGTAATTTTAGTTCTTGCTGACTACGATTTTGTAAAAAGGCTTGTAATTGCTGATTGTTTTCAATTTTAATGCCATTAATGGATTCAATTCGATCTCCAATTTCTACATTGGTATGTTTCCATGGCGATACTTTTCCTTCTTTGGTTTGGACTTGATATTTTCCTACTACATAAACGCCAGTTTCCATTTTAATACCAATAGAATCTCCACCGAGATAAACATAAGTTTTTGAATCAGCTTTGACATAAAAAATAGAAGTAAATATTAAAAAAACAAGTAGAAAGCTGAATAATTTTGAAATTTTTTTCATCTGAATTTCTCCTTTCTACTTTATTATTTGCCATTTTCGAAAAAGAAAAAGTGTTTTTATATGGGATAAAAACACTTTTTGTTATTTTACTCAATTTTCAACATTCTTTGCATTATTTAACATTAAAAGTGCAAGTTCTTTGCTTTTTCCTGTTGTATCATTAGGCGAAATCAAACTAGCTAGCACATCTATACGACCTTTTTCATCCAATTCCTCCACTTGGGTCAGTGTCATCTCATTTTCAATTTTTTTATGAATAAACAATTGCTGATCTGCTGCACTCGCTACAATAGGCAAATGTGTAATGGCCAATACTTGTGTAAACTTGGCAATTTCTTTTAATTTTTTTGCAACACCATAGGCTACTTCACCACTTACCCCACTATCAATTTCATCAAATATCATTGTAGCGAGCTCCAAATGACTGAGTAAATGCGTTTTTATGGCCAGCATTACTCGAGACATTTCACCACCAGATGCCACCTTTGATAGCTCTTTCAAAGACTCTCCTGGATTAAAAGCAATCATAATCTCTACAACATCTTGACCATTTTTAGGAAAATTGGAAACATGATGAATGGATTTATTCGCAGTTGTTGTAAATACAATTTCGATTTTTACTTTATCTAATAACAAATCAGCAAGCGCAAGTTGAATATTATGGGTTAGTTGCTTCGCATTTTCTTTTCGAATACAAGTAAGTTGATTGGCAAAATTTTGGACAAGTGCATAAGCTTGCTCTAAATTTTGCTTCGCTTCTTGGATAAGAAAATCTTGTTCCCCAATCGTTTCTAATTTTTGTCTCAACTCTTGCTCATAATCAAGTAATTCAGGAATCGTTTTCTTATATTTATGCATCAAGTCTTTTAGAAAGTGAACCCTTTCAGAAATCTGATTGTATCGTTCTTCATCAAAATCCAAATGTTCTAATTTAGATGCAATAGTAGACTCTATATCACTCAAATCGTAATAAGCATTTTTGATAATTTGTACCATATCTTGGTACTGCATATCCATATTTGATGTTTTATCTAGTGTTTCAGCAATCTCATAAATTTGATCATTTATATTATTTTCCTTAAAAGTTTGAATTATAAATGCCAAATTTTGATAAATTTGTTCAAAATTTGATAGTGTGTGAAGTTCTTCTTCTAAACCTTCCAACTCATGTTCTTTTAATTTTGCATCAACTAAAACATCATACTGATACTGCAGATAATCGATTTCTTTTTGAAATTGCTCAATATTTTCACAAATATTTTGATAATGATTGAGTGCTTCCAAATATTGATCCCTTGCTTTTTGATAATCACATAATACCGATTTCGAAACAGCATCGTCAATAAAATGAAGATAATTTTTAGGCTCAAACAATTTTTTTGTATCATTTTGCGTATGAATATCAGCTAATTTATCAGAAATTATCTCTAGTTGTGACAAACTAGCTACAAATCCATTGACACGAACTAAACTTTTACCACTGAAATTGATTTCCTTTTTAATGACCAACAAGTCTTCCTCATCGCCCAAAAGACCATATTCATCTAATTTTTCCTTGATTTCATCACCAATGTCAGAAAAAACCCCTTCAATAGTAGCCCGTTGTTCTCCAGAACGAATCATAGAAGGAGATGCCTTTCCCCCAAGAAGTAGTCCAATTGCATCAATTAAAAGGGACTTACCAGCACCTGTTTCACCCGTAATGGCCGTAAAACCAGGCTTAAACTCAATATGAATATTATCAATAATAGCAAAATTTTTAACCATTAAACTTTGTAACATGCTATTCACCAATCGCTTTCTTTACATCCTCTAAGGCAATATGATATTGTTCCATAAGTTCTTTTCTTGTTCCTACTTCTAAATATTCAAATGGCAAACAAACCATTTGGATATCCAATTGTTGATGAGATTGATTCAAATAACGTAATATGCGATTTCCAAGAGAACCACTTGGTATTACTTCTTCATAAACAACAACTTTCTTTTGCTGCTTGACTACTTTATCTATATAGTTTGTATCTAAAGGGGCTATACTATGGGCATTAACTAATCCTACCATAAGCTCTTTCTCATCAATCCATGTCGCGACTTCATCTACCAATCTACCATAGGTAATAATAAGAGTATTATCATCTACTAAGGTTTCCCAATCTAATTGATATGGTTGTGGCACATATTGAGGACAAATAATCTGTTTAGGATAGCGTATTACTACTGGTCCAGATGATTTTTCAATGGCATATTCAAGCATTCCAATAGCTTGTTGTGCGTTTCTTGGTGCTAAAATTTGAATATGTGGAATAGAATCTAAATATGCTAAATCAAAAATTCCTTGATGTGTATCGCCATCACCACTAACAATGCCAGCATGGTCAATACAAATGACCACATGTTCTTTTGAGCGAGCAATGTCATGCATTAACTCATCATATGCACGTTGCAAAAATGTCGCATATATAAATAGGACAGGAACTAATCCGGCATGTGCCATCGCACCTGCAATAAGTGTTGCGTTTTCTTCTGCTATTCCTACATCTATAAATTGATGAGGATACGCTTGAGCAAAAGATTCTAATCCACTTCCTAATGACATAGCTGGCGTGATTACTCGAATCAGAGAACCATATGATTGATTTTCTACATAAGTAATCAGTTGATTTGAAAGTAATTTTCCATAACTCATTCCAGATTCTATTTTTTGAGGTTTACCCGTTAGAACATCAAATGGCTCAACACCATGCCAACTCCCTAGTTGGTCCTCTTCTGCTAATTCGTATCCTTTTCCTTTTTGCGTAACTACATGTAAAACAATAGAATGAGGTGTCGATTTCGCATATTCTAAATACTGAATTAATTCAGAAATGCAGTGTCCATCAATCTTTTCAAAATATTCAAAGCCAAGTGATGCAAATAAGCCTATATCATAAATTGCAGATTTCAATAAAGATCTAGTTTGTATAGATAAATGATGACGCAATAGTGTAAATTTTCCTCTAGTGCGTACACGATGATAACTTCTTGCAAGGGATCCCACATTTTTTGAAATGCCCATTGCATTATCATTAATGATGATAATCATTTTTTGATCTTGATGATCACCCAAATAATTTAGGGCTTCAAAAGACAATCCATTGGCAATCGATGCATCACCAACAATGGCAATGACTTCACCAATTGCTTCTGGATAAGTTTTTTTAGCCTCCAAATAACCTAGTCCTGCAGAAATAGCCGTAGAACTGTGTCCCGCCTCAAATGCATCATGGATGCTTTCTGCATACTTGCTAAAGCCACTTAATCCTTTATACTTTCTCAAAGTTGGAAATGCACTGAGCCTACCCGTTATAATCTTATGTGCATAGGTTTGATGCGAAACATCAAAAATCAATTTATCTTTGGGACTATCAAATACCTTGTGTAATGCTATCGTGAGTTCTACTACCCCCAAATTAGAAGCAAGATGTCCACCATTTTGACTTACCGTTTCAATAATAGTGGTACGGATTTGCTGAGCCAGGGTTTGTAACTCTTCATCATTCATTTGCTTGATTTGTTGAATTGTGGGTTGTTGCATACCCCGTTTTCCTCCTTTATTGTTTTGATTTTAGATTTAGAAATCACTTTCTCCAGTCTCATCTACTTTTTTTACAACAACTTCTTTTGCTTGATCTAATCGCTTTTTACATTCTAGACTTAGCGCCATACCTTCTTGATATTTTTGAACAGATTCTTCAAGTGATAGTTTCCCACTTTCAAGATTAGATACTATTTCTTGAAGTTGTTGAAGTAATTGCTCGAATGTTAAGTTTTCCATATTTATTTTATAAAACATCCCAAATTGGATTTTTCTTCCTTTCTTTATTTTTGAACAGTTGCTTTGACTTTTCCATCATGAAATTGAATGACGATATCATCTTGATTAGATAATTCTTTAGCTGATGTAATCATCATTTGTTGTTTATATACAATGCTATATCCTTTTTTCATCAATTGAAAAGGGTTTAAGAGAACCAATTTATCTGTCAATCCCTCTAAAATCGTTTCATGTTGAGCAATTATTTTTTTCATCATTTGAGGAGAAAGACGTGTTGCATAATGAGTAAATTGCCATTCGTTTGATTCAATACGACTTTGTATCAATTGTTGTAAATACGATTGATGTTGATCAATTTGTTCTTCTAACCGCTTTGCCATATTGGATGGTGAAAGTTGCGTCAATCGATTCGATATCTCTCTATAATTTTGATATTTCCCCTCAATGACTTGCTTGAACTGGGCTATACCATAGGAATGGATACAATGATTCCAAGTTTGAAAATCATGTGTTAACTTTGCAGTAATGCTTGTTTTTAAACGCTTTGAATAATTCACCAAGGTTTCAAGGACGTCTTTTTTCTCCTTCGTCAATTTCATTGCGGCACCTGTTGGAGTAGGTGCTCGAAACGAAGCAACAAAATCGCAAATAGTATAGTCCCCTTCATGTCCTACTGCACTAATTGTAGGAATAGGAGATGCAAAAAGTACCCTTGCCAATTTTTCGTCATTAAAACAGGATAAATCTTCAAAGCTACCACCACCCCTTCCAATAATGATAACATCTGCCTCATGATCACGATACACCAATTGCAAAGCACGTATTAAATCTTGGGGTGCATCACGACCTTGAACAAGAGCAGGGTATACTTTCAATTGAGCTAGCGGAAATCGACGATTAAAGGTCGAAATAATATCCCTTACTGCTTCCCCTGTTGCAGCAGTAATCACAGCAACCTTTTCTGGATACTCTGGAATCTTTAATTTCTTTCTTTCGTCAAATAGTCCTTCCCTTTGTAATTTTTCTTTTAAATCCAAAAACTCTTGATATAATAGTCCAATGCCTGCTTGAGCCATTTTTTGAACCACAATAGAATATGTGCCTCGTTTTTGATAGACTTGTATTTTTCCGACTACTTGTACACTCATTCCATCCATAGGTTTGAAATACAAACTCATATTGTGTGGATAAAAAAACATTGCTGAAATTTCTGCATTTTGGTCTTTTAATGAAAAATAGCAATGTTTTCCAGAATATTTAAAATTAGAAATTTCACCTTGCAAATATACCTCTTGTAAACTCGCATCTGTTTCAAATTTATAATAAATATATTTGGTTATATCGGATACACTATAAAATGTGATTTGATTATTCATAAATTTCCTTTGCAATATTTTCAAGTAAACGATTTGTAAATTTTACTTGTGCATCATCATTTAAATTACTATATTCTCTAGTAATCCAAAGTGCTTCATCTATAATTACTTCTTTAGCCGTACTTGTCATCAACATTTCATATGTAGATAATCGAATAATTGCACGATCTACATATGAAAGGCGATCAATTGTATATTTAACCAGTGACTTTGCAATTAGTTCATCAATTTTGTGCAAATTTTCTATACTCTTTGCCACTAATTCTCGGCTAAATTCATAGTCAATCTCAACTGGATATTCATATTCTCTTTCTAGTTTTTGGATTTGTTCAAAACATTCTAATGCAGCTTCGTTTGAATACTGATTTACATCCATATTATACAACGTCATTACTGCCAAAATACGTGCATTGTGTCGTTTCATATTTTTCCTTTCTATATAGATCAATTAATTTTCAATCCATACTTCAAATGGTACTACCGCAATACCATTCAATTTTAAATTACTATGATAAATAAAATCTGACTGTGCATAAGCAATTTTATATATTTGTTGATATTCTGCCACTGTTTCATAGGTAAGGCTTTCTGCTACGTCAGTTTCATTTGGAACATATTTTATGGTCTCTAATTCTATAATGATCTCATTATTGACCAACCGATATTTTACATCTACTGGTTTTAAATCCTTATCATAAAAAACAAGTCCTTCAATTGAATCTTGAGTTTGTCCCGTAAATTCAAAATTAAAAATCAATTTTAGATGAGTTACTTTTTTATCACTATTATAAATTTGTAATACATTATTTAGCATAGGTAGTTCATTTTCATTCTTTAATAATTTAAATACTCGTTTAATCAATTGTTCTGTATTGTATCCGTCTACTTTTTCAACCCAATCTTCTGTTGTTATGATATCATCAGTCAATATTTCATCCTCTGTGGACTGGTTCACAATATGATTCAAATCATAAGTTGGAACCAAGATGCATCGATTGTAATACTTACAAATATCACTTTGTACTTTCCGCAATCTTTCGCTTCCCGTAATAAAATTAGAACCTTCTTGTAATACCATAATTTTTTTTGTAAAGGGAAAACGGGTTTGAAAATCAGACATTAAATCATAAAACATTTGTGAATATATTTTTTCAAAACTTTGACCACCTGTATCTATTGGTGTTGAAAAGTCATAAATTCCTTGGTTCCATATGATTGCATTGAAATTCATTCCTGTCAATAATGCTATATACTTTTGATACGCCCATGTGGGTGTAGTTACTAACTCTGGCTGATAGGAAAGACCATTTTTTTCCAAAAAGCTAGAAAGATAGTTGCGAGATTGAATCATTTCAGAACTAAACCAACTATATATTGGCGTGGTGCTTTCTGTAGTAGCTAGCACTACGGCAATTGCTTTTTTTAAGCGATATACTACATCTTTTTCAATTTGATCTAATAAATTAGATGCAAACAATGATATCTTTGGAGTAGCGGGCACCCATTTATTTTGATATAAAAACATCTTATTATAGTCTACTTTGTCCTTGATATTTTCTTTAGCTCCTGTTTCATTTTCGGTACTATCCAAAATAGCATCTCCTGTAACAAACCAAACTTCCCCAAAACGAATATTGGTATAAAATTCATGATATGTATCTAAAGAATCGGCTATTTTTAAATGGTACGCCTTTAGACTTCCATCTGGAGCATCAAGACTTAATGACCATACACCATTATTATCCGTTGTAGCAAAAGACGTATCAACAATGCTAGATTTTACATCTGTCAAAGTGGCAACCATTACAACACCTGGTTCTGCTTTACCAGAAATTTTTAAAGGAGTATTTTCTTGATATACCGCATCATTACCAATATATTCTGCCACACTAAATCTTTGACTTGGTCTTATACCAATGGGAATTGGATATTTTTCTACACATCCCGTAAAAGCAAAAAGCCCAAAACAAAGGGCAATGGTTAAAAAGATTTTTTTCATTTCTATCACTCCTTTTTGGCTTATTATACACCAAAAAAGAGAAAAAATCAACTTAACAATACTTTTTTCCTTTTTAAAAAAAACAAACCCCAAGTGGAAAACATTTTTTCAGTATCCATTCGGAATTTGTCTTAACAACTATTTCCTATTTTCGTTGTCAGTCTCACTCACAACTTCTTCTAATTCTGCTCGGTACATCTCTGGATGTCTATAAAAATATTCATCGTTTTCTGTTGATGCATGTTGTGGTTTAGTCATATTTTTTTGCATAATTATTCCTCCTGAATTTATTGTAGTCAAAAATGCAAACATCATACCTTCACTTCAATAACCAATCTTTTCCCTTTAATGTTTCAGGCTCATATCGTGACAAATCATTATAATCTTGTTGCCTAAGTGCTTCGAAAATAACCACAGCAGCCACATTACTCACATTTAAAGAACGAATTTTATCGTTAATGGGCAACCGAATGCAATCATCTAAATGCTCTTGCAGAATTGCTTTAGGTATACCAGTAGACTCTTTTCCTATAATAAAATAGTAGGTTTCATTTGGATTATTTAACTTTAATTCATGCGGGCTATGCTGACCATATCGTGTTAAAAAGTACATTTTTCCATTGTTTTTGGAAAGAAAATCTGCCCAATTTTCGTAAACCAAAAAATCAACATTGGGCAAATAATTGACTGCGGCACGTTTTAAACTAGCCTCATCAATCTGAAACCCTAGTGGTCGAATCAGGTGTAATAATGTATCTGTTCCTGCACATGTTCTCATGATATTTCCTGTATTTTGGGGTATTTCTGGTTCATATAAAACAATATTATTCTTAGCCATACATTCCTCTTTTCTCATATAATGCTTATTTTTATATCTTTATTATATCACACTTTTGCTTGTTTTAAAAGCGAATACCTCTTTTCATTATTAGGTTTAAAATCGATAAAACAGTATAAAAAAGTTCCTAAAATGACTGCCCCAAAATTGCTAATCACCATTGCATAATAAATGCTTGGTGGCCCCATTTTGAATATACGCATCATCACCCAAATCAAAGGAAGACGAAATACCCATAGTCGCATTGTGGCTAGCAACAAACTATATCCGGTTTTACCAGCACCTTGAAAGCAACCTGTCCATACTTGAAAAACTCCCATCAGTGGTAAAGTCATCAATAAAAAATACAAATAATAAACGCAAAACTGAAAAGCTTGTTGATGAGCAGCCTCATCAATGAAAAACCGGACTAATGGTTTTCTACACCATAAAAGAATAATTGTTCCTCCTATCGATATAACAAGTGTGATAAACATAGCATATTTTAAACTTTGCTTTGCCCTTTCTACTTGCAATGCACCAATGTTTTGTCCAATAAAGGTAGCAAGTACACTGCCAATGGACATAGTTGGAAATAAGAGCAATGAATTAATCCGATTCCCTATTCCTATAGCATAAACAATGTGAGCAGGAAATCCAATAATGAGACTATTAATGAGCAGAAATCCTAAAGAAGTAAACGCTTGAGATAGTGCTGCTGGCAATCCTACTCGAAATAATTGTCTCATATGAGTAAAATTTAGCTTTAAATCCTTAATTCGAAATGGAATCGGATTATGCTTTCTTCGTATCATTAGTAAGATACAAAAAGGCATAATAAATATATTACCTATAACGGTAGCTAATGCTGCACCATTGATTTGCATGTGAAAACGAAGAATGAAAAGAGCTGTTAATAGAATATTCAGTGCAACAGATACCATATTCAGCAAAACTGGTGTAATAGTATCACCTGTAGATTGCCTAATGGCCTGATATGCATAAAAAAGGAATAGCCCCGTCAGTTCAAAGGATCGATATTGTACGTATTTTACTGCGTATTGATATAAAGGCGTGTCTAGAGTTGCTCCCATCCACTTTATAATTTGAGGAGCCAACAAATAAAGACTAAAATTGAAGAAAAACCCAAGTGCTATCGATAGAATTATCAATTGTCCACTCACATTTTTGGCTTTCTCGACTTCTTCTCCTCCTAAATATTGGCTAATAATGGCTGTTCCCGCAATCATCAGCCCAAGTGCTAGTGCTTGACAAATTTGCAAGATTGGTCCAGTTAACGTGATTGCTGAAACCTGCGCTTGAATGACTTCTTGACTTTCATTCATATGTCCTATAAAATACATATCAACAATATCATGAACCGATTTTAAAATATTACTAAACATAATGGGTAATGCAAGAATCAGGATTCCTTTTATTATATTTTTATCTTTTAATATTAAAAATGATTTATCCTTCATAAAAATGCCTTTTCTTTTTATTATGGCACATTTATCATTTTTTATGAACTGAATTATAGTTTGATTATGCAATTTGACGGCAATACGATTCTATAAACACACACATTAGTTTTGAAGTGATACTTCTTATCTAATGTGTGTGTTTCTTTATGTATTTAAACCAGAAAATTGAGTTTGATACAAACGATTGTATACTCCTTGATGTTGAATCAATTCTTCATGATTTCCCATTTCTACTACAACACCCTGGTCTAGAACAACAATCAAATCGGCATCTTGGATAGTTGATAAACGATGAGCAATAATAATTGAAGTTCTATTTTCCATTAATTTGACCATAGCATCTTGAATTTTCTTTTCCGTTCTGGTATCTACGCTTGAAGTCGCCTCATCCAAGATTAAAATTTTTGGATCAGCAAGAATAGCTCTTGCAATGGTCAGTAATTGACGCTGCCCTTGAGAAAGATTGGTCCCTCCTTCTGATAGCATCGTTTTTTCTTGTTCAGGCAATCGTTTGATGAATTTGGCGCAATTGGCCATTTCAATTGCTCTCATCACTTCTTCAGTAGTGGCATTTTCTCTTCCATATTTTACATTATTTTCAATAGTATCTTCAAATAATACTGCATCTTGGAGAACAATAGCAATATTATCTCGAAGTTCTTTCTTTGAAATTTTAGCAATATCTATACCATCAATTCGAATCGTACCACTATCTAGATCATAAAATCGCATTAGCAAATTTACAATAGTCGTTTTCCCACTACCAGTTGCTCCAACAAGTGCAATTTTATGACCACTATAAACATCAACTGTAAAATCTTTTAATACTGGTTTTTCCTTTACATAACCAAAGGCAACATGTTCAAAATCAATATCGCCTTTGATACGATTCATATTTAATGATACTTCACCACTAAAATCTTCTGTTGCTTCATCTAACACTTCAAATACACGCTCTGCACCTGATAAAGCAGTCAATATTTGTGAATAAAGCTGCGCAATTTCATTGATAGGTCTTGTAAATTGTTTACTTGTAGTAAGAAATAAAACAATAATGGATACATCTAATGGTAAACCAAGTAATGTTTTTCCAATTCCTTTTACAGCGAATAATGCTCCACAAAAGCATACCAAAAAATAACCGAAATTACCGATAAAATTCATCACTGGTCCCATAGATCCAGAAATAATTTGTGCCTTTAATCCAACTTTACAATACGTATCACTATATTGATTGAAATCGTGCATGGCTATAGATTGGTGATTATAAGCAGTTACAGTTTTAATTCCAGAAACCATTTCTTCTGTTTGAGTATTTAAATTTCCTAATAACTCTTGTTGCTTCTTAAAAAGCGGCTTCATCATTTTGCTCATTGCTCCTGTAACAATTAGCGTCAAAACCAAAGACGAAAGAGAAACAAGTGTTAATAAAGGCGAATAATAAATCATTATACATAGGCAACCCAAAATAGTTAAAACACCTGATATCAAAGAACCGATTGTACTAGATACAGTATTCGAAATATTATCAACATCATTCGTCATTCTTGACATCAAATCGCCATGAGCGTGTGTATCTGTATATCCAATCGGTAAACGAACCATTGTTGAAAATAAATCGTTCCGTAATTTTCTTGTCGTTTTAATGGCCAAATAAGCGCCTATGAGTGTTGAAAAGTATTGGCAAAGACAGTGAATTATATACAACGCAGCAAGTATCGCCACAAATAGAATAAACTGATTAAAATTTGGAGCTAAAATCCATTTATTCGTTTCTAAACTATATTTACCTAGTGTTTCAATAATCTTTTTAACGATAATATTAGATGATAGCGTAGAAAGTGTAAGTACTACAATCACCACCAATAAAATAATAAATAAGGATTTGAAACTACTAATATATTGTATCAAGCGCGATAATACTTTTTTGGTATTTTGTGGTTTTTCCGAGGTTTGCATAAATCTTCCACCTGGTCCACCACCAGGTTTTCCGTTCATTCCGCGTGATGTATTTGGATTAGCCATTCATTTCACCTTCTTTCTTGAGTTGAGAATTATAAATGTCTTGATAAATTTCGCAATTGGCTAGCAGTTGTTCATGGGTATCAAAAGCAACAATAGTTCCACCATCTAATACTACTATTTTGTCCGCATTTTTAGCAGTAGCTATACGCTGTGCAACCACTATTTTGGTTGTATCCGCGATATGCATACGCATAGCTTGATATAATTTGGCTTCAGTTACTAAATCTAGCGCGCTAGTTGAGTCATCAAAAATAAGAATTTCCGGAGTTTTAACAATCGCTCTAGCGATAGAAATACGCTGCTTTTGACCACCTGAAAGCGATGTCCCCTTTTCTTCTACATATTCATCGTATCCTTTTGCCTTCGACAAAATAAAATCATCAGCTTGAGCAATTTGTGCCGCTTTTTCTACTTCTATATCAGTTGCATTAGGATTTCCCCATTTGATATTTTCTTTAATGCTACCAGCAAATAACTCCGCTTTCTGTAACACAATCGCAATGCAATCTCGCAGTGCCTTGACTTTAAATTTCCGAATATCTACTCCATCTACCAATATTGCCCCATCAGTCACATCATAAAATCGTGTAATTAAATTGACTAATGTTGATTTGCCAGCACCTGTTGCCCCTACAATAGCAACAGTTTCACCCTTGTTGATTTTTAGACTAATATTTTCTAAGACAGGCGCCTTTCCTCCAGGATATGTAAATGTGACATTTTGAAATTCAATTGTCCCCTCTTCTTTTGCATCTGTTATATCTTGATCTCCATCTATGATAATATCTGGTGCTGATAATACTTCATTAATTCTTTTGCTAGAGGCAAAAGCTCTTGCCATATTTGCAAATGTCATTCCTAGCATCAACATAGCTCCCATAATCATTGTGATATACATAACGGCCTTTTCCATATCTCCAACAGTAATATGAGGCGCGATTTGTTGATTCCATGAAACTACTTGGCTACTCGCACCAAGAACATAGATGGCAATCGTTGCTGCATATACAATGACCATAAATAATGGCATAATAATTGCCATAATTTTGTTGACCTTTAAAGTAATGCTAGTCAAATCTAAATTCGCTTGTTCAAAACGATTGTACTCATAGTTTTCCTTTGAAAAGGCTTTGACTACCCTTGCACCACTTAGATTTTCATGGACAACTGAATTTACCTTATCCAATTTGGCCTGTACTACTGAAAACATCGGAAATGCTTTTTTCATAAAGAAAATCATAAGAATCAATTCAAGTGGTAACGCTACTGCTAAAACAATCATAAATTGATAGCTTATCAAAAGTGTAAAAACGATTCCTAACACAAACATTCCAAAGGCTCTAACAAACATTCGAATCGCTTGAGCAATCATCATTTGAACTGCTGTTACATCATTAGTTACCCTTGTAACCAATGAGCCAGTTGAAAAATCATCGGTCTGTTGAAAAGATAAATGCATAATTTTTTCGAATAAATCTTTTCTCAAATCATTAGCAAAATTTTGACTTGCTAAATTAGCAAAAACACCACTCATAATTCCACTAACTACACCTATCATCACTAACCCTAACATAATCCCACCATATTTCAAAATGGTCTGAATAAAAATATTTGTATCAATTTCTGGTTCAAATGAATTGACTGTATCAATCATCTTTCCCATATAATCCGTTATACTCATATCCATTAATACTTCAAATATCATAAATAGGGGGGCTAGCAGGGCAAAATGCCAGTATTTTTTTAAATATCGTAGTAATTTTAACATATTGTTTCTCTCCTCTTATGATTCTAAATTTTGCTTCATTTTGGATAAAATTGTAGAAAAAGCATTCAACTCCACTTGTTCAATCCCCTGTATCATCATTGCCTCTACTGTTTCGAAACAAGATTTAATTTGTCTATCTAATGCTTCACCAAGTGGCGTAATTTTTACAATTACCTTGCGATTATCACTTTCACACAATTCTCTTTGAATATAGCCTTCTAATTCCATATTACGCAAAGTAAGACTTACTGTAGATGGCTTAATATTCGCATTCTCTACAATTTCTTTTTGAATAATTCCCTCTTTGTGTTTGGCAAGCGGCTTGATAATTTTAAAATAAGTGTAATTGATTCCTTGTTTTGCGCAAATGACTTTCATTACATTTCGAAAAATTTTCTCAAGCTCAGCTATTTGTGCTCCATAAGGAATAGTTTCCACATCATTTCTCATATAACCCTCCTAATTAATTAGTTTTAAAACTAATATATAGTATACCATTTTTTTAGCAAATCTGTTTTAGATTTGCTTTTTTTATTCTTCTTTTTGCATACACTTGCCACATTTAGCACACCCATTACAAATCGGACGACTGCCACATTCATCACAGTTTATGCTTGTATATTGAGGAATATGCATCATTTCCTCTGAAATAGGTCTACCAAACCGATCAAACAAATGATAAGAATTTGTGTGCCCCTTATAAAACAACCCAGACCGATATGCCATTTTAGATTGCTGAATTTTACTCTTAATTTGATATAGATGATGATCTTTCATAAAATAAGTACCTGTCTCAGTAAATATAAAATCAGTATTTGCTATTTTGCATTGCTCATATAAAGAGAGTACCCAATCATAATCACAAATCCGATTTCCTCCATAATTTTCGCCTCCACACACTACTTTATCAATCGAATTTTTCCTTATATATTGACTAATATCCACCTTTTCTAATAATGGTGCAAGCATAATTCCCTTATGTTGAAACGGTAGTTTTTCTAAAATAGAAAGTCTCTCATCTGCTCTTTTTTGTGTTTCACAAGTCACATATAGCATCACATTTTCATATCCATTTTTCCAATCAGTAGGAAGACAATCCAGTATACGTTCAGGCCTTTTAGTAATCAATATAAAAATCACATCACTACGAAGCCGAATTATTTTCCATACGTCATTTCTCCATATATCTGCTTCCTCAATAAAAAAATCTGAATTCATACAGACCCGTATCACTTCTCCAGATTGAATTTTATATGTCCCATCTTTGCGCCTCGCTAAAGGATACGAATAGGACTTTGTTTTATAGATTCTAGTTCCATCACCTATTCCATGCACCTGATCTAAATACATCATATAACAGTTGTCGCATCCTTCACTTTTTCTTTTACATCCATGCCATGGATTCCATATATCGTGCATCATTTTCTCCTTTTTTACTCCATATTTAACCATATTCAGGGTATAATATATTTCTTTTTTCCTGATTATCAAATCAATAATATTATTTAATAATTAAATTATCATATATTCTAAAGTGATTATGAAAATATCTTTATTAGTTATATTTTTGAGTTAAAATATTTAATTATAAGTCTTTGATTCAATGACATTAAAAAAGTTTCAAAATTTAATTTTGAAACTTCTAAGATTTCTTTAAATTTGTAACAAAACAATTAAGTCTATCAAACTTTTTCAGCGTAATCAGTTTTAAATATTTAATAATTTCTATAGAAATATAAATACCAAATCATAGATTATTATATAGTGTTTCTGTCAATTTCACACACTATTTCATTATAATCCTTAACCTCTTTCTCATTAATCTCTATGAAAAATAACCTTGGTTCAGGCACAGTGGTACTTTGTTCAGGCTCATTAATAATGATATTTAAAACCAATTTATCATTATCTATTTTTAACGATTTAAACTTATATTCGAAACCACCCCTTGAATCAACATTATAAAATATTACTAATGCCTTATTTTTAAAAAAATCTTGATTATATCTATCTTTAATATTTTGATTATTAAAACTTAGTTTGTTTTCGGTAAAACTCTCTTCTAACTGTTCAACACTTTTATATATAGTTAAATTATGTTTATCTATTAATAAGTTATAAAGATATACGTCATATTTACTCACTTCTTCATCTGTCGAAATAATTGTATAATAATCTACTTCATTGACATCATATCTAATTTTATTTAAACGACATGAAGATAATAAAAATAAACATACCACCATAATTAATCCAATTTCAATTTTTCTCATTTTCTTTCCCTCTTTCATTTTAATAAACAAATAATATCTCTTTTTATAAAATCATATATCTAACTATTATACACATTGATAGTTCACTCTAATGCCAAACATATATTCAATATCTACCTCCCCCTTTCTTTTTCTATTCTCATAATTCATATTGTTATATACATAAAATTCAAGATATATGTAATTAAACGTAAAAAGCTCTCTTTTCTTAAGAGAGCTTTAAGTTTTACAATGAATTACTAAAAAAATCAGGAAAGCAAACTTAAGAAATTACTTCTTTATACAATATCATACCATACATTACTAAATATTGCAAATATTTTATTTCACATAATTCATATTATTATTTTTTACAAAAAGAGTTAGTACAAACCATAATGCATATGTTTTACTAACTCTTATTTTTTACTCTGTTATAGTTAAATGGATAATTAATCTTACCCTTGGATTTAATCTATAACTGCCTATAATTGTGGTTTCACCTACACCACTTGATGCAATAATTCCCCAATTGTTCACATTTACATCTATTTCTTCCCCACTTCTTACTTCCCAGTCATAATATTGAATATATGGATATGGACTGTTTGTAAAGTCTAAAGCCAATTGATATGTTCCATTTTCAACTGAATAAGAATAGCTCATATTACACTCAAGGTCTATTTCTTCTGTTGAGGTTTCTTTTACTACTATTATCTTAGTTTTATATACAATTGTTGGATCTTTCTTGTTTATTGCATATATTATTACTTCTGTATTTTCATTGACATTTAGCGCCAATATTGTTCCATATTCACTCACTTTTGCCACATTTTCATTACTAGAATACCAATCATATTCAAGTCTTGACATCGGATCGTGAAGTCTATCTTCTACCATTAAATATAGGTTTCTTGTAAAGCCTTCTGTTATTGTGTTGCCTCTTAAAATACCATTATTAAATGTAACTTCAGTTCCTAGATTAAATTGTTGTTGTCGTGCAGGATCAGTTACTAACACTCCATTTGCATTTATTTCACTATTTACTTTCCTTCTTAGTCCAACATGTATGCCTACTTCTTCAAAGTTATCTGAATATCCTATATAATATGTTCCTGATTCTAATATAATACTAAATATTGGGCTTCGATTTGTTTTAGTAATTTCTTCTATCAATTTCGGTACAATAATTCCTGAATCAGCTTGCTTTTCAAAGATATAGACTGGTATATTGTCATTGATTGCTTTACTAGTTTGAATATCGTATTCTATTTTGGAGCGATGGCTGATAGTCACTTCTTCAAAGTAACTTTGTGTGGCTTGATTAAAGAATAGTTCATCAAATCCAATAATATCAAGCCGATTTAGGTAATCAATATCATTCTTTTCAACTTCTTCTATTTTAAAGTTTAATGTTGTATACCCATTTGTAGGTAATATGATATCTATATAATAATCGCCATTTTCAGGTAAATAAACGTACAATTCACTTTCTCCTTCATTAGAAATTGCAGGGTAATAAGAATTATCTATAGTATATCTATTCAGCACCATTGTTCTATTTTGATCATCAAAAATTGTAATTGCACCTTTTAGATAGTTTGCATTACTTACTCCACTTAATTTGAATTGAAAGAACCCTGGTCCTTGATCGTTCACATAATAAAACTTTCCATGGCTCATATTACCAATCGTCGTATGAAGATGTGTTTTGATATTATTATTCCCAGTATTGAGTTGAACATCACTATTTTTCCATCTTAATTTAAAATACGTATCAATTGCACCTGCAGTTGTCTGACTACTAAATTCTATGGAAATATAATATGTTCCCACCCCTAAGTAGGTATCGACTAACTCATCTCCACTTATTACATAATCCATATTTGCATTATATACTTTTAATATCACTCCAGCAGATGCCTCTGTATCAATTCGATAGGTTTTTCCACAATTGACATTCAATTGATAAAGTTGATTATACCCACTATTGAGTTGTATACTTTCATATAGAGTACTTTCACAATCTATTTCTAATACTTCATATTCACCCGACGGTATAATCTTTCCTTTATAACTTGACCAATAGAGTTTGTTTTTGTATTCGGCCACTCGATTGGTTGGAACTATAATTTGCAATGTATAGCTACATCCACTAAATACATTTAATCCAATGTTAGTAATATCTTTTATTGCTCTTTGCACATCAACATAACTCAAGGCTGAACAATCTTTAAAAGCTTCATCCCCAATATATTCAACATTGCTAGGCAAAGCTATACTTAGCAGACTAGTACAACCTTTAAAAGCAGAAGATTCAATAGTGTATAAAGTTGTAGGTAATATTATATTTTGTAAATTCGAACAATTTTCAAAGGCATTAGAACCAATGTTTATTATACCATTTGGTAGTGTTATACCTTGTAAATTTGAACAATTCTCAAAAGCACTTGATTCTATGTTGGTTACACTATTTGGTATTGTTATATTTTGAAGACCCAAACAATCCTTAAAAGTTGAATTTCCTATATTGGTTAAATTATTGGATAGCGTTATACTCTGTAAATTTGAACATTTTTCAAAAGCGCTAGACCCTACATGGGTTACACTATCTGGTATTGTTATATTTTGAAGACTCGAACAACCCTTAAAAGTAGAATTTCCTATATTGGTTAAATTATTAGATAGCGTTATACTCTGTAAATTTGAACAATTTTCAAAAGCGCTGGGTTCTACGCTGCTAATAGTGCTAGGCATGATTATACTTCGTAAATTTTCATTTCCCTTAAATGCAGCGTTACCAATCATATAGACATTCTGTTGGGAAATACCATAATTAGTGCTTATTGGCGCAAAACTACTTGGTATTTCCAAATCTGTCTGCCCCATTACTGAATATCCATCAATAAACCCATCAATAGAAATTTTGTCATTTACATTACTTGTAGAATAAGCCACTGCACTGACTGCCTTAAATGCATCTAACCTTCCACCAGATACGCAAAGTCCATTTAAATTTGAATATTTAGTAGCATTATTCATAATCGTGAATTTTATTTCTTGAGGTGTCAAATTTGGATTAATAGATAACATTAATGCTGCAACACCTGCCACATATGGCGCTGCCATGGATGTACCTCCCAAATAAGCATACCCCATCGGAGAAAAGGTATTAGGAACTGTACTAATAATATCATCTCCAGGCGCAAAAATATCTACTGTAGTAGCACCATAATTAGATCCTTGTGGATTTCCATCGTCATCAAAGTCCCATTGCAAAACAGTTGGTCTACTCCCATTCCTATTTATTGCCCCCACACTTATATGATTATTAAAATTATAATTTGCAGGAAAATACCCCTTTAAATCATTATCCCGATCATCATTTCCCGCTGAACATACAAATAAGCCTGGATAATTTTCAATAGCTTTTTTGCAACCATTATGATCATAGGTACTACCACCACTATAATTTAATATGGGAATATTTGCTTCTGTAGCAAAATCTATGGCGCGTTTAACATCAGATAACTGTCCTGCATTTTTCTTATTAAAAACTCGTAATGATACTAATCTAATGTTCCAAGCAACCCCTGAAATACCTATTTCATTATTGCCTTGTGCGCCTATTATTCCAGCTACATGTGTACCATGACCTGTTAAGTCTTCTAAATCCGCTTTATCAACCTCTCTTACACTACTAAAAAGAGGTGTATCTACATAATCACGATGTAGATCATCATTAAGTACATTTATTAAATCAGGATGTTGTCCATCAATTCCCGAATCAATAACACCAACTATTACACTAGAATTTCCTGTTGTAAGATTCCAAGCCAAATCTGCATTTATTCCATATTCTCCATTTAATCCCCATTGTCCATTATATCCAAAACTCGGATAAAATGGATCATTACATACTACATCTAATTTTTCAATATAATCTGGTTCAGCTGATAATATCTCTGTTCTTTTTTCCAAAATTCTAATTTTTTCTAAAACCTTTTCCTTACTGGAATTATCTATTGTTAGACATAAAATTCTATGAAATTTATCAACATCAATTAGTGTGTCCTTTTCTATACGTTCTTCTAACTTTGACCAATCTCCAGTTTTTTCGGCCTCTAATTGTTTTTTTATGATTTCACAAGTATTTTGTGTCAAATCCTCTATTGCAATGCAATCTATTTCAATAAAATCCATAATTTTATAATCTTTAAATTCTAATGATTCTTGGTTATTTAAAACGATGATTATTGTGTCATCCGCAAAATCATCTTCTATAGTTGCCGTACAATATACTTTTTCTTCTAATATTGCTTCAGATGATAGAGCATATACTTTTTGTCCCCAAAAAGATACTAGTACGATTAAAACTGAAATAAGTACTGAATTTAATTTTTTTAATTTCATATAATCCCTCTTTTTATTTTGTTACTACTTTAGCTTTACTAATATTAACTAATTCTTTCTGATTTATTTCTATTATCAGAGTCCATGGTTGTGCTCGAATTTCTGTTGTTTCAGTATTTCCTTTACATTTCTTATAATTTATTACTAATGTATCTTTTTCAATCACTATAGATTTAATATCAGTGGTTGGTCCTTGTTTGGTTGCATTTCCAAAATAAAATACTAATGCCTTAGATTCAAAGTATTCTTTTGTAAAGCTACGAATTAGTTGGTTTACTTCAGCTGAAAACTTCTCGCTTTTTTCATCAAAAGCAGGACTGTTATATTGATCACATAACGCTAATAACTCATCGTATGACTTAATGATTTCAATGTTATATGAGCACTTACCTGTTTTATTATATTCTTTATTTATATGATATACTGCATTTTCAGCAGATTCATCATAAAATCTAACATTATATTTTACTTTTTTTTTCATATTACACCCTACTAAACATATTTCAAGTATTAAGCATATAAACACTCCAAATAATCTTTTCATTTATTTTCTCCCCTTTCTTCTTTTAAATATGATTAAATTTATATGTCAAATATTAATTCTGTGTAACCTTAAATTCATTTCCAATAATACACCTCCCCCATCTATGTGTCTATGGCCTTTCTTATTAATATATTTAAAAAATCTGAAATAAATAATTAATTCTAGAAAAAGTAAATTTCTATTGCAATACCCCTTTATTGATTTATCCTATTTATCTTTTATTTTGATATCTCTATACCATAAAAGTAAAAAAATGCAAGACATAGCACATATTTTTTCAAAAATATTATATATTTTTGTATTTGAAAACTCTGTCGAATATTGTAGAGAAAGTAAATTTTTTCTATTTTGACTTTTAATGTTTTGAATTCGTTTCTATTATTTTTCTAATAAATTATTTATGATGATTCCCATCCTCTGCTAATAAACTATTTTTTGTTTAAATAAGTTTCCTTCCAAATATTATTTAAATTTGATAAACTATAGTTTTTATAGAATTATTTAAACTAAATAATTAAATATTTTTGAATTAACAAGTTCTGGACAACAATCATAAATAGTTAATATTTTATCAAATTTATTTTCACTGATTTGGAATACTTTTCGATATACAATATTTGCTAAGTTTTCATCTAAATTAAAATATTTATAAATTTTTTAATGCAATTATACCCATAGTTAAGTTATTAACCAACAATTTTACTCCTTTTAAAAAATAGATCCAATTGTTTTTTCTTCACCTTTTGAAAACTTTTAAAAAGTCAACCATATAACTATATCTTATTTTTTGGCCATTTTTGATTCTTTATTTTATTAAAGATGTCAAAATACACTAATTGATTTTAAAATATCAACATTCTTTTATTCCATTTTCATTTTGGTAAAAAAAAAAGAGCTACCAACTAGCATCTTCTCTAGTTTGCTAACTCTTTGAAATATCTATAAGTATAATAAAATTAGATATTATTTAGTTTACATATAATGTCATACCTTGTACACTTGGGGCCGCATAAATATATCCCCAATCATTAATATTTAATAAAGGAGAACCAGACCAATTATAATATTGTGTCATATCAATAGGTACATTTAAACTACTTAAATGAATTAACTCATTTCCTCTTACTTCAACACTCATAGTTAGGTAATAATCAAGGGGGTCTGTTTCATATGTTTTTGTATCATTCACAATTGTAAATGTTTTTTGATATACTATACTTGGATCTGTTTTTAATACTGCATAAATTGTTACTTCTGTATCTACATTTACTGACTTAGCGATAACAGTTCCATAAGTAGTTACTATTGCCACATTATCATTACTTGAATACCAATCATACTCTAGCCTTGACATCGGATCTGTAAATCTATTTTCTACCATCAAATAAATGCATCTTGTAAATCCTTCTATAATTGTATCACTATTACACATACCGTTATTTACTGTTACTTCACTTCCAAGTGTGAATCCCTCATTTGTTGCTGGATCAGTTACAAGTGTTCCATCAATATTTAAATCAGTATTTACTTTTCTTCTTAATGCAAATTGAATACTTGCATTGTTAACATTATCTGAATATCCAATATAATATGTCCCTGGATTTAAAATAGCTGTAAACACAGGATCTCTATTTGTACTAGTAATACTGTTAGTATATTCTAAATTTAAATAATAATGATTGTCTCCTGGTTCATATCCAGGGTCACGATATTTTTCAAAAATATATACTGGTATGTCTATATTAACTATTCCACTTGTCATGATGTCTAGTTCTATTTTTGAACGATGACTTATTGTCACTTCCTCAAAATAACTACTGCTCGTTTTATTTGTAAATAGTTCATCAAAGCGTATTGTAGCAAGACTATTTTGGTAATTCATATCCTTAGTTCCTACTTGTTCTATTGTTAAAGTTATTGATGTATATGTTGAATTAGGAAGAACAATATCTATATAAAATAACCATTTTCTGGTAAAAATACAAATAATTCATTTTCACCATTATGTGTCATTGCTTGTCGGTTAATTCCAGTCGTTCCATATTTATTAAGTAGTGTTGTTCGATTTTGATCTGTATATATTCTCATTGCTCCTATTAGATAAGATGCATTAGTACCTGCATTTAAAGAGAATTTATAGAAATACTCTTTTCCTTCACAACTTACTCCGGTAATTTCTCCTTGTTCATCATAGTTAAAGTACATTTCATAACTTCCACTTTCATGACTACGCTTTAATCCAATCACTTTACTTCCATCTAAAATGTATCTTTCTACAAAGTTTGTTCCAAGTTTCTTTACTCTAATCCCATCTTCATTATAGGTAAAACTAATATCGTCAACTTGTTTTAACTTTCTTCCTTCCCAAATGAGATTTTCTCTTACTCCGTTTGTAATGATAGATGTAGGATTACCTTTATATGAGTCTTCATATTTGTATTCTTTAATAATACTATTATTTGTAAATCCATCTGTGATAGAAATTAATTGATCTTTGTTAATTGAAGAATAATGATAAGTTTCATCATCAATTAATTGACCTTGAGAAGAACTTAATTGATGAGTAATAATATTCCTATTGGCATCATAAGTGAAGGTTTCAATATCTCCATTTGGATGAATTTCTTTAATTAATCGACCTAACTTATCATATTGATAACTAGATTCTGATTCGATAGTATCTTGCAATTTATCTTGTCTTTTGGTAATGTTACCCATACTATCGTATTCATAATGAGTGCTGTGGGTATCTAAGTCTAATTCCTTCATCACTCGAAATTTATCGTAAACGTAAGTTGTTTTATAATTGCTTTTATTTGTTGTTATAGTTTTATCCTTAACTCTTCCTAAAGAATCTAAATGTTTTTTAATTGAAATTGTATTTCCATTTTCGAAAATATTTTGAACTAAAATTGAAACATCATTTACTTCAAATTCTTTATCAGAATAAGCAAACATTTCAAGATAACCATTTAAAGAACTTGTTCCATCTTTTAGTGAACCTAGATATGTGATGGTGTCTGTTAAATCACAAGTAATATTTTCTTCATATAGTAGACTTCCATCAATAAACATTTTAAAGTTGTTGTCTTTTATAAATAACACAATACTATACCAATGATTATAAATAATTCTACTATTACATGCAAGTCGTTGACCATTTAATTCAAAACAAATGCATTCTTTGTTATCAATGTATTCAATAAATACTCCTAATTTTTGTGTTTCATTATGATAACTAGCTAAAAGATAACGTTTTGTTGTCATTTCTTCATCTACTTTAAATTTAAAACTAATCATTCCTTTATTCTTTAGACTTAAATCATATGCTAGTAGAGAGTGATTTCCATGTGTTAAATTACTTACATCATTAAATGCCCCATAAACGTGTCTCTTGATGGTTGGATCATATTTAAAGATTCTTGCTTTTTCTACTTTAAATGAGGAATCCGTTTTCATTAGGGCAACTGGTTTATTTCCTCTTGTTGACTCTAAACTTCCATTTAATGTAACCACATCAAAATCTTGATAAACACTACCATTATAATAAGACACTCCTGTTGCTTTTACTGGAGTAGAATTTACTAAATACTTTAATCCCTCATAATAAATAGCTTTCATATCTTCTTTGATATAGTTAAATGATCCAAAGGACATCATACTTACTTTAAATGGTAAGGATAGTGAAGTAGAAACATTACTTTTATTAGATGATGTAGTAGATGTTGTAATTGGTGTTTGACTTGCAATAACAAGGTTACTAATTTCTGTTACATCAATTGTTGTATTAAATTCTGTTGTTACTTCATCATTAATAAATAATATACATTTGCAACTATCTTCTAATTCATTTTTAAAGATTTTAATACCGACCAAATTCCATTCATTTAATTTTAAAACATTATTTGATGTTTTTGAATAATAGTTTTTAGTTTCTTCCTTATAGCCAATTTTACCACTACTTGTAACGTTTAAGAGAGCTAAATTACTTCTATTTTCATTTGCATCTTCTTTTTGAAATCTAAATAAGTTTTCTTCTTTAAATGTTCCACTTGGTTTTATCCACATATAAAATGTTTTATTATAGAAGAATCTTCTTTTCCAAGTATCTAAATCAAAGTATTTTCCATTTGAATAGCCTGTTGGTTTATTGGAATTGAAAGTATCTAGTTTATACCATATAAAATCATAAGTATCTTCAAATTGATAAACATTCATTTTTATACTATCATCATAGACTTGATTGATAGTTTTTAATGTAGGTTTAGCACCATATACTCCTTTTGAATTCATTCCACCCTTTACTATTTCATCATTATAGGCTTTTTCAAGTCTATTAAAGTATCCTTCTTTTGTATATTCATTGGTTTCATAATCGTATTCATAATCAAAACTTTTTTCAACATCTCCCATTTGATAAGATGTTTTTTGAAGATGATCTAAATTATCATAGGTATATGAAATTGATCTATTTTTATCATCTACTACTTTAATTAACTTTCCTTTTAAATCGTAGGTAAAATATTTTGATGTATTGTTTTTAACATCTATAATCTTAGAGACTTGTCCTTCTTCGTTGTATTCGTATTCAACAATAGTCGTTCCATTAAACTCTACTTCATCTATTTGATTATCTTCATTATAGAAGAAATCAAAACAATCTCCTGATAATCCATATTGTTTTTGACGAATGAGTCCTTTATTTACTCCATTGGTGATTTCATTATAGCTAAATTGATTGATAACTTCTCCATTTACACTAATTTGAGTTAGTCTTCCAAAATCGTTATGAACTAAATCATATTGCGTTCCATTTTCACCTGTCACTTTTTTGATTTGCTTTGTTTCATCATAAGTAAATTGATTGCCGTCTAAATAATACATATTGGCTCTTAAATATTGCAAAGTTAAATCTTTATTATAACCATAATATTCACAAAATTCATTTGGATGTTGAAGTTGAGTAATACGTTCTAAATAATCATAATTTGTTAAAGTTACATCTCCATGTTCGTTTGTAGCTTTAGTGATATTCCCATAGTAATCTCGTTCTTGACTATTGATGATTGTTTCACCATCTACTGTAGTAATAGTTGTTTTCATAACATAATTATTTGTATCGTAGGTTATCGTCACTACATTTCCTGATGTATCTGTTACTTTTTCTAATCTTCCTTTAGTATCATAATCATACTTAAAAGAACTTCCATCAGTTGAAACGACTTCTCTAATTTGATTATCATCATTATAGTCGATTCGCATTGAACTTGCATCATCACCAACTACTTCAGTAAGATTTCCCCTTTCATCATAATTATAATATTTACCATAGGAATCTTTATAAAGTTGGAATGCATCAAAATAAGCTGTATTTCCTCCGCTATATTCAACACCAACTTCTACTTTATCAAAGTCATATTCTGGGGGGTTTATCCTAAAAATCTTTTTTTGTTTTGAAATATGAAAAAAAGCATAGACTTTTACATCTATGCTTATTGATATTCTATATAACTTCTATTCTTATATAAATCGTATAATTTGGATTGTATTTATATGTTCCCTTAATTGTTACAAATCCTTCTTGTGTTCCTGTAATTGTTCCAAAACTACTTACTGTTACCATTCCTGTATCATTTGGTAATTGTCTTATAACTTGCCATTCAAAATCTTGAACACTTGTTGTTGGACTATCTTCACCTAAACAAATTAATCTTGTATATCCTCTATGTATTGTGACTTCTGGATTAATTCCAACTGGAATAGCTTGTCCTTTTCCACTAGTGACTTCTGTTCCACTTATCGTTCCACCAATTCTTACATCCATTCCATATTGTAAATATATTGGCTCTACTTCTTCTGGATATGGTAAGACTTCAATTTCAAGTGTTGCTATTCTTCTTGTATCTTTTTTATACACTGCTTGTATTTTAACTTTTCCTACTCCTATTGCGGTTATCGTTCCATAAGCACTAACCTTTGCGATACTTTCATCCATTGAATACCAATTATAATTTAATCTTGATGTTTTATCTGGAGCATTTTCTCCTAAATATAAATATCTTGTGTAACCCTGTGTCATTGTTGTTCCACCCAGTAATCCATTATTAAGTCTTACTTCGCTTCCACAATCTTGATTACTTATATCGGTTACAATCTCAAATCCATATTCTATTTTTATTTCTTTTTCGATTCCAATGTATAATTTTCCTAAACCTTTACTATCAAAATAACAAATAATAATATCTTTAGGTTCTGTAACATCAAGTTTAAATTGCATCACACCATTCATTTGGTCAAGAGATTTGGTTTGAAGTAAATTATAATTTCCATTATTATCTTTTTCTACAACAATAAATTTCATTTCTTCTTGTTGTTCACCCTCATAATTTATGTCAAATCGATAGGTTCCTACACGATCAATATGGAAAGTTTGTGCATAATCTCCTAATTGAATGCTACTAAAATCATAATATTTATCTTCATCATTCATTGTTTTGACTGGCAATTCGTCTATTTTTTCTACATAAAGTTCTAAACCATTTAATTCTTTTTGTGGATAACGTATGTCTACTTGATAAGTTTCTTTAGCTCTTGCATAAAACATCAAGTTATTCATATTTTCTTTTGTAATTGCTTCACCAACAAAATTATCATATTTATCAACTACATTTCCTTGTGAGTCTGTAATAATAATTGCATTTTTTGGATATGCTATATCTCCAGATTTTGCTGCTTCAAGTCTTAGTCGATAAAAGCCTTCCTCTTTGGTATAAAATTCATAAATATTTTGATTATTGTGTAAATGATTCATTACATCTATTTTATCTTTATCAGCAATATTTTCTTGTTTTGTAATTGGATATGGTTTTAATACTCCTTTAATCTTTCCTAAATTACTTTTATCTGTATGCACTAATTCAATGTAATATGTTCCTATATCCAATTTGGTAAATATATAATTTTGATAATCTTCACCCGTATCATGAAGCGTAATCCCTTTTTCTAATATTACACCATCTGAATTATGTAGAAACATATCTAATGAATAAGGTGAATCAAATGTAAAGTCATAACTTCCTTTACATTCAATATTAACTTGATAAACTCTTTTCCCTTTATGCCCAATTCCGTTTTGTAATTGATGAGGATGAGTTCTGCAGTGTAATGCATATGTTCCATCTGGATTTTTTTCTTTTTTACATTCGGCACATACCCATTTTCCTATTTCATAATTAAATTCAAAATGGTGTTCCTCACTTAGAGATGCCTCTCCACAAGGACATTTACCAAAATGTGAATCGTCTAATATAGATTCATATACAAATTGATGACGATGTGGTCGAAAATATCTTACACTTGTGCATCTATAGTCAGACCCCGTATAAGGACAATAATCACCTTTGTGTTCATACAATCCTGCTTTTCCCCACTTAGATGATACAATTATTTTACTCGCCTCACTTGGTGAATTATCTAAAACAGGTTGTTGAATTTCTTCCACAATTCCTGAGTGTAAATTCATATATGTTGGATAACCTTTTACATAACCAAAATAGCATATTTTGTCTCCAACTTTCAAGGACTCTTTGGTAACATCAATTTCATCATAGCTATAATCACTATAATATGGACTTGGATCATCCATCCAATATTTATTTGTATTTAAATCTTGACTATACCATGCATATGAATGACAATTATACTTTTTTGTCGCTGTTGATATAAATTTTGCATCGGGATATAGTGAAGAATATTCAGAATTTATACTATTTTTTTAACTTTTAAATAGTCCAAAAAATATTCTTTTACTTTCACTTCACTCCCCCTAGGTGTATAGATTATCTCAGAAGAAGAGAAAATTTCTGAACAACTTCTTGATTTTTCTTCTTCAAAATCTAAAAATTCAGACTCTATTCTTATATATATTTCTTCATAATATGGTTTATAATGGTTATATTCTTTATGGTTTTCAAGATATGAATCTAATTCACCAAATACAAAATGCTTTTTTAGTTCTTCGCTACTAAATAAAAAATACGTATCTTCATTAAAAGATTCTAAAAAATCCATTATGAAATCATCACTAATTTGTATACTTTGTTCTTGTTGTGCTTGTACTTTATTTAAATTACTACTAGAAAATAAACATAATGATAAAACTATCATTATAAATCGAATCATTCTTTTCACAAAATTCTTTTCCCCCTTTTATTTATTGCTTTTTTTACTCGCAAAATAAGAATTCTTGTATTGATTCTATGTCAACTTTGCTTTCTGAAATATATAAATATTTATTGTTTTTTAATAGTTGTATCCTACCTGATGGATATACAAAATAAGTTTTTGGTATCCCTATTTTATAATAAATTGTTATATCAATTTCCTCCCCACATAATTCTTCTTTTAAATCAACAGGAATTTCTTTATATTTTACAAATTTTTGCTCTTCTATTATTTTAGATAATTTTTCTATATTTCCTTCTTGAGTTATATGTGTAATATGACTTGAAGTTATATAACTAATATCTATTTCACTAACTTTTTTTGAACATGATGTCAACCCCATCATGAATAATACAATTCCTATTAAAATAATTATTCTCTTCATGCATTCCTCCTTAATATTATTTCTATTTTATTTTTACTTAAATCCACAGGAATCTTCCTGTTCTTAATATAATTTTCATTCTATATCAATCCTCCTTTGTAACCTTAGTTTTATTTAAATCTTGACTATACCATGCATATGAATGACAATTATATTTATTCGTTGAAGTAGATAAAAATTTTGCTTCAGGATATGACGATGAATACTTAGAATTATTATTTTTTTTAGTAAAACCAAACAAATCAAAAATAAATTTCGTTACTTTCACTTCACTCCCCCTAGGTGTATAGACCGTTTTAGAAAAGGCAAAAATATCTGTACAACTTCTTGATTTTTCTTCTTCAAAATCTAAAAATTCAGACTCTATTCTTATATATATTTCTTCATAATATGGTTTATAATGGTTATATTCTTTATGGTTTTCAAGATATGAATCTAATTCACCAAATACAAAATGCTTTTTTAGTTCTTCGCTACTAAATAAAAAATACGTATCTTCATTAAAAGATTCTAAAAAATCCATTATGAAATCATCACTAATTTGTATACTTTGTTCTTGTTGTGCTTGTACTTTATTTAAATTACTACTAGAAAATAAACATAATGATAAAACTATCATTATAAATCGAATCATTCTTTTCACGAAATTCTTTTCCCCCTTTTATTTATTGCTTTTTTTACTCGCAAAATAAGAATTCTTGTATTGATTCTATGTCAACTTTGCTTTCTGAAATATACAAATTTTTATTGTTTTTTAGTAGTTGTATCCTACCCGATGGATATACCCAATAAAATTTTGGTATTCCTATTTTATAATAAATATCTATACTAATTGTTTCCCCTTTTAATTCTTCTCGTAAATTAGATGGAATTTCTTTATATTTAATAAATTTTTGTTCTTCTATTATTTTAGACAATTTTTCTATATTTTCCTTTTGAGTCATATATGTGTGTGTACTCATAACTGTATAACCAATATCAATCATACTAACATTTGAACATGATGTTAAACCCATCATGCATAATACAATTCCTACTAAAATGACTATTCTCTTCATACATTCCTCCTTTATTATCCGTTTTTATTTACAAGCTTAAATCCACAGGAATCTTCCTGTTCTTAGTATGATTTTCATTTGATATCAATCCTCCTTTGTAACCTTAATTTTATTTAAAACTTTGATTCACATTAAAGATTGGTAGTGTTTTTTATCAGCACTGCTTTGTTTTTATTTAAAATTCTTTTCTCAATTTTATTTTAACATATTATTTATCTTTTTTAAAATAATTCAATAACTTTTTTGTTAATTTACCTTTTTCGTTGGTTCAAGTCTCGTTTTTTTATTTTTTTGTAAAAAAATAGCCCTAAAATTGAAAATAGTTTTTTACTCTTTTTTTCAATTTCAAGGCATTAAAAAAGCCCTAATTTACTTATGTTTTTTAGGGCTCACAAGGCAAAATAGCCTTTTCGTATGCATTACATGGTAGCCAGCACGGGGTTCGAACCCGCGAATCTCGCCTTGAGAGGGCGATGTGTTAGACCACTTCACCAGCTGGCCATAACTAAGAAGTAAGTCTTCTTAGTAATTTAATTTTTCTATCACTTTTTCTATTCTTCTTGCCACTTCTTTTTCTCCTAAAATTTGAAGAACATAATATGGATTAGGTGTATTCTTTCTTGTTGAAATAGCAATTCGAATCATTTCAGAAACATCCCCAATATGTCCCGGATATGCCTCTTTGTTTTTCTTGTATTCTTTTACATTTGGACAAAATCCACATTTTTCCGCAGTGGCTTTTAGATTTTCAAACCAACCATTTTCATCATAGGTTAATCCCATATTAGATTCAAATGCTCGCAAGATAGTAATAATTTGTTCTTTTGTAAAACGATCAAATTGAAATGGCAATTCATTTTCCAACAATTGATCATATAAATCAGCATAGAAAAAATGAATCATTGGATAAATATCTTTATACGTAACATAATCCTTGCGTGGATTTTCTTTTTCCCGTTCAATATTGATAATAGATTTAAAATAATCTACATCTCTATCCATCAATGACTTCAGTTTTGAATCATATTGACAAGCATATGCATATGCTCTTTCACTAAATGTATCTTTATCTAATCGAGATAAACGTTCTTTACAAATATTTTCTACTTTAGCCAAATCAAATAAGGCACCATCTAAAGTCATTTTATCAAATGATAACATAAATGTAAAGATATCTGCATTCATATTTTGTAAACGCCACTCTTCAAAATTGGAATTGGCAATGGTAATTAGATATTCCAATATACCTTCAACAGGATAGCCATTTTCTAGAAAATAAGAAACAGATGCTTCTGGATCTTTTCTTTTGGAAAGTTTACGTCGATTACCATTATCTAGTTTCATAATAACTGGTAAATGAGCATAATTTGGACGCTTCCAACCCGCTTTTTCAAATAATTCATAATGAATTGGCAAACTAGGTAACCATTCTTCACCACGCGTTACATGGGTAGTGCGCATAAAGTGATCATCTACTAGATGAGCAAAATGATAAGTTGGTAATCCATCGCTTTTTAAAATAACGATGTGTTGATCATTTTGAGCTAGTTCTACATTTCCTCTAATCAAATCAGTAATTTGTACCCTATTTTGATAATTTCCAGTAGAACGAAAACGCATTACATAAGATTCCCCGTTTTTAATTCTAGTCATAGCCTCTTGTGGGGTTAAACTAGCACACTTTGCAAATTCTCCATAATATCCAGGATTTAGTTTATGTTTTTCTTGATAATCTCTTAACGCAGTTAAAGATTCACTAGAACAAAAGCAAGGATAAGCAAGTCCTCTTTTTACAAAATCTTTGATTACTATGCGATATATCATTTCTCGATTACTTTGTTTATATGGTCCATAATTTCCTTTTTCATAAGTTCCCATATATCCTTCATCAGGAATGATACCGAATGCAGCAAGTTGTTTGAGTAACTCTTCACCTGATCCAGCAATCTCACGTTTTGTATCCGTATCTTCTAACCGTGTATAAAACACACCTTTTGTTTGTCTAGGAAACTTCCAGGCAATTAGCGTTGCAAATAAACTACCTGTATGCAAAAATCCAGTTGGGCTTGGTGCAAATCTAGCAACAACTGCACCTTCTTCTAGCGTTCTTTCTGGATATCTTTTTTCTAAATCTTCAATCGTTTCGGTCACATCTGGAAATATCAATTCTGCTAATTGTTCTAATTCTGTCATATGTATGCCCCTTTGATTTATTATTCTGTCTTATTATACCATATTTTTAATATTTATGTGTGAAATTTGGTAAAGAAAATGAACGAAAAAGTTTTCGTTCATTATTTATTTTGATTGTATTGAGCTTCATACATTTTCCGATATTTTCCACCTTTTTGATACAACTGTTCATGATTGCCTTGTTCTACAATTCGCCCATCATCCAAAACAAAGATATTATCCGCATGACGAATTGTCGATAACCGATGCGCAACAACAAAAGTCGTACGACCTGCAGCAAGCACTTTTAACGCATTTTGAATTAAAATTTCAGTTTCAGTATCTATATTAGCAGTAGCTTCATCCAAAATAAGTATAGATGGATTTCTCAATAATATTCTAGCAAATGAAATCAATTGTTTTTCACCAGTTGATAAATTACCACCTAAATACTCTAACTTAGTATGAATACCATCGGGATAATCTTGAACAAATTTTTTTCCACCTATCATTTCTAGAACATGCTCAACTTCAGCATCACTTGCTTCATATCCTAAAGTGATATTGGATTTGATTGTGCCTGAAAATAGGGCTGGTTCTTGCAATACATAACCGATGTTACTTCTTACTTCTTGCTTAGTATATTGCATAAAATCTTGATTATCAATTAAAATTTGACCTTCTTGTAAATCATAAAATCGTTGCAATAAAATCATCATTGTGGATTTACCACTACCCGTATGACCTACTAGACCAATAAATTGACCAGGTGTAACATGAAGATTAATATCTTTCAATACCACATTTTCATCATATGCAAATGTGACATGTTGAAACTGAATATCTCCCTTAAATTGAGGTCTTTCATTCATACCCAAATACTTATCTTCTTCTTGGTCCAATAAATCAAATATTCTACTTGATGCTACAAATGAATCTTCCAATGCGTTTAAATTGGCGAAAATTTCACGAATTGGATCAAATATCTTATTGATATATGTGACATACAAATAAAGTGCACCTGCTGTAATTGCACCTTCGTGACCTAGAAATCTTCTACCAAAATAATATATAATTACAGCCAGCAACGCATTTTGAATCAATAGCAACAATTCTCCACCAAAGATTGAATTAATTTTGAGTGCCTTCATCTTATTGCCATAATTGGTCAATAGTAAATCATCATATTCTGCCGTCATTGCCTTTTCTTTGTTAAATTGTTGAATCATAGCCATACCATCTACATATTGAGCCATAGAAGCATTAATAATAGAATTCATTTCACGAATACGATGATGATATTTATTGTTCGCCTTTCTATACACAGTCATCCAAAGAAGAATAACAGGAGTGGCAAGTAGCGTAATTAATGATAATTGCCAATTGACTCTAAACAACTCCACATATACCATTATTAAAGAAATAAACGCCGTTAAAATGGAAAAAATAACTTGGTATAATCCTCTAACGCCTTCAGAATCACTTGTAATTTTCGTTACAATTTTTCCACTTGGTTCTGCAACAAAATATCCCATAGGCAATCGATTCAATTTTGCAAAAGCATCTTTTCGAATATCTAAAGTTAGCCTCATAGATGCAGTTAGAAAAAATACGTGTTGAAAAAAACGAAGGATAATAATCAATAGAGTTAGACTTCCATAAATAATCAATAACTTTGTGATTGGTGCAATACTAGGTTGATAAAAGGCACGAAGTTGCTCTTTGGATACTTGACTAGACGATAGGATTGTGCCATCTTTTAACACAAATATCTTTTTTTCCTCGTCATAACGTTCTAGAAGTGTCGTATTTGCAATGCCTTCTAGTTGATAATAACTTCCGTTAAAATAAACAAGTGATATAATTTGATCAGATGCATCTATATCTTCTCTATCAATCTTATCATAGTGTTTGTCTTGATAAGTTACACTTCCCGAATCATTCTGCACCCAAGTCGTTTGTACACCCAATAATTCGTCGTCTAACATCCTATCAATTAATTTCGGCTGCAATAATTCTAAATAAGTAAAACCAATTAAGAACAGCAATGAACATATAATCATTACTTTACTTTTCCACGCATACTTTAAAACTCTTTTTAAAACAACTTCTGCTGGATAATTCGCATATTTGTCATATTTACTTGCTTGTTGGTTGTTGGAGGGATTATGCTTCCATTTTTTCATGCGTCTCACCTCCCATTTCTTGAATGACATATTGCTCATAATACCAACCTTTTTGTTTCATTAAGGTCTCATGTGTTCCTCTTTCAGTAATCTTTCCATCATCCATAACAATAATTTCATCGCATGCCTCTACTGCGGTTAAGCGATGCGCCACAATAATATTGGTTTTATTATTCCGAATTTGCTTAAGGTTGGCAATAATATTTGCTTCAGTTGTTCCATCAACCGCACTTAGCGAATCATCTAAAATGAGAATCGGTGCATCTTTCATTAGTGCTCTCGCAATGGATAGTCTTTGCTTTTGCCCTCCTGATAATGTTACTCCATACTCACCTACAATTGTTTCTAGTCCATTATCTAAGAAAGCTAAATCTTTTTCAAAATCTGCCATTTGTACTGCTATTTGTAAATCAATTCCTGACGTATTGCTTTTTCCAAGCAAAATATTTGCTTCTACGCTTCTTGCAAAAAGTTGATGCTCCTGTGGCACATAAGATACCAATTTGCGCATGCTTTCTTTTTCGATTTCATCCATAGTCATTCCATTTACCAATAAAGTTTCTGGATGCTCTATAGGATAACGTCTTAGTAACTGACGAATCAAAGTTGTTTTACCTGAACCTGTCTTACCCACAATTCCTAAAGATTTGCCATTTTGAATAGTTAAGTCAATTCCTTTTAAGATTTCTAATTCATCTTCTGGATAATGAAATTGATAGTGTTCAAAGCGAATTTCTTCAAATGTATCACAACGCTTTGCTCCTACTTTATCTTTTAACTCAGGTTCAGCATTGAGCACTTCTAAAACACGCTCACAAGAAATATAACTTTGTGTAAACTGTGCAACTTGATTACCGAGTTGCATCATTGGACCAGAAAACTGAGCTAACAATAAACTAAAGGTAATGAGTTCACCAACTGTTAATTCTTGATTGATAATCAAATATGCCCCATAACCATAAGCTACTAATTGGCTAATATTCGTAAAAAAACGAAATGTTGGACCAAAGGTAGATTGCATCATAACTGACTTCTTTTCTGTCGTATAGCAATCCTGTGCTGATGTAGCTAGTTTGGTATAATCACGTTCCTCATTAACAAATGCACGGATTAACTTGACATGTTGAACACTTTCCATTGCTAAATTACTCATTGTGCTATTTTTCTTTCGAACCAAACGCCAATTGGCACTAATTTTAGGTCGCATAACTACAACAACAATAAAAATGAATGGCAATGGCAAAATAGAGTAAAGTGTTAATAGTGGATCTAATGTAATCATTTTAATCGCTGACATCACTAATGTAAGTAATAACGAAATCAAACCAAAAATGAGATGAGTAGAAACATTCGCCATAGCGAACGTATCTGCTGTTGCTCTAGTCATCAAATCACCTGGATGATACTCTGTAAAATAGTTTGCATCTTGTTTTAAAATATTTTTCATAAATTCTATTTTAATATGATAAAATAATCGATGAAACAAATTGCCCAGATAAATACTTTTAATAACACTGACCACAAATTTAATCAAAACTACTATAGTTAACATCATAATGAGCGAAAACAAACTCTTTTCAGTAATTTGACCTAATCCGATTAAGTCTACCGCATCACCAATAATCGTTGGTTTTAATACCTCACAATAGATGACAACAAGTGATAAAATCACAATAAGCAAATATTTCCACCAATATCTTTGTACATACCATTTGATAATGGATTGTTTTATTGGAGAATTTATTTTGAGTTTTTCTTGATGTTGACTAGATTTCATATTCCGCTGTTGCATATCAAGGCACTCCTTTCGTCAATAATTCTTATTATTATATCATATTTTCTATTAATTTTGTCGAAAAATACACTTGAAAAAGTCCCCAAATTTTAATCATTTGAGGACACTTTATTGGCATGGGTACTCCCTATACCTCCAATTCTATTTTCTTTTACATTATCATCTTTTACTTTAAAATATTGCAAGAATAAACCTTGCGCAAATCGTGTGTGTTTAGATAAGGAAACCTTTTTTTCTTCTACTGTACAATTTGTAACTTTAACCATAATATGCCCTTCATTGATGGCATTATAATAATCACTATCTATAATTCCTACTGTATTATCCAGTTGCAAACGATACTTAAAACCAAGACTACTCCTTGGGTAAATTTGTAATACCAATTCCTCATTCATTTTGCAACGAATTCCTGTAGGAATGATTTTACTTTCACCTGGCTCTAATTCTAAATCAAAAGGAAGATAAAAATCATATCCTGCTGATCCACTTGTAGCCCTCTTGGGAAGATAAATTTGTGAATACGCTACTTCTAAATCATGTATAAATCCGTTTTGAATAGCATCTTTTTGAAATTGTAGAAAACTTATTTTTTGAAATTCAGTTATATTCATATTTAAACTCCTTTTTCTATTCTTTTATTGTATCAAAATTTTTTATTTTTCGCAAGGTAATGCCTTTTTTGATTGGTTTTGTTTCTTTTTCAGTGTTTTTTTTGCCATTTTATGATAAAATATATTTACAAGGGAGGTAGTAGTATGAAACCTTTGGCTTATTTAATGCGACCAAAATCATTTGATGAGATTGTTGGACAAGATCATCTTGTAGGACAAAATGGTGTAATTCGCAATATGATTACTTCTCACCATTTATTTTCTTTTATTTTATATGGTAACCCTGGTTGTGGCAAAACAACTATTGCTCTTGCTACATGTGAAGAGTCTAAACATAAATATTTTAAATTCAATGCTTCCATAGATGCAAAAGATGTTTTGAAACAAGTCATTAATGAGGCTCGTTTCTTGGATACTCCCATCTTAATTGTCGATGAGATTCACCGGATGAAAAAAGATATCCAAGACTTTTTGCTACCCTATGTTGAAGATGGCACAATTGTAATGATTGGACTTACAACAGTGAATCCTTATCACTCTGTAAATCCAGCAATTCGAAGTCGATGTCATATTTATCGTCTACATGATTTAACAGAAAGCAATATGATGACGATTTTAAAACGAGCACAGTCTTTTATAGATACGCCTTTAGAAATTGATGATGATGCCTATCAATATATTATTTCAACAGCAAATTTAGAAATTCGTACATTGATTAATAATTTTGAAAGTATTGCATATACTTCCTCTTCTCACCATATCACTCTAGAGTTAGCTAAACAATATATCCAAAAGTCCAATGTATCCATAGATGCAAATGGAGATAGTTATTTTGATACGCTGAGTGGTTTACAAAAATCTATTCGTGGGAGTGATGTTGATGCGGCATTGCACTATTTAGCGAAACTTATTATTGCTGGTGACTTTGATAGTTTAGCAAGAAGATTACTTGCAATTGCTTATGAAGATATAGGATTAGCTAATCCTACAATTGGTCCACGTGTCAAAGCGGCTGTTGATGCCGCAAGAGAATTAGGTAATCCTGAAGCACGGCTTCCACTTTCTGTTATTGTCATTGAGATGGCTCTTTCACCAAAATCTAATTCTGCTTATTTGGCAATTGCAGAAGCTATGTCTGATATTGAAAATGGAAAAAGTGGTTCCCTTCCTCTTCACTTAAAGAATACATATTCGTTTGATCCAAAACAAAAAAGCTATTTATACCCCCATGACTATCCCAATGCATGGGTAGATCAACAATATCTACCAGATGCATTAATGGGAAGAACATACTATCATCCTAAAAATAGTTCTAAAATGGAAATTGGATTAAAAGAACGTTATGATACCATTGTTTCTTATAGACAAAATGCAAAAAATAAATCCGAATAGGATTTATTTTTTTATACTTTCTTTTTCTTTTTCACTCATTGACAATAAACTCATTCGTAAAATTGTATTTCGATAAGATAAATATGCCTCTACTTCTGCATTTAAGTAATCAAAACGTTGATATCCTAAGATACGTTTACTTATTGATAATTTATCGTCTAAAAAGACTTTGTAGGAAAAAAGATGAATGAGACGTTGTATCACTTCATTTTCTCCACAAATCGTGAATATAAAATAAAAACCATTTTTTGCTCCTGTCTCTAATAAATAAAATAGTTTTTCTAATAAATCCTTTTCTAGTGCCAACAACTCTATTCCATGTATGATTACAATTTCTTGCTTTTCCTTCTTTTTTACCTTTTGATTGTATTGTTGAAGTGAAGATACGCCATTTTCTTGCAATTTTTGAATTCGTTCATTCAATAAACTAAGAATTGAATTGAATTCATCGATTTGGTGACTTGTTGATAGTAATGTGTTTTGATGTAAATCTATCAAAAAATAATCCATTTCCTTCTTTTGATGAAAAATACCTAAAATGATGCTATCAATATAATGACCTATTCGTTTTGCATCTTTTCCTATTATCAATAATTTATTTTCGTCTGAATCCAGTGTCAATTGCTCATTGCGATCATCAACACCAAAAATGATTTCATCACTATGCCCCACTGCTAATTCACCTATTGTAAGAGCAACCTGATAGGCATTGGTCAATTCTACAATTAGTTCTTTTTTTACCTCATCAAATTTAAGTAAAAATTTATCAAAATAGATATTTAATTTACTTTGAAATAGATTAAAGTCTATATTATGATAAGAAGAAATAAAAAATACTGTTACATTGCGACAAACAATATACGATATTTCCGCATAAAAATAATTCATTTGATTTAAAACGTTTTGAATCTTCCTTACATGCTCTTTCGCTAATTTCAGTTCATTTTGATAAATGGTTTCATGATGTGTGTTTTCAATCTTATATTTTACTTTCGTTTTCTGATAAGATGCATCATAAGTATCTAGCACTTGATGCAATGAACTTGCAGTTTTTCTACATCTTTTATAAATAGTCTTAAAAAAATGAATAATCATTTTAAAGAAATCTTTAATTGTCTTTTTACATATAAAAACGATGCCTAAAAAAATCAATACAATACTCAGTAATACTACACCTATTTCTGAAAACAAATAATAAAAGCAGTAAAATGTCAAACCGCCAATGACTCCTCCACCTACAATAGCATCTGGATTTTCACTCTTAAATGCATTAAAATACAATCGAAATGTAAGTTTTAAATAATTTTCATCATAGGCTTTTACAAAACGATGCATAGCAAAATGGGACAATAAGATAATTGATAAAATTGTTATGAAAATACCTAAATAACGTACGTTGTTCACTTTTAACTTTTGATGTACGAGAATGCAACGTATCCCATAAGCAATTGTTAGAAATGTAACCATAAAATACCAATCTCCAAAAAGCAATTTGGTAATTAGCATCAAATATTTTCCCACTAATCCCAATTTGGCTATGGACAACATAGATAAAATCAAAAGGACTATTCCTAATATTTCATAATAAAAAACTCGTTCATTGTCTTTGGCTTCTAATGTCTGGTACTTCTCTTTTGCCATCATAATCCCCCCATTTTCCTCCCTATATTTAACCACAAATGATGTACATTTTTTGTAGAAAAAGAAAAACACTCAAGGAAATTTCCTTAAGTGCTTTATTTCTTAAACTATTTTTTAGTTTTTTCTTTGTGAAGTGTAGGTTTCTTACAACGAGGGCAATATTTCTTTTGTTCTAAACGATCTGGAGTATTTCGTTTATTTTTTTCGGTTAAATAATTTTCTTCGCCACATACACTACATTTTAAAATAAAATTAATGCGCATTTCTAAGCTCCTCCCGATAAATCAATTTATTATACTATAAATTAAATTTTTTATCAACAAAATACACCTTTTTATTTGTGTTTTTTAAAATAGTTGCCTATTTTTCAAAAAGTCCTTTCTTTTCTGTAATGGATGTAACTTGATATCCTGCCTCTTGAATAGCTTTAATTAATACATCATCACTTACAACACCTTGAACAGTGGCTTGATTCTTTGCCAAATTGACTTTGACTTGTTTTAGTTCATTCAAATCATTCAAAGCCTTTTCAACCCTAGCTACACAATGTTCACATTTCATTCCACTAATTTGAATTGTCTTTTTCATATTTATTCCTTTCTAAACGTATTGATTCGAAGTGCATTTAACACAACACATACTGAACTTAAACTCATTGCGATTGCACATAACATTGGGCTTAGCACAAGTCCATTGACATAATACAATGCTCCTGCGGCAATGGGGATAAAACATGCATTATAGAAAAATGCCCAGAATAGATTCATTTGAATTGTTCGAATAACCTTCTTGCTTAATGCAATTGCTGCGGGAATATCCGTTAAATCATCTTTCATTAAAACAACTTCAGCACAATCAATCGCAACATCTGTTCCACTTCCCATAGCAATACCTACATCTGCCTTCATCAGTGCCACAGAATCATTGATTCCATCCCCAACCATTGCAATCTTTTTACCTTCTAATCGTAATGTTTCAATCACATTTGCTTTTTCTTCAGGCATCACTTGAGAAATAACGTGATCAATATGTGCATTGTGGGCAATCACATCGGCTACTTTTTTTTGATCACCAGTTAGCATCACCACATCAATATGCAAAGCTTTGAGCGCTTCTACTGCTTGAATACTAGTTGGCTTTAATTCATCTCGAAGGGCAATCATTCCCAATACCTTTTCCTTAGAAAATACAAAAACAACCGTCTTTCCTTCTGATAAAAGTTGTTCATATTGCTCATGTTGATATGGTCGATTCAAGAAACTTGCTTGTCCACAAAAATATTCTACACCATCAATTTTTCCTTTGACCCCTTGACCTATACAATTTTCAAATTCTGCTACCTCAAGCATATCCATCTTTTCTTGTTTGGCGTATTCGACAATACTATAACTAAGCGGATGTTCTGAATTTTTTTCAAGTGTTGCAGCAATTTGAACAAGTTCTTGCTGTGATGCAGAAAGAGGAACAACATCCGTCACAATTGGTAGTCCCCTTGTTAATGTACCAGTTTTGTCTAAAACCACGGTATCTACAGCACATAAATTTTCTAAGCTTTCACCTGATTTAATCAAAATACCATATCGAACTGCTTTATATGTACCTACCATAATAGCAACTGGTGTAGCTAAACCTAAAGCACATGGACAAGAAATAACTAGTACAGAAATAGCTCTAGTCAAACTAAATTCAAAATCCTGTTTTACAATCATCCAAATCACAAAAGTAATCAAAGCAATAGCGATGACAATAGGAACAAAGAATAGACTGACCTTATCCGCAAGGCGAGCAGTTGATGCTTTTGAATTGCTTGCCACATCTACCAAATCAATGATTTTTTGAAGTGTTGTATTAAAACTTTCACAACTAGCTTCTATTTTCATCACGCCATTTAAATTGGTTGTACCACTTTTTACTAAACTACCTATTTCTTTTGTCACGGGTACAGATTCACCAGTTAAACTGGATTCATCAACAGAGCTCATTCCTTCAATAACTTTCCCATCAATTGGAATCAAAGTTCCAGGTTTAACCAATACAATATCACCAATTTTAATATCATCTACTTCTATTTCTATCTCAGTATCTCCTTGAATTAGCGTAGCTGTTTTAGGCGTCAAATCAAGCAATTCACCAATTGCTTTTGTGGCTCTTCCTTTTGATTTTTTCTCCACAAATTTTCCCAAAGAAACAAAAACAACAATCATTGCACTCGATTCAAAATACAACTCCATATGATAATTCTCTATCCAATCATGTCGTTGATAAACTACACCCAAAACGACCATTATCCAAGCAAACAGACCATAGCCTAAACTCGCAATTGAACCTAATGCAATTAATGAGTCCATATTAGGAGACAATTTAAATAATCGTTTTGTCCCATTGATAAAATAATGGCGATTCATAATTAAAATGGGAAATAGTAATATAAGTTGAATAAGACCATTGAGATAGGCATAATTGTGATCCAAAAAGATAGGTGGCAATGGTAAGCCTAGCATTGAACCCATTGAAAAATACATCAATACTATCAATAAAACAATCGAAGCAATCAGGATATTTCTTTTTTTCTTTTCCTCTTTATCATTAGTTTCATTTAGTTTTTTACTTCTATCATAAATAGAAGCAGTATATCCCCCTTTTTGAACTGCCTCAATGATTTGTTGATTTGAAGTAATTGCCTCATCGAATTCAACAACCATTGTTCCAGTCATTAAACTGACATCGACTTGTTGTATCCCCTCTAATTTTTGTACATCATGCTCAACATGGGCACTACAACTAGAACAAGTCATCCCCCCAACGTTAAACTTTTTTCTTATCATAGACTACCTCCATCTTTTTTATTTTATCATCTTCTAAGTATTTTTTGCTTTAATTTGCTTATATTATTCTTATTTTGACCTAAAAAAAGAAAAATAACCGCATAGTTTTCGGTTATTTTGCATTATTAAAAATAGTTTCAATAGCCTGTTTATCTAATGGTAAAAAACCAGGTATAGTCTGTGTATTTGATTTGGTAGCTCTATCAATTAACTCTTGCAATTGAGGTTCTGTTAGTCCAATTTCTTTCCAAGAGGTAGACATACCCATATCTTTGAAAAATTGCTTGAGTTCTTCAATTCCTACTACTATCGTTTTTTCCTTATTTTCTTCACATACCCCAAATACTTCAACAAATAAGCGATAACATTTATCGATTAAATATGGCGAAATATATTTTAACCACGCTGGAAAAAGTATAGCAAGACCTGCCCCGTGAGCAACTTCATCATACATTCCACTTAAAATATGCTCTAATTTGTGAACAGTAAAATACATTTTAACACCCATTCCTGTCAACCCATTATGAGAAAAACTACTAGCTATCATCAAAGTTGCTCGCGCTTCATAATCTTGTGGATTCATTTGCACTTTTCTGCCTGCCTGTACAACTGATTTTAAAAGTGCCAGTGCCACCTCATCTGTAAAAGTAAGTGAACTTTCTACAACCAAATAGCGTTCTAATGTATGCATCATAATATCTACAATACCACAAGCTGTTTGATAAGGTGAAACGGTATAGGTTAATTCAGGATTCATAATGGCAAAAACAGGTCTTACATAATCCGTGTTAAAGCCATTTTTAATATGGTATTCGGGATGACTAATTACACAGGAATTACTCAATTCACTTCCTGCTGCACTGATTGTTAAAATAACTCCGATAGGCAAGGCTTGCTGAGGTGTTTCTTTATGTGTATGAAATAGCCAAGGGTCAAAATCTACACAAGCTCCACAAGCAATTGATTTACCTGAATCAATGACAGATCCCCCTCCCACTGCAAGGATAAAATCAATCTTCTCATCTTTAACCAATTGTACACCCTTTCGAACCAAATCAATTTTGGGATTCGGCTCGACACCACCTAATTCAACATAGGCAATCTGCGCTTGTTGTAACGAGGCAATTACTCTTTGATATAAACCTGTTTGAAAAATGGAATGCTTTCCATAATGAAAAAGAATCTTCTTATATCCATAGCTTGCAATGATTTCACCAATATGTGTTTCTTCACCAGAGCCAAAGATAATTTTTGTTGGAGAATAATATGTGAATGGAATCATACTTTCCTCCTATAAATTTGGAATTATTTTTTTACATAGTGGGATAAAAAATCCACCTATTGAATTGCCTATCACTACAAAGAAAATCGAGCTCACGCTTTGAAGAGTGATTGTTTTATCTAAAGAAAAATAAAACATATTGGCCACACAGTGTTCAAATCCACAAAGAATAAATCCACCTATACAAAGCATTAAAACTACATATTTACCTATCGGATTTTCTATTTTGGCGAAGCCCTCTACTGCAAAATAGATGAGCACACCGCAACAAATACCAAGCAATAACAATTTCCACCAACTATAACTCATTTTAGTCGCAATCATAGTCTCGACAAATTCAGGTATTTCAAATAGATTTCTAAATAACCACCCCATAAGCAATGCACCAACATAATTGCCAATTAATCCTAAAAGTAACTGAATAGGATAATAACTTTCATCTGGCATTTTAAAACGTTCAAATGCATAGCAAATCTTACCAGTATACAGGAAAAAACCAAAATTGCAAATTAGAATCAATCCCACAGGAAATAGAAATGCAGCAAGAACCAAATTAGAGGTTAAATTTCTTGTTTGAATATACAATAATCCACCAATTGCAATGCATATTCCCGCAAATATTCCTTTGATAAAAATGGATAAATAGATTGTATATTGCTTATTTAAATGGTTCATTGCTTACTCTTACCTTTGTAATTGAAATGATTTCAGTTGGAAAATTATCAAATCCATATCCTAGTGACCCTGTTTTAACATTGCTGAATTTTAGAATTACATCATTACTGGCCTCATCTGTTGTCTTACCAAAAGCAGCGTAATCTCCATCTAACCAATTACAAGTTTCACAACAAAGAAAAAATTGAGATGTTGCGGAATTGGGATTGCTTGTTCTTGCCATTGAAATCACACCTAATGTGTGTTTGATGTCATTATTTGGATAGCCATTATTGGCAAATTCTCCTTGAATGGGCTCAACTCCCTTTTTTTCCATCAAATTGTTTCCTTCAACATAATATCCACCTGTTTGAATCATAAATTCTGCGATGATACGATGAAAAATAGTTCCTACATAGAAATCCTCTTGCGCAAGGCGAACAAAATTTTCAACGGATACAGGTGCCTTGTCATGATAAAGGACAAGATGAATCAAATCCTTTGTCGAAAATTCAATTTCTGCATATATGTTTTGGTTAAAATCTATCATATTTTTTTCTCCTTCTTCTTTTGTTTTAGATTGACATGCACTTAGGCATAACATACTTTCGATTAAAAGTATACATAATATCGTATATTGTAATATTTTTTTCATATTCTATTCCTTATTATATAATAAGCTTTATCATTGCTATTTTGTTGTTTCCATTTCTGGATAAATATATCTTTCTTTTGTAAAAACATCAAGAACTTCTTTTTTGTACTTTTCCATATATTTCTTCGCTAGATTTAAATCTAAATCATGATAGTTTCCACATTCAACCTCCGATTCTCCAGGAAGTTTTCCCTCATAAGCCAAAATATACTCAACCATATTGCCAACCAACTTATAAATATCTAGTGGATATAAATCACCTACCATGACCAAATAAAAACCTGTACGGCAACCCATTGGTCCAAAGTAGATAATTTTTGTACTCCATATTTTATCATTTCGCAAAAATGTGGCGCCCAAATGCTCAATCGCATGAATTCCACCAGTATCCATCACAGGTTCAACATTTGGACGAGTGATACGCATATCAAATGTAGTCACAAAATCAAAACCAAACTGATCTTTTCTAGAAATATATAATCCTGGATATAATTTTGTATGATTTACTAAAAAACTCGCAATTGTATTCATTTATGACACCTTCTTTATAATCTGTTTGGCCTTGCTCGTAAAGTCCATATATTTTTCATAATATTGATCAATTGTTTCATCCAAAACAACCTCACTTTTTGCAATCAAATCAAGAAATACTTCATCTACTTTATCCATTTTAATTAAATATAAATACTTGAATATTTTAGTTTCATCTCTATCCAACTGGTATCCTACTCTTTTAGCACAATCTAAACAAATTGTACCACCGAAAAATACCGAAAACGCATAATCATTTTCGATATTCTTACATCTCATACATTGATTGAGTATAGGTGAAATTCCAAGTAAATATAATAATTTTATCTCAAATAAATTGAGTACTACGTGAGGATGTTGCGTTATTTCTAACTGTTGTAAAACAGCATATGTGAAGTCATAAAATTGTGTTTTATTATCTACATTTTCCGCAAACATCAAGACCTTTTCCGCAATTCCACTGAATAATAAACTTTTTTGGGGGTCCATCTTGATTTGAGTGTAATTGGATAAAATAAATCCTTCTGTAAATGTAGATAACGGTGTCGGTGCTGTTGTAATATACTCTACTTCTACAGGAACAATGGCAAAAGCTTTATTCTTGCTACTGATTTTATTTGCTCCTCTCAAAATGGCACTTTCTAAGCCATCTGGAGTAAGTATGGTAAGCATCCTCGCATTTTCTTTATAATCCCTAGAGGTGATTACGATTCCTTTTTTCTTTATTAACTTTTTCATCTGTTGTTTCCCTCTTTCGATAGGATTTATACATAAGATAATCCTCAACCCTTCCTGTTGAAGTAAATTGATCCCAAAGTTGATTGGTTTTATCGTTCATCAAGTTCATCCCTCCTTACATATAGGATGGAAGAATTCAAATGTTTTATACTTTGGAAAAATTAACAGTTTTTAGAAGTCATCGTTATTATAACCAAATTCTTTTAACTGAAATTTCTTATTTCGCCAATCTTCTTCAACCTTTACAAACAATTCTAAATATACTTTTGTGCCTAGAAATTGTACAATATCTTTTCTTGCTTCCATTCCAATTGTCTTAATCATATTCCCACCTTTACCTATCATAATTTTCTTTTGGGATGGTCGCTCTACTACAATTGATGCATGAATATCAATCCCATTGGCATGTTCCTTAAAACTTTCAATGGTTACTGCAACACTATGCGGAACTTCTTCGCTTGTATGGTGAAGTACTTTTTCACGAATCATCTCACAAACCACAAAACGCTCTGGTTGATCTAAGAGTTGATCTTCTGGATAATACATTGGTCCTTCATTCAAATGGCTTTTGATTAATTCTAGTAATGCGTCAACTTGAAAACCATATGCAGCGCTAATGGTTATTCCATTAACGAAATGCATTTTTTCTCGATATGTATCTATATTTTCCTTCACTTGTTGATTGTCTTTAGACAAATCTACCTTATTTGCTACCAAAATGATTGGTACTTTGGACTTTGATAATGTCTCTATAATGTAGGTATCTCCTTTCCCTAAAGGAACAGTTGCATCAATAAGATACAAAATCAAGTCAATGCCAGAAATACTAGAAATAGCGAATTCATTCATCACATCCCCTAATTTATTTTTCGATTTATGAATACCTGGTGTATCAATGAAAATAATTTGTTCTTGATCAGTTGTATAAATTCCTTGAATTTTATTTCGAGTGGTTTGTGCTTTTGGACTCACTATGGCAACTTTTTGATTCAGAATTTGATTGAGTAAAGTGCTTTTACCTACATTAGGACGTCCAATAATACTAACAAATCCTGATTTAAATTTACGATTTTGCATCTAATTCACGCTCATCAAATGCATATGGTAATAAATCCTTTACCTGCAATTCTTTATAATGGCCATCTAATCTAAACAATGTTATCTTTGCCTCTTCATTCATTAATTCACAAATTACTTGTCTACAAGCTCCACATGGATATAAATAGTCTTGGCTTTTGCCTATTAATACGAGTTCAGTGATATCATCTTTTCGAATGCCATTAGAATATGCACTGAATAAAGCGCTTCTTTCTGCGCAATTGGACAACCCATATGATGCATTTTCTATATTCGCCCCTAAATAAATTTCATTATTCTTGGTAAGAACTAAAGCCCCTACTTGAAAATGGGAATATTTGGCGTAAGCATTATCATATGCTTTTTTGACTAATTTAAATTTTTCTTCTTGGTTCATCTATTTCTCCTATCTTGTTATGTTTAAAGCATCTAATATTTGATCTTGGAGAGCAAACATATGTTTTTCATCTTCTGGTTTAATATGATCATACCCCAATAAGTGCAGAATACCATGCGTAATTAAAAAAGCACATTCACGATAAGGTGTATGACCATATTCGACTGCTTGCTCAAATACTTTTTCTATACAAATAAAAATATCACCTAATTCTTCTGGTATCTTTCTAGCGGGATCATCATCAATATAGGCAAAAGAAATCACATCAGTTGGTCGGTCCATTTGCCGATAATCCTTATTGATTTGATGAATCTCCTCTTGATTGACAAAAATATAACTAGCTACATGACGCCCCTTGATACGTAATAGATGAGTCACTTTTTTCATTATCCGTTTGGTTAGCTTTTGTACATCAAATTCAAATGCTTCTACTGTTCCTGCAAAATTTACTTTAATCATAATTTTCCTCATATTTTTCAATTATTTTTGAAACCAATGGATGACGCATCACATCATATTTGCCAAAATGAATGTGTTCAATTCCTTCTATCCCTTCCAGTATCTTAGTTGCCTCAATTAATCCACTAGAAGTATGTGTAGGTAAGTCAATCTGAGTAACATCACCTGTAATAACCATTTTTGAATTAAATCCAAGTCGAGTCACAAACATTTTCATCTGATTACTTGTTGTATTTTGTGCCTCATCTAAAATAATCACTGCATTATCGAGTGTTCTACCCCGCATATAAGCTAGAGGGGCAATTTCAATCGTACCTTTTTCGATGAGTTTATCCACATTTTCTTTTCCCATAAATTCGTACAATGCATCATAAATCGGAATCAAATATGGATCCACTTTTTCTTTTAAATCCCCTGGTAAAAAGCCTAATTTTTCTCCTGCTTCTACTGCTGGTCTTGTAATAATAATCTTTCTAATTTGATTCTTTTTTAGGGCATTTACTGCATGAGCTACAGCTAAATAGGTTTTTCCAGTTCCCGCACTACCAGTTACAAATACAATGCTAGCCCTATCTAGTGCATCTATATATCGCTTCTGAACAAGCGTCTTTACAATGATTTTTCGGCTATCAAAAGTGTTTAAAATGACTCTTCGATTTTGATAAAATTGATACGTTTGCTCTTCAGCAACATCTAAATCAGGTGCTGTTTGAAATAGATAAATGAGATGCAAATAATCTCTTGCTTCTAATCTGATATTTTTTTCAAGTAAATGCAATATCGTAACAAATAACCGCTCTAATTGTTGACTCAAATCTGGATTCAGTAAGGCAATATCCTCATCAATAACAATGGCATGATTGATATGTTCCAATTTTAAATCTAGTTCACTTGACATAAGATAAATATATGTGTTATTAGGACCAACAAATTGTTGTTCTAATTCCATTTGATCAAATGTGATTAATTTTTTAAAAGTCATCATAAGTCCTTCTTTCATTATTATTATATCAAATTATGTAAAAAATATAAAGTAATTTAACAAATCATTTTTATTTTTCTTGACACTGTAACATTGTTATGCTATAATATTGTTATAAAACAATGTTACGAAAGGAGAACGCATATGATCTCTAAAAAAGACTTATTAAAAAAGACCCATATTTCTTATGGGCAACTCTATCGATGGAAAAGGGAAGGATTAATTCCAGAAGAATGGTTTATCAAACAAAGTGTAACTACTGGTCAAGAAACTTTTTTTGATGAGGATCTGATTATTCCCCGTATTGAAAAAATCCTGTCTTTAAAAGATAGCGACTATTCAATTGAAAAAATTAAAAATGTTCTCAATCCTGAAATCAAAGACATTACTTTCTCACTAGATAAAATTAGGCAACTCAAATGCTTTGATGAACGAATTGTCAAAAAACTAGTAGGTAAACAAGAATTATTAAATATCAATGAAGTAGTGATTTTATACGCTCTTTCACTTGCACGAAAAGAAAGAGAAACCTTTTTCTATCATTTAAAGTTTGATTTGACGCTTGAAAATTTTAAAGAGTTTTCATTTCATCAAGCAAAAATGGCACTAATTTCAAGAAAACATGAAGGCTTTATTGTGTTTTTTGATGAATCTCTTCTTCTATCTGATTTGGATTTGGATGTGCAAGTCTATGACCTAACAACATTGGAACAAGAAGTAATTTCGATTATTAAACAGGCATCATATAAAAATTAAGGGAGGTAATAAGATGGAAAACTTAAAAATAGCAGGTTATGGAAAAGCAAGTGGAGGAAACTTTGAAAAGGTAATGATTACTGGATATGGCTCAGTAAGTGGAGATATTATTACTAAAGAATTTAGTGGTAGTGGAAACGCCAAAGTATCTGGTGCAATAGCTACTGGTAGCTTGCATTATGTAGGCGAAGTGGATGTAGATAGTTATATCCGGGCCAATTCTATTGATATTACAGGTCAACTGCGGATGAATGGAGATTTACTTGCCTCTATTGTCAATATTACTGGTGGTATTACTTCTCAAGGCAATTATAAAGGCAAATCTATTATGGTGACGGGAACGACACAGTTTTTAGGTGATGTTAGCTGCGATACCTTTAAGGTCAGTGGAAATACAAAAATTAGTGGCGAACTATGTGCCGAATTTGTGATGATTAAAAGTGTATCTTCTAAATTGAATGAAATTCATGCTCATCAAGTCGAAATCAAAAAGCAAAGCATCAGTTTTAAAAAGGCAAACATATATGCGGAAGAAATTGAATGTACCGATATTGTTGCGGAATGCTTGACTTGCAAAAAATTATGCGCAACCAACGTAAAACTAGCTAAAAATTGCATCATTGATTATCTTGAATATTCCGGAAAATTGGAAATGGAAAATGGGGCCATTGTTAAAGAAACCATTAAATTATAAAAATGAACCATCATAGGTTCATTTTTTTTAAGGCTAGTTCATATTCTTTGATATCATAATACCACTTCAGTTGATATATTGGATAATTTTGAATTTCTTTGGTTGGAAAATGGTGATACAAATAAATGACCTTTGTATCATCTATAAATTGATTATCAATACATGAGGCACCATCAAACAAAAGGAATTGATTATCCTTCTGTAATACTAAATCAAGTAAATATTTTTCATTATTTGCAATGAAAATTGCTCCATAATAAATGGTATAGGTAAGATAATTTTCACGGAGATATTGGTATAAACCTACGCTCATTAAAAATGATGGTGTTTTGAAAAACTCCATATGAAATGCTTGATGAAAATGAAGAATCATAAATTCACGTTTATAAATAATCTTTTGAATAATCCCATAATTTAAAAAATCTTTAAGCATACCAAATAAAAATTGTAATTCTTTGAAGGGTAACTCATTTAGATTTAATATCATTGTTGAATCTTTTGTATATACCATTTGTGGCTTACTGATGATATCATATACAAAATAATTCCACCGAAAAGGATATGTTTGTTGATAAAATAAAGCCCTTTTTATAAATATATCATCAATTGCAGTGTGCTCTATGGTTTGAATGATATAACTTGTCCTCTTGAATAACATAACACCACCTCTATAATGTATGAGGTGGTGTTTATTTTTAGAACTTATTTAGAAATTTCAATCAACATTGTTAGAATAACTGGCCGTTTTTTAATCAAACGAAAAACCAATTTTTGAACCTCTTCATTGATTGTCTTTTCTGCATTCTCTAGACTAAAATTCTTTTTGATTAGCTGATTGTTCATCATTCTTGTAGCCAATGTATTCAATTGCTGTGACAATTCATTAATATTTAATTTAGTCGATAATCCTTTGGTTACTATATCTGCACAAGAAATAACTTTGCGTTGCCGAATATCATAGTTAATAGTCAAAATGATGGCTCCTTCTTCTGCTAGTGCCTCACGATTTTTAATAACTTGTTCATCAACACTTCCCATCAGTGATCCATCCACAAACAAATCCCCAGATGGAATAGAAAAGCGATTCGTTAATTTTCCATTTTCAAACTCAGCTACTTCTCCATTATCTAATAGTAGAATATGATCTTTATCCCATCCTGCATCACTTGCTACAATAGATTGTTCATACATATGTCTATATTCACCTTTTACTGGCAAAATATATTTAGGTTTTAACATAGCGTAAAGCAACTTCAAATCTTCCTTATCTGCATGGGCACTTCTTAAGACATCTTTACCTAAAATGTGCACATTTACATCATAGCGATAAAGCATATTCAAAGCATCAATTGAGGCCTTTTCTGTTCCTGGAATCGGTGGGCACATAATCACTGCAGTATCTTTTGGACCAATATTAACCAATTTATCCTCACCCATAGCCATTCTCATCAATAATGTATATGGTTCATTGCGTACTCCCGCAACAATAACAACCAAATCATTGCGATTTTGTGACTCGTCTATTTCTTGGTAAGGTTGCAGTGTTACTAATGCTTCTTTAGGAATATCCAAATAATGCGATTTGATAGCAACATCAATAATTTTTTCAGCTACACGACCAACGATAGCAATCTGCTTCCCCCTTTCTACTGACATATTGATAATTTTTTGAATTCTCGATAAATCAGAAGAGTAAGCAGAGACTATAATTCTTCCTTCTGCATTGACCAAAATGTTCTTATACGTATGTTCCAACAATGAGTCATTTTTGATTCGATTGACGGTTCCAGCACCAATACTTTCACTCATCAATGCCAATACTGGCCTTTTGGCAATTTCTGTAATTTTATCAAATGAAGTTTGGTACTTTCCAAAAGGAATTGGACCAAAATTAAAATCCGTACAATACACAATTGATCCATCCTCTGTAGCAATTGAAATCGCAACAGATTCAGGTATACTATGTGTCGTATTGAATAAAGAGACTGTTACCTTACCAAACGTCAATATTTTATTCTCATTGACCCGAAATAATTTATAATTTTTGATATTCATCTTATTGCCTGATAATAAGTTTTCAATCAAGCAAATGGTAAAATGGGTACCATAAACGCGTGTTGGTATTTGTTTTAATAAATAAGGTAACGCATTGATATGATCTTCGTGTCCATGAGAAATAAATATGCCTTCTATTCTATCCTTATTTTCTATTAAATAAGAAATATCTGGTATAACCGCATCTACACCATACATATCAATATCGGGATACTTCAATCCTGCATCTAGTATAAAAATATGCTCATTTACTTCTACTACATACATATTTTTACCATTTTCACCAAGGCCACCTAAAGCAAATATGTTTATTTTTGCCATATGTATCCTCCTTTTCTACTTATCTATTATACTAAATTTTGGAATTTCTTGCAAGGGTTTCGTATACGGATTCTATTTTTGACGATTATGACGATTTTTTTTCAAATAAGAACTTCTAAATAACTGCCTTGAAAAGTCTTTGAGGTTAAATGGTAAAAGCGGATATAAATAAGGCCTGCCAAAACTTCTTCTTGTGCATAAATAAATCAATAGAAGTAATATACCCCCAATTAATCCGTATATATCAAAAAGAAAAATGGCCACAATAATAAATATCTTAGCCATCTTATTGGCTAGACTCAGTTCATAACTGGGGGTAATATAAGAACCAATTGCAGAAATGGCCCCTAGTAGAACTATTTGTTCAGACAATATGCCTATATCAATGGCCATCTCACCAATGACAATCCCCGCAATAATTCCCATTGAAGTAGATAATGCTGTAGGTGTATGAATCGAGGCCATACGTATGAACTCAACCCCTAATTCCATTAAAATAATTTGAGCAAAAATAGCATATTTATTGAATTCAACCTCAAAGAAATTACCAAAATAACCACCTAGTTCTATTTTATATTCTAATAGCGTATACCATATAGGAACTGCCAAAAAGGATACCACAATACCTATAAAACGAATAAAACGCAAATAGGACCCAGATACCCTTGATTGTCTAAATTCCTCCGCATGTTGCATATGGTCGAAAATCGAAATAGGGCCAAGCATAGCACATGGGGAAGTGTCTACTAAAATGCCAAACATGCCTTGATACAAATGGGCGCAAAATGTATCTGGTCTTTCGGTATATTTGACCAATGGATAAGGAGTAAGAGAATCATTTACCATCAATTCTTCTAGTGCCTTATCTCCCATTGTCAGTTCTTCAATTTCTACACTAGCTAAACGATGTTTGACATCTTCTATATATTTAGATTGAATAGAACCTTCTAAATAAATCAAGGATACAATTGTTTTACTCAATTTTCCAATCTCATATTTTAAAATCTTGAGTTGTCCAGTTTTGATTCTTCTTCTAATTAGCCCTATATTCGTTGCTATATTTTCTGTAAACCCATCTCTACTACCCCGAACCACCTTTTCGCTATCTGGCTCAGCAATGGAACGATTCGGATATTGTTTGACCTCACTAACAATGGTTTGACCAGTGTCGCATATAATTGCCAAATGACCATTGAGTATGGCATGATAAACGGCCAAACCATCCGTTTCAATTGTTGTACTTTCATTCAATACTCTATAAGCAATATCTTCTGGTGTAGTACTTGCTTGATCTGATGCTGTGAGTGTATAAATAATATCTACTATTGCATCATGACTGCAAAGAAAATTCAAAAACACCAAATCATATTGATGATAAGGCGTTTTGATGGTTCTAGTCGTTACATCAAATGCATCTTGGCTAGATAATTTATCTTGTATAGTTTGTAATGTATCATTCATTTTAGCCTCTTGGTCTAGTCGCTATTGCAACAAAGAAGGCGAAGAAAATAGCTGCAGCAATTCCACTAGAAGTTAAGTCAAATATACCCGTAAATAAACCCAATAGGCCAGATTGCGTTGCCTCTTCTACTGCTGCATGAGTAAGTGAATGTCCAAAACTTGAAATTGGTAGCATTGCGCCTGCTTCGCAAAATTCAATCAAATGATCGTATAGGCCAAACATTTCTAAGACAGATCCCAAAACAACAAATAAAACCACAATGTGAACAGGTAATAATTTACATAAATCCATTAACAATTGAGCAATACAGCAAATAATACCCCCAATTAAAAATGCGTATAAAAATATCATAACATACTCCTTTCTAAAGCAATGGCATGGGCAATGGCGGGAATGGATTCATTTTGAGCCACCATAATCGGGTTCATCAATGCCCCTGTAGCAATAATCAACACCTTATTATACTTACCCGTCTTTAAGGCATGTACAACATATCCTAATGTGACCAGTGTAACACAACCACAACCACTTCCTCCTGCAAATACATTCTGCTTTTCAATATCATACAGCATCAACCCTGCATCGTTTGTATTTTCTGGTGTTTGAATTTGCCATTCCTCTAATATTTTTAAAAATATTTCACTGCCATATTTAGATAAATCCCCTGTCAAAATCAAATCATATTCACTGGGTTCAATTTGAAAATCTTCTAAATGAGTCCGCAATGTTGTTGCTGCAGCAGGAGCCATTGTTCTCCCCATATCTTGGGCATCTGATAAATCAGGATCTACTATTTTACCAATTGTAGCCCTAGTAACTCGTATAGAAGAAGGTACAGAAGAAATAATAGAGGCGCCCGCTCCTGTTGCTGTAGAAGTCATTGAAGTCGGTTTTTGACCTCCATACTCAGTTGGATACCGAAATTGTCTTTCACTTGTTGAATTATGGCTAGAAGTAATCGTTATAATATTTTCGCCATATCCACTATCGACAAGCATAGAAGCAAGCAACATGCTTTGTGTACAGGTTGAACAGGCGGAAAAGACGCCCAAATAGGCCACATCATATGCTCTTAAAGAATAGTTGGTTACTGCAATTTGATTGTTTAAATCCCCTCCAATAGCCAAATCAATTTCATCCATTTTTAATCCTGATTTAGAAAGAGCTGCTTCTATTGCGTGTTGTTGCAAAATAATTTCCGCTTGCTCCCAATTTTGTCCACCACAATAATTATCCTTATAACTGGCATCAAAATACTGACCAAGTGGACCTTCTGCTTCTTTAGGACCTGATATGGCTGAGGATGTTCTCAAATACACATGATTAAATTCTACACTATTTTTTCCTATTTTTTTCATACACACCTACCGAACCAAATAAATGATAAGTCCACTAATAAACGCACTTACCACACCTGCTGCAATAACCGCACCAGCTAGCTTAAACATATTGGTCATAATTCCCAATACAATTCCCTCACTTTTACTTTCTAATGCTGCTGATGTCATGGAATTAGAAAAACCTGTAATAGGAATAAGTGTGCCTGCTCCTGAAAACTGACCAATTTTATCAAATATACCAAATCCAGTCAAAATGGATGTTACTCCAACAACGACAATATACATTAAGCTATTGGCCTGATCCTTAGGTAAACCAATTTTATCTTTAAACAAATATAAGATAACTTGAGCAATAAAACAAATTATACCACCAGTTATAAATGCTTTTACTGCATTTAAAAAAACAGGTCTTTTTACTTTATTTTCATTTAATACTTTTTGAAATACTTGTTTTTCCATATATTTACTTCCTTTCTAATATCTAGTATGGGTCATTTTTTCCATTTATATGCACAAAAAGGTATTACTTTAACCAATTTTTTCCTCAACAATAAAAAAGATATGGACTTGCCATATCGCCTTTTATATCTTTTCTCTTTCCTTAGATGATTGCTTAGATATATACTCTTCCATTCTCATTCGCATCTTTTTTAATCTCCGACTAACTGTAGTTTGATGTATTCCTAATTCTTTTGCAATAGCACTATCTGTATACCCCATTTTATATTTGAGAACATATATTCTTTCTTCCTTATCTTCTTGTAGAGCTAGTTGACAGCAAATATCCTCGATATCTGATACTTGTTTTGGAGTTGATACAAACAATTGCTCATGATGTTCTTCAATATATTTTTTTAAACTTGGCAGATTTCTTTCTGGAGTAATTTTTTTGAGTTCTTTTCGCATTTCTCCCAAAATAAGTGGTACCGCATACGTAGATAATGCATAGCCTTTAGTTGGATCATATCTTTTAATTGCTGTATATAGTCCTAAAAGACCAGCTTGAATCAAATCATCTTTATCATACGTGGATACTGTAAAGCGTGATAATACCAAATGAACCAATCCAATATTTTCTTCTAAAATTTGATCAATTGTTTTCTCCATGGTATTTCTTTACCATTATCACTTTCGTCCCATCACCTACTCGTGATCTAACTTCTAATTTATCGGTAAACACCTCCATAATAGTAAATCCTAATCCTGCTCGTTCTTCGTCTACTTTGGTAGAAAAAAGTGGTTCACGTGCCTTTTCTATATCCGCAATGCCTACCCCTTTATCAATTACTTCAATATATATATTGACATCATCATAAGACATATTGAGTTGAACCACTTTATTTTCATTAGATAAACAACCATGTACAATAGCATTAGTAATTGCCTCAGATATCACAGTTTTGACTTCATTTACAAAATTTAATGTAAGATCTAATTCCACCAAAAAAGCAATTCCTATTGTTCTTGCTAACATTACATTTTCTATTTTTGCACTAAACGTTGATTTTATTTCATTGTACATTATGCTACCTCCACCATTTTTTCTGCCTCATCCTCTGTTTTTGCCACTAGACAAATTTTCTTAAGTCCAGATAAATTAAAAATTCTTTCAATTAACTGATTCATTGAACAAATCACGATTCGTCCATGTCGTTTTTTGATTTGGCTATATCTGCCTATAATAAATCCTATACCACTACTATCCATAAAATGTAAATTTTCAAAATTAAAAATTACATATCTTATTTCATATTTATCAATTAACTCGCTGATTCGGACCTTTAGTTTCTCAGTCACAGCTTGATCTAATTCACCATTTAAGCGTACAAATAAACGATTTTTACGAATCGCCATTTGAATATGTATTGCCATTTTTCTTCTCCCCCTTCATTATAGAAAGTATACCATACTCTATTTTGAATCTCAAGATATCTTTATCAGGTTTTTGTTTTTCGTTTTCTTTCATCATTTTTCGCATGGCATAAAATAGAAAAAAAGTAGCCATTTTTATAGAATAACTTACATCCTGTAAAAACGTCTACTTCTTTGTTTTATAAAATGGCTTCTAGTACAGATACAAACAGTTCAAAGAAATTGGTCTTCTTGACCTTTTCATCTAAGTCAAGATCAATGGTACGATATAATTTGTTATCGATATACACATGCAGTTTACCAATTCCTTCTTTAACATTACCACTTTGAAGTTTGTCTTTATCCAATTCAATTTGATAGGTAATTAAACCACCGGTGTCAGTTTTTTTAATAATTCTTGAAATATCTTGTGACAATACGATATTATATACAGATGGTTTATGTAAAATATTTTCTTGCGTTTCAACAATGGCCCCTTTAGGGCTAATCAATTGTTTATCATAATTGGCAAAGGCATAATTCATCAATGCAAGTGTGTCAGCTGTGCGATCATTTACGTTTTCTGCCCCCATCACGACTGTGATGACTCTCATTCCATTTTGCTTCTTAGTAGCCACTAAACAATATCCTGCTTGTGTCGTCCACCCTGTTTTTAATCCGTCTATTCCTGTACTTCCTTTGATTAATTTATTGGTATTAACTAGCCAAAATGGTTTATCTGTATCTTTTCTCAAGTAATCCTCGTAAGTGGATGTAAGTGGTAATATTTCATCTTCATATTGTAGCAACAATTCTCTAGCAATGGTGGATAAATCTCTTGCTGTAGTATAATGATTATCCGTATGAAGACCAGTCACATTATTATAATGTGTATTTTTCATCTCAAGACGTGTAGCCTCATCATTCATCATTTGTACAAAATTTTCTTCTGTTCCAGCAATAGCTTCTGCTAATACCACTGCTGCATCATTTGCAGAAGCAATAACAACCGCTTTTAGGAGGTCATTTACGCTCATTTGCTCTCCAGGCGCAAGATAAATCTGACTTCCTCCCATAGATGATGCATATTCTGATGTTGTAAGCATCTGATCCGCACTCAATTGATTATTATGTAATGCATCCATTACTAATTTAATGGTCATTACCTTAGTTGTACTAGCTGGTGTACGAATATTATCAGCATTATATTCATACATTGTTTCACCTGTATCTAGTTCAATGACTATACCACTTTTTGAATTTTTGACAACATCATCTTTTGCCTCTACTACTTTTATAGCATACACAAAGATAAATAAAAAGAGAACTGTCATTCCAATTTGTATTATTTTTTTCATATATGATCACCACTTCATTGTATGATGATTTACAAAAAATATGTGGTTTCAATGGAGCTGTTTTATATTATTTTTAAAAACACACCTTATAAAATCACTTCATAAGGTGTGTATCTTGTTATTTCATTGTGCTCAAGTGAGTAATTGTCGAAAGAATTTGCGTAGCAATTTCTTCATTGCCACTTTCAATAGCTATCTCTAAACTATCTGTAAGGGCAACTGACATTTTTTCGGCCAAATAGGCTTCTTTAGGGAGTAATGATTGATAGATTTCTTTTAAAAAATGAATCATCCTATTATTGGTTTCACAAATGGCTTGAATTGGATGTAATCCTCCTTCTATGGTTGATTGAAGATCATAGTTTTTATTGATTGCCTCTTGATTCATTTTTAATATTTCATCAATTTTATCCATAATATATACTGAGTTGATGAGTGAAACGTCTTTATTTCTAGTGATTTCATTATTGTTATTCATTTTATTATCCTCCAAAATATACTGTTTTGGCGGACACATCAGGCAAATGGTATGCTCATCTACGAAATGTGCCCTACCAGATTTTACCAAACCTTTAGCTCTTTTCAAATACGTAGATTCGTAACGTTTACCATATTCATCTATAACAATAACGTGTTTTTTCGTTTCTGTTTGTTGCAATGAGTGTCTCCCCCTTTGTTATAGGATACAATGTAGTCAATTCCTGTTTTTAGTGATGAGTGTCGCTCCTATTGACTCCTTTATTTTATCACAACTCATTTTTTGAATCAAACCATACACTTTAGTTACTTATTTTGGTAGAATAAAATTCAATCCTTTGGCAACTACTTCTAATTCAAAATGATTACCTATTCTAGTTTCACCATCTAAACATCCCACTACATCACACTTGCTATCGATTTGAATCCGTTTTCCCTTTTGATATGCTATAAATTTAGCAAATCGAGGATGATTCAGGTGTTCTCCTTTTTTATAATATTTGACCAAGCGAATGAAAGTAAGTGGCGATATCTTTTTGACAACCATTATATCTAATAATCCATCTTGATAATCAGAAAGAGGTGCACATTTATATCCTCCTCCATAATACATCGCATTAGCAACATTCATTAATAATGCTTTCCCTTGAAAAAGGACTTGTTGATCAACAGTAATCGTCAATTCATCACCTAATTTAGTGGAAAAAATATTTTTCATTAATGCATAATTATACGCACGTTTCACTGTCTTAAACCGGTTACGATAACGAATTTGATCATGATTTACCTTAGCATCAAATCCAAAATTGGCCACATTCAAGGCATACTCGCCATTGACACAAATTAAATCTACTGGTATAGCTTCTCCATTGATTTGAGCAGATAAATTTAAAAAAGAAAATTCCGGAAATGATTTTAAAAAGTCATTACATGAGCCGACTGGAATAATCCCCATTTGGACATTGGTCTTGCCTTTTAAACCATTGACCACCTCAAAGCAAGTACCATCACCACCACAAGCAAAAATTCGAATAATTTCTTTTGTATAAGTTTGACAAATTTGCTCTACCAATTCAGTAGCTTCATGTTGCTTCTTCGTAATATAATAATGAAATTCATGATTTTCTTGTAAGGTTTGTTCCAATTGTGTAACTTGTTCCTTTACAATTTCTACTCCCTTGCCATAACCTGCTATGGGATTAATGATAAAAAAATGTTTCATATAAACCTCACTTTTGGATTTTCATTTGTCAAATTTCGATTGATATATTTATTATACTCTTTTTTTCGATTTTTTGAAAAAACATTGCACTAAATTACTATACAAAAAAGAAAATTTGTGCTATAATCTCTAAAATAAGGAGGTGTGAATATGACCTATCAATCAAAATTGAATATATTAGAAACAGAAATTGCTATCAAATATATCAAAGATCAGTTTGAAATAGAGTTTAGTAAAGCCCTTAGTTTGACTCGAGTTTCTGCCCCCTTAATGGTTCTACCTGAAACTGGATTAAATGATCAGCTTAATGGAATTGAGCGTCCCGTCCAATTCGATATTTTGGACTTGGGTCAACAGGTGGAAATTGTTCAATCATTGGCCAAATGGAAAAGAATGGCGCTACAAAAATATGGTTTTCAGACCTATACAGGTCTTTATACAGATATGAATGCTATTCGTCGTGATGAAAAACGAGATGCCATTCATTCCATATATGTTGATCAATGGGATTGGGAAAAAATCATTTTAGAAAATGATCGTAATTTATCCTATTTATTTGAAACGGTACAATCAATCTATCAAGTCATTTTATCTTTAAATCAAAAAATAACTATGGCTTATCCTCTTCTAGAAACCCCCTTGCCTAATGAGATTTTTTTGATTTCCACATTCGAACTTGCACAACTTTATCCCAACCTTTCTAGAAAAGAACGTGAAAATGCAATTACTCAAGAAAAACGAGCTGTTTTCTTGTATCAAATTGGCTGGCCTCTAGAAGATGGCCTCCCCCATGATGGTAGAGCTACCGATTATGATGATTGGAATTTAAATGGTGACATTTTACTTTGGTATGATACCTTATCATGTGCATTAGAAATTTCTTCTATGGGCATCCGAGTCGATGCCAATGCACTTTATCGACAATTGCAAGAAAAAGGAGAAATGGAAAAACTCAATAATCCATATGTCCAAGCAATTCTACAAAACCAACTTCCCCTTACTATTGGTGGGGGAATTGGTCAATCAAGACTTTGTATGTATTTTCTAAAGAAAGCTCACATCGGAGAAGTTCAATCCTCTGTTTGGAGTGATGAAATGATTCTATCCCTAAAACAAAAAAACATTCATTTATTATAAAAATGTAAAGAGAGTATGGTATGCAAAAATTATTAGTAAAATTATTTATCAAAGATTATCAAAATGTGAATGATCCAAAAATAAGGGGGAAATATGGTAGCCTCTCTGGTGTAGTAGGTATCATTTCCAATTTACTACTCTGCAGTATAAAAATTGCTTTGGGTCTTCTCACCGCAAGCGTTTCTATCCTCGCTGATGGCATTAATAACTTAACAGATGCAGGCTCTTCCATCATTACATTGATTGGGTTTAAATTATCTAGTGCACCTGCTGATGATGATCATCCTTATGGTCATGAAAGAATTGAATATATTACAGGAATGATGATTTCCTTTATCATTCTCATCATTGGTTTTACCTTAGGAAAAGAATCTGTCATCAAAATCATTGAAAAAGAGGCAGCAAATAAGATTAGTTATTTAGCAATCGGGATTATGATATTTTCTATTTTGGTAAAATTTTGGCAATCGATGTTTTATAAAAAAATGGCCAAGGCCATTCAATCTGAAGCACTCATAGCTAGTTCTAAAGATAGTCTCAATGACTGCATTTCAACAGCTGCCGTTATTATTGGCATTTTATTGGTTAAATTGACGCATTGGTATTTCATTGATGGCTTGGTTGGTATTCTTGTTGCCGTCTTCATTATGATATCTGGCATCAAAATGATTATTGATACAGTAAATCCTTTAATTGGCAATATGCCATCTGCGGAAGAGATTAACCTCATGAGTCAAAAAATTATGTCTTATCCTGGCATTTTAGGCATTCATGACTTAGTTATCCATCGCTATGGTAGTTGTACTACTTTTGTAACGGTTCATGCTGAAGTGGATTCCCAAGTTGATGTAGTCATTAGTCATGATGTCATAGATAACATTGAGCGTGACTTTAAGTCAGATTTAAATATCAATTTAACTATTCATTTAGATCCCGTTGATGTTAACAATCCAGAGACTATTCGCTTAAAAGAACTCATACATCAGTTGTTAGAATCTATTGATCCTACGATAAGTATGCATGACTTTAGGGTTGTTCATGGTACGACACATACGAATTTGCTATTTGATGTAGCAATTCCTGCCAAATACACTTGTACACCTAATGAATTAAGGGAATTGATTTGTAGTGAGGTAATCAAACTAGATGGTAATTATTACGCCATTATTCAAGTTGATCAACTTTATGTACAAAACACAAAAAAATGAGATTCTGATGAATCTCATTTTTTTAAAAATCACTCATATGTAAAAATGGTTTTTGGCGCAACTCTTGTCCTTCTGTAATTGTAGCGTAAATGAGTTTATCAGTTTCTATTCCCTCTAAGTGTAGAATTTGAGAAACCTTTACTCGCAAAACGCGATTAGAATCCGTAAGAACAATCGCACCGTTCAAATTCATTGTTGCAATACCTTGTAATTTTTCAATTTCTGTACTATGTGTTTCTCCAACCTTAACAGCTACTTTGATTTGTTCTTGATTCAAAATAGATACTCCTAGAACATCTCCTTCTTGAATTTGTTGCCCAGTTTGACTTTGTGCACCAATGAGTAAAATAATTTTATCATAATCTACTTGCATTGCCCATGCACAAGTCATTGCATAGAGATGCATATTTTTTTGTATTGTAACGATATTTACACCATGATCCATTGCTTTATATTCCATACTTTCTTCCTTCCTATTCTATCTTTTTTCAAACACATATATACCAGGTTTACACACTCTTATTTTATCTACTTCCTGATAACATCTAGACTGGCCATCATAAATTAAATATGTTCCTGGTGAAAAATATTTAGTTGATACTTCATACTGATTAGAAATAACCACTTGAATTGTGGTATATGAGGATGATAATCGAATAGATATCAACCCATCTGATTTTTCCAATTTGATATTATTTTCTACATCTTCTTTTTGATGATACCGAAATACATCATATTTTTTCCGAATAGCAATTAAATCTATCAAACTTCTATAGGCTGTATTCTCCGTACACCAATCTATTCCATTGATATCATCTGTTGATTGATAAGTATTTTCTACACCCTTTTTGGTTCTAAGCAATTCTTCTCCAGCATGCAGAAATGGGATACCCGATGATAGAACAACAATGCCTAGCACAAGTCTCACATAATCTATTACACGCTCCTTTGTAATATTTTGCTTGATGCAATAATCAAAGTAAGTTGCATTATCATGGCATTCCACATAATTGATTGACTGACTAGGTGCTACTAATTTGCCTTGATATGTTATACATCCTTGAAATAACTGTAATAGCTCTAATGAATCAAGTCTATTTCCCGTACTGAAATATTTGATTTCATTGCGAAATCGATCATTGAAAAAAGCAATATGCGGTAAACTGTGTGCATTTTCTAAATTGGCTCTTTGATTTTGAGGAAGATTTACATCCATTGTCCATCCTTCGCCATATAACATAGCCAGTGGATTTTGTTTTTTTACTTGTTGTTCAATTGTATCCATTGTCTGGATATCCATTAATCCCATCAAATCAAAGCGAAATCCGTCGATTTGATAATGCACTTGAAAGTGATGAATCGCATCACAAATCAATTTTCGAACCATCAAGTGATTGGTATGACAATCATTACCACACCAAGAAGAATTAGTTAAATAACCTCTATCATCAGTCCTAAAAGTATAACCTGGTACCAATTGCTCCATTGGAAAACACTTAGCATCAAATACATGATTAAATACAACATCCATATTTACGCCAAGCCCTATAGAATGAATCGTATCTATGCATTGCTTTAATTCATTGATTCGTGCATAAGGATCACCTGGGCATTCTGAAAAGAAGCCACTTGGCACCAAATATTGCATAGGATTGTATCCCCAATTGTAACGAAATGAAGAATGATTGACATCTTGAACCTCTTCATCTACACCTGCAAATGCAAAAATGGGCATCAACTGAATATGGGTTACGCCAAGTGATTGAATGTAACCTAGCCCATATGACTGATCGATACTCTCTGTTAAGCCCCGATATGTTCCTCTTTTAGCAATCGGAAGTGACTTTACTTTTGATGTTGCATCTCGGACATTTAGTTCATAAATAATTGCATCTGTATACTGAAAGTGAGGTAACTGATAATAACCTGATTGCATTGCATATGTTTTGTCCCAATCAATTACATAATTCCATTGATGATTACTTGTACTAGAAATACCATATGGATCAATTGTAGTCAAAAATGCTTGATTGATGCGAAATTGATACCAATACTTGCATTTTTCTACATCCTTTTCAACAGTAACTTCCCATACACCTTGCTTGGTATATGTCATTGAATATGCTTCATCTTCTAATATCAAATTAACTACCTTTGCAACTGGAGTCCACAGACGAAAAGTTGTTTTTTCTTTTGTATACTGAAACCCTAACCAATCTTCAAAATAAAACATTTCATCAAATTGTGCAGACCGTGCAATTCTACCTAGTTCAACAAAAATGCAAATCGTTGTATTAATACAAATATGATAATCTCTATAAGGCATTAAATCGCATGTTGTTGTTAGATAAAAATGTGTCTCATGACAATGCGTTTCTTGATATTGAACGGAATGAGAAATAATTTGATGATTCGAGTCAGTTAGACATAACTCTTTTACCTCTAACGCGTCTTTTACAATTAATTTTATGCACCTAAAGTCTTCTAAATATGCATGTATATTCATCATCTATCCCCATTTCTATTCTTCTTCTGCATCAATATATCCCTTTTTACTATTATCAATAATCATAAATGCTGCAATACTGACACAAACCATTGTGAAAAAGCCAAAGACTATTGCTGTAACAGTACTGATTTCTTCCTTTTGCCAACTTCCACCAGGTATAGTATAAACTTTTACCCCTTTTTCACCAAAGGTTTCTGCTTCTATGCTCATATATTGCATTTCTAATGTCATTGTGCCTGTTTGCCAGTCTTGAATAATAAAATCAATTTTATATTCATATATTTTATGATTGTTTTCTTCTGATTCAGAAATCAATTTTAAATCAATATTCGGAATTTGCCCAGCCTGACCATTAGTACGATATATGATTTTCTCTATTACAATTTCAGTTTGTGTCTTCCAGTGAATACTATAATTAATCTTGATTTGATGTTTTTCGCGAATTTTATTTGAAGTAAATTCAACCTCTTCAAATTCGATTTCACCTGATGCCTTTACCGTCTTTCCTACTAACCCCAAACAGCAAGCTAACATTATTCCTAATAATATCATTACTTTATAGCGTGTTTTCATAATTGATCACGCTCCTTAAATTTCTTTAAATCCGCATTCAGTGAATCGTTACTTTTTTTATGCGTCACAATGGCAATGATAGAAATAATCACCAATCCCAAAGCCAAAAAACCGATAGTTGAAAAAATCAATTTAGCATTCACAAAAAAATCATAAATGTATAAGAAGTATCCACCTACTAAAACAACGAGCGATAAAATGGCATACACAACAATCGCTTGTATCAAAACAGATATTTTGTTAATTCTAAAAAATGCCAGTAATACAATACTGCCTACTAAGGATGATGCAGCAATAATCATCAATTCTTTCATAAAGCGAACATCTTTATAGATAAACTGAACAATTGACCCAAAAATAATTGTACAAAGGGCAAAGAGGATGGCTGCCATAATAACAAAGTTAATAATATATTTTTTTAAATTGACTATTTTTTTCTTCATTTGACTTCCTCCTATTCACCAAGTTTGCGCTTGAATTCATGGGCATATACACGAGTGATAATCATTTTTTCTCCATTTATCAAAACCGCACTAATTCGACCATTAACCAAAGTACTCACCTTTTCGATTTTATTGATATTTAAAATAATTGTTCTTGCTATTTGAATGAATGAAGTTTTAGCAAGCATAGTGGCTAACTCTTGTAATTTATATCCTACTTCATATACGTTCTTTTCGCAATAGGCAAAAACCCTATTTTCAACAGCCTCAAAATAGTAAATATCTTCTAAATGAATGATATACGTTTCACCATCGATTTTTCCAGTAATCGTAATATAACTGGTTCGGATATAATTGGTTATTTTATTGATTTTTTCATCTATTTTTCTACATTTAATGCATATCTCAGTTTCATCTAAAGTTGAAATTTCATCTATTTTCAATTTCATTCATCATGCACCTCAATTTTTAAATCTACTACGGTAACTACATCCCTTACACAATTCAAAATAGGGTTTTTGTGAACAGAAACCCTCTATTGCTTTTTGATACAAATGGGAAGTAATTATCTCTTTATATGATTGTATCAAAATATTTCCAATACAAGTAAATCCTTGATAATCCAAACAACAAAGTACAACGCGACCATCATGAAGTATAGCTAGTTGCTTTTTTCCACCTAAACAATTGCTTGATTGAACTACTTTATCACTAAGAGTTGGCCACTCAAACTCATCTGCTTCAGCGATACGTACATGCGTATAATGTGATATATCCCATTTGTCAAACTCTTCTTTTAGTCTTTGGTTGAGCAAACCTACTTTAGGATCACTTTTATCATTCCAAAGCCTTAAGTTGATAGCTAGTTTAGGTTGATATTTTTCCTTTCGTTCTAAAAATAATTTTAAATATTTTAAATAGTGTTGTATATTTTCTTCATGAAAAGAGATTAAGCACTGCAATGAAATATTCATTTTTTGGATAGATAATTGCTTTAAAATATCTTCGTCAATTTGATCTAAAGTTGTCCCATTGGTGGTAATGCCGATGGGAATTTTCTTTTCAGATACTATCTCTAAAAACCTACGAAACTTCGGATGCAAAGTAGGCTCACCCAAAACATGAAAATAAATTAGTTGTGCATCATCTTCAATTTGATCAATGATGGTTTGAAAAACGGATTCTTCCATGAATTGCGCATTATTTTGATTACTAGAAGGACAAAACGGACATTTTAAATTACACTTTGTCGTAATTTCAATATAAAATATTTTTTTCTTATTCTTCCTTATTTCCATCATTTTCATTCAAAAAGCCATACACCCTTATATTTTCTGCGGGCATTTGTTCTAAAACAAATAATTGTGTACCATCAACGTCTTGATACCACTGATCAATTGTTTGGTTTTCGGTTTGATATTGGTAAGGTTGAATAGGTTGTTTTCGTTTATAATAGACTGTGTGTACTAACTGTCCCTCAACAAAATAACGAATACGATATTTCATCGTACATAAATAAATAATCAAAGCAATCCAAGGTAATATCCCTAACAATATGACAATGATTTTAAACATATCCCAATTTTTTCCTAATTCGTCTGCGGCCACAACATCTCCGAAATATCCTATTATTGAATACAAATTCAACATGATTGCTTTTCCTCCTTTAATAATAGACTTTTCATTTTCCACTTGCGATGAAAGAGTTTGAATACTGATTTTTGAGTAATTTCACACAGTCTCTGATAAATTTCCAATAAATCATATTTGATTCCTTCTTCCTTTGTTTCCTCATATAATTTTTCCATCGTCAAAGCAATATGCCGATAATGAAAATAGGCTTTGCCATTTTGTTTCATCTTTTCAAATCCTTCTGCAAGAAAAAGCCTTGAAAGAATGACAAATTTTAGATCTTCATTGGTTTTCGTTTTTTTGTATAACATCACTGCCCTTTTTCTCATTCGAATGGAGAAAAGAATCGCCTTTTTTTCATTACCTTGCCTCTTTAAGAAATCAATTGTTTTCAAATACCACTCCATTAGCAAATGGTATTCATTGACACTAGCATAACTTTCAAACGAATCTTCAAGTGTAACCACAATTTTTTGATACCAAAGTGCAGCAAGATCCATCCGCTTGCTATATGTTTCGCAAAAATCACTGATTTGAACGTAACATTGAATCACTTTATTTTTATCATTTTCAAGATATGTTTTCCGATAGATATTTTCAGATACTCGTACTGCCTTTAAATAGTATTTCTCTGCCTCATCAAAATGAGAAATGGAAACAAAATACCTTGCCTTTTCAATATAGGCATCAATCTTTTTTCGCCTTTCATCTAAAGACATATTGATTTGCATAGATGTTTCTGCCATTTTATCCTCCGTTACTTTCAAAATTCCTTTTTTCAAAAAGATTTATGATTCTTCTTTACTACTCCAATATTTCATATTAGCATGTCCATAATAAATGACTCGAGGATGATACTGCATCACAAGTTTCCAATCTTTTTGCAACTGGTCATTGTTTACATAAGCCTCTTGATACTCTACTGGTTCTAAGTCACCAACGATGCAGCTGCCATCATCTAATATGAGTGATATACTATCTGAGCTATGACTAGGTGTAGAAACAATTTCCCCTTCAATTCCAAGTGTTGAAAGAAATGTTCTACTCTCAGCACAACGAATTACAACTGCATCTTTTTCAAAAATAGGTTCATACATTAAATTTCTATCTCGTTTCAATAGTTCATCCGCAAAATGCACATATTGATATTGAACATCCACCACTAACAATTGGATACCCAATTTCATCAGTTGAGAAATCAGTCCTATATGATCTGGATGATAGTGTGTAGCTAGTATATACGTAATCTCTGTTAAAAGAATTCCCTTGTTCTTGATTGCTTTGAAAAACAAAGAAAGCGTCTTTGGACCATCTGTATCTATCAATAGTCCCCCGTATTGACCACGAACAAAATAAGTATTTGTGTGTTGATAACACAATGTTGTTATTGCTTCTTCCATTATCTTAATCCTCATGAGTATCTACTTCACTCTACATTGCCATTTATCTTTTTAGTAATTTGACAACATCTAGATTAGTATAATTTTCTTCGTTTAAAACAACAATTCCATTTTGATAAAGTAATTCCGCAGTAACACCATTTCCAGTTTTCAATCTAGATGAAAATGTACCATCATAGATTTCTCCGAAACCACATGATGGACTATATTTTTTTAGAATGGCAACTGCACAATTCTCTTGTTTTGCAAGTTGGAGGGCGATCATTGCTCCTCGTTGAAATTGTTCAGTAACATCTCGTCCGTCTTTTGTTATCACTTGTTTAAAGCATCTCTCACTAGGTATTCTAGGTGTTGAAAGACCACCTTGAACTTCTGGACAAATTGGAATAACGTTATAGGATTTCAAATATTTAATAAGATTCATATTCAAATTATTTTTTCCATTGTATTTGCAATTTTGGCCTAGCAAGCAAGCACTAACCATTATCCTCATACTATGACTCCTGATAATTGCCTGGTATTGTATGGTCTAATGTATCCTCTTGATTGCATAATGCAATCTGGTAATTCAAAATATTTACTTTGTATTTCTCCATTCCAAAATTATCTAACAAATACATAGCATATTCTCGGGCCTCATCAAACATTCCAATTCTTCGATATAAATCAACAATAATTAGACGAATTACTTCGTTTTCATTTTCAGTTAAGGCATTTTCTAAATATCGAATCGCTTTACTACGCATTTTCTTAGCTATATCTAATTTCTTGGCATCATCCGCCAACCAAGCTGCCTTTAAATACATCATGCCTGCTTTTTTGGCATTTTTCTTTTCACATAGCATTCCTGCCAACATGCATTTTTTGATAGCAAAATTGATACTTGCGTCTTGAAGTATCATTTGGTAAGCTCGTTCTTGTATCTGTGTTTCTTCAATACCATCCATATTTTTAGAAATATCATCATTGGCATAGCCACAATAGGGACATTTTTGTACCATCAAATGAATCATATTACGCATCATACCTGGTGGTCTTGTATCTAAATCACGAAGACCAAAAGAAGTATGATCATGCAATTCCTGATAGTGATACTCCTTATGACAAAGGACACAGGTTTTCTGTTTATTCTCTAAATAAGCCATACTACTACCTTAAATCTAAAATAGGATGTGCGAGCGGTGGAATATTTTCGATAGATTCAGGATATAAAACGCCTTCTTCTTCTTGGTATTCTTCTGAATATTCAAATTCAAGTCGTGCAACAACTCTCACCCAAGCTTTATTTTTTAATTTCACGCCAGGAAGAATTTTACATAAATGACCATATAACTGCACATCATCGGCGCAACATGTCATTGCATGGCGTCCAGCAACAAAGGTATTCTTTGGCAATTTTTTAGACTGCACAACCATACAATTAAAAGCCACTTTTTTCCCTCGATATCGTTCAGGATTATCGTAGGTATCAATGTACCATCTACCAAAATCATCATCGCCAATTTCAATGATATCTGCATCAATATCATAAGGAAGAGGTTCTTCAAAAGCCTTTTGGGCTACCCCATTTTCATCCATTACCATATACTGTGCATTTCCATTTACTAGCTTTAAATTGGTTTGATAACCTGCAAGTGCGCTTGGCTCATCACAGCGATTAAATACCACCAAATCAGATAGTTTGATGAGGTCAATAAATTTTTGTCTCATATTGTTATAATATATTGAAAATGTTGAAAAATCAATAAATGTAATTACCTGAGCCATCCGATATTCTTCGGGAAAATATAATTCATTGATATTCCACATACAATTGAGTTCTACAATAACTCGGTCAGGACAATATTGAATAGCTAGTTCTTGTAAATATTCTGCTGTAAATTGATCTTGTTGTTGCAATCTTTCAATAGTTGTATTGTGTAAATGAGCAAATTCATCTGATAATTCTAATTCGCCTTCCTCACATAAAATGACCAAGGTTCTCCCCTTTTTCTCAAACCCATCTTTTTCTATTGCATCTATGATAAAAGTTGTTTTTCCAGAATCTAAAAATCCTGCAACAATAAAAATTGGAATTTCCATCATATGTCTCACCTACTTCTTTAATACAAGCGTTTCAATGTTTTCTTTCTTAAGTTGAGAACCAATCACAACAATTCTTCCTACAAAATCTGCTTCTCCTTCACGAATACTGTAATCACCTGCAACATAGTCAAAATAGTGCCACTTTTCTTGATCACTTGATTTTAAAATACCTTTAGCCCGAAGAACAACGCCATATTTTTCTTCTTCTTGCAATGCATCTAATATCTCATTTAATTCTTTTTTACTATAAGCCATTGGAGTTTCATAGCCTACTGATGTGAATACCTCATCTGCATCGTGATGATGGTGTCCTCCTTCATGGTGGTAACAACATTCATGATCGTGCTCTTCTCCTTCATGGTGGTGACAGCATTCATGATCGTGCTCTTCTCCTTCATGGTGATGGCAGCATTCATGATCGTGCTCTTCCCCTTCATGGTGATGGCAGCATTCATGATTGTGTTCTTCTCCTTCATGGTGGTGACAACATTCATGATCGTGTTCTTCTCCTTCATGGTGGTGACAACATTCATGATCGTGTTCTTCTCCTTCATGGTGGTGACAACATTCATGATCGTGCTCTTCTCCTTCATGGTGGTGACAGCATTCATGATTGTGTTCTTCTCCTTCATGGTGGTGACAACATTCATGATCGTGTTCTTCTCCTTCATGGTGGTGACAACATTCATGATCGTGTTCTTCTCCTTCATGGTGGTGACAACATTCATGATCGTGCTCTTCTCCTTCATGGTGGTGACAGCATTCATGATTGTGTTCTTCTCCTTCATGGTGGTGACAACATTCATGATCGTGTTCTTCTCCTTCATGGTGGTGACAACAACAACCACGTGTAAATTCTTCTTCCACCTCACTTTGGTAAGAAATCGTTCTTTCTAATGCCTCTAATAATTTTTGTGGATCAACCTCATTCAAGTCTGCTAAAATGACATTACAATTTGGATTTTTTTCTTTGATCAATTCATATGCTTCAACCACTTTTTCATTTGAAAGTCGTTCTACTTTACTCATAACCACTATATGGGCATCACTAACTTGATTATTGAAAAATTCTCCAAAATTTTTCATGTATACCTTACATTTTCCACCATCTACAACCGTAGCTACGATATTAAGTTCTAAATTCAAATCTAGTTTTTCGACTGCTTTCACAATATCTGATAATTTACCAACACCAGATGGCTCAATAATGATTCGTTCTGGTTGATAAGTTGAAATAACCTCACTCATTGATGCACTAAAATCACCCACAAGTGAACAACAAATGCATCCAGAGTTGATTTCTTTAATATTAACTCCAGATTCTTTTAAGAAACTGCCGTCAATTCCAATTTCCCCAAATTCATTTTCAATAAGAACCACTTTTTCATTATGAAATCCAGTTTCAAATAATTTCTTAATTAATGTTGTTTTTCCAGCTCCTAAAAAACCAGATATAATATCAACTTTTATACTCATTTTATCCCACTCCTTATTTTTACATTTTCTATTATTCTTATTATACCACAACTCTTGATGAAAATGTTAGTATTTTACCTAAAAAATGAAAAGAAAGTCTTGATTGACTTTCTTCTTGATTATTTTGTGTGCACATCAATTTGTGGATAAGGAATTGTAATTTGTTTTTCATCAAACATAGCATGAACATTTCTCATCAAATCATAGTATACTGTCCAATAATCTTGATTTTTAACCCAAACACGAGTTGTAATATTAACAGAATGTTCTGCTTGAGCAATTTCCTTTACAAAAGGGGCAGGCTCTTTCAAAACAAGTTCATGGGCAGTACAAATTGTTTTGATTTCCTCAATCGCCATATCCACATTATCCTCATAAGATATCGAAAACAATAAATCCACCCGTCGTAATTCTTTTTTAGAATAATTGATAATGGTACTGTTTGCTAGTACTCCATTTGGAATCATCACTACTTTGTTATCAGGTGTGACCAAATTGGTATAAAATAATTTCATATCTTCTACTGTTCCTGATGTATCGTTTGATTCAATATAATCCCCAATTTGAAAAGGCTTTGTGCATACCAACACAATACCACCAGCCAAATTGGATAATGAACCTTGAATCGCAAGACCTAAGGCCACACCACCAGAAGCAATAAGCGCCGCAAATCCAGCCGTATCAATTCCTACTGTTCCTGCATAAGCAACAATAAGAACGATGCGAATGCTCCATAAAATAGTTGTATATAGTACACTAGTAATTAGTTTATCTTTGGTATGCAACATAGAGCGTTTTCTTAGTTTTTTGACAATCGTTGTGGCAATCCACCATAATAGTAAAAAAACAACTGTAGCTACCAAAACTTTAATAAAAGGATTTCCTAATAAATTCGTAATAAATTGAACAACTTTATCTATATTAGATAAAGTTTCTGTTGCTTGTACTTCATTTTCTAAAAATAATCCACTGTTCATCTTTTGCTCCTTACATCATCGGCGAAAAAATTTTCAATATCATAGATAAAATTTTTTCTCTTCGGTTTAATTTAAAATGCTTTGGATCAATATAAATAGAATGCTTTAAGATATTGTCAAAATCATTTTTAATATCCTTGATACATTCCGTTTGATACATCCAAATTCCACATTCATAGTGATGAACTAAACTGCGATAATCCAAATTAATTGTACCAACTACTGCTAATTCATCATCTACTAAAATATTTTTGGTATGAATAAATCCTGGTTCATACTCATAGATTTCAACTCCATGTTTAATCAAATCCACATAAGTTGATCTTGTAAGAACAAATACTGATTTTTTATCTGGAATATGGGGAGTGAAAATCAAAACACGTACATTTCTTTTTGCGGCAGAAATCATTGCATTTTTCATCTGTGAATCAATAATCAAATAGGGAGTAGACACCATAATGGTTTTTTTAGCCTGGTTAATTAGATTCAAATATACATTTTCGCCAATCAAATCCGGGTATACTGGTGATGGACCATCGCAAAATGGTTGCACAAACCCTTTTCCTACAACTGGATCCATATCAATTTGCGTATACTTTTGATAAGGCTCTTTTATCTTTGCCTGTAAATCAAAATTTTGAAGAAACATCACTGTCAATTGTCTTGTAGCATCTCCAACTAGTTTGACAGAGGCATCTTTCCAATATCCAAACCGCTCTACCACATTGATGTATTCATCTGCAAAATTAATGCCACCAACATATCCAATTTTTCCATCTATAATCGTAATCTTGCGATGATCTCTATTGTTATGTATTGCTGTTACAAACGGTAAAAAGCGATTGAACTTGATGCAATTGATTCCTTTTTTCCTAAGTAATTTATCAAAATTGCTAGGTAATTTACCAATTGTTCCTATGTCATCATAAATGATTCGGATTTCAACACCTTCCTTTACTTTTGATTCTAGAATTTTAAGCACAGTGTCTAACATGACACCTCTTTGCAAAATAAAATATTCCATAAAAATAAATGATTTTGCTGTTTTGATATCTTCTACATATTCTTTAAAAAAGTGCTCGCCAGAATCAAAATAAATGGTTTGAGTATTTTGGAATAACCCACATCCTGATGTATTTTTAATATAATTTGATTGACCTGCCACATCACCTAGTTGATTACTTTCTACCTCTAAATCATTTATTGTCTGCTGTGTCTCCGATAGAATGCTATCATAAAATTGAATACTACTTTTTCTAGCCAAATTGCGCGAGAAAAGCATATAAATAATCGGACCTGCAATAGGTACAATAGTAATAATAGCAATCCATGGTATCTTTAAATCAGCTATCATATCTCGATTAATCAAATCAATCAATAGACAAATATTAATAATTGTTGTGATGATTGGCATAAAACGATAGCCTCTATATGCAATAAAAACGCCCCATATCAGCAAACAAACTTGTGATAAAATCAATACTGTAACAATAGTAAGTCTACCAAAAATAATTTTCAATAGTTTTTTCATATGTTTTCTCCTATAGATATTATACTTTTTTAGACCTATGTTTTCAACTATTACGCTTTTTCAACATATTTTGTATTTATATCTGCTTTTGTTGATGGATAAACGACTCCCACTTTTGATGTAGCATGTCGATTCAACATAAATGTATATCAATTTCATACAATGTATTATATGAAGAAACTCAGGAGGTCACTATGTTATCAACTAAGCAAAAAGAAAAATTTTGGGGTTTAACAACAGATGAAGCATCTGCCCACCTCAAAAAACATGGTAAAAATAAATTAATTGAAACTAAAAAAGAAAATCTATTCATACGCTTCTTTCATCAACTAGCTAATCCTATGATGATTGTATTACTTATATCTGCTCTATTATCCTTCTTGGTTGGAAGATTAAGTCATCATGAAGGCATATCTGATACGATTATTATCATTATTGTCGTATTGATGAATGCCATTCTTGGAGTTATTCAAGAATCCAAGGCCGAAAAAGCAATTGATGCGTTAAAAGAAATGACCAAAGCCACTTGTAAGGTTTATAGAGATCAAAAATTAACAGTTATTCCTACTGAGGAGGTCACAATTGGTGACTTGATTTATCTTGAGGCTGGTGATATAGTTCCGGCGGATGGTGAAATTGTTGAAAGTTTTTCACTACAAGTTGATGAATCTACATTAACAGGTGAATCTCTCCCTATTGCCAAGAATGCATTGACACATGATGTATATATGGGTAGTGTAGTCACTTATGGTAGGGGTAATTTTTTAGTTACTCACATAGGAATGGAAACCGAAATGGGAAAAATTGCAGGAGCCATCAATCAAGCCAAACAAATCGAAACACCACTTCAAAAGAAACTATCACACTTAAGTAAAGTACTAACTATTCTAGTTTGTATTGTTTGTATTGCTATCTTCATCATTCATTTGATTGCTTATCGAGATTTTTCTATTTCTACTATTTTAAATACATTTATGTTAGCCATTAGCCTTGCTGTTGCAGCAATACCAGAAGGACTTGCCGCCGTTGTTACCATTTTGCTTTCTTTGGGTGTAACTAAAATGGCAAAACGGCATGCCATTATTCGAAAACTTACTGCTGTTGAAACACTTGGTTCAACTCAAATTATATGTACTGACAAAACGGGAACACTCACAGAAAATAAAATGAAAGTCGTTGATTCCTACACAAAAGATACATCTTTATTAGCTAAAGCAATGTATTTTTGTAATGATGCCAAATGGGTAAACCAACATTTAGAAGGCGATCCAACCGAAATTGCATTGATAGAATTTGCACCTACCATTGTTTCTACAATTCAACAAGATTTAGAAAGAGAAAAAAGGGTATCTGAAATTCCTTTTGATTCTAATCGAAAAATGATGTCTACTTTTCACCAAACCACTAAAGGCTACATTCAGTATACTAAAGGTGCTATCGATGAATTACTCAAAAAATGTACCCAATATCTAACGATTGATGGTGTTCGCCCTTTGACTGATGATGCAAAACGTGCTATTCTAAATGAAAATCATACAAGAACACAAAAGGCACTGCGAATTTTGGCTTGTGCCTATCGTCATCATTCCTCTTTACCCCCATCTATTCAACCCTCTTTAGAAAATAATCTTACTTTTATAGGCTTTGTTGCTATGATGGACCCCATTCGTGCTGAAGTCAATGATGCGATAAAAGCCTGTAAAAAAGCCCATATCGATGTAGTTATGATTACTGGCGACCATATTGATACTGCCGTTAGCATTGGGCAAACACTTGGTCTTATTCAAGATAAAGCCCAAGCTATTACTGGAGAAGAACTCAATCATCTTTCTAATATGGAGTTGAGGCAAAATATTCACCAATATAAAGTATTTGCACGTGTAGAACCCCTTCATAAAGCAAGAATTGTTGAAGCTTTTCAAGCTAATCATTATGTTGTAGCCATGACAGGCGATGGGGTAAACGATGCACCAAGCATCAAAATTGCTGATATCGGAATTGGTATGGGCAAAAATGGTACAGATGTTACTCGAAATGTTTCCGATATGGTTCTTGCGGATGACAACTTTGCAACAATTGTAGATGCCATTGAAGAAGGTAGACGCATTTATGCTAACATTCAAAAGGCAATACTATTTCTGCTTTCAAGTAATCTTAGTGAAGTTCTATCTATTCTTATCGCAAGTATTCTAGGTTTTACCCTACTAGATCCTACACATATTCTTTGGATTAATCTCATTACAGATAGTTTTCCAGCAATAGCTCTAGGTATGGATCCATTAGATGAATCCATTATGAGTGAACCTCCACGTTCTTCAAAAGAAAATATTTTTTCTCATGGTGGATGGTTTGATATTATCTATCAAGGTGTTTTTGTCACTTTCCTTACGCTTTTTGCTTATGCCATAGGAAATTATCTTGCCTTTGGAAAGTGGGGATTTCAGGATCACACTTTATCTAAAGCAATGGCTTTTTTGACTATGTCTATGGCAGAAACTTTCCATGCTTTCAATATGCGTTCAAGAACCGATTCCATCTTTAGAATTATCAAAAATAATAAGTATCTATGGCTCTCTTGCCTTGCATCGGTCCTACTGACCACTATGGTCATCTACATTCCTCAACTTGCTAATTTATTCCATTTTGAGGCCATTCCGTATTATGCTTATTCGATATCTATTGGACTTGGACTTATGATTATTCCTCTAGTCGAAATGATGAAGAAAGTAAGAAGAAAACATCGCTAACTTGTCAATATAAAAAAAGTGGTACGACTTGTACCACTTTTAGTATGCCTCACATTCCATTTTTTATATCTTTTCTTCTTTGAAAAAATCTCTCATCTTTTGAAGGGCATTTTTTTCAATCACCTGTGCCCGCTGTCTGGATATATTTAATCGTTTTGCAACTTCCTCAAAACTATGGTAATTGCCATCAACATCCCCATATCGATAAGCGATTACTTCCTGTTCACGATTAGTAAGACCTGCCATGGATTGTTGTAAACGGTTTTTTTGTTCTTCTTTTAATACCCATTCTTGTGGTGTTTCAAGAGTATCTTCAATTTCTTCTATTAAAGAAAAATCACCATCATATAGCAATTGATCTAATGATTCTACATAATTTAATTGAAACGCTTTTGACAAGTCAGTTATAGAAACTTGCATTGCTTCTGCCACTTCATAAAAGCTTACACTTCTAGCATATTTTTTTTCTAGCTTCTGTTCCATGATAAAATAATCTTTTCGCAATTGGTAAGCCAAATTGGGTTGTGTAATAGTAGTTCTTCCCATCGCTTCAATCCCCTTACCAATACTTTGTTTAATCCAATATGTCGCATAGGAGGAAAACCGTGTTCCTCTCTTGGTATCAAATTTATCTACTGCTTTAGAGATGCCAATGAAACCAAGTTGGATTAAGTCATCAAGTGATATAGAGACAACACTACTATATTTTTTGGCCATATGATAAACCAATTTTCGATTAGCCTGAATCATAATGGTTTGAATTTCTTCTCTTAGATGTTCATTTTTTGCATAAATTTCAAATATTTCCTTTTCTTCTTGTTCATTTAACAAACGATTTATTCCTAATTCAGCATCAGTTAACAAAACAATAATTTTATTTTCATCTGTCATTTATAAATTCCAATCGATTGGTTCTTCGCCATTTTTTTTCAAAATGTCATTAATCTTTGAAAAATGTCTGCATCCAAAAAAGCCATTATACGCAGATAAAGGACTTGGATGTGCAGCCGTCAAAATGATATGATTGGGATTTGTAATGTATTCTCTTTTTCGTTTGGCATCATTTCCCCATAGTACAAAAATAATCTGCTTGTTTCTTTGATTCAATATTTGTATAACAGCAGTTGTAAAATTTTCCCAACCTTTATTTTTATGACTATTGGCATAATGCTCTCTTACTGTTAATACCGTGTTTAACAATAAAACGCCTTGTTTGGCCCATTTGGTTAAATTTCCACTTTGAGGTATTTTTACTCCTACATCTGCTTGTAATTCTTTCATAATATTTTGTAAAGAAGGTGGAAAAGGCACACCATCTTGTACAGAAAAACAAAGTCCATGCGCTTGTCCTCGTTCATGATAGGGATCTTGTCCAATAATAACTACTTTGATTTGATCATAGTCTGCATATTTTAAAGCATTAAATATGTCATACATAGGTGGAAACACAACATAATGACTATATTCATATTTTAAAAATTCCCTCAATTGCAAATAATACTCTTTTTTAAATTCATCCTGCAAGATGACATCCCACTGATTTCCAAGTTGAACCATATCCACACCTACTTTCTTCTGTTATTATATCATATTGACTCTTTTTTTCAAAATAAAAGAATTAAAAAGACAAAATATGTCTCTATATAGAGACATATTTTGATTTATCTGTATTTAGTCTTGTTTGTGAATAGTCACATCACCTGAAACGCTTTCAAAGCGATATGTATTTCCACCATCTTTATAAATCAATTGTTTTTGGCTATAACTAGTTGAAAAATTACTATTGATTTCACCACTTACACTATCTAATTGTGCAGTAAAACCATCATTATCTGGGATGGTTAATTCTACATCTCCCGATACTGTATCACAATCTATCTCTTGGGGAGCTTGATGCATTATTGCATACAAGTCACCTGATACCCCATCTATTTTCATCCGCGAGATTGAACCTGTAATATCAATTCTAGAACTTACAAAATCAATGTCTAACCGATTAGCAGTAGTTTCTTTTAGGGAAACGGAACCACTAACCGTGTCTATATCTATGTCATTTTTACAGTATAATTTTGATATATCTATTCTGCCAGAAACATTATCAATATCCAAACTCGAAAGATGCGCTTGACTAATGCGGATATTTCCTGATACTGAATCAATTTTCAGTGGATAACACAAATCAGATTCCTTCCCTTGAACATCAATATTGGCATTAATGGTGATTATTTTTACTTTTTCATATAGCTGAATAGGTAAATATAGTGTCAGTGCTTTGTCGTTTCGAACAGATGGATTAACATACCACTTAGATTTGCAAAATTGAATGGTCAATTGATTGTTTCTAACCCTATAGCGCATCAAATTATCATCATCTTTTCCTGTTTTTTCTGAATAAGTTTCTTGAAGACGAATTGTATCTTCATTAGTTTCCTCAACGCTTACTTTACCACCTATCCAGTTGATTTCAATGCTTTCAATATCACTGCCTGAAAATGTTAATTCCCCTTTAGCAATTGCATATGAGGAACTATTGGAATAATGGTATCCACCTAAACTACAATTTATACTTGTGAAACCATTGGCTAATCCAAATATCAACACGCCAGTTAGGAGTACTGCTAAAATTGAAAAGGCAACGATTTTAAATATAGCTATTTTTTTCATACTTTTTCACCTATTTTCTCAATTCAAATATAGCATGAATAATACCTTGAATGGCGCTACCAATCAAAAAGATAACCCATGTGATATGCCATGCCATAGTTATAAAGCTAATGATAAAATAAATTACAACAATCATTGACCACATTGCTCCACAAATGGATTTGTACAACGCATTTTTTTCAATACTATTGGCTTTCCACTCTTTAAATTCTTCTACTACAGTTTGATCTTTTTTCAAATATTTTGGTTTTGACATACTGTTGTATACAATTAACCCCGTAGCAATAGCTATTAGCGCAAACATGATAACTACCCCAACGACACCAGTGCCAATTTCACTCAGCAGCATAACAGGTATTACACTCATAATATACAACATTACCGCAATAGACGTTAACAAAGCAGAGCGCTTTTTGCTTGCTAGCATTTCCTTTTCAAACCCCTGTTGATAAGTAGGACGATTTTTCAATTGCTCAATTAAATCATTGACATCTCCAATACTAGCTGTAGCAATGTTGTAAGCTGCTTCATTGCTTTTTCCTTCTGATACCAAGTCATTGTATTTATCAATGAGATTTTGTAACATTTCTTCTTTTAACTCAATTACTTCCTTTGTCTTTGGAGCATCTTCAAACAAAAATTCAATATAGTTTCTTAACTTTTCATTCATAATATCCTTCCTCCATATGAATCAATTTATCAATTATCGTTTTAGCCTCTTGCCATTCTTTTTTCATCTCTGAAAGTGCTTGTCTTCCTTTTTTAGTAATAGTATAATAGCGCCTTCTTGCACCACTATCACCATCACCCCAATATGATGTAATATACTCTAAATCTTCTAACCTTCGAAACGCTGTATATAATGTAGCATCTTTTAAAATATACCCTGTCCGTTCTTGAATAGACTTATTGATTTGATACCCATAGCTATCTTGTTCTTCTAAATGAGCAAGTATAATGGTATCAGTATGTCCTCTAATCATATCCGATGTAATAGTCATCATTGATTCCTCCTTTCATCCTTTATATTATATTCAAATATACCTCGCCTGTCAAGGTATATACACATTATGATATATATTATATGAATAAAATTAAAGTTTATGCTTACTTGTTCAAACAAAAGGGTTAAAAAAACTAGATGGATTTCATCTAGTCTCTTTTATTTTGAATTATCTCATCAGAATAAATTTTTCTTTCCAAATCAAACATAACCTCTCTAAAGAATAGGAGGCATTGGCAGGACTTGTAGAAGGAAGAAGAATAGCTTCCCTATGCGTTACTGGAAATATGTACTTTTGATATAGCTTATAAGCAGTATTCCCATTGGCATAGATACGACAAATTGAAGCCTGTTCCAAAATAGGTTGTATATTATTCGGAATTACATTTTTAATTGAACTATCCGAAGACCCAATAATATCACAGCTCCCAATTACATCCCATACAGCGATATGATGTTTTATTAAAAATGCTTTTTTCTCCACAATTGTAGAAGGAATTGTGTCCTCAAAAATCATTGCAAGTACTTTCCAAAATCGATTTTGAGGATGTCCATAAAAGAATTCTAATTCCCTTGATTTTACTGATGGAAAAGAACCCAATATTAAAATATTTGAATGTTCATCCCATACAGGTTCAATCGAATGGTTTTGATGTAAATAAACTTCCTTCATTTGTGTCCTCCTATCTTCTTTTTATGATTAGTCCTACTATGGCTCAAATGAACTATTTTTACCAAATAAAGTTAAATTGGGCTGCCTCACCATTATCAATCAATATATCTTGAGCGGTCATCGATTGATTGATGACTGTTACAAAATAAGCCCATTCCGCAATTTCACGTGCTTTTGCCCATCTTTTCAATAATGTTTCATTCAATACTTGATTATACAAGTCTGGACTATTCAAAATATGTGCATTCAAATCGGTAATCACTCCGCCAGGTGAAAGACTATTCGAAGTTGCTGCAAAAGGTGCAAGACGAATTGCCACATTTTTCATATATGCTACCATACCCCCTTTACTTGCGACATATTCTGGAAATTCAGCACCAGTTTGGGCACTAGCAGAGGCAATAAATAGCACACTTTTGATTTTAGACTGAAAAGCATATTTTTCAGTTATTCTCATTGTTCCTTTCAAATTGATATCAATATCATTTTCATTTTGCACGCCTGCATTATTAATCAAAATTTCACAATCTACAATTTCAGGCAATGTTCCTTGATAAATATCAGTTTGAATGTGTTGATAATTGACGTTTTCAATCGATGCGCCTTCTTTATCTATTCCAATAACAATATGGCCTTTCTCTAAGAATAATTGGGCAATTTCACGTCCAATCCCTTTTGATGAACCAGTGACAATCACTTTCATATTAGTTTTCTTTTCCTTTCATATATTCAAAATAGGCATTCCCAACATGATTTTGTTTCCAATCTTTACATATCACATAGCCTAATGGTGAAAAAACAATTTCACAAACAAGTTCTACTATCATCCCTGTAAGTGCACAAGTAAAACATTGCACCAAAGACCAGTCAAAAAAGAAATGACTGACTAGTAGGGCAAAAATCAAATTATCAACCAATTGACCAAGTGCGGTAGATAGATAACTTCTCCATGCAAATGATCTAAAATTATCTTTTTTAAACAACTTCCCCAATGTCCAATTTGAAATATTATTGACAAACGCAGATCCCAAAAAGGCAATAGAACTTCCTAGTAAAACATACCAAATACCACCAAACGTATTATTAAGCGCTGAATTAATGATGGTTTCACTTCCTTCAATATAAGACTCTCCCCAAACACCAGGAACACGGCTGGCTAAAAAGAACAATGTGCAGAACAACAAATTTATCATTGCCGCTAAAATTGAAATTTGCGTTGATGCTTTAGGGCCGAAGTGCTTAGTCATCATATCCATTGTCAAAAAGGAAAGCCATGAAAAAATAATCCCACAATCAAGTGCCAGCCAATCTATTGATAAATCAATACTCTTATTGGCTAGTAAATTCATAGCAATTACTGAAAGCACAAATAAAGCAAGCACAAGCGAAGGGATACTTCGAAGTAGGATTTTTAATTCATAAAATTCTTGTTTTAACTTTTTTATCATTTTATCTTCTCCTTGTTTTTTATTTTAAAAGATGGTTTGGCAAGGAACATCTTTCTTCACTATTATACACTTTTTTATTATTTTTTCAAATATTTTGAATATTCTATAATGTCCCATTTACTTCTTAGTGCTAACCCATGATTATAAGTGACTAGAATCTTTATTCAATATCTTAGTCTAAAGGATGATTTGCATTATTTTACGAATAAATAATCAAAAACTATTCCATTTTAAGGCATTTGATGATTATACCAAGTGACCTTTTAAAATCACATGTGAAATGTATTTTTAGAGATAATTTTATCCTTGTCATCATTTGATTCATTATATAATAAACTGCCTTTTTTCTCTTCATATTTCATATAATATTTGAAAATAATTCTTCATTATACAATCAAAATGGCACTTTATTGCATTTTTTTAAGATTTATGCACAAAATATAATATATAATAAGGAGATTGACAATGAAAATATTGTTTTATGGAGCAAAAAATTATGATAGAGAGTCTTTTGATCAACAGTTAAGACATTTCCCTCATATTGAACTAAATTATATAGACGCAGAATTAGATGCCTATACCGTTTATTTAGCAAATCATTTTGACGGAATATGCGTATTTGTGAATGCCAATGTTACAAAAGAAATCATTGAAATACTTGACAAATTACATGTCAAACTTATACTTTTAAGATGCGCAGGTTTCAATAATGTAGATTTAAATGCCTGTGTGAAACGCCAAATTACAGTCATGCGTGTTCCCAACTATTCTCCAGAAGCTGTAGCGGAAATGGCAATGACACTTGCTTTATCTGTTAACCGAAAACTACATAAAGCGTATATTAAAGTAAGAGAAAACAACTTTGCATTAAGTGGATTGACTGGACTCACACTATTTCAAAAAACAGCAGGAATTATTGGGACTGGTAAAATAGGTCAAGCAATGGCCAAAATCTGCCATGGTTTTGGAATGAGAGTTATCGCTTACGACAAATATCCGGCCAGTCAACTTCCTTTTATTGAATACGTTTCTTTAAATGAAGTTTTACGACATGCCGATTTGATATCCCTACACTGTCCATTAAATGCAGAAACCTACCATATGATTAATGAAAAAACAATTTCTCGTATGAAAGATGGAGTGATATTGGTAAATACTTCACGTGGAGGATTAATCAAAACAGAAGATTTGATCAAAGGAATACGTGATCATAAATTTTTTGGAGTTGCCTTAGACGTTTATGAAGAGGAAGGAGATTATGTTTTTGAAAATTTAGAAGATGATATTCTAGAGCATTCCACTACTGCAAGACTCCTCTCCTTTCCCAATGTTATTGTAACCTCACATCAAGGATTTTTAACTCAAGAAGCTTTAGAAGCCATTAGTAGAACTACATTAGAAAATGCGCTTAGTTTTGAAAATCATCAGTTAATTGATGAAAATGTAGTAAAAATGCCCTAATCAACTAGAAGATTAAGCATTGTTGTAATAAATGATATTCTCCATTCTGTACAAAATATGAATTCTATATTTAATTTTAGAAATGATTTGATAAACTTTTGGTAGGGATATAGAAACAAGTGTAGTCTGTATTGACTTCTATTATTTATTTTCCTCACTTTTATTATAAAATTTTCCCATTCTTAATATAATTTACATAATATCCTCTTCTTTGATTTTCATAGACAGCGATTTCAAGCTGAGTCAATTTCTAATTTCAGAATAAAAAAGTCTTAATCTACTCATCATGTAATTTAAGACTTTTCTTTTTATCAAATTTGTGTGTAATTATAATATGGATTTGTTTAGTAGCGAAAACAGTTATCCTTCCATTTTATTCGCCTTTACATCTTGCCAATTTGTATTATTTGACAATTCAGAATTTTCACCATAAAAAACATGCTTTAATTCACTATTTTGTTGTAAATAATATATAAACCATGCTGTCATATATCCATCAGCATATCTTAACATATCACCATGATCTTTATTTTTTAACCTTGCCATTACTTTATCATTAGAATTAGATATTCTACTATAATTATAATTCATGTCATAGAGTGGACATATTCCTTGCCCTTCCGTTAAATTTATATTTTCTGCAGTACCAGCGTCAGCATTTCCTGTTCCTGCAACCATAAAATAAGGAATATTGATTTCAGAAGTATCATAACCCCAAGAAGTTCCAAAAACACTATCTTGTTTCCAATAATTCGATGTAGTACTAGCAGTCCATATCGCCTTATACATATTGCCATTTTTCTGCTTTGTCACAGCATTTATAGCGCCAACTCCACCTTGTGAGTGTCCTGCTATACCTATATTTTCCAAATCTATTTTATTATAAAACATACTCTCAGGATTCTTATTTTGTTCAATCATAAAATCTAAGCTCAAAGAACTTGAGTAACCGCTTCTTGAATTTGCATCTTCATTTCCAACTACAATGAATCCCCAAGAAGACAAGTGTTTAAGGACTTCTTTGTATTTTGAAGCAGTAATTCCAGTTCCATTTACCATTATAACCAAGGGATAAGTTTTATTTTCTTTTTCTAAGATAGATGGATAAAAAATTTCATATTTTTTGTAATCTTGATTTTCACATTTAAACTCTTTATATGAGACCTTTAATTCCCCTAAAGCTGTATATTTTTTTTCTATTTCACCATATGGAGTAGCATTTTTGTAGTAGTAGACATTGCGATAATGAATAATTGATGTGCAACTAATAACTCCAATAATAGGTAAGGCTATTATCACTACAATAATTATAAAAAATATCTTTAGTACTTTTTTCATAAATTATTTTCCTTTTTAACGATCCTATGAATTTATTGGCATATATTTGCCTAAATATTCAACTATACTATCCATATATTGTATATATATTTTATTATCATTTTGAAGACCATGGCCAGAATGTGGGAGAATATAATATTGATGATCAATACCATATTTGGTTAATTTCTGATCTAATCTCTTTGAAGCATCAAATGGCTGAAATTTATCATATGTTCCATATGCCATAATTGTTGGTACACTATTTTCGTTTATCCAATATAGTGCGGTAGCATCCTTTACAAGTTCATCATATTCTAGTGTACCAAACATTTCGGGTTGTATTGCTTTTCCGGTCATTTGAGAAAATAATTTTGCGGCTGCATCCTCATTTTTATCAAATCCATAGCATTTCCAATCCTCAGGATAAAAACTTGTTGGTCCAACTCCTTGAAATACCATTTTTACGGGAACTGGTGAATGATTAGCATCTCTATATGCATATAGCGAGGCGAGACAGCCACCTGCTGATCCTCCACCAATAGCCATTTTATCAATATGATAGCCCCTGTCTTTTGCCTCTTTGATGACATAAGGTATACTTTCTTTTATTTCCATTGATTGAGTATATATATTTGCATCTGGATTACTCTCACTGAATAAAGTGTAATTAATTCCACAAGAAACATACCCTAAAGAACATAGCCATTCAAGCATAGAAGTATCATCCTTTTTGTCACCAGAAGTAAATCCTCCAGCGTGAATATATACTACTAGACCATAATTTTCTCTTGTATGATCTGCAGGTAAATATAAGTCAAATCGATTAGCAGGCTGACTGCCATAAGTAAGGTCTTCAACTTTTATACCTATTTTTTCGCTCCAACTCACTTCAAATCTTTTCATATCTGGTGACTTATAAGTCAGTTTGAAAATAGCTCCTAAAACAAGAGATATTATAAAAAACATTATGCATAAAAATAAAAATCCAATTTTTTTCATATTAGATTTCCTCCAAAGAGTGAACCACCTAATAAAGCATTCGTTATTGCCCTCACCAATAATGCACCTAGAAAAAAGCCAATAATAATCACTGCTATGAAAATGATTATCCTTTTCATTGACATAGTTAAACCTCCTATTGTATAATTAGGAACAAGTGTTCCTTTCTTTTACATTATATCATATAGATTAGTAAATTTGCATAAAAAATGATACAAATGTCGTTAAGAGGAACAAATGAGGAGGTTTTGTTCTTTTATGAGAAAAAAGAATGTAAATGAAACATTTATCAAAGAATGCATTTCCCTAGCATTATTAGATTTAATGGAGGAAAAAAGTTTCAACGAGATACGAATAACAGATATATGTAAAAAGGCGGGAGTTGGTAGAACAACATATTATCGTTATTTCACGAATAAAAAAGAAGATATTATTGAAAATATATGCATTTTGAGATGGCAAGAAAGAATCAAAGATGAACCAGAACTATTTAAAGAAAACAGAAATAAATTGCTTTTAAAACACATATATCAGTACAAACATTTTTTTCTATTATTACAACAACAAAATCTATTGGAAATTCTATTCTATGCATTGTTTAAAATGTTTAGCAACCAGAGCATTCAAGATGACGGACTTAAATATATCAATTCTTATGATGCTGGTGGCATATTTGGATTGTTATATCAGTGGATTATTGATGGCTTCATTTATGATAATGAAGAGATTGAAAAAATTATTTTGACAACGATATTAAATAAACATTCTATTCAAATTTAATATTATTTATCTATTCTACTCCTTTTATTGGCAATTAAAAGTGCTCATCCTCTAAGATATGATCACTTCTTCTCTTTGTATAATAGCAAAAGTCCTAAATTAGTTAACTAATTTAGGACTTTTAATACTTTACAACTATTTTATCTCACAAATCATTTTTATAGGCCTTTGATACAATTGCCTCTAATATAAAAGAGACCAAACACTCCTTTAAATTGCAATTCCAATTATGATATCATTTATAAAATTCACATTGCAATTCATGATCATTAATTATTCCAACAGCCTGTAAATATGAATATATTATGGTTGATCCCACAAATTTCATTCCACGCATTTTTAAGTCCTTTGAAATCCTATCTGATAATTCAGAGGTAGTCTTAAAATTATCATCTATATTTTTGATAATCTTATTTTTAGAAAAGGACCAAATATAATTTGAAAAACTTCCATATTCTTTTTGTATTTTCATAAATATACGAGCATTATTTATTGTAGCATTTATTTTTAATTTATTTTTTATGATAGAACTATTATTACAAAGTTCCTCTATCTTTTTTTTATCATATTGGCTTATTTTATTATAATCAAAATTATCAAAAGCCTGCTTAAATGCTTTACGCTTGTTCAATACACATTCCCATGATAAGCCCGCTTGAAAAGATTCTAATACCAAAAATTCAAACAGATAGGTATCATCGTAGTGTGGAACTCCCCATTCAGTATCATGATAATCGATATATAGTGGGTTTTTTAAGTTTACCCATTTGCATCTTCTTTTTTCAGCATTCATTATAAGGCGGTCCCTTTCTTTGGAATAGAATATTTAGTTATATCTACTCCTTCTAGTTTGAGAAGCCTAATCTTATTATCTATTCCTCCACCATAGCCAGTTAAACTCCCATTTGTTCCAACAACTCTGTGACATGGGATTATAATGCAAATGGGATTCCAACCTACTGCACCACCAACGGCTTGGGCTGACATTGTTTTTAGTCCTCTTTTTTTAGCAATACTTTTGGCTATATCATTATAAGTTATAGTTTTGCCATAAGGAATTTGTAGCATTTCATCAATTACATCTTGTCTAAACAAAGTTATATCATCTCTTTTGTATTTGGGAATAAATTCTGGATCTTTTCCCTGAAAGTAAATATCTAACCATCGTATTGTTTCTTCAAATATGGATAAATCTTTTTCTTCACTTTCTGTTATATATCTTCCGTAATCTTTGCCGTCTTCAAAACAAAGAGCCGTTAAATATTCACCATCCGAATTCATTGTAATTTCTCCTAGAGGAGACTTGTATTTTTTGCTATAAATCATATTACCACCTTATATTTTTCATTTTCGTATTTTCAATTTCCCCCAACAATACAAAAAACTCAATGGATAAAATCATCATTCAAAGCCTTTATAATGCGGTCCCTTTTGCTGGTATAAAAAATTGGTCTATATTTACTTTTTCATGTTCTAATAAATATACTTTCCTTTTTATCCCACCGGCATATCCAGTTAAACTTCCATTTGTTCCAACCACTCTATGACAGGGCACAAGAATTGAAATTGGGTTATGGCCAACTGCACCCCCTACAGCTTGTGCAGACATTCTTTTCAATCCTCTTCTCTTGGCTAAAATACTAGCAATATCTCCATATGTTATAGTTTTTCCATAAGGAATAGAATAAAGAATCTCCCATACCTCCTTTTGAAAATCAGTACCAACAAAATGAAGTGGTAACTTAAAATCTGGTTCTCTACCGCTAAAGTAACTATCTAGCCATTTTTTAGCATCTTGAAGTAGTGGGGTTTCTTTTTCAATATTATCTTTGTCCAAGTGAAGAGCAAAATACTTTTGATCTACAAACCATAAACCAATAAGTCCTATATCATCAGAAGCTAACATAATTTCTCCTAAAGGAGATTGGTACTTTGTTGTGTAATGCATAAAATCACTCTCATAATCATTTTTCAAATTCAGTATAACATATCATTTATCTTTTTCAAAATCATTCAATAATTTTTTTGTTGGTCTAAATCTTGTTTTTTATTTTTTGGTAAAAAATAACTCTAAAATTGAGAATAATTTTAATCTGTTTCAATTTCAAGGCATTAAAAAAGTCCTAATTTACTTACGTTTATTAGGACTTATAAGGCAAAATAGCCTTTTTGTATGCTTTACATGGTGCCATCAACAAGACTTGAACTTGCGACCTACTGATTACGGGTCAGTTGCTCTACCAACTGAGCTATGATGGCAAAATAGAAACAAATGTTTCTATTTATATAATCGTTTATAAAATTTCAAACTAATATCAAGCGATTTAAAAGAATGGGTAAGTGCACCTACTGATATATAATCTACTCCTAGTAATGCTACACTACGTACTCTTCTCAATTCCATATTTCCACTTGCTTCAAGTTTCTTTTTATGTTGATTGAGTTCAACACACTCTTTCATCACATCATTCGACATATTGTCTAGCATAATAACATCAGCAGATGTGTTTAGCGCTTCTTTAAATTCATCAATAGTCTCTACTTCCACTTCCACAATCATGCCACGACCTACTGCTTTTCTAGCCATTTCTACCGCAGAAGCAATACCACCAACAGATGCAATATGGTTATCTTTAATAAGTACCCGGTCAGATAAATTGTATCGATGATTCTCTCCTCCACCATCACGAACAGCTTGACGTTCTAATATACGAAGGAGTGGCGTAGTTTTTCTTGTATCTAAAATTTTACATTCAGTTCCATTAATTTCTTGAACAAATTTTGATGTTGTCGCCGCAATACCACTCATACGTTGCATAAAGTTTAAGGCTACACGCTCACCACGCAAAATATCACGCATTGGTCCTTCTATGCTGGCAATAACATCTCCACGATTTACAAATGAACCATTGGGTTTCAATATATTCATCTTTATTTTGGGATTAATTTGCCTAAATACTTCTTTTGCAACATCTATACCAGATACGACTCCAGTTGCTTTGACAATGAAACTACCAGAAAGCATTTGCTCTTTTCCGATTAAATTCAATGTTGTAACATCATTCTCTATCCCATCTTCTTCTAATGCAAGTTGAATCAGTTCAATAATTTTCTTTTCCATCTCAATGAATCCTTAGGTGACAACCTATACTTTCCTTTCTCGCTTCTGCTGCATCAGTTATCAATTTTGCGACAGTTGCAATATTTAATGCGCGATAATAATCAACCGTTGTAAACGGATGTTTGCATAAATTCTTATAATGACGATTGATAATACTTTGTGCTAGATGCAACCCCTCTGTATCACGAACAATAAATACATACTTATTCATTGTATCACGAATTTCTTCGCGAATAGGATGATAATTGTATTTATTCACTGCTACATCTATTTTCATATCCCAAGAAACAATGGTTTTATGCTCAATGTCATTGATTTTTTTCGCAATTCGCTTTCCAAATACAATGCATTCTAATAAAGAATTACTTGCTAATCGATTTGCACCATGTACACCTGAAGAACAACACTCCCCACTTGCATATAAATGGGACATGGAGGTCTCTCCATCTAGATTGATCTTTATACCGCCAATTCCGTAATGTTCAACAGGAGCAACAGGTACTAAATCACTTTCCATATGATATCCTGACTCTAGACATTTTGCATAAATAGTTGGAAAACGATGTTCTAAAAAATCCTTTCCTAAGTGTCTTGCGTCAATGTAAACATATTGACTCCATGTATCATACATTTCTTTCATAATCGATTGTGAAACAATATCCCGTGGTGCAAGTTCCAATCTTGCATCATATTTTTGCATAAATCGTTCACCATTAATATTGACCAAATATGCCTCTTCACCACGAACTGCCTCACTAATTAAAAACTTTTGTCCTTTAATATTTCCAGTTACATCATAAAATACAGTTGGATGAAATTGAACAAATTCCATCCCTTGGAGCACAACTCCTGCGCGATATGCTGCAGCAATACCATCGCCAGTTGCCCCATGCGCATTGGTTGAATCCTTATAAACTGCACCGATTCCTCCTGTTGCAAGAACAATTGATGTGGCAAATACATTGAGAAATTGATTTTCTGCATCAATCAATTTGCCCCCAAAACATACTTGATTTTCAACAATTAAATCATACATCATATAATTTTCTAGAATCGTAACATTTTCCCGTTGACGAATAAGTCCAATTAAGGTCTCCATAATTTTCTTACCCGTAGCATCTCCTCCTGCATGAAGGATTCTTCTTGTAGAGTGCCCTGCTTCCTTGGTCAATAAAATATGTCCCTCTTTGTCTACATCAAAAGGTACCCCGAGATCAATTAGCATTTTTAAATTTTCTGAGGCGTCATAAACCAATTCTTTAATCGCTTCTTTATCAAATAAACCTGCACCAGCAATTAAAGTATCTTCAATATGTTTGGATAGTGCTTCTTCACTTGTATTTAACTCACCCGCAATACCACCTTGTGCCAAATAAGAGTTACTTAACCCTAAAGCCTCTTTTGATACAATTACTATTTTTTTATCTTTTTGAATATTCAATGCTGTGTATAATCCTGCTAGACCAGCACCAACAATCAACACATCAGCAGTTATATTTTCTATTGTTTTCATATTATTTACTCAGCTCCAACATCTTATTTAGTGCTTTCCCAGCAAGATAAATTGTTTCATCATCAAGGATAATTTCTTCATATTTATTTCCCTCTTCTTTCAATGCATCATAGACATCTTCTAATTGTGTCATTTTCATTGTACGACATACTAGTCGAGGAGAAAGCAAATAAAATATTTTATCCGGATTTTGTTTACGCAAACTATATAATATTCCTGCCTCTGTTCCTACAATAAATTCTTTTTGATTGCTTTTGGCAACATAATCTATCATTCCCTTTGTAGAACCAATATAGTCTGCCAAAGATAATACATCTAACCGTGCTTCAGGATGAATCAATACAGCCGCATTGGGATGTAATTCTTTCATCAATTTTAATTCACCAGAGGCAATACTATGATGAATGCCACAACATCCATCCCAGTGTTCAATAATTTGTTTATGTTCAAACAAATGATCCGCATAAATGGCTAAATTTTGATCTGGTACATACATTACCTTTTGATTGTGGTAATGTGATAAAATCTGGAGTGCATTTGAACTTGTTACACAAACATCACACAAGGTTTTCACCTTTGCCGATGTATTTACATAACCCACAATAATATATTCTGGATGTTCTTGTTTGAATTTGAATAAAGCATCATATGAAATAGTATTAGCCATTTGGCATCCTGCTTGTTTGACTGGCAAAATGACTTTCTTTTCAGGAGATAAAATTTTTGCTGTTTCCGCCATAAAATGGACACCACAAAATACGATTGTACTCGCTTGAGTATTCTTAGCTATTTTACTCAATTGATAGGAATCTCCAATATAATCTGCAATCGCTTGTATATCATCATTTTGATAATAGTGTGCTAAAATAATGGCATTTTTTTCTTCTTTTAGTTGTTTAATTCTTTGGATATATTCATTCTTATCCATTTTATCACCACTTTTTCTTTGTCTATTATATCATTTTTTATGATAATTGACAAATAATATGAAAAAAGATAGAGCATTTCATCTCCTCTATCTTCATTTTATTCTTAAGAATCACCCATTATAGCAAATAAAAATACACCTATTAGTACAATAAGAATCAACAATACAAGCAAAGATACCTTTATAGCTGATATAGGGGTCTTTCCAGTTATTTTTCCATTCTCACCATTTATGATAAAGCGATATGATTTTTGACCAAATTGAAATGCGCCAATCCAAATAGGTACAAGTACATATTTATACTTGATATTATTATATAGTGTTTGAATATGGATGTAAGATACCACATCATAGCTATATCCTCTTAAAATTTCATTTTTAACAACTGTATTGATGCGATTTTTAGCATTGGTCCAACCATTTTCAAGACGGACTACATAATGCTCTGAAGCAAAGCCAGCCAAATAACGTTTATCATATACATAAGCATTGTTGGTATCAAATGGAGAAATGGAATTTATCTCACTTTGGCTAATTTTTGTGCCTGCATTTACAATTAAGTCATCAAAGGTAACATCTTTTTTCCCTTTAATGTGAAAATACCTCACTTCAGTAACAGTATGAGCATTTTTTCCCGTTCCTACTGTCCTTGTATAATGTTTTCCTAATTCTCCATCATAATTTGAGGAAGTTTCAGTATCAAATGTCCATACTGGTAAATATACACCTCCTAGTTGCAAATGCAAAATCGTTTTTTTGACACTACTTGGTACAAAAAACTTTTTTCTCAACCATTTGCTATAGATGTCTTTGGCTAGTTGATTGGAAATTTGAAAAGGAATAACACGATGAGGCTTGATTCCTGCTAGTTCATCTGTATCAACTACTTGATTAGAACCACAAAAAGGGCACCGAATGCTAATTTCACCAGAATCAACTACGTTATTTGCTCCACAATTATCACAATGAACTACTTTTGCTTCTTTATTCCACTCTGAATCATCTATTTTTCCCGCGTTAAAATCATTTTCGATACGACTATGAATTCCCGTTATTTCCCCCTCATACCCACAGTATTCACAATGTAAAACTGCCTTTGATGGATCATATTGAACAGGTGCACCACAATTTGGACAACTATAATCTTGTGCCTTACGATTGGCTTCATCAACTATGATTTCTTGATTGTCTCCAGCACTCATACAATTACTCCCTTACAATCAATTATTCTGCAGATTTGCCACAATTGGAACAAAATTTTGCTCCTTCACTAAGTGGAGATCCACAGTTCGAGCAGAATGCTTTTTTTCGACTTTCTACTTTAGCACCGCAATTCGAACAAAATTTTGCATCTACATGAAGTACAGTACCACATTTACCACATACCATAGAAGTCTTATCCTGTGTAGATTCTGCAGGTTGTTGTGCAGTTATTGTATTATTTTGCATTGCATTCACCATCGCTACACCAGCGCCAAGGCCAACTCCCATTCCAGCAATCCCTGCTCCTCCAGCAGGATTATTGGCTGCATCTCTAATGGCTTGAGCAGTTTGATATTGAGTAAACTCGCCCATTACACCACGCATAGCACCAACTGATGAACGTTGATCAATAGCCCTTTCAACCTCTTCTGGAAGAGATACATTTTCAACCAATAAATTTACAAGTTCAATACCAATTTTATCAAAATCAGTTTGAATATTTTCTTTTACAGCATCACCCAATTCACGATATTTAGCAGGAATATCCAAAACAGGCATTTGTAATTCCCCAATTGTATCTGAGAATCCTGTTACGATAATACTTTTGAAATATTCTTTTAAACTATTAGTCTGATAATCTCGATTGGTACCAAAAATTTCTCTCATAAATTGAGGTGCATCTTTAACTTTAAAAGAATACATTCCTCTTGCACCAACACGTACAATTCCAAAATCAGCATCTCTTAAACTAATTTTACTTGCTGTACCCCACTTTTGATGAATAAACTGCTTGGTATTGACAAAATATACTTCTGCTTTAAATGGAGAGTCAAATCCATATTTCCAAGAAAAAATCTTTGTCAAAATTGGCATATTATTGGTAGTTAGCTTATGTGTACCTTCTCCGTAAACATCACCTATTTGGCCGCCTGCCACTAAAATAGCTACTTGTGAAGGGCGAACAATCAGTTGACATCCATTCATAATTTCATCACGATCTGTCATTGGATAACGATATACTATCGTTTCCGTCGATGTATCCTCCCAACTAATTACTTTTAATAATTGTCTTTTAATAAATCCCATATTATCCTCCTATATTTATTGATTAATTTTATATTGTAGTGTGGCTTGAATAGCTGTTTTCCAGCCTTTCATCCTCTTTCTTCTTTCATTTTCATCCATCCTACTGACAAATACTTGTTCTACTTGATGCAAATGTTGGATTTCTTCTTTTGAATGAAAAATACCAGTTGAAAGACCCGCTAGATAGGTTGCTCCAAGTGCAGTAGTCTCTTTACACAATGGGCGAATCAATTTACAATTCAATAAATCTGCTTGAAATTGCATCATATAATCATTCACACTAGCTCCACCATCTACGCCCAAATATTGTATATCATAATTTGATTCTTCTTGCATCACATCCATCACATCTTTGGCTTGATATGCTATTGACTCAATTGTTGCTGCAGTAATATGATTTTTTGTTGTTGAACGAGTAATTCCAAAAATCGCTCCTCTAGCATCATTATCCCAATAGGGTGTACCTAGTCCTACAAATGCGGGAACAATATAAACTCCTTGACTAGGATGATTATCCCGAGTAGCTGTTTCACATTCTGAAGACGTCTTAAAAAATTCTAAACCATCACGAAGCCACTGAATGGCAGAGCCTGCAACAAATACAGATCCTTCTAATGCATATTCAATCTCTCCATTTAATCCCCAAGCAATTGTGGTTAACAATCCTTTTTGTGAGGTAATTCGTTGTGTACCTGTATTCATCAATATAAAACAGCCTGTTCCATATGTACTTTTTATGCTGCCTGCTTCAAAACAACACTGACCAAATAATGCGGCCTGTTGGTCACCTATCATTGACGCAATTGGAACCTTTTCAAAAGATGGATCAATACTAGACAAGGCTGTAGCATATCCAAATATATAACTACTTGGCTTAACCTCAGGTAACATTGACATAGGTACATCAAAATAGGTCATTAACTCCTCATCCCATTTCAAGGTATTGATGTTATATAATAATGTCCTTGAAGCATTGCTATAATCTGTAGCATGTACTCTTCCTCTAGTCAGTTTCCATAATAAGTAGGTATCAATTGTACCAAATAGTAATTCTCCTTGATCGGCACGTTCTTTTACACCTTCAACGTGATCAAAAATCCATTTGATTTTACTTGCTGAAAAATAAGGATTGATAACAAGACCCGTCTTTTCTAAAAATTCACTTTCTTTATTTTTTTGGATAAGACTTTCACAAATAGACTGTGATTGCCTAGATTGCCATACGATAGCATTGTATACAGGCTTTCCAGTAAATCGATCCCACACGATAGTTGTTTCGCGTTGATTAGTTATACCAATTGCTTTAATAAAAGAAACATCAATATTGCTTTGACGAATCACATTTTGAATTGTTTGATATACCAATTCCCAAATCTCCTCAGGATTTTGTTCTACCCATCCACTATTTGGACAAATTGGACTAAACTCTATTTGATTCATCGCAATAATATTGACACTTTCATCAAATAGTATTGCCCTTGTACTTGTTGTACCTTGATCAATTGTTAAGATATATTGTTTCATTTTGTATCCTTCACTTCTATTTTTACTTATTATACCATATTTTCTTTTAAAAAACAACCCATAATGAGTTGTTTTTTTGCTTTATTCTTTTTTTGTCTGCGCAACCACTTGTTTCGCAACTTCTAAATCAACTAAAATATTGAAGTCTACTTTACTATCTAATTCTTTTGCTTCAATCATAATATCTTGAAGACGATCAAAGCCTTTTTCTGAAAAAATTGGAGTTGTACACCAAGCATTTATAGAACGATATCTCTTTACCACTTCAACCAAAATATCTAAATCTGTATCCATAAAGAAAGGTTGTACAGCTTTAGCAATCTCTTCATCGGTTGCCGTTCGAACAAACTGCTGTCCCTTATAAAGTGCTCTTGTAAATTTTTGAATCGTTTCTTGATTTTTATTAAAATAACTAATTGATGTTGAATAAGCTGTATATGTGATTTCTCCCGCATAATCGGCCACTGGTGCTAGTAAATGTGCTCTTTTTTCTTGAACAATTGCTGTTGCTGTTGGTTCAAATAATGTAACAAAATCCCCCTCACCGTCTAAAAACGATCCAGCAAGTGCCGCAAATGCTACGTCCGTTCTTACATTTACCTCTTTGGTCGCATCATCTTGACCAACATCTAGTCCAGCCTCTTTTAAGACATACTCTAGTGTCATTTCAGGAACTCCACCCTTTCTGCCACCTAAAATAGATTTTCCTTTCAGTTGATCTAAAGTGAAATTTTCAATCGGTTCTCTACCAAAAATAAAGCTACCATCTGTTCTAGTTAATTGGGCAAAATTAATTAGATAATCACTTTTATCCTTTTTATATAAATAAATAGTAGGTTCAGGACCTTGCAAACCAATTTGTGCATCGCCTGAAAGTAATGCTGCGGTTACTTTATCTGCACCATTTGCATTGATTAAATCAATCTTTAGTCCTTCCTCTTCAAAATAGCCATTGGTGATGGCTGCATATTGTGGTGCATAGAAAATGGATCTTGCTACTTCAACCACTTTGATTTTTTCCAATTTATCTTTCTTACACCCAAATAATAAGACGCTACTGGTTAATAATAATAGAAAACATAATATTTTTTTCATTTTAATTCCTCTTCTTTCTTATTTTTTTCTCTATCCAATTGACAACTTCATACATTAAAAAAGAAATTATAGCCAGGACAATTACACCCATCATCACTAAATCCATATTAAAAGTCTGTAATACAAAAAGCAAAAATAGCAATTATTTTTAGTTTTTTATAATTTTTTTATGCTAAAATTGAATTTTTTCATTTTTTGAATTTCGGTCCTTATTATTATATAGTATATTTGAACAAAAAAAGAGCATTATGCTTTACTTGTCAAGCAATATGTGGTATAATGTTAGTGTAAATAAATGAAAGAGGTATTAAATATGACAAGAAAAATGGTAAACGTTATTTATAGAAATAATAAATTAGGAAACATTTCTATCGATAGCAAGATTATTTCAAGATTGTATACTGAAGCTGATAGTGATATGACTTATGCAAACGCATATATGAGCGAATTGCAAAGAGATCAAAAGAAAGAAATTGAAAGCCAAATAATGGAGAATTTAATTAACGGAAATTATTTGGTTGCTGAAGAATTAATCAACAATGAATATTCTTGGGTTTTAAAAAAATAATTAAAGGAGGAAAAGAAATGAAAAAAGTTATTTTAAAAAAAGAAATCTTAACAAGGAATAATATAATAGATTTTACTTTCTATGAAACAAAGGAAAAAGAAGAATATTGTTATTCTTCTTGGGATGAAGCAGTAAATAAATACAACGAATTACTGCAGAATTGCAAAAAAGAGGCAAAAAGTGATTTGCCTAATAAATGGCTTTGCGAAAAAAGCCATTATTACGATGTATTAATCGTAGATGAAGATGGTATAGCATATGGACAAAAAATAATGTCTGATGGAACAATTATTAAATAGGAGAAAAAATATGAAAAATTTAGAAAAAAGCATTGAATTTTTAGAAAAAAAAGATTACACCATATGGGTAGAAAAGGATAGGCAAACATCTTCAATTGCCTATCCAAGACATCTAGGCAATTATGCCTTTATTGTTATTGCAGATGGCGACAAAATACCATCACTAAAAACAAATGATGAAAAAGATGTTATTCGTTTTGCATTCGATTTATGGGAAGAGGACATCCAATTTGAAATGGATGGAAACAACAATTATATGTTCCAATTGGATCATAACGTTTATAAAGCTCATAAATATTGTGAAAATGATTCTATCGAAAATCCAAAAGGTTTCTGTGGCGATTCTACAGAAATTTCTTACAAAGATTATGTTTATGCAAAACAACACGAACTAAACTTTGAAGAAATGACATATGGCGAAGAACGTGAAATATATTCATACACATTTAGTGTTTCGGATGAAGATGGCGATTATGAAACTAAAGATAGTTTCTATAGTTTCGTAAAGGTATGGTAGGCGATGCTATGTTATCTAATAGAGAGATAAATAGAATCACTTACCTAATTAACGAATTATTGGCAGACTTTAGTTCAGGTTTGCCTTTAAATTCCAAAATAGTCATTATATATGACAAAAATGGCAACATCGAAGATTATGATATGCTAGATGATGTTAATGATGATGGCGCAGACAATATTTTCTTTGATGAAGAGGATGTTCACCTTCCTTTTGTCGCTTATGAAGACGAAGAATACGAAGAAACAGATAGGAAAACAGCTCTTATTTATTTCTTGACCTGTATTCATCCTGATTTGCCATACAATGCCTGCGTTTTAAAGGCAATAAGGCTCATATTTGACCTTAGCCAACAAGAAATGGCAAATAGATTAGGCATTGCAAAACAGTTCTATAATCAAATGGAAAACGGCACAAGACCTGTTTCAAAGAATGTAATAGAAAAAATTGCAATGTTGGATAATTTTAGTGAAAAAGATTTCAAAAAAAAGGGCGAGTAGTAATTCTACTCGCTTTTTATTTTTCCTAAAATAAACATTTTGTTGAAAAATTTGTTCAAAATGTTCTTCTTTTCCTTAAATGCACCAACTTTATATCGCATTATTATTTTTTCACCTTCATTATATCCAGTATAACAATTAACAGCTATTAATAACGTTCTCCAAACTGTGTCATAAACTCCTTGCCATCCACCTTTTAACACTCCCAATCCAATTGATGCAAATAAGCAGGAAAACAAGACAGAAAAAGCAATTTTAGAGGTAGAATCACGGGCTATAACTTTATTAGGCTCAAAGCTTCCTATTTCGTCTGTAAACGTCTTTTGACCAATGCTAAATGATCGTTCATCTATTTTTAAGCACTTTACATTTTTAGTTGTTATATCAAAATCATTATTTGGCATCTCTACTACATTGTTTTTTTCTGGTATATTTAAATATTTGTAGTATTTGAGCCACTCGATACATTTGTCTTTTTCTTTAATTAGTTCATTTCTTTTGTTTTCTTCTTTCGCTTTTGAAATTTGAATATTTAATTTTTCAATATACGCATCACATCGATAGATTAAATTTTCAATTTTAATCATATCATACAAATCATTTGTTAAAAATGTGTTATCAACTGTTCTAAAATCTGTTTTTACGTCATCTTCTAACGCTATTACTTCGTCTAATTTACTTGTAGCATTTCTCCCTACTGCAATGAAAGCAAAATAAGGAGTTAATGTCAGAACCTGTGTAGTTGCAATATTGCTCCAAAATGATGGATTTTTTAATGTGTCAAAAGAAAAATCTAATGTTATTAAAGATAATAGTATGTTGACAAATAATACTGCCAATATAACTAATCCAATGATGAAATACAATGTTTTATCATTTTTGTTCATTCTTCCATTTCCTCTCTTTCTTTGCGAAGTTCATCCCTTCTTCTTTGGATATCTTCGATTTTTCTTGCCTCTTTGTCAATTTCTAAATCATATAAATATTTGCGATTGATTGCAGCATCTACAATTTGCAGACATAAACCCATACAAATGCTGAATATAATTAACCAGATATGTTTTGCAATATCAAGCTTTGGCATTTTATTCAATAGATCCTGGATCAATTGAACGAATGCAGCAAGAATAGTAACGGGTATAAGTGAAACAATTCCCCCAATAAATGTTTTAAATGGGCTAGGTTTTAAATCTAAAATCTTTTTTTTCAAGTGTTTAGCCAAAAAAACTAAATAAATTAATCCTGCGATGCACCATGTGATAGATAGCGTTTCTTTTGCAGTCATTTCAATTTTTTTTAAAACGAATAAATTTTCTGCAATCAAACCCATAGGAAAGAAATAGAGGAATATAAAACCTGAAAAATAAAGTATTCGCCTTGAAATATGCGTTTTAAGACTACTTAACTCGTTTAATTTCTTTCTTTTCATCTTCTTTTGCCTCTTGTTCAACGATTATAGCGTTTGAATCAGGTAATTGCTGAGTTTCATTGTTTTCAATTGCTGTGAGAGCGTCTTTTGTATCTTCTTTTATCTTTAGGATATCTTCTACTAACAATTTAGCAGATGCTTGTAAATTTGAATTATTAAAAGCGATGGTTAAAGCTTCATTTTGCTTTTTTGCGATTTCTACTGATTGTTCTAGTGCTTTTGCCATTTTAAGATATTCTTTTTTCAACTCATCTACAGTGTTTTCTGCATTTACCACATATTTATCATACATATTTTTAATCTCTTTAATTTCTGCACTTTTCTTATCTAATTTAATTGTCAGTTTTGTTTTGGCTACTTTATCTATTACTTTTGAAAAAATAAAATAAAGAACAGAACCAACTAATCCTATGTTTAATACTCCGCTACTTTTTACAAATTCTAATACTTGATTTAATATTTCTTGCATATTTTACCTCCTCTTATGCTAAAAATCTTTTGCTATCAATATATTCAGCTAATTTGATAACTGTATTTTTTAAATTTTCTACTTCTTTTTGCAATTTTTCGTTTTCTTCTTGTAATTTTTGAATTTGATTGCCTAATGTTGTTTCTTGATATGGTATATCTTCTAATTTTTCAAAAACAAACTCTTTATCTTGCGCATCAACACACAAAAATACGCTATTATTTATTGCTTTCTGTTCTGCATTTAATATGCTCATCTTTGTACTTTCTTCAAATCGTTTTTTATATTTCATATTTTTCTCCTTATAAAAACACAGGTCTTTCAACCTGTGCCTATTCTACTTTCCAAACCAAATCTATTATTTCATTTCTACAGTCCCAAATATCATACAGAGTTCCATCGATGCCACAAGTAAGGTGACCTTCTACACGTATGATGTAGATACCTTTAGGATTTTGGTTTAAAAATTCTTCAATTGTAAAGCCATGATAGCTTTCTATTCGCACCAACTTAAATACTTCATCTAGTAAATGCTTATAACAGCATACGCATAACTCTTCGCACTCAAATAATTCGCCAATTAGTTCTAATTTGTGTTTAGTATCGTAATAATCAAGCCCTACACCAAGTGATATCGCCCTGCAAACACAGTCTTCTTCTCTTTTCCCAAGTGGTTGAAGATTCAAGAATTTGTAACGCATTATTCTTCTTGGCTTTCCCCTTTGATGATTTCATAGAAATAAATGCATAGCTTTTCGCTAGGTGATACTTTTATATCGTCATCTTCAAAGAATTGTTTAGCCATTTTAATATAAGTATGTGGATCGTTAGCAATATTCTTGTGAATACTAATCATCATTAAATAGACAAAGTAGAACTCATCTTCGCTAAATTCTTCAAATTTGACACCCGTTTCTTCTGCTTTTTTGACAACCATTTGCTTTGAAAGATGAAAGATATCTTTTGACTTTAATTTTTCAGCAAATTCTTTTAGCTCTTGCTTGTATTCTTCTTCCCCATCTTTGTAATCACTTGAATACTGATCATAATTGCCGTCATATGCTCTATCATATCCTCTATAATCTTCATATCTATGTGGTGAATTAATCATGCCATATACTTCATATTGCATAGGTCTTGGATAGTCTCGATATTGTTCCATATGACGACCATCGTTCCCACCATAATTGGCATTGTCACGACCATCATATCGACTATCATATCTTGAATTATTTGCTCTGTAATCCATTTCTTCCATAGCACGGTCTCTCCCACTTCTTGAAGAAACATATCCACCTCTTGAGCCATACGGATTTCTTCCATCTTGGCTATATCTTCTGTCTCCGCCTCTTTGGTCTCGTCCATCCATAGAACGATCACGACGACCTCTTCTGCGATCGATTCTGTCTCTTAAATATCTGTTGTTAGCCATAATTACACGACTTTCTCAACGTTTACGACAACGTTGTTGATAATTGAGCCTACACCAGGATTTAAAACAGTAATTGTTTTAGCTAAAGTAGAATCTGTGCCTAAAATACAAGTATTATCTACCAAGAAATAATAATCGATTGTTAAATTTCTAATTTCTGTTGTTGCAGTTGTGATAGTTTCTGTTGCTAATGCTCCTGGAATGATCACTCCGTTTTCAGCTAACTGTAATGTCACATCACCTGCTGCAGTACCTGAGACATTAGCATTTAATGTCAAATGGTAAATTCCTTTATGATTTAGTGATATGCTATTGCCATTAAACGCAAATGCGGTAACTCCGCAATTTTTTCTACAGAATTTGCGGTAAACTGCTCCCAAATTTACAATACCATCAGTCACAACAGTTTGACTAGCGGTATTTTTTACCCCCAATAATAACATTTTTTTGTCTCCTTTTTTTAAAAAATAAAGAGCATAGAATTAACTATGCCCTTATAGGATAATTAATCCTTTTCTCTCCATTATTGAATTGATGCGCAACCGCAATTTCCACTATAACCTACACCTGTTGGATTGCCGTAGCAACAATTTGGATTAGGTACTACATAAGCTGGAATTGGGCAATCTCTGCCAAGTCTGCGAATGAGTTCTGCAGTTTGAGCTTCTTGATTAGCTGCAAAGTATGCGTTTTGAGCTTGTTGTGATGCTGCTAAATTTAATGCATTTACTTGTTGAGTTAATTCTGCAATACGTTCGTTCTTAGCTTCAATCTTATTTGCTACTAATTCTTCGTGTAATGCACGATAATTTGCATTTTGATTTTCAATTAAATCACGTGTATTCATGTTCATTGTGTTTTGCAATGCACATGTAGATTGAGCGATGTTATAGTTTACGCCATCTATTGCACGTTGAGTTTGGCAGCAACAATCTTGTAAACGATATCCTAAATCAGTAATTGCACTACGTGTTTCATAACCATTTTGCATGATTGCTGTATTTACACCACTAAATCCTTGACAAAGTGTTTGTTGAATACCTGCTTGACCTAATTTTAAGTCATTTAGTGAACCTAAAACAGCACTGTTGTTAAATCCTGAAGCTACATCTGCTTGTGTTGCCATTTTTCCTAGTTCATAACCTACAAATTCGGAGCTACCTCCGCCATTTCCTGTTCCAAAACCATTTCCGTTTCTTCCCCAGCCAAAAAGTAAAGCAATCAAAATGATTCCCCACCATCCATCTGCAAATCCATTCATACCACCGTTATTGCCATTACTGCCACCAGTATTGATGACTTGTGGCATATCAGTTTCGTAATAAGCCATTAGAATTTTTTCCCCCTGTTAAAATTAATTTTAAAATATATTAATTCTGCATGTCGACCTACAGATTAATACCTGATTGATTGAACATGTACATCAAGGGATTTAAATTAATGCTATTTTGTTTGGCGTATTGTTGAACAAATTGTTGTGGGCTCATACCGCTTTGTTGCATTTGATTTTGAGCTTGTTTCATTTTTTCAAGAGCAACTCGAATTTGTGGATTATTTGCTGCCATTTGTTGCAATTGTTGCATTATTTGATTAGGATTTAAGCCTTGTCTCATCATTTGTTGAATCATCATCATTAGATTATTGTTCATTTTTGACCTCGCTAACTTGTCCTGTTTGACCAATTAAGGCAAATAATTTGTTAATTTCACCTTTAATAATGTCTAAATCTGATTTTCTTGCGTAATCGTCTTCTTGATTCATCTTTACAAGCTTGAAATGCTCAATTGAATACATACAGTTTGCATCTGCTCTTTTAATAAACATCATATCGCTGTTTCTATCTTTGAGAAAAAATGTTTGATTTGCGCCAACAATATATGCTTTCGCATCTTCGATACCATTTACCATGTCAAAACCTATCTTTGGTTGTTGTTGTGCTTGATTTTGTTGTTGATAGTTTACGTTTTGTTGGTAATTTTGCTGATAATTTGGTTGGTAGTTTGGATAACCACCATAGAAATTATAATTTGGTTGCATGTACTGATCCCCCTTGTACAAATGCAATTATAACTTTTTATTTTTTCTTCACAATTTCATATTTGTGTCAATTTTATTTCGTTTTCATTGCACAAATAAATTTCTTTATTCTTCTAATTACAGTACTAGTCGATATTCCTAGTATTTCTGCTGTAGCTTCAAATGTGTTTCTGGTACTTAAAAAGACTGTATCCGCAATTTGATACAGTCCATTCTTGATACATATTTCTTCGATATATTCCTCATCAATTCGTCCATCTAAAATACGTAGTACTTCTTCACGAAGTCTTGGCATTTTACCCTCCTAAAATTTCAAAATTTCCATATTTGTTAAAGTTGGAGCAAGTTCTTCTCCAATTTCTGTATTATCTACCATTTTGATGAAATACAACTCTAATTCACTACTATTAACATTATGTTTAAAATGACCATATCCATCATTTGCCGTTCCAATCATACTAAATGTTGATGATATAATAGCAGAAGTTGAATCTACATCAAAATCGACAAAATATCTTTCATTGTTAATAGCAAATTTAAATCTATATCTTTCACCAATTTTAAATGTCCCACCATCACCGTCAAAAATAACGTATCTTTCTGTTCCTACAGTAGGAATAATATTAGTTGAAATTAAATTGGAACTTTGTTTTAATGGTGATAAATCTACAGATGTATGCCCAGCAGTTGGATTGTCACTATTTCCTATCACGATTTCTAAAGTTTCATTTATTAATTGAGCTTGCAAAGTTGATGCTAATACATTACCGCTTTCTAAGGGTATTTCCAAAATATCAAATTTGCCCAATGCTGGAATTATAGTATAAGTATATATCCCACTACCTGTGCTTGGAACATACATCAATGTTCCCATTATCATTCCTTCTCCATTGCTAGTATGAGCAAATAATGCTGTCGTAGATAATCCATCTTGTAATATAGTTGCTTTATAAATGCCACTTTGTTTAGATAGCATTATTTGAATAATTTCTTCAATGTCTGAAAATATGCCTAAATCTTCAACTACACCTTTTAAAGAAATAGCATCTAATTCTTCTTGCGTTGCGATATCTACAGTTGTTTTTACCCATGTTCCATCTGCAAGGTTGACTTCAATTTTGTATACGATATTGCCTTTAAAATTGCCAAATGTTCTCGTTCCTGCGGTTTCTCCTAAAATAGTATAGGCATCGTTTGAGCCTTCAGTATTGGCTTGATAAATGATTGTATTTGGATCATTTTGCAAATTAGTTAAATCATTGCCTGTAAATGTGCCATATGTTTCTGTTGTTGAAATATAGACAGTAGGTACGGTATATCCACCACCCGTTGAATCCATATATTCCTTTAATCCTTTAGATGTAATTGCTTTGTAGTCGTCAGTTCCTTCAATAATATCATCGTTTGTCGCAATTCTATTCTTTATTGTACTTGACGTTATATCAAAATATCTCCCATCAAATGATGTCGTATCTGAATTATACTCACCTTCTCTAGTAATTGCTGCAGTTGTTTTGTCTACACCCATTTGATAATCACTATAGCCCAATCTCAGTTCCGTTCCATTACTCGTACTAACTGTTTTTTTAACCCATTTTTTAAAAATTATAACATATTTTGTCGAAAGAGAACTTAAGCCATCATATTCATAACCTTTAAATTTAATTTTATAAGCTTGATTCTTTTGACATAATTCTAATATTTTATTTTTATTACTAAATGCATCATTAATACTATTTAAATAAATGCCATCATTTTCTTCAATTTTAGCAGATAAATTCGCCATTTCTTCTGTTATTGTGTTTTCAAGCCTTGTAAATGCATCATTTATGCTTGATTTTTCGCCATTTCCAGTAGCATAGTTCTTTGCAGTGTCAGCAATAATTGTTCCATTCAGTATCATTTCTTGAAAATTAGCAAAAGTAACAGTTGAGACATACTTGTCAGTGTCAGTTTCTCGCCAAATGCCTTGTCCGCTCTCATCTATGCCACTTTCATCCCAAATATACATGATTAACCACGTTCCTATGTTTACGAATGCATAATCGCCTGGATTTGCTGTAGGATATGTGCTTGTTAACTCATCATATGACAAGAAATCACCTTTATAGTGGTTTTCGCCACCACCTCCACCACCAAGAATTGATTTTAAACTTTGCAAAGTCACTCGATATGCCTTGTTTCCACTATTGATAATGAAATAATCACTATCCGCAACTTCATTCGCAATTGCAATATCGTTAAATACCTCATTTAATTTAATACTACGCAATTCTTCTATTGAATTTGAGTTTAAATTAATTTGCCTTTGTGCGTTTTGACTAGATTCATCTGTGTAATCTTTTGCAATTTGTGCATTTTCAGCAATTTGTTGTTTCAATTGTTCATCTTTGGCTTGTAAAACAGTTATCTTACTGTTTGCCCCTTGAATTGACGTGTCAATGCTATCTAATTTTGCGGAAACAAGTGTTTTATTTACTGTAGAAATAGGTACTTGGTCTGCTCTTACTCGATGTGGATTTTCAAAGTCCTGTCTATGACGATTTATATCGCTTTGTGCTTTTTCTACCACATCTAGGGCTTGTTGGTAAAATTCTTCTTCCGTCGTTGTTTCCAAATTTGGCTTAACATTCCGTCTTACGTACAAACATGTCACTGCAGTAGCATATACTTCGTTGGTTTCAGTATTCTTTACCTCAAACGATACTTGCAATTGTCCTGATATATCCAAAATACGGTCTTCTTGCTTGAAACCATACTGATAAACGACTGTAGGAAATTCTACATCTGCTCCACTAGCTGGATCCAAAGTTTCGATATAGTCCATTTGGCGATTGCTGATTACAAATCCATCTGATCGTTCAAATGATACCTGCACAATAGACGATTCTACACTATACGGAACTAAAAGTTGTATAAAATCGACATTTGAACGTCCTGTAACAAGAAATGTGGTGTCTTCTTGCTTTAAAATCAAGCCATTTTCGTTTAAATATATCTTTGCTATATTCTCTGTTTTCATTTTTGCTCCTTTCTATCAAAAAAGAGCCGATTATTTCGACTCTTCATATGGATTAATTCCTACTACACCATCTCGCATTGGTGTGCCGTCTTCTGATGAAACATAAATTTTGAACGATGATAAGATATTCTGCATCTCGTAATAATTCTTGATCATAATTGCTTTATCATTTAGCAGCAAAACAATGCTCTTATATTCCGCATCAACGCTTTCAAAATCAACTGAAATAGATTGTGTGTTGCTATCATAGTTTGAAACCCTCACAGAGGCTATTTCTGCCTTATATTCGCTAGGTAAAGCGTCATATCGACCAATATTAGTGTCAAATAAACGAATCGAATATGTGGGATTTTCAGCCCCATTTAAAAGATATTCCACATAGTCTTCACGAACAATTGTGTTACCTATACCTCTATAGTTCACTTGGAAGGTAAAACTGAATATTTCGTACGGGTCTTTTGCAGGATATTCACGTATGACATAATTTGCCACACTTAAATCATCTTTCATAAGCCTTACAAAAGCTTCATTTATCTTTCCTTTTCTGTCTGTATAGTTTCTTGGAATCACATTTCCTTGATTGTCTACATATTCATCCCATATTACATTGCTTTCTGCCTGTTCATTAAAGATAATGCTTGTACCAACTCTTGAAATAATTGGATCACCATACAATAAGTACTGTTCTGTTCCAGCGTTAAAATCATTTGCAATGCGATATGTTAATTTACTATTTAAATCTATCAAATTTTCAATGTTAATACTAGCATTATTCACTAATGCTCGATTATCTATCATTGAAAAGCCTATTTTTGCGTAATCTAATTTAATTTTTTCTACTAAATCCTCATTTGGTATGCTATTTATTTGTAAATCTGTGTTTGCTTCGATATATTCACGACGTCTTGCACGTTCTTCTGTCAATTGTGCATCAATAACTAAGTAATGTGCATTTTCTTGAACAGTAATGCTATTAAGAACATACCTTTTTTGTCCATCTTTGATAATTGATCCTGGCATAGGTATTTTATCCCAAGAATCTGTAGTTCCGCTTTTCATCAATGATGCACTTTGCATATTGTCGATATACGTTTGTAGCACTCTTGATATTCTATCTGGGTCAACTTGTTGTGCATTTTGGTTAAAATACGCTATATCATCGTATTTGCTATTATTTGATGATATGAGAGGGATAGATTTTGTTATAATGCCTCTATAATATGCTTTATAGAGAACATTTTTTAAATTTATTTTATATCCATAATCTCCAAAATATCCTCTTAATATATTGAACGAATTATCATCGTCTAATTGTACGCTTTTTGCTAATCTTATTTCACCATCATTATTTAATATTCTATCAAATAATTTATCTAATTGATTTAAGTATATTAAATTATTATTATAATAAATATAAATAATATTTTTATTTTCCTTTTCTTCAATAGTTAAATTTTCGTATTCTTCACTTTTTATTATTCTAATCCTTTTAGTTTGTTTTAAAAATTCTCCACTTCGATAACTTCTATAATAAATTATATCGGTGTTATCTTCAAAAATCCATGGAATATTATAATCTATTTCTAATGGCTCCTTTTGATAAAAATATCCATATAAATATATTTTTTTTAACGATGTTATCGAATTATTCATTTTTAATCCAATATTTTCTTTATTTATTTCAAATGTATTATCTGTAGTTGCTGGCTTTTTTCCGTTTTCATATGGTTCAAGAATATTACTATTAAGTCTTAAATTTTTAACTTCACAATAGACGTTTTTAGCAAGACCTTCTCCTGTTTCATCTCTTAGGTCAACAGGATTGTCAAATACAGAAACATTATATTCTATACCATTTAATCCATCTAATCGTTTAAACTTTAAAACCCATTTCTTGCTTTCCTCATTAAAGTCAAGATATGGCTGACAATCTATTGTTCTTGCTATCTCATACATAGTTAAATATGTAGTTGTTGATACAAAAGTAAGTTTTGGATTATTATATTCAATATTTGGAATTAATATTTCCGCATCAAAATTTGCAATATCAAATAGCCTGCGTATTATTTCAAATAATGTGTAAGAATTTTCTGCTAAAGCATTTGATTCTATCTTAAATCCCCTTAAAATTTCAGTTGGTTCAATTAAAGTTAGTGTATTTATGTTTTCACTTTCTTGTGTCCAAATATTTGGATGCGCCATTTTAGATGATTTTGAATTTTTTACAATCCAATAATTGATTTTGTCACCATTTTCAGTTTTAATCGCAGTATCAACGGGGATATGAAAATCTGTTGGTGCGAAAAAACTAAATTCTGCACAATTTTGTGCTTGATCAATACCTAAAGTATAAGTTTGAGGAAAAGTTTGTGTTATTTTTCTGTCCTCACTCTCTTTCGGTATTTCTACCCATTCTTTTTTGTCATTCAAATAATAAATTTTTGACATTTTTTCTCCTTTATCTTGATTTTATTGTTATTTTACAATATAATAAATATGAGGTGTTTCATAATGAAAGAAAAATTTTTAAAATCTATACATACTTTATTATTAATTATTGTTATAAATATTATAATGATTATATTTATTGATATTTTAAGTAATTTTGAATCAATAAAATTACTTTGTACAAACATTAATCACTACCTATTTATTATTTTAGGAATCACTTTTATTGTTTTAATTTTAAAAATATTAAAACATTTAGATAAATTACTTTATGATAATTGGCAATAAACTACGAAAATATTTTAAATCTCTTAACAACTCGCAATGAGTTGTTTTTTATTTTGTCTTGTAAAACCTATTCCCCAGCCAATCAGTAGTGACAGTTGTTTCACCACTACCCAAGAATAATCTACCACTCTTGATTTGGTTATACTTAATTTGATTGTTGACTTGAGCTTCTTGTTTTAGCTCATTTATTTTCTTGATAGCCTCGCTTGATAACTCAAGTGCAAGTGCAGCAATTGCAGTAAAATCAAACGTAAATGAACGTGCCACAAGTGAGCCATATTTCATTACATCCCCAATTCCTTTGGATAGTTGCGTATTTCCACTTGCTGCAATCAGTTTCTGCCCTGCTTGAACAAAAAACGTAGCACTAATGCCACGTCCTGTTGCTTCTCCCTTACTTATTGATGATTGTTGCTTTGCTCCGTTTTGAGGAGTTCCACTTGCCTGAGCGTTGAATTCGATGGTGACTGGTATTCTAATTTCATTTTGAGCCATTAGTCTACTCCTTGCAATGTAATCGTAACTATAGGAATGCCTTGATTTTCATTTAAGACAATTAAAGAAAAAACAACGTTCTTTTCAATATCGCCATCTTTAAAAATACAGACCTTGCCATCTAATACTTCTGTATCTTTGTTGCTCATAACGAAATTGCAGAATGTAGTGTTTGTTCTAAGTATTGGTATGGTGATAGTATTGTTTTTACTGTCAAAATTCGCTTTGCCCTTTTGGATAGAAGGAGATAATGTGTAATTGTAGGATACGGAATCTTGGAAATTCTGTATTCCCTCGATTTCCATTTCTAAATCGTCAATGATCATCTTCTTTTTAGTTGGTTGAATGGGCATATTAGAGTAGAATGCATTAGCAATTAATGTTCCATAACTCACATATACCGTTTCAGTGCCTAAATCTTCCTTTGTATTAGTAGATACACTTGGTGTATTTAATCCTAGTTGAAACATGTACTGCATATCATCAGTTTGTAAATACACACCATTGACTGCGTTAACGTAGTCATTTAATTTGCTTAATACGTCTTGCAAAACATTTGTCTCACATTTAAAGTTAATGATTACGCTTAAATTGGTTGCGACAATGCCTTCCACACGTGAGGGAATGCCCTGCCCTGTCTTGATGCAGAAGACTACATCGTTTTTCTTAAATTGATTGTGATTAATGTCATTACTAACAATGACATTATACCCATCTAATACTTCTTTTAAATTTTCTTTTAAAATTTTCTTTAAGCTTTGTTCAAATAACATAATTGATTTCTCCTCTCATTCCGTTTTCAATCGTATATGTAGCAAGCGAATCTAAATATCCTTGATATTCCATAATTTCATCTTCTGTATATTTGTCTTGGAAGATACCAATTAACACAGGCTTAACTGATTCGATTGCATCTTGTACCCAGTATAAATTTGGATTTTTTGCGCCTTTCCATTTGGGGCTAATCCACTCCTCATTGGTATATGGGGCATATGGTGCTACCTCACCGCCTATTACCACTTGCCAAATGCCATCTTCAAAAACTGAACGAATTGCATTCATAGATAAATTACGTGTGTCTTTTGGGCAATAGATTCTGCAAGCTGTTTCTAGAATATTTGTCGCAAGCTCTGTTTTTAGCAGTAAATTCATTATTCTAAGCCTATATAATAAATCTTGTAAAAGCGCCCCATATCCTTTGTGGAAAGTTCAATGTAAGACACTATGCGCTTTTGACCTGAAAATTCGAGCATATCGCCACTTTCTATTTTGTCGGCATAATTATTTAGAATTGTGCTTTCAACGATAACACTGCTCGAAAATCGCCCTGATTTCAAGCCTTCCACAATCGTTGTAGATTCTGTTCTCGCATTAGTATAACTTTTCACAGCAATAGGATAAAATGATGCAGAATGACCAATCACTTCGCCATCTTCACTAATAATCTTCTTTCTTAGTTTTGCATTTGGTATCATCAATAAAGCCCCCTGTAACAAAAGCCATATTGTTTAAGCTTATTTTTAACAGAAGGAGCAATGTATCTGTTTTCTACTTCTTCCACAGGAATAGTTGTGCCTGTTGCAATATCTAAGGTGCTAACTGTTCTATAGTCGTAAGTATTGAGAACGTAATACATTTGCTCTAAGATTGCTTGGTCAAATACACTCTTTTGCCTTTCTTTTAAATTGTCATAATTAAATCGAATATTAAAATTGTTGCAAAATAAAATAAGCATTTCTTTTTGTTGTTCAAAAAAACGCTGCACTTTGTTTTGAGGAAAATCTCCATCAGGTAATACATTTTCAAGATCAATACCGTATTTTTCTAAAAATTGTTGACTTATTTTCATAAAGCCTCCTTTTTAAAGCAAGAAAGAGGCTTTTTTAAGCCTCTTTTGCTGCTGATGTTCTTGCAGGATCTGCTGCTGATTTGTGAACAATGACTGCTTTTTCTGCTCCTGGTTCTACCCAGCAATCGAAATAAATACCAATATCTACTTGTGATCTTCTTCCACCAAATCCTGGTATTTTGTCAAAGTATACATTTTCTTGATATTTGGGCATAAATGCAATTGCTGCATTTGGAGCTAAAATATAGTCGACATTTTCAGGAAAATATTTGTCTGGGATTTGTTTAATCTTTACCTTTATGTTGTCGCCATATGTTTCGACATTTGCGCTTAAATCTCCATTCCAATTTCCAAGTGAAATTGATCCTGTTGCTTTAGCTGCTTGTTTTAATTTTCTTGCAGCAGATGTTTTGATGTTCAAAACTACAGCTTCTGCTACGCCTAAATCAAATAAATAATCTATGTCAGCATCTAAAGCTGCTTCAATATTATCTTTGGTTAATGCGCTAGTATTAGTTTTTACTCCTGTCGTTGAAGCAACGTTTTGAATATTGTATTTGTCTACATATGGAATTAAAATCGTATTTTCATACTTTTTGCCTTGAGAAACAATTTCAATACCTTGCGCTTCCTCTCCATCCATTTTGTCAATTACCAAAGAATTACCTTTATCTTGGGTTAATGTCTTTTCAACCCATCCTGAATTAATGTCAATTCTTTTATAACCTGTTTCTCTGTCAAAGTCGCCTAGCGTTTCAGAACCAAATGTTGTTTGTCTATATTTTACTGTCCTAGCTCCAACAGCTACATTTGGTTTTAGCCAATCATAGGTAAATGATCTTGCTTGGAATATTTTCGCTAATTCTGCGTCGTTATTTAAGTATCTTACTGCACTTTCAATGTTGTTTGGCATTTTGTTTTTTCTCCTTTTTTATTTTATAAATTTCTAAATGCTGCAAACTCGTCTGTTTTGCCATCTGTTCCACCAACTTGTTTGCCATGTTCTGAACCCACACTCTTTGGGACTTGATTGTTAAAAAGCCAATCATTGTCTTTCTTGATTTGCGCAATTTGTTCGTCTAATCCTGTGTACTTCCCGTCTTTAAACTCACATTTGCTTAAATCAAGCATTCCTTTTAAGGCATTTGCGTTTTTAGCTCCACTTTTACCAAGTACTGATTCAAGTGTGTAGTCTTTTTGCATCTGAAGAACTTTGGCATCGTGTTCTTCTTTTGCTTTCGTGTTTGCTGCTTGTAGTTCAGCAATTTGTTTGGTAAGTTCTTCATTTCCTTTAGCTGCTTTTTGAAGTTCCACAAGTTGAGAATCTCTGCTAGCAATTTGATTCCTTAATTCCTTGTTGTTTTCGTTTACCTCATCAAATCGAGCTTTTGGAACGTAGTCCTTTCCTTCAGCAAAGAAATAATCCTTGCCCTCAAATTTTGAAGAGATTGTTTTGTACAATTCTTCGCCTAATACTTGTTTTAAATTTTCTAATGACATAATTTTCTCCTTTCGTTTTTTAACGTGGTACGACCACGAAATAGATTAGTTATTCATGCTTTTAACGTGTTTTGCTCACGAGGTATAATAAAAGACCCCATTGCTGGAGTCTTGTTATTATTAAGAAGGCACAGGTAGGCGAAAGAGAATACCTACCTGAGATAGTTTAATGCCTTGTCTAGGGCAAAAAGAAAAGAACGCAAAATAAGCGTTCTTTAATACTATAAATCTGTATAATCTTCAAAATATTTTCTGTTTTCTTTTGTCATTGTTATTTCACCATCTTTAATTGCTTTTTCTAAAATCTCAATCTTTTTTTCTATATAATCTGGATTCCCATTTTCTGTTTTTAGCATTGTTAGTAATTTATTTTGCAATTCAGAATATGGAACAAACATATAAAATTCTAATGACAACCAATCTAATAAAGTTTGTCCACCTTCTTCATATGCCGTTTGTTTCATAATTTCGCAAATATTATCACCTGGTTTTAAAATTTCATCATTTTTCATTTTTAATCCTTTCTAGAGCAATGTCCTTATATTTTTCCAAAGAATCATATGTTTTTGGGAACAACTTCTTAAATTCATCTAATTGTTCATTTGCATTTTTAACTTTTAAAGCCATAAAATTTGCAAACAATTCAGCAGATATAGTTTCCAAATCTCTAAATGCAGAACCATGTCCCCAACTTACACCATATCCTTTTCTTATATTTTCTTTTGATGTTGCTCTTCCATATGTCATTGCATCTATCATATCATAAAATAATATATTTTTGTTTTCTTCCTCTCCATTTTTTAAATTTAATGCATTTTCTTTTATTTGTTCATATTCCTTTTTACTGTATTTTTCAGCCTCTTTACTATATTTCATTATTTCTCTTACTTGCAATTTATTTGGGTTTTCAAGAATTTTCCCTTCTTTAACAACACATCCACTTAATTCACTTAATTTAGAATCATATAGTTCTTGGGCTAATTTAGAATTATTTGTTTTCCATTCAAAACTTTTTTTCTGAGTTTCTAAAATTTTGGGTGTAATTTTTCCAAACAATTCTTTTATTCTTTCGCCTGTATAATCATCAAAAGTCTCTGCAGTAAGTGAATTTTTTAATTCTTCAGTTGAACCTATTCTTCCTAAATAAAATGACCCATCTTGCTCTTGGGCTAATTGATCTATATAATGTCCTATTTCGTGATATGCAGTCATTTTACCTTCAAATGTATCTGTGTTGTTAATAGAAATTGTATTACCTTGCTGATAAGCTCTTTTGGATGAATGTATAAATTTTAAGTCTTTATTTTTAGAACCAACAAGATTGTATAATTCAGCAACAATTTTATCATTTGTTTGTACATTTTCAAATGCTTTATTTACCCATTTATCATCTTTTAGTTTTCCAGTAATTTCTATTTTTACAGGCTCTATTTTAATTATATTATTTGTTTCCTTGTTGCCAAAGGGGTTTATTCTATTCTGTCTTTCTTCATCACTAATTCTTGTGCGCCATCTGTAGAAAGCACGTCCGTTCTTGATTGAATACTCTTCGTATCTCTTGTTCAAATTCTGCCACTGCTTGCGCATTTTAGATGCTTCTTCAGTAAAGCCTTGCTGCCTTAATAGTGTTTCAGTTGTCTTTTTGTGGCGAATCTCATTCTCATACTGTCTTTGCCTTTGGTCGATTCTGTATTCCTTTTGAATTTCCTTTGATGTGAAATGTCTAGGAGCAACACTACCTTTTTCCCATTCGATGAGATAATGCCTGCAATTATAGCCATTGATGATGGAATTACCACCATTTGCATTTAAAGCATTTTCTATTGGCTCGTATTTAATACCATCAATTGTGCCACTTGTTCCATCTAAACTCCAAAGCCTACCTTGAAAAGGAGCACAACGGGGCGATGCATCCGCATGACTACTTGTCCATACCAACTTGATGCCTAAAGCCTTGTACTGCTCCAAATCTTTCATATTTGCTTCGTATCTTACAGCCATTTCCACTTTGTTACGAAGACTAATTGCTCTACCATCTTTAGCAATATACTTCACAGGCTCGCTTGCAAGAAGTTTGGTTTGTTCAATAACTTTGCTGTCGTAATCCTTAATCAATGCTAAGCCTTTTTTAGCGTTGCTAATGCGATTTCTAAATTCTGTGATAACTTTTCTTTGATTAATGTTTCCGTTTAAATATTCGGCGTAAATTGCCGTCAAATCAACAGTATAAGTGTTGTTACTAAGTGTTGTTCCTGTTCCTACAGGAAATGCCTTAATAACTTGATTGATAAACATTTGATTGACAATTTTCATGTTGTAGTTATACTCATACAACATTTTATTTGCTGATTGAATCAAATTTCTGCGAAATACTGCTTGCGTTTGCTCATTCGCAAATCTCATACAGTAATTATTAATTACAGCCTGTATCTGCTTTTGGCTTGCTCCGCTGATAATAAGCTTCTTGATTTCTAGTGTTGCTGTTTCGAGTAAGACTAGTTGTTCGCCAGCTACATTTTGGCTTGGGCTATTGAGTATCCTCGCCATCGTCGTCTACTCCTATATTTCCATCTGTGTTAAATTCCATTTGCAAAAGCGTTGGGTCTTCCATACCCATGTTGTTTTCAAACTTAATCTTTGTGACTTCATCGAGTATTTGATCATCTGTCCAATCAGGATGAAGCTTTTTGACACAGGTCTCAACTGATGCTAATCCGCTTGTTTTAGCAGTTGCCCATCTTGTTATGACATTCGTTTCATCTTCTACTACATACTCGCCAAAATCAAATGTAATATCCGCATTGTCAAAGTTTACTTCTTCTACATCTAATCCTTCTTGTTTTGCTCCAGCTTTCTTGACAAGCCAATTGTTGAAAGCAAGAAGTTGTAAAGTTAACTCACTTAAGAAAGGTTTCCAATAGTTGTTGATTTTATCTTTTCTAGTTTCAAGAGTTACCCTATTTCGTTCCTTTTGTGATTGTTCTCCAGCATTAATTGCCTCAAGCCCTGTAATACCTAAAGCAAGAGGGGATAATCCTGCAAGATTAATCGCAGTAATTAAGCAATTCTTGTATTTTTCAATCAATGATACTGTCTTATCGTCAATTGTCTGTATGAGCATTTGATTATTGGCGTTTTGATCCATACTGCCACCTACTAATTGATAGTTGGTAATAAATGCCATATCTATTGCAAGTTCGTTTCCATCTTCGTCTTTAGGTATCATTGAAGTTGGCATATAACGAATGGTCTTGTTGTTTCTAATTTCGCTTACTAACTCGCTATATGCCTCGTCTAATGCATCGAAGGAATCAATTGCACCTTGATAATCACTCGCTCCATAAACAGAACCTGGAAATTCATTATTTGGCTTTTTGTTTGGCTTGTGGAAAGCAATCATTCCTTTTAAACCTTCAAATCGATAATACTCTTCTAATTCGGCAGTTTGAGGAATAGTCGTTAAAGGTACTTCCTTTTCTTTGCCATCAACAAGGATTTGATAAAGCGTATTTACAATCAGTGCATCGCCGTTTTCATCAGTGGTGTATTTTTCTTCATATCGATATTTTTCCTTTTGTTCTGTCACATACCTTGTTTTAAAAATGATGGCTGTGGTGACACCTCGTTCAACAATTGCTTCTGCTTGTGTTAAGTCGCTAGCTTCAATAATTGGATATTGGCTCAAGTCTAAGTTGTAGTTAAATTTGATAAACCCCTCACCACACCAAGATTCTTTTACTGCGGTAAGATGAAACACCTCTTTAGCCTTTGTTTTGTCAAATAGAGCGTTTAAAACGTCTTGAGCCTTATTGCTTTCTTCCTCGTTCTTATCTTTTGAAATTTGCCCATCTTCGGCTTTATAAACAGTTACCTCAGGCTTAAATCCAGCCCCAAAAATAATAGTACCCATTTTGTTGGATATCAATTTTGGTATGCCTGTATGACGTTTAATTGTTTTATCTAAAGCGAGCTGCCAAAAGTAATTTAAATTTGAAGAAAACGGATTCTTTATGTAAAAGGCACGAATTAAGTCGCTATTCCCTGTATTCCATATTTGGTATTCTTGAATTTTCCTTGTAAAGTAATTCTTTCCTAATACGTTGCTTAAATCTACTACTTGTTCTGCATCGTAATTATCTTGTCTTTTGATCATATTTAAATCTCTCCTTAATTTGTCCAGTCTCTTCTTTGTGAAATAATCCTTGATTCTTCCCATCTGTCCACCTTCTTCTTTTCATTCTTTACTGCACTAAGTAATGCTTTCATATGAACGGTTAAGGCATATTCAATTGAGTCAATAATATCGTTGTGACGTTCGTTATTGTCTTCTCTTTCCTTGCCCTTGCCCTGTTCTTTCCATTTGGCAATCAAAAAGGCATTGTAAGAATCAATGCCTTCATTTGTGTTATTAAATAAAAATCTTCCCATTGATAACAATGCGATACCTAAATCTATTCTATCTTTGATTGTTGCCTTGTAAGATGCAATAACCTCTATACCATATCTTCTAAACATCGTGTTTAAATCAATGATAAAATTCTGTTCTGCGCTATCTACTGATATACACTCAATATACTTGCCTTGCTCTTTCCATTTAATCACTGTTGCAAGGATAATTTCTTTTTTCTTGTCATAGCCACATTGTTGAAATGTCATTTTATCGACCACACCAACATATTCATAGTTTCTTGTAAATCCCACTAAAGAAACAGAATTTTGAGCCTTTGTAGCTCCTATATCAATTCCAACAACAAATTTATTAAACAATCCTTTATATTCCTTGCTGCTAAAATCCTTGATATGCTTTTCTTTGGACATGTAATCATTGTAGATTAATTCACCCCAAGAACCACGTTCGCCAAGAATTTTGCAGGTATGGTAATATGATCCAACAGGATACATTCTACTTGCTCTTTCAATCTTTGCTTCTGTCATAATTGGGTTGTCTTTCATTGTCCAATGCTGTAAATACCATCCTGGATCATTTGGCACTTGGTTCATTTCCATTTGAATGGAAAGAGGCGCAGTTCCAATTATCTTGCAACGATTAATATATTTTTGGTAGATATAATGCTGTGGTTGGTCTCCATTTAATGTCCAAATCATAAGTGGTGAATCAACTGATGCTGTTCTTGCAAAGCATTCGTCGATAAATTGCTCATTTGCGTTGTTTACCTCATCTATTAGAATAACACCAAGCGTCTTTCCTAGTATCTTTTTCCATTTCGATTTATCAGCATAGCTAGCAAGTAAGATTTTCTTTTCTTTTGGCTTGCCATATAAATCACATTTAACTGATACATAATTGCCACCTATCTTATCTTTCACCAAAGAACAGTATTCAGGATACATTTCAAGTAGACCAAAACCATCGCTTTTTAAGATGTTGTCCATTATGGCATCCATATCCTGTGCAACAATTGCATGTAATATCTTGTCGCTGTTTTGTACAGCCTCAAAAAACTCTTGTATTGCAGTAACTGTTTTGGATGAACGAATAGCACCTTCATGAACGTGTAAATAGGTATTTGGCTTTAAACCTATAGCAATAGCATCAAGTATTTTGTCGTTGTATTGAAAGCTATTCATCGTCAATTCCATCTATTTTTCTCGCCATCAAAGCTTCAAGAGTAGCATTGTGTGTAGGATTTTCTTTTATTTCTGCATCTATTTCTACTTTGTTTGGATTCTCTCCTACTAAATTCGTTAAATATTCAGCAGCTCTTGTATCGCCATTTGTCGCCTTAATCAATTGCCCTACAAGCATTGCCATTTGATTGTTCATATCTTTCGCTTTTATTCCCATTTTCTCGAGTTTAGCAATTACTTTAGGATCTTTAACTTTAAGAGATAATAAAGCATCAGCAGCTTCTGCCATAGCTTTTCTTTTCCTTTTCGCCTTGCCACTTGCAATGCCACCATTGCGACCTCTCTCTCTTGCTTCTTCCGTGGTTCTTATGAGCTTTAAATTGTTAATATTTCCCTTATTAGGCATTATTCAATCAACTCTGCTTTCTTTCCTGTCAATGTCTCCCAACGTTTGATAATAACGTCGCAATATTTAGGATCTAATTCCATCATATAGCATTTGCGATTTAACTGTTCACAAGCTATAAGAGTTGAGCCAGAACCACCAAATAAGTCTAGTATATTTTGTTTGCCATACAAACGAATATATTTAGCACAAAGTTCAACTGGTTTCGAGTAACTTAACTCATTATCGTGGTCTTTCTTACCAATATAACACTTTGAATATGTTTCTTTTGGAAATCCTTTATTTGGATTTTGTTTTCCTATAATTGCAATGTATTCGCAATCTGTCATCATATGACCTTTATAATTTGGAACAGTACAAAGTTTTTTATAAAAGCATAAATCGTAAGGTTTATTATTATTTTCTGCAAGTTCAATATATTTTTTAATCAAAGTTTTATTATGACAATATATATTTGTCTCACTTTGCAAAATAAGTTTTGATGGATCAAAAGCATCGACTTTATTTTCTCTAATCTGCTTCATAGAGTTTGCTTTTTTGAGTATTCCACCTCCTTGTGTTTTAAGTTGATAAGGTGGATCTGTAAATGTTAATTCGCATTTATTGCCATCAAGTAATTTGTCAATATCATTCTGTTCAAATGAATCACCACACATTAAACGATGCTCACCTAATTGCCAAATATCGCCAAGTTTAGTAATTGGTTCGTTTTCTTCATCAACTTGTGGCGCTTCATCTTCAATGATTTCCTTTTCTTCTTGTTCTTCCAGCATATCAAAACCAAAAATAGACATATCCAAATCAATGCCTTCTAATTCTAAATTTAATAAATCCATATCCCATTCAGCAAGCTCTGCTGTTTTGTTATCTGCTAGCCTAAATGCTTTGATTTGTTCCTCGTTCAAATCGTCAGCAATAATAACAGGAACTTCTTTAAGTTTTAATTTCTTTGCAGCTTTGTATCTTGTATGTCCTGCCACTATTTCATAATTACTATCTATGACAATTGGAACTTTAAAACCAAATTCCTTAATGCTTTCTGCTACTGCGTTTACTGCAGAATCATTCTTTCTTGGATTATTCTTATAAGGCTTTAATTTGCTAACCTCAATATTTAAAACATTCATTTTTGTTCCTCCTTCTTTTTAACGACAAAAAAAGCACAATTTCTTGCGCTTTTTGTTTAAATAATATTTCACGATACCATTATAACATATGAAAGGTGCCATCGAGGTGCCATTTTTAAAAGTTTTTTAACTTTTTTTTCAAATTTTGATGAAATCTCTTTATTTGCCTTAAAGAATAGTATTCTTGGCTATTTTTTCTAATCAATACTTGATTAAGTCGCTTGCCATAAATATACATTTCAACAAACAATTTCATTTCCACATCGTTGAACTCTTCTGCATATTCCTTAAAGTCCTTTTCCATACTTTCTAGAGCATTCTCTATTTTGCTTTTGTATTCTTCTTTAACACTAATTTCTTTACTTAAAGAGATAAAGTCCTGATAAAAAGTGTTGATATCTTTCGTTTCCTTTAATACAGGAGCTTGTGCGTAGTCTATTCCTTTTAAGTTGTGGCAACCACTATACAATTCTTGATTATATTTCTTTTTCATTACATTCAATTCTTGCTCCAAAGTAGATAGTTCAAGTTTTAGTTTCAAATATCGCATATAAAATCCCTCCTTGATTTCTTCTATCTCTCTATTCATCTTTTCTCACCGCAAATTTAAATTCACTATTGGCTATATCATAATACTTATCTTTGGTTATATTTTCGTTTTCATCCAGATACAACATTATTTTTAATTGAACTTTTACAAGTTTTTGCAGTTGAATATTATCATCGTAAAGTTGTTTATTTTTAATCCAAAGAGTACAAATAGTAATGATATAGATTACACTAACAATAATATTAATTATATTTTGTAAGCTCATTTTTCTCCTCCCATCCTAGCTTTACAGCTAATCTGTATAAAAATTTCTTTTCTTTTGCCCAAAGAGCATTTACTCGATAATCGCTATCCTGCGCGATTATAAATTTAATTAAATCACATTTCGTAAACGTTTTGCCCTTCAACATGATTTTTCATTTCTTCCTTTAATTTGTCATATGCTTTACTATGAATGTCATAGGATAAATCATATAGCTCATTGCTTTTAGCATTTCGTAGTCTATCTCTGACTATTTTCTTTGAATTGATGCCGTCTTTGCAGAGCGTTTGAATTATCCAGTCTAGTGTTATTTTTTCTTCATTCATTTTTATTACCTTCTTTTATTTTATCTTTGCAATTATATTGTGGCAAAATATGTTCAATATCTTTTAAGCAGCATTTTACCCATCCAAGTCTATCTAGAAAGCCACTATATTTACAAGTGTAGCAACTACTTTTTTTAAATTGTTCTTTAGTCATTTTTTCTCCTTTATTGGGCATCCTATCGGATGAATTTCACTTAAACTATATCTTTTTCTAATTTCGTTTAATCCTTCATAAAATTCAGGATATTCTGTGCAAGGATTGTGTGGATTGCAATTATGTTTTAAATTAAAATCTGCAATATATAACTTTTCTTCTTCCAAATATAACGTATATGAAGTATTATTTAACTCCTGTTGTAAACTATTTATTAAATTAACGTTAGAAAGGTAAGAATCTAGCATTTTAGGTTTAAATACATTAATTACATTAACTTCGCTTTCTTTTTTCATTCTTTAATGACACTATCCTTTTATCCACCAAAATATAGCCACCATTTAGCAGTTTTGCTTTCTAAGATATTCTTTTTTAAATTCTTAATTTCTTCTCGATTACTTAAAAATACACTTATTTGTGTTTGAACTAGTTCATTTGATTTTAGTTCTGGATAAAGTTGTATTAAAGTAATTGTAGATTCGTTGTTAAATTGGTCATACACATCACTTTCCCAATTCATATATTCTTTTACAATCACTTTTAATTCTTCATCGATAACCATGTTTTCTTCTTCTAATATTTCTATTTGTTGCTGATAAACTTTTTCATAAATAATATCATTTATACAAAAACCTATAAGCGCTATCAACAAAAACATAATAAATCCAGATATCATAATACCACCTATAAACCCATCAACATCTTTAAAATATAATATCGTAGACACAATAAGTAAAATTAAAAATAAAATAAATAATACTATTAACATTTTCTCCTCCTTATCTATTTAATATTTACATATAATATCCAAATCGTTATAATTACAAAAACAAATATTAAGTCTGCAATTAATACAGCCCACAATTCTCGTACATCATCTATTGCAAATGTAACCATTAATATAATCAATCCTAATAATACTGTACTAATTATTGATAGTGCTAACATTTTAAATTTTTCTCCCAAAATCTCATTTTAAGCCTCTTTTTTATTCCATATTTTTTTCGTAATAACCTCTGTTTTAAGTTCTAAAACTACTTCATATGGTTGATCATAAAATTCATTTTCTTGACATTCAGTCAGTCCTTCTTCCCATTCTAATGCAAAGTATCTATCATCTATTTTAAAAATTGTTGTTGCTTCTCTAGTCCAACTTCCATTTTCACCGTATATAGTTTCTTCCTCTGCAAATTGCCAAGTTAAATCGCTTAATTCTTCTTCAGTAAATTCTTCACCATTATCAAATTTTTCTAAAAACCTTTTTTCATTATATGTCATTATACTATTTCCTCCTTAAGGGTATATTTAAAATATTTTTCAATTTCACTTCTTACTTTTTTAATACCTTCCTGATATGCTAATTCATAGCTTTCATAATAATAATCCTTATTATCAATTACATAAGAATTTGATTTAATATCACCTTGATATCTATAAATATCTAATCCTACTATAGTACCAAAATAATTTATTTGATAATTATATTTTCCTTCTTCTATCTTCAAAATTGGGTCTCTACTAAAATTTTTTCTTTGAGCCTTACAAAATTTATTTAAATCTTCATCACTAGTTAAACAACTTTTTAAAAATTCTTTATTAATAAAATCAGAATTTTCAATATCTGAAAAATTATAATATGATACAACTTCCAAATAAAAATAATTAAAAGTAGTAGGGATTATCTTTTTCGCTATGTCAATCTTTTCATCTATAGTGATTTCTTTTGTTTTATCAATTTCTTGAAGTTGATTTTTTAATTCTTCTATTTCTTTTTTTAATTGATTATTTTCATTCATAGCATTTTCTAATTCTGCTAAAATATATTCATCTATTGTTTTTATCATTTTTTCACCTCTTTATAATCTACTAGCGAAATCTTTCCAACGAATTTTTATTTCATTTTCAGTTCCGTTTTCCATATGCTTTTTACAATCATCACATACACGACGATCATTAAATTCTTTTACTTTATACATAAAGCTATCCCAGTCAATGATGCCACATTTTTGACATTGAGATAATCCTTCTCCATTTGCCTTTTCAAATATGTATTTATTCATTTTCTTCAACCCATACATATTGCCAACTTTGAGGGGCTTTTGCCATCCTTAATTTTGGACATAAACCAAAATCACAATAACCATCATCACCTAATATAGAATTGCCATGTGCATATAAACAATTATTGTCGTCACAACCATTAGATTCTAATTTATCTTTTATGACTTCATAATTATTTTTATAAAAATCATCCAATTCCATTGGTTCATTGAATATTTGCAAATCATCTATGTGCCAAGCGAAAAATGGTTTATCGATGCCCACATAATTGTAAATTTCATTTTTTGTTAGTTGACAATCGTTTAAAAACTCAGGATCTGGACTCGAATATTTAGAATTAAATGTTTCTCTTATTCTATTTAGCGTAAATTTAGCAACAACTTTGCCATTAAAATTTGCAGTTCTATAAGATGCATTTTCATCTTCGTAAGCACAGAATGATGTTGCATATCCAAATCCAGAAAGTGGCATATCATTATAATCGCTTTCAGCATAATATCCATATAAGAATGGTTTACTCTTACAACAATATAAGTACACATCTATGGGGAAATCACATTTAGGCATTGTTTTTCTAATCTCAATTGTTTTTTTGCCGTTCAATATGTCTACCAAATATTGTGGTTGAATACTCATTAATATTGCTTGTTTCATTTATTCCTCCTTTGTCTCTTCTTTGTAATGAATTGTTAATATTAAATTTCTCCAATCATTAAATATTGGGCTTGTTGCAAATGTTATCTCACTTCCAACTTCATGAGCATCATATATTTCAGTTTTTCTATCAAAAGTAATATATTGTGATCGATAATTTTTATTTGTGACTTTTATTTCTTCTTCAGTGATTATTACTTCATAACCACTTTCTTCAAGTTTTTGCTGATATTTATTCATACTTTTTCTCCTTTTCAATCTATTCTTTCATCAGTTCCTCAATACTGTATGGATCATTGTCTTCACATTTAATAAATTGGAATAATGACTTAAATGGAACACCACTAACATTGTTGTTCATAAATGACCATATACCATCATCCATTTTTTTATAAGGCTTCTTTTCATATGCATACAATTTACCATTTTCGTCTCTAGCAAGCCATTTAAAATCTTTAACCATATTTTTTAAAATAATTTTCTCATCTTCACTAAGTTGTAGTTTAATTTCAGGCACTTCAAATTCTTGTGAAAAATTGATATCAAAAATTTCACAATTGCACAAAGAATTATATATACATTTTTCGCACATTACGCTACTATCTCCAGATGATTCTACGCATATTGCCTTTTGGGATTCTTGCAATAATTCCATTTCTTCCAATGTAAAATCAATTAGTCTTTTTTTCATTTTTTTTCCTTTCTATTTATCTTTAAAATCAAAAATAGTAGTTTGATTTCTTAAACGATAACCTATTCGCCTGTATTCATCATATATTGGTTTCCAAATTACTTCACATTGCTTTCTTTCTGCAGGAAGCAATTCCGCCATTACATCTAATTGATGTTGTAAATCTAAAGAATATGGACAACCTTTACATCCTGTTCTTTTAAAATTAAAAGGCGGATAATAAAGCCTGCACAATTCAATTTCATACTTTTCAATAAACCAATCTTCCCATTCTGAAGAACAAACTAGTAATGGATGGAATCTAACAACTTTATTTCCTCTTGTCATAATGCAGTTTACTAAATTTGCCCTTTGACCACCTTCTTCAGCAAGCATACCAGTCATTGCAATTGTTTTACCGTTCATTTTTTCCCATTTATGAACGATATCCTTCTTAAGTCGATAACAACATTTATCAGATAACTTGATTTTAAAATCTTTTGAATATTGATATAATAAACTTTTTGGGCAAGCAAATTTAGATTTACCTGTCATTTCTTTGTAATAAAGAACAAATTTTGCCCTACTTCCTTTTTGCCATTCACCAACTTTTAAAGAATGTTCTTTGCTTTTAAAAGGATATCCTTCTTTCTCAAGCATTTGCTTGATATTCACACCTGAATTAATTATTTGAATGCGACTATCTTTAGATGCTAATTCTTTTACAAAATCAACAACATAGTTGTATTCAATTCCTGTGTTGATGAAAACTCTAGGTATTTTATTACCAGGTAATGCGATATCCAAAAGATAATGTAGTACAGTGCTATCTTTTCCTCCACTAAATGAAAGATAGCCATTACTTTCTAAATCGTATTGCTGATTGATAGATTGTATTTTTTGTATGCGATCTATTTCTAACAATTCATTATCTGTCATACCTCATTCCCCCAACAATCCCAACCATCAACTTGTTGTCTAGCAAAAAGTTCGATTCGAGGTTCATATGACACTTTTTCAATCATTTGCCTCATTTTTAATGGTTTTTTACTGTGTATTGTTTTTGGTTCATAAAAACCAGTAACACCTTGAGCACGTTTGCCATCGATTAATTTATATGATAATCGCTTAGGAGTTGTAGCAAAAGGGCAATAGTTCACATCTTTTTCTATCTCTTCTTTACATTTAGGACAATCATAATACGGGCGAAAATAGCAGTCTTCACCTGTATAATCTTCTAGTCTTTTTGTAGACAAATCAACTTTCATAGGTGTTGATTTATCCACTAATTCTTTGATAATCACTAAAGAATCAGTCACTTTAATTAAGTTATTTATCATATTTGACATCTTTTCTTCTTGAGATGCTGATTTTGGAATAATAGAATTTGTCTGTGCCAATAGAGCTAAATTTCTTAGTGCTTCTTGATATTTATTCATTTCTCAATTACCTCAACTATCGCATTATAATACATATAGCGTTTGCCATTTACATGAAATAGGCAATAACTACCGCTATTATCTTCTATGTCAATTTTGCCTTCATATTCTGCAATTAATTCTCCTTGATAATTGTAAATACGTACAATTCTATCTGTTCCATTGTTTAATTCGCTTGAACAATCTTTTCGCCATCTTTCACAAGACGCACAATTACAACTAACTAAGAAAAAACTACCTAAAATTGCTGTAATAATAAATATTAATCTTTTATTTTTCATTTCCTCACCTACTCCACATACAATGGCAAATTCCATCTCTTGCCATTGATAAAGATATATTTAGCTCTATCAGAATGCGTGCTTACTGTCATTTTGGTTAGATCAAAGTAAGCGAGTGCTTCTTTGTAGTTATTAATTTTTTTCATCTTCTTCCTCCTCGTAGCCAAGCATTTCCTCTATGCTTGTATTTTTTTTATTTTCCAACGACTCAAGCCGTTGTAATCCGTTTTGTATGGATGCTTTAAAATAAGCGAATTTGTCGTCTATATCTTTTTTGTCTTTCATTTGATTTATTGTATATTTAATTGCAGAAATAATTTTGTTGTATCGATAATGTGTAGCAATTTCAGCTAAGAAATTGTCATATTCAACTATATCAATGTCATATATTGAAATGAAATTATTACTGACTAGCATATTTGTGTAGTAATTTAAAACAGGCTTTCCTGGTATGTTATTTTTGCCTTTTTTATCTATATTTATCTTATTTATCTTTTTACTTTTACTTTGTTCATTATTGCATACATTAATTGAGTTATTGTCAACAATAACTGGGTTATTGCATACATTAACTGTTTTTTTGGGCGCGTTTAAAGGGGATGAATTCTCAGTACAAAATTTTTTATCATCCAATAGATTGTACTTGTCTATCACTGAGTCAGCTCTTCGCTTGGTAGACATGAGGTATTGCTTCTGAATCGAAACCGCAGTTATAACGTTGTCACGTACCAGGCTTTTATCAAATAAGTCGCACTGCACACAACAATGAATTACTTGTTGGATCTTATTCAGGGAGACAAATTGTTTCTTTCCGTTTATTTCTTTCATTAGTAATATAGCTAAATCATCGATACTCATCTCGAGATAATAGCCTTGCTCATAGATTAAGCACAAAATCAAGATATAAACGTATACTCCAACTGCTCCATGCTGAAATTGAAGCTTTATAATTTTTTCATCTTTTCTAAACGCAACGTCGAGCGGAAAATAACAAAGTCCTTTTTTCGTTGGTCTAGCCATATGTTTCTCCTATTCAGGACAGACCCAAACAGGACATCCTGAAATTTTTTGAATTTCTGTTTTAAATCTTTTTGCATCTGAATTTCCATTTGATAGATGCAGCAAATAGATTTCTTTTATTTTAGAAACGTCTTGTTCAACAATAAATTTTTTGACGTTTTCTAATTCAAAGTGGGATTTAAATAATCGTTTTGCCATTACATTGGTCAATTTCCCACTTTCTATATTTTTTTTAGCGATATCATGTGCATAATTGCACTCAATCATCAAGTAATTAATTTGATCAAATCTATTCTTGATGTAATAAGTATCAGTTGCAAATAACAACGTTTTATTTGTTACCCTGCTTTTCAAATAATACCCAACAGGTTCTGCGGCATCATGTTCTGTTGCAAAAGGAATAACATCAAATGTACCAATGATGTATTTTTGGTTTGCTTTGATTACTTTTGCATAGTTTTTAAACTGTTCACAATCAAAGTTATCAAATGTTCCTTGCGTTGCATATACTTCTTTGCAATTCTTTAACAATTTAACCAGTGATTTAGCATGATCCATGTGTTCGTGTGTGACTAGGCAGGCATCAAAGTCTAACCTAGTCTTTTCACGAATTTTATTTAAAGGTATGCCACATTCAAGCAGTAAAGTTGTTTTTCCGTCAGTGACAGAGTAACAATTGCCTTTACTGCTTGATGCAAAACTTTCTATCCACATTAGAAATATCCATTTCTTTGAGGCGCTTGTTGTTTTGGAGCAGTAGCTTCTGTATATGCTTTTAAAATATCCTCATTTTCGCCCATTTTTGGCTTTTCTTCTTCGACATTATTAGTTTTATCAAACGTTAGCATTTCGGCTTTATTTGCCTTATTTTCGACCTCGTTTCGCACTTCTTGAGCAGTTGATTCAACAAAATCTTGGTTTTGCATTTCGTATATCTCATCTTCATTCTTAATAAGTGTTTCTGCAAGTAAGTCATCATCGTTTGACGTTTGAAGAATCATTTTGATCAAACGATTAATTGCTGTTCTCTTCATAAATTCACCTTCAAAATCTGTGTGATCTCTCTTATTACCCTTACTTGGATTTTTGAGCCAGGATTCTTTGATTTCAGATATCGTCATAACAGCACTTCTTTCAATTCCGTTTACAGTAACTGTTGCATACGCTCCTACACGTTTTCCTTTTAACTTGTTCTCCCAGCTTGTTTTGTGTGACAAAATAATTTCTTCGCCTAATTCGTTATGATCCAGTTCTACTTCGTCACCTTCATAGATAATCGTTCCAATTGGCTCATTTTCAATTCCTTTTAATCTTTTGATGGAAGAACATTTGCCAAAATAGGATGTGTACCAACCAAGTTTATTGCCATATACGATGAAATACCCTTGTTTTTTCACAGGATTTAAGCCAAGAATTGCCATTTCTAAAAGAGAATTAACAACACTTTCTTTGGTGCAGACTTCTAAAGCTGGTCTACCATTGTTATCTTTCGTGTCTTGAATAATTAGCCAAGCAGAAGATAAAGCATTACCTGCAGAATAATTTTTAGGAAGGTCGAGCTTTCCTTGATTTGTTAGCTCAACAATTCTATTTAATACTTTTTCTGCTGGCGTTTTTTCCACTAATACTTGGTTTTGATTTTGTGTTTGAACTTGCATTTTTACTTAACCTCCATTTGTAGTTCTTTTTCGTTTTCTTTAACATATAATTTAATGAGTTGTGTATTTTCCAATTCATCAAATTTAGTCACACTTTCTGCGTTATCTATAAATATTGGAGCAATCGTTCCCTCAACTTTTTGCAAAGTTTTTATAATATCTAAACCAGCATTGATTTTTGCAGCATTATTCGCATCATCAAATGGTACACCATCAATAGTGGCATAACATACTTCTTCATATCCACCATTAATTTGCTCTCTAAACATTGTGAAATTAACTTTGGTGAATAATTTGTTGACATCTTGTTCGATTAACTTCACTTTTTCTTTTAGGAATGATTCACATAGGTTTACTTTAACTATTGCTTGATTGTATTCATTAGATAGTTGTTTTTGCTCCTGTTGTAATTCATTAATACGCTTTCTATTCGCAATATTGCTTTCATATCTAGATTTTCTGCCATAGTAGTCATCTAGTTTTTTGCTTTCTTGCATAATCGTTAAAGCTATATCTCCTGCGGAAGATGATTCACTCATCAATTGTTGCTTTTCTTCTCTTTTAGCAGCGATTTGATATTGAAGATGAATAATTTCATCTGTTGTTGACTTGAGGCATTGATTCTTTGCTTGCTCAAGTCTTTCTTCTGCTATAGTTAATTCTTGTTGCATTTCGCTAATTTTCGATTGCATATTTATTGCTTCGATTTCATAGCTTCTTAAAGATAACTTTGAATTATTCAACTCATTTTGTATATTTCCATACTCAACTTTTAATTGCTTACCATTTTCAATCGCTTTCTGTAATTTGTTCGCCTTGTCTAGGTTGAACATTTCTTTTGCGTGTTCAACTTGTTCTTGTGGCAATGCTTGTCCACAGGTAGGGCAAACTGTTTCGCCATTAAATACTGCGCCATCTATTTCAGCACATCTTTGATATGCTGTTTCAATAAGCTTGTCAAGATCTAAGATGCGTTCTTCTTGTCTTGATATAAGTGTTTCTGTATCTACCTTTTTCACCCCTATAGCTAATTTTTCGCCTTTTTTAAATTGAAGCGTTGTGGATAGATTTTGAACTTCTTCTTGAAGTTCTTTTAGTTTTGCACCATCATTTTCCATTTTCACTAATTTGGCTTGATGCAACTTTTCTTCTAACGCCAAAATTTCGCCATCTATCGCTTTTAATATTGCAAGGTTAGTCTTTGTGTTCCTTTGCTCTTGAAGTTCCAAAATATAGTCTTTTTGGGCTTGAATTAACGTTTTAACGTCTTCTAAGCCACTTATATCGTCTTCCTCAGTTTCTGTATTGATCATAGATTGCAATTCTTCTATTTTGTATCCATAGGAAGGAATTTGCTTATTTGCTGTAGAAGCTGCTGCTTTGTATTTAGCTGTCAATTCTTCAATACTTAGCACTTTCAATTCCTCCAACAAAGGATACAAAGATGAATTTTTTTCTACTACATCTAAATTGGATACATCAGGAATAGCCTTAAGCAACACCTCACGTTTTGTCTTTTTATCCATTTTGTTAAAGTAAAATGGGGCAGTGAGCATTTTGAAGGTATCTTCAGAACATAACTTGTCTACTTCTTGTTGATATTCTTTTAACAATTTGGGCGCACCATCTTTAAAATAAGATGTTTCATGCCCTGTAAATGTGCTTTGTGTTTCACCGCGTTTTTTGGTGTATTTTTCACGTAGCACTTTTTTTAATTCCACATCGTAAGTTAACAATCCATCATCAACAGTGAATACAGCAGATACTGAATAATCAACATTGTGCAAGACATTGCCATTTGCATCAATTGGCTTAATGCTAAAATCGCTTGCCCCATTGCTGTTTTTGTTGAAAAGTAGCCAAAGGAATGCATCGACAATAGTTGTTTTACCTGTTGCATTGTCACCATAAAAGTTAACTGATTGATTTGCAAAATCGAAGGTTCTCTTTTTTATTCCTTTAAAATTCTGCAAAGTTAGATTTTTTATTGTTATTTTTTTCATGCAAAATTCCTCCTACTCCCCATTCAAATCGTATAGTTCGATAATGATTATTCTTCTATCTTGCTCATCGATTATTTCTTCTTTAATAAACGGAAAAGCGCCTATCAAAACACCTGTTCCTTTCTCATTTGCAAAGGCGATAGCCTTCATTGTTTGGTTGATTGCACCTGCTCCAATGCACTTGATTTTGACATCTTCCTTCTGTATATTCTTCAATATATACGTTCCTAAAGCAGCTGGTTTGGTTTTGCTGCTACACTTTAAAATCATATTTTCTCCTCCTTTAATTTAATGATTTTGCCTTCTTGAGTGACTTCGATTAGCCCCTCTTTTATCTTTTTTTCTAACAAACTGTAAACAAAAATACCCATACGATCTAGAGATTTTTGTTTTGATTCGTTATAAATTATTTCAATTTCGTTGTATAACTCTGTTTCCATTGAATCTTCTCCTTTCTCTCAATCGTATGAGTATAATTTGTTAAATATGCAAAGCTAGACTGTGCCTAATTAAGTTTAGCCATGATTGGTACAAAGTAATGTAGTTATTTCCTGGGGGGAAGCCATGGATAGACACTTTGCATTTGGCTTGTGCCAAGACCATCGCCATTTAGGCTAGGTTTCGCCTGAGTTGCACAGGCTCATCAGTTGGCTATTTGTCAATGTTACAATTGTTTTTTGCTTTTCAGTCATGAAAATAGAGACAATTATTTTAAAAAAATATTGATATCAACATTGTAATGGCTAGCAATTATTTGAACTTCGCTAAATTTAAATTCTGTTTTTCCCTTCATTTTATGATATAAAGATGTAACATGAATATTTAACAATTTAGCAATATCTTCTTGGGTATCGCCATGTTCTGCCATTAAACCTTTTAATTTTGAAATGTTCATTTTTAATCTCCTTTCTTGTATTATATTTATTTTTGCCCTTTACAATTTTTAAACTATATGATAAAATTTTGTCGAAAGGGGGTGATGTTATGCCAAATTCAAAGCAAACATCTAAGAAAGTCGCTACAAAAGCTTCTAAAATACTTAACGATAATAGATACAGCAAAACATCGAAAAGTGTTGCAGGAAGCGCATTAGCTCAAACCAAAACGTCAAATAAAACTAAAAAATAGTTTTATTGTCGTTTAAAATTTGATAGATTGAACTTGCTAAACTATCTATCAAATGCTCATTATCGTGTTCTTCTGCGAATCCTAATTGTTCAAATATACTATGTAGGATTTCGTGTAGTAACACGATTTTTTTTCGCTCCTCGCTTAATCCTTTTTTTAATAAAATAACTTGATCTATATGATTTATCTCACCTATTTGGCTTCCTCCATGTGAAATACATTCTACCTCTCTTATTTCAAATTCCAAATTAAGAATTTTAATTTTATTGACAGATATGTTTTGTGTCGCTATCGTTTCATTTATTGATCCTTTTTCCCAATCCATTTTATTCCTCCTGATCTATATCTTCTTTAATAAATTTTGCTATTCTTTCAGCATTCATATCAATTCTTTTTAATTGTTTTTTGTATTTTGAGCGAACTCTTTTTATGGTAGGTGGATCAAATCTTTTATCTATTCTTACTGTACGGCTATCTTTTAAAAATTCCTTTTTAGCTTTTCTTGTCGGTTCTTTAACTAGCGTTTTAAAAGTATTTTTGGAAAAACTGAGTGTTTTTTCCTCATTATTTCCTTTTTGATAATATAAGCTATATTCTATTTCCATTCGTATTTTTATATCATCACCTAAATATTTTTTTATCTTTTTTAAAAATATTTTCTTTTTTGAAAACATGTTATTCTCCTTAAAAAAATGTGTCAAAAAGCCTTACTTTTTAACACACTAAAAATTTATATTTAAATAATCCTCGTGAGTTTTCGACAATTCCACAAGGCATAAGGCTATCAAGTTGCCACCTCTTTTTTCCAATCAATTGCAATTCACAAAAGCTTAAGCCGTGATGCTTTTGCTACGATAGCATTCTATATTTACTGATACTGTGCTATCTTTCTCGAGTGTGTTTCGGTAAGTGGTGCAACTCGAGCTGCAAGTGTTCCACTCTTTACTACCAACGTTATAATTCTTTCGGCTAGGCTTTCAAACGTTCTATTCCTAGCGACTAGGTATCAACTAGTCATATATAAAATTAAATCATTAGCCATCCTTTTGACGTTTCGTCAAGAATTGTAAAAACAGGTTTATGGGATAAAATTCCCCCATTCCCCCATTTGTACACAGTTATCTCACGAACATTTGTTTCTTCACTTAAACAAACGTTCTTATTATAGCGATTATCTAATGCGGCTTTAATTGCCTCATTTAGTGAAGAAAACGAACCTATATAATAGGTACCACTTTTCATCCTAGATTTTTTTCCTCTAATTTCTGATGCAACAACAAACATATTTTCCTCCTTTATTCAATAATTATATATAATGTCTTTTTGGATAATTCCCATTTTACAACTTCATTACTTGATTTTTTCCATATATCAAATAACTCAATTGTTTGGGGAGTATCCCAAGTTCCTTCATATTTAAATCCATTATCTGAATGAACAATCACTTTGTTATATTTACGTTATTTTGTCAGTGTTTTTATGACATCAACAACATTATAACAATTTTTTGCTGACAAGTCAAGTGTTTTGTCATTATTTTATTGTTTTTTTTCAAATCAAATGCTATAATTTGATAGTAAATTAAAAGAGGTGTCACTATAATGCTAAAAAATAATATAAAATTTCTAAGAAAAGAACAAAAAATTACAATAAGAGATTTAGAAGAGAAAGTACATATTAATAGAACAACATTATCAAGAATGGAAAACGGATTACAAAATATTAGTGATGAATATCTTCATACACTATCTAATTTTTTCAATGTGTCTACAGACTACTTATTAGGACTATCAGATATTCGCAATCCTGAAAAGGAATTGAATAAACAACAAGAATCAGATCCTATCTTCTTCTCATTATATGATGAAGTAAAGGAATTAACTGAAGAACAAAAGGAGGAGATATTAGATATAATCAAAAAATTAAAAGCTTTTAAAAAATAACGCATTATACATATTTAGGAGGGGGAATAATGTTAAAGGAGGCGAATTTAAAAAGTATCAATGGTATTGTTGTTAAAATAGACAATACTTTTTACATCGTTTACGACGAAAAACTTAGTGATGGCGAAAAAGAAAAACTAATTAATTGTCTACAAACTCATATCAAACTAAACAGGTTTGATTTCAAACTCATTGGCAATGAAATCATTGAAAGTGAGGTAATAAAATGAAAACAGTGCTCTACATAAGAGTATCAACTAAAGAGCAAGCCAAAGAAGGCTTTTCAATTCCGTTTCAAAAAGAAAAACTATGCAAGTATTGCGAAATGATGAATTGGGATATAGTCGATATTTATTCGGATGAAGGAATATCAGGCTCTACAATTGAAAAAAGACCTGCAGCAACACGTATGCTACAGGATGCAAAAAAGAAATTATTTGAAAATATATTAATATTAAGAGTAGACAGACTTTGCAGAAACACAAAGGATTTACTCGAAATTGTTGATTTGCTAAAAGAATACGACATAAGTCTAAATGCAATTGATCAACAAATTGACTATAAAACAAGCATCGGTAAAATGACGCTTACCATTCTAGGTACTTTTGCTGAATTTGAACACTCTATCATTCACGAACGTATGATGGAAGGAAAAAGGCAAAAAGCAACTACAACAGGCATCAAGATGATAGGTAGACGTGTTCCATATGGATATGACTACATCGACAAAAAACTAATTGCTAATCAATTTGCACCAACAATTAAACTAATATTTGAAAAAGTAGCTGAAGGATACGGATATAATTCAACAGCTACTTTTTTACGCAAAAATAATGTGCCAACTATTGATGTGTTAGACTGGAATAGAAATCAGATAAAAAAGATTATCAATAATAAAGTATACATGGGTCATTGTTGTGTCAAATTTGATAGAATTGAAGTTGTTGATGTAGTAGCGACAAACGTTGAACCTATTGTAAGCGAGGAACTTTGGCACAAAGCAAACGATATTCAATCGTTTAAAACTAAAAATGGCATCAAAAAATATGCCTATGATGATTTCATATTTGCTGATGTCCTCTACTGTTCAAGGTGTGGCTGGAAATTATCATCAAAGAAATATAAAAGAAAAGGAAAAAATAAGGATGATTATACATTCTACCGCTATTATAAATGCATCTACAACGAGTGGCATTTAAGCAATCCAGTATGCAATACTAAAATTGTAAATGCTGAAAAATTTGAAAAAGCATTTATTGAATTTATTAAGCAATACCATATCCAATTAAAGAAAGAGAAAAAAAAGGAAAATGATCCTTCTTTTAATGATGATTTTTTGGAAAAAGAATTAGCAAATTTAGTAAGGCAAAAATCAAAATTATTGGATAAATATTTAAACGGCTTTATTGAGGATGAGATGTACTTTTCTAAAAATAGCACATTATCAGAAGAAATTAAAAGTTTAAAAGAAAAGATTGAAAGTAAAAAGTATATTAATAAGGAAGAAAAAGAAATAGATCTAAATTATTTGGAAAGCATAAAAGTGATATTAAGCGATATTTGGGAAATAATGAGCGATAAAGAAAAAAGAGTTTTTATATCGACAACTTTTGAAAAGATTTTAATTGATAATGGGCAAATAAAACAGGTAATATTTAGATAAACTTGACTAATTTGTAAAAATTTGTTATAATATAATAGCAGTTAGAATTTCTAAGCTGTATACCTATGGCAGTGAATTAACGTTTAAACGATATGTAATATCGTCACCCATAGGGTTCTTCTTCTTATTTTAATAATAAGTATATGCAATAAAAAAATCCAATTTCTTTTGTGAAGTTGGATTTTTTTTGTCTTTTGTCGCCCAGACAAATACCTGAGATCCGTACATAATTAAATAGCCTATTCCATATCTTGATACAATAAATTCTCCTACAATAACACCTACCCAAGACATCCCAATATTGATTTTAACAATACTGACTAGATTAGTCAAATTAGCAGGTAAAATAAGTTTGGTTAAAATTTGCCATTTACTGGCTTTAAAACTTTGTAACATTTTTATTTTTTCTTCTTCTACTTGTACAAATGCACTATGAGCTGATATGATAGTGAGCACCAGTGAAATAGAAATAGCTACTGCTGTAATCCCCTTAATGCCTGTGCCTATCCAAATGATAATGATTGGGGCAAGTGCCGTTTTTGGAAGTGCATTAAATACAACTAAAAACGGATCACATATTTTTGCCAATGTTTTATTCCACCAAAGAGCAATGGCTATCCCTATTCCTGCTAGTGTTCCAATGATTAGCCCTAGCATAGTCTCTAATACAGAAATGCCAATATGCTTATAGATTTCTTTTGTCTCAATATATCTTTTTAACAATGCCCCTATTTTAGATGGCCGGCTAAATAAAAATGCATCAATAATTTCAAATCGAGAACATAATTCCCATGAAACAAGAAACACCACCAAGAGAAGGATTTGAGTGATTAAGACCGTTATTGCTTTCTTTCTTTTTTCAATTAAATATGGATTATTCATTCAATAGCCCCCATATTTCATCAAAATAAATTCGAAATTCTTTAGATAAACGTTTAGCGTAGGGTGTATTCTCAGTTGTATCTGTTACAATGGGAATAATCTTTTTAAGTCTAGCAGGCCTGTGACTCAATACAATGACTCGATCTGCCATCGCTATAGCTTCTGATATATCATGTGTAACCAAAATTGCTGATACATGTGAATCTTTAATCATTTGATGAATATCATCACTTACTGTAATTCGCGTTTGATAGTCTAGTGCTGAGAATGGCTCATCTAGTAATAAAACATCTGGGTTAGTTGCAAGTGTTCTAATTAATGCTATTCGTTGTCGCATTCCACCTGATAGTTCTTGAGGATAATTATTGATGAAATCTGATAAATCGTATTTTTTCAATAGATCTCTGATTTTTTCTAATTTTTGATCATCAATATCTTTTTTTATTTCTAAACCAATTAGAATATTTTTCCACACTGTTCGCCAATTGAATAAGTGATCTCTTTGAAACATATACCCAATATCTCCATCAACAATAATTTCTCCTTCTGTTGGATCCAATAATTTGGAAATAATATTTAGCAAAGTAGATTTTCCAGAACCACTTGGACCAACTATTGCTATAATTTCTCCTTCTTCTAAATCAAATGAAATATCATCTAAAACATCAAGTGCACCTATTTCAGTATAGAAAGTCTTTTTTACATTTTTCATCTCTAGCTTCTTCATTATCCTCGCCTCTTTCAAGTACACTTTATCATATTCATTAAATTCTATTTCGTGTGGGCAAAAAAACCCTGTTCATTTTAGAACAGGGTGATGATATATTTTTTCATTTTTCAATATGAATAGGTCTTACAATATACGATTAATTATCTATCAATATCTAATTTTTCTGATTTGTGGAGTTTTCTTTTTTTCTTGCTCTACTTGATTATTTTTCAAACGTTCTTGTTTTAATTCTATGTTTTTCAGCAATAATTCAACTCCAAGCATTGAGGTTAATGAAATAACTACCATACTGAACGTAAGCCATAGAGCCGTGGCATTTGTGATGGTTTGTCCATCACGTATGACTTTGCATGCTAAATCAGAATATTCAAATAGATTATAAAAACTAATGGTTCTTCCTCCAAGTCGCCATGAAACCTTGAAAATAGATAGACAAATTAACGTAAGTGAAAGAACCCACATTCCCATACAAAGAATGGTCTTTTTCCTATCGAGTGGCATACATGCTCTACACATTACAATCAAAAGCGTGAGTGTTGCGGTAAGTGAAACTACTGTTTTAATTTCTGCTGGTGTGAATCCATAATCATTTGAAAGTAAATAAGTAAATATAATAGCAACTACAATACCAGATGCACCTGGAAGTGCGCTCTTTAACGCATTTTTCATAAAGTTTCCTTTGATTGGAGAATTGTTGCTTTGCAAAGATAAAATGATTGATGGTAATCCAATAGCAAACATTTCAACAATTAACAATTGCTTTGCTCCAGCAAATGGGAAGGTACCATTTGTCGTACCAGAACTTGTTAGTTTGAAGAATCCAACAGCAGTTAAAATTGCTAAAAAAGTCATGAAAAGGGTTTTTACCAAATACAACATAGCCGTTTGTTGCACATTATTGATAACTCTTCTTCCTTCTGCCACAACCTTTGGCATATTTGCAAAATTAGAATCTACCAACACCAATTGTGCCACACTCTTGACAGAATCATTTCCTGATGCCATTGCTATACTACAGTCAGCCGCCTTTAATGCAGGAATATCATTTACACCATCGCCTGTCATAGCTACTGTCTTGCCCGCATTCTGCAATGCAGTGACTAACAATTTCTTTTGTTCTGGTTTTACGCGCCCAAATACAGTAAATTTAGTTGCCGCCTCAATTACTTCTTCATCTTTCATACCATCTAAACTAATACACTTTTCTGCATTTTCAATACCTACTCTTCTTGCTACTTCCGCAACAGTCACTGGATTATCACCAGAAATAACTTTTACTTCTACCCCACTTTTTTTGAAGTATTGAATTGTGTCAAATGCTTCATCACGAATTTGATCTTCAATCAAAATTAGGGCAATCAGTTTAGGCATTCGTTGAATTTTATCATTTTTAATCGGAAGTGTGGATTGAGCAAGACAAAGTACACGAAGTCCTTGATTGGCATAGGCAGTGATTTGATCAGCATAACGTTCAAAATTACTTTTTAAGACAAACTCAGGAGCCCCCATAATGTACGTTTCTCCTTCACCAAAAGAAACAGCACTAAATTTTCGTTCTGAAGAAAATGGGATAACTTCCGTTGGTTTCAAAACCGGTGTTGCACCAAAATAATGTACCATTGCTTGTGCTGTTGCGTTGGTTTCTTGTAGTGCCGCATTCATTGAACTCATAATATTTTCAATACTAAATTTGATTGGCTTATTGATGGTTTCATATTTGACAACGCTCATTCTTCCATTGGTAATTGTTCCGGTCTTATCTAAACAAAGCACATTCACTCTAGCTAACATTTCAATACAATAAATATCTTGAACCAGTGTATTATTCTTAGATAGTCTAAATACACCTACAGAAAGAGCTACTGAAGTAAGCATATAAAGACCCGCTGGAATCATCCCAATTATCGCTGCGGTTATTGGGCGAATGGATTGGACATAATTCACTTTTAATCTTTGGATCATATCTGCGGTGGCTTTCCAATTAACTTCCTTGATTTCCTTAAATGTAGCCCAATCAAAAGTCCATAAAAACATCGCAATAGATGTCAAGACAATGAATATCGCAATAACAACCAATAGTTTTCGCAAGCTGCCTAAAATTTGTGAATTCGGTGCAGTATATTTTTTCGCTTGAGAGGTTAATTTATTGATTTCATTTAACCTACCTACATGAACTACTTTAGCATAACTTGTCCCAGAAACCATAAAACTACCTGAGTAAATCATATCTCCAACATGTTTTTTAATTGGTACAGATTCCCCTGTGAGTTGTGATTCATTGACTTCAATTTCACCCTCAAGCAAAATAGCATCAGAAATGATTTGTGACCCTGGAGTTAAAAACACGACATCATCTAAAACCACATCAGTATCAAGTTTTGATACCTTTACACCATTTCGAATAACCGTTACTTTAGGATTAGTAACCAAGCGTAGTTTATTAATCGCCAATTTTGATTTTGTTTCTTGAACAATACCAATAATCAAATTAATGGATACAATCACCAAAAACATAAAATCGGTAATAGCAAATCTTTGATCTGTAAGTTCTGGATTATTCCACTTCATCGCAATTAGCAATAAAATAAGTACAATAATATATAAAATATTAAAAAAAGTGAATGTATTTTTCCAAATCACTGATAAAATCATTTTTAGATTTTTTTCAAATGGAGATTGAATCTTTCCATCAATATTGACTTGAAGATGTTCAATTCGTTCTTCTACTTCTTCGTCTGTCAATCCTTGTAAATAATTACCTGATTTTTGATAAAGTGGTTGATTTCTTTCTTCTTGATATACACCATATGTAATGTTTTTTTTCTTTTTTGGTTTCTTCTGTTCTTCTACTTTATCGTTTGGAGCAGATATCATATTTTCTTGTTTTTCTTTCATGGTTCTCTCCTTTCACTTCTTTTTTTATCATTATAACACTAAATGTAATTTTTATAAAGCAACATGCTAAAAATATTTTTATCGTATTTAGAGTGTTTTTCATGTTTTCGTGATAAAATGATTGAGGAGGTATTATCTTATGAATTATCCAATTATTGGCATTAGCCCCCGTTTTTCCAAAGAAGAAAAGTCGGGTTATTCCTTTCTAAAAGTCAACCAAGATTATATCAAGCAAATCATCAACCGAGGTGCTATTCCTCTAATTTTACTTCCCTCTAATGGTTTGGAAGCGATGCTTTCACAGTGTGATGGCTTTTTAATTATTGGAGGCGATGATATCAATCCCACCTATTATGGTAAAACCAATGATGCAAATCTATCTAAAGGAATTGACCCGGTAACCGATGAAGTTGATCAAAAAATCATTCAATATGCAACTGCCCATCAAATTCCAACATTTGGGATTTGCCGAGGTATTCAGGCATTTGCGGCATTTATGGGAGGAACACTTCATCAAGATTTAGCTACTGAACAAGTAAGCCACCCCATTCCATTAGAAAAAAAGCATTATGTAACTTGTGTAAATAAGACTCCCCTTACTAATTTACTACCCGAAAAATTCCTAGTCAATACATTTCACCACCAAGCTGTTCATCATATTCCTGAAGGTTTTATTGCGACTTATCAAAATGAAGGGACAATTGAGGCGATAGAACATACACAATGGCCTATCTTTGGAGTACAATGGCATCCAGAACGATATTACACAGCAGAATCTGCTATTATTTTTGATTATTTTATGGAGAAAGTCAATGAGTATCGAAAAAAGCATATCTGAAAAAGTGATCTTTAACGGAAAAATTGTTCAACTTGTTTTACGAGATGTCTTATTGCCTAATGGAAATGTTGCAAGACGTGAAATTGTTCACCATCAAAAAGCCGTAGCCATAGTGGCTTTTGATGGTAGCCATATTTTAATGGTTCAACAATATAGAACGGCTGTTGGAAAATATATGCTAGAAATTCCCGCTGGCTTATTAGAGGCAAATGAAGATGCTTTAGTATGTGCTCATCGTGAGTTGCAAGAAGAAACTGGTTATGATGCAAAACAAATGGAATTGCTTTGTTCTTTTTATCCTTCCTGTGGATTTACTGATGAGGAAACTTATATTTATCTTGCAACCGATTTATATGAAAGTAAGTTGCCTGAAGATGAAGATGAATTTATTGAACTTACCAAATTACCTCTTCCTTCTATTCCTACTTTCTTATCACAAAATGATACTTTAGATGGAAAAACGGCTCTTGGTCTTTCCTTATTTGCCTTGTGGCGACAAAAAAAGAATTTATAAAAAAGGTATGATTTCAAATGAAGTCATACCTTTTTATGATTAGTTCTTTTTATATTCTGCTACAATCTTTTCCACCAATTGACTTGGGACATCATCATAACGTGCAAACTTACGTGTAAATTTACCACTTCCTTGTGTCATCGCCTTTAAATCAATAGAATAATTGATAATTTCCGCCTCTGGAATATATGCGGTAATAGCCGTTCTACCCAATTCAGTTGGCTCCATTCCTATTACTGATCCCCTCCTTTGTGGAATGTCCCCCATAACATCTCCTACAAATTCATCTTTTACCGTAATAACAACCTCCATAACGGGTTCTAAAATAGTTGGTTTAATAACTTTGCATGCTTCTTTAAAGGAAAGTGCTGCGGCTATTTTAAAGGAAATTTCATTTGAATCCACTGGATGATAAGATCCATCATATAATACAGCTCTCACACCAATTACTGGAAATCCTGCTATTGGACCATGTTCTAGTGTTTCAATTAGCCCCTTTTCTACTGCAGGGAAGAAATTCTTAGGCACAGCTCCTCCCACTACTTCTGACGCAAATTCAAATTCTTTATCTGCCAATGGTTCGAATCGAATCCATACATCACCAAACTGTCCAGCTCCACCCGATTGTTTTTTATGTCTTCCTTGGGCTGAACCTGTTTTACGAATTGTTTCACGATAGACAATTTTTTGGTCAGAAGTAGTCACATCAACCTTAAACATATTCTTCATTTTTTCTAAAATATACCCAAGATGTGTCATACCTTGACCACCAATTAATAATTGTGCCGTTTCCGGATTTCTTCTAATTTCAAATGTTGGATCTTCCAAATTTAATTTTTGCAATGCTGATGATATTTTGTCCTCATCTTGCTTTGTCTTGGCTTGGATAGCAATATAAATAACTGGTGTTGGCATTTCCATTGGTGGATACATTACCGCTTCTTTTTTTGTACATAATGTTTGTCCAGTTTGAATATCCCCTGATTTAGTCAATACACCGATATCTCCTGCATGTAAAACTTCAATAGGAATTTGCGTCTTTCCCATAATGCAAGAAATCACACCAACTTTTGTCATTTGATCGCTATTTGGAATATAAACCTCAGTCAATCCTTGAGTTGTACCTGAGCATACCTTAAAGAAATTAATTGTTCCTAAGAATGGATCCACTATCGTTTTAAATACATAAGCCGAAAATGGTTCTGTATCTATCGTATCTCGCAATATCAATTGATGTGTTTTAGGATCAAAACCCTTGGATGGCTTTAAATCTTGTGGTGAAGGTAAATAATTGCAAATTTTTTGAAGGAGCCCCCTTAACCCCATATTTTTGCTAGCACAACCAATTAAAATTGGAAATATATCACAATTCAAAAGAGCCTTCCGTAATCCTTCAATAATCTCTTCATCTGTCAACGTTTCACCACTGAAATATTTTTCTAGCATTTCCTCACTTTCACCCGCAACGATTTCGACAAAATGATCATAGAGTTCGTCAACTTGAGACATATAGGCATCTGGAATCATTGTTTCTGTTTCCTCTTGTCCCATATAAGCCTTTTTCTCAATAATGTCAATATATCCTTGGTAATGATTCTCTGTACCTAGTGGAATCACAAAAGGAACTACTTTAGGTCCGAATCCATCTATTACGTTTTGAATCACTTTCTCAAATTTTACATTTTCTTTATCCATTTTATTAATGAATAAAATAGTTGGTGTATGTCTCGTTCGAAGTTCATCCCAAACTCTCTCAGTACCCACTTCAATACCCTTTTGCGCATCAATAACTACAACAGAACCTTTTACTACCGCTAAATCTTGTGTAATTTCCCCTACAAATTCCTCTGAACCAGGTGTATCTAAAAAATTAATTTTATAGTTTTTCCACTCTACTGGAATAATAGATGTGGATAATGAAGTTTGTCTTGTTTGTTCTTCTTGCAAATAATCTGATACAGTATTCTTTTTTTCTACTTCTCCCTTTTTAGGAATCGCCTTCGTAAGATACAACATTGACTCACAAATAGTTGTTTTTCCTGAGCCCATATGCCCCAAAACGGCCACGTTCCGGATTTTTTCAGTTGAATAGATTTTCATATGTAATCTCCTCCTTATGCCATTCAATTCTCGTCTTAATAGTGCTGACATTAGTATTATATACTAGATATTCAATATTTTCAATTAAATAAATAATTTTTTTGAAAGCGCATACATTTTAATGAAAGCGCGTTCATTTTTGAGCAAAAAAAGAGAATTTTTTCAAATTCTCCTTTTCTATAATTTATAATAACTTTCTACATCTAATACAAAAATAGTGGCACCATTGATTTTTACGCTTGCTGGAAAATTAGAGAATACAGTAAAGTCACCTGGTTCTCCTGATGCAACCTTCTTTTTCCTTGTTTTCGAATATGTATTGATTATTTCTTTTACATCATCTATCTTACTTTCATCTAAGCCTACAAGTAGTGTTGTATTTCCACTCGGCAAAAGCCCTCCTGTTGTAGACAATTTTGTGAAGAAGAATTTTTCTTTTAAAAGTGCATTGGTTACCCCTTGCACATCATCATTGCTAATAATGATTAACATCAGTTTCATATCATCACCTCAGTTTATTTTACCATATTTTGACTAAAAAGTAAAGAAATACGTCCCCCTATGCCACTGCATACCTGAATCGAAAGCCTTTACATTGAAGAAAAACACTTTTTTTGATATAATAAGAGAAAGAGGTGGATTATGCATTCAAAAAAAATACTGATTAATCATTTATTATTCATTCTTATTTTATTCACTTATACTTGGACGTTATTTAGTTGTACAATTCAAAAAGCCAATTATTTGGAACAACCTGTTGCCATTGTATATAAAAAAAATATTCCTTATATTATAAATACAAGATTGCAGCGTTTTAGTCTAGAAGAATATGATTATATCGTTCCTTACTTTGACGATATTTTAATTGTGAAAAAGAATAACTTATTTGGGTATATCAAGAATACTGGTGAAGTATTGATTGAACCGATTTATAACGAGGCCTATCCTTTTTCTGAAGGAAAAGCAATCGTCAAAAAAGATGGAATAACCAAAATTATTGATTCAAACAATAATACCTTATACGAACTACCTGTTGGTTATACATCTATTAGCTCTTTCTCAAATGATTTACTTGTAATTGGTGATGGTACCAAACAGGGATATCTAAAGTATGATTCAGAAAGTCAATCATTTTATTTCTTATATTACAGTAAAGATGCTGAGAACAATGAAATCAATTACTTTCCCTATGAATTCTGTGGGAAATTCAAAAATGGCTATGCTGTAGTAGGATATACTGATTCTTATAATCAGTTTAAATATACTCATATTGATCAAAATGGGAAACGTCTTTACGATTTAGAATGGGATTATGCTAGTGATTTTTCTGAAGGGTATGCGGTAGTTGGCGACTATGGTGCATATGATGTTTATTACTGGGTCAATAATGTTTCTACACCTAGCACAACTGAAAGTACAACCATTCAATCAATGAGTTACAAATACATTTCTCCAGAGGGAAACTATTTGGGTAGTAGCCGTATCAATATCAATGGTGAGACTGAAATTACACCTTATATCTATTCACAAGCTTATGATTTTAAAGATGGAGTGGCAATCGTTTCTAAAATGTATTGTTATCGAGATCGCCAATATAGTAGTGTCCCTGTATCTAGTGATGACTTTTATCACAATTATCGCATCATTAACCAAGAAGGCGAAGAAATATTTAGTTATTTTTTAAGTCGAACCAATAATGTACGTCCTGGTGCTGGATTCTATTATTTAGATTTATTCCAACTCAACGATTATTATGTTCTATCCTATTATAAATCTTATATTCAAATTTTTTATAATCCTATCCATGAATTAGAACCTTATACATTTAAAGAAGCAGATTTACAGCTAGATTTAGATGAAGAATGGATTAATGATTATCTCAACGAATATACAGCTGGAAATCAAACCCCAAATTATGTGAAAGACCATACTCGATATCCTTATAGTCAAACTGCATTTAAGCAATCTAGATACTTGAATAATATCTATGTTGCTAAAACGCAAGTATTTAGCGGATATTATGATTCATGTGGTTTGATTACACTTCAATTTGAAACCAATGCGGAAAACGATTCGCAAACGCTCATCAAACAATATGTGATTCCACCAGTATATGACGATATTATTTTTTAGAGGTGCAAGATGATTTCTATACATAATCTTAATAAATACTATTATTCAGGCGGTGAACAATTTCATGCCTTGAAAAACATTAGTTTAGAATTACCAGAAAAAGGATTGGTTTTTATTGTTGGTAAAAGTGGATCTGGTAAATCAACTCTGCTAAATATCATAGGAGGTATAGATACCTACGATTCTGGTGAATTGATTATTGATGGACTAAATACGAAAGATTTTTCAAGAAAGGATTTTAATGCTTATCGTAATTCTTATATTGGCTTTATTTTTCAAGAATTCAATGTCATTAAAAACCTAACCGTTTATGAAAATATTGCACTAAGTCTACAGTTACAAAACCAATCTATCAAAGAAAACCATCAATTGATATTAGATACAATTGAAAAAGTTGGTTTAAAGGGAAAAGAAAAGCGAAAAATGAACCAACTTTCTGGAGGTGAGCGCCAAAGAGTCGCTATTGCTAGAGCAATCGTAAAAGATCCTCATGTGATTATTGCGGATGAACCCACTGGGAACTTGGATAAAAAAAATCGTGATATTGTTTTAACTATTTTAAAAGATTTATCCAAAGATCATCTTGTAGTCATCGTTACACATGATAAAACATTATCAGAAGAATACGGAGATATTAAAATTACATTAAAAGATGGCGAAATCATTGAGAATTTGAAATTAAAGGAATTAGCCTCTTCTAGTTCTTCTTCTCATCAGTTATCTCAGGTAAAACCTGTTCAACCTTCCTTTAGGACTTCATTTATTTTATCTATGAAAAGTTTAAAGCAAAATTTATTCCGCTTTATCGTGGTTGTTCTCTTTTTCACCATATCGCTCGTGTTTGCATCAACGACCATTAATTTATATTTTTCTGACTCTACCTCACAATATGTGGATTATCAATTGAATGAACACAATCAATACATCACAATTAGTGATCAAAAAACCCTTTATAATCAAACTGTACAGGCTGGTTTCTTTCAAATTGATACACTAAACTATGAAAAAATTATTACTTCTACAGACAATGGATTTCGTATCTATAAAACAATTCCTCTCGATTTTGCAATTGATCGTCACTTAACCGAAAGTTTAGATTTTATGTATCGTTCTTCTATTGATCATATTATTGTTATGGATAACCTCAATGATTTAACTAAAGATTATGAAATTATTGACGTGCTCAATACAGATCCAAATATTAAAATTGCATGCTATATTACGGACTATGTTGCTGAATGTTTAATCCAAAATCACTATTTTGATATTCCTTATCAAAATGAACCAATAGGAGATTATTTTTCTAATAAGTCTCTTGTCTGTGATGCTTTTACTTATCCTATTTATATTGATGGTATCATTCAAACTAGTTTTTCAGAATTCAAAAATCGAGACTTTGATGATCCAAATGTCTATGCTAGTTTTTGTGATAATCTGTCATTCTATAATACTTTATTTTTTTCAACAGGATATTATGTTGATGTTGTCGATGGTGAACAATTTATTTCTACACAAAATATCAAATATACTTATGATGATTTTATTTTAAGAGCATTTGGAAATACTAGCAAAATTGAGAATGTAAAATGCCAGGCTTATCAATCTAGTTTAGATGCTTTACTTGTGAAAGGAGATAAACCTAAAAAACCTGCCAACAAAGAAGAATTAGAACAAATTGCTATTTCAACAGGCTTTCTCGAACAATTCCTAGGTATGACTATAGATGAAGTCGTTTTTGATAGAAGCGATTTGAATCCTGCCTATGCGCTAATTGATCCAGCAACAAATACGCAAGGTGTCTTTGCCTTTTATGCTTACCGAAGAATTATGTCTAACTTTAGTTGTAGAATTGTTGGCATCTATGAAGATGAGCAACCTACCATTTATTTTTGTGATCAAACAGAAACTAATTTATACTACAATTATTTAAAAACTTCCTATTCCAATTACGATAATACCTCAAAAAATTATGGTGGTTTAATCACTATTCAAATGACTGATAACAAAGATACTAACTTAAAATTATATCGTGTTTTAAAAGACAATAATATTGTCATTGACAATTTATCATTCATAAAATTGCAAGTGGTAAATGATTTTATTGATAGCAATCTTCTCTTATTTTTGGGATTATTCTTCTCACTATGCCTATTTAGTATTTTGATGATTTTTAACTTTGTCGTTGTTACAATTAAAAATAGTCAAAAGGACATTGGCATTTATATGTCACTTGGTATGAATGGATTTAAAATTGCTTGTATTTATTTATTTCAAATCCTCATTGTCAGTGTAGTTGCATTTGTTTTGTCATCAATTGGTTCAACTATTTTCCTAAAACTCTTAGACTTATCCTTAAGTGAAACCGCCTCTACACTTATACAAGAAAGATTTGCCATCAGTCTTGCTCCAATTGATTTTAGTATATTTAAAATGACTGGAAACGGATTTATGATTTCCTTGATTATTGCATTCTTAGCACCATTTGCTACTATTGCTATTCCCCTTCTCAATTTAAGTCGGAAAAAACCAATTGATGTCATCAAAGTTTCTTAGGAGGCCACTATGATTAAACTTGTCAACGTAAATAAATACTATCAATCTGGAAACGATAAAATTCATGTTATTAATAATTTGAATTATACTTTTCCTAATACTGGTCTAGTTTTTATCCTAGGTCCTAGTGGTTCTGGTAAATCAACTCTGCTCAACTTATTAGGTGGATTAGACACACCCGATAGTGGAGAAATTTGGATTGAAAATAGACAATTATCAAGCCTATCCAAAAAAGAAAAGAATAACTATTTAAATAGTTATCTAGGATTTGTGTTTCAGGAATACAACATTTTAAAAGATTTAAATTTATCACAAAACATTAGCCTATCTTTAGAAATTCAAGGATGCAAGAAAAAAGAAATTAAGCAAAAAACAAAACAAATTATCCATGATGTCGAACTAGATGGGTTAGAGAAAAGAAAAGTATCCCAATTATCAGGTGGTCAAAAACAACGCATCGCTATAGCTAGAGCACTTGTAAAAGATCCTAGTTTAATTATTGCGGATGAACCCACAGGAAATTTAGATAGTGAAACCAGTGCTAAAATATTTGATTTATTCAAAAAATTATCACAAGACCGCTTGATTATCATTGTTACTCACGATGATGAGTCAGCACAATTGTATGGAGATGATATTTTAAGAATTGATACCGCAAATATTGATTCTAGTAATGAAGATCATACTCAACTTCTAGCTTCTTCTGATTCCCTTTCTACAAGTTCACCTCTTAAATCGGATCGGAAATTGTATTTAGAAAATTCAAAAGTACCACTAGGTACAATTCATCGCATAGCCTTTAAAAATATTTGGAAAAAGAAATTTAGATATTTACTGATTATGATTATTGCGTCTATTAGTCTTGCCTTTTTGGCATTTGCCATTGAATTAAATGGTGATAAACTTTATCAAAACGCCTATACTATGGTAAATAACAATAACCATTATACTGATATTTATCAGTATCGTCCAAACCAAAACTCTATAACTAATGATTTTTATAGCAAATATGAAAAGGGAAATCTAATGGATAATTCCTATGCTATCATTAAGCAATTTTCACCCGATTTGATTATTCATAAGTATCAAAAAGTATCGATAAATTATGCTAAGTATTTAATTGAAAAAGCAAACTTTTTATATTCAGGAAAAATTGATACCATTATCCTTTTTGATTCTAGCAATTCTTACAAACTCATTGCGGGAAGACTACCTAATAATAGTGAAGCAGAAATTTTAATTACTGATTTTCTTCTAGATGCTTTTAAACATTTCGGTATATTTGATAAAAACGCACAAATATATGATGTCTTAAATAAACAAATAGATTTAGGATATGATATAGATTTCAAAATTGTCGGTATCATTGAGAGCAACTACAAGGATTGGATTCATTTAAATCGTTTAAGCCTTTCTTATGAAATTGATCCTTATGATAAAGACTTCCAAGGTTTTGAATACGACTATTTGATGATGAACTCTATTGTCGTTGGTAGTAATTACTATGACTATATTTTGAACACTGCATTTCAGAATACAAAAGTTTCTATCAATCAATATGAATTAGTAGATTCCAATTTGATGTCTTATCATAATCAACCCATTTTAGTTGGTAGTACACCCCAAAATGCCGATGAAATAGTTCTTCCTTTCTCTTTAGCAAAAGATATATTGCATATTACAGATTGGCGCTATCAATCTTATGATAACAATTGGAAATACAATTACTTAACGACTAATTTCATCAATCCAGGCACGTACATTCCTGTACTCACCAAGTACAATGAATTTGAAACGGATTCAGGGGACGTAGAATTATTTGCTTCCACTAATTTTAAAATTGTTGGTTTTACAAGTGGCAATGATTTTCTAATTCATCCAACAGGTTATGCCAATTACAGTGAGAGTATCCTCGAATCTAAAGTTAAAAATGATGAAGAGCGAATTATTGTTGAACTACCTAATGATCCAAAACTATTTTTGAAACAATTTAAACAAGTTTATAATAATGATTATCATTTTGTTATTGATATCTTCCTTTATAAAGATCAAATTGAAAGTTATAACGTAGATCCTTTGATTGAGTTTGCATCAACTGGTGGATTAATTGTTTTTACAATCATGACAATAGGTATTATGTGGACGGTCATTTCAATTGAAATCGTTGATTCCAAAAAAGAAATTGGAATTATGCGTTCCATTGGTTTAAATGGAAAACAGGTATCCACTATCTTTATCATACAGATGCTATTTATCAATTTACTTGCCTATTGTATTTCTATCCCTCTTGCCAATTATGCCATTTACCATTTCGGATCTGGTATAACTGATGCATTAGGCGAAATTCGGCTTTCACTATATACTATGACCTATCGTACGCCGATTTATCTACTTGTTTTTGTAATCTTAATTACGGCTATATCGACTAGTATACCTTTATTTAAGATTATGTCGCAAAAGATAGTTAATGTCATCAATGATAGAGATAAATAAAGCATAAAAAGCAGTCAAATGACTGCTTTTTTGTATGTTTTACTTTTTCTTTTTATGATTCATTTTTTCCTCTAATGATAACAAATACCGCTTCATATGCGTATTGATTTTTATTATTGGAGAAAAAATGTTTTCTTTTTTTACTTTTTCTACAAAAGACTGTGCTTGTTGTTTAAAATTCATTAATATAATGCGTTCATGAATTCGCATAGCATAGGCTTTAATTTTATGCATCACATCAAGAGAAACAATCATATCAATTAAAAATATACCCATATATAACCCCATCATAAATATGCCAATGGGTTGATTAGCCATATAATGAGCAAGTGGTGCTAACCAAGGATAAATTGCGTAATAAAAGCCAATAGAAAATAGTCCCCAAACTAATGAAAATAATGGACAAATGATGCCTTTATAATTTCCCCATTCCTTAGAATAATCCCATAACATAATATGATATACTTTTACAAAGAAAATACCTGTAATTAGTTCCAATATAGTCATAATTACTGCCGATGTAATAAATATACAAAGACATTTTAAAATGGGTTCTTGAATCAAGGATAAATCAGCTTGGCAAATACAATACATAATTAGTCCACCACAACCATAAATAGGAAGTGAACATCCATGCATAAAACCTGGATTAATCAATCGTTTATTTCGGATACTTCGAAAAATTACTTCATTTATCCACCCTGCTACACAACAAAACATAAATACAAATACAATTTCAAAAAAATACATTATTCAATATCCTCCTAAAAAATAGGTAATTGTAAAGCAAGTTGTACCAATAAATACATTATTGGAAAACTGATAAGACAAATGAGTGTAGATAGTAAACACATTTGACTAGACAATGATGCTTCTGTATCAAATTGTGAAGCATATGTATTAACTACAGCTGAAAGAGGTGCCCCAAAACCAATGACAAGGGTTGCTAAGGAAAATGGACCAAGATGAATAATCTGCAAAGCCTGTAAAACGATTAATATCAATAATACCAAAAGTGGAATAACAATGGTTCTAAGCATAGCTAACATCCAAGCTGTTTTATTCTTCATTGCATCCCCTATTTTTTCCTCACCCAAAACACTTCCTACTAAAATCATTGCTAGAGGCGTGGTTAGACTTTTTGTTACATCTAGTACTTGATAAAGGGCAGGTAAAGTTTGATCAATTCTAAAAATAGAATAATCAATTTGATTGATTGATACCTGAGGAGCAATGTTTTGCGTTAACCATATCAATAATCCGATGAACATCGCAATCATAATCGGATTTAAAACAATTTGGCGAAGAGATGATTTTAAATTTTCAGAATTAAACTGCAATTTAGACATCACCAAATAACAATAAATATATAGAATGAAACGAAATACGATTGTGACCATATTGGCATAAATCATAATTTCCCCACCATAAATAGCTAAAAGTACGGGTATAGAAAAAAAGGTGAATTGTCCAACTGTCATCAATATGCTATAAATTCTTCGCTTTTCTTTTCCCTTTCGAAAGAAAAGCAACTGTCCCATTAGTAAAAAGAATATATAAAATACAATAGAAAGAACGAGGACTACCAGATGTTCTAAGAAAGTCTCAGCATGAAAATCCGTCATAAAACTATTGAATGCCATCGCTGGAAGGGCTACTTTGAGTGTCAAAAAAGTGATTACCTTTTTTCCATCATGATTCAATATTTTATAATGTGCTAAAACAAAGCCCAGTAAAATAAATGCTAGTGAAATAAGTATGGCTGATAAAAACTGTTTGTCTTTGAGTATAGAGAAAATTGCTTCCAATATAGGACCTCCATTTCTTCTTATCTATTATATCATAACTATATCCATATTTCAATCATTGCGCTAGTCGTTTTGCCCTTCTGTTTCTAGTCTTTTTTTATTGGTGTGAATAAAAATGACACGCTCTCCAATTAATTCTAACACCAATATTCTTTTTCTAAGTGTTTCTGTATCCTTACTAAAAGAGACCTCCGATTCTTTTACCGCAAGTCTTCCTTTTATCCCTACAATATCACCTTTTTGAATATATTCGCATGTTGACTGTGCAACACCATTCCAAAGCGATACACGAATAAAATCTGTCTCTATATTGCCTTCCATATTTTTAAATGGTCTTGCTACAGCAAGCGTTAACGTGGATGCAATAACCTCTTCATACTTTCTAAGCGTCGGATTCTCTACTACTCTCCCAATTAATGTCACTTGATTTATCATATACATACCTCCCAATTGATGTTACCATTATACGCTAGTTTTTATTTTTTTCCTAATCATCTATTGGTTCTTTTTCTTGTTCATAGCCAATTCTTTTTTCAATATTTTTACTTGATGCTACTTCATTTTTGATATACCAAGGAAGTACATTGCTCATATTTGACAAAGAAAAAAGAATAGAAAGTTTTTGTATTTTTTCATCATTTTGGCAAAGAATAAAAGTAAAGGATGTGAAAATATGAAGAAATATAATTATCAATATTATATTTTTGGTATATATTTGATTTGTGGTAGTTTTTCTTTATTTGCCTCTAATTTGGCCATGAATATTTTTTCTTCTTATTCCTATGTTATTTTTTTTGCCTTGCTACCCATTTTATTCCTATTTATCTTCTTTCTTCCTAAAAAAAGAAATGTTCTACTAGCGCTATCTCACCATCACTTCTTACGTATTCTATTGTATTTGTATCTTATTTTGAGTAGTTTTTTTCAAATGTTTTCTTACATCAATGTTATTAGCGATTACTACTATCCTTTGACTCCTAAATACGTTCTCTTTTTCCTCTTATTGCTTTGTAGTCTTTTTATTGGCCACTATGGGATATCTAATATCGCCAAAATGGGATTTGTTTTGTTTTTATGTACATTATCTTTATATTCTATTACTTTATTTAGCGAAACTAAGCATGACTTTTTACTTCTACAAACCAATATGAAAACAACGATTCAACCTTTTTATGCGCTATCGTTTATTTTTGTTTTTTTAGATGTCTTTTTATTTTTTCTCTTGCTTCCCTTTGAAAAGGTGAAAAAAACCAATTTATTTTTGGTCCTTTTGGTTGGCATTCTTATTAGTAGTTTATTTATTTTTGAAAATTATCTGTTTTTCCCGGCTCAATTTTTTGATAATGTCAAATACCCTTATATCTTTAAATATTTGTCATACAAAAAAGCACAATTCTTTGAACATTTTGATTTACTTTATTTGATTTGTGTTAGTTTGTACATGCTCCTTCATCTAGGAATGCAACAAGAAATGGCAAGACTCGTTTTATTAAAGAAAAGAAAAACAATTTCTGCATTTCTATTTCCATTTATTCTTACCCTTTTGTATTTCTTGTTAAAAGGCTTTCATTTTACTACACAGATAAATATATTATTTATGAGTGCTTGTAGCATTTTGATTACTGTTTTCTTTATTTTTTATTATATAATCGAAAGGAGAAAAAAAGCATGAATCCCATTCAGCAATTTTTAGCCGATGCTCGCCTACAAGATGATGTATGTGTCCAAGATGTCGAAATGGATCAACTTCACTATACCATTGTTTATGCAGTTCAATTTGTAGACATCCAGAAATTTAATTTTGAAATCAAGCCACAGATACTGCCTTCTAATTACCAACAACTCACTCGTTTATTTCTTGGTCTTTGTAAGCCTATTACTGACTGTTCCGTATCTGAACTAGAGTTTTTACTCTACAGTGGAAAAATCCTTGTCTTTTTTGAAGATGAACAATACCATTACTATTTTGAATTCACCAATAAACCCAAACGATCTATTTCAGAAAGTACCATTGATCCAGAAGACCCTATGTCATCTAGAGATGGATTGGTCGAAGACCTTGATGATAATATTACTCTTATCAAAAGACGCTTAAAGACCAACGACTTACAAATTAAGAAATATCAACTTGGTCTAATCAATAAGAACAATTGTGCTGTAATGTATATGAAATCGTTTCATGACAAACTTTCCTTACATACCATTTTAGAAAAACTTTCCAAGTACAAAGAAGATATTGTCACTTCAATCAATGATATTGCTATGCTTTATCAAGATGATTCTTTGCTTCCTCAGATATTCAATACGAGTTCCCCAGATATCATCACTAATGCTTTAGTCAAAGGTAGAATTGTCATTTTTTTAGATAATTCACCTGTTGCTTTGATTATACCTGTTACACTATCTATTTTTACCAATTCAAAAACATATATCAATACGCCTAAATACTATGCCTTTTTCAATCATTTTTTCGTATTTATTTTCTTTGCTTTTTCTATTTTTTCAATGGGTCTCTTTATTTCTATTATTAATTTTCATCGAGGCGCTTTGTCAATTGCTTTTTTGGCCAATGTTCAAATTACAGAGAAAGGAACTAACTGGCCTATGTTTGTGGAAGTGATGATTGTTTATTTGTTATTTGAATTCTATCGTTTTTCAACGAGCCGCTCAACTAATAATTATATTCAAAACATCATTATTATCCTTGGTGGTCTTTTTATTGGACAAAATGCTATTGAATCGGGAACAATTGGTGCAATCATTCTCTTTCTTACCTCTATTTCATATATTGCTGTATTTGCAGTGACCAACAATACTTATTTGATTACTTCTATCAATATCTTTCGCTTTTTCATTTTGATATTATCCTATACAATGGGTATCTTCGGATTTTTGGTTTCGAGTTTAATTGTTACCTTTTATTTGTATAAGCAGAAAAATGATCACTCCTTTTACCTATATCCCTTTATTCCTTTTCAAATGGAGGATTTTAAATCCTATTTCATCCCCAAGAAAGAGTTAAAAAAGGTGACTGAATGAGGAAAATTTTAATCTTAGCTATTTGTGCAGTTGCTTTTATTCCAATGCTCTCCAAGAAAACCGATTATATTGATGTTACTAATGTTATCTTTGTCAATAGTGTTGCTATCGACTATAATGAGGAAACTGAACAGTACATATTTTATTTTTATGTCTTAAATAATTTTAATTTGGCTAAAGCAGAACTTTCTTCTAGTAATATCGACACACTTGCCTATGTGGCCAAGATTGAATCCAAAAGTTTTGCGGAAGCCTCGAATGAAATTCGAAAAATGGCTAATGTATTCATTCATTATCATCACTTGAAAACCGTCATTTTAACTCAAAATTTTTTCAGTAAAGAACGGGTTTGGGACTTTTATACTTTCATCAAAGATCATATTGAAATTTATCCTACTTTCTATATTTTTGCCACGGATAGTAAAATTGAAGATATTTACAACATTGAAAATCTTTCTGAAATATCGGCCTATCATACAATATTACTCAATCCTGATATTATTAAAACATATAAACTCATTACTTATATGGATTTGGTGAAATCAATTCTACTTGATAATTACACTTTAAAAATCCCTCATATCTCAAGTGTGGAAGATGTTTTTTCTAAACAGGGTGAATCTTATTTGGCCCTAACCATTGATGGATATAGTATTTTCCATGAGCAAGAATTAAAACAAACCTATTTATACGAAAAATTGCCTCTTTTAAAGTGGATGCTTGAGCTATATAATGTAACCTATACTATAGACGAACTTAATTTATACATCAAAGAGGGAAATTATATCCTTAAGCAAAAGGAGAATCAGTGCATCATTACCTATCATATTTCTGCCACTCATATTCACAATTACAAAGATATTCCACTAGATAAGGAAAAAGAGTTAGCAATCCAAAAAATGCTAACAGAATTAAAACAGTTCAAAACTTTTATGGATGAAGCTAATATTGATATCTTTAATATTAATTATCAATTTCATCAAGAAGGAGATTATTACAAAAATGTTGATACCATATTTGAAGTTCGTCTAGATAGCAATTAGGCTTTGTTCAAAAAAAAGTATATATAGTTTATCACAATGATAATCCTATATATACTTTTTATTTTTGAGTTGGATAAATGGTAAATGTGGCTTTTGCCTTTTCCACAAAATACCTTCTGACATCTTCTACATCAGTTAGACTAATTTCATCTGCCGAGCGTAGCAAGTCAAAAAGTTCTAAATCATTATGTTCGAATTCAACCATCAAATTGGCAATGTATTCAAGTGAATTAAATCGCTTAATATTTCTAGCCTGATATAGGCGCTTAAAACGATTGAAATCCGCTTCTTCAATAGATTTATCGTGTATCATATTGATTCTCTTACTAATTTCATCAATAAATTGTTCTGGCTTTTGTGTATCTAAGTACCACAACAAATGACCATAATTTTTTTCATAATAGATATCATATGCAAAACTATTATTGATAATTCCACGATGTAATAAGTCTTCATAATAACAAGATGATTCATCAAAATAAATATCCATAATCATTTCAAATGCTAATGTTTTCTTCAACATCTCATAGGATGATAACTCCTCATGAGGTAGTTTAATTCCTATAGCTACTTTAGGAATCGTTACATCCATTTGAATATATACGTCCTTTTCGGCAACCTGTTCATCTTCTAGATAATATGTTCTTTCAATTGGTTTAAATGTTTCAAACACTTTTTGAGATTGATTTTTCTCAATCCATTCCATCATATGTTTCTCATCAAAATTACCTACCAATGCTAATACCATATTTTGTGGATGATAAAATGTATGATAACAACGATACAATAATTCTTCATTGATTTGTTGGATAGTTTCAACTGTACCTCCAATCTCATTGCGAATATTGTTTTGAGTATACATTGCTTTCAATATACCGAAATACTGTACACTTTGAGGTTGGTCAAGATACATTAATAACTCTTGTTCAATAATACCTCGCTCTTTATCTACTCCTTTTTTCGTAAAATGTGGATGTTGAACAAAGTCTAATAATAAAGCAACACATGCATCTAAATCAGAAGTGGTTGAAAAAAGATATGCAGTTTGCGAAGCAGTTGTAAAAGCATTGACATCTGCACCTAATTCCGCAAATAGATTAGATGCGTCGGTTCCATCTTCTTGTTCAAATAATTTATGTTCTAAAAAGTGGGCAATTCCTTCTGGTGTTGTTATGCTGCTTGTCGCATCTATTGGTGTAAATACCAAATCTTGTGAGCCATATTTAGTCGAGAAAATGGCATAACTTTTATAAAATTCTCGCTTAGGCATAAGATAAATTGTAAGACCATTCTTTAATGTCTCTACATAATAGGTTTCATCAATTATATCATTTCTAAATGTTCTCATAATGTCCCCCTCAACAAATAAATGGTATCTAATTTCAAGGCTTTGGCAGCCTCTGTTACTTCTTCTTTTGTGATATTTTCAATTTTTTGTACCTTTTCCTCAATGGTAGTATTCTTAAAATCCATAATTTCATTTAAAACCATTTGCAATCCATATCCAGGTCGATCTGCTGATTTATAAATATTATTGATAAGCGCTTTTTTCGTTAAATCCATTACCTTATCATCAATTTCACCTTGTTGATATTGTGCAATAATATCTTGAACAACTTGTTTGAACTCCTGATATGCGGTTGCATTGATTCCCGCATATATGGCAAAATTTCCCTTTCTACCATTATAATCCGCATTTACCGAGTAGGCAAGACTTCTTTTTTCTCTAATTTCTTGAAACAAAGTGGAATGAAAAAATCCTCCTAGCATAGCCGAAAGAAGTAGCATACCCTCATAAAACCTGTCTTTGATGCGAATTTCGCTTCGATATCCCATCAATACAATAGATTGACGATTTTTTTGTTCTTCTACAACCTCTGTTACCTCATCAATTTCCTTGGTTTCATAATCCATAAACGATAATGGTTCTACTATTTCATCTGGAAGAAGTAGTTTCTCAAATGCTGTTTTGATTTTTTCTTCTGGTACTTCTCCGATAACATAAATTACCCGTTTGGCGTGCATAATGTTTTCATAAGTATGTTTTAAACTATCTATTGTTACTTCTTTAGCACTTTCGATATTACCAATGGTTGGAAAACGACACTTTTCATTGGCATGCATAATATCAATAAATCTTCGAGTTGCATATTGCGACTTGTTATCATATAAGCGATTTAAATCCTGTATCAATAACTCTTTTTCGGTTTCGACTAATGTGTCATTAAAATAGGGTTGACTGAGCGTAATATGTAAAATTTCAACTGCTTTTTGAAATAAATCTATGGATGGATCATTTAAATACTTATCATTAATTGTCCTTACACAAAAATTCATACTTGTCGTAAGACCATTTTTCCCATAATTACAATACAATTCAGCTCCATATAAATCTTTTAGATAACTGCTTAGTTCTTGTTCAGAGCGGTAGACTTGATTAAATTTGGTCATATAATTCGAAAGAATCGCTCTTTGTGTCAACTCTTTTTCATCTAGTGGACTAAAGAAAAAAGCGCCTATAGTTAATGTCTTAAATTTGGTATCTGGGATATAATAAATGGTTAACTGATTCACTTGTATTTTTTTAATTTCCATTTTTGTTCCTCCAAAAGTTCATATTTAGTATGCCCTTTTTTTTGTTCTTTATGAAAAAAATAGAAAACCACTTGGTTCAATCAAGTGGTTTATTCAGCCATTTCTAAAGCTATTTGAATCATTTCATGAAATGCAGTTTGACGCTGTTTTGAAGTTGTTTCGGTATGATTTACAAGAGAATCTGAAATCGTCAAAATGCACGCGGCATGTTTTCCTAATACATTGGCATTATGGAATAATGCGAAAGATTCCATTTCCACACAAACACACCCTTTTTCTTGATACATCTTTTCTACTATAGAATCACCTTCTCGATAAAATATATCCGAAGAATGAATTTTGGCAAAATGTACAGGTATGTTTTTTTCATTCGCAATATCTAATAATTTTTGGGACAATACACTACTACCTGATAAAACGTCACGTGTTTCTCCGTTTTGAGTAAGTGCATAACTTGATTCACTATATGCTTCTTTGGCAATGACAACATCAAATAATTTTAGATTTGGATCATATGCTCCAGCTGAACCTATACGAATAATATTCTCAACTCCATAAAATTGAAACAATTCATAGGAATAAATTCCAATACTAGGCATTCCCATTCCTGAACCCATAACTGATATTTTTCTTCCTTTATAAGTACCAGTAAATCCATACATTCCCCTTACTTGATTGAATTGTTCTACATTTTCTAAGTATGTATCTGCAATATATTGGGCGCGAAGAGGATCGCCAGGCATCAATACTGTTTTGGCAATCTTACTTGCATCAGTGACTTCAATATGAGGTGTTGCTTTCATAATTTACTCCTATTCATGTTGAACGTTTTGCATAATTGCTACGCCAGATGATGCACCAATTCGCGTTGCACCATTTTCTACCATCACTTCTAGGTCCTGAAGCGTACGTACTCCACCACTTGCTTTGACACCCATTTCTGGACCTACTGCTTCTCTCATCAAATGAATATCCTCAGGGGTGGCCCCACCAGTACCAAATCCAGTGGATGTTTTAACAAATGTAGCATGCGCATTTTTTGCGGCAAGACAACAAGCTACTTTTTCTTCATCTGTTAAATAGCATGTTTCAATAATCACTTTTGTTGTTTTACCAGCGCTTGCGGCAACAACCATCTTGATTTCTTCTTCTATGTAAGCATAATCATGCGCCTTCGCTTTGCCTATATTGATGACCATATCAATTTCATCTGCACCATTGCGAATAGCATCCATCGCTTCTAATGCTTTAATTTCTTTTGTATTTGCACCTAGTGGAAATCCAATCACAGTACAAACCAAAACATCTGTATTTTCTAGCAATTTGCTTGCTAAATTCACATAAGCAGGATTTACACACACACTTTTAAAATCATATTGAATGGCCTCTGAACAAAGTTTTTGAATATCTTGATCAGTAGCAGAAGCCTTTAACAAAGTGTGATCAATAAATTTATTTATTTGCATTTCATACTCCTATTTTTCAATTAAATCAGTCAATTGAATTACTTCATAATGAAAAGTAGATATAACTGATTTTCGCATTTTTTTGATTAATTTTTTTGCCTTTACACTTTCTTTTTCTCTTAAACATTTGATTTGGGTTTTTACAAGTCCATCTTTGATTTCCGTCATATATCGTTCTACATATTTATAAAAGATATGAATAGGAACTAGACTAACTAAGTTTTCTTCTTCTTCAATATGGACAAAATCTAAATGAGGTGGAAAGGTAGTAGGTACACCTACATGCCAATTTACACTAAAATAAATTCGGTCAGTATTGTCTTTTAACACAATATAAGGTGAAGCAACAATGTCTCTTCCTAATAATTTAGGCAATTCTTCTAATTTAGATTGACACTCACAAATCTCATTTAGCATATCTTGATCGACTTTATAAGTCACGATTTCAGGATGTTCCTCTAAATATTTTGCTCTTTCTTTTGGAAATAATTGAATCAGATCCAACATATTGAATTCACAAATATTGTTCATCATATCATGGTATACAGCCAGTTCAAATTTTGCACAAACTTCTCCGACTTGCTTTAACATTAGACGAATAACAAATTGGGGAACAACATCTGGCATTTCACAAACCAAGAAGGTATTAAAATAGTCAGCATTTAAGCGATACAAACTTTTGACTCTCGAACGCTTTGTAATAGAAAACCGATAAGAACAATCAAAAGGTGAAAGAAAAAGATCCACAAAAACTTCTTCGTCATTTGATGTAATCTTTGCATGGGGTATTTTATCAAAATATCCATCTATCAATTCATAAAAATCAATCGGACCCTTACTACGATCTTTGAAGAAATAAATTATCATTATCCCAATCTCCTTCTTTACTTGATGTTTTTAACAATCCTTTCACAACGTGGACATAGTTCGCCCTCATTAAGCGCTTTGACAATCTGCCAACATCTACTACAAGTCAAACCTTCCGCAGCAGTTACAGCAATTTTTCCTGATGGATATTCATTGCCTTCAAAATCACTAGTTGCAATAGTAAAGTTGGATACAATAAAAATTTGTTTTAAATCTACGTCTAATGTTGTGATGAGTTTAGCCACTTTGTCAGTTGGATATAACAATACATTTGCATTCATACTCTTTCCAATAATCTTTTGGCTTCTTGCGAGTTCTAAAGCTTTCAATACATCATCTCTTACAGCCATTAAATCTTCATATTTAGCGAGTAATTCTTTGGCATTCATATAATGAACAGGAACTACCATATCACATAAATATACACTTTCTTGCTTTTGACCTGGCATATATCCATAAACTTCATCCGCTGTATGAGGAATAATTGGTGTAAGCATCGTTACAAGAGCATAAAGGGTATCATAAAATACAGTTTGAATACTTCTTCTTTCAAGTGAATCAGCTTCTTCAATGTACAAAATATCCTTTGTAAAATCCAAATAGAATGAAGAAAGTTCATTGGTAATAAAGTTGAGTATACCTCTATATACTTCCGCAAATTCATATTGATTATAACTTGCATGTACAGTTTCAATCACTTCATTTAACTTACAAATCATAAATTGATCAATTTCAGGTAATTTTTCATAAGATACTCGGTTGGTTTCTGGATCAAAATCAAATAAATTTCCCAATAAGAAACGGAAAGTATTTCTGATTTTTCGGTACGATTCACTCACTTGCTTTAATAACTCTTTACTCATTTTGAAATCAGATTGATATTCAATGCTGGCTACCCATAAACGGAAAATATCTGCTCCAAACTCATTGCAAGAAGCAACTGGATCAATGGTATTTCCAAGTGATTTGCTCATTTTTCTACCTTCACCATCTAACGTAAAGCCATGACTTATTGCTGTTTTGTAGGGAGCCTTACCAGTTAATGCAACACTTGTTGTCAAACTTGAGTTAAACCATCCACGATACTGATCTGATCCTTCTAGATATACATCTGCTTGTGACACGCCATAACGCAATTGAAGTGCTGCTTGATGACTAGTTCCTGAATCAAACCAAACATCCATAATATCCATTTCTTTTGTGAATTTGCCATTTGGACTACCTGGATGTGTGTATCCTTCTGGCAATAAATCTTTTGCCTCACGCTCGAACCAAACATTTGAACCATATTCTTCAAATAAATCAGCAACATGATCAATGACTTCTTGGTCAATAATTGACGTTTCATCTTCTGCATAAAAGATAGGAATAGGAACACCCCATACCCTTTGTCTAGAAATACACCAATCGGTACGATCTTTAATCATATTAGATATTCTAACTTCTCCCCAACTAGGTACCCAGTTAACATTTTTAATCGCACTCAGTATTTCTTCTTTAAAATGATCAATGGAAGCAAACCATTGAGCGGTTGCTCTAAAGATAATTGGTTTTTTGGTTCTCCAATCATGTGGATAACTATGTATTATCTCGATTTCTTTTAACAATGCATTTTCTTCATTCAAACGACGTAAAATAACAGAATTGGCATCTTCATAAAAAAGCCCTTCGAATTCACCAGCCTCAGCTGTCATATAGCCTCTACTATCTACTGGGCACAATACATCTAGACCATATTTTTTACCCGCAATAAAGTCATCTTCACCATGCCCTGGAGCAGTATGAACAAGCCCTGTACCTGCATCTAATGTAACATGATCACCTAAAATGACAGGAGAAATTCTATCATATAAAGGATGACGATATGTAATTCCTTCTAAATCCTTTCCCATCATTCTTCTGACAATTTTATAATCAGTAGCTTCAAGTGTTTCAAAGACAGTATTGATGAGTTCAGTTGCTACTACCAAATAACGTCCACCAGATTCTACTACCGCATATTCAATATCAGGTCCTACGCAAATTGCCAAATTAGCAGGCATGGTCCATGGAGTTGTTGTCCAAATGACCAATTCACAATTGGATGATAAAATGTTCTTACCATCCACCACTGGAAAAGCTACATAAATAGAACTGCTTTTTACATCCTTATATTCAATTTCTGCTTCTGCAAGCGCTGTTTCTGAAGAAGGTGACCAATATACTGGTTTTAATCCTTTAAAAATTAAATTTTTCTTAGCCATTGCGCCAAAACAACGAATTTGTTCTGCTTCATAGTGATGATTGAGTGTAATATATGGATTGTCCCATTCTCCTAAAATGCCTAAACGTTTAAAACCCTTTTTTTGAATTTCTACTTGCTCTAATGCATATTTTTCACAAAGATTACGAAAAGCAGGTATACTCATTTCTTTTCGATTAATCTTTTTATTTTTAGAAAGGGCCGTTTCAATTGGTAAACCATGTGTATCCCATCCAGGAAGATATGGTGCATAATACCCATTCATAGATTTGTAACGAACCAAAAAGTCCTTCAAGGTTTTATTCATAGCGTGTCCAACATGAATGCTACCATTGGCATAAGGTGGTCCATCATGTAAAAAGAATGGTTCTTTTCCTTCGTTTTTTTGAACAATTTTATCATATATTTTTAAATCTTCCCATTTCCGTTGTATGGTCAATTCATTTACTCCTAAATTTCCTCGCATTGGAAAGTCAGTTTTAGGCATTAATAATGTTTCTTTATATTCTTTCATAGTTCCTCCTAATGTTTGATGCCTACTTTTAAGACTAGGCGATCTTTTTTAGTTGTTCTCATATTTTCCATAATCGTAATTCTTCCAAATTTACGAATACTAATCATCTCATTACATTTACATATTTTTGAAGGATTTGTGCATTCTTTATGATCGATAGCCACCATTCCAGAAGCAATCCATTCACTTGCTTTGTTTCTACTTACGCGAGCACTCCTTGCAATAATCGCATCTAATCGCATACTAGAAACAAGGATTTCTTCATATAAGGTATCTTCTATGCTTGTTTTTTCTAATTGAAGTATTTTTTCAAATGAAAGTCGCTGATGCTGAATTAATGGGATTTGTTTTATTAAATATCCTTCTATTTCTTCTGTGATAAACAAATAAATGCTATCATCTTGGATATAAATATCACCAAAAGTATTTCTTTCTATTCCTAAACTCATCATACTACCAAGTACATGACGATGACCAATTTGACTATATTGCTGATCAAAATGTCCCTGATAAATAGAAATTCGGTAGTCGATTGGTAGAGGCACTGGATATAGTTCATTTTGAATAATAGCCCGAACACGCTCTGCACTAGCATATCCCCCATAAAAGTATACTTTTAATCCCTCTTTATTCAATTGCTGAATCTCTTTGATTTCTTCTAAATCTAAAAACTTAGTTAATACAATGTCACCATCTAGTGCTGCACGATAATAGTCACCTAGTCTTTTGATCATTCGTTGTCTAATCCAAAATCCTTAATATATTTTTTTAGTGAACCATCCTCTAATGCCTTTCCAGTTGCAAAGAGTCTTGTTTCATTGCTCAAAATATACATTTCACCATCTAGTGCATAAATCACACCTGATAAAAAGGCAATCGCATTGTTTACCTTATTTAAACTTTCTAATTGTTCAAAATTAGCTAGTAATGGACGATTAGCGATAACCCTATCTGCAAGTTCAATCAGTTGTGTATCCATATCTTCATCTTTTTTAAATGTATAATTTAAGAGTCTGTCAAAAGCAGACCCTAATTTCTTTTCTTCCTTTTTATTTTTTCCAAACATATATTTGACCTCTATCTTTATTTTGATAATAGTGTTCCAATTCGAATCATTGTTGCACCATGCTCAATGGCAATTTTATAATCATTACTCATGCCCATCGATAATTCAGTACAAGGCGCATAGGATAAAGACAACGCTTGAACTTCTTTTTGCAAGTCTTGCATTGTGTCAAAATAGCCAGCTAGTACTTCATCATCAAATGTAATTGGTGCAATTGTCATAAGACCTACCACTTGTATTTTTTCATATTTCGCTAAGTTTTTAATAAAAGGTATAACCTTCGCTTCAGTTAATCCTGTTTTATTGGCATTACCTGATAAATTCACTTGTACAAAACATTTTAAAGGTGTACTATTTTTTCTCGCTTTGTTTATCGCATTCGCTAAATCAATTGAATCTAGTGAATGCAAATAATCTATACATTCAATAAAACTTGGTGAAAGTTTTGGTGGAATCTTGATGACACCAAAATAGTGCCAAGTGATTGGATAATCTTTAAATGCCTCATATTTTTCTAAGAAAGTATCTTTGCGATTTTCTCCTATTTCTGTTATACCCGCTTCAATAATTTCTTTTGTTTTCGCAACATCAAAATATTTTGTTGCGGCAATAATTCTCACGTTAGGATTATCCTGTAGTGCTGCTTTTATCTTGTTGACTTGATCAATCGCTGACATTTTTACACCTTCTTTCTATATTATCTATATTATACCATATTTTGAAGCCTTTTTCAAGTTTTTGATAAGCGTTTTTTTATGCTATTTTGAGGTTTTTTTTTTCATATCATGCTATAATAAAATAAATAGTCCCTATAGTTTAATGGATAAAATGCAAGATTCCGATTCTTGTGATAAAGGTTCGATTCCTTTTAGGGGCGCCATGACGTAATAAAAGTGTATCCACATTTATTTTGGATACACTTCTTTTTTACATTTTTACTGGAGCACTAACACCAATTAATGATAAAGCATCTGCTAATACAATGCGTACTGCGTGCAAAACTGTTAATTTTTCCATCACCATAGTCTTATCTTCTGTGATGACTTTTTGATCATTATAATAACTATGCAATTGATAAGCCAATTCATCTATATAATGCGTCATCTTATGAACTAATCTTTTTTGTGCAACTTCTTCTACTATACTAGGATATTGTAATAAAGTAATGCATAAGTGGTCAACTGTTTTCGGATCAATTTGTGTAAATGTCGTTACAGGTTCAAATCTGATACCAGCATCTTCGGCATTTTTAAAAATACTGCAAATTCTCGCATGCGCATATTGAGCATAAAAAACAGGGTTATCATTACTCTTTTGTTTCATCAAATCCAAATCCAAATCCATATGTGTACTCAGTGACTTTGCAACATAAAAATAGCGTAGGGCATCAGTACCAACTTCTTCAATCAAATCAATCAATGTAATTGCTTTTCCACTTCGTTTACTCATTTTTACTTCAGTACCATTCTCAATTACCCGTACCATTTGAAGAATTTCTACATCAATCAAATGTGCATCTCCTCCAACCATAGATACAGCCGCCTTCAAACGATCAATATACCCATGATGGTCGGCCCCAAGTACATCAATTAAATGATCATATCCTCGTGACAATTTGTTTGCATGATAGGCAATATCAGGTAGCAAATATGTATAACTTCCATCTGTTTTGATAATTACACGATCTTTTTCATCCGTATAACGTGTAGTTTCGAGCCAAAGAGCACCATCTTTTGTATAGGTATACCCTTTCTCATTCAAAAGTGTTAATACATTTTCTACTGCTCCACTTTCATACAAACTCTTTTCACTGAACCAAGTATCAAAGGTTACTCGAAAACGTTGTAAATCATTTTGTAAATTGGCTAATAAACGTTTTGTTCCATATGTCTTAAAAAATGATAAATCAAAATGGTGAATATATTGGTCTCCGAATTCACGTTTGATTTCTTCCGCAACTTGAATAATCTCTTTCCCGTGATAATAGTCATCCTTCATTTCAATAGGTAACCCAAATAATTCTTTATATCGCTCATATACACTATAAGCCATATTGGTAATTTGATTTCCCGCGTCATTAACATAATGCTCTTTATGAACTTGGTAACCCGCTTTTTTCATGATACTTGCTAGAGAATCACCATATGCAGCACCACGCCCATGTCCTACATGTAAATATCCAGTTGGATTAGCGGAAACAAATTCTAAACATATTTTTTGGTTGTTACCTACATTAGATTGACCATACTTGTTTCCCAGATGATTGATTTGAACCACTACCTCTAATAAATAGTTTTTATCCACCGTTAGATTGATAAATCCAGGGCCTGCAACCTCAAGATGTGATATGTGCATTGCGGATGTATTTAAATGAGAAATGATTTCATTTGCAATATCAAATGGTTTCTTTTTGGCTATTTTAGATAGACGCATTGCTGTATTGGTTGCATAATCACCATGCCCTTTATCCTTTGGAATTTCTAAAATAATATCTTCACTACTAGAAATACCTTCTGGACTAGCATACCCTAGTGTTTCGATTACAGAAAATATCCCTATTTTGATTGTTTCTTTTAATTTTTTTAACATCTTTTTCACCATTATTATTTTTTATCTTTTCATATTATTATTATACCAAATTGAGTATTTTTTTTCAAGTTATATACCAAAAAGCATAAAGATAACAAAAATATATTTTTTGTATAATTTCATGAATTTATTTAATTGCTATTGAATCGAACTATATCAATAAAAAAGATACATAGAAAAATCTTCTATAGCATAATAAAAAGATACTTTCGTATCTTTCTATGCTACCTGATTTTGATATTTAATGATTTCCTTTAATACCTTTGCTTTTGTCACTGCATTTGGAACTTCACCACAAGCAAGTTCTAAGGCCCAGAGAATTGCACCTAACACAGGTGGTTCTTTTAAAACAATAAATTGACAACTGGCATGGGATAACTCTTGCACAACTTGCTCAAACTTACGTTGCATGTGAGGGCTTGTTGCCTTAGACCAAACAGAACCAGCTAAAATCACATGTACTGGTGTTTGTAAATGAATTTCTCTGATCACTCCCGCAATAGATTTTGCCATATTTTCACCTGCAGTTTCTAAAACCTGAATAGCAGGTAAATCACCTTCATTTGCTCTTTTGAATAAAGACTGCACAAGATAGGTAGAATCTATTTTTTGTCCTACTATGGCATCACTTAATTCCTTTTTATTTGTGATTTGGTACATGGCAAACACATCTTCAGTAATTGCTGTTTTTGGGCCAAAACGAAAACAAGCATCAAAAGCTAGTCTAACTGCAGCACGTGATAAAAAAGATCCACCACCTTCATCTCCTGCAGTATATCCTATTCCACCAACTTGCATCCAGTTACCCTCTTCATCAATCCCGACATTTACAGTACCTGTACCATTAATGGAACATACCCCTGTTCCAGTAGGAGATGCGGCCTTTATCCCTAAAAATCCATCATTTACAACTTGATAATTTGTAAAGCCTATTTTTTGAACAACTTTTTCTAATGCGGCCTTTTGAAAAGGAGCATCAACCCCAGCTAATCCAAAAGCACCTGCTACTACATCTTTGATTTGAAGTTGGTGGCGGTCAAGCAAACATTCAATATTTTCTTTCATTATGCGATAAGCGCCATCAAATCCACCTACACTAGGCACTTCATGACTGCAGGTTCCTTTTCGCATTCCATCTATAAAATTACCATTCAAATCAAATAATAAATAATCGGTTTTGGTGTTACCACCATCTACACCAATAACATATTGTTTCATTTATTTGTCCTCTTTAAAAAACTGTGGCAAATATTCCTGATGAGCTTCAAGCAGCTCATCAAAACAATCAGAAGCAGTCTGCAAATCAGCAACAAGTGGATTTGACATTAATGCTCGCATTGCCTCAATTTTATCCCCATAAATAGCCGCTTTTACAGCGTGTTTCTCATATGCTTTTACTTGTTGAATGTATTCTTTGATATGATCGTTCACAATACCTTCTAATGGAAGTGGTTTTGCTCCATCTTTTCCAATCACTGCTCTAATTTCTACTGCGTCATGATTATCTAAGAAAGGAATAGCACCTTGATTCAATATATTTACCACTTGTATATCTTGCTTATCATTCCAAATTGAGTCTACCAAAGAAATGGCTACTTCTGAATATCTTGCTCCACCACGCTTAGAAAGTTGTGCAGGCTTTACATGCAAGGCGTTATCTTGATATATTTTCAACAATTCTTCTTCAATTTCCATACATATTTCACCACGTGTTTTAGGTGAATTCTTTAATTTTTCCAATTTGCTATTTTTAAAATAGTAATACTCTAAATAAGAAGTAGGGATGGCACCGATTGCGGCAATTTGCTCCTTCGTGAAACCACTCGCAGGAATGTTTTTCATTGATTCGCTATTTAACCCTGCTGCTAATGCATCTTGTAAATAATCCTTACCATCTTGTTCAATTTTTGTGATATAAGCAAAATGGTTCAATCCCATATATTCAATATTTGCATTCGGTAAATTCATACTTCGTTTAATGCCATCAATTGTATTGATAGGTACATTACAAAGTCCCATCATTTTGACATTGGTATAATTCAAAAGAGCCTCAGCTATCATACCAGAAGGATTAGAGAAATTAATTAACCACGCATTTGGACAATATTCTTCCATCATCTTAACGATTTTCATCATCACTGGAATAGTTCTTAAACCTTTAAACATTCCGCCAATACCACATGTTTCTTGACCAATCAAATTATATTTCAAAGGAATTTTTTCATCTTTTACACGAGCGGGCAATTTACCTACACGAATTTGAGCTAAAACAAAATCAGCACCTTGTAATGCAGTAGCGTAGTCATTTAAAACCAACCTAGTTGTACAAGGTAATCCTGCAGATGAAATCATTCTTTGACACAAACTACCCACAATATTGAGTTTTCTCTCATCGATATCCATAAAATCAATTTCAGTAACTGGGAGTGAGTCTCTCTTATTGATAATTCCCTCAACTAATTCGGGTGTATATGTGCTTCCTGCACCAATAATACAAATTTTCATATATTTTCTCCTTATTTTGTTAAATATTTTTTAAGTGTATCTACTTTGTCTAACTTTTCCCAAGGTAAATCTAAATCATTTCTTCCAAAGTGACCATATGCAGCTGTCTTTTTATAAATTGGTCTTCTTAAATCTAGATAATCAATAATTCCTTTAGGTGTTAAATCAAAGTTTTGATTAATAATATCTATTAACTCTTTTTCGCTATAATTCGATGTTCCAAAAGTCTCTACACAAATAGAAGTAGGTTCAGCAATACCAATAGCATAGGATAATTGTATTTGCAATCTTTCTGCAAACCCTGCAGCAACCAAATTCTTAGCTACATATCGTGCCATATAACAAGCACTTCTATCTACTTTAGTAGGGTCTTTCCCACTAAATGCGCCACCACCATGTGGAGCGTACCCTCCATAGGTATCTACAATAATTTTTCTTCCAGTTAACCCTGAGTCTCCTTTTGGACCACCAATCACAAATTTTCCAGTCGGATTGACAAAAATTCGTGTATTTTCATCTATTAGATGACTCGGAATGATTGGTAAAATAACTTCTTGAATAATCATCTTTTTCAATGTTTCATGTTCTACTTCCTCATCATGTTGGGTCGAAACCACAATTGTGTCTACTCTAATCGCTTGTTGGTTTTCATCATACTCTACTGATACTTGTGTTTTTCCATCTGGTCTTAATTCCTTATGCGTACCATCTTTTCGTATTTCCGATAACCGTTTTGCTAGTTTATGAGCGAGCATAATTGGTAGTGGCATCAATTCTTCTGTTTCTTGACATGCATACCCAAACATCATACCTTGATCACCTGCGCCATCAATATCTACACCAAGTGCAATGTCTGGTGATTGCTCTTTTAGTGATACCAAAACAGCTAGATTTTCACTATCAAAGCCAAACTTTCCACGGTTGTAGCCAATTTCTTCTACAGTACTTCTAACGATTTTTTGGACATCACAATAACCAGTTGTTGTAATCTCTCCCATAACAAGAACCAATCCTGTCGTTACACAAACTTCGCAAGCCACCCGTGCATTTGGGTCTTGTGCCAGGATATCATCTAATACCGCATCACTAATTTGATCACAAATCTTATCAGGATGCCCCTCTGTCACCGATTCTGATGTAAAAATTCTTCTATTTTGATTGATTAAATCCATATTTTTTTACTTTCCTTTTCTTGTTTTTTCTACTTAATTTTAATTTATTATACACCTATCTCATTTTTTTTGCAAGCCACACGTTTTACATGCAACAACTTGATATTGTGAAAAATAATTATTTTTTCTTGTCTAAATACGACTCATATGCTGCCCAATTTCGATCATGGGGTAAAATCTGAAAATCTAGCCTTTCTTTTGAAATCGGATGCTCAAACGACAATGCATAAGCAAACAACATTAGATTTTGCTTTTGTGTACTCCCATATAAAAGATCTCCTACTAAGGGATGACCGATATGAGAAAATTGTACTCGAATTTGGTGGTGTCTTCCTGTTTGAAGACAAACATCGACTAATGAAGTGTTTTGATGATATCCTAGTGTTTGATAATCTAAAATAGCCAATTTGCCATTTTTTGCATTTCCTATATAAGATTTCACTTCTTTGTTATCTTTATATAAATAGTTTTCTAAATGGCCTTTTGTAGGAAGTATTCCATTAACAACAGCGTAATATTTTTTAATCCATATTTTGTCTTGTATTTGCTTAGATAGTCTACTTGCAGCCTTAGATGTTTTTGCAAATACCATTATCCCCCCTGTCATTCGGTCTAATCGATGCACAAGACCTAAATAGACCTGTCCTGGTTTTTGATATTTATCTTTTAAGTACAGTTTCAGTATAGTGAGTAAGTCTGCATCATGTGTACAATCTGCTTGCGTAAGCATACCTATTGGTTTTTCTACTACTAATAAATGATTATCTTCATATAAAATATTGAGTGCCATAAGTGCCTCCTTAGGTGTATTATAGCACCTTTTTGGATATTTGGCTTTGAATATGATTTATATCCAATATTTTTCTATGTTTTACTTTATAAATATTTCCTATCATATAATTTGAAAATAATGTCTAATTGTGCTATAATAGGTTTAGATGAAAGGAGTGATATTGATGGCTGAAGAATTAAAGCAAGCTATTTTTACTACTGAAGCACCCCAAACAAATAAATCTAATCCGCAAGATCCACCTGCTAGTGGCCTTAATCCAGATGGCACTCCTAGTGTACTTGAAGAGAAGCCAAAAAGGAAACTCTCAAAAATAGAGAAGAAAAAACTTCGTGTGATAAAAAAATTGTTACTTGGTGAAATCAACGGGACTGAAGCAGCTAAAAAATTGGGTATTACAACAAGGCAAGTTCGTAATCTCAAAAGGCAGGTATTAAATGAGGGTACTGAAGGCGTTGTACACAAAAATAAAAATTATAAGCCTTATAACACCTATGATACTGAGATTAGTACTTTTGTATGCAAGTTATATCGCAAAGAATATCGTGGTACGAATTTCAGCGAATTTGCAAGAATATGTCAAGAACAGTATGGTGTAGAGGCATCACGCAGTACTATTTATAACTTTTTGCGAAGAGGACGAATTCGTTCGCCACAACGAAAAAAGAAAAAGAAAAAAATTGATGTTGTAACTACTACCCCTACTACACCAAAAAAGAAAACCACTCAGAAAAAGGCAACATCTAAACAAACCACAAGTCATAAAAAAGAAAATAAACAATAAACTCTAAATGAATGTTTAGAGTTTTTTCAAAAGGTGATGTAATGAAAAAGAAAAAAGTAATATGGGTTGGCAATGTAGCAATAGGTGGTGATTTTCCTGTTGTCATCCAATCTATGACTAATACAAAAACAAAAGATATTGATGCAACTATTGCACAAATCCGCGATTTAACTTTGGCTGGAGCGAAGGTGGTTCGGTTAGCCATTCTAGATAAAACGGATGCACTATGTATTGGAAAAATTAAATCTCAAGTCCAAATACCTATTGTTGCGGATATCCACTTTGATTATAAACTTGCTATTTTAGCTGTTCAATCAGGTGCTGATAAAATTCGAATCAATCCTGGGAATATTGGTTCTAATGAACAATTAAAAGCGGTTGTCTCTATTTGTAGAGAAAAAGGGATTCCTATTCGAATTGGTATCAATTCTGGATCCTTGCCACGTGATATATATGAGAAATATGGAGTTACGCCTATTGCATTTGATATCTGTATGAAACGATATGTCGAATTAATTGAATCATTTGATTTTTATAATCTGATATTAAGTGTTAAAGCAACAGACATTCAAACTACGATTGATGCCAATCGAATGTTAAATCAGCATTTCGATTATCCAATTCATATTGGATTAACCGAATCTGGTACTATTCATTCAGGTACCATTCGCTCTAGTTATGTCTTAGGGACACTTTTAAATGAGGGGATTGGCAATACTATCCGAGTATCTTTAACTGGAAATCCGATTCATGAAATTCCAGTGGCAAAAGAAATTTTATCTATGTTTTCATTGTATCAAAAACCTACTTTAATCAGTTGCCCTACTTGTGGCCGAACAAACTATCAAATGGAACCCATTGTTAAAGAAATAGAAACATTTTTAAATACATTGAATTCACCGCTGAAAGTAGCAATTATGGGTTGTGCAGTAAATGGACCAGGTGAAGCAAAAGATGCAGATATTGGCATAGCTGGTGGACATAATGAAGCCTTATTGTTCAAAAAAGGAAAAATTATTCGAAAAATACCCGAAAAAGATATCATAGCCACTTTAAAGGAAGAAATTCTAAAAATGATAAAAAATGGTGATTCTCCTATGTAGTCAATTCAGTTATATAGTCAAAAGACATCCTCAAAGAGGATGTCTTTTGATTTTCATTTTATTTGTTAGTTTGTATTTTTTCTTTCATGTGTGGGTCAAATTCCCCAGATTGAATCATAGCAATTTCTTCTTTATATGGCGGAAGAGTAATTTCTTTTGTAATTGGAATATAAGGTGTTTCTAATATTTTAGGCACCATTACAAATCGTTCATCATTGATTATACGAACGAGTGCTTCAAAACCAATAGAACCAAAGCCAATGTTTTCGTGGCGATCCTTATGCGAACCAAGTGGATTTTTCGAATCATTTACATGGATGACTTTTAAATATCCAAAGCCAATGATATCATCAAATTGTTCTAATACAGTTTCGTATTGATGAACAATATCATATCCGCCATCAAAAATGTGACAAGTATCTAAACAAACACCAATTCTTGACTTATCATCTACTAACTCAATGATTTGCGCAATTTCTTCAAAAGTTTTACCACATTCAGTTCCCTTACCTGCCATTGTTTCAAGTGCGATTACTGTATTTGTTCCTCTTGTCTGATATAGAATTTGATTGATACCTTGTGCTATTCGGGAAATTCCATAATTTACGCCACTGCCTACATGGGCACCAGGATGAAGTACCATATATTTTGCCCCAATAGCTCCAACGCCTTGAAGTTCTTGTGTTAAAAATCGTACTGCAAATTCAAATTTTTCATCATCTGATTGTGCTAAGTTAACAATATATGGCGCATGTACAATAATATCAGTTGGATCAATGCCGTATGTTTTAGCTAATTTTATAGCTTCATTGGCATTTTGGTCTTCGATTTTCTTCCGAAAAGTATTCTGCGGTGCACCTAAATATACCATAAAGCAATTTGCACCATAAGAAATAGCTTCTTCTACACTTCCTACTAACATTTTGAGCCCATTATTGCTAACATGTGAACCTAATTTCATTTGCCTCTTCTCTCCTTTTGCGCCTTTTTGCGATAAATTTCATTAATATGTTCTTTTTTTGCTTTTTTGATTTTCTTTTGAATTTCTTCCAATCTTTTTTTCTTATATCCAGGTTTGACTTTTTTTGGCATTTTTGTACTACTATGTATTTCATTTTCGATTGCCTTAGCAAATCCTGGTTCTTTTTTGACATAAAACTTTGCTGGAAGAAGTTCTTGATTTTGAATTCTGACAAATTGTGGTTTTAAACCTTTTTCTTGTAACATTTTTACATATTGATCATCTTGATAAGCATAAAGTGAATAAGCGTATCCTGTTTGATCATATCGCGCCGTACGTCCTGTGCGATGAATGTAAAATTCAATATCATTGGGTAAATCAAAATTAATAACATGACTTACACCTTGAATGTCAATGCCTCTTGCAGCAATATCGCTAGCTACTACATATTGAAATTCCAAAGCATCAATTCGCTTAATCATCTGCTTGCGCAATCTATCTTCCATGGCACCATGTAGTTTACCTACTCTTATTCCCTTTTCAGCCAATTGAAGTGCAAGTTCATCTACTCTTTCTTTACTATTAACAAAAATAATGGCTAAAAATGGATGAATAATATTTAATAATTCAAATAGAACTGTTTCTTTATTTTTAGCTTTACATTGCAACATATAGTGCTCTATATTTTTAGTGGTCAATTGTTTTTCTTGAATTGCAATTGCTTTTACTTTTTCTAAATACTTATTTAAGAAATGACGAAGTCCTTTTGGAATGGTTGCACTAAACACTAGAAACTGTGGTTCACCTTGAATTTTTCCCATAATTTTATCTACTTCTAGCATTTCTTTTTCCTCAAAAATCATATCTGCTTCATCAATCACAATCATTTTAGCCAAATGAATTTTAAGTACGTTCATTTGAATTGCCAAATCAGTGATTCTACCAATGGTTCCAATTACAATATGTGGTTGATTTTTTTCATACTTTTTGATTTCAGTATCCCTATCCACACCACCAATTGCCTTCGCTATATTAATTTCTGGTGTTGCATATTTAACTAATTGTAAACAAACTTGATATAATTGCATAGCAAGTTCTCGTGTTGGAGATAAAATAACCGCTTGTACATTTTGTTGAGTAGGGTCAATTCTTTGCAATATAGGTAGTAAAAAAGCATGCGTTTTTCCTGATCCAGTTGCACTTTCAACCATAAGGCTTTCTCCCTGTATTGCTGATGGGATAACCATTTCTTGTATAGCAGTAGGATGAATAAAGCCTATCTCTTGTAAAGATTGATATAAGAATTCTTTGAAATGATATTCACGAAATGTATGCATATTGTTCCTCCTTCTTTATTGTACCATATAATTTTCCTTTTTTTAACGACTGAATAGTACAAATCTGAATGGTATTTTCCAATTTTTCATTTTCTGCCAAAAAATAAATTTCAAGATAATTAGATGTATGCCCGACCCAATAATCTCCTTTTTTTTGTTCAATTAATAAATCAAAAGTTTGACCAATAAATTTTTTCTGATATTTTTCCTTCATATCTGATGCAATTTCAATCATTTTTCGAGCACGTTCTTTGATACATCCACTATCTAGATGTCCAACCATCTCGTCAGCAACTGTTCCTTTCCTTCTCGAATATGGAAATACATGCATACTAGCAAATCCAATATTTTGAATAAAATTCAGTGTTGCTTTGAATTCTTCTTCCGTTTCACCAACAAATCCCGCAAGGCAATCTGTTGTAATAGCAATATCAGGGAATAAATTGCGAATTTTTTGAATAACTTGAGCATACTCAGCTGTAGTGTATTTTCTTTTCATACGTGCAAGTACAGTATCACATCCTCCCTGAAGTGGAATATGTAAATGCATAGCAATACGATTTTTATACTTTTCCATTGTCGTAAGTAACTGATCAGATATCTCCATTAATTCAATAGATGAAAGGCGTAAACGCCAGAGCGATGTTTCATTCATAATGCGTTCAATCAATTCCGCAAGATTTATATTTCCCAAGTCTTGTCCATAAGTCCCTGTATTTATACCTGAAATAATGACTTCCTTGGTGTTGGTTTGAATAAGTTGATTGATTTCGTCAATCACATTTTCTGGAAGCCTACTTTTAATTTTTCCTCTAGCATAAGGAATTAAACAATAGCTACAAAAATTTTCACATCCATCTTGTATTTTGACAAATCCTCTTGTATGAGTAGATAAATGACTAAGCTTCATTTCATCATATATAGTGTAATTGGCAATATCAAAAACATGATGTATAGTATGTTTCTTTTCAATATAGTCCTCAACCAGTTCACAAACCCTCGATTTATCCTTTGTTCCTATCAAAATATCAGCTAAATTTTTTACATCTTCTGTGTGTGTCTGAACAAAACATCCCATAGCCACAAGAATGCAGTTGGGATAATTTCTACGCAATTGTCTTAACATTTGACGGCTCTTTTGATCTGATGTCGAAGTAACAGTACAAGTGTTGACAATACAGACATCGGGTATCTCAAGACTATTATCATTTAGATAAATCCATCCCTTTTGAGTAAGGTGAAATATGAGTGCCTCAGTTTCATATAAATTTACCTTACATCCTAGTGTAATTGTTAAAAATTTCATTTTATCCCTCCAATTCATATGAAATGGCCGATAGAACATATACTGGCGCTAGTTCGGTTCTTAAAATTCTTGGTCCTAAGTGGATCGGTGAGAAATTATTTTTATCCAATTGATATGCCTCTTTTTCACTAATTCCACCCTCTGGTCCAATTAAGACAAGTATGCGCTGATATTGCCCTTTTTGTAGTATTTCTTTCAATGATTTTCCTTTTTCTGTCAATTCATAGGCATATAAACACAAATCATAATGGGAAACCGTTGTCAATAACGTGTGGAAGGAAATAGGTCGATTGATGTCCAAAAGTTTAGTTCTATGAGATTGTTCAGCCGCTTCTTTAGCAATTTTATTCATTCTTTCCCATTTTTTTTCTATCTTTTCATCATACAACTTTACATTGCAACGTTCCATCTCAATAGGGATATAAGAGGATGCCCCTAACGCCGTAATTTTTTCAATTACTTCCTCCATTTTTTCTCTTCTCACAATACCTTGAGCAATGGTTACTTCTAATGGTAATTCTTTTTTTTCATCCAATGCTTGATCTATTTCTAAATAAACGATATTTTCATCAATAGATTCGATATGGCATAACCAAGACTTGTTCTCTGATGCTACATAAACCTGATCACCCTTTTTCATTCTCATTACTTTAGTGATATGATGATAATCGCTTCCATCAATTTGAATTTGATTTCCACAGATGGCAGAAAATTTTACAAAATATCTTTGCATTTCTACACCTACTTTCTTTGTTATTATACCAAATTTCTGCGAATTTTGCAAGTATTTGAAGGGGGGAAATGAAAAGCAATCTAGTTTAAACTAGATTGCTTTTTTAACTTAATTATGCACAATTGCAGTCTTTATTGTAACGACCTTCTACCATTGTTGCAAGTGTGATTTCTTCACCATTTACTTTCACTGTATAAGTTACGATTTCATCAAACATTGGTTGTTCTGCCACACGGCCATTAGAACCAATTGTTGTAGAATCACAACTAAATACAAAATTTGTATCTTTAAATGTAGTTAATAATTCATATTCATGTTTTACCATATCAATGAAAATCCACCAAATTTCTAAATCATTTTCAAGTAATGGTTGAGGACAATCTTTTGCTGTATAGAAATGATGTCCAACTACTCGAGTAATATCTAAATCATTTTCAAGTAATAATCTTGCAACCAATTGAGCGGTTTTTTGCCATGTATACCATAAATCTGATTCAGGGTTAACACAAGATTCAATACCAATTGAGTTCTTATTACCACCAGTAGAGCAAATTCTACCTTCTGATACTTGAGAGTAAACCCACCAAGTTGTACCCATATAATATTGACCATCGATAATAGTGAATGCAAGACCCATATCATTGATAAAACGTGTATCTTTTACATAGCCGTAACCTCTTTCAGTTTCATATGGAACTTTTATAGAAGTCTTTTTACCATTCATTGTAAAGAAATAATCGTCTGAAATACCCCATGTAGGCCATTGCGGATCACTTGCTTCGTATTGAACACCTGTTGGATTCCACTTGAAAGCAGGACCGCTTGAGTCACCTGCATGATATGCAATCAGTTTATCATCTAATGAAGAGTATACTCCATCATTACCAGTTACATAGTGAATAGATGTACCACCACCACCATTTGAGAAGTAATTTGCATTTGCTTTAGCAGTAGAGCCTACAGCCATATTACCTGTATAGTGTACTGTGATGAACTCTGTACTTGATTTAGTACCACCATGATTGCTACTAATTCCTGCTTGAACAGCTTCAAATTGTCTATCAATCACAAGTGCATCATTATATAATAAATTACTTACACTACCAACAATATCTCTATAATATGCTGGTTTACCTGCACCAATACCTAATTCATAACGAATAAATACGTTGCTATTATGTGCATCTAAAACTTCTTGTAATGTAGCAGAAAGCACACCATCTAAAACAGTTACAACAAAATCTTGGTAAACTTCAGCATTGTCCTTTAATGCTACACGAATTTTTGCAAGTCCTTTACTAACACCTGTTACCACACCATCATTTACTGTTGCTATTTCTGGTGTTAAACTTGACCAAACAAGTTCGACTGGACTACCATCACGTTTGATATATTCAGCTAATAATTTAACAGAATTAGCTACTTTAACGTAAGATACAGTTTCATATGCAATATCAAAATGATCTGGAGAATATACTTCAAATGTCATTTCATCTGTTTTTCCACTAGGTGAAAGAGAAATAACTTTAATTGTGACTGTACCATTTGCAACTGCTGTTACTAATCCATTATTATCAACTGTAGCAACTGTAGTATCACTAGATTCAAATTTTACTGTTTGAATATTTGCATTTGTAGGTAATACTGTCCATGTTAATTGATATGTTTCATATCTCTTTAACTCTGTAATTTTATTATCAATTGATACACTTTCAACTGGTGTAGCTTCAACATATTTGGCATATAATGTTACTTCTCCTGTTGCTTCAGTTACAGGATCACCAGTACATTCAGGAGTAGTAAACCAACCTGCAAATTTATAATTTTCTAAATATGCAGTAGGAAGTATAACTGTACCCTTATTATTTAAGTATTCTGCATTTTCAGCACTACTTAACTTATTCCAGAATCCATTAGCATTTTCATATACACTAAAATCTACAGAAGTATATGAAGAATTAGGACGAATAGTTGTACCTCTTAAGAATGCACGGAATGCATAAGATAAACCATAAATCGCATCACCAGCATAATTACCATTATTTACTAAAGCCTTTAATCCTAAAACATTACAGTTATTAGAAGCCAAATCTCTTGTTGATACTTCTAATAAGTATTCTGCAAGCCATAACCATTTAGCACGAATATTAGTACCATTATCCAAAGATTTATCATAGAAAGTATGATAATTGATATCTGCGAAATTACCAGTTGGAATATCTGAACCATCTAGTGCATAACTTGTACCCATTGCAGCATTATAATCAGCAATGAAATCAGCAAGTAGAGCCGCACGATTTTGATAAACTAAACTACCACCATTTAATACATAATGAATTGTATAACCATCTATTTCAGTCCATGATGCATATACTTTCATATCAGCACTAGTATATTCATTGATTGTTGTAATCGGATTTACACATTCAGCTTCTTTATACCAACCATTGAATTTTAACCATTGGCTATCATATGTTGGTGTTACCAAATCAAATGAATCACTTACATGTACTTGTACTTCTGTTTCAGGAACAGTTGCTTCAACATCACCAATTACATAAGTTAAAGTGATAGTTTCCTTTTCCCATTTTGCATATAAAGTTGTGTCTGCAGTTGGTTTTGTAACAGGGTTACCTGTGAATTCAGGATTATCATACCAACCTAAGAATGTATAATAAGGTCTATTTGGTGTAATTAAAGCTTTTGCTTCTTTATCTATGAATTGTTTTTCCATTGAATCCCAGAATCCATCAGCATTTGCAAATTTTGTAAAATCTACAGGATCTTTACTAAACCAGAAATTTCCCTCTATTTTATTAATAAATCCAGCAAAATCTCTTGTTAAGAACCAATGGAAATCACCAGATGAATTATCTCGATTATTTAAAACAGAAGCATAGAATTCAGCTGCAGAAGGATGTTTCTCTGTGCTTGCAATAAATTCAAATAACCATTTCCATTTTGCCCACATTTCATCATCGTTAATGAATGTCCTAAATTGTGATTGTCTAGCAGTACTAGTAAAGTTACTAGCGGTTACATCTTTTTCTACTGTCTTACTAAAGTCAGCTAAGAATGCAGCAACCAATTCTTCACGAGTTGCATACTGTGTATTACCACCATTTAACACATAAGTAATGCTATAACTTTGACTATCATCTTGCCATAATGCGTATAAAGTGATATCTTCTGTAGCTGTATTTGAAATAGCAGTAATTGGATCACCCAAACATGTAGCATTGTCATACCAACCTAAGAATGTGTAACCTTCTTTTGTAGGTGCAACAAGTTGTACACCCATTGTTACAGCGTAACGTGTAGGAGCACCTTCAGGAAGTATACCACCATCTAATTCGTAATGAATAGTCTTGAATTCCCAATTTGCCCATTTTGCATATAATGTTACATTTCCTTTTGTACTTGCAGGAATTACTGTTACAGGATCTCCAGAGAAATCACTATTTAAATACCAACCAGCAAAATCAGATTCTGCTTTTGTAGCACCAACTAAAGCAACTTCTGTACCTTCTTTCCATTCAGTAGGTGCACCATCTTCTAGTTGTCCACCATCTAGTACATAAGTAATTGTATTTACAGGAATTTGTTGGAATTTTGCATAAAGTGTAACTTCTTCAGCTTGTTTTCCTACTAATACCATCGTTGGAGTATCAGATAAATCTTCATTTAAACACCAACCTAAGAAATAATGATCATATAATTGAACTGTTGGTAACATTGTTGCATAACCATCATGATTCTTATATTCATCATAATTATCTTGGATAGCTCCACCGCCTAAATTGAAACGAATAGTTGATTTAACATTATAATTATTTTCAAATTTAGTTGCAACATCTTCAGCACTTGTAGCAAGAGTAGTATCTACTGTAACACCATCAGCCGCAACTGCGGTAGGTGTAGATGTTAAAACATTACCATCAGCATCTAAATATAAATTTTGATCAAATGTAATTGGTTTTCCTGTTGTATTAATATGAACATATTTACCTACATTAGCAAATGTATTATATTTTACGTCTATACCAGTGCAATCTACACTAGCTTCAAAAATACCATCAATTGAAGGTGTAGTACCTGTAAATTCATTACCATATACATACATTGCACCTACTCTAGTACGGAATAATGCAGCATAACTATTTGCAATTGTACCACAATTTCCAGCATTTACTTTATTACCAATAAAGTTAACTTTTTCAACGCCTTTTGTAATCCACATCAAGAATTGACCTACTTTTGTGATTTCAGTATTCTCAATTGTAATCGTCATCGGATTTGTTACATCATTTATTGATTTGATGAATGTATTCATGTCACTTACTACACAATTTTTGATTGTAAAGATGTGCGCTTTAGGACTTGGTTGGAAGTATACACCACCATTATTAGCACCACCAGCGCCCTTGATAGTAACACCATCAATAATTATTGTTTTAGCTGCAAGAACTTGCCCTAAGTCCTTTGCCATTGTAACAATTGTTGTTTCAGCACCTTCACCTTGAATAGTTACAGATTTATTAATAACTGTACCTAAAGTATAGTTTCCTGCAACAAGTTTGATTACTGTATAATTAGAAACCGCTTTGATAGCTTCATCTAATGTTTTATAATCTCCATTACCAGATGCATCAACAATAACCTCTACTTCATTGTGATCAAACGTTTCAATGATTTCTTCCCAACATGCATAATATGTTCCTGCTTCAGTAACTGTTGTAACTACTTCACCAGTACATTCAGCATTTTTATACCAACCTATAAATCTATAGCCTGTTTTAGATAAAACTGGAAGTTCTTGACCATATGCATATACTGCTTCAGTTGTTTCACCATCTACTAGTTGAACTGTGAAAGTTAAAACTTCATATTTTGCAACTAATGTTACATTACCAATTGTATCAGCAGGAATCTCAGTAACTACTTCACCATTTAATTCCCATCCTACAAAATTAAATCCTAATTTTGAGGCAGTTGCATCTAGAACAAAAGCAGTTCCTTGAATATATTCAGTAGCCGCATTATCAGATAATGTTCCACCATTTAATTCATATGTAATTTCATATTTTACTTCTTCTGTATCTAGTACATATTTTGCATATACAGTTTGATTACCAGTTGTTCCAGCAGGAATAGCCATAATTGGACTAGATGTGAATTCACTATCTAAATACCAACCAGCAAATTTCTTACCTTCTGGTGCAGTAGGTGTAGCAAGTTCAAATGGTAATGTTTCAAGTGTAAATGTTGCACCTACTGGTTTTTCTTCATATACTGGAGCAGGTGCTTTATCTAATGCTGCATTTCTAACTCCTTCATCTGCATAATTTGCAGTTTCCCAATATGCATTGCCAGCGCGATATTGACTTGCTTGTAAGAAACCTTTTACTGCATAATAGAAAGCATATGTTTCATCATCAATCTCTGTGCAAGTTTCAGGGTTTTTATATTTGCTTAAAATTCTTGTATATTCAGCACCATGTGAACCATTTGTTTCTAATAAGTATTCTAATAACCATGCCCACTTTTCATACATCTTCACACCATTTACAGTAGAAAGATAGAATGTACCAAAATTACGTGCAGCTGCACTAGGGAATGCAGATGTACCTAATTCATCAACACTAGTGTAAGATGTGCCACCATAAGCATTGTAATCTTTTAAATAATCAGCAACAATTTGATCAATTGTAGCATAACCACTTACTAGAGTAGTTATTGTAGGTAATGTTCCTTCACCTACCTCATAAGTGATTGTATATTCTACAGCTTCCCAACTAGCATATACAGTTACATCGCCTTTGCTATCTGCTGTAATTTCTGCAATTGCATTCGTGCATTCAGGATCTGTAAACCAACCAACAAATGTATAACCTAAACGAGTAGCAACACCTAGTTTTGCACCTGTTTCTTCTACATAAGTTGTTGGAGCATCAGATGATAATGTTCCACCATCTAATACATAATTGATATTATATGTATCGAATTCAATTGTAGAATCAGACCATCTTGCATACAATTTAAGATTTCCAATATTTTCTAAAGTGATTTCTTGTATTTGATCATCTTTTAGATTTTCATTCATATACCAACCAACAAATGTCGCACCTTCTTTATTTGGTGTAGCAATTGCTAATGGTAATTCTGTTACATTGTATTCATATTTTGCAGGAATACCTACTTTGATTTCTTTTGTAGGACATGCTTGCCATAAAGCTTCGTTATCTGCATTTGTAAAATCCATTGATGCTGGAGAAACAGTTGTTAAACGAGTTTGTCCGAAGAATGCAGCTAAATTTACTCTTGCATATTTATTAAAGTTAGCCATACCGCTATTTAAAGAAAGATAAGTCTTACCCATATAGCCACTTTCATTAGCTACATTTTCGATGTACTCAATTAGCCATAACCATTTTTCTGCCATTGCATTATCATTAAAGAATGCAAAAGGCCCAAATTTGCTTGTCTTACCATAGAAATTATCAGCAGTTAAATCACTAATTGCATAGAATGTTCCATAATCTGCCAAGAATGTTGTAACTAAGTCATTAAAATCATCGTACTCTGGAACGATTGAATCGCTTAAGAATACACCACCATTTGTTTCATATTCGATTGTGTAAGTTATCATTTCCCATGATGCATAAACTGTTACACCTTCAAGAGCTTGACCTGGCTCAACTGGTGTTGCAACAACTGTGCACTCAGCATCAGTAAACCATCCCTTAAACGCATATCCAGGTTTTGTTGGAATTGCATAACTTGCTAAACCATCTTTTGCTAAGAATGTAAGTGGAGTTCCTTCAGGAAGTACACCACCATCTAATTGATAGTCAATAGGTAATTCTGCGTCTGGATTATACCATTTTGCAGTTAATACTAAATCTCCTGTAGTTCCTTTTGCAATGCTTTCAACTTTTGTATCTCCAATGAACCAACCTAAGAATGTACAATTTCCTTTTACTGGTATAGGCAATACTACAGCATCAACCACAGTATAAGTAGTAACTGGTGCAACTGCATCAGGTTTTTGAACTAAATTCCAGAATCCATTTGCAAGTTCTTCCTTTGTATAATCAGCACTTTTTGGCCAATTTGTACGACAATCTTTGAACAAGAAAGCACCTAAAGAATATCTCCAATATGTTTCATTTCCACTTTCTAAACTTGCTTTTGCATCGGTTGCTGTATCAATAACATAAGCCTTTAACCAAGCCCATTTAGCTCCATATGCTTCACTTGAGAAAATACCATAAATTGAAGTGAATACATTTGCAAATCCTACTTGTTTACCACTATCATCAACCATACAATTTGGTTTAGATGTTTTATTGTAGAATGCCATTGCATCATTTAGGAAATCATCAACCATTGCTTCACGGCTTGAATATAAGTACAAATCAAAAATTCCACCATTTAATTCATACTCAATTTGATAATTTACCAATTCCCATTGTGCAGTAAGTACCACATTACCTGTAGAACCTTTTACAATTTTTTCAACTTTATTTCCATTTTGATCAAATAGGCCTAAGAATGTATATCCAGTTTTATAAGCAATTTCTGGAAGTACAATATCTTCACTTTCAATTGTATATTTATTCACTACTTCAACAATTGGTAAGTATAATGTATAAATCCAGAATCCGTTTGCCATTACTTCACTTGAATAATCACATCCGTAACCAGCACTACTTGAGTTATCTGTTGCATTCAAGAAATTATGGATTTCACCACGAGCTTCTGCTTGACTATCACCATCTTTTAATGGTTCTTTACCTTCAGCAACACGTGCATCATTAATATAATTCAATAACCATTTCCATTTTGCACCATATTCTGCACTAGTTAAGAACTTATAACCAGCACTAGAACCATCAGCCATCCAACTTCTTGCAAAGAAATCAGAACCATCTTCTTTTACAGTTTTTTGAGAAAAAGCATTAAATTCTTTGACAAAATCTTTTACCATTGCATCTCTATCCATACCATATGGATATACTACACCCTCTAGGTTTTGCCAAGCACCACCAGCTAAATCATAAGTAATGGTATATTCTACCAATTCCCATTTTGCTGTAAGTGTAATATCACCAGTTGTACCAAGAGCAATTTCTTCTACTTGAGTATCACCCATATACCAACCCACAAATGTATATCCTATTTTTTCAGGATTTACAAGCGCAATAGGAAGTTTTTCTACATTATAAATCGTTGGATTAGCACCATTAGTACCACCATTCAATTCATAGTTTACATTAAATTCTATCAATTCCCATTTAGCATATAATGTTACATTGCCTCTTGTTCCAGCAGGAATTGCAGTTACCGCTTCTCCTTCGCATTCAGCATTATTATACCAACCCAAAAATTTATATGCTTCTTTTGTAGGAGCAAAAATCTCAAGTGGTAATGTAAGCACATTATAACCAGCTGGATTATCTGCATGGTTAGTACCACCATTTAATTCATAGTAAATTGCAAAATCAGCTTCAATTACTTCAACATTAAACGTGTAATCGCGATATTCACTTTCATCTAGTGGATTTACTACACGAGCAACTAATAATGCCTTACCTGGAGCAACTGCAGTAATGACACCTTGTTCATCAATTGTTGCAACTTCAGGATGAGCAGAAGTAAAGGTTACTTTTGCTTGTGCATATTCTGGGGAAAAACTATATGTCAGTGTTTGTGTAGTCCCCTTAATCATGCTATTTTGTAATGCTCCGAAATTTACTACAGGTAAATCGTTTTCAACAACTTTTACTGTAGCAGTATCGTAAGCAACAGGTTTTTCTGTGCAAACAATTTTGATCACAGTTTCACCTGCTTGCAACCCAGTTAATTTTCCATCAACATATGTTGCAATAGTGGAATCATAAGACGAATATTCAACTGTAATTTTTCCGACTTTTGATCCCTTGTTAATTATTGGTTCGACGTCAATAGTTTGACCAACTTTAACTGTATATACATTTTCTGAAAATGAGATTTGTACTGCATCCTCAGAAGGTGTACAAGCAGCAAAGCCGAAGAGTAAACCAACAATTGTTAATAATAAGAAAAATCTTTTTCTAATGTTTAACATGTTATTCTCCTTTTCGCTTGAATTTACACTTTATTATATCACTTTTTCAAAAAAGTGGCAAGCGTTTTCATTATTTTTTGTATTTTTTCTTTGCTGTTTTTCCCATTTTATGTCATATTATAAAAAATCATGCAAAAAAAGAGTCTTAAAGTTAAAACTAAGACTCTTTTTTTTGATTAATTACGCCTTATATTGACGTGACGTGCCTGGTATAAGAGAGGTTAAAGTAATGGTTTGAACCTTCTCATCTTTTGTAATGGTAATAGTATAACTTACATAATAATCTGTTGTATTTTGTTTTTTAACTCTACCATAGTTATCAAGATAAGCCAAATCCAAGGACTTGCAACTAAATGTATAAGACGAATATTGGGTAAGATATTCATATTCTGCCTTTACTAGTTCAATGAAATTATCCCAAAGGCCATTATTGCGCATTGTTTCTGGGCAATTTTTTCCGCTAAAATAATGGTGCGGTTTTACATCATCTACAGTTAAATGGTTTTCCACTAATAAATGAGCAACCAATTTTGCGGTGCGTTGCCATGTCATATACAAGTCTGATCCTTGGTTTACCATTGTTTCTATACCAATGGAATTACAATTACCACCTGTATTAGAAATTTTCTTATAAGTAGAACTCCACCAAGTATCACCAATTAAATATTTTCCATCTTCTATCACTAAACGAATGCCTTCATCATTAATATCTGCTGTTGTAGGTATGGTGCCATCATCTTTTCTAGGTGCTTGTATCAAAGTCTTTTCACCATCAATTTCATAGTATCCATCACTTGATATTGTGATAATACCTTGAGCGTTTTCTTTAACTGTTACTCCAGTTTCATTCAAATGATATTCTCTACTACCATCTCCTGCGTGGTAAGTCCTTTCATCATCAGGAATTTGATGATAAACACCAGTATCGCCAGAAGAATAATGCCAACTTGTTCCGCCACCGCCATTTTTCACATAGTTAGCGTGTGTTCTAGCATCAGCTGTATTGATAGTAGATGCCGTGTCGTGTACTGTAATATAATACTTTTCATATACATCGCCTGGTCGGTTAGATGCGCCAGATGGTGTAGATATACTTTCATCTACAACATGTTCTCTAAATAAGAAATCAGATACACTTCCTAACAATTTGTGAGAATAATTAAATTGGTAACCTACTACGTTAATAGTTTGTGCAATAACTTGTTCTCTATTTTCCCGCATTAAAAATTGAATGACATCATCTAGTTCAGCTAAGTTAGCTACTACTGTTATTCCTATAGTTAAATTTAATGTTGGTTTTTCTACAACAGATACTTGAACTGTTGTATATCCTTCTTTTAGTGGTGTAATAAAGCCATTTTCATCTATTGTTAAAATGTCAGTATTTTTACTTTCCCACTTTAGTGTGCAATTTTGCAGCGTTTGTGGAAAATACATCTTCTTCACATTTAATGCAACGCCTGTTTCCAAATCAATTACTGTAGTTGGATTTTCAAACTCTAGTCTTGTATAGCCCATAATAGGAACAAGTTCAATATCTTCTGCTACATTCTCAGGAATAGTATGCCACAATTGACTTAAATCCAATTGATCTGTTAATATAGTTCCATCATAATTTTGTTTTGGCATCCACCCCAAAAAATGAAAATTAGTTCTAGATGCTTCTGGTAACATAAGGGGTAATTCTGATGTTTTATATGTAATACTATTTGGAACAGTTACATTTGTTTTTTCCAAGAAAGTCACGGTAAATTTTTGTTCTACCACTGTAATTTCTATTTCATCATATTGAGAGCGATCAGCTAACATCACTCTTATTTTAGTTGTCCCCATTTTTTTAGGCTGAATCACACACTGAGTAGCATTTTTTGAAATTACTTCAAGGATTTCATTATCTAAAACTTCAACTTCTACATCCATTTCTTTGCCAAAATCAAATGTAAGTGTCTGCGTTTCGTTTAAAGCCATTTCTTCCTTTCCATTAATTACTTTTACCCATACTGATGGTAATGGTAACCCTTGAGTTAAACCACAACTTTTACAAGTTTGTGGTCGTAAATACGTTGCATCTTCCCAGTTATGCTCTAAAAGAGGAATTTCTTCATTTTTAGTTTCATCACAACGACTACACTTATACTGTATATTTCCTTTTATTGCACATGTTGATTCGGTTCTTTTGATCTCCATAAAATCATGCCCTAAAGATTCCCCTACTGTATGTTGACATACGGAACATTTTTTGGGGGTTGTACAAGTTGCTTCTTGATACTGATGTTCTAAAGTTGCCCCCTCAGTCGCCTTACAAACGCTACATGTTTTAGGAGCTGTACATGTAGCATTTTCCCATTGATGACCATTTTTTTCACATATTGTTTTCTTTTTACAACTTACAAAAAAAAGACAAAGTAAAAAAACGCTCATACATGCAAATAATTTAATTTTTTTCATATTCCATTTCCTCACTTTTTTCTATATTGTATCATATTTATTTTTTTATTTCAATCAAAAATACACCACATTTCAAATATGGTGTATTTTTTACTTTTATTTTTGTTTAAAAAACTTTTTAATTTTATCAAATAAATTGTTATTTTTAGTTTCATCTGTTCCAGAAAGTTCATTGAATATTTCTTTTTGCTTAGCAGTCAAATTCGTAGGGGTGATAACAATGATTTTTACAATTTGATCACCTTTTCGACCATTAATTTTATTGTCAATTCCTTTTCCAGATAATTTTAGCTTCGTTCCACTTTGAATACCTGCTGGAACTTTTAAACTAACCATTCCATACAATGTTCTCACATCAATATTAGCTCCAAGTGCTGCTTGACTAAATGTGATAGGCAAATCTAGTAAAATATTATTTTCATCTCTTTCAAAAATTTCATGCTTTTTGACATTAACTCTAATCAATAAATCACCACTGCCACCACCATTGATACCAGCTTCACCTTCGCCTGATAAACGAATTGTTTGATCATCCGCAATACCTGCTGGGACTTTGACATTCAATGTTTTATTCTTTCTAGTACGACCTGCACCGCCACATTCAGGACATTTAGTCTTGATTTTTTTACCAGTTCCTCCACATTCAGGACATGTATTTTCAGACCGAATAGTACCAAGGAAAGTATTTTGTTGCGTGACAATAGTTCCTCTACCATTACATCTAGAACAAGTCGATATATCATTTTTAGATGCAGCCCCTAGTCCATTACACTTAGAACATGTATCCATTTTAGTTATATTGATACTCTTTTCTACGCCAAAAGCGGCTTCTTCAAATGTAATAGTAATTTCTGTTTGAATATCGCGGCCACGTCTTGGTCCATTTTTTTGTCTTGAAGAACCACCCATGCCACCAAATATGCTACTAAAAATGTCTTCAAAGCCGAAGCCATTAGCTCCACCTGCTCCTCCTGCAAACCCATTCATATCCTCTGTACCGAATCGGTCATAATTGGCTCGTTTATCCGGATCGCTTAGGCAATCATATGCTACTTGTATCTCAGCAAATTTTTCCGTCGCATTTGGATCAGTTGAAACATCTGGATGATACTTTTTTGCAAGTGTACGATAGGCCTTTTTTATCTCTTCTTGGGTTGCATCCTTGGATATACCTAGGACTTCATAATAATCTTTTTTTGTTGCCATGAGTAGGCCCCTTTCTATTTATCATTATTTATCGCTTTTCTCTTCGTATGATGCATCTACCGTGCCATCTTCATTTTGTCCATTATTTTGAGTTTGGCTTGCTTGCTCTTGTGCTTTTTGATAGGCTTTCATTGCTACGCTTTGAGCTGCTTTTTCCAAAGCCTCTTTTTTGGTTTTAATAGCGTCAAGATCATTGCCATTTAGAGCTTCTTGAAGCTCTTTAGTTGCATTTTCAATAGCTTCTTTTTCTTCTGCAGTTACATCTGCACCTAAATCTTCTACTGATTTCTTTGCTGCAAACATCATTTGTTCACATTCATTTCTTAAATCTGCTTCTTCTTTTTTAGCCTTATCACTTGCAGCATTTTCCTCTGCTTCTTTTACCATACGATCAATTTCTGCATCACTTAATCCAGAGCCACCACTAATTGTAATCGTTTGAACTTTGCCAGTACCTAAATCTTTTGCACTAACATGGACAATACCATTTGCATCGATGTCAAATTTAACTTCAATTTGTGGAACACCACGTGGTGCTAGTGGGATTCCGCTTAATTGGAAGCGACCTAATGTTTTATTATCAGCCGCCATAGAACGTTCCCCTTGAAGAACATGAATGTCTACTGCTGGTTGGTTATCTGCTGCAGTTGAGAATACTTGTGATTTAGAAGTTGGGATTGTTGTATTACGAGGAATGAGTACAGTTGATACACCTCCTAATGTTTCAATACCAAGTGAAAGAGGAGTGACATCTAATAGTAATACATCTTTTACATCTCCAGCAAGTACACCACCTTGAATAGCAGCTCCCATAGCAACAACTTCATCTGGATTGATGCTACGATTAGGTTCTTTACCCAATTCTCTTCTAACAAGTTCTTGTACACATGGAATACGTGTAGAACCACCTACAAGTAATACCTGATCAATATCATTTGTTGTAAGTCCAGCATCTTTCATAGCTTGACGCACAGATTTAGTGGTTGAATCAACTAAATCACGAATCAATTCTTCAAATTTAGAACGAGTTAGTGTCATTTCAAAATGAACTGGTGCCCCATCAGCATCCATAGCAATAAATGGAATGTTAATATCAGTTGTAGTAATACCACTTAAGTCTTTTTTAGCTTTTTCTGCTTCTAATTTTAATCTAAACATAGCACTCTTATTTGTGCTTAAATCTACGCCATTTGATTTTTTGAACGATTCAACCATATATTTTACAATACGATTGTCAAAATCATCTCCACCTAAACGATTATTTCCTGCTGTAGCAAGTACTTCATATGTACCATCTGCAAGTTCTAGAATAGATACGTCAAATGTACCACCACCAAGGTCATATACTAAAACTTTTTGTTCTTTATCCTGATTTTTATCAATACCATAAGCTAATGCTGCAGCCGTTGGTTCATTGATAATACGTTTTACATCTAATCCAGCAATTTTACCTGCATCTTTTGTCGCTTGACGTTCCGCATCATTGAAATAAGCGGGTACTGTAATAACTGCTTCTGTTACTTTTTCGCCTAAATAATTTTCAGCTGTAGCTTTTAAATTTTGTAAAATCATTGCTGAAATTTCTTGTGGTGTATAATCTTTATTTGTAGATTTGATATGTACTTTGTAATCTGTACCCATATGTCTTTTTACAGAAAACACTGTATCTAGGTTTGTAGCTGCTTGTCTTCTTGCGCTTTCTCCTACAGCAATATCTCCATTTTTGAAGGAAACAACAGATGGTGTTGTGCGCATTCCTTCGGCATTTACAATAACTTTTGATTCGCCACCTTCCATTACGGCAACGCATGAATTTGTTGTACCTAAATCGATACCAATAATTTTACTCATATAATAAATCCTCCTAATGAATTGAATTGTTTTGTTCTATTTGCTTACTTTTACCATGCTTGGTCTTAATACTCTATCTTTATAAGTATATCCAGACATGACTACTTCTACGACAATGTTAGATTCAACACCATCGGCTTCTACAACTTCCATTGCTTGGTGGAAGGCTGGGTCAAAAGGTTGATGTAAGCATTCAATCTTTTTCACACCATAACTTTCTAAGATTTGTTTAAAACGATTGTTTATCATCACAAATCCACTTAAATACTTATTTAACTTTTCATCATTTGTTTTTACATTTACTGCTTGATCAAATACATCCAAAATATCAATGACTTCCATAAAGTAATCTTGCATTGCATATTTTCTTTCTTTGATGCGCTCTTCATTGGTTCTACGTTTAAAGTTTTCTAACTCAGCTTGGTTTCGGAGCAATTGATCTTTCAGTGTTTTTATTGTTTCATTCAATGTCTCAATTTCCGTTTCTAAATGCTGATTTTTCTTTTTCAATTTTTTTAATTGTTTAGATTCTTTTTTGATCTCTGACTCTAATTCTTCTATTTCTATATCTTTTTCTGTATCTACATCTTCCACATCTTCTTTTTCTTCTTCTACTGTTTCCGATGTCTCATTTTCTAATTCTTTTTCCTCTTCACGATAACGTCCTGTTTCCATCATTTCCTCCTATACTATCTTCTTCATATTTTTTGCAATGTGCTCTAATAATGGAATTACTTTATCATATTCCATTCGTGTAGGTCCAAATAATGTAATAGCACCTACACTACCACTATTTGTTTCATAAGGCACCGTAATGACAGCACAATCTTGCATAATTTTCAAATCATTTTCTTGACCAATTTTAATATTGATCCCCATGCTATCTGATTTGACGATTCTTAAAATTTCTTTTCTTTCTATTGCATTGAGCAATGCCTTTACCTTATCAACATCTCTAAATTCTGGTTGTGATAAAATACTATATTGACCTGTAATATGATATTTATCTGAAACCATATCGGAAAATGCTTGAACGAAAGCATCTACCAAATCGCTATGATATCGTAAATAGTCATTAATTTCATCATTAGATGTTTCACTCAATAAATAATTTTCAATATCACTTACCAAACAATTGTGCAGAACTTCATTTAATACTTGTATCGTTTTTTCGAGTTCACGAACACTTACTCCCATAGGAACTAAAATACGCTTGCTTTCAACATGACCTTGATCTGTAACCAATAAAATAACCGCCTGATTTTCCTTCAAAGAAATAAATTCTAATTTCTTTACTCTTGAATTATAAGCTGTTTTACCAAGAACAATTGACGCATAATTGGTCAATTCCGTAACCAATTCCATAGCCTCTGTGATAGCTTCTTCTTTCGTAACATTGGGACGTTCAAAGATTTCATCAATCATCGGGAATTCTAAATCCTCATTTTGTCTTCTCATGATAATTTCTTGTACATATAAACGATATCCTTTTTCTGAGGGAATTCTTCCACTAGACGTATGTGTTTTTTCTAAATATGCCATTTCCTCAAGTGCAGCCATTTCATTTCTAAGCGTTGCAGATGAGAAATTGAGTTCAGGTCTTTTGGAAAGGGCAAGAGAACCAACGGGCTCGTTTGTCTTAACGTATTCTTCAACTATTGCAATTAGTACTAATTTTTGTCTTTCACTAAGCATCATTTCCCTCCTTAGCACTCTTTTATTTTTACTGCTAATATTATACCACCTTTCTTTAGCACTGTCAATAGTTTAGTGCTAATTTTTTATATTTTTTTCCATTTTTGTTTTTTTATACCTCTAAAAAAGAAAAAAGAGCGATTTCTACGCTCTTTAATTTAAATACGGATTGTTTTGTATTTCTTCTAGTAATGTTGTTGCTTCATCATGTCCTGGATAGATAACATAATTTTGTTTTAACAACCGAATTTTTTGCAAAGTTTGCTTTTGTTGTAAAGGGTTCCCTGTCCATAAATCAGTTCTACCCACCGAACCCTTGAATAGTGTATCCCCACTAAATATAGCATTCCCTATGACATACATACTTGAACAATTGGTATGCCCCGGAGTAATCATTACCTCTATTAGAAAATGTCCTATCTTCATTTTTGTTGCATTTGAAAATAAAACAAGCTTATTTTCATCTATCATAGGGACTTTCTTACAACCAAAAGCACTAGCATAACTCAAATTTAAATCCAATAATTTCCGCTTTGCTTCTTTATGCAAGTAACACTGACAATTTGGATATAGTTGCAAAAAATTTTCAAGTTCTCTAAAATGATCATAATGTCCATGCGTGAGCAAACATCCATCTACTATTTGATTGCCAATATATCTTTGCAATACTTTCATATGATTTGCAGGATCAACTACAATTACATGACCATCTTCTTCAATTAAATAGGTATTTGCGTGAGTTGAATCATCGCAGAAACATTCCACATGAATCATTATTTTGTTTTTGGTAAACTTGCTGCAGCAATGGATTGTCCAACACGACGTGTCCATTCATCTGGCATCATAATCACAATATCTTTATATTCTGGGAATTCAGCTTTTAATACTTCATCTGCTTTAGCGATAATAATATCGCCTCCTTCTCCACTAGTTACTCTACCTAGCAATAATAAATTTTGAATATCATAGAACTCAGCATAGTATGCTATGCTATAACCTAAATATGTACCAATATTTTCATAAATTTCTCTTGCACGAGGATCACCATTTTTCATTAATCCTTGAACTACTTTTAATTTTTCAGCAGGGCTTGCATTTTCATCTAATTCTATTCCAGCAAATTCAGCAAGTTTGATGACACCATCTTGGCTAAAATATTTTACACCACAGCCATAATCACCGCTCCATTCATCTACCATAGCGCCTTGATTATAATCCACAGGTACAAATGCAAGTTCACTTAACCAACCATTTAAATTACCATCTTTATTGACATAACCAACAGCCTCACTTGTTCCCATAGCAATCCCTAAAACACGACCATGTTTCAAACTAAGCGCACCAGCAAGGGCAGTAACATCACCATCATTGGCAACAGTTAGTGGTACATCACCAATTTCTTTTGCTGCGCGAATATACATATCGCGTACTTCTTCATCAAACTTATCTTGAGGTACTTTGATAAATAAGGATGCAACACGTACCTCATTATCAATATAAATACCTGCACTTGAAACACCAATTGCATCTACTCTTGGCATCTTAGCGGCTGCTCGTTTAAAGCTATCTAATATACCTTCATAATGATATTTTGGATCTGAATTGGTTTTTGGAAACCATACGACTTCTTCTGAGAAAATAACTTCACCATCTACTACAGCACTTACTTTACGATCTGATCCACCAGCATCAAAGCCAATACGACATCCATCTAGATTTCCTCCAGCAGGAAGAGATGCTTCTACGCTTGCAGGAACCTCTTCTAAAGCACAAGGAATAACCTCAAATGTTTTATCATATACACGTGCCATAAAATCAACGTCAAAAGCACGTGTCCCGTTTAATGAGAAAACTTCTTGCATTTTCTTGCAGATATAATCATTCCCTCCTAAATAGATTTTGAATCCACCAACTACCCAAAGAATGCTTTTAATTACTCTTTCAATCATTTCATAGTTTTCTGCATAATCACCAGGGAAAACATTCATATCATAACGATAACGATAACCATTTTGTCTTTCTACGCAAATTGCAAAAGGTTGTGTTGCAGCTGCTTTGAACTTTCTAAGTTCAACAATCATTGGTCTAAATGATTTTTCAAGACTTGGTACATATTTCATAATTTTAATCCTCTCTTATTTCTGTGTATTTTCTTTGATTTTTTGACTATTTTCAACGATGATAACATCGTTTCCAATCTTAATAATTTTGTTCCAAGGAATTTGGACTGTGTCCTTATTTCCAAACAAATTCAAAAACTTAAAGTTGCGATAAATCGATACATTTAGTACTTTCCCACTCGCAACATCAATTTCGGCATCGGCTATTCTTCCTAGCTTCACACCATCTTCATCATTAATTACATCTTTCGATGAGATTTCCGATAATTTCATTTTATTCACCACTTTCCTTTTATTCTATGCAAGTAGTGACAAAATTAGACAACTATTCTCTATTTTCTATACAATATTCTCCATACATGCCATCTAAATTGTATCTTTCTCGTGCATCACCAACAAAAATGTGCACAACAATATCATTTAAATCCACTAAAAACCAAGTTGATTCAGTTGAGCCAGAAGCACTGCGTAAGGTAAAGCCCATTTGCTCTGCTTCTTTCTTCAAATAATTCACAGCGGCACTGCCTTGTCTTCCTGTATTTACACTACAAATAACACTATAATCATAAAATGGTGTAATTGTCTTCATATCATAAACACAAATATGTTTCACAACCGCTTTATTTAAAATTTCAATGACTTTATTATACATTAGCCTTTCCCCTTTTTACATAATAATGATAAGTTTCTTGTGATAAAGGGTAGATGAGTTCTCCTTTTTTCTGTAAATAAGCAAAAGTTTGTTCCAATATCACGACGATTGCGCTATCTAAATCTTGATTTGCTATTTTTCTTGCCTTCTCAAAAGCAATACCAATACGACCATTTTCCACATAATCACTAATGAATATTAATTTTTCTAAATCTGTCATTTGTGGCCTACCTGTTGTATGATATAAAATAGCATTTAATACACAAGGATCACAAATACCATACTGCTCTTTGGCAACAATCGCACCAACAAATGCATGCCATATAGCAGGATACTCTAAAAGCGTTTCATATAAATGAGGGTAATGACTTTCTAAACAAAGCAACATTTGATTTGAGGCTTGCAACTTTGCAATATCGTGGAATAATGCCGCATCTTCAATTTGCCCTTTGCTTAAACCCAAATGATGAATTTGATTTAGTTCTAATGCTTTTTCTAATACCCCTAGTGTATGATACAAACGGGGATGTACTTTTCCTTCTTTTGTAAAAGCATCTTGAACGATTTGTAATTTATTCAACTCATCTTTTTTCATATTACATAAAACTTTCTACACATTGAACAAGAATTTTCTTGTCTATGATAACCTTAATATGAGCATATTGGCTCACAATATGAACGAAACCAATACCACAAATAAATAAATCCATAGGTTGCTCAACTTTGAAGTGATACGTAGTCAATTGTTGAATGTTGTCACTTTCTTCTAAAGTATATGGTGGCACTAATTTTTGATAAGCAAGCGATGCCTTTACACGCTCTACTTCCTTAGTCTTGGTTCTATGCAAGTACAATTCATTTGATATATAAAAACTCACATTCACGCCTTCCTTGCATTCAAAATCCAATTGAACCAATCCACCAATGAGAATGCTCTGCTCTGTACGCAACTGATATGTTCTTGGTTTAATATACGTTTTAGGGATTAGTAACTGAATCGATTCGTTATTTAAGTAAGCTCCAAAATGATTTTCATTGATCAAGCCTGGTGTGTCAATTAAATAACTATTTTGATCGAGGGGCCACTTGATAAAATCTAATGTAGTCTGATATTGGCTATTAGTAGTAATTACTTCATCAGGGTAATGTAAAGTCAGCTTACCCACCATATTCATAAAAGTAGATTTTCCTACACTTGCACAACCCACAATATAACAATCATCATAACGAGTTGTTTTTTCTTTATTTCGAATATATCTATGATCTTTTTTAGGTTGACTCGGATATTTTAATTTGGATATTTTTTCAATAACCTTTTGAACATCTTTTGCTTTTTTAGCACTAATCATCATAATCGCAACAACACGAATTGAATGCGCACTAGCAATTTCACGAATTCTATTTTCTAATTTTTGAATTTGAAACCCTTTTGGTAAAATATCTACTTTGTTGACTACAATCAGTACAGGATTTTCACCAATATAACTAGAAAGTTGAGGAATAAAGCCACCATATATGTCCAAAACATCTATCATTAGCAATACCAATGCGCGTTGATGTTGAATTATTTTTATTTTTTCATAATACGCATCCGGATTATAATTGGCAAAGTATTTGATATTGTGATGCCGAATATCATAACATCTTTTACAATATACTTGATCACCTTTCTCAATCAATGCTATTTCTGGTATATATCCTATATCATTTGGATCAGTTGTTTGGATTTTCACACCACATCCGATACATCTACTCATTATTTTTCTCCTTGGTTATCATCTTTCGCAATTCATTTGCTAACTGTGAATTTTCTTTTTCAATCCTTTGAATGACTTTTTTTTCTCTTTGACGATTTATCCTCGTATACCACTTTTCTGTTCGCCGTGAAATAGATTGAACCAAAATAGATTTTATTCCTAAACGATTAGCACAAGATATGTCCGTTAGAAGTTGATCTCCAATCAAAATCGTTTCTTCCATGCGCAATGCATTTTTCCGTAAATAATTGGCTATTTTTCTAGAGAAGGGTTTTTGAGCATGGCTTAATGCACCATCCACACATAATCCTTGAATAAATTGGTATACCCTCTTCTTTCGGTTATTAGACAAAATATATACATTTAATCCCATTGTTTTTAGCTGTTTGAAAAAAGCAATGTGTTGAGGCGTTGCAACTTGCTGTTCGTAAGTTGCAATGGTGTTATCTAAATCAAAAAGTATATTTCTAATTCCTTGTTCATATAATATAGCAAAATCGATATTGTAGACGTTTTGTGCTAGCATAGTGGGTATATACTTATTCATGCGATTCACATCCTTTGTTTTATTATACTAAATTTTCCCTTTTTTGTCTATGATTTCGTTTTATTTTAAGGAGTGTTAATTATCGAATTACTATCATTTTTTTTACTTCCACTACTTGGTGCCATTAATTCAGAAAACTTTCCAGATGTTTTATCTCCAGAAGAGGAAAGCAAATATCTTATCAGGTGGAGACAAAAAGATTTTGAAGCCAGAAATAAATTAATTGAGCACAATTTAAGACTGGTTGCCCATATTGTTAAAAAGTTTGAAAATACTGGCATTGAAAAAAATGATCTTTTATCTATAGGAACTTTTGGTTTAATCAAAGCGGTCGATACATTCAACTTTGATGCAACTAATAAACTCGCAACATATGCTTCAAGATGTATTGAAAACGAGATACTTATGTATATTAGAAGTAATAAAAAAAGAAAGGATACAACTTCGCTTTATGCACCAATTGGTGAAGATAAAGAGGGAAACGAAATCCGTTTATGTGATGTCATAGAAGATCCTACACCACCTGTAAGTGATCAAATTGTTAAGGCAGAAGAACATCAAGCTATCCACGAAGCACTCAAAACGCTTTCTAAACGTGAATACGAAATCATATGTAGGCGTTTTGGATTAAACGGATATACTATGGAAACTCAACGAGAAATTGCCAAAAGCCTCAATATTAGTAGAAGCTATGTTTCACGCATTGAAAAACGAGGACTTACGAAATTATATCTTTGCTTAAAAGAAAAAGATGGAAAATAATTTCCATCTTTTAGTTTGCTTCAATCATTTCTAAAACAACCTGGCATGCTTGATCCGCGGCAAGTTTAGAAAAAGTTTGATAATCCATTTCATTCGTTTTTCCAATTACATCAGAAATCGAGCGAATAACGATGCATTCTATTTGATTCATCGTGCAAACATGAGCAATTGCGCATGACTCCATATCTACTGCAAGTATATTATATTGGGGAAAATTCTGTTTAACAAGTGTATCTACTCTTTCATAATTATCCACAAACTGATCACCTGTAATGATATCTCCACAAAAAATACGATTCTTTTTTTTGCTCTTTTTTATCCACTTTGTATTGGCCATAAAATAGGGTGGAAGTCCTTCCATTTGCCCATAGGAATACCCTCCAGCAATCTCTGATGTCATATCTACATCAGCATATAATAGTCGACTTGCAATAACAATATCCAATGGCTTTAAATCGCGATAGTATCCCCCTGCAATTCCTGTATTCACAATCACTGTGGGTTGATAATGCTCAATCATTAAAATGGTAGTTACTCCAGCATTAACCTTTCCAATACCTGCTGTGGTAAATACAATTTTATTTTGATGATAAGTGCCCTCATAAAAGGTATGATTGCAGATGACTTTTGTTTGAATAGATTCAACTTGATTTTGCAAATACATCATTTCTAAATGCATCGCTACGATAATTCCTATTGTCCTCATATCCTCTTATTTTTTCTTAGATCTTGTTTTCTTGCCTTCTTCACTGACAATATTAATAATTTCCACTTCAAACTTATCGCCAGATTCAGTATTCACAAGTACAATATCGCCAACTTTTGCATGTAAAACCACTTTTCCTAATGGTGATTCATCGGAAATCTTTTGTTCTAAAGGATTAGATTGAATTGTACCAACCAATTGATAGGTCTCCTCTTCTGCTCCTTCTTCATCTAAAAATTTAACAGTAATAAATTTTCCAAGATTTGAATTTTCTTCTTCTGTGATTAAAACATAATTATTTAAAACATTTTCGGTTTCTTTTAGCGCTGCAGCAATCAAAGCTTGTTCATTTCTCGCAGCATCATAATCCGCATTTTCTGACAGATCCCCTTGTGCACGTGCTTCTTGAAGTGCAATAATATTTTTCTTTTCCCGTTCTTTTAATTCTTCATATTTTTTTAATTGTTCTTGATAACCTTCTTTGGTTAAATAGATCTTTTGTTGCGCCATAATTGACCCACCTTTCTTAACTTCATTATTATATCATATTTCAGTTTTCTTTTGCAAGATTTTAAACACTTTACTTCACAAGCCGCATCATGTCCCCTTTTTGAACATAAAACGGCACAGAGATATACAATTGTTGCATTGGATGTCTAGCCACATCTAATATTTCATTGGTGGTTGCATCTACTATGTCTATAATTGTACATGTTGTATTTGCCAAGTTTGGACCAAAGAATTCAACCAAATCCCCTATTTTAAAATAATTTCTTTGTTCAATCAAAGCCTTATGTGTATCTGGTTGATAATCAAGTACATATCCAACATATTCTTTGGTAGGCGATTCAGTCCTAGTATCATACAATTGTTCATGAATGGTCACATCACCTTTCAAAAATCCTGTTGCGGTCAACCGATTTTCAGCCTTGGCAATTTCTTTTTCAAAATAGAGATAATCACTATCTTCTAATCTTCCTTTTTCAATATATTGATCTATTAACATCCGGTAACATCTGACTACTGTTGCTAAATAATAAGCAGATTTCATTCTTCCTTCAATCTTTAGTGAAGCAATCCCCATATCGATGAGTTGAGGAATAAAACGAATTGCCATTAAATCTTTTGACCCCATATTGAAGAAGACATCTTGTTGTTCAAGCCGTTTTCCCTTTTTCAATAGATGATAGTTCCACCGGCAAGAATGAGCACATCCCCCTCGATTGGCATCACGATTGGTCAAATGATTACTCAATACACAACGTCCAGAATAACTAGAACACATCCCACCATGGATAAATACCTCTAATTCAGTCACGTGATATCTAGCAATTTGTTCCATCTCCGTTAAACTGACTTCCCTTGCCAAAACCACTCGATGGCAGCCTAATTGTTGATAAAAATGAAGGGTTTGATGATTCGTCACTGACATTTGCGTAGAAATGTGACGCTCTACTTGTGGAATTAGTTGCTGGGCACGCATAATAATGGTCAAACTTGAGGTAATAATAGCATCTACTTGAGCTTGTCCTAGTCCTAGCAAATAGGCATCTAATCCGGTCATATCCTCATCATGAGGTAAAATATTAGTTGTTACATAGACTTTTTTATTTCTCTCATGGGCGAAGATGCATAGTGCTTGAATATCTTGCAAATCAAAATTTGATGCCCTTGCACGAAGACTAAACGATTTCCCACCAATATATACTGCATCCGCACCATATTCTAATGCAATTTTAGCTTTTTCTAAATTTCCAGCAGGCGCTAATAATTCTATCTTCTGCATACTAGTTCTCCTTTTCTTTGCGAAGCACAGAATGTTCTTTCATAATTCCTTTTGATAAATCAAATGGAAGTCCTTTCAGCATTTCTAGTTGCTGGGTCAAATAACTATCCACCACCATTCCAAAATGTTTTTCATTTAAAGTACCACAATGAATAAGGATATGAGAAACATGTGGCAATTGATCCAATTCTTCAAATAAATAATAAAAGCCTTTTTCATATATCAAGGTGCCAAAATTTTTTTCAACAATTGGATATTGATCTGTGCGAAATTCTTCTTGTAATGTATATTGCCTATGACCTATTTTTTGTTTTAAATGACGATATTCAAAGTATCTTGTTAGTAATTTTCTTCGCGAATAAAAAATGATAGATTGTCCAAACCCATGTATCATCACTGGTTTGGTAATGTGATCTAGTAAGGTCTTTAATTCTTCTATTGAAATTTGATTGGATACCACAACATTTTGATTCAACTTTGCATATTCTGTTACATCACTTGCATTTGTCAAATACGTATGCGCATCATAAACCAATTTATCTTGATAACCTTGCGCAACAAGCATTTGATAAAGTCCTAAATCGGTATAAAAAATATATTCTATGTCCTCTATATTGATTTGATGAAAAAAAGACAATACCTGTTCTAAGTCGTTTTCATGAAACAATCGCATCATATTGAGAGATATTCTCATCAAGCCTTTTTGGTTAATCAAATATTGGACTTGCTTAAGGCTATAGCCCCTTGAATACGATAAAGAAAAATCCAATACAGGTATAAGTATGTGCTCTACTTTTTTTTGCTTTGTCCACTGCTTGGCTTGGCGAAAAGATACGGGTTCAAAAATAAATGATTTCATTTTATTTCCTCATCGTGATAGCTAGGCCATCGCCTAAATCAAAATAATATGTTTCCATCTGTGGTAACGTGTTTAGAAAATGATTGTATTGATCTATTTTTTTAGCAAGATGTTGAACATTTTTACTCAAGTTAAAAGAATCTAATAAACTTTGTTCTACACACCCATGAAATAAGATATTGTCTGTAACTATAACCCCTTGAGGAGCAAGAAGCGGTACAAACCGCTCAAAAAACTTTTGATATTGTGCCTTGGCAGCATCAATAAAAATAAGATCATACTCGGGTTGAAGCTGGCTAAGATCAACCTCTAGTGCATCTACATAATGTAGATGAATTTGTTTTTGTTTTCCAAACTGTTGAATATGTTGTGTAGCTAGTTCCACCATTTTTTCATCTCTTTCTAATGTATCAATGGTAATTTCTTCTGAAAGAACAGCCATCTGAAGTGCTGAATAGGCAATTGCTGTACCAATTTCTAAAATTGTTTTCACACGTTTGGTACGAATCAACATTTGCAGCATCATAAGCGATTCATATTGAATAATTGGGACTTGATGTTCATTAGCATAATGTTCCAATGCTATGAAGGCCTTCGTTTTTGTTTTTCTATTCAATGTTTCTATATATGGATTCATAAAAAAGACCTCTCATTCTCCTTTTATATTTCACTATTATACCTTATTTTGAACTTTTTTAAAAGAGATTTGGTTCATCGATTGAGAATATCTTGTTCTAATCCCGCAAATATACGCATAATCAGTTGACAAGCTTCTTTATATTTGCTACTTTTAACACTTAAATGAAACATTTCTTCAATTACATTTTCATAGATAATGCTGTCAAAATAATATTTTAATAATTGGAATACATTTGTTTTCAAATACCCTTGTAATCTTTGTATACTGACATTTTCTATTTTCATTGTCACATATGTGCAAAAATTTTTCATTAATTCATCATATTTGGTAAACTCATAGTGATTAATAAGTTTGACTGTAGAAAGATACTCTGATACACTTTCTAAATGATGTATTCCTACAGCAAGTAATTTTACAATTCGTGCCGATAAAACCCCTTGAGAAAGCATACTCACCATATCCTGATATCTTCTTTGTAATAAATAAATCAATCCCAAATGATATCGATACATTTCGCTTACTTTTAAATCACTATCGTTTACACTTAAATAATACTCATTCATTTTATCTAAGGCTTGCTCTACATTATCTTTTGCCTCAATGACGGCCATTTTTAATTTATGTTTAAATATATCTTTGGAAAAATAAATACTTGGTGCATCCTTTAAAAAATGAAGGCACATTCTCACATATAAAGTTTCTTTCCCGATAACAAAATAAATGTCCATTGCTAGTTCATATATCACCCAAGATAAAATTTTATCTTCAATTTGCATTTTCCTCAAAATTTTAATTTGTCGATATGCTTTGTTCAATTGATTGGTTTTTCGGTAATATAAGGCGACTAGATACATATAAAATACCAATTCTTGATTCCCTAGATGATCAACCACTGTTTCTAGTCGATCTATTATCAAAATAATTTCTTCATAGTTTTCGTTAATCATATTGTCATAAAATAATATCAATTCTCTTTCGGTAATTAAATAATGATTAGAATTCATAATACTCTCTATTTCTTGTTGATACGCCTCTTGCTGTTCTAATAAAACTTTTTTCATTAATTCTACAAATTGATTATTTTTCCTTTCTTCTTTTAACGCATCGTAATCAATATCCAATTTTTCAAATAGTGGTTTTAAATACATCTCCTGAAGCCTTACTTGATTATTTTCAATTCTACTCAAATAACTCGTACAACAAATTCCCTGTGATACTTCTTCCAAACTTTTCCCTAGTTCAATCCGTTTACTCTTGAGTATTTTCGTAATTTGTCTTTGAAAATACTCGTCTACATTGTTTTTAGAAATTTTATACTTTTTCATACTTCCCCCTCTAATTTTAGTATATACGCTTATAATTTAACAAAAAAAGGAAGATTTGTAAACTATTTGTGGTATATTTTTCAATGTTTATAATTATTTTCTTCTTTTTTGACAAAATATGACTCCTTTTGCTTTTTGTATTTCCTTTTTTACCTATTTTTGTCTTTTTTTATTCTTTTTTTGTCGAATAAACTAAAAAGAAAGGATAAGTATTACACATACCTACCCTTTAAAGTATATTTGGATATTTTTTTAACATTTTCGCTTTTTTTCTTTCTTCAGTTACATATTGAGAAAGTTTATCGTGAAACAACTTGGAATGATTATGAACGATAAAATGGGTCAGTTCATGACAAATGACATATTCAATCAATTCAAACGGGGCTTGCGTTAAGGCAAAATTTAGCATAATTTTATTTTCATTAATATAACAGCATCCCCATTTGGTTTTTGATTTTTGAATCACTAGTTTGGGAAAAGTATCCAATTCATTTTTCATTTTCATAAAACAGGCATATAGCAATTGTTCAAATACATTTTCCGCAAGTTCCATTCTCCATTGGAGCATATCCTTTCGGACATCCCGGATATCATGTACAGATACCATAATAATATTCCCAATTTTGTCGATTCGCTTTGTTTTGGATAAATTAATTTGTAATGTACACCTTTCACCAAATACATATTGATTACTACCACTTGTGTAGGTTACCACTTTTTCTAAGGCTTGTGATCTTTTTTCAAGAATCCACTCAATATGTTTGGATATAAAATGTTCTAGACTCTCTATTTTACAACCTAGCGGATACGTAACATGTAAAATGGCTTGTTGATCGAAACGAATGCGCATATGTTTGGTCCTTTTCACATCCATTACATAAGGAATTTGGTATTGCTCTAATATTTGAATTTTCATTTATTTTCCTCGCATAGCTTGTTGATAATAAGTATAAGCAAGTTTGGCACAGTCATATACATTACTGTTGGAAGTTTCAATCACATAATCTACCAAAGATAATAGTTCTTCATCAAACACAATATCATCACTTTGAAGCCGCTTTTCAATGCAATCTAGTTCATCTAAACGCCCAAGCATCCTTAAACGCCGAATAGGTTTGGAACATCGAATAAAAATAATGACAATTTTTTCTCTTGCATGTGCAATATATTTCTTTAGTCCTTCTTTTTCAATGATGACTACTTTGTCTTCTGAAAGATCGCTATAAGCGGTACCATAATAATTTTGATTATAGTATACTGTTTCTAAAAAAAAATGGTTTTGATCTTTTTCTCTAAAAGATACTTGTGAAATAAAATGATAATCTATATCTTGTACTTCCCCTACACGCATTGGTCTTGTTGTATAAGTGACTAATTTATGAAGACCATAGTCCTGAATTAAATGATTTACAATTTGTGTTTTTCCGCTTGCACTCGGACCGATAACAACTAGCATATATATCCTTCTTTCTGCTTCATTTTCCATAATTATTCATATTATATCATAAAACAGATTTTTGTTTATTCCTAAAAGCAATTAAAAAACAAGTTGACCGTGCCAAAACTGAATTAGCACCTATCAACTTGTTGAATATATCATTTTGTGTATTAATCTTTTTTTCGAATCAAAATATATGACAAACATGATATCATAGAAACGAATCCTATAACCAAAAGGCTACTATGACAATTGCACCCACCCTTCAATTGATAGGTTGCATAAATTTCCATATTTTGATTAACGGATTGGTATCCTTCAATTGAATCTTGGTTCCATCCTGCGAAAGTATATCCTTTTACTGGAATTTGACTCACAGATAGTAGTTTATCCTCTAAGTTGGTTCCTTCTTCGACAATTTCTTCTAATAGAATACCTTGAATGCCATAAATACGAACGCAGTACATACGTGTAATTTTTCCATATAGATTTATTGATGTCGTAACTTCATAAGATGAAGGAACAGGTTGGGTAAATGATTCATCAAAATACCATCCATCAAAGCGATCATATCCGTCTAGTTCAGGTTTTAATACATCTAACTTGGATAGAGGTTCCACTAGCATAGTATGTTGTATTTGTCCATAGTAATAATAATAGACAGTATATTGTCTATTTTCTTTATATACTGGGTACAAGTGAAGTGACGTATAAACAGGTTGCGGAAAATCAAACAATTCATTTTGATTTGGATCTTCGGTCCACCCAACGAAATCATATCCTTCTACAACAGGAGCCATAATAGAATAAATAGTAGCGCCTTCTTCTATATATGCACTATAGTAAATTTCATGCGATATATCATAAAAATAAACAGGCAGTTGCTTTATCCATTTTGCATAAAGAGTACTATCTGCCACTAGTTGAAATGAATCAGGACAAGCAATTGTGAGTGCCTCATCTTGATACCATCCCGCAAAAAGATATCCTTCACGTGTAGGTATTGGGAGTGAGGTTTGATTAATCTTTTCATAATGATAATACATTCGATCTCTCACTTCTACATCACAATTGGTTTCAAATGAAAGAAAATAACTATTATCTATTGTCGAATATACTGCCGTGATGACTGTATCCTCAACAATTGCTTTATTCTCTTGATCCCAGCCTTTAAAACGATACGTATAGGCCACATCAGGATCTAAAGTAGGATTAGATGGAGGAGTGGGTATTTCCCCATATAAAACGGATTGGACCATTAAAATAGTGCCATCTGCATTTTTATACGTCACCACATAACTTCTTATATTAGCTTGATATACTGCATAGATATCCATATCTTCTGTAATATTGTGTAATGAATGTTGAAAACCTATAAACACATAATCGTATTTTTGGGTAGAAGCCATTGTAGGTATTGTTTGACAAATCACGCTATCACCATACGAAATGCGTTGTTGTTCAATCATCGTGCCATCTGGATTTTTGAATGAAACAGTTACTTGTTTTAGGGCAGTTTCTGGTGTACAAACATTTATATAAAATTCTGCATAAATAGTTTGATTGGCCTTAAGTGTTCCCCTTATTTTAACTGTACCATATTGCTTAGTAGTAATCGTACCATAAGAACTAATGGAAGCAATCTCATCGTTACTTGAAGTCCAATCATATGCTAACCTAGAAACATCTGGAGCATCATCGGTTAACCATACATAAGCATTCTTTCCTTTATCTAGTGAATAAGACACTTTCGTATCAAGTAAATCATTTCCTTCTACATCAAACGAAAGGGTAGCATGAATCGGTGGTTCTTGATCTTCTACCACCTTTATGGTAGGATTTCCCAAGGTGTTGGTATAAGACAATGGTATAACATCATATACATACTCCCCACTTTCGGTATCATTCCACACAATAATATCTTCTACTCCATTGATAATATCCGCAATTTCACCATTGCGATAGACAATATAAAATTTAGCGCCTTCTAATCGGTCCCAAAATAATTTATTTCCCTCAACTGAAAAATTTTGAACTGATCCTATCTTTTCTTCTGCAAATCCGGCTATAGTAGGTACAATTGCTTGATTTTGCCAAACTATTTTTTTTAGTTGTTCCATTTGTGTTTTGGCATTTTGATCAGTTTGCTTATAAGCTGCTGCAATTTGACGATAACTATATACTGATGTACCTAAAACATGTTCTAATGCATCAGTGATTTGAATCTGGCGAACCGCCTCTCCAGATTGCCCCGTCCACATATAAATCCCCATTCCTGCGTATAGATTGACGTCTTTTTTGGCAACCGCCATATTCCACCAATTGATAAGTCTTTCGAATGGAGCAAGACTATGCGTAGTAGACCAATATGTCTGAGGAAGAATATAATTGATCCATCCCTGATTGACCCATTTTAATGTATCACAATATAAATATGATTCATAGTGCATTTGACATCCTGTTGTTGCGCCAATCGGATAAACTAAGTCTCCTTGACTATTATATTGATAATTTTCTAGAGGGGTAGTAGCCTCTTGTGCTGAATTGGCATTTTTATAAACACCAGTAGGTGAAATACCTAATTGAACAAAGCGGTGATGTGTTTGATTAAATGCATCTAAACTATTTTTCAATTGATAGATAAATTGATCTACTTGCTCTCTTCTAAAATTAGCAACACTTAAATTTTTAGTGTTATATTTGGCGCGTGTAGCACTGTCATCAATTCCATCAGCATAAAAATAGTCATCAAAATGAATAGCATCTACATCATAATTCTCGACAATTTCCATACAAGTTTCGACAATAAAATCGCGTACTTCTGGAATTCCAGGGTTTAAGATTTGTAGAGTTGTTCCCAATAGCACCTGACTAGCATCACTGGCTGGATTATGAGGATATGCAGAAAACGCACTAGCTATATCTGTTGCACTCTTATAAGTTGAACCAATTCGATATGGATTTAGCCATGCATGAAACTCAATTCCTCTCTTGTGCGATTCTGTAATGACATATTCTAATGGATCAAATACATCAAAATCGACATTTGCCAATTGGCTATTTACCTTATTGAGTTTTGAACGATACCAAGCATCGTGATTTGCACGAATATGAAAAATAATCGCATTCATATTGTAATATTCTAGTGCATCTAGAATTGTATCAATTTGTTGTTTATAATCTGATTCGTTTTTATAGCTAATATCGCCCGTATAATAACTTACCCAGGCAGCTCTAAAATCCCTTTCTCCTTCATATGAAGGACTATCATTAGTTGCTTTAGATGGCTTTTGCAAACCTAAAGAAAAGGAAAAAACAAACAATAGTGATATTATAAAAAATAATCCTTTTTTCATATATACTCCTTTATTTTATTTTCTAATTATCATTATAACATGTTTTCTTCCATTTTGAAAGAAAAAAGATGAAATTAGATTAGAAATAATTAACAAAAAAGGTGCAAATATCAAAAATGCACCTTTTAAAACGATTCTTATTGAATATCTGCGTTTGGATCAAATCCTAAACGACGTAAAGTTTCAATAACATAAGATTCGCGATATTCATCTTCTGGTTTACGATTATAATAAGAATAGAAGAATTCTTCTACTGCTTTTTCATAAGGAATTTTGGCCAAGCTAGCAATAATTCTAGATGAACGGTCAATTAGTTTTTTATTGGTTGGCAATACTTGTACCATCCAGTTACCATAAACTCTACCCATCTTAGCCATTGTACCAGTTGAAAGTGCATTGAATGCAACTTTTACCAATAAATGATACATAATATCAGTGCAAGTTCTTGGTAATTCAACAGGGATTCGGATTTCATCTTTAGCAATTTTTTCAGTAGGAATTTGGCCAAAACGAATCACTATACCACCACTATACTTTACAAGTTCTTTTTTATACCAATCTACTACCTCTTTGGTTGCAGAACCATTTACATCAATCAATACCAATTGCGAACAATCACGACTATATCGAGATGGATCATCTTCATTACCAATCACATATTCTAATACTTCATCACCACTTACTTTTGGTGGATTATTAATAATATCTTGACTTGCATTCATTTGTACATAATCCTCTTTTGTCCACTCAAGTCCTTTAATAGGTCTACGGAACACTTGTTGCCATGCCACTTCATTTGGATATAGTGGGTCTTTGATATATGCCCAAGATACTTCGCTGTCTTGATCATTAAATTTTCTAAATGGTGGAAGTGTAAATGTAGGTTGACGTTCAGTAGTATCTGTCATAATATCTAACAAATAGTCATGAGTTACATAAGTAACTAACCCCTTTTGATTGTAAGTATTTACTTCAAATTCAACTGCTTTTGCTAATCCTTTTAAAGCAGCACCACTTGATAATTGCTTATTTAAAGAAACAAATGCATCTGCATAGGCTTCCAAATCAATCATTTCACCACCTACTACGGCCAGTTCTTGTTCTGTTAGATTTTCCTTTAACCAACGATTCGCAGCAACCTCAAGTGCAGCCCCTGCAGCAAGCAATTCAACTGTTGTAACTTGCATACGAGTAGAACCAGATACTGCCATATTTCCTACAAATAGTGGAATCTTCACAATATATTTTCCATTATCAATTCCTTTTTCTTGATTGGCTTGATATTCGTCTAAGCATTCAAATACAGCACGAGCACGATCAAGATGTGTTCTTAAAATGTGTTCAGGATTACAGAATAAATAATACGTTTTTACACCAAGTTCATATCCACGAACTGCTGAACCATTGATACTAGCGGATAAGCCACATTCAGATAATGCAACTAATACATCGCCAGGTCCCATTTCTGCCTCATCAACTTGTTTAGCACCAAAAGTCATATAGTCTTCAAAGTTTTCTACTGAACGTACTAAAGCACGATCACCACCTGTTGTAAAACTACTTACAACTTCAGCCATTTCTAAGAATTCAAAACGATGTGCTGGAATTTTGTCAACTAGTCCTTGCCAAAAACTTCTCCATGCGCCGTCCATTTGAATGGCCATTCTTCCAGATGCACCAACACTAGAAAAAACAACCTTTTTTCTTTCATCCATACATCTTTTGATGTCGTCAACAAAAGCTGCAAATTCTTTCGTTTGAAATTGTTCACGCGCTTTATCTGCAATATATTTATCTGCTGAAAGAATCGTTTTTACCCCTTTTGCTGTATCCTTTGCAATAGTTGCACTCAAATTTTTTGTAAGTGGATTAGATTGTTCGGTTGGAATAACACCCAAATGAAATTGCTTTTCATTTTCTAAGAAGTCTTTTGTGGCTTCTTTATAATCTGTTATAGTCTTGTAAATCACGATTATTATCTCCTTTAAATTTTGTAATATTTTCAAGCGACTCAATTATAGCATATCTTAGCTATTTTTTCAAGTTATATAGTTTTGTAAATTTTTCGATTTCTGCATTTGTAGGCAAACTCTCTAATACGTGTGGTTTGGTTACACTTAAACTTGCTGCTACCATCGCATATGAAATAGCCTCTTCAATCTTTTTTCCTCTTGCAATACTAGCCGCAAGTCCTGCAGTAAATGTATCGCCTGCACCTGTTGTATCTACTGCATCCACAACAATTCCAGAAAAATAAGTCTCCTGATTTTCTTCTATCAAAAGGGCCCCTTTTTTTCCTAATGTGACAATCACACTTGAATGTGGTTGACATTTTATGCTCCCTACTACTTCATCTAATGTACTATTTTCATTCAAATGATATAATTTTTTAGCCTCTTCTAAATTGGGTGTGATGAGATCTACACTTTGCAATAATGAATTATCATCATAAATGGCAGGTGCTGGATTCAAAATAATATATGTATGCGATTGTTTAGCCAAATGAATGGCTTCTTGTAATGCGACTTTCGGTATTTCATATTGTAATACCAATACATCTGCTATTTGAATTTCGGTTTGGAACGCTCTCACATCTTCAACTGTTAAACATTGGGATGCTCCTGGATAAACAATAACCTCATTTTCACCTTGTTCATCTGTTAGAATAGTTGCAAGAGCTGTTTTCTCTTTTTCATCCTCAATAGCAAAACACTGAATTCCTATCTCTTCCATATACGCTCTACAATATTCTCCACTTGAATCTTTTCCTACTTTTGTTAAAAAACTTACCTCTATTCCCATTTTTGCGAGCGCAACAGCTTGATTGTATCCTTTTCCACCAGGCTCTACGTATACTTCGTTTGCGTGAACCGTAACCGATGGGTAAGGCAATTGTGTTACTTTCATAAAAATAGACTCACCACTAAGTCCGATAACTGCAACCTTTGACATATTTTTTACCTCTATTTTTGCTTTTTTACTTCTTGATTTTTTCCTGTTTTATTAAGAAAAGGAAATGAGAATCATTTCCTTTGATTGTACTATTTTTTCAAGAAAGCAAGGTAGGCTAAATAGGCCTCATATACATCTGCTTTTGAAACAATTTCCATTGGCGCATGCATATTTAAAACCGGAACACCAGCATCTACTACATTCATATTATAGTTTCCTAAAATATAAGCAATTGTGCCTCCGCCTCCTTGATCTACTTTTCCTAGTTCTGCTGTTTGAAAATGAATCCTATTTTCGTCCATAATTTCTCTAATCCAAGCAACATATTCAGGATTAGCATCATTAGAACCACTCTTGCCACGAGAACCAGTATATTTATTAAATACAATACCACGTCCAAGATACGCTGCATTTTTAGGATCATTAACTCCTGCAAATAGAGGATCAAATCCAGCACTTACATCACTAGATAACATTTTTGTATTTTCAAGCGTTTTTCTTAAAGCAAGCAAACTATCTTCTTGTTGTGCATGAAGTAACATCAAAATGGCATTTTCAAAAAATAAAGACTGTGCCCCAGTAGCTCCCACACTACCTATTTCTTCTTTATCTACTAAAATACAGCAACTTGTATAGGTTGGAACTTCCTCCATATCAACTATTGCGCGAAGCGAAGTATATGCACACACTCTATCATCATGTCCGTATCCCGCAATCATACTTCGATCCATTCCATAGTCTCTAGCTTTTCCACTAGGAACAACTTCTAATTCAGCCGATAAGAAATCTTCTTCTTCAAAATCATATTTTTCCTTTAGTAATTTTAAAATATTGGCTTTTACAGCATCTTTTTCACAATCTGCTAGTGGAATGCTTCCCATTGTAACATCCAAGTCTTCCCCTTCAATGACCTTAGCAGCAGTTTTTTGAAGTTGATCTCCTGCTAAATGAATTAATAAATCGGAAATACCTACAACTGGATCCGTTTCATTTTCACCAATCATTACATCAATTGTAGTGCCATCTTTTTTTACAACTACACCACAAATGGAAAGTGGAATTGTTACCCATTGATATTTTTTTACGCCTCCATAATAGTGAGTATCTAATAATGCAAAATCATTTTTTTCGTATAAAGGATTTTGTTTGATATCTAATCGTGGTGAATCAATATGAGCACCTAAAACACGAATACCTTCTGTAAGTGGCTTTGTCCCCATATGAAATAAAACAATATTTTTATTCTTATTGACCAAATAAATCTTATCACCAGGCTGTACATTTTGTACTGCATTTAAATCTTGATAACCCTTTTGTTTGACTAATTCTAGTGTTTGTGCAACACAAAGCCTTTCCGTTTTTCCAACACTAATATATGTTTTATACTCCTCACAAAATTTCATCATTGCATTTATTTTTTCTTGTGTAGCATCTTTCCAAATATTTTTTGAATACATAATATCACTCCTTTTCTCTATTGTATTATACCACATTTTTTACATTTCTACCAATAAATTCATTATAATTTTATTTGATTTCTATTTACATATAAACAAATTCATATGTAATTGATTCTTTTTCAATATATAATATTAGATATGTGCCATTTGTTTTATCCCGTGGTAGACTCACTGATCCTGGATTAAATACATATGCATCTCCATATTGTGTTACTTTATGTTGGTGCGTATGTCCTACAATCAGTATTTTGGCCTGCTTTTTTTGAAGGATTCGTTGATAATTTAAAAAAAGTTGATGACCATGCATGATGATTAGTAGACCATATGGCGTTTGAATGGCCAGCTCTTTTGGATATTCCTCACCATCACAATTCCCTTTTACACTTAAATAAGGTTTCACTTCTGGAGCACTTAAACAACTATCCCCTGCATGAAGAAATAGCGATGCATCAGGATGCTTGATAACAATTTGTTCTAATATTTCTTTGTTGTGATGAGAGTCACTAATAACAACTATTTTCATTATAGAAACACCTCTTGGTCCCACTGATAAATATGCTGATTGATTTTTTTGCTGAAATAAGAAATGAGTGGTCCCATCACGATAAAAGTCAATATGGTATTGATATGAATAATATCTGTTTTTTGAAGAATGCATACCCCTATAACAAAAGCAATAGCCGTACAACACAAATCCACTATTATTCTTGATTTTGCATAAGATAATTTAGGACACAAGCGATTGAGTATCATAGGCAATCCATCATATGGTGCAATTCCCAAATTAGCACTACCATATAGCGCTATGCCAAAGCTAATGATTACTAATCCAAAAAGGCTATACAATAATCGAATAGGCCAAATGCTATTTTGCCAATTGAGCCATTCAAATAATTTTAAAAAAAGACTCGCACATACACCTGTGAGTAATAAATTGATGATGGTACCTATATGAATTCTATTTCGCAAAAAGATGATCATCCCTACCAAAAATAAAACATTCACACCAATGTAATATACACTATAATCCATGCCATCTATATCAAACAAATACATCAATGAAAACACCATTGCGGAAAGAGAATCCTGACCAAATTGCGATAATTTAAATAGGGCTACACCTAGCCCAACACACATTGTTCCCAGTAAAATGCCTATTATTTGTTTGAGTTGTTTCATATTTTTACCTACTTATTTTCTCCAATGTTTGAAATGTTTTGTATTCTATCATATTCAAAAACATTTTGTCATTATAACTTCCTTATATTTATCATATTATACCATTTTTGCCATTCATTGTCAATTGGTGTTTGAGTTCATCAAAAGTCTAACAAGACTAGTAAATTGAAAAGCAAAAAGATTTGTGGTATAATAATCTAGAAATCGGAGGTGATAATTTGTTTTCAAAAAGATTATTTTCGCCTTATCAAATTATTGCACTTGTTTTTTTAATGATTATTGTTTTAGGCAGCATTATATTGGTTTTACCAATTTCTTCTAGCGATGGTAACTGGAGTAATTATCTAGATTGCCTATTTACTTCCACTTCTGCTACTTGTGTGACTGGTTTAGTTGCCTATGATACTTATAGCCATTGGTCATCATTTGGACATTTCATCATTTTAATATTGATCCAGATTGGGGGCATAGGCTTTATGACTGTATTTTCTTCTATGGGAATGTTTCTCAAACGAAAAATCAATTTATTTGAGCGAAAACTGATTATGCAAGCTGCAGGCTCTATTAATACCAGTGGAATTCTCCATTTGGTGAAACGCATTTTAAAAAGCACACTCATTTTTGAAGGATGTGGTGCTCTCCTTTTATGTATTCGCTTTATTCCTCGATTTGGAATTATCCAAGGAATTTCTTTTTCTATTTTTCACTCTATTTCTGCTTTTTGTAATGCTGGATTTGATTTAATGGGTGGATTTTCTGGAGAATTTAGTTCGCTCACTGCCTTTTCTGGAGATTGGTTAGTCAATATGGTAATTATGGTTTTGATACTAGCTGGTGGGCTTGGCTTCTTGGTATGGTCTGATTTAATTGAATTTCAAATTCATTTTAAAAAAATGAAATTACATACCAAAATTGTTCTATTTGCTACCTTGTTCTTGATTGTATTTCCAAGTGTTTTATTCTTTTTATTTGAAAAGAATCACGCCTTAGAAGATATGCCACTAGGTGAGCAAATCTTAACTTGTTTATTTTTATCCATTAGTCCTAGAACTGCTGGTTTCAATACGATTGATTTAGCAACTCTATCTGATTCAAGTATTTTATTATCTCTTTTATTGATGTTAATTGGTGGAAATCCTGGTTCTACAGCTGGTGGGATTAAAACCACTACTTTTGTTGTATTAGTATTGAGTATTGTATTTGCTACCAAACAAAAAACAGATCTTGTCATTCACAAAAGACGATTAGAGACCAATATTGTTAAACAAGCAAGTGCTATACTGACCTTATATCTTTTGGCTATTTTTGTGTCATCTTTATTGATTTCCGCAATTGACCATTTGACGCTTACACAAGTTTTGTTTGAAACTACTTCTGCTGTGGCAACAGTAGGATTATCTCTTAGTATAACACCTACCCTTAGTGGTATTTCTAAATGTATTTTAATTGCCTTGATGTATATGGGCAGAATTGGAGCGCTCTCTATTATTTTCTTATTCAATAAAAAAGAAGATAACGAAGTACTAGAGCGCCCTGTAGAAAAAATTTTAATCGGTTAGGAGAAATATATGAAATCATTATTAGTTATTGGAATGGGTCGATTTGGTAGTCATTTGGCAAGAAAATTAATGGATTTAGGTAATGATGTCATGATTATTGACCGTGATGAAAAAATCATCAATGGCATGGCCGCATCATTTACAGATGCTTTTGTTGGGGATTGTACCAATCCAGAAGTGATTTCTTCTTTAAGTGTGAAGCATTTTGATGTGTGCTTTGTGACTATTGGTGACAACTTTCAATCTTCACTAGAAATTACTTCTTTATTAAAGGAAGCAGGTGCAAAATACATTGTTTCAAAAGCCACAGTAGATATGCAGGCTAAGTTTTTGCGACAGATTGGAGCAAATGAGGTCGTTTATCCTGAACATGATATGGCTGTTCGACTCGCAATTAAACATAGCGCAAGAAATGTTTTTGACTATATTGAACTAGGAGAAGACTATGCTATTTATGAAATTCCTATTTTAACCAATTGGCAGGGATTTTCTATCCTAGATTTAAACATTCGAAAAATGTATTCTATCAATATTGTAGCGATTAAGAAAAGCGAAGGTGTTATTGCATCTCCAAATCCTGACTATGTTTTTGAATCAGGTGATCACATTGTTGTTATAGCAAAAGCGGAGTACATTGATAAAATTACAAAACAAATGGATGAAAATACTAGTTCCTATACTCAAAAGAAAAACAAGAAAAAAAAGTGTCAAAAAAATTGACACTTTTTTTGGCTTATTCTGTTATCTTTTGCCACTTCGCATATAGTTTTAAATTACCCGTTGTTCCTTCTTGAATTGTTTCAACTTTTATTGTACAACCTTGATCAAGATACCATCCCATAAAAAGATATCCCTCGCAGCTTGCATCTTGTAATATCACTGTATCTTGAATGGTATATGAAACTGGCGTTGTTGGCAAAGTAACCTTCATTTCAGTAGACGAAACAACCTCCCACTTGGTTGGTAATTGGTCAAACACAGGAATTTTGGTTCCTTGTTGCCACTGTTGAAACCTAAAGAAAATCTGTACTTTACCAGCACTTGTTGGTTTATAGTTGGTATTATAGGTTGGATAAGATTGTTGCATAGCCTTTAAAAAATATCCATTTAAAGCTTTGTATTTGGTTCTATAGGGTTCTGTATTCAAGAAATATCCTTCATTTTCAACCATTTCTAAATCCGCGTGATTTGTACCTACAATTGGACAATATATCAATTGACCAATCGTTTGTTCTACTATATATTTGTCCAAAAGAAGTAAATCAGAAACACTACTGAATACTGCTGTACCATAGGTTGTTGTGTTCATTTTCAATGTATAAGTAGATCCATTGACTGTTAACTGATCAATTTGGTCAATATGAGAAACTAACCAATTAAACAAATCCGTATAAAAATCTTGAACAAATGCTTCTTTACTTTCCCATGATGCAGCCGTAATTTGAACAAAATTGGCATCATATGCAATCGTATAATGAACAATTTCATATTGAGCTGTAATAGTCATATCTTCTCGTACTTGGTCAAATGGTTTATCCCATCCTATGAAGCGATAACCTGCTATTTGAGGTTCAAATGGTGCCACTGCCTTTTTTCCTTCTTTGACAATTGCCTCTTTTAAAATGGTTCCATCTGGATTTTGGAAGGTTACTAGATATTCTGGTAATTGATTCTCATCACCTCTATCTGGTACTTTTACATCATTTTTAGTCAATACATCACAAGTGACATAATCCACTCCCTTATCAATCCAACTTTGTAATGTAGCCGCATCACTATATTGACTAAATGTATAGCAAGACACTTTTAATCCTGCTTCATGATAACGAGCTATCCACTCTTCTGAATTGGCATAACCTATATTAAAACTTACATCAAAACGCCATTCTAAACAACGATTAAAAATAGTTTCACTTTCACAAGAGTTTACTAAATATTGACAACGGATATTATGATAACCATTATTTCTTACCCACTCTAAGCACTTATATTGCGAACCTAAGAAAATGACTTGATCAAGCATTCCTTTGTCTTGAATAACTTGCATCAATGCTCCCATTCTCGATTGATCACTATTGGTGATACCTGCAGATGATTTGAGTTCTACTACTGCAATTACGCCATAGGTTTTACAAATCTCCAAATAGCGTTCAAAGGTACAAATTTTTGAAGTATAGGTAATACCACCTCTTGTAACGGTTGTTGTCACATCTTTTAAATCTGCATAATTGGTAGAAGCGAGGGCATAGCCCGCAAAATCATTGTCATGACAAACAACAAATACGCCATCTTTGGTTTGTTTGACATCACATTCTAATGCTTGATATCCTTTTACTGTTACAGCATTAATGAAAGCTTCTTCTGTATTCATAATTCCTAAATAGCATCCCGCATGACCAATAAATAAAAGTTCACTACGTTCAACAACCATGACTTCTCTTGTATATGTGATGGTGTGTTGTTCACTATCTGTGACAGAATATATGACTGTATATATCCCTTCTTTTGATGGATCAAGTGTATCATCATTGATGGTTATCCAAGTTGAAATATCTCCATCTGTTTTATCATATGCAAGCACACCTTCTCGCAAATCATAAGATTCATTAGCATATATAACCAATCGTTCTGGTGTAGTATATGGCAAATAAATGACTGGTTTATCTGATTCAATATCTGGAAAAACTTGCAGTTCAAAAGTGATTCGTACATCAGGTCGATAAACGGAATAAATCGTAATCATAGTGGTTCCATATCCTTTTGTAACAATTGTCCCTTTTTCAATAGTTGCCACTTTTTCTTCTGAACTAGTCATTACCAATTGAGGATGAGTTACATCTATTGGCTGAATTTGATATTGGAGTAAATAAGTTTGGTTTTTATCCAAACAACTCACTAAATTTTCAATCGTAATTTCCGTTGGGAAAATTGGCTCTGTCCATTTTGCGACAACGGTGATATCTTGAGCCATTTCCGCTGTAATTCCTTCTAGAAGGTTATCATCCATATACCACCCTAAAAACTCTCTACCATCATCTAATGATAGTGGCAAAAAGGAAAAAGCATTCCCAAATTGATAGGTCAAAATAGGTTTTACTTCAACCTGGTACGCTTTACGCATCATTTCTTTTTGATCCATCGTAAAGCGTGTAGCATGATCGGCAATTTCTGGAAGACGAATACATCCCACATAAGTAGAACTCCAGAAATCTTGAGCAGGATTGATTGCGGTAATGCAAGCATCTAGGGTATCAAAAAATCCAATCCACTTATCATGATAACGAATATCATTGATGAAATAGTCCGCTTGATCACGAATGTCTTTGAGATTTGCTGCGTATAATTTTGATTTTTCTTTTACCCACTCTCCACTTTGATATTGACCATTTTCACCTTTAATGAACCTACTCAATTCAACATTACTATTCAAATAGGTGTGAAAATCAGTAAATAAAGCATCTAATACATCCTCTATTGTATCTAAATTAGTCAAAGGCCATCTCCCCTCATCATATTGATAAGTAATGGTATAGGTAGCTCTATCAAATGTTCCTGAAACAACCAAATTTTGATCTGGCATATATTCTGGAATCTCTAGTTGCCAGCCACTAAATATATAACCCTTCTTACTTGGTGTAAGTGGTAAAACAATTTCATCTTGATAAAAATAAGTTTGTTTGGCATATTCTACATGATCTACCTGATAAGTAATGGTATAAGCGTTTTTTTCAAATATGGCTTCAGCAATGATATCTTCTGCTGGCATCACTTCTGGTAATGCTATACTCCAACTACTAAATGTATAACCCGTTTTAACTGGATTTTTAATTGGTTCTATTGGTGCTTGATACACATAATTTTCACTTTTATATATTTCACCATCTACTTGATACGTTATCGTATACGTATTTTTTTCAAATATGGCTTCTACAATAATATTTTCTGCTGGCATTACCTCTGGTAATGTTTCACTCCACGCTTTGAAAGTATATCCTGTTTTTTCTGGAGAATTGGGCAAAACAATAGTTTCATTATACAAATACTGTTGAACAATATCTTCTTCTCCTTCTACTTGATAGGTTATGGTATACTTCTTACTATCAAAAAGGGCAATTACGACTAAATTTTCCGCTGGCATTACCTCTGGTATAGTTTGATTCCATTTTTGGAAAATATAGCCTTCTAAAACTGGATTCTCTACTGACTCAATGCTATCGCCATAATGATACTGTACAACTTGATCAGGTAAGCCTTCTACTTGATAGGTTATCGTATACACATTTTTTTCAAAGACTGCTTCTACAATGATATCTTCTGCAGGCATTACATTTGGTAATGTTTCGCTCCAGGCTTTGAAAGTATGCCCTTCTTTTTTGGGTGGATTAGGCAACTCAATTGGTGCTTGATAATCATAGGTTTGAACAATATCTGTTTCTCCTTCTACTTGATAAGTTATCGTATACTGATTTTTTCTAAAAAGGGGATAAATCCATATTTCTTTTTTTTGAATTTCCTCTTTTTCATCAATAATGCTTTGTCCATCTATTGACCAACCTCTAAACGTATATCCTTCTTTTTGAACTGTTGCTGATTGCAAAATGGTTTCATAGGTTGTTTTTCCTTGATATTCTTCTAGAATACTACCTACTAATGTTTCATCTGCATTCAACTGAATGTGAACTTTTCCTTTTTCCCCACATGATGTTACTAAAAATAACAATAGGGTTATACTAAAAAAGTAACCGATTATTTTCCTCATTTTTCCTTTTCCTCGCTTTCTATGTTTATTATATAATAAATAATTTTTTTTCGCAAATTGTTCATTCAAAAATTAATTTAATTCTAGGAAGTGTGGTTATATTTTGGAAATATTTCCTTTCTTATCATCATTTTAAGCATCATCTTTATATTTTTTCATATTTTTTGTTATACTAAAAGAAAATCTCTAGATTTAGAAAGAAGGAATGGTATTATGTTGCATATTCATACTCAAGCACCTGATTTTGAATTGTATGATCAAAACCATACAATCCATAAATTATCCGATTTTTTAGGCAAAACAATCGTTTTATACTTTTATCCTAAAGATCACACACCTGGTTGTACAAAGGAAGCACTCGGATTTAAAATGTTTTTTGAAGAATTCAAAAAGCGTGATGTTGTTATTATTGGTATCTCAAAGGATTCTTCAGCATCTCATTTCAAGTTTGCTCAAGCATTTGAACTGCCCTTTTTATTATTATCTGATCCGTCATTGACAACAATTCAAAATTATGATGTATGGCATGAAAAAAAATTATATGGTAAATCTTATATGGGTGTAGTACGTACTACCTATATCATTGATTCAAATGGCCAAATCATATATGCTAATGATAAAGTATCTGTAACAAAGCATGCTGAAGAACTCTTAAATCTATTAAAGAAATAATCATGAAAGTTGTTTTGCTTACTAGTCCCACAAGTGGTTTAGAAAAAGCCTTTGCTAGACTTTGCGCATAAAACATTGTTTTTTAGTCTTAGTCTAAAAAGATGATACAGGACTAGTAAAAACCAAAAGCGAACTTGTGGTTATGGCAAATAGCATAAAAATTAAACCAACTGATACAAATTGAATTGCTCTTATCGGTTATTCAAAAGTATAACTATTGTCGAATTTATTTAACTATTTTTAGTACAATTCTTGCCATATCGTTGGATGACATCTTTTGGTCCAAACAGAAAGAAAACTAGACTTTGTATTCATAATTAAAAACAATACTTTGCACAAACAAAGTATTGTTTTTTACTATTTTTTTGTACGTATATAAGTATCACAAAGTGTCATAGCTTCTGCTGTTCCAAAATAGACTACATTTTGGTTTACATATACTTGAAGATTAGTTGGGTACAGTTGCGATTTTTCTAATACTGCCGCAAACTTTTGAGACAAACTATTGCTTTCAAATAGATAGATATGAATTTGTTCAGTTTCTTTTTCTGCCAAAATTTCAACAACTGATTTTTTATATAACGCAGTCAATTCGTCTATTTCTTTAGAAGTAATTGTACCATTTTGTAAACTAGCACTAAGTTTTGCTTGAAAATAGTCTTTTTCTCGATATGTTTCTGCTATAACTGTATATCCATTTTCAGTATACATTGCTTTTAATCCATCTGCATCTTTTTGGCTCACATTGGAATGACATGCAAAAAGCAGTAATAAAAGACTCATCAAACATATATATTTTATTTTTTTCATTTGTTGTTTTCTCCCCTATTTATGATTAATTATTTTCTATTTGCGTGAACAAATTTGTTCACTTCTTGTTTTGATTTTGATTGAATAGTTTGATGATATTTTTTATATAATATATAAATACCATAAATGATTGGCATCCCTAAATTGGTTTCAATCAAACTATTAATTACAATGGTTTGTAGAGAAAAAGCATTCATTGGTCTAATGCCATTAACGAGAAGTGCAAACTCCCATGCAAACTGAACACTAATACCGATACTATTTAACCAAAGTAGCGAAATCCGCTTGTTTTTTTCTACCCTTAAATTATATAAAATAAGAATAAAATAGCCTATTGCTAAAATCACCGCCATCCAACCATGATAGGCGAGTGTAGTCCTGCTCGTTGTAATCGTTGCCCCCCCACCTAAAGAGGATAGACTTGGTACAATTAACCACCAGCCAATAATCAAAAATAAAAATTCTTTCAAATGCTCATCCTTTTTTATGCATAACCAAATGAAAGTAAAATTCGTAATTCCATAAGACAAAGACATCCAAAGTAAAATGGCCCCCGTTTGAAACCAGCCACAGACTTGATCATTTATCATAACTACTCTAGTATGAGATAAATAATAAAAATACCCATAATCAACTAAAAAGTATAGTATACCACCAAATAATGCAAAATAAAAAGTGCTTTTTTTCTTTTTCCACCACAATAGTCCAAGTAATACCAATATAAATAATGTATCTAAAATAATGTATAATACATTAAAATTACGAGTGGGTACAATACTGAGTATATCATAATTTAGTGGCATAATCACACCTCTTTTAATAAATCTTTTACGACTTCTGATGCTATAATCAGCCCTGCAACAGGTGGCACAAAAGCTGTACTTCCAGGAATAACACGATTGGTTTGGGGATCTATTTCTTCATTTTTACAACGTATGGGTAGTTCTTTTGAATAAACTACTTTCACATCGCGAATTTGCCTTTTTCGCAACTCTTGCCTTACCACTCTAGCAAGTGGACACACAGAAGTTTTTTCGATATCCGCAACTTCTAACATCGTGGGATTCATTTTATTTCCCGTTCCCATTGAACTGATCACAGGTACACCCGCTTGTTTAGCTTTACTAATGATTTCTATTTTACCTGTAACAGTATCAATTGCATCTACAACGTAATCATACTGAGTAAAATCGAAACAATTTGCATTCTCTGGTAAGAAAAAGCAGTTATATGTATGAACAATAGCATTTGGATTGATACTTAAAATTCTTGTTTTAGCGACTTCTACTTTCTGTTGTTGAATTGTATCGATAGTTGCGATAATTTGTCTATTGATATTACTTATGGATACAATATCATGGTCAATTAGATCCAATTCGCCAATTCCTGACCTTGCTAATGCTTCTACTACATATCCTCCTACACCACCAATACCAAAAATAGCCACTCTCTTCTTTTGTAATTCTATAAACTTTTTTGTTCCAATTAACATTTCTAGTCGTTTAAATCGATCCATGTTATATTTCCTTTTCATTTAAAAATCGAGAAAGTAATTCCAATGCCTTTTCAACATTTTTTCTTTGTGTTGCTACATTCACTCGTACAAATTCCTTGGCATTTTTTCCGTATTCACTTCCACTAGTGATATATAAGCCAGTTTGTTTTCTAAGTTCTTGTAAAAATGTATCTGCATCTCTACTATAATACGATATATCCATCCATATCAAATAGGTTGCATGGGAGGGCACGACATGCAATTTGGGCAAATATTGCTTGATATAGTTCATCCATAATTGCTTATTTTCATTAATATACTGATTGAGTTCTTCCACCCATTCTTCACCATAACAAAATGCAGCAATATTGGCAGATATAGCAAAAGCATTGGGTTCTGCCACTTCATCTGTATTCAAACCTCTATTTACTTTATGACGCAAAAAGGCATTGGGTACAATGACACAAGCCGATTGCAATCCTGCTAAATTAAATACCTTAGATGCAGCAACACAAGTAATTGAAATTTGTTGACAAGTTGCATTGATACTTGCAAAAGGCGTATAGTGATAACCCGGTTCTACAATATCACAATGAATCTCATCAGAAAGAACTGTAACATGATATTTTGCACATAAATCGCCAATCCGCGCTAATTCTTCTTTTGACCATATTTTGCCAATTGGATTGTGGGGATTACAAAGAATCATCAATGTAGTTTGAGGAAGAGCTAATTTTTGTTCTAAATCGTTAAAATCAATAGTATATTCACCATTTTGATAAATCAGATCACTCGATAAAATATTACGACCATTGTTATAGATTGAATTATAGAAAATATTATAAACAGGAGATTGAATCAATACATTTTCTGCGGGGGTTGTAATTTTTCGAATAATAGATGAAATAGCTGGTACTACGCCTGTTGTAAATATCATCCATGATGGATCATATTGGACTTGATGACGCCTTTTCCACCATTGTTGTATACTTTCAAAATAAGCTGGGGGTACAATAGAATACCCAAAAATGCCATGATTAGCTCTATATTGAATGGCTTCTTGTACACAAGGAGCAGTCTTGAAATCCATATCAGCTACCCACATAGGCAGTTCGTTTTCGGACACATCCCATTTTAAAGAGTATGTATCGATTCTATTGGTCTCTTGATCAAAATTATACTTCATATGATTTCTCCACTTGGATTTTGGTTTTTCGCGAATCAATCCATCTTTCATCCAAGATAATTTCGCCAATTTCTTTAGCCATAATGCGACCTGAAATCGGATTCTTTACTGAATCAATCTTCGAAGTAACTACGGCATCTACTGTTGAAAATTCAAACGTTAGATTGGTATTGATGAGTTTGCAATTGACTAACTTTAGATTTTCCATATAACACATTCCTTGCAAAGAATCAATTGTACAATTGATCAAAGTTATATTTTTTGAATTCCAACCTAAGTATTCACCAATAATCAAAGAATCGTAAATCGTTACATCTTCGCAGTTCCAAAATGAATCTTTTGATAGCATTTTAGCACGATGAATTTCAATATGCTTCGCTCCATCAAAAGCATAATTTCCATCTAATTGAAAATCGGTTATTTTTACATTTTGAGCATTCATACCAAAATAGTTTCCTTTTGCGCTCACTTGTTCTAATGTAATATCTTCACAATTCCAAAGCGTTTCATCTGCATTAGGTAAGTATACTTGCTTCAAATAAATCTGTTTCGAACGTCTAAACGTTTTAGGCGCTTCTATAATACTACGCTGAATTTGAATATCTTCTGTATACCAAATCCCAGAACGTGCCGTATCCAATAAGGTAGATTCATCTACCCGAATGTGATGACAATACCAAAGGGGATATTTCCATTTAAAAATGCTATTTTTTAATTCAATATTTCTACATTCTTTTAAAGGCGACTCTCCATCATCAAATGTAGCATCTTCAATCATTAAATCTTGTTCATGATAAAGCGCTCTTTCGCCAGTATAGTAGCCTTGTTTTAATAACTTCATATGCTTCATTTCCTCCTTTATTTATTTCATTATACCATATATTGAAAAAAATAAACCTTTTTTTGCAAGTATATAAATGATTTTTGACATATTTATCTTAAATAATTATGAGAGAATTCTTTAGTCAATGGTACTTTGTTTTTCCTTTTATTGGTTTTGATGAAAATAGGTTTTGATATTTGCCATTTTTTCTTGTTGTTTTACTTGAAAAGGACATCTTTTATCACAATGTCCACACTTTATACATGCATCTGCTTTCACAGTTAATTTATCATAGTGATTATGCGCCATTCTATCTCCTGCAAGCGATAAATCATAATATTTATTGATAATACCAATATCAATTCCTGCTGGACATGGTTGGCAATGATTGCAATATACACAATTCCCTATCGCAGATTCAGGTGTAAACCCACCAATGATTGCATAATCACGACTTCCTGGTGATGAGAATGGATATTCCAACAATTCATATAAATCATTTAAATTTCTTACACCAGGTACAACTGTGAGCACAGCTGGTCGGTCTAAACTATATTGAATACATTGATTCTTTGTCAATTCTTGATGAAAAGGAGAAGTATTCGCAGCTAACAGTTGTCCACCATGAAAAGGCTTCATCACGGATATTCCTACACCTTCTTTTTCACAGCGTCGAAACAAACAGGCGCGTTCATTTGTTGTACCAATACCATATTCATCTCCACACTCTAAATCATATGCTGGATTAATGGAAAACATCATTATATCTATAATTCCCGTATCTAAAACCATATTGGCTACACTTGGTGTATGAGATGAAAATCCAATATGACGAACTATTCCCTTTTCTTTCAACTGTTTGACATAATCTAAAATACCTTTATCTTTGATATCTTGAAAATCACTCTCTTCATCAATGCAATGAAGAAATCCAAAATCAATATAATTTGTACCAAGTTTCTCCATTTCCCATTCAAAAGTGCGTTGGATTAAACTCAAATCACGTGACCAGCCATATTCACCATTTTCATTATATACTGCACCAAAATGAAGTTGCAAATATACTTTATCTCTCTTATTGCAAATTGCTTTTCCAAATGGCTCATACACTGCCTTGCTACCTGCACATAGATCGAAAAAATTGATTCCATTTTGTATAGCACATTCAATTACCGATTGTATTTCTTTTGGCGAACTATTTTGAATTCCTCCCATACCCAATCCCAATACACCGATATTTTCATCCCCTCGTGGTAGTTTTCTATATTCCATATTATTTTACTCCTTTACCATATTTTTTTGAAGATCATTTTATATTTCAGGTATTATAGCATATTTCTTTGATTCAACCAAGTTATATCTATTTTCTTCTTTTCTATACTGTCAAATTTAAAATAAATTCAAAAGTCTACTTACTGCTAGCATCGTTAAAATACTCAAATTAAATAAAAACAGGTTACAAGAACCTGTTTTCATCATTTATAATATTGATTTTATTTTTCAACTCTAGATTGATTAATTCTACGAATATAACCCCATGCTACTGCAATACCTAATGCGGTAAATAAAAATACTTGTAACAAGGTAACAGCAAATCCTGAATCAGGATCACTAATGAATGCATTAAAACTCATTCCACTGAGCGCTGCTAGCCCAGCATACATTCCGATTACCGCAAGTAGACTGACAACAAGGCAAGTAATAACAGTAATTAACGTAGCATACCAACGAAGTGGCGCCTTTCCTAATTTATATCCAAAAAAGGCACATACTGGGGATAAAGCAAAGGCTATCGCAAATAACCATCCTGAAAAAAGCATAATCAATACACCAGGTAAAATACCAACAATTGCACCAACAATGCAAAGCACAATGCTAATCGGTAACTTCTTTTTATTTGCATCCTCAGCTTCAATTGCAGCTTGTTGTTCTGCATAGGAAGACGATACACAGGAAGCATGCGCAGGCACATATAATCCCCGATATACTACCCAGTCCGTATCTTCTTCGGTTTCCAAGTGACAAAAACCACATGATTCAATATTTTGAATATTGAATTGTTGTAATACCTCTGTTAATTTTTCCATTAAATGATCAAAATAGCCTTTTTTCTTTTCCTTTGAAATGGGAAAATTCATCAAAACTTGAAGAACTATCATTTGATCGATTCCGGAAAATGAAATGGTTCCCTTAATGTCTTTTTGTAAGGATTTTACAATATCCTTATCTAAAGTATTATTCACTAGCATTGACATTTGATACATCAATGCACCGCCATTACTTATTATATTTACTGAATAACGATATCCTGCATATTCTCCATAAAGCGTATCTTCTGCTTGTTGAATACCTAGTAGTTGGTTTAATGCAGTCATATTTTTAATTGCACTAGATTGAAGCATAGTATTCTCCTTATATTAGATAGCCATGATATCTTGTTCTTTTGTTTTAGCAAGATTATCAATTTGTTCAATGTATTTATCCGTTAATTTTTGAACTTCATCGCTACGGCGTTTCAATTCATCTTCAGAAATGAGTGAATCTTTTTCCATTTTCTTCAATTGATCCATTGCATCACGTCTAATATTACGTATTGCAACTTTATTGTCTTCTGCTAATTTCTTCGCCGTTTTAACTAAATCCTTACGGATTTGTTCAGTTAGAGGTGGAATAGGAATTCGTACAATATCACCATCATTTTGTGGATTTAATCCTAATCCTGCTGTTTGAATTGCCTTTTCAATTCCCTTTAAAATGGACTTATCATAAGGTTTAATCATAATCATTTGTGGTTCTGGAGCAGAAACACTTGCAATTTGATGAATTGGCATTGGTGATCCATAATATTCCACCATAACACCATTTAAAACACTTGGATTAGCTTTCCCTGTGCGAATTGTTGCAAAATCTTTTTTCACAGCATCAATTGTTTTTTGCATTTTTTCTTCTGCTTGACGCATAATTTCTTTTGGCATATTCCAGTTCTCCATTTCTATTTTTTATTTGGTAACAACTGTACCTATTTCAGGGTGTTGCATTACCTTCTTAATATTTCCTTTTACTCCCATATCAAATACAATAGTTTTGATACCTAAATCTTCACAAAGTGTAACTGCTGTTAAATCCATTACGCCAAGATGTTTAGATAATACTTCCTGATATCTAATCGTTTCAAAGCGATGTGCGTTTGGATTTTTTCTTGGATCAGCATCATAAACGCCATCCGTCCCATTTTTAGCCATCAAAATGGTACTAGCTTGAATTTCTGCAGCTCTTAGTGCGGCAGTGGTGTCAGTACTAAAATATGGGTTCCCTGTTCCACCAGCAAATAAGACAATTTCTCCTTTTTCAAGTGCATGTCTTGCATGCTCAACTTGCATGGGTTCAACCATATTCCCCATAGGAATAGCACTCATTACATGTGTACCAATTTGCAATTGCTTCAAGGCAGAGGCAAATGCCAATGCATTTAGTATAGTTCCAAGCATTCCCATTTGATCTGCTGAAACCCTATCCATTCCGTTTTCTAACGCATCACGTCCACGCCAAATATTTCCTGCACCAATTACAATACCGATGGAAACACCTGTATCAAGCAAAGATTTCACTTCAGTTGCTATTTCATTTACTTTTTTCATGTCGATGCCAATGCCGTTTGTTTTAGCCAAAGCCTCACCAGATAGTTTTAATAGCACTGTGTTTTTCATCGTACCCTCCTATTGTATCTTATGGATTAGTTTTTATTAGCAGCGGCGGCAGCGGCAGCAGCAACTTCTGCAGCAAAATCATCATTACGCTTTTCCATACCTTCACCAACTTCAAAGCGTACATAATTTACTGCTTTTGTATTTTTACTTGCTAAATATTGTGCAACTGTTACACTAGGGTCTTTAACAAACGCTTGGTCTACTAAACAAATTTCTTTTTTAAATTTAGCTAAACGACCCATCACCATTTTATCAATAATATTGGCAGGTTTTGAGGCATTTGCAGGATCATTAGCGATTTCTGCTTTGATTACTTCTGCTTCATGATCTAAGTCAGAAGCATTGATTGAAGACTCATCTAAATAGCGTGGATTGTACATTGCAACATGCATACATACATCTTTTGCTACTACAGCATCATTTCCTTTGATAACAGATAGAACAACGATTTTACCACCATTGTGTTTATACACACCAAATACTTCATCATCTGCTTTTTCTACTTTTACTACACGGCGTAAACTAATTTTTTCACCAATTGTAGCTGTTGCGGCAACAATTAATTCTTCAATTGTTTGATCACCACATTTCGCAGCGAGCGCACATTTTTCACATGCAGTATCATTAGCCACACAAGCTTCACCAATTTGTTGTAACAATGTAATAAATTTTTCATTTTTAGCAACGAAATCTGTTTCCGAATTTAATTCATATAAGTATGCTTTGTTACCATTAATAACAACATCACACAATCCTTCTGCAGCAATTCTTGTTGCTTTCTTAGCAGCTTTTGCAATTCCTTTTTCACGCAACCAATCTGCAGCAGCGTTAATATCTCCATTGCATTCTGTAAGCGCCTTTTTACAATCCATCATACCAGCGCCAGTTTTTTCTCTTAATTCTTTAACTAAAGATGCACTAATCATATTTTTTCTCCTTGGTTAATTCAATTATTCAGCTTTTTCTTCTACTACTGGAGCAGTTTCGGTTACTGTTTCTGTAGTTTCTTTTGGAGCTTCTTCTACTTTAGCAGGACGAGGAGCTCTTTCTTTTCTTGGCCTTTTTTCAAAGCGATCTGGACGTTGTCCTCTAGCAGGGCGTTGAGGCTCATCTGATTTTTCTTCTTCTGGTAAAACATAAGGTTCTACTGCTTCACCATTACCTTCTAATACTGCATTAGCCATTACACCTACAATCAAGCGTACAGCTCTTACACCATCATCATTTGCTGGAATAACATAATCTACATCATCAGGATCACAGTTTGTATCTACTAAACCAAATACAGGAATATGCAATTTTCTTGCTTCTGCTACTGCATTATGTTCTGTTTTAGGGTCTACTACAAATAGCGCACCTGGTAATTGTTGCATATCTTTGATACCACCAAAGAAGTTTTCTAATTTTTCCATTTCTTTACGAATAGCAATGACTTCTTTTTTAGGAAGTACTTCAAATGTGCCATCTGCTTCCATTTCTTCATATTTGTGAAGTTTAGCAATGGATTTACGAAGGGTCTTGAAGTTTGTCATTGTTCCACCAAGCCAACGTTGATCTACATAATATTGACCTGCACGTGTTGCTTCTTCTTTAATGATGTCTTGAATTTGTTTTCTTGTACCTACAAATAATACTTTATTGTTATTTCTTACAATATTAACCATTGCAGCATAAGCTTCTTCAATCTTATCTGCAGTTTTTTGTAAGTCAATGATATATACACCATTTCTTTCATTAAAAATATACTCTTTCATTTTAGGGTTCCAACGGCGAGTATGATGACCGAAGTGAACACCAGCTTCTAGTAATTGCTTCATTGTAATTACAGCCATGTTTTAATATCCTCCATTTTATTTTGTTTTGGCCTCTAAGAACTTCTTCGTACAGCACGCCAATTGATAAACGCGACGGCTTACTCCGTTCTTATGTGTATTTTTTGCCATTTCTTATTATAACACAATTTATTTTTTTTATCAAACAATATAACTACATATTTTACAATCAATCGATTATTGGATAGGTTCAACTTTCTTTAATAATGTAACAAAATTCAGTCCTTCATGTTCTTCTTCCTCATCAATGATTTCAAACCCCATATGTTGATAAAAAGAAACATTATATTCTTCTTGTAAAATGGTATCTACAAACCACTTTTTGACATTCGGATTTTGATTGAACAATTGACTGAGTACAACACTTCCATATCCTAAATGCTGATAGTCTGGCATAAAATAAAATTGGGCAATTTTCATTATCTCTTTATCATCTAATTCAAAGCAAAATAGCCCCCCTATCAATTGGTGTGTATTGGCATCTAATATTTTATAGTACTGTCCAAATCGATATTGAATATTGAATTCCATTCGATGTAAATCCATATGATATGGATTGCTATCAAAATCGCCATATTTTTCGGCATAAATAGCAAACGCATCTTTTTGAATTTGTAATAAATTCTTTGCATCCTCCTTGGATGCTTTTTCCATTATTATCATATTTTCTCCTTTATTATTTATCAATTATTTCCTATTTTGTCTAGGGTGATTCTGCATATAAGTTTCTCTGATTTGTTCTTTTGAAACATGAGTATAAATTTGGGTTGTTGATAAATTTTCATGACCTAACATAGTTTGGACACTTCTTAAATCAGCACCTCCATCTAATAAATGGGTAGCGAAAGTATGGCGAATCATATGGGGATACACGTGCCCTACTTCTGCAGTGCGATCAATGATATTGTCCAAAATAACTCGCACTCCTCTTGGAGTAAGTGGTCCACCATTCTTATTTACAAACAAAATATCAGTCGCATTTTGTTCAATTTTTCGAATTAAAGCCGGACGGGCTATATACATATATTCTTTTAAGGATTGAATGCTTCTATCACTTAAAGGCACATATCGTTCTTTATGCCCTTTCCCAAATACTTTAATCATCTCATTTGGAAAGTCTAAATTTTTTTCGGTAATAGCACAAATTTCACTTACCCGGAGCCCTGAACCATATAATAGTTCCAGTAATGCATAATCCCTTAATCCCAGCGGTTTGGTCTTGTCAATCGAAGCAAACATCATCTCAATCTCATTTTGATATAAAAAATGAGGTAACTGTTTTTCAATCTTAGGTGTTTCAACATTCTCAAAATAAGATACTGCTAGAATACCTTCTACAACCAAATAACGATAAAAGGCACGCAAACTAGATACCTTTCGAGCTATACTTTTACGGCTATAGTGATTGGCAACTAAATGAGAAATATAATATCTAGCAATATTTTCCGTTTGAATACGTAACAAATGGCCATATTTTTGTTCTTCTAAAAAGGATGAAAAATCATGAATATCCTTTAAATAATTCTGAACAGTATATGGTGAATAATTTTTTTCAGCTTCTAAATACATTCTGTATTTTTCTATGGCTTGAATGCCTTTTTCCTTACTTGTATCTACTTGGACACCTCTTCCTAAACTAGAGCGTTTAGATGGTTTTGCATTTCCTCTAACTGTTTTTTTTAGTGCCAAGTCCCTCATCTCCTTCTTATTCTAATTCACTAATCAGTTGTTTGATCTGCTCAATTGCTCTTGTAGCATATGCTTTTTTTCTTTCCTTTTTATATATTTTTCCTGATAAACTCTCAAAAATACCAAAGTTAACATTCATTGGCTCAAAAGTATCAGGTGGAGTAATTTCTGGGTGATAAGAAATATAGTTTGCCAATGCTCCTATTGCTGTAGTGGCATCAAGAAGTAAAATCTCCTTTTGTTCTAAGTATCTTGCCATGTTGATTCCTGCTATTAATCCACTAGAGGCTGACTCAACATATCCTTCTACTCCTGTCATTTGTCCCGCAAAGAAAATATGTGGATGTTCTATCAACTGATATCCCTTATTCAGTAATTTCTTGGAATGAATATAAGTATTGCGATGCATAACACCATAACGTACAATATTAGCATTCTCTAACCCTGGTATGAGTGATAATAATTTTTTCTGCTCACCAAATTTAAGATGGGTTTGAAATCCAACTAAATTATATAAACTTTTTGCTAAATTGTCTTGTCGAAGTTGCACAACAGCATATGGCCATCTTCCTGTTTTTGGATCATCTAAACCTACTGGTTTCATAGGTCCAAATAAGAGGGTTTGTCTTCCTCTCATAGCCATTTCTTCAATTGGCATACATCCTTCAAATACTTTCATTTCAAAATCATGTGGTTTTACTTTTTCAGCATGAATCAAAAAATCATAAAAAGTATTAAATTCTTCTTCCGTCATGGGGCAATTTAAATAGGCTGCCTCTCCTTTATTATAGCGTGAAGCTAAAAATACTTTATTATGATCAATAGAATCATATGTTACAATAGGTGCGATAGCATCATAAAAATACATATAGGATGTCCCCAATAATTTTTCAATTTCTTGATGTAAACTATCACTGGTCAAAGGACCAGAAGCAATAATTACGGGTCCACTAGGAATAGTCTTGACTTCTTCTCGAATAATCTCAATATGCTCCATTGTAGATAGTGTTTCTGTAATATAATTAGAAAAAGCAACTCTATCTACAGCAAGAGCCCCACCTGCTTCTACTTTAGTCGCATCTGCTGCCCGAATGATTAAAGAATCCATTAGGCGCATCTCTTCTTTTAATAGTCCTACTGCATTTTCAATTCCAGCTGCACGTAATGAATTACTACAAATGAGTTCAGCAAAACCACCAGTTTGATGTGCACTAGTCATTTTTTGAGGACGCATTTCATATAGTTTGACATCATATCCTCTTTTTGCAAGCTGATAGGCAGCTTCACTTCCAGCAAGTCCTGCCCCTATAATTGTTACTTCTTTCATTTTATCACTATCCTTTTGATTGTAGTATACCATATTTTGCTTTTTTTGAAAAGAAAATCGCTAGTTCAATCCTTGAACTAACGATTTATCAATTGATCTTTTATGGTTTAATTTCACCATATAAATAGTCATGAATGACTTGGAATAATTCAACTATATTTCTCTCTTGACCATTACCTAATGAGTTGATGGCTTGATTGACATAATTGCGCTTTTCTTCTTCAGTTGCAAATGGTTTCTCTTTTTCAACATATTCTTTTATAAATGGTGTGTATCCAGCTCCCGATAAATCAGGGAAGAAAGTACATCCTTGAACAAACGCAGAGACATTCGCAATTACTCCCATTCTTTCATAAACTTGTTTTTCTTGCAATTTGAAATACAATTGGATAGATTTTTCATCAAGAAAATATCTTAAAATATCTGATAATCGTTCTTCATCTGTTTGAGATGAAATCAATCGATAACCACTTTCTAATTCGTATAAAATTCGAAATGCAATCTCAGGTGTGAATCCGTTTTCTAATGTATCAAAATTTAAAATAGAAAATCCAGGTGCATTATAAACTGATACTTGATATTGGTTATTTGAACTAGTAGGATAAGGCACTAATGCCAATTTTTCTGTCAATGATGTGCTAGATAAGTCCGAAAAATCTCTTTGCGCAAACATATGGGAAGAAAATACACCACTAGAACGCGTAGCAAGTAAACCTTTACCTACAAGTTGTTGAACTTGATCATAGATAGATAGCATAGGTTTAGAACCAATATTGATTGTATTGTTTTCTACAATGTTTATACCATTCGCACTTGCTAATCCAAAAACAAATGGAACGTAATCATCTATTCCCAAAGCCAAGTTTTTATCCAATTGCTGAATTTCTAAACAAAGTTGATAAAACACATCCCAGTTCCAATTGCCCTCAAAATACATCTTTTGTGGATCTGACAAATGATTTTCTTCAAAAAATTGCTTGTCATAGTACAGAAAAAGATCTGTATAAACTTCTTGTGGAATATAACGATAAACGTTTTGATAATATTCTGATAAGTTTCTTTTTATATCTACTGGCACAATATCCATTTCTTTCATAATACCTGCATGATTTTGAATGTCATATAAAGAAAAATAAAGTTCAGACAAGACATCTTTCTCCTTATACTTACCTGTAAGTACATAGTTTTCTTTCAAACTCCTATCATTGATAGAAAACATAGATACCACAGCATAAATGTCTTGACGAAGCAAAAAATGGTCTTCTAAATCATTTATTGTTTCTACATACTGTTCTTTATAATTCTCTAAAACATTATGTGAAGAATCGAAACAAGATACATATTGAATCACCATATTGTACTTTTTTTCAACACTACGATGATATGCCTGTTTCTCCCTTTTATCTGATGACAAATACATATCAGAAAAGGGATTATATATACTTTCTAATTGATTATACCAGTCTAAATACGGGATTCCAAGCGGATTAGATGGAGCATCTACATAAATATTCATAGTCATTCCTTTACCATTAAAGGAAAATGAAACTTTTGTATCATCTGGCAATGATTGTTCTCCTCCACCATTTTTATCGGTCATAGATGAATCATTTTCTTGAGGTTGATTTACTGGATTAAAACGGCTATTTTCTTTACACCCTGTTGTAAAGGCAGTCAGTCCTATCAAACACACCATAATGATACCTATATTTTTTCTTAATTTCACTTTTATCTCTCCTTAATTTTTAATTTTTTCGTTTCTAGCGTCTTTTATTTTCCAAATATATTCTATATTTTTATATCAACATTTTCCTATCGCACTCTACTCTCATATTGCATAATTTCTTAACTAGAAGATACATTTATTTTCTAACTGAATGTTTCTTTTATATATCATTTATTCCTATATTAGACAATTTTTACACCTGCTATTTTGCCACTATAAAGTTTTTCTCATATTCATTACAATTATATTATTGATACAAAAAGTTTATTTTTGATAATACTTGTAAATATAATCCCTATATGCTACATATCATAATAATCAAAATTGTCTTTATATCTTTCACCTAGTCGTAAACATATTATTTATTGATTTTTATCGAATTGAATTACAATAAGCTACTCTATATAAAATCTAAATTTGTTTTCTATTGATGATTAATATATAATAAAAAACAAAAAACTCTCCTATTCTAGAAGAGTTTTATCGAAATTGCAGATGATAGGATTATATTATAAACTCCTCCAATAATTTACTTGTAATTCGGTATGTATATTTAATTGTATTTTAACTTGTTTTAAAAGATAATGCAAGCGTTTTACTTTTTATTTTCCTCTTTATCGCAAGGTTCACTACAGTGTTTTGCGTAAGGACATCCTCTACATGGATCTTTGCGATGTTTCCAAAATGTAAAGTAACCAATAGCAATCACACTTGCAATAATAATTATTAAAATAATAATATCTATAGATTTCATATGTTTATCCTAAATCAAATGTAAAATAAGAGAACCAATTCCAAATGCAAGACAACCTAGTATCCATGCAAGACCGGTTTGAAATAAAATGGCTTGAAACATACGTTTGGTTGAGCCAAGTTCTCTACGCATCGCACCTATGGCGCCAAAACATGGCGCTGAAAATAAATTGAACATACAAAATGCATAAGCACTCGCTGGATTAAAGAACCCAAATACGCCACTACCAAATAATGCCGTTATATCTTGTGATTCTTCTGCTAGTCCTGCAATAATATTCATACTAGATACGACTTGTTCTTTTGCTACTAACCCTTGAATTGCAGAAACTGTTGCGCCCCAAGACCATTCTCCAAGCATTGGATAAAACACCCAAGCAAATACATTACCAATTGATGCTAAAATAGAGTCTTCTACATTCACACCATATTGTAATTTCCAATTGAATGATAGTAAAAACCAAACAGCAATTGAACAAATTAGAATCACAGTACCCGCTCTTTTAATAAAGGCTATGACTTTTTCACCAACATCGCGGATTACATATTTGATAGATGGTAATTTATATTCTGGAAGTTCAGAAATAAAAGAAGATGGATTACCTTTGAAAAAGAATTTTTTTAAAATAACTGCAGAAATTAAAATAATCACAATTGCAAGAAAATAAAGAGATACCGTAATTAAACCACTATATTGATCAAAAAAAGCCCCTGCGAACATCGCAATAATAGGTAATTTAGCAGAACAAGGGATAAAGGGTGTACATACAATCGTAATTGCCCGTTCATCCTCGTCTTCTACTGTTCGTGCAGTCATAATGCCTGGCACACTACATCCAGATCCTACAATGAACGGAATCAGTGATTTTCCACTTAAGCCAAATTTTTTGAATACTTTATCTAAGAAGAAGGCAATTCTTGACATATACCCACTTGTTTCTAAAATAGCAATACATAAAAATAAAATCACTAGTTGGGGAGCGAAATTCAGTACTGCACCAACACCTTTGATTATTCCATCACAAATCAAACTAATGATCCAACTACTTGCACCAAGATGACTTAGCGTTTCTGAAACCCATCCTGAAAAAGAATGAATAACCCCATCCACCAAATCTACCGTCCATGACCCTACTACACCAACTGCTAAATAATAGATAAGCGCCATAATACAAGCGAAAATAGGAATGGCAAGCCATTTATTAAGTAAAATTTTATCTAATTGATCCGTAATAGTTACCACATTTTTTGGTTGTGTTACACACTGATTTTTAATATCAGTAATAAAATTATAACGTTCATTCGCAATAATCTGCTCTGTATCATATTGATAACTTTTTTCTATTTGATCAATCCGATATAAAATACTATCAGTCACGTAACAAAGGTATCGTTCCTCTTTTTCAAAAATTTTAACTGCCTCAAAACGATTGCATCCCCTATGCCGCATAATATAATCAAGAATATCTTCTACACTAGGCGCATAGATTTTTTGATGATTGTTTTCTAAAATGGACTTGCTAGTAATCAAGTGAATCAGTTCATCAATTCCTGTTTGTTTTAAGGCAGAAATTCTCACAATGGATGTATGCAATAATTCACTTAATTTTTGTTCATCAATTTGAATCTGTTTTTTTTCTAACATATCAGCCATATTGAGGGCAATAATAACTTTTGTATCTAACTCTAGTAATTGAGTTGTTAAGTATAAACTTCTTTCAATTGATGTAGCATCTACAATATTAATCACTACATCTGGTTTTTCTTCTAAAATATATCGCCTAGAAACCTCTTCTTCTGCTGTATAAGGACTTAAAGAATATATACCAGGTAAATCTACTATAGTAATATCCGTATCCTTGATTTTTCCTTCTTTTCGTTCAATTGTTACACCTGGCCAATTCCCAACTTTTTGGTTGGTTCCTGTCAATATATTAAATAGACTTGTTTTTCCACTATTTTGATTTCCAATCAATGCGACTTTCATTATTTGATTACCTCAATATCGATATTTTCCATTTCTTGTTTTCGAATGCAAAGTTCATACCCTCGTAATTCAATATCTACAGGATCCCCTAGTGGAGCAATTTTTTTTACTGTTACTTCTACTCCTGTTGTAATTCCCATATCTAAAAGTCTTCTGCGTACTGCTCTACTATCATTATGTAATCCTGTTACACGTGCTATTTGACCAATTGTTAAATCTGACAAATGCCCTTTTTGACCTTTTTTTAGATGTTTCATAACTTCCCTCTTTTCATTATATTTCGAAATAGAACATAAGATACTCATCTCATTGTTCTTTAATTAGAAGTTCTTTCCTTATATAATATACCACAAAACGCTCTATTTTGTAAAGATTACGCCCTAAAATCAACAAAAAAACACAGTTAATTTTGGATAATTTGCAATATATTACCTCATCTACTGTGTTTCTTTAATTTTTTATAGACAACCAACTTTATCTATGAATAATTATTACAATATATAATGCTTTAGTTTATCTTTTCTTCAGTGGGCAATCTTGATGGCAGCCATCACAACCACAGCCACACCCTATTTTTCCCTTTTTACGATTTTTTAATTTTAGAAAAATCGGCAATAATACAAGTACTATAGCTATTGCAATAATAAGATATTCAAACCATTCCATCTATTGGATTGCCTCCTTTCTGTTTTATATACTATATCTATGCCATCTTCCGTTTTTTTGCAACGTACCTGCCAAGGAATACCATTGCAACAACAAGAATAATTAATACTAACAATCCCAAATACCAACCGATTTCAAAGAGTTTACCAATCCAGAAAATAGCCATCGATATGACATATGATGCACCTAGCCACCAAGCCATTGTTACTAAAAAGCCCTTTTTCGTACTTTCACCTTTTGCTGTAGCAACTGCAGCAAAACATGGTAATGTAAATAGATTATAGGCTGCAAAAGCATAGATAGCCACATTACTTAAAGCAATGGTATCTTCAGTTAAACCTAGTGTACTCATTGTACCTACAACATCTTCTTTTGCAATTAAACCTGTAATAGAAGCAACAGTATATTTCCATCCATCATTGCCCCAACTCCATCCACAAGGATAGAACACATATTGAAGAACTCTTCCTAAATCAGCTAATATACTTTCACTAATGTCATCTACCATACCTGTCCAAAATGCCCATTTGAAATTAGACAAAAACCAAATAACGATGATAGAAGCCGTGATAATTGTGGAGGCTTTATAGATAAAATGTTTGAATTTTTCCCATAAATGTGCCATTAAATTTTTAAATTGTGGCATATGATAAGAAGGCAATTCCATAATAAAAGGAGGAACATCAGAATTTTTACTAAATGCCTTCATGATAAGTGCCGATAAAATCGCTACCACAATACCTAATACATAAATTGAAAAAACAAATATATCACCTAAAAAGCTACCCACAACTACTGCAGCAAGCATTGCCCAAATAGGGGCTTTTGCACCACAACTAAAGAAAGGCGAAAGGCGAATTGCTAAATCTCTTTCTTTTTCATCCTCTAGCGTTTTAGTTGCCATCATCGCTGGAACAGAGCACCCAAATCCCATGAGCAACGGAATAAAAGCCTTACCTGATAGGCCAAACTTTCTAAAGGCTCTATCCATAATAAAGGCAACACGCGCCATATAACCAGAATCTTCTAAAATAGAAATAAATAAAAACAATAATAGGATTTGTGGTAAGAAACTAAAAATAGCATCTAAGCCTGTAAGTAATCCATCACAAATAAGTCCTGTATACCAAGTTCCCTCAGGCATAAAGCTTGAAACCAAATCTATAATAGATCCAGTTATCCATCCCATCCAGCTTTGTAAAAATACGCCTAAAGAAGGAATTCCTGCAAGAACTGCTGCCTCACCATTTTCCATAGCTTCTGCTAATATATCTTCATATCCCATTCCTGTGAAGAAGTTGATCCAACCAGGATTAGATATTTCAATGCCAAATAAACTGTTTAAAAATAGTAAATCTTCACTAAAAACGAAGTGAAAGACAACAAACATGACAAGAAGAAAAAGCGGTATACTCCAAATGCGATGTGTCAACACTCTATCAATTTTATCGGATTTTGTAGCTTGCTCAGATGCTTTTGATTTTTTTACTGTTTTGACAAAATGTTTTGCAATATATTTGTATCTTGCATCAGCAATCATTCCTTCAAAGTCACCATCAAATGCACTAGCATCTATCGTTTTTTTCATATTTTCTACATCTTCTACAAGTGTTGAATGCAATGCCCTTTCTACACTATCTCCTTCAATTAACTTAATCGCATGAAACAATGGACTCGCAACCTTTTGTAAATCAAGTTCATTTTGAGCCCTTTCTATAATTGATCCCATACTTGTTTCTGACAAAACACTAATCCCTTTTCTAGATTGACTTGCCTCTTCATAAGCCATTTTCATCAGCTCTTTAATGCCTTCATTCTTTAAAGCAGAGATTTCAATAACTGGAACATGAAGCATATTCTCTAATTCTTGAACCTGAATGACGTCACCATTTTTTCTAACAGTATCCATCATATTTAATGCAATGACAATGGGAACATCAATTTCAAGAAGTTGTGTAGTCAGATACAAGTTTCTTTCTAAATTAGTAGCATCAATTACATTGATTACACAATCTGGTTTTTCATCAACAATAAAATTTCTTGAAATAATTTCTTCTGGTGTATAAGGAGAAAGCGAATATATTCCAGGCAAGTCAACAATTTGTACTGGTTTTGCTAATTTTTTATAAACTCCTTCTCTTTTATCTACAGTAACACCTGGCCAGTTACCAACATGCGCAGTTGCTCCTGTAAGACCATTAAATAAAGTCGTTTTCCCACAATTGGGATTACCCGCTAATGCAAATTTCATTATTTAAATACCTCCATTAAAACTGCTTGTGCCTCAGATTTACGAATAGTTAATTCATATCCACGAATTGTAATTTCTATCGGATCTCCCATTGGCGCAAATTTTTTAACAATAATGTTTGCACCTGGTGTTACCCCCATATCATATAATCTTCTCTTGATTTTACCCTCTGCAACAATTTTTTTAACTGTTCCAGATTCTTTAGGTTGTAATTCATTTAAATACTTTTCCATACTTTACCTCTTTCTTCATTCTACATAAATGCGACTAGCTAGTTCTTGATTAAGAGCTAATCTTCCTTCTTTCACCTTGACAATCACATTGCCATGGCTACTTTGAATAAGCGTGAGTTCTGAGCCTTTCAAAATTCCTAGATTTTCTAAATGTCGTTTTGTTTTATCATCAGAAACCACCTTTTTTACAAATAAATGTTTTTCCTGTTCAGCAATAATAAGGGGAATCATACTTTCCTTTCTGTTAGCAATCGCTAACTTATATTGATTAATTTTAGTTAGCCTAAGCTAACATCAATTATATTATACGCTAACGATAGACCAATTGCAACAAAAATACACTTTTTTGTTAGCAAAAGATAACAAATTATATTATTTGAACAACAATTGGTTTTATGCTATAATAAAGTATCAGTGAGGTGAATTTATGCAATTGTATGAATCTGCAGAAGATTATTTAGAAAGAATTTTGATGTTGCAAAATGAAGGAAAAAATGTTCGATCAATTGACATTGCTCAGTCCTTCAACTATTCTAGAGCTAGTGTCTCTAGAGCCATCAACAATTTGAAGAAAAGTCAATTAATTGAGATATCTTCTTCTGGTATCATCACACTTACCATAGAAGGCCACAAAATAGCAGAAAAAATGTTGACTAGACATACATTGCTAACTTCTTATTTTGTCAAACTAGGTGTCCCTTACGAAATAGCGAAAATAGATGCCTGCAAAATTGAACATGATCTTAGTGAAGAAACGTTTGATGCGATTGTTAATCATATTGATAGTAAAAAATAAAAATGCCTCTTTTGAAGCATTTTTATTTTTTATAAATAGATTTTAGTTCCTGACTTTAGCCATGTTCCGGCATTTGCTCGAAGTAATTGATCCGCTGTACGATTGGTTGATGATAGAATTGTATCTACTGTATCATTTTGTTTGACAATGTAGGTATTGTTGCGAGGTATCTTTAAAACTTGCTCAGGCATAATTTGGAATCCTGCAAAATCATTATATAATCCCAAAAGAATTGGATCTACACCTAACTTAGTGGCAATTACATCTATGGTATCCCCTGGTTTTACAGTATAATTTTCAAAATAATAATCATCATCACTAGCACTTTGCTTTGGTATAATCAACACTTGTCCTGGAAATATGGTTGATGATGTGAGCATATTGATATCGGTCAAATCAGATACGGTGGTATCATATTTTTTAGCAAGGTTATAAAGAGTATCTCCTTTTTTTACCGTATATTCCATATAATCAATCCGTTTTCCATAGTTGTTAAAATTATTCATTCTTTCCCCTCCTCAACCTTAGTATATGCAAAAAGTCCAAAAGGGTGAAAAAAAAGCAATCTTAGTGAGAACAACTAGGCAAAGATAGAGCAGGGAAGCCCACTAGTTGTCCTCAGTAAAATTACTTTACAACAATATTATAACAAATTTGTCCTATTTACGCAAGTAATTGACACTTTTGTTACACGTTTTTTGACAATTTTGTCTAAAAAACAAAAAATAAAATCCTATAAGGATATAAATTCGCTCACAATTTTACTATTTATTTCAACAATATGTCTCACTTGTCTATCTAAGAATCATAATTTTATCCATTTATTAGATAAAAAGCAGTCAAGAATTCATGCAGAAGAAAGAGATAAAATGCATAGCAAAAATCTAAATGATAAGCAAATTTACTATAATATAATACCATAAATGACATAAATTTGTAAAGGAAAAACGTCTCAAAGAAGTGAGACGTTTTTTGTTACTTTTTAGCATTTTATTTGCATATAAAAATAGATATTTTTTTAAATTATTATTTTCCTAAAGTCTTGATTTCTGTTAACATCATCTCAATAAAATGATTTAATTCCATCGTAACGGACTCATTTGAGCCGTGGTGGCGATACGTAATTGTGCGATTTTCCTTCTCCTGATTTCCTAATACAAGTGTATATGGAATCTTTTTCATTTGACTCTCTCTAATTTTATAATTCATTTTTTCATCACGTTCATCAATAGAAACACGAATGCCTACTTGATGCAACAAGTTTTCTACTTCTTTAGCATACTCACCATGTGCTTCTAAATTAACAGGAATAATAACCATTTGTTTTGGCGCAAGCCAAAGTGGAAATGCACCAGCAAAATGTTCAGTAATAATACCAATAAACCTCTCTAATGAGCCAAAACAAGCACGATGAATCATTACTGGAGTTTGCTTTGATCCATCTTCCGCAATATATTTGCAATTGAATCGACCAGGCAGTTGCATATCTAGTTGCACTGTACCACATTGCCAAATTCGGTTCATAGAATCTCGCAATTTAAAATCCAATTTTGGACCATAAAAAGCACCATCTCCAGGATTGATTTTAAATTCGTGACCCGTAGCAAGGCAAGCTTCCTTCAATGCCTTTTCAGCCTCATCCCATACTTCAACTGTACCTATAAAATTATCTTCAGGTCGAGTCGATAATTCAATTGCATAATTTAAACCAAATACAGAGTACACTTCATCATATAAAGAGATAATCTTTGCTACTTCATCGCCAATTTGATCTTCGCGAAGGAATGTGTGTGCATCATCTTGCGTAAATCCTCTTACTCGGAATAAACCATTGAGGGCCCCACTTGCCTCATAGCGGTGAACATTACCTAATTCTGCATAACGAAGTGGTAATTCTTTATAGGAGTGTAAACCATTGTTATATACCAAAATAGCCCCTGGACAGTTCATTGGCTTAATGGCATAAGTACCATCTTCTACATCAATTGTAAACATATCTTCTTTGTAATGATCCCAATGCCCAGATGTTTCCCATAATTCACGGTTTAACATAATTGGAGTATTGATGACAGAATATCCTTTTTCACGATGGAGTTGAATCCAAAAATCTTCAAGTGTTCTGCGCAAAATATATCCATTAGGTAACCAAAAAGGGAGTCCTGGACCATATTCACTTATCATAAATAAATCAAGTTCTCTTCCTAATTTACGATGATCACGTTTTTTTCTTTCTTCAAGATTGTGTAAATGTTGTTTTAAAGCTTCTTCACTTGCAAAACAAGTCCCATATATTCTTTGTAACTGCGCTTTAGACGAATCTCCTCGCCAATAAGCACCACTAATACTCAAAAGCTTAAAGTGTTTCAACCATTTTGTACTTGACACATGAGGTCCTCGGCACAAATCGCGAAAATCACCTTGTTCATAAATCGTAATGACAGCATCGTTTTCAAACTCTTGAATGATTTCTGTTTTATAAATATCTTCTTGAAACAAAGACAAAGCTTGGTCTTTAGAGACTTCATAACGAGTAATCGTTTCACCTGCGGCAACTAATGCTTGCATTTTCTTTTCAATTTTTGGTAAATCCTCTTCCGTCAATTGGATACCACCCAAATCCATATCGTAATAAAAGCCTTCTTCAATTGCTGGTCCTACACCAAACATAGCTTGAGGGTACAATGCTTTGATAGCCTGCGCCAATAAATGTGCACAAGAATGATTAAATATATCTTCATATCCATTAGATATAGCGGTTACCAATTCGATTTTTCCATCCTCATAAAGTGGTTTAGATACATCAATCAATTGATCATTGAATCGAGCAATCACACATTTTTTGGCAAGTCCACTAGAAATGCCAGTTGCTATTTGAAGGGGAGTAACTCCTTCTTCAAACGCCTTAACAGATAAATCTGGAAATGTAATTTGAATCATTTTATTTTCTCCTTTTTCTAAAAAATAAAAGCCTTAGAAGAACGTGCAATAATACACGTTTTTCTAAGGACGAAAAAACAACGGCTTTTAAATTGCTTCGCGCGGTACCACCTTAGTTCAAAGAATTCTCTCTTTGCAACTTTCTTCCTTTAACGCAGGAATCAACGTCTGTTATTTCTAGCAGCAACTCCCAGGGAGTAACAATTAGGCGTTATTGAGTTGTTTCCACTATCCAACCTCACTAATCAATTCGTTTCTAACTATCGTATCCTGTTCTTTGTCTTTATAATCATTAAACTTATTTATATTATACAACAAAATATTATTTTTTTCAGTAAAAATGAATTATTTATTCTATTTCTGGTGTGTATTCTCGAATGGCCAAAACAATGAGTAATTCATCTAGTTGCATCAATTCTTCATCAGTAGGTGCTTCTTTGGTCAATATATCCAAAGCATATTGAATTTGTTCTGCAGGTTGGTTACTTAAAAATACATATAAATCATTGTCATTTACATCCAAACCTTGTAGTTCAAATATCATTTCTAAAATGGCTTTAACATCCTCTACTGCCTTAGCATTTTGGACAAAGGTCAAATAATTTTCTAAGCAAATTTTTTCTCCATCCATAACACCACTAGATTGAATCATCTGATTTTGTAATAGCATACGTGCATATTGTTTCAATCCATCAAAATGTTCAAAGAGAGTTTGATAAATTTGATCTACTGTTACACCTTCAGGAAGATGACCATAAGTTAAACTAAATAAAGCTCCTTTTATATATTTTTCATGGGTTGAAATATAATATGCATCAATATAGTCAAATAAAACTGGAGATACTGCTTCTACTAAATACATAATTTCTTCAGTACTTGGTGTACCACCATTGGCAATATTCGTGACAAAAGCGATTATAAATGTTTCATCCAATTCTACCTTAGATAAGGTTCTCACCAACACTACTACTTCGTCTGCCAATTCCTTTAATACCGTTTTATCTAATTCAAATCCAAAGAATAAACTAAAAGCAGAAGGAATATCGATCGGTAATGTATTTAATTTATCAATAATAGCATCTAAGTAAGTATCTAATGTAGCACCACCCATTTGAATATTGCCTAATACCAAAACCGATAAATCTTGTACCAATTTACCTACTTCTGCCATTGCTAGTTCCTCTTTTGTTGTATCACCAAAGACAAAATATTGAATCATTGTCATCAAATCATAATGCTTAGTATCAATTTTTTTAATGAAATCAAGTACATCTTCAAGAGTTGCAAGGTCCTCTTTTGTTATTTCAATAGAAATATTACCTATCATTCCTGAAAGAGCTGGATTCATACTGATGAACAATGCCTCATAAGGGAATACGTCCAATAAATCATTGATGACAACAAGTTCTGCTTCTGTAGGCAAAATTGATTTGATGACATCAACGATTTGGTTTTTCAAAATCAAAATTTGATTGAGCATACCTAAAAACTCTGTACTATCTGTTACATTAGGCAATTGTTGAATCAAACCAACAAGTTGAGGAACAACCATAAACAACGTTTTTGACTTAGCATAACCTTTATTCACAAAAGTAGTTAGCCCTTCTAAATGTTGTTCCAAATAGGCATCTAATGCTCCATCCTTTTCTTCAAGAGCCTTTAGCGCTTTTTCATAAACTATTTGACCCACCATCGATTGTTGTTTTTGATAGAACAAATATAATACATTGTAATCGTCTACAGTTAGTGGTGCATTCAACAGAAGTACAATTTCGTTCAAATTGAGTGCATATGTTTTACCCAACATCTCACTTGTAAATGTTATTGTTTCACCATTTCTTCTCATTTGATAAGGCATCATACCTGAGCATGCTTGTGAAGCTAAAGTCAAAATTGGATTAGTAGTAGTAGCACCTGTACTAAAAGAAAGCAACAAATTTGGAGCAACTAAATTCATAAATTGATCATCGTCAAATACAGATTGAACTGTAGAAGTATATGCTCCACTTTGAACTACTTTGTCAAATAATTGTTGCATACCCTGTTTTTCATCTTCTGTAAAATCCATTTCTAATCCATCTTGGTTATTTATAATTTGATAACGCATATTCATATCTAGATAGGTTAAACCCAGAGCAAGGTAAGCATTTAATTTCTTACTTTCGAGGACTTGAAGAATGCCTTCTTCTCCTGCATTCATCACCATTTGCACTTCTTGAATTGTTAGACCATACTTTTTTAAAACATAAGCAAGCATAGTTGCATCGTTTACTCTTGTTTCATCTAAGCCAAATGTTTCCATACAAGCTGTAACTTCTGCTTCAGAAGGCCCCATAACATAATGTATTTCCTCCGATGGAACAGACTTCTTATAATCAGTTGTTTGAGGCAATGTTACAACAGAAATGATGGCACTTTCGATATTTCCTAAAGCATAAGCATTAGTAGTAACAGAATGTGAAACCCCATCTACATATACCAAATATCCACCTGCATTTTCAACTGCATCCCATTTTACCACGCCGTCTTCTACTCTAACGTGGTTTGGGGTTGGCATTGCGGGAAGGACAGACTCATCCTGCCACTTCGCAAGCAGTGTAATATTATCATTAATTTTTGTGGCAAAATCAAATTTTTCACCATTTAAAGTCCAATACAAAAAAATATATCCCTCACGGGTTGGATCTGCAGGAGCTTGAATGGTTGAACCCTTCTTAGTTTCTATCGCTGAAACAGCAGTTCCACCTTCACTACCAAATGTGACCTTGACTTTTTTTTGACAAGATGCCAAAAAAAGGCCCAGTGTTAAAGCGATACATAAAATAAAATATCTTTTCTTCATAACCTTTCCTTTCAATTATTTATTTTTACTTTATTATACTACTAGAAATACTTTTTTTCAATATCTTTTTTATTTCTTCTTTTAATCTCGATAATTTTGGTCATTCAATTCAATAAATTCCATTAAGGTACGAATGCGTTCATAAATTCTAGCTGCTTTCAATACATCTACATCTTTGCTTCCTTCTTTTAGATGTTCAAGTAAAAGTGCCGCATCTAAATTAGAGCTCATAAAAGTCAGTGATTTTTTTGTCATTCTTTCTTGAAGAATAGCACCTAAAACTTCATCGCGAATGAAACTGCTACTTGTTTCACCACCAAAATCATCCAAAATTAAAATTTCAACATTTTTTAACTCCTCAATAAATGTTTCTAAATCTCCACTACCAATTGCACTTTTAATTGAACGAACCAAATCAGGATAGTATGCAAATATCACTTGATGGCCTGCCTCAGAAAATCTTTTTGCTAAATACGCTAATAAATAGGTTTTTCCACATCCATATGCGCCATGAAGAAATATACCTTTTACGGGCTCATTTTGCTCATATTTGCTAATACATGTTTTGATTGTTTCCAATACCTTTTTTCGTTTTTCGTTAATGTAAATTTGATCAAAATTAAACATTTGAAAAGAACAAGAAAGCAAAATTAAATTATTTTCTTTAGACTGTTCATTTTGATGAATCAATTGGTAAGAACATGGAACATAATTCAATTCAAAATGAATACCATTATGACTCATCTCTGGTTGATATCCACGACTATTTTGGGTACACTGTGACAAAGATTGGCAATGACGACATTTTTCCTTTTTGAGAACATAGGCTAGCAAAACATTTAAGTCTTTATCCACTTCTTCTAATGATAGTTCATTTTGATTGACCATTTGTCGAATTGTATCGTCTTTTAGCACTTTTTTTAGCAATTCATTGCGACTATTATTCATTTTTATTCTCCTCTTTTTTATTGGGATTAAAAAAGTCATCTAATTCATCTAGTTGACTTGTTGTTGGTGCCAATATTTCAACTGGTTTTGATTCTAAAATTCCCTTTTGATAGTCTTCATACCAAACAGGAACACCTTTTGTTGGTTTTCCTTTATGACTTGATGAAGTCGGCTTTTTCTGGATATAATGAATGGCATCTAATGTTGATTTCACCTTTGCCCTCTTCCAAGTATGAATGATTTTTAAAAAATAATTATAACTGGGAATTTGACCATCTAAACCTTCTAACACATAACCAATCATCACATTCAATACACCAATACTAATACTTGTATCTTTTAATAATTGATCAAACATATTAATTTCTGAAGCAGTTAACGCGATTCCCGTCTTTTGTTTAACGAACTCATTTGGACTAGCAGATTCCAAAAACTGAATCAGTTTCGCATTTTCTCCTGCAGCAGGATGCATCGTTGCTTTTGGAATAACCCCTAACTTCTTTCCCTTTTTTTCATACGCTTTTTTCGCATAAGTAGCAATTTCTTCTAAATGAACCTCTTTTTTCTCATTGCAAGATAAAATCACGACATCTTTCATTTCATTAGGAGAAAGTTGATATAAAAAACTATACCTAGTAATGGTATCAATAAATTCTTGATCTGTTAATACTTCTGGTTTTATTACATCATGAGCACTCAGTAAAACGCTAAAATAAGCATAGTCAAATGCCTTTTCTGAAAGAGTAATCCCATTATTCTTTCCTGCAAATATCTGTTGCGAAACAACGATACTATCTGACAACTCTAATGCAAATACATCATCAAAATTATGGTTGATACACTCAAATTTGTTTAAATCCAATTTTCTCATAACAAATTCACAATATGTTTTAAAGTAAGCCTCATACCCAATTTGGTATTCTAATAAAGTGGCTAGTTCTATATTTTCGAAAAAGGCAATGCCATCTAATGGCTTTTTCATCACATAGACATATAAATTATCGCTATAGTAGGTATCCATTAATCCAATCGCTTCTAATTTATTGCGAATATCAGTAAATCGCTCAATGGATCGCAAATGCATCAAGCGAACAATCTTTTCATGTTGTTCTATATCTGATTCGTTACAGCCTTCTGCGACTAAAGAATACAAAGCTTGATATAGTGAAATCACTTTATCACCTACTATAGGCATATAAAGTTGTAATAACACCTTCTGATCATAATTAGATAATGGGGTAACTATCATCACTTCAAAATCACTCAAATGTGAGAGTGGATAATTATTGTTCATCTTGATATCCCTTACTTTTTAAAATCAACACTTTATCTATGGCATCATAAATGGCTTCTATCAATTTAATTCCTCTTCCAAACGGAAGAAAATAATGCGTATTCACTTTCAATAATACTCCTGTTTCATATAATCCCATTTCCGATAAAGTCACAATAATTTGTTTCCTTTTTCCTTCAAACAAAAGTTCATGATAATAATTATCTACATGTATCATTTGAAAACCAGCATTTTTGAGTACATTCGTTACTCGCATTTGCGTTGTTTGCAGATCATTTCCATAATACCTTGTTCTTAATTTAGGATTACTGCTTGTGCTAGATGTCTCAAAACTATTTCTAAACATATCACTAATTGCCATAATGTTGTTTCACCTCTTTTATCATTTCGTTTATTTGTTCTATAGTATAACACAAATCCCTTGAATTATCAATGATATAGTCTGCCTTTTGACATTTTTCTTTTTGAGATAGTTGTGTTTGAATTCGGCGCTTTGCCTCTTCTTTAGATAAATGGTTGCGCTCAATCAATCGTTTAAGCTGGATAGCATCATCCGCGTATATTACTACAATTTGATCACATAGTATATCAAATCCTGCTTCAAATAATAGTGGAACACTAAAGAATACAAAAGAATCTGTCATACTATGAATTTTTTGAAGTGCTTTTTGTTGAACAATCGGATGGACCATCTGATTGACTTTTAATCTATTTTCTTCATTTTCAAAAACAATTTTCGCCAATTGACCATCATCTATTTTTCCGTTATCAAGCAATATTTTCCTACCGTATTCACTAGTCAAAACATTATAAATTGCCTTACCTACTGCTTTATATTCTGCTACAATTTCATCAGCATCAATGACTTTATATCCAAGTGACCGTAAATACGTTGTTACTGTTGTCTTTCCCGTTGCTATTGATCCCGTAATACCAATGATTTTCGGTTCTTTCTTGATTTGACAAATAGGACAATAATAAGTTCCCCTCCCGCCAACTTTGATTTTTTGTATCTTCGTTTGACAAACAGGACAAGGATGTTTTTCCTGTTGATGCACAAGTAATTCTAATTGAAACAATCCTGTAACACCTAAACTACTTGTATAACTCCGAATGGTTGTACCACCTGCTTGAATCGCTTTTTTCAAAACAAATTGGGCATTTTCTAAGATATGAGAAACGTCCTCTATTGTTAAACAAGTAGATATGGTTTCTGGATGAATTCTACTTAAAAACAATACTTCATCCACATAAATATTGCCCATACCACAAATCACTTCTTGGTTCAATAGTGCCGTTTTGATAGCAACTTGTGTATGTTGAAGACGCGCATATAGTTCCTCTTTGGTGAAATAGGGATCAATAGCCTCCTTCGCTAGTTTAGCAAGGGAGGGATATTGCATAATTTCATCTAAGTCAGTTGATGCAACAAGTGCCATTTTTCCAAATTTACGTGTATCATGATATCTAAAACTAATCTGATCATCTAAAGTAAATACAATATGCTCATGTTTATTTCTAGGTTCATCTATAGATTTTAAAAAGTATTTTCCTTCCATCCGTAAGTGAGATATGATCGTATAATGATCTAAGATAAAAAGCAAATATTTTCCATATCGTTCTATTTTTCGAAATGTTTCGTATTTTAGCTTTTCAATGAAAGTATCTGGCTCTACATTCTCAATCATTGGGGTATAGTATACAGCAACATCTGTGATTGTTTTTCCAACGATTTGATAAGTGAGTGTTTGTCGAACCGTTTCTACTTCTGGTAATTCTGGCATAATTCACCTATTTCATATCCCATGTTTTTCCGTATGCTACCTCAGCGATGAATTTCACTTCCATAGATACTGCTGATTGCATAGTTTTAGGGACAATGACTTTCAATTCTTCTAATTCTTCTGGAACAACATCTAATATCAATTCGTCATGTACTTGCGCGACAATCCTACTTTTAAAGTGATGTTTTTCTAATTCTTCTTGTACTTTAATCATAGCAATTTTCATAATATCAGCAGCTGTGCCTTGAATAGGCGCATTCATTGCGGCACGCTCTGAAAACTTGCGCAGTGCAGCGTTGCTACTATTGATTTCTTTCATATATCGTCTTCGGTTATATTTAGTCGTTGTATAGCCATCTTTTTTGGCATCTTCCACACATTGATTCAAATAGGTTTTAATTTCTGGATAAATATCAAAATACTTGCGTATAAAATCCGAAGCTTCATATGGTGAAATATGCAATTGTTCCGCAAGTCCCCAATCACTCATCCCATAAACTATTCCAAAATTAACTGCCTTTGCTACTCTTCTATGTTCTTTGGTCACTTGTTCTAATGCGATATTGTATACTTTTGACGCAGTTAAAGCATGTAAATCAATGCCCTCATTAAACGCTTGAATCATCGCCTTACAACCTGATAAAGAAGCTAAAATACGTAGTTCAATTTGTGAATAATCTGCACTTAACAAAACATGCTCAGTACAACTTGGAATGAAGGCTGTTCGAATAATTCTTCCTTCTTCTGTTCGGATTGGAATGTTTTGAATATTCGGTTCTGTAGATGAAAGTCTTCCAGTTAATGTCAAAGATTGTTTAAAAATAGTATGTACACGATCATCCGTTTCCGTTGTTTCCGCAAGTAGTCCAACTACATAAGTAGAATATAACTTTGCAAATTTACGATATTCTAATACGTAAGAAGCAATAGGATAGGTCTTGGCAAGTCCTTCTAGTACTTCCGCAGAAGTGGAATATCCAGTTTTTGTTTTCTTCCCCTTGCCCAAATGCATTTCCTCAAACAATACCACTCCAAGTTGTTTAGGAGATGCTACATTAAATGGATGACCTGCTAAAGCAAAAATAGCCTTTTCATTTTCTTGGATTTGTTCTTGCAAATACACACCAATTTCTTGAAGTCGCTCCTTACTTACTCTAAAGCCTGTCATCTCAACTTTTCCCAAGATAATTGCCAAGGGTATTTCTATTTCATATAGCAATGTCATTTGATTTCTTTCTTCTAGAATTTGATCTAATTTTTCTTTTAATATTTCCAAATAACTTATTTTATCCATCATATAAGTAGCATATACGTTTTCTTCTGGCACTTCATATATACTCTTTTTACCAAAGATTTCTTCTATGAAAGCAAAGCGAGTAGGTAGAAATTTTTCCATCATTGTCTTGATTTCTAATGTTCCATATGAAGGATCTACCACATAACTTGCCAAAATAAAATCAAAAGCAAATGATTCAACAAAAATACCTCTTCTCGCTAATGCTACATAAACCTTTTTACTATCTATAGTATAAATTATTTTTTGGCTTTCTAAAAGATGTTGCAAACGAATATCATTTAAATAACTTTCATCTAGGTAATACCCAGCTTGATCAACAAAAAAGGCAATTCCTAAAATATGGCCTTTATGATAATTCTCTTGATTGAGTTCTACTTCCATACTCCATTTTTCATGTTGTTCAAGTGCGGCTAACGTTGCTTCTAGTTCATTATAATGATATGAACATTTTTTTTCTACCAGTGTGTCTTCTACTTTGGCTTCTTCTGTAAAGTTCATTTTTTTAATAAAAGATTGAAATTCAAGCGTCTCATAAAAACTTCTTAATTCTACTATATTAGCGCCTCGATATTGCAAATCCTCTATCGTATATGCAATCGGTGCATCCATAGCAATAGTGGCTAAGTATTTTGTACGTAGGGCAATCTCTTTTTCATTAGCCAGTGTGTCTTTCAGTTTTCCTTTTAGTTCTTCTTCATGTGCAATTAAATTCTCCAAGGATTGATATTGTTCTAATAATTTAACTGCGGTTTTAGGCCCTACTCCAGATAATCCTGGTAAATTATCAGAATTATCACCAATCAGTCCCTTATAATCGGTCATTTGATGAGGTTGAAATCCCATAATTGATTGAAAATTATCTATATTATATTCTTCTAAATCAGTGATTCCTTTTTTGGTTAAAAATACCTTTACATTATCGCGGACTAGTTGTAACAAATCTTTATCACCTGAAATCACAATCACTTCATCAAAGGCGTCTTTTACCTTTTCAGACATAGAACCGATCAAGTCATCTGCTTCATATTCGTCTGTTTCCCATTGTTTTACACCTAAAATATGCAAATATTCTTTAATATATGGAATTTGCATGGCAAATTCTTCAGGCATAGGCTTACGCCCCCCCTTATATTCGGTATAAGCCTGATGACGGAAGGTTTTCTTTCCTTTATCGAAAGCAACAAAAATATGAGTCATTCCTTCTATACTTAAAACCTTATGCATCATATTGACAAATCCATAGATGGCATTGGTATATAAATCATTACTTGTTTTCATTAAATTTCCTGTATATGCAGTCGCATAATATGCCCGAAACATAATGCTATTTCCATCAAGCAGTACAATCTTACTCATTTGCTACAACTCCTTTTATTTTTTTCTTTTTATTATTTTACCACAAAATCTGAAAAAAATATAGAATATTAGTATTTTTTTATTTCATACTAATATAGAGGTGATCAAATGAAGCTATTGAAAAGTTATGTTTTGATTTTAACATGTTTTACTTTCTTCGGATTACAAGAGTGTGCGTCTTCACAAAAAGAAAAAACAAATCCGTTTTATGCCAAAATTTCTCAGTATAGTAGTTTTCAACCTGCTTTATATGAGCAATATGAACAAATTTATCAAGAAAATCATAATATGGTATATACTTTAAACCTGGTGAATCATCCTTCCTTTTTAAAACAGGGTGAATATGATAGTTTTGCTTTTGATGACCATTATTTATTTGTAAATCCGTATTTTCGTCTAAAGGCAAATTTTACTCCCAGTCAATTAGAAAAAGTGACTTTACCTAAAATTCATCGTCAATCAGAAGTAATGTTAATCGATTCAACTACTCAAAAAATGTATCAACAATTATATACAGAAGCTACATCATTAGGGCTAGAACTCGTCATTTTTTCTGCTTATCGCTCATATGCATATCAAAGTCATTTATATGAACAAGCCAAGAATCCTAATTATGTGGCTAAACCTGGTGCATCTGAACATCAAACAGGTTGTGCCATTGATATTGCTACTTTAGATACGGGACTTTCCGAATATTTTGAACAAACCGCTGAATTTGATTTTTTAAAAGAAAATGCGCATCGCTTTGGTTTTATCTTACGTTATCCAAAAGGAAAAGAACATATTACAGGTTATCCTTATGAATCTTGGCATTTTCGTTATGTTGGTGTAAGCATTGCTTCTAAGATTTATCATTCTAATTTGACACTAGAAGAATATATTTATCAATATGTAGAAATCATTTAGCACCACTTCTTTCCTCTTTTCATATTATATAATAAGGAAGGAGTCGTATTATGTATAGAAATTATTTTCCCTATCAACAACAGCCCCGTTTGTGGCTTCCTATATTGGCCGGAGCAGCCATCATTACTGCGCCATTTTGGTTAGGCGGCAGAAATGGTTGTTGTAACAATCAAACTACCTATGTGCCTTATAGCCAACCTCAACCTTATTACTATCCACAAGCTGTTCCATATCCATACCCATATCCTCAACCCTATCCATATCCTCAGCCATACCCTTATACCTATCCCGTCAATAATACCAATTGATCATCCAATAGCATCCTATTTTTTATCAAAGCAATTATTTTGACATTTACTATAGATTCAATTATAATTAAAATGCAAAAAAGTGAATAGAGGTAGCGGTGCAAATGAGTAGCATTTGGAGCAGGCATGCAATGAAAAATGTAAAAGGTAATCATCGCCGAATAAGATATTTAGGCATAGATATCTTATGGGGTTATAAGAAATACTTATAACACTCCTACGTAAGTAGAGGCGCTAGTTGGTTTTCATCAATTCTAATGGATTAATAAAAAGCGTCTGAACGCTTTTTTGTTTTTTTATAAACACTATTGGAGGTATTATGATGAAAAAAATAATGTATGCTTGTTTACTTTTTTTAATGGTACTATCAGTAACTAGCTGTAAAAAAGTAAAATTTGATGAATCAAAAAAGACACTGGTTGTTGGTCTTGAATGTGACTATGCGCCATTCAACTGGCTTGAAACCACAAAAACCGAAACCAATTATCCTGTAGAAAATGTATCTGGTGGATATGCGGAAGGATATGACGTACAAATGGCTAAGGCTATTTGTAAAGAATTGGGCTATACTCTTGTCATTAAGAAAATTAGTTTTGATGGTCTCATTTCCGCGCTTGATTCTGGTGCCATTGATGCTATTATTGCAGGAATGAGCCCAACAGATGAAAGAAAGCTTTCTATTCAATTTAGCGATGCTTACTATCATTCCAAACATGTCCTACTTTGCCTGAAGAATTCACCTTATGTAAATGCCAAAACATTTCAACAACTAGGTGGAGCGAAGGTAATTGGACAATTATCTACAACTTACGATACCCTAGCAAAGCAAATCAGTCAAAAAAATTCCAATTGCACTTATTTGCAAGGATTAGAAACCATTCCTCTTATTGTCAATGCAATAAAATCAAACGTAGCTGATCTGACTGTCTTAGAAGAACCAGTGGGCAAAGGCCTTGTCTCAAGAGATGATGCGCTTACGTATTTTGCATTAGATGAAGCATTTGATTTAAATGAAGCTGATACTATCGTTTCAGTTGGGCTTCGAAAAATTGATACATCCCTTTGTGAAAAAATCAATCAAGCCCTTGCTCATATTACCCAAGAAATGCGTGATACCTATATGGAAAATGCGGTAAACGCTGGTGAAAACTAATGGAGTTTTTTCGTTTAATATTACAAGAATATGGTATCCTTATTTTAAAAGGAGTTGGAGTAACTCTATTGTTATCCATTGTAGGTACCATTTTAGGATTATTCATTGCTTTATTTTTGGGTAGTATTCAAAGTCTAGATGCATCACCGTTTGAAACAAGGACTAAAAAAACAATACGAAAGATATCACAAACCTTAATTCACATCTACGTAACTATCTTTCGTGGTACACCGATGATTGTACAAGCGGTTATATTTTATTACTCTTTTTATAAGATGGGCATCCACTGGACTCCTATTGTTGCTGGATTATTTACTGTCACCCTCAATACTTCAGCTTATTTGACAGAAGTTGTTCGTGGAGGTATTCAAAGTATCAAGAGTGATCAAACCGAAGCTGGTTTATCGATTGGTATGACAAGTTTTCAAACCTTTTTCTATATTCGTTTACCCCAAGCATTAAAGAATGCTATGGCTTCTATTGGAAATGAATTGATTGTAAATATTAAAGATACTTCTGTTTTGAGTGTTATTATGATTGTTGATCTATACAATGCCTGTAAAATTGCTGGTAGTAAATATAGTTTATTTGTCGAACCTATGGCAATAGCCGCAATTCTGTATTTAGGGTTAACTTTATTTTTCTCATTCTTGCTTAGAAAAATTGAAAAACAAATTGGTGCTCCAACAAAGGCACTAACGAGTTCAAATTAGGAGTAAATTTATGAATCCAATTATTCAAATCCAACATTTACACCAAGAGTTTGATCAAAAGGTCATTTTAGAAGATATCAATATTGATATTATGCCAGGTGAAATTATTTCCATTATTGGACCAAGTGGTTCTGGTAAGTCCACCCTTCTTCGGTCTATTAACTTACTCAATCGACCTACAAGGGGAACAATTTACTTTAAAGGTGAAGATATTCTAGCGAATACAAAACATCACCCCTTGATTCGTTCTAAAATCAGTATGGTTTTTCAGTCATTTCATTTATTTCCCCATTATAATGTATTACACAATTGTACATTGGGACCAAGAAAAGTATTGAAAATGTCTAAAAAGGAAGCAGAACAAATTGCTCTTGCCAACCTTACATTGGTTGGTATGCAAGAAAAATCCAATGTCCCAGTTGATACTTTATCTGGTGGACAAAAACAACGTGTTGCAATTGCAAGAAGTTTGTGTATGAATCCTGACGTGATTCTATTTGATGAGCCTACTAGTGCTCTAGATCCTGAAATGGTGGGTGAAGTACTTTCTTCTATTCAAGAACTTAAATCCACAGGAAAAACGCTTTTGATTGTGACCCATGAAATGGCATTTGCAAAAGAAGTTTCAACGCGTGTTATTTTTATGGATAATGGCTATATTGTCGAAGAAGGTACTCCAGATGCGGTTTTCAACCACCCAAAAGAAGAAAGAACCAAGGCCTTTTTATCTCGATTTCATACCGTACCTATTGAATGAATAAAGCGATAATATTTAAAAAGGGATATATCTATTGTATGCAATAGATATATCCCTTTTTTTATACTTCTATTTGTCGATAGGATATGCCAATTGATTTTTGCAATAATTCTCCTGAATACCTTGCTCTTTATCAATAATGACTTGATGTATTAGAGTATGATAATACCCTATATAAAGTTTGTCATCTATTTTTTTATACCAATAAATAGGTAAATAGTGATACATTTTGATATGTTCTTTGGCGAAATGGTTGAAAAAATAGTTTTCTAGACTTTGTCCAAGAATATTCTCTGCTTCTTGTTCGGAAGTTTTATCAAACATTAGATGAAATAATCTTCTTATTTCCAAAATAACCACTTCTAATTGGATAAATCTTGTATTATCTATCGTCCCTTTATATAATTTCTCTGTATACCTACCCAAAACTATCCCTACCAAATATGAAAGTAATCTTTTTATCTTCTCTTTATCAGATTGTTTTTGTTTCTTTACTTTAGGTAATGGTGGTACTTTAATTTGATAAATATCTTGGAAAATGCTATCTATCTGTTGTTCCAACTGTTCCATTTGAATTTGAATTTGATCAATATACATTTGGTATTGACACAAGGCAGAAGAAAGTGACATTCCTTTTAACTGTTGCCAATAGGGGTTAAAATTCCAAGATAATTCATTTTCTTTATCTAATAACTTAGCAAGATAAATCAATTGATTCACTATACTGCTTGCTTCCTCTTTTTTTTGTTTGTCAATCAAAATGGGTAAACTAGCTATATTTCCTACTTGAAAATTTACTGTTGGTGCTAGTAGCGATAGAAAATAAAAAGCAACAGAACTAGATAAAAAACCAAGAAAATAAAGGATATCTTCTTCCTTGGCAAAAAGGGATGAACCGGATACATCAAATACATATCCTTCTTCTTTGTATCGAACATTAAAACTATTGAATCCAAATAGCGACCATGTAATCCCTTTTTGAAAATAATATTGTCGGGATGGTAAATGATTTCCTTGAAGCAGGAGTTTTTGATAAGATGTTGGATCAAACCGAATGACTATGCCACTTGTGCTATACCATCTTGTCTGATCTCCTCCTTTGTTATAGGGAGCATACTTCTTACCACTTCTCAAAAAAGCATCAATACTTTCTTCATAATAGCCTATTTCGTGAGGTGGCACCTCATACCACATACGCAAAAACGCTTTATTATTGCCCGTTGCTAGTCCTTGACGAATTTGAGAAATTTTCCCTAATTTTGGGGCTTGTTTTAAAATATCAAATGCTCGATCACTCATCCAATAAGTAAACGCACTGTTTTCCATTGCTAATAATTTTGTTTGAGAATGATAATAATAATTTGATGTTTCAAAAAAGCCTTTTTCCTTTTCTTCTATTGTGTCATACTGAGACAACTGAACAAAGCAAGTATTGGTATAAGGAAGTTGATTTTCTAATACAAAAGCCATAGCAAGTGCATTATATGCATTGAGATTTTCAAAGGTATTTTTCCCAAGATGTAAGACAGAGGTTAACTGATAGTGATTCAATATATGATATCGCAAAGAGGTAAATGAACGAATAAACATCCATGTATGTAACATAATCATTGAAAGAATACCTTGTGGCTTTAAAAAATAAATTCCTCTTTCAATGAACGCTGTATATAGTTCTGATTTACCATATGGATAATGATAATTTAAATATTCAAGCATTTCTTTTGGTAATACTTTTCTTCCCATATAAGGCGGATTGATTAAAACGACATCATATTTTTTTTGTAGCAAGACAAAAGGTGCGTATAATTCTTTTAAAATGGGATATATTTCCATCTTTTCTTTTGGAAAATTCAGACGAAGTGGGATTTGAATCAAACTTCCTTTTAAACTAGCTCCTTGAAATAAAGCAATAATCTGATCTATTTCTTTATGTTTTGTAAAATCTTTTTTCTTGGTTTGAGGAATCCAATGAAAATGAGGAATAGTGTAATGAGTAGGATGCAAAAATTCAGGAACATCTTCAAATGCTTTTATCACAAAAATGAATTTTGCAATACAAATCGCGATTGCATCAATATCTAGCCCGTATAAATGTGTATTATAAATGCGTTTATAGATTTCAACCAATGAATAAGTTGTTTCTTCTTGATACTTTTGAACCAATTTTTGTAAAGCAACAAGTAAAATATTTCCTGTACCAAGACAAGGATCGATAATCGTGAAATCATTTAAGTTAATTCTTCTTTGGTTGGATGAATGAAGATTATACAAATTATTCTTTGTATCAATTGTATTATCTACCATGTATTGACAAACCATTTTGGGTGTAAAAATTTGGGTTGCCGCAAAAATATTTTTCTCATCTACCAAAGTATCACTATTGCGTAAAGTAGATGTAAAGGTATGATATCGTTCATGATCCCTAAAATCTTCTAAATAAGCACCAAAATACTCAATTGGTGTTTGTTGATTTATCATATGCGATAATTGAGATTTTCTTTCTGCTGTAAAAAAATGTATAGGATAATACTTTTCTAATTTCTCTATATGTGTAGGAAAAATATTTGGAAATAGTTCATTCTCTTTTTTACAATACGATATGACTTCTTCTTTAGTTCTTTTTTGATAATCTGACAAAATCCCTCTTGCAATTAAAAATTGTAAAGAAATGATTCTCACAAACCATTCCTGTACCATTTCCTCATCTTGAATATCTACTAATAGACTTTCACGAATATGTGCTGAAAACGTATGATGCTCTTTTACACTCATCTACTCACCTCCTTTTTCTTGTATTTTACCATAACTTTTTATGATACAAAAGAAAAAAGCCCTTTTCTATAAAAAAAGGAGATTTTCATCTCCCTATTTATGATACTACCTCTGCAAATAATAAAAGCAGAATTCCTGTGCTTGGTGTATATTCTATTGTAACTTGAATCTGTTTACTATTTTTAGCAGTGTAATAAGAATAATCAGGTAAAGTAGTATCTTCTTTATTTTCTATAAATCCGGCATCGATGAGCCTTTCTTTGATTAGCAAATAATGATTACTTTGAATATCTTTATATCCAATTCGAAGTCCATCTTCAGTATAATTACCAAAATAAAAAGTACCATATTCAATAGGCTCTATTCCTTCTAGATATGGATGATCCTTAGGCCATGATTTATACTGATTATTCTCAACTATCTGATAATTTAAAAATTCATCTATATTCCCCACTAACTCAAGTTTTGTTACAATGGCTTTCGAAGAATTCACTTCCTTTTTTAAACATGCCCCTGTTTCTACATCAACATAATAATATTCTTTTAGACTAACTTGATTAGTAACAATTACTCTCTCATATGCGTGTACTTTTCTCCCTATATATTCTGTATCCTCTTTAGTATAAAAGTTCAACTGAATATCTGTTAAATGACTTGTTAATATCTTGAATAATTCACTTTCAATTTGTTCTAATTCTAATGTATCGTCTGTCAGCATTTTAATTTTTTCATTATGATCTACCTTATACCACTTCATATCCGTCTTATCATACAGATATCCTTGCTGATTACTTTCGTAATAATAGCCATTGGCTGCGGAAATAAATTGGAATACTTTATCTTGAATAGTCAATTGAATATGATAATTACTAAAATTTTCAATGACTTTATTTTCTGGAATAAATGTAGATAAATCAACATACTGTAAAGATTCATAAGATTGATACGGTTCTAAATCAATATGCTCAGTAGAAATATTCTCTACTTTACAGATTACTTTTTTGAACGAGTTACCTAAACAAAAATATAAACACGCCCCTGTTGCATTATCTATACGATAAACCTCTTCATATTCTGCGGAATCGCGATAATACTCTATAACATCTCGGTTCAAATAAGTAGTCTCTCTTCTAGATAACTCTTGAATCGTCTCACTGCTCAAATGATATAATAATACATAAAATATATCTTCTATTTGTGAAGAAAAATCATAATTACCAATTACTTTTATTTTTTGTTGCTTGATTGGATCAACGCAATATGACTCATTTTTTATCGCATCATAATAACCATACACATTCTCATTGCCATTTGCATAATAATAGCCATCTTGACAACGAATCAAACGATACGTTATACCATTGATATTAATGCTAATATCAAAAGATGAAAAATGTTTTTGAATTTCTGATTTAGAAGCAAAATTGATATATCCACATCTCGTACATATACTAGTGGTTGGCGTTGTTTGCTCATATTGGTGACCATGTTTTTCACATTCAGTTTTCTTTTTACAGCTTATACAGCTCAACAAAAGAATTGTGACACAAATTGCACCCATTATTATTTTTTTCATTATTTGCCCTCCGTCTTGATACACTTTTTATCCTCTCATTTGATAACATTATATCATATTTTTTTCTGTTTTTCAAGTGCCTTTCTTTTCCACATACATAGTGGACTTTTATTTTCTATTATATAATATACCTTTATCCTTGCATAACATTCTAAATCTTTATTTTTTCTTAAAACGATTCAAGAACAACTATATCCTATAAAAAACAAAAAGACTCGTCCATTGGAGTCTTTTTATTTTTTCTTTTTACGCGTAGATCGATAATATCCATTTGGATAATAAGGTGGATAATATCCGTTCATATAATAAGGAGGATAAGCGGGATATATTACTTTCGGTTTTGCCTTTTTAGGCATCTCTTCTACTTCTTCTAGTGGTGAAGTCTTTTCTTCCTTTTTATCCATAGTTGCACTTTCTGTCTTCTGTGATACATTTACAAATGATTCCTGTTTGATTTTTGTTTGTAATGATTCTATATCAATTTTTGGATAATATTCTTCAATAAAAGGTTCAGTATTATCTAGTTCAGTTTGAACAATTTCGGGTATTTCTGGAAGCCTAATTTTTGTTCCGGGTATCAAATGTTCCCAATCTTGAATGTGATGATTGATTTTGATAATCTCATCTATAGTCAAATTATAGATTAGGGCGATTCGCTCAATTTTTTCATTGACTCTCACAATATGTGTATTCATAATTCCTCCTATTTATAGAAAAATCGTTGGATTCCAACGATTTTTAATTTTCTCTAATGAAATCTTCATTGATTTCATTTTCCAAGTTATCGATGGTATCAAAGTTATCATTGCAACTATAAACGTTGACCATCATCTTGGTTTCACCAATGATTTCAGCTAATGCGTCAAAGACAACTTCTACTTCAATAACATTATCCTTTATGCAAGCGTTCGTACAGGTTGGTTGTTGCAATATTCTAACAATTACGTCAGTGTGATCAGTAGTTGCATCACATACAATGTCCCTTACTTTGATACAGCCTTGATAAGCTGTCTTAGCACGGGCGATTTCCGTTTTGGTATTATTATCATATGCATACCAAATATTGATTTCAAAGTTCCCTGCAATGTCGACTTGCTTTCCATTTTGGGTAGCCTCAAATTCATGGTTGATGACCCAGCATCCAAGAACACTATATGGTGGGTTATCTAATGCAATTCCTTCGCAAATTTTGAACGTCTTTCTACCCTTAGCAAGAACCGCTCTCGTTACGATTTCACGAACTTCACTCATCTATATCCCTCCTCAGTGTAATATATTCAAAAGAATGCCAACATGTGACACAAAGATATCAAAACCACCAAGGAAAAGGTGCAACATCTTTCTATTTATTTTATGCGTAAACTGGTAAAAAATGAACAAAAAGCAAGATTGTTTTTCAAATCTTGCTTTTTGGAATCGTTTATTTGATTATTCTTCTACTTTTTCCCACTTTGCATAAACCTTAATATCTGAAAAGATGTGACTAGGAATGCGAATAAGTGCATCACCAGAGTAATTTGGATTGTCATACCATCCTATAAAACGATAGCCCGCCATTGTAAGAGTGACAGGTAAATCTAATCCCTTTTCCCAATCATATTGATAAGGCAACTCTGGATTTTCCTCTCCTAATACATAAGGAATACGATCATACATTGCGGGGATATTTCCTTTTTTGATAAAATATGATGGTAAAGTGTCTTTTTCATAGTAGAAAAATTTTGCTGTATCGACCAATGAAGCCCAAGCACTTGCTAAAAAATCGCTCCCTGTATGATTAGGATCATCAGGCCCACCTGTATACCCTTCATCTTTTCGCCAGTGATAGAAAAATTCCTGCAAGAAATAGATGAATTCAACATACTTATTTTTTTCTAAACAATAGCCTATAAATCCTTGATCTGCTGTTTGATCTTCTAATTTCCCGCCTACATCTATCCCCAAATAAAATGATCCTGCGAGATTTCCAATTGCACCCATACCAGCACCACCACCACTCCATGCTCCTGCAATGCTTAAGAAATCCTCTAATGAGCGCACATTATTTCTTTCAAGTTGTCCTGAAGCATGTCGATAATTGACAATATAATCATAAAAGTCACTAAAAAAGGAAATGAACAATTGCTGTTTACTAGTAAAAATATTTTCACCAATGACATACTCAATCCTATAAAATACCTTTTCAAATACAGCATATAATTCTAAGTCTTCCTCATAACTGACTGGGACTTTAGAAAAAATATTACCACTTCCATCTGCATATTCTGACCAACCTAAAAATTGATAGCCTTGTTTGCTCAAAGTAGGAAGTAAAGTTTCCTCACCTGGAATATAATAAGTTGGATAATCAACTGATAAGATTCCTTCATTAAAGTGATATGTAATTTGACATATCTCCATCCATTTGGCATATAAAATGATACTGCTTTCTCTGCCTCTTTCAATTTTTTCAATCGGCATTCCCTCAAAATCATAGTTATCATACCAGCCTAAAAATATACTATTTTCCTTTTGAGGTACTTCTAAGGTCAATTCATCCTCTTTTGTAAATTCAATGGTAGATTCACTTACCATTCCTCCTTCTGGTCGAAGCGTAACAATATAGGTTTTTTCCCACTTGGCATATAGCGTAATATCTTCCATATTTCCTTTATCGATGGTTTCCACTGCACTTTGCAAATCGTTAATATCAAAATACCATCCTTTAAAAATTGCCCTTTGTTTTTGAGGTATGGGTAATATTACTTTTTCTAGTGAACTATACTCATTAGGTACTTCTTCAGAAAAAGTTCCTCCATCTAATTGATATCTAATTTGATATAACTTTTCCCATTTGGCATACAAGTCTAAATCCTTTTGCCATGATGAATCAATCGATTGTATTGCACTACCTGTATAATCAGAATTGCTATACCATCCTAAAAATCGATAACCTTCCATACTTGGCTCAGGTAACTGAACTATTTCATCTTTCGTATATGTACTTGGTAAATCCAGAGTCAAAGTTACATTAGAATGATAATGAATTTGATATTTGGTTGTTTTGTCTTTATTTTTGGAACTACAACCTGTCAAACATCCTACACACACAATAGTAACAATTAGACGAACAACTATTTTTCTCCAATTCTGCATTCAATATATCTCCTTTATAATATAAAAATTCCCAATTACATTATATCATAATTAGGAATTTTTCATTTTTTCTCACTTTTTTATTTTTCTACAAATTCTCCTAGCAAATGCCATGAGAATGCCTTTTTAATTTTTACTATCACCAATTCACCAACTGGAATGGATATTGTTGGCGGATAAGAGAAATTGACTAACATATTTTGTGGTGTATATCCAGTTAACATATCGGGATTATTTTTACTAGGTCCTTCTACTAATACCTCCACTTCTTGATCAACAAATTGCTCGTGTGCTTTTAATGCATACGTATTGATAACCTGATTGAGTGCATCTAATCGATGATGTTTTTCGATTTCTGTTAATGCATTAGGATATGTCGCCGCAGGCGTACCTTCCCTTGGAGAATAAATAAATGTAAATGCGCCACTATACTCAACTTCCTTGACCAATTCTAGTGTATCTTGAAATTGTTCTTCTGTTTCCCCTGGAAAAGCAACGATAATATCTGTTGTTAAGCTGATATGAGGAACAGCCTGTTTTAACTTTTTAATCTTTTCTAGATAATCTTCTTTGGTATATTTTCGATTCATTCTTTTTAATACTTCATTATTGCCTGATTGAACAGGTAAATGAAGGTGAGGCATAATGTTACCACCTAATGCCATAGCTGAAATAGTAGCATCATCTAAATCTCGTGGATGGGATGTAGTGTACCGAATACGTTTGATGGAAGTTTGATGTAAATCCCTTAAAAGATCTGCAAAAGTATATTTTCGATCCTTAAAATCATTCCCGTAAGCATTGACATTTTGTCCAAGTAGAGTTACTTCTACATATCCTGACTGGGCAAGTTGTTCTACTTCTCTAACAATGGACTCAGGTTCTCTTGAACGTTCTTTCCCTCTTGTGTATGGCACAATACAGTATGTGCAAAACTCATCACAGCCATACATAATATTTACCCATGCCTTTTTGGGATGATCTCTTACTGTAGGTACATTTTCATAAATATCGCCTTCTACTGATAAAACTTCTATGACTTTCTTATCTTCAGTCATTGCATCATATAAATATTCTGGCAAATTAACAATATTATGCGTACCAAAGACAATATTCACTTGTGGATAGCGCTTTTTGATCATCAGAATTGTCTTCTCTTCTTGGGGCATACAACCACATACCCCTATCATCATGCTTGGATTTCTTTTTTTAAATTTTTGAAAGCGTCCAAGTTCTCCAAATACTCTTTCTTCAGCATTTTCACGGATAGCACAAGTATTAAATAGAACAAAATCAGCAGTAGTTTCATCAACTGCTTTTTCAAAACCAAGCATTTCCAAAATTCCCGCAATTTTTTCACTATCTGCAAGATTACCTTGACATCCATAAGTTTTCAACATATAAGTTTTCCCCGCTCCGAGGTTATAATATTTGGGGTCAAGATCAAATACATTCAAACGAATTTCTTGATTTCTTCTTTTTCTGGCTTCTTTTAAAGATGGTTCAATTATTTTTGTATAATTTGTTTCTTTCATAATCCCTATTCTTTCTTACTTATTTTGATTTATAAATTTCACAATATTCCTTATCTGTCATACCAAACATCATTTTATCAAAGACTTTTCCATCATATCGCACATATCCACTTCTAGCAATTCCCTCTTTGATAAATCCTAACTTTTCACATACGCGTTGGGATTGATAATTATCGATAAAGGTACCCACCTCTATTCGCTTTAATTCCAAATATTCAAATCCAAATGCAATCACTTCTTTTGCTGCTTCTGTGGCATAACCATATCCCCAATAAGATGGGTTAAGAGAATATCCCAATTCTGCCTTAAAATGAACAATATGATTATACAATTCAATTGTGCCAATCATCTTTCCTGTTTCTTTTAATACAATAGCCCAAACTCCTAATCCGTAGGGTGCAGTCATTGTTTTAATCACTGAAATTGTATCTGCAATCGAACTATGTGGTGGCCAACCTGCCATAGGTCCAACCATTGATGTTTTTGCATATTCGTACATATCGTCTGCGTCAAGTACCGATAAAGGCCGAACGATAAGTCTTTCTGTACAAAGAACTGGTAATTTCATATACCCTCCTTAAGTAAGTAAAAAGTTGGCATAGCCAACTTATTTACGAGATTCTACAATTAATTTAATTGCGGTACGTTCTTCACCATCAATCATAATGTCACTAAAAGCAGGTATACAGATTAAATCTTTTCCTGTTGGTGCTACATATCCTCTTGCAATTGCAATTGCTTTAATCGCTTGATTGAGTGATCCAGCACCTACGGCCTGAATTTCTACCGATTGCTTTTCTCTAAAGGCATTGGCTAGTGCCCCTGCAACAGAATTTGGTTTTGATTTTGATGAAACTTTTAATACTTCCATAATATGGTCCCCCTTAGTCATTTTTACTGTATTGCATTTAATCCTATTCATCAAGTATGAATTATATGCCTACATTTATTATTTTATCACATTGACTATCTCGAAATTTGTCACTTTCTGGGAACTTTCATTGATTTCCACAATGAGCCCATTGAATTGTTTTCTGCCTGTCTCCATAGGAATATGGCGCACAGGCATTCCCGTCAAAAATCGTTTGATAATGGGGGCTGGATCTACTCCAATGATGCCATCTAGTGATCCAGTCATTCCTAAATCGGTCATATACATCGTACCTTTTGGTAAAAGATGTGCATCATTTGTTTGTACATGTGTATGTGTGCCTACAATAACTTGTATACGGCCATCAAAGTAATTGGCAAAAGCGATTTTTTCACTAGTTGCTTCACCATGAAAATCACAAATATAAATATCACTTGGTACTTCTTTTAATAATTCTTCTGTTCTTTGAAAAGGGCAATCCAAAGCTGTGTTCATAAATGTCCGTCCCATTACTTGAAAAACAGTAATCAATAACTGATTATATCGGACTGTTACATATCCTTTACCTGGAACACCCTTGGGCATATTCAATGGTCGGACTAAACTCTTTGCTTCATCAATGAAACGATAGATATCATGATTAGCAAAACTATGATTACCTAGTGTTACTACATTAATATGATTTTCTAATAAAAATTTATAATAGTTTTGAGTAATTCCATTACCATGAGCAATATTTTCACCATTGGCAATAATAAATTGAATACCTTTTGTTTCTTTAATTGAATTGACTTGTGAGAGAATCATCTCTCGACCAGGGGCTCCAAAGATATCCCCAATGAATAATAATTTCATGTATGATTCACTTTCTAACGAGCTACTTCTTGCACTCGGGTTTCTCTAATCACAGTTACTTTAATCGTACCTGGATAGTTCATTGTGGTTTCAATCTTCTGTTTAATATCACGTGCTAATTTATATGCTTCTGCATCTGTAATTTCTTCTGGTTTAACCAAAATACGAACCTCACGACCTGCTTGTAATGCATAGGTTTTATCTACACCCTTAAATTCTTTTGATAATTCTTCTAATTGTTGTAAACGTTTGATATAATTATCTAATGATTCGCTTCGTGCTCCAGGGCGTGCTGCAGAAAGTGTATCTGCTGCCGCAACAAGTTCAGAAATAACATGATTTGCTTCAACATCACCATGGTGTGATGCAATAGCATTGATTACAACTTTATTCTCTCTAAATTTGGTCGCAATTTCAACACCAATATCCACATGGCTACCTTCTTGTTCATGGTCGGTTGATTTTCCAATATCATGTAAAAGTCCTGCACGTCTTGCTAAAATTTCATCTTCACCAATTTCAACAGCTAATTTTCCAGCAAGAAAAGCTACTTCTTTTGAATGCGATAATGCATTTTGTCCATAACTAGTTCTAAACCGCAAACGACCAATCAATTTAATCAATTCAGGATGAATTTTGCCGATTCCTGTTTCAAATACAGCCTTTTCACCTTCTTCGCGAATTTCATTCTCTAATTCTTTAGTACATTTGTTGTACACTTCTTCAATTCTAGGTGGTTGGATACGTCCATCAGAAACTAAAATTTCTAAAGTACGTCTGGCAATTTCTCTTCGGATTGGATCAAAGCAAGATATAACAACTGAATCTGGGGTATCATCGATAATTAAATCAACACCTGTAACTGCTTCAATTGCACGAATATTTCGCCCTTCACGTCCAATGATTCGTCCTTTCATCTCATCATTTGGTAAGGCAACAACGGATACAGTTTTTTCTTGAACTGTCTCATTTGCATATTGATGAATAGCATTTGCTAAAATAACTTGTGATTTATGATTGGCTTCATATTTTGCCTTTTCTGTGACATCTTTAACATAAATTGCCATTTCCATTGATAATTCATCTTCTAAGCGTTTAAATACAATCTCACGTGCTTGTTCTTGATTTAAGCCTGCAATTTCCATTAACTTTTGTTCTTGTTCAGTAATCAATTCCTCTATCCTGTTATTACGTTTTTCAATTTCTGCGACTCTTTGCTCTAGTTTTGTTTCTTTTGCAATGAGACCACTTTCACGTTTGTCAAGATTATCAGATCTATTTTCTAAATTGGTTTCTCTACGATCTAGTTTTCTTGCTTCTTCTTGAAGTTCAGATTTCTTATTTGCAATTTCCTTTTCCGAAATTGCTCTTGCTTCAGAAATTTCCTTCTTTCCTTCACGAATAAGTTCTTTCTTTTGAGCTTGACCTTCTTTTTCAGCATCTTCAATAATCTTTGCCGCATCTTTCCCTAAGCGTTCAAATTTTGTTTCAATCACTTGTTTTCCACGATTGAACATAAAATAACCGCCAACTAAGACGCCAACTAAAAGCGCAACAACAATAAGAAGAATCCAAATTCCATCTGGCATTTTCGTTTTTCTCCTTTTTTCTTGTTATTTTTAACGATTTGTAATGTAAATTATATATAAACGTGCTTGGCACAATAATTTCTTACTTGTTTATTATATCAAAAATTGACCAATTTGTCAAATGATATAAAGACAAACATTACGATAAAAAAGAAAAGAGTAAAAACTCTTTTCATCATTATTATTATTGATTTTCTGTGTAGTCTTCATCCTTTGTGCAAAGTAAGAAAATACCACCTAAAAGATTACAGAAAAGAAGAGTAACAATTCCAATTCCTGTAAGTTCATCTCTAGACGTAGCCTTTTTCATCTTATTTAAAGCTATCGCGCCAACAATAACTGGTACAATTAAATAAAATGTAAAAACCATACCAATAATAATAAATACTACATAAAATGTCAAAAATTTACTATATTTTTAATATACACATCCTATTTTTCATTCAAAATAATCATTTAAAATCAATGATTCATATTTTCATTTATATAATATTAAAAATATGCTATTAATTTTATTTGATATTTTTTTGAATTATTGATATAATGGTGATGGTGATATTATGGGAACAGAAATAAACTATCCAAATCAAATCAAAAAAACAATTGCAACAACTACACCAAACTCTCCAAAGAGAAACTATCAAAAAGCAAATCTTGGAGCAAATTTTGAAAATCAAATCAATGACTCTTGTGCTTACTATTTACAAAAAGGAATTGCTTCTATTTATAAAAAGCCTACACCAATCCAAATTGTAAAAGTAGATTATCCATCTAGAAATAAGGCAAGAATAGTGGAAGCTTATTATAAAACCCCATCTACTACAGACTATAACGGCATTTATAAAGGTTATTATATTGACTTTGAAGCAAAATGTTGTCATAGTACTAGTTTTTCTTTTGGTCATATTTATGAGCATCAAATTTATCATCTAGATACAATTGATCAAATGGGCGGAATTGCTTTTTTGATTATTGAATTTCCTCTAAAAAATGAGTTTTATATTTTGCCTTCTGCATTATTAAAAGAAAAATATCTACTTTCTTTACAGGGGGGGAGAAAAAGCATTAGTTATGAGGAATTTAAAAAAGTAGGTTATTTGATAAAAAAAGGATTTCAACCCACTATTGATTTTTTACAAGTAGTGGATATTTTAATTGAAAAGAGGACAAGTAAAAAAGGTGATTAGTCACAAACTAATCACCTTTTTTTATTGAACTTTCGCACCAAAAGGAAAAATAGCTAATTTTCCAAACTTAAATGCTTGAATACCAAAAGGGATACCTATTATTGTAATACATAGTAAAATACCATTGAATATGTATGCCAAAAACATTTCCCACCCAAATAACACAAGCCATACTACATTCATTATTGGATGTTTGCCAAAATCTAGTTTCACTTCTTTTCCAAATGGAGAAAGTGTGATAGTCGCAAGCTTAAAACATTGTTTGCCAAAAGGGATGCCTATAATAGTAATACATAACAGAACTCCTATCAAAAGCCAACCTAAAGCCGTACCAATTCCACCTGTAATAATCCAAATAATATTACCTAATATGGTTAAACAACCTGTTTGTTTTTGTTTAGACATCTATGATTTATTCCCTTTTCCTATTTTGTACCAAAAATTCTATCGCCACAATCTCCAAGGCCTGGCACAATATATCCTTTTTCATTTAATTTTTCATCTTTTGCAGCAAGGTAAATATCAACATCTGGATGATGTTTTTGCAAGTTTTGAATACCATCATCTACTCCAACTATGCCTAAATATACAATTTTCTTTGCGCCTTTTTCTTTCAAAATATCAATAGCTGCTACAGCACTTCCACCAGTAGCAAGCATTGGATCAACTAAAAATACTGTTGCATCAGGTAAAGTAGCTGGGAATTTTGCATAATACAATTGTGGTTCTAATGTTTCTTCATTTCTAAATAAACCAATATGTCCTACTTTTGCTGTCGGAATTAAACTTTGAATGCCTTCTACCATACCCAAACCTGCCCTTAAAATAGGCACAATAACGACATCACAATTCAACGAATATGTCTTAGCAAGAGCAACAGGTGTTTGAATTGATACTTCTTTTAAAGGCAAATCTCTTGTTGCCTCAAAAGCCATTAAATTCGCAATTTCACTTACAGATTGTCTAAAATCTTTTGTGTTAGTGTTCTCATCACGAATAATTGTTAATTTGTGATGAATCAGTGGATGATTAAAAATTGTAATTTTTGACATGTTTTTTACCTCTTTCTTTGTTTTTTAAAGAAAACTATGGTTAATACCATAGTTTACCCTAAAAGTTTCTCCCTAATTTTTTGTTCAATTTCCTTAGCAAGTGTAGGGTTTTGTCTAAATAACTCTTTTACGTTTTCTCTTCCTTGTCCTAAACGCTCTCCCTCATATGAAAACCACGCACCAGCTTTGTCAACAATGTCCAAATTGGTTGCCATATCTAATACTTCTCCTTCATATGAAATACCCTTACCATAAATTAAATCAACTTCTGCAGTTTTGAATGGAGGGGCAACTTTGTTTTTCACAATTTTTACTCTTGTCAAATTACCAATAGCCTCTGTGCCTTGCTTGATTTGATCTACCCTTCGAATGTCCAAACGAATAGTTGCATAGAATTTCAATGCACGGCCACCAGATGTAGTTTCTGGACTACCAAATAATACACCCACTTTTTCCCGAATCTGATTGATAAAAATAGCAACAGTTTTACTTTTGTTAATAATACCTGCTAATTTTCTCATCGCTTGGCTCATCAATCTTGCCTGTAAACCTACATGACTATCTCCCATATCTCCTTCAATTTCTGCCTTTGGAACTAGTGCTGCAACAGAATCAATAACAATAATGTCTACTGCATTACTTCTCACAAGTGCTTCAACAATTTCAAGTGCTTGCTCACCATTATCTGGTTGAGAGAGTAACAAATTATCTGTATCTACACCTAGTGCTTTTGCATATACTGGATCTAATGCATGTTCTGCATCGATAAATGCGGCATACCCACCTTTTTTTTGTGCTTCTGCAATTGCATGTAACGCAAATGTTGTTTTACCGCTTGATTCAGGTCCATAAATTTCGATAATTCTTCCTTTAGGATATCCTCCAACACCTAATGCAATATCAAGTGTAATCGAACCCGATGGAATGACTTCTATCTTTTCTTGACTAGCATCACCAAGTCTCATGATAGAACCTTTACCATATGTTTTTTCAATCGATTTTAATGCATCGCTTAATGCCTTTTGCTTTGCGGAATCTTTAGTTGGTTGCTCAATATCTTCTATTTTCAATTGTTTTGCCTTTTCAGCCATACTATTCTCCTATTATTTATTTTTTTGTTTTGTGCTTTTATCTTTTATTACATCTATGTTTTTGGCAAGATAATCATATCCACTGAAAATTGTGATGGCTAAAGTGGCCACAATAAGTATTTTTGCAACAATCACATATCCTAATGCTAAATCATGTATTCCTGAGCCATTGACAGTAACAGCTCCGCCTGCTAATAAAAACAATATTGTAACAAACTGAATGGTTGTTTTGATCTTGCCATACCAACTTGCCGCTATCACTTTTCCTTGTCCTGCCGCAAGCAAACGTATACCCGTTACCATAAACTCTCTTGCTAAAATAATCACAACCATCCACCAACATAATAAATTAGAAGTACCTACTGTTGTCCCAGATAAATTATAATACTCAACTGCTAATGCTTGATTTTCCATATTTTGTTGCAATAGAATAATGAAAGCCGTTGATGTAAGCAGTTTATCCGCAAGTGGATCTAGAAATTTTCCAAAGTTCGTCACTAAATTGTGTTTTCTAGCAATATGTCCATCTAAAAAGTCAGTTAGTGCACCAATAAACACGAGTAATAAAATAATAAAATTAGCTTGTGATAAATTTGGAAATAAAATGCTATTCATTCTCAAATAGTCAATGGAATAGACAATCATCATAATAGGTATCAAAAGAATTCTAAAAATGGTTAATTTATTGGGTAAATTCATGACTACACCTCTTTTGTGAACATTATACCATAAATCATTCTTTTATGCAAGTTTAAAAACCCCTTTTATCTTGCAAATTGATAGATAAAAATGTCGATATTTTCGAAAAAAAGTTTAGGCCTATACCTAAACTTTTAATTGTCAACTATTCCTTGATGATATAGTTTTTCATAGAATCCTTTTTGTGCAAGGAGCGTTTGATGATTTCCAACCTCTACAATATTTCCTTTGTTCATAACAATAATCATATCGGCTTCACGAATGGTTGAAAGCCTATGTGCGATGACAAAACTTGTTCTTCCATTCATCATATAATTAAATGCTTCCACAATCTTCTTCTCTGTTCTTGTATCAATGGAAGATGTTGCTTCATCTAATATAACAACATCTGGTACCATCATCATTAATCTCGCAATAGTAATCAATTGTTTTTCTCCTTGTGAAAGTCCTGATGTTGCATTAATCATTGTGTCATATCCTTGAGGAAGACGTCTAATAAAGCTATCCGCATGTGCAAGTTTAGCGGCTTGAATTACCTCATCTTTTGTTGCATCTGGTTTAGCATAAGCAATATTTTCAAAAACAGTGCCTTTAAAAATCCAAGTATCTTGTAAAACCAAGCCATATGTTTTTCTTAAATTTTCCTTTTGAATATGCAATGTATTTTCACCATCAATATAAATGCCACCACTAACAGGGTCATAGTATCTAAGCAACAAGTTAATCATTGTTGTTTTTCCACAACCAGTTGGTCCAACAATGGCCACCTTTTGTCCCTTTTCAATAGTTAGATTAAAATCTGTAATGAGGGGCTTTTCTGGTATATAAGAAAAAGCAACATGTCTAAATTCTACCCTATCTACTGGTAGTGCAATATACTGAGTTCCTTCATCAATTTCATTTGGTTCTGCTAATACATTTTCAACTCGCTTATAAGAAGCAAATGCGGATTGAACCTCGCTGATTACACCTGATATTTCATTAAATGGCTTGGTATATTGATTGGCATAAGTTAAAAAGGAAGAAAGTTTGCCGACTGTGAAAAGTTTTGTTGGATCTTCTATTACCAAAATGGCTCCAACAATACCCACTAAAGCATATACTAATCCATTAACAAACCGCGTACAAGGATTGGTTGTAGAAGAAACAAACTGGGCATGTATTCCTACATCATATAATTCCTGATTCATCTTTTCAAATGATTGAATGGCTTGTTCTTCATAACACAAACTCTTTACTTTTTTTTGATTGGTGACCATTTCTAAAATATATCCGTTTAATACCCCTTTCGCTTTAGCTTGTTTTACAAAATATTGATGTGATTTCTTTGAAATGAATGCTGCAACAAATAAGGATAACGGAGTAACAAGAACAACAATAAGTGCTACCTCCCATTTGATGATAAACATAAAAACCAAAGTAGCTACAATCATAATTACACCACGATATAATTGTTTAAATCCTTGTAATAATCCATTGGATACTTGCTCAATATCTGAAATTAAGAGACTAACGATATCACCATGGCGATGACTATCTACATAGGCAAGTGGCAAATGCGTAATTTTAGAGAAAGTCTCTTTTCTTAAGTCCAATACCATTCCCTCTGATACAACAGACATAATGTATTCATACAAATAACCAAAGATATTGCCTATCACAATACAAATTGCCATTTGAAGTAATATAGGATACAATGACTCAAAATAAACTGCACCTTTATCCACAATATTGTCTACTGCATCCCCCACCAATACTGGTATATATAATGTTGCCATAACATTAATGAGTGCTAACCCCAATATCAAAATAATCCATCCTGTATACTTGCTTAATCGTTTCCATAAATGCTTAAGCATATTCTTCACCTCTTGATTCTTGGGAAGCACAGATTTCTTGATATACCTCACAACTATCTATCAATGATTGGTGTGTTCCCATTCCCATCATTTTTCCTTCATCTAAAACGAGGATTTGATTCGCTTCTTTTAAACTGCTTGCTCGTTGAGATATGATGATACACGTCATATCTTTCGCGAAATCTCGAATTCCCTTTCTTACTTTAGCATCCGTCATATAGTCAAGGGCGCTAGTTGAGTCATCCAAAATGAGTAGTTTTGGTTGTTTAACTAGTGCCATAGCAATAGATATTCTTTGTTTTTGTCCACCCGAAAAATTCCTACCATTTTCTTCTACTACGCTATCCAATCCACCTTTTTCTAACACGAAATCAACTGCCTGCGCAACCTCTAAAGCCTTCATCATTTCTTCATCTGTTGCCATTGGCGCAGCCATTTGTAAATTTGAACGAATAGTTCCTTTAAACAAAACTGCCTTTTGTTGGACTAAACCAATTGATGAACGAAGCGTGTGCAAATCTATCGTTTGAATTGGTTTTCCACTATAATCAATCGCTCCTGTAGTTACATCAAAATAACGCTCTATTAATTGGACAATGGTTGATTTACCTGATCCGGTTCCCCCAATAATACCTAGTGTTTGGCCCTTTTTCAGTGTAAAACTAATATCTTCAATTGATGTCTCTGTAATCACATCATAGGCAAATGAAACGTGTTGAAAAACAAGTAAATCCTCTGTTTCTTCATTTAATGTTGATACACTCCCATTTTCTATTGAAGAATCTAGAGAAAGTAGAGCATCACATCTCTTCAAAGAAGCATAAGCTTTAGTAAAAATAACAACTAAGTTACTTACTACTATTAATGCCAATAAAATTTGATTCATATAATTGACAAGCGCAATTACTTCTCCTTGAGATAGAGTACCCATTTCAACCATTCTACCACCAAAATATAAAATAGCAATCACTGAAAAGTTGGCCACAATGGTAGTCAAAGGATTCAATAATGCTGAAATTTTAGCAATAGTGAGCGCTTCTTTTTGATATTTCTTTACCTCTTTTTCAAAGCGTTCTTCTTCCTTTGCTTGCATAGCAAAACCTCTTACTTCTCTTGCCCCTTTTAAATTTTCACTTGTAATGACACTTAAATCATCTAATTTATCTTGTACTTTCGTATACCGTTTTGAACTTGCTTTGATAACAAAATACAAAATAAGCGCTATAAAAATCACCATTACTAAAAAAATGATTCCTATTTTGAGATTGATAATGCAAGCAGCTATTAGACTTCCTAATACCAAAAAAGGCGCTCGTACAACCAAACGAATGAGCATTGCTACTGCAAGTTGCAATTGATTAATATCGTTACTCATAATATTGATTAATGCATCACTACCCACCTTTTCTAGTTCTTTGGGCGATAAACTATTGATTTTTCGAAAAATAGCATTTCTCAGTAATGTACCATACCCTTGTGAAGCTCTTGATGCATTAAATTGACAAACAAGCGAGCTACCAAGCCCTAATATTCCTAATACAATAATGATAGCACCGACACTATAAATATAAGTTTTATTTTGATATTTGACTCCTTCATCAATAATAAGTGCCATTAAAATAGGTACTATCAATTCAAAAATAGCTTCAATCAATTTAAATATGGGCCCTATAATCAGCCTTTTCGTAAATGGCTTCAAATAATGCGTACATTGATCTTTCATTTTATCTACTCCTTTTGTATATATCTACTGATGATTATATTTTCCGCTACTCATATGATTCAAATCTGTTTGAATTTCATCAATCAAACGGGTCAAATATTCACTATAAGCAAGGGATTCTTCTAAAAAACGGGTTAAATAATTGGCTTTCATCTCTTCACTACATTGATTCATTTCATGATATTTAAAGTATTGATGAACCAATTGATTTCGTTTTGATAGTAAACTCTCTAAATAATCTGTATCATCGATTCCCAACAATTCATATTTTTTCACTATACCAATCAATTCGCCAAAAGTCATATTCGTCATTTTTTTGGCTAGAACGGTTGTGTCTTCTTCTACCTTTTGAAACAAATGGGGTGAAACAATTTTATATTTTTCAAATAATTGAAGTAATCTTTTATACTTCACTCCTCGTATCAAATCATATTCAATCTGTTGTACCGATTCAATAATCCTTCCCACTAAAGCGTAATTTTTTTCTTCCATAACTTTTCCTCTTAATACAAAGAATGAATTCTTGCTTTATAGGCCTCATACAATGCTTGATTATGCGTGTCTCCTCCTGGAGTATTGGCACTTTGATAAATAGGTGGGGTTATCCCTTTTTCTTTATATTTTTCAATAATATGGAGAACTAAACTTTGAGCAATGAAACTTCCTATAATGCTTGAAACAGCACCAATAGGGGTATTTTCATAAGCAAGTACACCATCTCCAAAAGGAACATGATTATCGATTACGATATCTGCAATTTCATATAATCTTTTTTGTTGAAGGGTTCTAGGTTTACTTTGCGATGACATCTCTACACTTGTTACTGCAATAACAGGATGACCATCTTGCTTGGCTAACATCGCCATTTCAACTGGTACAGCATTTATTCCCGAATTAGAAACAATAATAAAAGGTTCTTTGGGTAGCTTTTGAATAGAACGATAAATTTCTGTAGCAAATCCTGGCAAACGTTCTAGATGTGTGCTCCGAATCGCACCTTCATGTTGCATTAGACTAGGCACGAATATTGGATTAATGGGTACTAGACCCCCTGCACGATAAAACAATTCTTCCATAAACATATGTGAGTGTCCTGTAGCAAAAACATGCACTACCAATTGATTCGTAAAACTTTCAAATAATAAATTCGCAGCTTGTTGGATTGCGCTTTGTTCTTTTTTTTCTACTAATTCCAGTCTTTTTTCAACTTGTTCTAAAAATTCTTTCATATCATCACCAGTTCCATATTGTAACATAAATTATATTTTTTTTCAATTATTAAGAAAAGACATTTTTTATTATTTTCGCCTATTTTACTTATTCATTTATAGAATAATCATCCTTTTTTTCTTATCTTTTTATATTGAATTTAACATTTTTTTGTAAATTATAAGTGTATTTTTGTTGCAATTAAAATTTTTTTCAGTATAATTGCACCTAGTGAAAACGAGAACAAGGCCCTTTGGCAAACAAAGTGCTTACATGAATGGAGGATAAAGATTTATTAAATATCTAAATCTTCGTTTCTATATTTAATAAATTTTTAGAATACCAATTGTGCTGCTGAGGGCTATTGCCCTCATTTTTTATTGGCCTCATCTTGTTTCACACCAAAATCAAAGGAGGAGAATATGTCAGAAAACAAAAATTTAATTCTTGACGTAAACGACAGACCAAAAACAGGTAAATGGATTGCGCTTAGTTTCCAACATGTTTTTGCAATGTTCAGTGCTACTGTGTTAGTACCCATGTTAACCGGATTATCTATCTCTGTTGCCTTATTTGCATCAGGTGTAGGAACACTTATCTACATTCTATGTACCAAAGCAAGGGTACCCATTTATTTAGGTTCTAGTTTTGCTTATATTGCTTATATTCAAACGGCAAAAGAATTATTAGGTGGAAGTATGGCTAGTGCAATGACAGGTATTGTGATTGCTGGTATCATTTATGTGATTATTGCTTTAGTAATTCGACTTGTCGGTGTCAAGTGGTTAAATAAACTACTCCCACCAATTGTTGTTGGTCCAACGATTATGGTCATTGGATTAGGACTTGCATCTAGCGCTGTATCTAATGCAGGATTTTTTGTAGATGGTACTCCATATGATTATCGTTCTATTATTGTGGCTGTTGCCACAATGCTATTGATTGCTGTAATATCTATTAAAGCAAAAGGATTCTTAAAAGTTATTCCCTTCTTACTCGGTATTGTTGGTGGATATATTATAGCTATTCTTGTTGGTTTTATTCCAAATGGTGATTTTGGTGCAATTATTGACTTTGAACCTTTAAAAGAAGTTATTACAACTCCTAGCCAGTGGTTTAAATTCCCAGAATTTACCTTCCTTGGATGGAAAGATGCTGAACTTGGTCTTGGTATTTCAATGGCAAAAATTAATTTTGCTGCCGCAGTATCAGTTATCCCTCTTGCTTTTGTAACAATTTGTGAACACATTGGTGACCATAAAGTGTTAGGATCGATTACTGGTAAAGATTATCTAAGCGACCCAGGTCTTCATCGTACCTTACTTGGAGATGGTGTTGCAACAGTATTCGCTGGATTAATTGGTGGACCTGCTAATACTTCTTATGGTGAAAATACATCTGTTGTAGGTATGACTAAAATTGGTTCTGTTTGGGTTACTGGTGGAGCCGCTGTTATTGCCATTTTGCTTTCTTTCTGTAATATTTTTACCACTTTAATCGCAACTATCCCCGCTGCAGTAATGGGTGGTGTTTGTATGATTCTTTATGGCTTCATTGCTGCAAATGGTCTTCGTACACTTATTGATTCTAAAGTAGATATGTCTAAGACAAGAAATCTAATTATTGTATCTGTTATGCTAGTTATTGGTCTTGGTGGTGGTGCATTAAAATTCACAACTGATATCCAATTCTCTGGTATGGCTCTTGCAACTATCTTTGGTATCTTGCTCAATGTAATTTTGCCTAAAGAAAGTGAAGAAAAAAGAATTTCAAAAGAATAATTCACAAAAGTGTACTTTTAAAAGGTACACTTTTTTTCTTGCAAACGATTACTAAACCGTTTTGCTTTGTTAATTTTTCTTTTTAAGGTAAAATATGCTCAAATGAGGTGAACATATGAAAAAAGGATCTATCTTAGTTGGTCAATCAGGCGGCCCTACTGCGGTCATTAATGCCAGTCTAGCTGGTATAATAGAAGAAGCCAAATTACACACAGAAATTGATACAGTATATGGTGCACTAAACGGCATTGATGGCATTATTCATCACCATATTATTGATTTATATGCTGAGTCATTAGAAACAATTGAATTACTGAAAACTACCCCCAGTTCTATTCTTGGTTCTATTCGGTTTAAATTACCGAATCCAAACTTAGATGATACCATTCACAAAAAAATTGTATCTGTTTTTCAATCATTACAGATCAAATGTTTTTTCTATATTGGTGGTAACGATTCTATGGATACCTGTCTCAACTTAAGTCAATATTTTCAAAGTATTGGTTTTGACTGTATGGTAATTGGTGTACCCAAAACAATTGACAATGACCTAGTTGGAACAGATCATACTCCAGGCTATGGTTCGAGCATCAAGTTTATTGCTACCTCAATTGCGGAAATTTATCAAGATATTGCTTGCTATCCCAAAGGAAGAGTAACGATTGTTGAAATCATGGGACGTGATGCAGGGTGGCTAACAGCTGGAACTAAACTGGCAAGTTTAACCAATTGTGGTCCTGATTTAATATATTTACCTGAAATTGCTTTTGATATGGATGATTTTCTTCAAAAAGTGTCCTCTGTCTATCACAAAAAAGGACATGCCCTTATAGCCGTTTCTGAAGGAATCAAGGATCAAAATGGAACTTATATCCTCCAATATCGTTCCTTCAATAATGAGGATGATTTTGGACATTTACAATTGGGTGGGGTTGCACAATTATTAGCAGAACGTGTCAGTCAAAGGCTACATTTACCTATCCGGAGTATTGAATTGAATTTACCTCAAAGATGTTCTTCCCACCTTTCTTCACTAACCGATATCAATGAGGCTTATAATTGTGGTAAATATGCAGTCCAATTTGCACTAGCTGGATATACAGGCCAAATGGTGACAATGAAAAGAACAGAAAATTATACGATTCAATACCAATTGATTCCTTTGCAAAATATTGCCAACTTGGTCAAACAAGTTCCTCTTCATTTTATTGATCCTGAAAACGCCGATATCACATCTTCCTTTATAGACTATGCTTTGCCTTTAATTCAAGGAGAACCCTATACTCAGTTTGAAAATGGAATGCCTAAATTTGCTAAATTGAAAAAACAATATGTAATAATCAACAAAACACACAAGTAAAATTTACTTGTGTGTTTTGTCTATTTTATTGTTTATTCTTTTGATAAGCTAATGCATGTTCAATAAATGCTACAAAGAGTGGATGTGCTCTATTAGGTCTAGAACTAAATTCAGGATGAAATTGACATGCTAAAAACCATGGATGATCCTTTATTTCAACGATCTCAACTAAACCACTATCTGGATTCTTACCCGTTGCTATCATACCTGCTTTTTCCATTTGTTCTAAATATCGATTATTGAATTCATAGCGATGGCGATGCCTTTCAAAAATATTTGTTTTTTGATAGGCTTGATAAGCAGCCGATTCCTCCTTAACTTGACATTCATATGCACCCAAACGAAGTGTTCCTCCCATATTAATCCCTGCATATTGATCTGGTAAATAATCAATGATAGGATGAGTAGTAGTCTCACAAAGCTCAGTAGAATGAGCATCTTGTAATCCCATTACATGTCTTGCAAATTCAATTGTTGCTAGTTGCATTCCTAGACAAATACCAAAATATGGAATTCGTTTTTCCCTCGCATACTGAATCGCAGCTATTTTTCCTTCAATTCCTCTAGGTCCAAACCCACCTGGAACCAAAATTCCATCTGCATCTTGTAAATACATATCTGCATTTTCTTCTGTAATATCATCAGCTAAAATCCAATTTATAGTCACTTTTTTACCAAATACATATCCAGCATGTTTGAGTGCTTCATTAATGGAAATATACGCATCCTGTAGTTGAACATATTTTCCAACTAGTGCAATTTTTACCTCACCCGACAATTTTCGAATGGTTTGAATAAGACTATTCCATTCATCCATATTTGGTTTTTCAGTTTCCAATTTGAAGAAATCGCAAATATATTGGTCTGCACCTTGATTAAATAAATTATTAGCCACTTCATATAAAATTTTGACATCTTTTGAAACTACAACAGCCCTTTTATCTACATCACAAAATGAAGAAATTTTTTCACGTAATTCATAATTGATATCCATTTCAGAACGAAGCACTAGCATATCAGGCTGAATTCCTAGTGAACGCAATTCTTTGACACTGTGTTGCGTAGGCTTAGTTTTTAATTCTGATGCGGCTTTAACAAATGGCACAAGAGTTGTATGAACATAAAATGTATTTTCTATTCCTACATCTCGTCTCCATTGCCGAATGGCCTCAAGAAATGGAAGCGATTCAATATCCCCTACTGTTCCTCCAATTTCTGTAATGATAATATCTGCTTTAGAAGTCGTTGCGGCTGAAATGAGTCTTGACTTAATTTCATTGGTAATATGGGGGATAACTTGTACTGTTTTTCCAAGATAATCTCCTGCTCGTTCTTTTCGAATAACCGATTGATAAATTTTGCCTGAGGTTACACAGGATTCTTTAGTCAATTCTTCATCAATAAAGCGCTCATAATGTCCCAAGTCCAAGTCCGTTTCTGCTCCATCAACAGTAACATACACTTCCCCATGTTGATAAGGACTCATTGTACCTGGATCGACATTGATATAAGGATCAAATTTTTGCATAAACACTTTTAATCCCCTATTTTTCAATAATCTTCCTAGTGATGAAGCAATGATTCCCTTACCAAGACTAGAAACTACACCACCTGTTACAAATATATATTTTGCCATTATTAACCTCCTGCAAATCATTAAAAAAAGAAAAAACCCGATTAATCGGGATAGCGCTCTTTTAGGCGCCCTTATTATTATATAAAAAAAGAAATTTTTTGTCAATTAAAAGCGAAGGAGATTTTTTGAAATCGTTTTCTAATTAAAAACCTTTTACTAACATTTTTTATTATTATATAATATAAGTGTAAAAGTCATATAATCTCAATAATATGGTTTGGGAGTTTCTACATTATCACCGTAAATGATAATACTATGGTACAATTGAATCATCAAAAAAACCGCTGTTATGGCTTTTTACAACAAAATTTTTCAAGGAGGACTTCTTTTTATGGAAGACAACAAACAAAAAAATGTTGGCAAGCTCGACAGCTTTTTTGGCGTTTCTAAAGCTGGGTCAACACTAAAGGTGGAGGTATTAGCAGGTATCGCAACATTCTTGGCAATGGCATACATTTTAACTGTTAATCCTAACCAAATTTTACTATTCAACATTGCAGATCCAAAATGGCCATCTGTCTTTATTGCTACTGCGTTAGGTGCTGTAATTGGAACACTATTAATGGCTCTACTTGCTAAAATGCCACTTGCACAAGCTTCTGGTATGGGACTTAACTCTCAAGTAGGTTCAATTCTTGGTGGATTTATGGGATTTGCCTTCTCATTTGGCAATGCTATGCTTTTGGTATTAATCAGTGGTATTGTATTTTTACTTCTATCTATTATTCCTGCAGGTAAAAACAAAACAACAGGTCAAGTCATCACATTAAGAGAATTAATTTTTGTAGGTATGCCTAAGGCTGTACGTACAGCAATTCCAGTTGGTATTGGCCTATTTATCGCTTTTATTGGATTGCAAAATGCAGGTATTGTTCAAGATAATCCTTATACATTATTACAATTTGTATCTTTGAATTCAAAAGAAGCTTGGGCTGCTGGCGGAGTAGCTAGAACTGCTATTGTTGGTCTATTTAGTTTTGTTGTAATTGCTGTATTATCTCACTTTAAAGTAAAAGGCGCTGTTGTTTTAGGTATTCTTGCTGCAACTCTTCTTGCATGGCCTTTAGGTGTTACCGATATTGATATCCTTCTTGGCAAATCAAGTGGTGTAACTTGGAAATTCTGGGAAAATTTTGCTAACTTCTTCTCATTTGACTCTAGTAAAGGTGGTATTTTTGCTGCTGCTTTCACTGAAGGATTCAATTTCCCAGAAGGATCTTTAATGACTTGTATTATGCTTGTCATTACATTTGCAATGATTGATATGTTTGATACTATGGGAACTGTTGTAGGATGTTGCGCAAATGCAAATCTTTTAGATGAAAATGGTGTTCCACAAAATTATGGAAAAATCATGTTATCTGATTCCATTGCTACTTGTACTGGTGCTGTTTTAGGTACTTCTACTGTTACAACTTTCGTTGAATCAGGTGCAGGTGTTGCTGTAGGTGGAAAAACAGGATTAACTGCTTTAATTACTGCACTTTTATTCTTATTATCTATTTTCCTATTACCAGTATTTGCATTTATTCCTAGTGCTGCTGCAGCTGGTGCTCTTCTTTATGTTGGTGTTTTGATGATGTCTAATGTAAAAAATATTGACTTCTCTACTCCAAAAGCCGCTGTTCCAGCATTCGTTACTATTGCAATGATGCCACTTTCTTATTCTATTACTAATGGTATTGGTCTTGGATTAATTACTTATGTTATTATTGCATTATTTACTTTCTTAATTGATGCCATCAAATATGCTTGCAAAAAAGGCGATAAACCAAAATGGGAAATTTCTGTTGTCGCACTTATTGTTACTGCATTATTCCTTGTTTACTTCTTAGTTCCAACGATTATTAAGTAAATCTTATCAAACTTTGAATGTTTATCATTCAAAGTTTTTTTCATTTTTACTGAAAAAATCACTTTTTTATGATAAAATACATACTATAAGAAAGAGTGAATATTATGAACGATCTAAAAGAAAAACAATTTCTTTTTGAAAAAATGAATATCCCCAAGGCCGTTTGTTACTTGGCTATTCCTACGATTATTAGCCAATTGATTACAATCATTTATAATTGGGCAGATACCTATTTTATTGGACAATTGAATGATACTTATCAAATGGCCGCAATTACTATTTGTCATCCCGCTTTTATGATGACTACCGCAATCGCCAATCTTTTAGGTATTGGTGGGGCTAGTGCTATATCACGAGCTTTAGGTGTAAATAATCAAGAGCGCATACAAAAAATTGCTACTGTAAGTCTTTGGGGGTCTATCATTATATCTATTGCCTATGCTTTATTGGTTTTTGTATTTCAAAGACCTCTACTTTCCATTTTGGGCGCTACACCCAATACCTATACTTTTGCGAGTCAATATTTATTTTATGTCGTTATACTAGGTACACTACCATCCGTACTCAATTTTACCTTGTCTCACTTGATTCGTTCTATTGGTATGTCAAAAGAATCAAGTATTGGTATTGCTATGGGAGGAATCATCAACATATTACTCGATCCTCTTTTTATTTTTGTTTTTCGCTTAGATGTAGTAGGAGCAGCTATTGCAACACTGATTTCAAATATACTTGCTACTTTTTATTTTATTCTATTGCTATATAAAACTCGAAAGAAAAGTCCCCTTCGCTTTCATTGGCATAATCTTAACAGTCAAGAACACGTGACTTTAGAAATCATCGGATCTGGTTTATCTAGTTTTCTTCTTTCTTTAATGGCCCTACTCAGTAATACAGTTATTAATAAGTTAATGTCAAATGTTGATGAAGCAGCTATTTCAGGCGTAAGCATTGCCAAAAAAGTAGATCTTTGTATTATTGCTTTTGCACAAGGTTTATCCCAGGGTATTCTTCCTCTTGTTGGCTATAATTATGCCTCCAACAACACCATTCGTATGAAAAAGACAATTTATTTTTCAGGGATCACAATGCTTATTTTTGCTACTCTTTGTGTCATCTTATTCAGTATTTTTCCTAAACCCATTGTCCAACTATTTATAGAAGACGAAAAGACGATTGAATATGCTAGCCAATTCTTACGAATATTATGTATTTCCATGCCACTTACCTCGCTTATTTTTTTAGGCAACACGATATTCCAGGCCACAAAACAAAATATTCGGGCGTTGATTTTGATTTTACTTCGAAAGGGGATTATTGATATTCCCTTGATGCTACTACTTAACCAATGGATTCCCGTTTATGGTGTTATTATGGCTCAACCGATTGTAGATAGTTTTGCGGGGATATTGGCAATTATCCTATACATTACTTTTTTGAAGAAAGAACATCATAATATGGCTTTAAAAACAAACACACACTAGAAATTTCTAGTGTGTGTTTTTATAAAATTATTTTATTTTGAACGTTCATTTTGAATACGATAAACGATATGTCTAGATAAACGTCTACTTATCAAACGATTCATAAAAATAGCTGTTCTATTTTTCATTCCATATACAGCTATTACCTTTTTTTTCATCATTTTATGATATCCATATTGCGCTACACTATATGCACTTGCTGGCCGCATATGTTTCAGTAAATCGGTTTTATCACTAGATGCATTCGCTGCCTGAAAAAAATGAGTGTCCGTTGTACCAGGACAAAGCACAGTTACAAAAATACCACATGGTCTTAATTCTTTACTCAATGCTTCTGAAAAAGAAAGAACAAAGGCTTTACTTGCATAATAGGTGGCCATCAAAGGACCCGAAAAGAATGAGGCAATGGAACCCACATTTAAAATATGACCAAAATGATGCTTTTTCATATCATTAGCAAAATAATGACACAATTCCATTAAGGATAAAATATTGACTTGAATCATATCATAATGACGTTCTATATTAGCATGAATGAACGGACCATAATCACCAAATCCAGCATTGTTCACCAAATAATCGACTCTTAGTCCCTTTTGAACAGTATTTTGATAAATGTTTTTTGCTATATGAGGCTTAGACAAATCTTCAACCATAATCACAACATCCACATGATAGGCATTGATTAATGTCTCTCGAATATTTACCAATTGGTCTTTGCTCCTTGCTATCAATATCAAAGGATATCCATCTTTTGCAAAAAGTTTGGCTAGCTCTAGACCTATTCCTCTACTAGCACCTGTAATGAGAGCATAATTTTTCATTTTAGGCAGGGTCTACCTTCTTATAGTTTTCTACGTAAACTTTTTGAATTGTTTTTTCTTCTTTCTCCCAGTAATTATATGTATCTTTTCTTTGAAAAGAAGCAATCCATTCATTTCCTTCTTTTTCAAAACCTTTGAATTCATATCCCGCTACTCTCATTCGATCATTTTCATCTGTAGGATGATGTAAAATTACTCCTGGGATGTGATCTAATGCATATTTCACTCGGAAAGATTGCCAATGATAAACAGTTTCTGCGGATAAATAAAATAATTTAGATGTATCTACTAAAGCAGCCCATGATGAGTTAAAAAATTCATCTGCATGATTGTACGGATTAAAACAAGTACATCCCTCATCATTTCTCCACCATGCAAAGAAAGTAATCAAAAAGTTTAAAAAGTCTTTGAATAAACCATTGTGATAACAATAGCCAATAAAGGTAGTTGTAGGTTGATTTTCCAGTTTTCCCCCTTCTTCTACTGTCAAGTAATATTGATGGAATGAAAATCCCATTGCATAACAACTATCTTTTCCATCAGCAAACCAATCTGCATAAGCATAGAAATCGGTTTTGCTATAAATTTGATGAGCATTCAAATCCTCTTTTCCCCCATGATTTAATATAAACTCATAAAATGCGCCATAAAAACTTTCGAATAGTTCTTGTTTGCTATTCCAAAAGTCTACTCCAATTTGATGATCTTTAATTTTGTATTTCATTATTGTCCTCCAATTCATAATCTATTGCAACACTTGCTTGTGTATGTGCATGCATATATTGTTTGACCACCTCACAATGATAGGAATCACCCTGATAAGCTGCTAAATCCTCTTTTGTTTGAAAATACGTTTCTAAAATCAAATCATATGAACGTGGTGAATGCAGAAAATCAATTCCTACTGTAACGTCGATAAGCATTGGTACTTTTCCTTTCATCGAAAGTAAAATTTCTTTTGCTTTTTTCAAATCTTCTATATTGGGACTGATAAATTTAAAACAAACAATATGCTTAATCATTTTCTTTTTCTCCTTATCTTTTTTTATATATTATACCAAACTATTCTTTTTTTAGCCACTGTTTCATTCTAGAAGGTAAAAAATACCTAAAGAAATATTCTTCAGGTATTGTATTTATAATTTTTTCAAAATGCTTTTCATTTTTTCTACTACTTGATCAATGATACGATCAATTTTGTGGGCGGTCTTATTTACCACATTTTCCTCAGGTTGAAACGTCTTAGGTGTATAACCATTATTCGGTGTTATAATTTCTGTTTCAAACTTGTTTTTTTCATTTTCCAAAATAGCATTAGGTGAATGATAAGTTTCCCCCATTTTTAAACCCAAAATAAAAATAAATAGAACAAGAGCAATTGCACATAATTTCTTCATCATTTCACCTAAGCATAATTTTGTATCGTAATAATAGAACGGATGTCATGAATATTAAAGAAAAAGATAAAATATATGGCATAATCATAAATGGTTTTGACATAAGAACCAATCGGATGTTCCATTTCTACATTAGGTTCGACCTTCATATAAAACACTTCTACTGTTTCTTCTTGATGAATATGTTTTAATTGATCGAAATGAAGAAACAAATTATTGACAAATGAAAAAATAGCTAATAATAATAAGATACTCACTTTATAATTCAAAATATCACCTAAGATATTTTATTCACTATATCCATTATATAGACCTGGATGTAATGCCAAATTAATTGAATTGGCAATAATTTTAGACAGATCGTCTACTTCTGTATCAATTTCTTTCGGTGTAACCATTAAATTAAACCCATTAGGTGTAAGCACTTCTTCTACAAGTGTACGTTGCTCTGCTTCACTTAAAGTACCAAATTGTCCAAAGAAGGCAGCTTTTGTAGGTTCTTGAATATCTTGTGGCTGATTTAAATTTTCTTTCACAAGTGTGGATGAAAGTGCATTGGCTTTAGATGTTTTTCCGTTTAATTCTAGATTCAAATATTTTAATACCATTTGAATAGTATTGACTGTAATGGTGGTTGCATCTACAACGGTAGGAATACCGATAGCTATAACTGGTTTATGAAGAGTTTCAAAAGATATTTCCTTTCTTTTGTTTCCTACTCCTGAGCCTGGTTTGATTCCCGTATCTGTAATTTGAATAGTTTTATTGATACGTTCAACTGAATTGGTAGCTAGCGCATCGATGACAATTACAAAATCTGCTTGTACTTTTTCTAAAACTGTCTCAATAACATCATAAGTTTCTATTCCGGTTGTTCCCATCACTCCTGGTGACATTGCGCAAACATTAGAAAAGCCTTCACTTAAGGCATTCATATTGGCCAAATGTCTAGTTACAATTGTATTGTCTATGACGATGGGACCAATGGCATCTGGTGTCACATTACTATTTCCTAATCCCACAACAAATGCTTTTTGACCGAGCAAATGATTTTCTTTTAAACATTCTACTAAAACCTCCGCGACTGCTTTTTCTGTTTTTTCTAAATGAAGCGTATCATGGATATTGATTTTAGATAAGTCTATCGTATAATAATTTCCTGGTTTTTTACTCACTATCTCTGATGCTTTTTCCCCAACAATACTTTTATGGATAGGAATATCAAATGAAGTATAACTATGTGTCACAAAATCAGGGATATCTTCATCAAGATGTTTTTGATATTCATCATATGCAAGATCTGTTCTTGCCAATACAAAATAAGCATTTTCATTTTTATTCATTTTATCACCTCAAAATAGTATGAGTCAGATTTTGAAATAATATGCAAAAATGATTTATAATAAAAACAAGATCAATCGACCTTGTTTAAAGTAGAATTTAATTTTAAAATGTGTAAGTAAGAAAGTATTTTGATTAAGATAGGAATAAGGATTAGTTGTAAGAGAATACCAGGCCATGCGGTGACAAAGGCACCAGTTATAAATAGTGCCCAAGTGAAATAATTTGCATCAAATAATCCACAAACCATTCTTGATACTCCCCATAATAGTCTTCCTATCAACATTGCCGCAATCAAAGCAGTATAAATACGAATCAAAGAATGAGAATTCATTTTTGTTCCAAGTATACCATATATAGCTCCACTTACAATACCATAAGTGGCCAGTTCAATCATCATACAAATTGCTGTTGGATATAATGGTGGCATACCCCAAAATATGGATCTCGTAATGGGTAAAATCATACCAATTATTCCCCCATACTTAGGTCCCAAAATCAGTCCGCATAAAAGTACTGGTATATGCATAGGACAAAGCATATTTCCAATAGTTGGGATTCTCAATGTGATTAAAGGAAGTACCCAGCCCATTACTAAAAAGCATGCACTAAGTACCATTTTTCGAAGTGCAACCGATGCTTTATTCATTGGTGATCTCTATTAATTCATAATCTCTAGACCCATACCCCAGTTTAGCAGCTGTTTCAATAGTGTGAATACCATTTCTACTTTCTACTCGTTCAATAAAATGATCACGACCTTTATCTGTAGAAGCGTATACCAAATCAATACAAGCTTGATCAATTGCAATAGGGTCATCTGAAATCAGTACGCCAATATCTTTTATGCATGGGTCTTCTGCAACGGCACAGCAATCACAATCTACTGACATATTCTTCATTACATTGATATACACGATTTGACCTTTAAAATATTCTACAATAGAACCAGCTGCCTCAGCCATAGCCTCCAAAAAATGATCATGATTAGCTGTCCAAATGTCTTCTGGGACACCACAACCATGAATATAGGCTTTACCATAAGAAGACGCTATTCCAATCGAGAGTTGTTTTAACGCTCCCCCATATCCTCCCATTGGATGACCTTTAAAGTGAGACAAGACAAGCATAGCATCATAATTTACTAAGTCTTTACCTACATAGTTTTTTTGAATCACCTTCCCATCGGGAATATTTAAAACAAGATCAGGTCCCTCTTTATCCAACAAATCTACTTTGAATGCATCTAGCCAACCATGTTTTTCAAATGTTTTCATATGTTTTTCGGTTGTATCTCTTTCACCATCATATGCCGTATTGCATTCAACTACAGTTCCTTTTACTTCGTGAATGATATCAGCAAAAAAATCAGGGCCTAAAAAATTTTGGTTTCCTGGTTCACCAGAGTGTAGCTTTACCGCAATATTTCCCTCTAAATCTTTTCCTAATCTGCGGTATAATTTAACTAACTCACTAGGTGTGATGTGTTTTGAAAAATAAACTTTTGATTTCATAAACTTCTCCTTCCTTATTATATAATATATTATACTATATGATTCATTTTTTTTCTTTTTTTGACTTTCATTTATTAATCTATTTTATTATTTCTAAAATAGTCAATATATTTTCATATTATTTCTTGCAAACACACATATGCCCATAATTTGATATAAACAAATTTGCACATCAATTAGCAAGGCATTCATTAATTTTGTTTGTCCTAAAATCCTAATTATTAAAATACATTTTACCCTTCAGGATACATAACAAGAATATACATCGTTAAAATGATATTTTTTGTATCTCATCGTTTATAAACATTGAATGGTTTCTTTCTAAACTTATGGGCTGATCCAATAGCTTTTAAGGGAATTACATTCAATCGATATTGTTCCTTTTCTAAATCTAAATATGCCCAAATTTTACCTTCAGTCTCTTCAAATTTTTTTCTATCTTGCACATCTTCTTGGAAAAATAAAATGACATGATGACAAAAAATGTTTCCTTTTTGTTTTGTTCCAATGCAAATTTCTACAATTTCTTCGTTTTCTTTTGCTATTTCTATAATTTGATTGATGACTTCATCATTTGTAAAAACGTGTAGATTGTCAGTTGTATTTAGTTGTAATACATCGCCTAATACTTGTTGAGTATCATACATGGAAGCCGCCGATTCTCTTAATTCATTTCTTAATTCTAATTTACCTGTAATAGAGCTGTATTCTCCTAGTGCTTGAAATGCATTTGATGCAAAATGAGAATTTTTTTCTTCAAACACCAATTGTAAATGAGGAATACATTCGTCACTAAATTCATAGAATGCCAAAACTAATCCTAAAATAAGATTGGCTCTAGAATTATCCTTTGCTGTATCAAGTACTTTTATGGCACAACTTTTGGCAAATTCCATTTCCCCATATTGATATGCTTCATCCATTAAAGATTGGACTTCACTAATTTCTATGTCAAAATTAGATGCTATAGCTAACTTTTTCCTAGCGGCATACTGATCATAAGTTTCAATAAAATGATCAAATACTTCTACTTTTTCGTTTTCTAATACTTTTTGATTTACTTCTCTATAAAAAAGTTGAATATCCGCATCAAAATAATTGGATGGCTGAATAGTTGGATCAACTTCTCCACTTGCAAACTTCTCAACTCTTTGCTTTACATTCGGATGCGTAGGTAATCTTGATTCAAGATGATTTTTAGAAGCAAAGATAAAAAAGTCTTGATGTTGATTATAAAAGGACAAGTAGCCTTCAAAATATTGTTGAATCACTTCATCATCCCATTGGTGCTTTTTGGATAATGCATATTCTATATCGCATCTAGGAATTTTATATGCATAGGATAAACCAAATATTTTAATAGCCCCCCTAGCAAATGCATCTCCAACATTTTTATTTAAAACTTCATCATCAGCCTTTGTTTCATATGCGATTGAAATACTTTGTTCTAATATTTCATTATCAAATAATATTAAACCCATTTTTGGATAAACAAATAAGTATATGTTTTGTGGTAAAAGAATTTTTAATAGATTGATACACTTCATTTTAACTTTAGATAATTTTGTGTAATCTTGTTTATAATGGGCAATTTCATGATAAATAATAGCTCTTATTTCTTCTTTTGTAAAAAACTTTAATATAAGATTTCCAATCGAAATGATGATTCTGTCATTACATTCTAAGATTCCTACATTTACTTCATCAATGATGGTAATCTCAATTTCTTTTTTGATGCCTTCTTCTTCAAATATATCTTTAATAAATTGATAAGTTAAAGGATATTTCGTTTGGCTTGGTCCTTTATCCAATAAATTCATAAACAGAGCATAAAAAATTCTATTCCCTGCACCAATCAAAATTAAAAGTAGTGCTCCTATAATAGAGATATACAATCCTGCTACTTCCACTTCTTTTAAATGATAAAACACCTTGAATGCAAACCCATTTATGAATATGAGTAGGATTTGAAAAATATAAAATACCATTACGTAAATACAAACTTTTTTATAGTTCGTTATCATTCTTTTGTAATTTTTTTCAAAGTTTTGAAGTGCTTCATCTTTCCTTTCTAATACCCTGGATAAAATTTCTTCACCATTTATTTCTTGTAATTGTCTATTATACCTTTTAGCCCTTTGGAAATTAAATAAAAATAATAGCATCAATAATATGTTTATGATGATTAAAATTTTCCATATATTCATATCAATATTGAATTGATGGCCAACTAAAATACCTAAAATATATGTTCCACCCAATAATATAATTGACGATGAAAAAGCTAAAATGATTGCTAAAGTTTTGTGCTGCTTATTCACTATTGTACTCCTTTATTCATTATTTAATTATATTATACCACATAAATTGAAAAAAACATATGAAATGAAAAATTGAAATGGTTTACTTGATTATATTTTAAAATATATAGCTGCTAGACCTATATTTTCACTTTCTATATTTTTTATTTGGTCCTATATTTTGCAAAACCTATTTCTACTAAACATTTTCTTTATGTATCTTTAGGTATTTTTATTCGTTTTACTTTATATATGATTAAATAAAAGAGCCTAGATTACTAATCTGGCTCTTGATTCATTTTTATATTTGAGATATAATATTTGATTTTCTACTTCATCTACTCTTATTCACTTTTGAAATCAAGTTTGATATTTCCGTGATTACATTTTACTTTTAATCCTTTTGCTCCTTCCTTTTTTTCCAATGGCAAATTGCAATCACCTTTTTTTATACTACATGAAATTGAAAAATCATCCCAACCTCCCAAAATTGTTCCTGTAATATTCCCATTTTTAGTTGATAAATCAAGTGTCTGTCCTACACTGATTTGATTCACTTCAATATTCCCACCATTGGATAATAAGCATACACTGTTTGCTACTGCCAATGCATTTACCCTAATTGATTCATTAGTTGTCTGGATAGATAAAGTTGATATGATATAATTGGGCAATTGAATATTGATTCTGCGATATGCTTTTGGTGCTTTTGTTGCAATGAAATCAGTCCATTTCTTAACGCGAGATAATTTTATAATTAATTCATGATTCTCAGAAACTTGAATATCTAGATATTCTTTTTCATTATCAAAATAATCGATATGAATCTGATTATCATCTGATGCCCCTATTTCTATTTCCCTATTTGCTACATCGATGTGAACAGATTCAATAACATCGTCTTTAGAAGAATAACTCTTGACTATAAAGTGATCATGACGAGAACATCCTGTACCTATCAAAAGGGTTAAATTAACCATCATACATATTGCTAGTAAAAATTTTTTTTGCATAAAGCCTCCTTATAATTATATGATTTGACAACGATTTCGTTCATTGTTATAATAAGTATATACCTTTGTGTTACACAAAAGTCAAGGAGATTAATATTTTACATGAAAACTTACTTTTCCATTAGTCAAACCGCCAAAATGGTAGGGATGACAACTGAAACATTACGACATTATGATCGAATCAATTTGGTCAAGCCTTGTAAAACAGATGAGCATACAAAATATCGATACTATTCAGAACAAGAAATCATTCGGTTAAATACAGTTAAATCATTACAATGTATGGATTTAACGCTTGCTGAAATACAAACAATCCTAGAATATGATGATTTTGATAAAATTGCCAAATTATTAAAGCAAGCAGAACAAAAAGTAACTCAGAAAATTGCCGAATTAGAATATGCGAAAGAAAAAATTCAACGAGCTCAATTATTTTACGAGCATAAATTGAATGATGAATGGAAAAATGAAAATATTTTTGTAAAAACGATTCCACAAAGAGCGATACTCTTATCCAATACTATGACCAAGCTATCTCTTCATAATTTATGGAATTATCATCATCACTATTATACACAAATATCACAAGATGACCAAGACTATTTTGAATTTGAAGATCTAGCCGGTATCTATGAAAGCAATAATCAATTTCATTTATTTGCGGTATGCACAAAATTTAAACAAACAGAAGGATTAATGATTCTGCCTGAAGGACAATATCTATGCGCAGATTGCACAAAAAAAAATAGAAAACAAGTATTACAAAACATATTGAAAATTGCCTCAACGAAATACCACATCATTCCTAAATATACGATATATATTATTGTCCTTTCAGGAATATTGCAGTGGAACTACCAAATACAAATCTATCTTGAATAAAAACGATTGGAATCAAAAAAAGGTATGTTTTTAACCATACCTTTTTTTATCTTTCTAGGGTTCTCAATAGTGCAAAAATCCTTTCACATCACAATATTCAATTTTTATAAAACATAATATCATTTATTTGATAGCTAGATAATGATTGTTCCTTCAACTGCGGATTAAAAATAGAGCCTCTTCTATTTGTAAAAGATAATTTTTCAATTTAAAAATAATGACAACAAATTGATGATTTAAATTAATACTCCTTTAGTATATCCTCATTATAGCAATAATTCCACGCTTGTTGATATACTACTCCAAATTTTTCTCATGTAAGAATCAATATAATCAAAATCAATATTTCCATTAGAATCTACTGGTAACACGACTTCGTGTCTTACAAAGTCCTTTTTCCGATATTGCCTTCCATAAGGAAATTTATCTTTATCTTGACTAATAATAGTTGCGAAAAATAAAGCAGAGTACTTAGACAATTCAAATTCCTTAGGAATCAATACCAAAATATTATCATCACATCCAAATTTATAGTCTCGGTAAAACACATTGCAAAACATATCAATGGTAATTTTATTCTCATAGATTTTTATGTCATCATTAGAGATAAAATCACTAATTCCTTGATTAATGTATCCAGCAGTAGCAAAGGGGATGTTTCCTGGATCTCTGTCTAATTCAACCAATCGCTTTCCTCTTTCTATATCAAATAAAGCATCTAATTTGAATTTTTTCCAAGATGAAGTATTCATATCATTACTCATTTCTATATCCTCCTGTTTCAACCTTATGCGCTAAAAAGGATCTAATCGTTTGTGCAAAATCACTATTTTGCAATTTTGAATAATCTGTTTCCATATATGCTTCACATAACCATTCATCATCATGGTTAACATGCAAGTATGCAGATTTTCCTTTTTCAACTATTTTATCCCGATAATTTTGTAACCATTCATTTTCAATTTCACTCCATATGCCTTCTTTTGACTCCACTCTTCCAATCTTCTTCTTTTTGACAAATCCATCCTCTTTACAGAAACCAAAAAATGTTTTTTGAATATCAGAATGAGGCTTATGTGCCTCCCAAAGCATCACACAAACATTTGTTCCAGTGGGATAGAAAATTTCCTCAGGCATTGAAAATACCGCTAGCAAGGTGTGCTTTTTAAACAATCGCTCACGAATCTCTTTATACTTAGTTCCAATAGCACAAGATAAAGGTACAACAACTGCTGCTTTACCTCCTACTACAAGATTTTTTAATAGTTGCTCCACAAATTCCAATTCGACCTTATCTTTTTGAGAATATGGAGGATTGATTAGACCAATATTACAATTCTTCTTTTTGATTTTATTAATGATATTTGAATCAAAGCAATCTCCATAATAAATATTAGACTTTCCATCTTTTCGAATAATCATATTTGCAATTGCTAAAGTGTAAAGTTCTGGATCAAAATCAATACCAAATAAACTATTTTTTCTAATATCTTCTATTTCTTGTTGATTTGCTTCTTTAAACATTCTTGTCATTGCGGTTATCAAGAAAGAACCAGATCCACAACATATATCAACAACCTTGCTACATTTATTGACCTCAGTTAAATCACACATAAATTCAGTTAAATGCTGTGGTGTAAGAATGATACCTAATCCAGACCCATCCCCACCAGAATATTTAATAAATTCATGATAGAAAACGCCTAAAGCATCTAAAGTATTTTCTGCATGTAGCATCATAGGTTTTATACAATTATCTAGTTTTTCTATATACCATCTAATTGATCCATCATCTCCAAGTTGTTTTTCTTTAATTTTGGTATTTGTCTTAAGAATTTTAAAGGCTTGTAAAATATTATCAATTTTGTCTCTTTTAATATTGGTGTTTGATAAAACAGAGTCAATTGAATGAATCAAATTATCCATTATGGAATCAAAACTTGTAAGATTCATATAGTCATTCTCAAAGCTTGGATTATTTAATGCTATCAATACTCCAGCAATGAAAATAGGTTTATTTCTTTCGGTAACCTTAACTTGCCTTAAATTTCTATGCATATCCAGGGCAAGTTTTCTAATCTCATCTAATGAGAATTTTCTTTGAATTTGTTCTCCTTTAAACAGGCGTAAATAATTAGTATATTCTAAAACAACATCCTTAGAACGAGAATATTCTGCAAAACTATTTTGTTTTTTTCTCCATTCATATGCTGATACCTTAAGATTATTTTCATTAGTTCCACTTACTGCTAGAGCAATTACATTATATTTTTCTTTAAGATATTTAGCATAATATAAAACTCCATCCACAGCATATTTTTTAGGATGATTGTAATGCAACGAGGAATGGTCCCTAACGTTCTTTTTGCATTCAACAACAAGTATTGTATTTGGATCATCACGAAATAAAATGATGAATTCTGGTTTTCCTCTACCTGTAGTTTTATTAACCCTTATATTTAATGGTTCTTCTTCTGGCTTTCCACCAGCATTAGTTAGTAAATCCTTTATATCTGAATTGCTTGTGTCTCCTTGAGCAAATACATTATTCATAGATAATGTGACACCTAATAAATTCAAAGTTAAATTTTCTGTTACTCTTTCATTAGGCATAATTATTTACCTACCTCTTCAAATGTTATATTATTTTTATTGCAAAATGCTTCAAATATGGCCATACCTTTTCTTGTAGGTTCAGTTTTCCCCATTTCCCATCTAGAAATAGAGGCAACTGATACATTTAGTTTTTGAGCTAATTCAGTTTGACTTAGATTCAGTTCAACCCTTACTTTCAATACCTTTTCTTTAAATTCCATATAATTCATACCTCTTTTTGCATCCTTTGCATTGTTTGCATATTATACCATATTTTTTTTAAAATTACTACTTTTTCACCAATTATTTATACAAAGCCTCGCCTTTCAAAAACGAATTACTATATCATTATATAGCATGAAGGTTTTCATTTGAATATCAAGATTCACATACCCCTAGTGAGAAGATCTGATACATTTTTAGATGATTTTAAAAATTAATAAAAAAGTTCCAAAACAACGTGTTTTAGAACTCTTTTTATTCTGCAAATCTTTTTGTACAAAAGCATAGTGTAGTATTATCCTTTCTCATACATCATTAGTTTGATTTATTCTAATACTGCGAAACACTATTCTATTTGTTTTCTAAAAGAATGGTCAAATTACCATCAACAAATCCTACAGAGACTAACTGAGCTTTTTTCAAGAGATTGTTATGATTTGCTGAAGCAATATAATCATTTATCATTACAATCATATCCTTTTCAGCAGTTTCCCAATCATTTGATGTAAAACTAAAAACATCCTCACCACCTGTGAAAGCTTCTTCACAAGCCCAATTCTCATCCTTCAAATCATAATAAGTGCTACCCACGAGTTGAACATCAAAAATTTTTCCCTCCATCTCATAAAGATTAAAATTAAATACAATAACATTTTCAGGTATTTCCTTTTTAAACTGTTCATCCAACCATTCATTCAATTTCATAATACAATTCCTCTTTTTCTATTTCTTTATTCCATTATATTTTGATAATCGTGCTATGACTATTATTTTATTATACCATATTTTAAAAAATATAAATGAATACATTACATCAATATGTAATTAAAAAGATAGCATTTTATAATGATTTTAATCCTAAAAATATCTCCTAAATATTAAAAACATTGGTCCTAATGTTTCACGATTATTAATGTACGTACTAGATATTTCATATATAAAAAGTAGATACTAGTATAACTTATTAAAACACATAATATGTCTACTCATACCACTAAAGAAATCTTTTTTAGACAATCCTTCAGGTAATCCTCTTGCTAAAATGATTTCTAAATGATTATCAAAGATATAAATAGCTAGTGGCGTGCCATCAATCCAGTTATTGTGTAAACAAACATTATACCAACTTTCTCTAAAATCAGTTGTATCAAATAATCTTATATCTTTTCTAATACCATTTTCAAGAATTGTTTTGTATCCTTTTCATCTAAAAATAAACTAGCCTAACTAGTTTGCTAACTCTTTGAAATATCTATAAGTATAATAAAATTAGATATTATTTAGTTTACATATACTGTAAGATGAATCTTAACTCTTGGATTTAGTCTATAAATACCTTCAACTTCAAATGTCATACCTTGTGCACTTGGGGCCGCATAAATATATCCCCAATCATTAATATTTAATAAAGGAGAACC
>JAMPDF010000002.1:0-57909 GCA_023665755.1 Prevotella sp.
ATGTACTCACAAGAGTAAAAACAAGCCATAAATGTCAAAATTAGCCCTCAATTATGCAAAATTTGAACCGTTTTAACGCTCAAAACCCAATTTTTGCAAAGAAAAAAGGTATTGACGACACTTTTTCAGTGTATCAATACCTATCATTTCTTATGGTGCAATCGATGAGACTCGAACTCACACGACCATTCGGTCACTACCCCCTCAAAGTAGCGCGTCTACCTGTTCCGCCACGATTGCATATCCTGAAGTTATTCTACTTCAGGTAAATTATCAATTTCTTTTACATCATCTAGAACAATGACATTTACATCTTCATGCGTATTTGCTGTTGCTATTTTATCAAGGGGTAGTTTAAAATAAGTAACCTCCGCTTCAGCTAATAATTCATTGTTCATATCATATAATTTTGCTACCGCAAAAAAGATTCTTCTTGTATTTCTTGTTACTTTGCCAATTGCCTTTAGATCTGTATCATATGGAACCACTTTTCTAAATTTAACTCGAATATCTCCAGTTACCGCCCATGTATTGGGTTCTACAATCCAAATGGCTCTTCCCGCAATTTCATCTAATAGCGCTGTAATTAGTCCTCCATGAACTCTTTCTGGATAACTTTGATGGATATCTTGATATCGAAATAAACTAACTACGGTTTGATTCTCCATTTCGTAAAAAGGCGCCTTTAATCCGAAAGGATTATCCATTCCGCAAATATAACACATCTTGCTATTTGATTGTTTTCGTATAACTTTCATAAATTTTCCTTTGCATGAATTGTTCTTGAATTTCGTATGATGTATATAAGGGGGGATTCTTTTGGACTCAAATTTCGATGAATTCAAACAAACCATCCAATCATTTTCTGATTGGTTAGATCAAATTCCTCCTTATGAATATAGTCTATATGCCACAATCACAGGCTATATTATATCACTTTTTTTAGATACTGGCGCTCAAAATGCTTTTGGAAATTGGCTTGAACAAGTTGGTCAGATTATTTTAACGATTTCAGCACAGGCTAGTGCAACCCCTACAAACGAAGAATACAATGTTTTAAAACAAGAAGTTGCCAATTTGCGTCAAGAAATTGAAAGACTTAAACGTTCTTCCAATAGGGAAGAGAACTAATCTGATCTTTTTGAACGTCATAATACTGACGCTCTTTTTTATCTAGTGCAGCAATAATTTCATTTTCTATTTCTGTCAATCTATGACTATTGTAATTTGATTTTTTAGCAACTTGTTTTAGTAGAACGACTCTCGAAACGTCATATCGGTAAAAAGGATAATTCGATTCTAGTAATGCCATTGCCATTTTAGCAGTAAATCTTTGATCACCATTTAAATAAAAATAGGCATAATAATAAGCTGTATGGGAACAGCATCCTGTTCCAACCTTTTCAACTGCAGATAAAATGATTTGTTTGGCCTTTTCAATGTCTTTTGTAACGCCCTTACCTTCTAAATAGGCATGTGCCAAATAGCCATATGCACAGTCACAATGAGGATGTGCTTCTTCTGCAATCTCTTGATAAGCATTTTGGTAAAAGGAAAAGGCCTCTTTATCGTTCTTCATCAATTCAAAATTGCGCCCAATTAATGCTAATACACAAGATGACTGATTATTTTCAGCCTCTATCTCCAAAAGATTTTGAGCCTTTTTCAAGTTTTGTTTGATTCCATTTTCCCCATACATAAACCGAACTGCCATTTTTCGTTTGCCCCATCTTGGTAATGATGCTATGTTTTGCTTACTATATTTCTTGATTTTTTGTTTTTGTTGTCTATTCAATATGCTATAATCGGAAAGGATATCTAAATATTCTAATTCATTCAAATAACCATATTCGAATGCTTTTTGATAATAACCTAATATCTCATCATAGCTTTTTTCTAGTTTAAAGGCGGTATCCGCAAGAATATAATACAATCTCCCATCTTTTGTTTTTGCTAATTCAGAACAAAGGAATTGATATGTATCCTCATCTAAACCTAGTTCATGGTTTACATCAATTACATCCGTTAAAATGCTAGCAATTTCTGATAATCGATAGGCCTTTAAGAAGGACTCTTTTGCCAATAGCAAATCCCCTTCTTCGTTACGTAATTTATAAAACACACCTTGGATATAAGAAATTTTCCAGCTTTCATGCCCGCTCAAATACTGATTCATGAGCGAAATTCCTTCACTGTATGATTCAAGTGCTTCATATACTTTGGTTTTTTCGAGCAAAATATACTCTTGATTTTCATCATTTTCCATCTCATCTAGTAATACAAGCGCCTGTTGATAGTCTTTTTTGAAGGTATAGGCTTCTACCATCATCAACCGAGTCAAGTCATCGTTTTCTTCATACTGTAAATAGATAGTGGCATTGCTGATGACATCATCCAAATAGTCGGTTTTACTCATATCCTTCTTATATGCTTGCATAGCTAATCTTGCCTTTAGATAATAGGTCATACCGGTTTGTGGAAAGTCTATCCGAAACTGGCCAATTTCTTGTTCTGCCTCCTCTAATCTTTCTAATGAAATCAGTACATCTATTTTACAAATTCGAAGTTGCATTTCATCATCAAATTCATTGAGGTGGTCAATACAATCTTGAATATAATATAATGACTCTTGAAAAGAAGCTTCATCTTCTTTTCGAGCATAGGCTCTTGCTAAAGCAAATTTAATGTCATTTTCAAATGTACACTCTTTCTTGAGGGCTTCTTTTCCATGTAAAATTACCTGATCAATTTCAGAAATACTATCGTATAATAAAGCCAAAAAACCATGACTTTCTTGAATATACTTGGTTTTTTGATCTATCAGATATGTAAAATCATCAATACTTTGTTGATGATGCTCACGAATCTGTGAAATATCTAAGGTGGCTCTCGTATAAATGACATCCGCAAGCATAGTTGATTTCGTGACTTTCATTTTTTCAACCAATTCAGATAATATTTGATATGCCTCTTGAGCATTTTTATTCGCAATCTCATTTAATGCCGCATAAAATTGGTCTTCATATGTCATTTTAATACTCCTTTATTTCCTTTTGACTGTCTCTTTTCTTTTGGTCTTCTCGTTTATCATAATTCTTTTTTCCTTTTGCTAGACCAATATCTACTTTTGCTAAACCATTTCGTAACACTACACGAATGGGAATAAGTGTGTACCCTTCCTTTTGAAGCCGCAGTGATAGTTTTAGGATTTCTCTTTTCTGTAACAATAATTTCCTTGTTCGGTCTGGCTGATGATTGAAAATATTTCCCATTTCATATTTTGAAATATAGAGTCCTGATAAAAACACTTCGCCTTTCTTGATATAACAAAAAGCATCTTGAAGGGAAACTTTTCCGTTTCGAATTGCTTTGATTTCAGTTCCTGTTAAAACAATGCCACATTCATAAGTTTCGTCAATGAAATAGTCAAAATTTGCCTTTTTATTGCTTGCTACTAGTTTTTCCGCTTTTCTTTCACTCATGATTGTACCTCACCCGAAATAATTTTAAATGTGATAATGCGCTTTTCAATATCGGCATCTACCAATTGAACCATCACGCTATCTCCTAATTGATATTTCTTCTTGGTTCTTTCTCCTACAACCATACCACGAAGATCATCAATTCTATAGTAGTCATCATTCATCTCATTGTATTTTACCAAACCTTCAATGGTGTTGTCAAGTGTGATGAACATACCAAAATTCGTAATGGCAGAAATAATGCCCTTCGCATATGAACCCTTATGTGCGCTTGCATATTCAACCTTTTTCATGTGAATTGTATCGCGTTCAAGTAGTTCTGCTCTTCGTTCTGTTTTACTAGCAATCAAACTTGCATAATTGACCTTATTTGCAAAATAGTCGATTGGACTAGTTACCTCTACTTCCTTCTTTCCTAATAAAAACTGTTGAATCAAGCGATGCACCATCAAATCTGGATATCTTCTAATGGGTGAAGTAAAATGCGTATAACATTTGCTTGCTAATCCAAAATGGCCAATGTTATATTCTTGGTATTTGGCCTTTGACATACTTCGAATCATCAATTGATTGACAATTGTACCTTTGGTTTGTTCTTCCATTTCCTCATTTTTGGACTCTGCTACATCTAATAATATTTGTTGAAGCATCTTTGGAAATGATTTTTTATTTTTGATGCGAATAGGGTATCCAAATTGATTCAACATCATCAAAAGTCGACTGATTTTTTCTTCTTTTGGTTCCTCATGCACACGGTAAATAAACGGAACATGTAGCCATGTCATTGCTTCTGCTACGGTTTCGTTAGCAATCAGCATAAATTCTTCAATGATTTTCTCCGCAGTACGTTGTTTCCGAAGCACAATATCCACTACTTTTCCATTTTTATCTAATATCAATTTCGGCTCTGCTGTTTCAAATTCAAATGAGCCACGTCGAATACGCATTTGGTTAAGAATTGAAGCAAGCGTTTTCATCTCTTTTAGCATTGGGTAAATATCATAATACGCATCACGAATTGCTCGATTTTTTTCTTCTAACATCGCATTTACATTGGCATAAGTCATACGATGTTTACTTTGAATAATCGCTTCAAATATATCATAACTTTGAACTTTACCTTGCGCATCAATCACCATTTCGCAAGCCAAAACTAAACGATCAACGCCTTCATGTAAGGAACAAATACCATTGGATAACTCTTTGGGTAACATCGGAATAACCCTATCCGGTAAATATACGCTAGTTCCTCTTTCAAGTGCCTCAGTATCTAGAACACTTTGTTCTTTTACATAATGGCTCACATCAGCAATATATACGCCTAGAAAAAATGTACCATCATATAAGTTGGCAACGCGAATCGCATCATCTAAATCTTTTGCATCATCGCCATCAATTGTAATGATACATTGATCCCTTAAATCACGAATAGAGGGATTTTCCTTTAAAAGAGCATTAGCATCAATAGTCACTGGCAGTGATTTTGCATAAGATACTGCATCTTGTGAAAATGCTGTCGGTATACCACTAGAAAGGACTAAACTCGCAATATCTAACCCAGGAAGATGTTTGTTTCCATAGACTTCAACCACTTTACCATCAGCTGTTTGATTATTCAAAATTTGTGTCAATTGTACCTTTACCATATCATTGACTTTGGCTTTCATCAAATCTTTTTCTTTGATGTAAACCAATAAATTGATTTTACTATTTACACTTTTAACAACAGCTTTTCCTTTAAGTCTAGAAACAGGTCCAATAATCATTTGCGTATTTCGTTTGAGGATTTCTACAATTTCCCCTTCCAAGCGACCCAGACGATCGTAATGATAATGAACCAATACCTCATCATATGTAATTGCCCCATGAAAATGTTCGGAATGAATAAATATACCCCCTATTTCGGTATCTACAAAACCAAAACCAGCTTCTTTTACATCTAAGATACCTTTCGCAAATTGCAATTGAGAAAATAAACCAAATTGCCCTTTTTCATTGTGCGCAATAAGATGTTCATCTTCCATTTGATTTAAGGTCTTAACCAATTGCGTAAATGCTTGTCCAGTTGTCAAATGCAACATTTCAAACAATTGATGAGCAGTTGATGGTGTATAATTATCTGATTCAAAAATGGCTAAAAGTTGTTCTTTCATCTTTTTCCTCCTTTCTTTGATGATGATGTCAAAAATAAAAAGGGCTGATATAGCCCTTCATATTTTTACAGTTTTGGTAAAATAACTACAAGCATTGCTACTACAAAGAAAACAATTGAAAGCACTGTTGTAATTTGATTAATTACTTTCTCTGCACCTCTTTGTTTTTGATTAGCAAATAACTCAGATTTTTCACCAGAAAATGCACGAGATGCATCATCTTTTGAGCCTTGTAATACAATAATCAAAATTAAAAGTAAAGAGATAACTAATAATATATAATCATACCATTGCATTGCACCCATATTAGTGGCCTCCTATTTCGAATATTTCATTGATACTAATTGCTATTATTATATCATAAAATGGAATTGTATTCTAGTAATTTACAAATTTATTTTACTTTATCGCATATTTTACGACTTCTTCAACAGATTCTACTGGAATAATCGTCAAACTATGCTTGACACTATCTGGAATTTCTTCAATATCCTTGACATTATCTTTGGGAATTAAAATAGTAGTTAAACCACTTCGATGAGCTGCAATTGACTTTTCACGTAATCCGCCAATCGGTAAAACTCTACCCCTAAGCGTAACCTCACCTGTCATCCCCACAGCATGGTTGACTTTTTTACCACTAAATGATGAGATAATTCCAGTAGCTATTGTTACACCTGCAGATGGACCATCTTTAGGGACAGCACCTTCTGGAACATGAATATGAATATCTGATTCCTTAAATGTTTGGTAATCGATTCCAAATTTCTCAGCATTGGTTTTCACATAACTCAGTGCAGCCTGAGCGGATTCTTTCATTACATCGCCAAGTTTACCTGTTAATACCAGTCTTCCATCCCCTTTATAGTGGGTTACTTCTACTGAAAGTGTATCGCCACCAAACTGTGTATAAGCAAGGCCAGTAACCACACCAATTTGGTCCAAGTCATCTGCAATATTATGCGTGTATTTTGGTTTCCCCAAATAGTCTTCTAAGTTATCCGCATCTACATCCACTCGTTTTGCATCGTCCATCAAAATGTGTTTGATGGCTTTTCGAATAATTGTGCCTAATAAACGTTCTAATTCACGTACACCAGCTTCTCTCGTATATTCTTGAATAATGCGATAAATTGCTTGATCACTAATCGAGAAAAAGTCAGCATCTAAACCATTATTTTGAAGCTGTTTGGTTATCAAATGTCGTTTGGCAATTTCAAACTTTTCATATTCAGTATAACTTGAAACTTCAACTATTTCTAAACGATCCCGAAGTGGGGCAGGAATGTTTTCTAAATAATTTGCGGTAGCGATAAAGAAAACATTAGATAAGTCATAAGGTTCTTCTAAATAATGGTCACTAAAGAAACGATTTTGTTCAGAATCAAGTACTTCAAGCATAGCACTTGTTGGATCACCTTTATAATCACTAGACATTTTATCAATTTCATCTAGCAAAAAAACAGGATTATTGGTACCAGCTTTTGCCATGGCTTGTAAAATTCTACCTGGTAATGCCCCTAAATAAGTTCTTCTATGCCCTCTTATTTCAGATTCATCTTTCACTCCACCTAATGCTTGCTTTACAAAAGATTTATTCAAAGCTTTCGCTATGCTTCTAGCAAGTGAAGTTTTTCCTACTCCTGGAGGACCCGCCAAACATAAAATGGTTTGTGGATTTTTGTGATTCATCACCTTTACTGCAAGATATTCTAAAATACGGTCTTTTACTAAATCTAATCCGTAATGGTCCTTATCTAGTTCTTTTTTAGCAAGTGCAATATCATCTGAATCAACAGATTGTTTGCTCCATGGAAGTTCAATCATAAAGTCAAGATATTTGCGAATTACACCAGACTCAGGAGAATTTCCTGGCATAGAAGTGTAACGATTCAATTCAATGAGAGCCTTATCTTCTATATTCTTAGGCATACCTGCTGCCTTTATTTTTTCTCGTAAAGTATCTATTTCCGTTTCTCTTTTGGCCTTTTCACCTAGTTCTTCTTGAATAGCCTTCATCTTTTCACGTAAAAAATATTCTTTTTGCGATTCATTGATGCTTCGTTTCACTTCTTCAGCTATTTTATTCTCCAAGTCTTGGAATAATTTTTGACGATTTAAATCTTCATAAACAAATCCCATTCGCACCGTTGTATTGCTTTCAAAGAAGTAACGTAATACATCTTTTGCATCAGTCAAAATGGCTGAGGCAATTCTGTCAGATAATTCGTCATAGGACAATTTATTGCTAGCCAACACTTGTTTAACAGTTGTTAATCCTTCTGAAGTGGATGTTGTAGCTTCCATAAACTTTTGAATCAAATGAAATGTAGCCTCTTCTTTCATTGCATCTGTACTCATAGATGGTACAGTTTCAAAATGAACCATTAAAGTGCCCTCAGCCGTCTCAAAATGAATGACATCAGCACGAACAATGGTTTGCAATTTTACCCGTTTTGTTCCGTTAGGACTAGTCATATTCAGTACAACTTTTGCGACAACTACTCGTTTATACAATCCTTGCTCACTATTTACTTTTTTATCTTGTTCAGGCACCAATAATACAACATAATTTTTATATTGTTCAGCTAGTTTAAGTGCTCTTAACTCATTATCAGTTGTAAAATCAATGCGATATTCATTAGAAGGAAGTGGCACAATGTCCCTTACGATTAATCCAGGTAGCGTTGCATCTACTTTTTCTATTCTTGTAAACATCTTTTTTCTCCTTTCTAATCTACTTATTTTTTCACAATTTCTTTGTCACGAACCTCAATTTGCCGAATTGTTCCGTCAAAGGGAAGTTCAAACATCGTATTTAACATCATATCTTCGATAATTTTGCGAAGTGATCGCGCACCAGAATGCTGCTCTAATGCTTTTTTAGAAATCAAATCTAAGGCATCATCCATAAAAGCCAGTTCAATATTTGCTGTAGCAAAAATGTGCTGGTATTGTTTAGTTATGGCATTAGATGGTTTAGTTAAAATATCTTTCAATTCTGATTCCGTTAATTCTTTGAGACGAACATGAACTGGTAAACGTCCTAAAAGTTCAGGAATAATACCATACTTTCGAATTTTATCTACATCTAAATCCGTTTGGTTTAAGGGCTTAGAATCAAAACCAACACTATATCTTTTTTCTTCATCTAATCCATCAAATGCACCAGCGCAAATGAATAGAATATTTTCAGTATTGATTTGTATACATTCTTGATAAGGATGCTTTCTTCCTCCCTCAGGCGGGACATTGACAATATTCCCTTCGATAATCTTCAGCAATGCATTTTGAACTCCTTCACCAGAAACATCTCTTGTAATAGACGGATTCTCACTTTTTCTTGCTAATTTATCAAATTCATCAATAAATACAATCCCTCTTTCCGCAAGACCAATATCAAAGTCTGCGTTTTGAATGAGTCTCAATAAAATATTTTCAACATCTTCGCCCACATATCCTGCTTGTGTATAGACTGTAGCATCACAAATTGCAATAGGTACATGGAGTATTTTCGCCATTGTTTTGGCTAGCAACGTCTTTCCTACACCAGTTGGTCCAATCATCAAAACGTTCGATTTTTCCAATTCTAATTCTGGATGCAGTAATCGCAAATAATGTGAATATAAGGCTACTGAAAGTTGCTTTTTAGCTTCTTTTTGACCAATTACATCTTGATCTAAAATTTGATAAATCGATTTAGGCGTTATATTTTCTAGCTGAAAAGTTTTCTTTAAATTACTCTTTTTTTGTTTTTTATTTTCATATGCAATCAGTTGATGATACAATTCTAGGCAGTCAAAGCATATACTTGCATTGATTCCTTCGATACCTAAATTGTGCACATTAATCTCGTTATTACAAAAAGAACAATATTTGGGTTTAGGCATATAACAATCACGCTCCATATTTATTATGGAGCGGTTTTGTAATTTTATAATGATTTTTCAACCCGAAATATCGACAAAAAATAATTTAAAATTATTTGGTTGTCTTTTTAGTCGATGTTTTCTTAGCAGCTGCTTGTTTTACTTCACCTTTTGCTTCTGTTGCTTCGCCTTTTTCTTTCGTGGTTTTCGCCATATTTGCCTTTAAAAGACCAACTACTTTATCTGCTCTTACTTTATATGCAACTTGATTGGCTGGGTATTGCTTTTTGATTTCAGCTAATTTCTTAGCCACCGCTTTTTCATCTGCTTCAAGATCGACTTTAGCGAGTGCCTTATACTCATTTTCTACTTCTTCATCACTTGCTTCAATCTTTTCAAGACGAATGATTTCATCAATAACCAACTCTTGTAAGAAAGATTTACGTGCATATTCAGCTGCATTTTTCTTGAAATCTTCCATAGAGGCTACGCCACTATATTGAAGTAATACTTCTACGGGCATACCATATTGCTTAGCTTGTTGCTCTACACGTTTCACTTGTTGTTCTACTTCTGAGTCAATTAAGGATTGTGGAAATTCAGCATATGAGTTTTTACAAACACCTTCTACTAAACTATTCACCAAATGGCTTTCAGCCGCCTGTTCTTTCTTTTGTTTTAAATCCGCTTTTACATATTCTAAATAAGCATCTACTGTTTCAACACCCTTGATATCTAATTCTTTCACAAGTTCATCATCTAATTCAGGATATACTTTTCCTTTGACTTCATGTACCTTTACTTTAAATACTGCCGCTTTTCCTGCAAGACTTTCGTGATAATCTTTTGGGAAAGTGACATTAACATCTACTTCATCTTCGGTTTTAGCACCAATCAATTGATCTTCGAAACCAGGAATAAATGATTTTGAACCAAGTTCTAGTGGATAATTTTCTGCTTTTCCACCCTCGAATGCTACACCATCAACAAATCCTTCAAAATCGATAACTACTGTGTCTCCATTTTCTGCAGCTGTATCTTTTACTACATTTTCAACTTTATTTTCAAGCATACGTTTTACTTCAGCATCTACGTCTGCTTTTGTTACGCGAGTAGATAAAGGTTTTACCTTAAGTCCTTTATATTCACCAAGATGCACATCAGGCCATACATCTACTTCAGCTGTGTATGTAAAACCTTCCCCTTTTTTTAGACTAGCAAAATCCAAATCTATTTTTGGATCTGCAGTAGGGTATACCTTTGCCTCAACAAGGGCTTTAGGATAAGTAGCTTGAAATACTTCTTCTACTGCTTCACTATATAGTGATTCCCATCCATATCTTTGAATAAAAATGGTTTTAGGCATTTTACCAGGTCTAAAGCCATCCGCCTTGACATCTTTAATCACTTTATCAAAAGCTTTGTCAAGAGCTGCATCAAATTCTTCAGGTGATACTTCAACTGTGATTTTTACAGCATTTTCGCTTAATCTTTCTAAGTTTGTGTTCATCTTATTTTCTCCTTAAAACTAAATTATATGTATTATACTTTTGCTTGTTTATTATACTAAATTTTTATTATTTGTGCAAGTTATAGACATTTATTCATATTGCGCACAAACATATGCTTCTACAAAACGAAGTGGCGCAGGACCGCAGTCAAGTATATACGTATGGAAGGTCACATAGTCAAAATTGTCTTTTGCAAGATTCATCATGTCTGTTCGTAAATCCTTTAATTTAAAATAGGTAAAAAAATACATTTGCATATTATTTGGTACTTCTATCAATTGCTCAAATGTAGCTTGAATCGCACTATCTGTTGCGTTTGGTGCATAGCGACGAATAAACTGACCTGCTTCTTCTAACGTCCATCCGTCATAATGAATGCCCATATCTAATCTGGAATACATTGCCCCATTATATTCTTCTTGGAAAATCAAAAAATCAACAAAGGTATCTGAATAAGCACCACGCAATAATTCGAAACTAAACATTTCTGTATACGTTGCCCAACCTTCTGAATATCCAGAAGATTTTAATACTTTTCTGAGTAAATTCACATCTTTTGATTTGAAATAAACATTCTGATAAAGATGGCCAGGATATCCTTCATGTGCAAGGGTTGAATACAAATAGTTATAGTCCAATGTACCATCTGATAAAATGACATCAGATCCGTTTAGATAGATAAATTCCTCCGTGAAATTATCAATAGCAGAAGTCATATATGCCGCGGGACTAAAATGGTCCTCCATTGCTTTGTCAATATATTTTACTGTAATTAAAGGTGTACTAGAAAGTGGAGGAAAATAAGCCTGAAAAGCCGTTTGATAATAGGCCAATTGTTCTTCTGGAGACTGTTGCATCAATTGATAGTTGGCCATTTCGTTTTGAAAGGTAGTATCTGTTTGCATCAATGTTCGGTAATATGCAAGTTGCGTTTCGTAATAGGCCAATTTATCATCTATATACCGCTCAGCTTCTTCTAAACTGATTTTATATCCAACAGTATCTTGGAAATCAAGTTCATAATATTCTTTACCTATAGGTTTACCATCTGATGTAACCGTATGGGCAAGTCCTAAATTATTTTTCGCCATTCCTTTTAATTTAGGCAATTCTTTTTCAACATAACGGTATCCTTCAATCAATGGTCCATTTACTTTTTCTTGATTTTGATTTTTAAAATATGCCTTTTCATCCATAGTTAAAAAATCACATGCATCAATTTTTTGATTGATAGTTACTATCATAAAATGATTTCCCGTTTGTGCCTCAGCCACAAAATCCTGGCACTGCTTCACCACTTTTTCGATTACAAAGTCAGGCATGCCGTAACCATTTTTTGCTTTCTCATTTTCAAATTCGACATACGATTGAAAAGTATCAGGTACCAAATCCAAGTACTTCAAATAATTTTCTACATCTAATTTGCTTCTAAAATTATATTCTACAAGTAGTAATGGTAACTGGGCTTGATATCCCAAATAAGAGCCCAAATAATTGTTACTTAAATACCCCATTTCAGTTGATTTTGCATTGATCTTCTCAATCAAATCAGTAATGATATGATAAGTCATCTGTTGGTCAGCATTTAACTTATTGTAATCATATCGTTTTACGCGACCTATCATAAAATTAAGAATCATTTTACTGAAACCACTGCTAAGTCCTGGTGTAGGTAAACTTGGTTCTGAATGCTCAAGTCCGTAATTTTCGGGATGTTCAAATAAATAATTAAGTGTCAGTTCATCATTGCCTAGTACCATATAAAAAACTTCTTGCGCGAAATCATCAAATGTGGCTGGATCTAATTCGCTTTGACAACTATCTGTACAACTTGTACCTAAACACACCAATATCATTGTCAATGTAAGTACTATAAATCTTTTTAATTTTTTCATCTTTTTAGTCCTTTCTTATTGATTTTCCTCGTTTTATTTATATTGTATCATTCCATTTTTTATCAATTTTATTTCAAAAACTTCAGGAGTAACTGAAGAAACATACGATAAAACATATCGTTCATCTTGAATAGTTAGCAATAGGCTCTTTACATCTTCAATACCAACATCTAATTGATGGCGTGGATATCCTAGTTTCTTTCCTTCATATTTCATCTTTGCTTCTTTTTTCGTAAAAGTCATATAAAAATGCATCACTGGATTCACACTTGCATCAAGTGGATGGGCATAAAGTGTATTGATTAATTTTTCTATACGAGAAATGGAAGTTATTTTTTCAATATCTATTCCAACTTCTTCAGTTGATATGGCTACGACAATAACCCCTTTAGAATGGGAAATACTCGCATAAAATTGTTCAAATATAGGTTTGCCATTTTCATTAAAGGTCACATGCAAATCAGATATGCCCAACCATTCTTCGGCAAAGTACTGTAAAATATACCAGGCATATAGCGACTCTCGATATGATTTTTTCTCTTTAACCGATATTTTTTCTATTACATTCTTTGGCAAATTGTCAAATCTTGGCAATTCATCACACCTATTGCTGTCAAAATACACAATCTTCAGCATATGTCCTCCTTTTGGCATATTATATCACATTTTTAGATTTTTGAAAAGAAAAAACAATCTATTTAGCACACGAATGCCAATAGATTGCATTTATTTTAGTTAGATTGTCGACTCATCGCTTCTGCTATATAGTCTAAATGGTCACCCGCTCTTTCCAAATTGGATATAAGATTGATGAAAACACCACTACTTTTTGGATTACAAGTTCCTTCTTCTAAGCGTTTGATATGACTATTGATCAGTGTACTTCGCATTGTATCGATTTCATCTTCAATGACTTTAATCTCTGATAACTTTGTGTAATCATTGTCTAACATAATCGATTTTACATTTTCAAATTGCTCAAGCAATAATCGTTGCAAAGTCTGGATGGCCGATATCACGTGATTTGAAAAAGTAATATCGTTTTCAATAATAGAGTGGGTATATTTAATAATATTGTCGGCAATTTCTGCTTCACGTATGAAATCATTGAGTGCATAGTGCAACGAAGAAACGATTTTTTCATCATCCTCAGAAACATCTTGCGAAGATACCTTGACTAAATAGGTAATGATTTCGCGATTCAATAATTCAATATCTGCTATACTATTTTTAATTTTTTCATCATTTTCTGTGTTGCGTTCTAAAAACTGATCCAAAGAGGCTTTTAATGTGTCTATGGCAATTTCACCAAGGCGTACCGTTTCTTTTACAGCTTGGCTTAATGCAATACCTGGTGTTTTCAAGAAACGATCATCTAGATATGTAGTTGTTTTTTCTTCAGCCTTATCCTTGACAAGTACTTGAGAAAGTTTGACAAAAACTTGAATCATTGGGATAAAAATGAGTGTAGATAATACATTAAATAGCGTATGGAACATCGCAATTTGTGTTGTTGTTGAGGTAAATAACTTGGCTAATGTATCTGTCATAAAATTCTTCCAAATTAACAATAGTACCATAAAAATAGCAGTACCAAACACATTAAATAACAAGTGTATTAAACTAGCTCTTCTTGCATTGACACTTGCACCAATAGAAGACAGTAGAGCCGTTACACAAGTACCAATATTGGTGCCAAGCACGACAAACAATACCGCATTGGGTGTATTTCCAATTGCAATACCTGCTCCCACCATTGAAATCAAAATGGTAGTAACTGCAGCAGAGCTTTGAATTAACCCTGTAATTACAATACCTACCAAAAGGAGCAAAAAGGGATGATTGATACTAGCCAATAAATCAACAACACTTTGTGATTCCTTTAAGCCCTCCATTGAAGAGGACATCAGTTGAAGTGAGATAAATACAAGTCCAATGCCTGATAGCGCTAAGCCAATTGTTTTAGTTTTTTCTTTTTTGCAAAGCATATTCATAAAAATACCAATACATGCGAGTACTGCTGCATATTCCACGATATTGAAACTTTGTAATGCCACAATTTGAGCCGTAATAGTTGTCCCGATATTAGCTCCCATAATCATAGCTGTAGCTTGAAACAAGTTCATAACTCCAGCATTGACAAACCCAACGATCATCACTGTTGTTGCGGAAGAACTCTGAATCACCGCAGTCACAAGTGCCCCTATTCCTACGCCAATAAAACGGTTTTTGGAAGTTTTATTGAACAACTTTTTTAAGCCTGCATTCGCTAATTTTTCAATACTTTCTGAGACAATTTTGAAGGCAATTAAAAAAGCGCCTAACCCTCCAAGAAGAGAAACAATCGACATAACGATTTCTTTATTCATATTTTTTCACCTTGTTGCTATTTATTGTATATCACTTTCTCCCTATTCTAACACAAAAATATTTTTTTGAATATTGTTTTACTTTAAATTAGTTAAAAAACATCCTTTCCTACTGGAAAGGATGCCTGATTTTAAGCCACTTTCGCATTATTCACCATATTGGTGATGCGTGTTAAATCTTGATTTGTTAAATTTTTGTTAGATAAAACAGTTCCTCTAAATTGAATTTCATCAGTTGGTTTTGGCAAAGGATAATAGGTTTGCATTGCATAACTCCAATTTTTAAGCCAATATTCCCCATAATCATCCTCATTGAAATATTCAATCCATTTTTCATCAACCGTTTCATAGTCTACAATCATATCGTATGCTGATTGATATGGTGTACAATACCCAACCACAGAAGCATTTAAATAGGCTTGTTCTTTTTGAACCATATAATTGATAAATTCATGGGCTAAATCGACATGACGTGCTTTTTTAGGGATTACTAAATTATCCATAAAGGCAATGGTTTCTTCTGGAATATAAATGTCAAATGATATCTCATCAAGAGGGGTTCCCCCTTGTAACTCAATGTACAATTGATCCAAAAAATCTCCTGTATACATAAAAGCAAGATCTAAATTACCACTAGCGATTTGTTTTTTGAGCTGATCAGTACCCCACTGGTCAAATTTTCCATTTGTAAGTATTCTCTTACTAGAAGAAAGCGTTTCTTCTGTAACAATATTCGGACTTTGTTGTTGATAAAACATCGTGGTAGCATAGGCAAACCGGGGTACATTGTACATCCCTACTTTTGTTCCCTTAGGTAAAAGTTCCTTGTTAAAATAAGGATCCCAACCCCCTTTTTCAACAATAACTTCTTCTAAACCTTTTTTGTTTTTATTATACATAAGACCAAATGTTCCCCAAAGATAAGGGACTAAATAATTTCTTGCTTCAGGAAATGTCAATTCCAATTGTGCAATAATGGCTTTTACACCGGGTAACAAATCCTCCTCATCATAATCTGGCAATTTGGTAAAATCAATAGGTTGAAGGAGATCCTTATTATACATTTTTTCAACCATATAATCTGATGGTACGACCAAATCGTATGCTGTTGTACCACTTTTGATTTTAGCATAGAATAACTCATTGCTTTCCGCAATGCTGATAGATACAGTACAATTGTACTCTTTCTCAAAGGCCACAACTAAATCATCATTGATGTATTCACCCCAGTTGAGAATCAGTAACTGTCTTCTTGTTGTACAACTGGTCAAAGTGAATAATAGCAAAATGATTAGGATTAAACCACAAATCCCTTTATGTTTCCATTTCCATTTCATGATTGCTTACTCCTTTTTTGGTTTTTACGTCTTATTGCATTGATGGAAAGTAAAATAGCCATTGCGCCAAAAATAACTAGACTATTAAACGCATAGACTGCAGGTGTCAAATCTTTACGACCAATTGAACCATAAATCCAAATGGAAAGATTGTCAAAACCATTTCCAGTTGTAAAATAACTAATCACAAAATCATCAAAACTCATTGTAAACGCCATTAATACACCTGATAGTATACCTGATTTCACTGCGGGAACAACGACTTTCCAAATGGCTTTTCTAGGTTTTACTCCTAAATCTAGCGCTGCATCAATTAAATTGGGATCCATTTCTCTTAACTTAGGTAGTACATTCAAAATAACATAGGGGAGTGTAAAGTAGACATGGGCAATAATTAGCGTAGGAAAGCCAAATAGATAAGGAAATATGCGAAGCAACAGTGAAAAGATCAACATTAAACTAATTCCTGTTACAATATCAGCATTTAAGAGTGGAATATTATTCAATAACATCATCCATTTTTGTTTTTTCTTTGCAGCAGAATAAATTCCTATGGCAATTAGTGTTCCAAAAATAGTTGATAATAGGGTAGCCACTAAACTTACCGCAAATGTATTTATAATTGATGTTCGAAGCATCCGGTGATTCCATATCTCTTTGTACCATTTTAAGGTTACTTCTCCAAATTCATTGACACTTTTATTAGAATTGATGGAATAGATAAAGATGACAAAAATTGATAAATAAAGCATCATAGCCACAGAAATGACTATGCACCATCCAAGAAATTTGAGAATTTTCTTGAGAATTTTATAGTCTTTATAGCCATACGCACTCATTGTAGCAATTTCTTTTCCACTGATTGAACTTATTTTAGGTGTATCTTTCATCATAAAACGGTTTCTCCATCTTTGTCGAATTTATTTACTAGTGCAATTGATGCTAAAATTAAAATAAGAATAACAACAGCAAGTAATGAACCAATATTATAATTCATGTTTTTAAAAAATTGCTCAATGATATTTCCAATCATTACAATATTTCCTTTTCCAAGTATCTCTGGTATAGCAAATCCGCTCATACAAGGCAAAAAGACCATAACGGATCCTGTAACTACACCTTTAAGCGATAAAGGTAAAGTTACACGCCGAAATGTAGTAAACTCATTTGAGCCAAGGTCCAAAGAAGCTTCTTCTAGCATAGGATCAATTTTTTCAAGAGCTGTATAAATGGGCAGAATCATAAAAGGCAAGTAAGTAAATACTGACCCAATAATGACTGCTAAATCTCCTCCCGCAATCCCTGTCGCATCTTCTTTGACTTGAATATGAAAAAGACTTGTAAAAATATTATTTGGTTCCATAATATTGGCTAGGGCTTGTGTTCGAAGCAATAAATTTGACCACATTGGTAAAATCAAGATGATAAGTACTAGAAATTTATTTTGAATATGTGATTGATATAGAAAATAAGCCGTAATATAACCTAGTAAAATACATAAAGCAGTTGAAATAACAGAAAACTTCAAACTATTGAATAACGCAATTAAAGTAGATGGTTCTGCAAGTTGTTTAAAATTTTCAAAGGTAAAAGCAATTTCATCCGTATCAATGCCTTCCATATCGAAGAACATCAAACCAAACATAAAGATTGCTGGAAACAAGGCTAGAATATATAGCCATATCAAGTAAGGTGTCGCTAATTTTTGAAATCGCTTATTCATATTTTTCAACCTTCATCAAATGAATTTCATAAGGGTCTACGGATAATCCAATCGTAGCCCCCACTGATACATCTTCATAGGCATGAATTACCATCTCCATTTGTTCAACCATTGCACAAATTTCATAATAAACACCCTTAAAAATGCTAGATGTAACTATCCCTTTTATCTTCGCCTTTTCTAAAGGCACAACATCCCAATCTTCAGGGCGGATGACAACATCTACTTCTTCTTGTTCTAAAAACTGATAACCAATGCACTCAAACTCTTGATGCATAAAAGATACCCGATTGGTAGTATGATACACTCCTCGCATAATATTACTCTCACCAATAAAATTGGCTACAAAACGATTAACTGGCTCATTATAAATATCTTTCGGTGTACCCAACTGTTGAATAACCCCTTCATTCATAACTACTATTCGATCACTCATCGTCATTGCCTCTTCTTGATCATGCGTGATAAAAATAAAGGTAATTCCTAATTTGCGCTGCATTTCTTTGAGTTCATATTGCATATCTTGACGAAGTTTTAAGTCAAGTGCAGCCATTGGCTCGTCTAACAATAAAATTTGGGGCCGATTGATCAAAGCCCTTGCCAAAGCCACACGTTGTTGTTGTCCACCCGATAACTGATCCACTTTACGATTTTCAAAACCCTCTAGTTTGACCAATTTTAAAACGCGCTTGGCTTCTTCTTCAATCTTAGAACGAATATACTTTTTAATCTCTCGTTTAGACACTTTTGCCTGAATATCTTGTTTGTCTTTTCGAATTTGGGATAAAATGGCATCACCACCAAAAAAATGATATAATGACATACTATCTTTGTTGTCTAATCCAAATGATACATTTTTAATGACATTTAGATGAGGAAATAAGGCATATCTTTGAAACACAGTATTGACAGGTCTCGCATAAGGCTCTAATTCATTGACAACCTTATCATTAATGATGATTTCTCCATCGTCAGGTTTAACAAATCCCGCAATCATCCGAAGTGTCGTTGTTTTTCCACATCCCGATGGTCCTAGTATAGTTAAAAACTCATTTTCATAAATTGATAGGTCAATATGATTGACCACATTTATCCCATCGAATTCTTTTGACAAATTATTTAATTCAATCAGTACTTTTTTCATCCTTTTCTCCAATTATATATTTTAACAAGACAATATTATAATCATTTAAAACTTTTTCGCAAATAAAATAGTTTTTATTTTTCTTTCGAAAATATGAAAACGTTTTCTGCAGAATGCATAAGTTGTCTTTTATCATTCTTTTTTAAAAATTGGTTTACCGAATTTTTCCGTATTCGAATAGAATTGATGAAGTTTCAAGAAGATAAACCTAAAAAAGCAATTCAATAAAATGAATTGCTTTTTTATCCTTTCATATTTTCAAACGTATTTTTCCACTAAATATGATTGAAATCATCTAATGATTTACTCGTATCTTAGATACACAACTGTATCCTCAACCACACTCAATTTTTGAAATAATATCGTATATGCTCGATCTAGATAGACCAAAACCTGACCTTCTACTTTTTTCCCATAGGCATATTGTTTAATCCTATCCGCTGTAAGAACTGTATACTGAGATAAGCAAATCGATTTTATGCCATAATCAGTATGCATTTCTAGTATGATAGTAGATTCTTCTTCTGGCAACAACTCATGTGCAATGGCTTGTTCAACAAGATGATAGAATTCTTGCTTATATGCATCCTCTTTTAAAGCGCTGCTACAATACTGCTCGAGTCGTTCTAATACACTTTGACAATTAGCTGTCCCCTTGTAAGGAGAATTTCGTAAAGCAAGTGAAAATTCAATCAATGCGCCTACAAAATAAAAATCTTCTGTAACCGATTTGAGGTCAGAATGATGAAATTCTTTTTGCGCACTCACAGACTGATCGGTTTTAGGATCTTTATAATTGATTTGAACATCAAATATACTCTCTATATCCAAATTAGCGTTTTGTTTCAATACCAATTCATAACAAACCATTGTAGTATGTCCACTACCGACTTCACCAGCATCTTTATTTTCATCGTTAAAGTCTTCTTCAGTTAGCTGTTTATTTTCATAACCTATTAATCGATATGAATCTACAACATTAGCATTGAAATGAATTTTATTCTTAACATCCTTAGCTACAGTGACTAGCGTTTGATCTATTTCATCTACCAAAACCTTTTTAGCTTCTTCAATTGTGTCAATATAAGCATAAGCGCCATTTCCATACTTAGCAAGGGTCTCCATTGTGGTATCTTTGTAATTACCTATACCTACACCGAGGGTAGTCAAATAAATACCTGCATCTAATTTTTCTGTTATAAAATTTTTTAATTCTTCTTGCGTACGAATACCTACATTAAAATCTCCATCTGATGCCAAAATGACACGATTATTTCCACCTGGAATGAAATGTTTTTCTGCAATTTCATATGCTTTCCTTAAACCTTGCTCGCCATAGGTTGCTCCTTTTGCCGTTAAACTACGAATTTTGTCTTTTATCTGTACCTTTTCATCTCCTGATCCACCATCTAATACCGTTTTTAATCCACTTGCATAAGTCACAATCGAAATGCAGTCATTCTCACTCAGCGTATCCACCAATAAACAAAAGGCATTTTGGAGGAGAGGAAGCTTATTTTCACTAGACATTGATCCCGAAACATCAATCAAGAGCACAAAATTATTTCCCATTGTGGTTTCTACCTTCTCTGTTTTAGTCTGTATACCCACAGTCAATAGTTTCGTTTCTTCATTCCAAAAAGAAGTCTGCATTTGCGCCGTTATTCCAAAAGTTTCACCTTCAAGAGGTTCAGGCAACTGATAGCGAAAATAGTTAATTAATTCATCAGTTTTGATGATATTACTAGGAATCTTCATGCCAGTTTGGATATATCTTCTCAAGTTTGCATATGAGGCGGTGAAAGAATCCATCGAAAAATAACTATCACTATTATATGTGGTATGAATAAATGGGTTTTCAGTAAGTTCATTATAACTTTCCCCCGTATTCAAAAGAAATGCATCGTCATTGCTTCCTAGACTCGGATAATATACTAGATCGTATATATCTGGCCCTTTTGTCGAACAAGAAACACTCATCACACAAACAAACAAAATCATCAATATATAAGTCATTAATTTTTTCATATCTTTCCTCCTTTTTGCATATTATATTCTTTTTTATTTTTATTATCAAGCCATTTTGCCATTTTTTACATAGATATCCCTTTTTTGAATGTGTTTATATCGTGGATTGACAATTAGTTTTACATATAAACGCATTATTACATAAAATTATAACTATTCATTTTAGTTTTCTTGTTGAAACATACATACTATTCAAAATAATAATTTGAGTCATCTTTTTGTACTCATTTTATTTCTATCTCATTTTCATCCATATTGAATACTTCGATTCTAATTTCAAATTTTAATTGATTTATCGAATAAAAATACCATTTCACTTTACATTTTAACCAAAATAATGTATAATATATATGCTTTTGTGATGTGTCCCAGTAGCTCAGTAGGATAGAGCAACGGCCTTCTAAGCCGTGTGTCGGGAGTTCGAATCTCTTCTGGGACGCCATTTATCGATTATCAATATCCAAACAACAGTTTGGATATTTTTTTATTATAAATTCACTTGTAAAATGGATTGATTTATCATTTTATTTCTCTACCCTGCATAAAATGATGTGGTGATAAAAATGATTATAATAGATGCAGGTCATGGCGGATGGGATCCAGGTGGTGGATCTAATGCCTATTTTAAAGAAAAAGATATGACCAAAAAAATAAGTGATTATCAAAAAGAACGTTTTGATCAGCTGGGTATTCCTGCTAAACGCACGAGAACATATGATGAAACACTTACCCCACAAGACCGAATTGCTCGAATCGAATCCCTTGGGGCTAGTGTTGGTGATATTTTGATTTCTAATCATGTTAATAATGCGGGAAGCGGGGGAGGAGAAGTCATTTACTCCTTAAAAACAAAAGATACTTTGCCGAAATCAATTGGAAATGCCTTAAAGCAAACAGGGCTTTCTATTCGAAACGTCTATCAACGCCTTGGCAAAACTGGTAATGATTTTTACTTTATTCTACGAAATACAGTTCCAGCTACTTCTATGATTATTGAATACGGCTTTGCTGACAATGATGACGACACTTACCGCTTGCTTTATGAATGGCCAACAATGGCAGAATCCGTAGTCAAAACTATTGCTACGTATCTTGGCGTTCCTTATACACCACCAAAAGAAATCACTTATATTGTCAAACCAAATGATTCACTATACCAAATTTCTGAACAATTTCATGTCCCTATAGCAACTATCCAAGAATACAATCGGCTTAGTTCTGATACGATTTATCCTGGAGCTACTCTTATTATTCCCAGACAATGAGAAAATGGTTTCAACTATTCCTTGCAATTTATTGCTTATATCTTCTTTTATTTGTGCTTACTCATTCCGCTGAGATAAGCACTAATTTAATCTTTACCCTTGATTTATGGTTGCATAAAGTTGTCCCTAGCATTGTTCCTATGGTGATAGTTAGTGGATTAGTTGTCGTGCACCCCTTATGTAGTAAAATGCTATATCCTATGGTCAATCATTTTATTTACTTTGAAAATGAAAAAGCATTGTCCTTATTTATGGTTAGTTTTTTTACTGGTGCACCTACCTCTACTATTCTTGTTGCAAAGGCGATTCAAAAAAAAGAGATTTCCAAGCAACAAGGTACTTTACTTTATTCTACTTGTTCTTTTATTTCTCCCTTATTTCTCCTCTCTATGGTAAATAGTTCATTTATTGCTATCATTTTTGCTACACAACTCCTTGTAACTATATTCCTCTATCAAAGGGAATCAAAGAGATTAGATTTTACCAGTCAATCATTTCATCACCTTTCTTACCAAAGTTATACCGATACGTTGTTTGAAATGATTGACACATTACCACAAATTTTGTTAAAAATCCTTGCTACTATGTGCATTATCACGATTATGAAATTGCCGATTGAACAATTACCTTTTTCTGCACTTGCTTATATTTTAGATGTGCTTGAAATTTCTCTTGGCTTACATCATGTATTAGAATGTATAAACTGGGATATATTACAATTGGGAATGACAAGTGCCCTAATTTCTATCAATGGTTTTGCCATTTGGCTACAAGTCTTTCATACTTTAAAAAAAGAAAGACTTACCTTTGCGCCATTTGCCAAAACAAGACTCATTCATGCCTTGGTGACTACGCTAGTTAGTCTTTCACTCTATATTTGTCTATCTTTTTTTCTGTAGGGCTAGTTCAACATGCTTGGGCACAAAACTAGATACATCACCATCAAAGCGTGCAATTTCTTTTACACTGCTAGATGATAAGAATGAATACTCATGTGAACTCATAATAAATATTGTTTCAATTTGACTATTCAAGTTTTTATTCAATGTTGCCATTTGTAATTCATATTCAAAATCACTCACCATTCGAAGTCCTCTTAACATGGCCTTTGCCCCCACGCTTGCTGCAAATTCTACTGTAAGTAGTGAACTCGTGACTACCTCCACATTGGGCCATTCAAGGACTGCATCTTTTAACAATTGAATCCGCTCATCTACACTAAATAAGGTATGTTTGTTGATATTGTTTGCCACTAAAATGTAAAGTTTATCGAATAACCCTGCTCCTCTTTTGATAATATCTAAATGACCATTGGTTACAGGATCAAACGTACCTGGATATACACCTATTCTCATGTTATTCCTCCTTCTCAAGAATCAATACTTCACTGCTAGCATAAGTTCTACACAATTTTACATGATATCCTAAGTAATGTTTATTGACTACATCTTCTTTTGGATATTCACTTACAATATACCCGCCTGATGCTATCATATCGTTTTCAATCAAATAAGTTGTTAATTCATCTATCACTTTCATACGAAAAGGCGGATCTAAAAAGACGATATCAAATTTCATCTGTTTAAAACGTTCCATTACGGTAATATAGTTGCCTTGAAATACCTTCAACTCATCTTTTACACCTAGTAGTTTGGCATTTTCTTGAATTATCCGAATAGCTGCAGGGTTTTCATCAATAATATATGCTATTTGAGCACCTCTACTAATGGATTCTAGCGATAAAGCACCACTTCCACCAAATACATCTAATATTTTAAAATCGGGAATATAACCGCCTAAACTACTAAATATAGCTTCTTTGGTTTGATCAAGCGTTGGTCTTGTCGCCATTCCTTCTAGTGTTTTTAATTTTCTGCTCCTATATTTTCCAGCAATAATTCGCATATTTTTTTACCTCTTTGATGTATAAAATCTATTTTTGAACACATACTATCTTTGTAAAGGTTAAAACCTTGATGAAGTTTTCTTCATCAGACGTTAAAATCTTTTTCTTCTCCTCTATTAATCGTTTATATATTTGTAAAAAGCAATATATCTAGGTATATTGCTTTTTATTTTTTAATCTTCTAGTATTTTTTCGATATAATAGAAATCGTCTTCTTCATCGTGACAAATGGTGTATTTTGTTCCTACAACCTCAAAATCAGGAAAATGATTGGATTTTTCGTATGCGGTATTGTGATTCAAAATAATCGTATTCCCTTCATTATTTGGTCCACCTAATTCTAGCGGACAAACATAGGAAACTACCCATCCCACTTGATTTTCAACTAAATAATCAGCACGTTTAATTTTACGTCCAGTGAAATCATGTGCGTAATCAACATCACCAAATTCGTGTAGCCATATTTTCAAAGCTTCTTCTTTTGTCATGTGCTCACCACCCTATCGTCACTTGTGAAAGAACTTGATATGCATATTATACCAAATCTGTTTAAATCTGTCAATTTATTCAATTGCATTTATGCTCTTTTGTTCAAATTCTTGAAGAAATTGATTTTTATACAAATTAAAGTAATAGCCTTTTTGGTGTAACAATTCAAAGTGAGTACCTACTTCTAAAATTTTTCCTTCTCGTAGTACGACAATTTGATCTGCATTGACAACTGTTGAAAGGCGGTGAGCAACCATCAAACTTGTTCTTCCTTTTAAAACTACACCAATAGCATCTTGAATCATCTTTTCATTTTCTGTATCAATAGAGGATGTTGCCTCATCTAAAATAAGTATTTTAGGATTAGCCAATAGTGCCCTAGCAAAAGAAAGCAATTGTTTTTGACCAATGGATAGTTTGTTTCCACCTTCTCCAATATCCGTCAAATAACCATTAGGTAATTTTTCGATAAACTCATGAGCATTGACAATTTGACAAGCTTGCTTTACCTCTTCATCGGTAGCGGTTAATCTGCCATAGCGAACATTTTCTAAAATATTACCACTAAATAAATGCGGAGTTTGAAGCACGTATCCTAGATGATGGTGTAACCATCCAACTGATCTTTCCTTATAATCTTTGCCGTCAATCAAAATCGTTCCTGTAGTTGGCTCATAAAAACGACTAATCAAATTGATGATTGTACTTTTCCCAGAACCCGTTTCTCCAACAAAGGCAACTATCTGTCCTTTCTCAATTTTTAAATCAAAATTTTCTAGCACATATTTATCAGTGCCTTTATATTTGAAACTGACTTGTTGGAACTCAATTTCTCCTTCTAAATTTTCCCAGTTTTCCGTCTTAGGCTGATATACATCCCCATATTTTTCAATGACCTCAGGCGTATCTATTACATCTGGTACCGTTTCGATCAGAGAGATAACTCTTTCTGCGGAGGCTTGGGCCTGTTGAAAATCCGATATAATTCTAGCAATCGACATAACTGGATCAAAAAAACGCATAGCATAATCTAAGAAAAGATATAGTGTACCTGTTGTGATGAGTAACTTTAATTCATCGCTCATTACCATTTTCCCACCTTCGACCGCCACAACTGCGACTCCTAAATAACCTAATACCAAGATGGTAGGCCAAAAGATGGATGAAAAAATGGCTGCACGAATGGATCTTCTTTTCATTTTAGCAATTGTTGCATCAAATTCTCTTTCATTTTTGGTTTCTAGCACAAGTGTTTTTGAGGCATTTGAACCCATGAAACTTTCATTAAAAGAGGCAGTAATTTCAGAATTGATTTTACGCACACCTCGATATTCTCTTAAAATCTTTTTCCTAAAATACAGTGTTAATAATAAAAATACTGGAACTAGCGCAAGTAAAATCAAAGCAAGGCGCCAGTTGATGACAAAACTAACAATCAAGATGCCAATCATCAAGACAAATCCCCATAACAAGTCAACGATTCCCCAAGAAATAATGGAAGCGAGTTTTCTTGCATCAGAGGTCATTCTAGCCATAATCCATCCACTTGAATTGGTGTCATAATAAGAAAATGATAAGCGTTGCAATTTATCAAATGCTTGTTTTCTGATTTCAATCGTTGTACTTTCTTCTACAATTGATGCGGCGCGGATAAAACTCCAAACAGTTAGCCCTAAAGCAATGGCTAAAAAAGCATATAATCCAATAAATAGCCATTTGGTTGCAAAATCAGGTTGTTCATTGAAATAATGTTCTAATGCATAACGGTTCAAAAGCGGATAAACCAAATCATTGATTGCTAGTAGTACTACTGCAATCATCATTTGAATAATTAGTTTTTCATCTTTAATAATAATTCGAATGATTTTCTTCCAGACTTTTAAGTCAATTTTTTCAAAATCATCTTCTTCATCCTCTGCTATTGAAGTGTTTTTGCTTTCCTCTATTTCTTTACTTTTTGTAGTTTGCTTTGGTTTGGCTAAAAGGCAATATATACATAAAGCTGTAAAAATAATGAAAATAATTATACTAGCGATGACCATGAACTGCACCTCCTTCTCTTAAAATATTCATGAATTCTGCCTCAGCATTTCCCTGAATGTTCCAAAGTTTTTGATACAATCCTTCCTTTTGAGCAAGTGTTTCATGTGTACCGATTGCAGAAACACCCCCATTTTCAAGCACAATAATTTTATCTGCTTGCTTCGCTGTCGTGATGCGATGCGTAATAATGATTGTAGTCGCTTGATTGTGTTTTTTCAAAGCCTGACGGATCATCAAATCGGTCTCCGTATCCACTGCACTTAGTGAGTCATCAAAAATATAAATAGGTTTATCTATCAATAACATTCTAGCTATAGCTAAACGCTGTTTTTGACCACCAGAAAGCGTTGCTCCTTTTTCACCAACCATTGTGTCATATCCTTTTTCAAAACTACGAATGTCTTTTTCAATCGATGCAATTTTAGCAACTTCTGCAATCCGCTCTGGATCAATAGCTTCATTTGTAATTCGAATGTTATCATATACAGTTCTTGCAAATAAAAATGGTTCTTGCAAAATTAATCCAATTTTGCTGCGAATATATTCCTTCTTTATATCTTTCAATTCATGTCCATCAATTAAAATCGAACCTTCTTGATATTCAATTAGTCTCGTTAAAATCTTAGCTATCGTACTTTTTCCACTACCTGTTTTCCCAATAATGGCAACCGTCTCTCCTGGTTCAATTTGAAAACTCAAATGACTTAACAAATGTTGATCTGTATCATCAAACTGGAACGATACATTGGAAAATTCAATTTTTCCTTGAATTTCTGGTTGAAAGTTAGAGTCACCTTCATATTCACTTTTCAAATCTAAAATTTCCTTAACTCTACCTGCTGCTACATTGCATTTTCCAAGATCACTAACAATACGACCCAAACTGCGCACTGGCCATATGTAAGAACTCAGTAGCATCATGATGGCAACGATATCAGAAGCGCGGATAATACCTGGGTTATTGATCAATAAGAATATTGAGGTAGTCATTGTGATTAAATATTGAACAAGTGTTGATGCATCACTTAATCCCCAAAAAATAGCAGATACTTTATTTAAATGCAGATTTTTGTTAGAATAAATTAGATTTTGTTTTTCGAATTTTTCCTTTTCAAATGACTCATTGGCAAACGCCTTTACGACTCTTACTCCTGCTATATTTTCTTGAATAATCGACATCAGTTTCGATTCTTCTTTTTCTATTTCTTCAAATTTCTTTTCGGTATAAATGCAGAATATAATCGATGTAATAGCTGCAATAGGTACAATAATCAAAGATACCATCATCAACAAACGGTTAATCTTCCACATTTGAAATACTGCTGTAATCAATACAGCAAAAATGGAAACAAGTTCAGGCAACTGCGAACACAAGCAATTGCGAATGGTATCATTATCCGTAGTGCACCTTTGAATCAAGTCACCTGTATCCACATTGTTGTGGTAACTATATGGTAATTCTTGTATATGATGGTACATATCCTTCCTGATTTTTTTTGCCAGTACTTCTCCAAAAAATTGGCGATAAAATCCCATTAAAAATTTAAATATCCCTCTTACAAATTGAAATAAGAACAGTCCAATACTTGCATATAACACTTTATCTAATACGCTTTGTCCCAAATTGAACCAATTGAGAACAAATTCTGGTAAATTGTTTGTGGCATGAATATCGTTATCCAATACCGCAATAATATATTTGATAAACATTGAAACATATGTATATGTTGCAGAATCAATAGCTGACATCACTAAAATCAGTAAGAGCATCGGGAAAAAGCGACCAATCAGGTAGACTAAATACCTTGCTCCCTTTTTAGAATTTTGTTTCATATTTTTTCCTTCCTTATTTTATATTTTCTATCTACTTATGTTAAAATAAAAATCAACATCTTTTCACATCCATTTCCTATCCTTTTACTTAAAATAATTTGCATAAATCATCTAATGTCTCACGCCTACTAAGTATTTTGATATCTTCCCCTACTAGAATGACCGCAGGTTTCAAAAGATGATTGTAATTAGATGACATCGAATAATTATATGCACCTGTTGCATAAACTACTACAATATCATTTTCTTCTATCCGAGGTATCATTACGTCTTTACGAATGATATCACCTGATTCACAGCATTTTCCCACAATATCAACCAAAATTTCTTTTGGATGATTCATTTTACTAGCAATATCACATTCATACGTAGCATGATACAGAGCAGGCCGAATATTATCGGTCATTCCCCCATCAATAAATAGGTAATTTTTTTGGCCAAAGGTGCTTTTGATTTGGGAAGCCTTATACAGTGTTATTCCAGCTGGTCCTACGATAGCTCTCCCTGGTTCTATCATAACTTGTTTAATTTCAGAATGGTTTTCTAGTATTGCCGTTTCTAAGGCAGAACTGAGTATTTTCGTCATTTCAGGAATAGCTACGTTCTTTTCTGCTTGTTCATACTGGATACCAAAACCTCCTCCTAAATTGAGTACTGGTAAATCCAAGTGATATGTTGTCGATATCCCACTTTGAAAAGCAACCATTTTTTTTATTTCTTCTACAAATGCTTCTGGTTCATGAATTTGGGAGCCAATGTGGGCATGAAATCCTTTTAATTTAATCCATGGTGAGGACTGACAAATATCGATTAATTTTTTCATTTGTTCTTCATCAAAAATGCTTTCACCAAATTTAGAGGTGAATTTGGCAGTTTGAATATACTCATGAGTATGTGCATCAATTCCTGGATTGACCCGTATCAAAATGGATACTTTTTTTTGATGTTGTGCTGCTATTTGGTCTAAATGTCTCAATTCATATAGATTATCTACTACGATCCATCCTACTTCATTTGAAACCGCAAAATCAAGCTCCTCACTAGACTTATTATTGCCATGAAAGACAAGATGTGCGAAAGGAAAATTGGCTTTTTGAGCTACATATAAGTCTCCTAAACTCACCGCATCCATATACAATCCCTCTTCTGCGATTAATTTAGCAAATTCTTTCGTAAAAAAAGCCTTTGATGCATACACTATCGTAGAATCAAAAGCTTCACTTTTAAAATATGTTTTAAATTCTTGAATGGCTTTTCTAATTTGTGCCTCATCCATCACATAAAGTGGTGTTTGATAGGTCTTGGCCAAGTCGGTCAGTCGATAATGATGTAAGTATGCTTCGTCTTGAATTGTGTGTAATCCTATTGGTTTCATAGTACACCTCCACTATTTCTTGTATTATACCATATCTTTTGAAACTTTACTAGCAAATGGATAATTCTTTTTATGAACATTTATTCTTTTTTTAATCACATCTATGAGATAAAAAAAGGTCTTGTGAATTTTCACAAGACATTGTATTTCTGCAATTATTTTTCAACTATAGATAGTCCACTAGGTACTTGGTCGACAAAATTTTGATAATTGTCAGATGCTTTGAATTCTTTTGAAACAAATATTTTGCTATTGGTTGCGGTAACCTTGATTTTAGATCTAGAATTATCAAATCCCCAATAACTTGCCTCATTGGTTGTATCATCTAATCGTGCTCCTGCAAAGTCAATGGTTACATTCTTTAGCGTAAGTGTAGATCCAGCTGCACCCGTTGTAGAAATACGACCATATTTCAAATTGACATTTTCTAATGTAGTATTTCCTTCAGGTGTGCTTAAATAAATGCTTCCCGCATACTTAGTCGTATCCATTGGTTCAATATTAACATTTTTCAATGTCGTATTTTTACCTAAAATTTCAATGACTTTGTTGGGTTCTTTTTTACACTGAAAATCAACACCATCTATGGTTATTTCATTTCCCACAATGGTAACTAGATTTTGATTGGCCCATGCGGTATTGGGTGTTTCTACACTACTTTTAATTACTACTTTTCCCATACCTTTGATGTACAAACGATTAGCTGTTAATAGAAAATAGAATCCAGTTTGGTCTTGATATTTTGTCGTTTCATCGCGGTCCATATCATATGTTCCACTCTTTAGTGCTAATGCTTCGCCATCCTTTTGACTTTTTAGAGCTTCTCTTAATTCTGTGGCATTGGATATGATTTTATCGGCAACAAAAATAGTGTATTTAAATTCATGACCTTCATGGGTAATTTTTACTTCTTGATTTCCGGTTTGATCTTTATTATAACCCGTTATCATTTGCGCAGTTACATCAATTAAATCACCTTTTGATTCATCATCAAAAATAGTATTGACCTTTAAACCTGTCAATTCTTTTCCCTTGAGCACTACCAATTCATGATTAGTTACTTCAATACCTGTTATTTTTCTTTTTTTACAACCAACAAATGTTGTTAAAAAAGAAAGAAAACATAACATACACAATAAACTTTTTTTCATTATTTTCTCCTTTCTGAATATAAAACATTCATACATGTTGGTGTATAATGATTTTATTTCATCATTATTTTTTGCATTAAAAAGCGTGCTATTCACGTTTTTTGTCATCTTTTTTTGGAAAAAAATTAGCTAAAATAATGGTATTTTGTTAGGAGAAAAATGTTTTTTAAAAATAATATGACTATGTTCTATTTGATATTTCCCATTTATTTTGAAGCTTAATCTGATTCTATGAATGCATTAACGCATAGGTTAACCTAGTATTCATATTCATCTTTTGAAAATATTCAAATATCTCCAAGTAGTGGTAATACTTATGTAAAAACATTGCACTTACTTTGTCCTTATATAACATAAAGAGCTGACAGACACCTACTCTAGGTCCTTATCAACTCTTTAACTTTACAATAAAATCTAAACACAATAGTTAGATGAATGAATCGTATCAAAGTTTATAGTATATAGTACTCTATTTTGCTTTAATAGAATCAACCATTATAATAATTATCTAATTCTTCTAAATTAGCTTTATAATAATGGTTTTTACCACTTGTTACTTCACTACATAAATTATATTTTCTTAACTCTGATAAAAACTCGGTAGTTTTAGTATTTCCTTTTTTTAAAATTTTGCATAATCCATTTTTTGACATCCCAAAATCACCAAATATACTAGTTTGAACAAGTATAAATAATAATGCTTTAATATCCTCATTATTTTTATGATTTTCAAATAAATTAATTTTTGTTAATAAAGTTTTATATTTTTCAAATATTTGCTTTTTTTCTAATGCATATATTTCAGTCTTGACATACGACTTATGAATGATATCCAAAAATTCATAAACAAAGGTAGATAAATCTGCTCTATTTCTAATATCATTCGTATAAGCAAATGCATCTAAATATTGAGATAAATTTTCTTTAATAGACATACTAAGTCTAAAGCCAATAACTTCATGAAAATATTTTGACAAAGTATAACTTGAAATAAATCTATTCATTCTTCCGTTGCCATCATAAAAAGGGTGAATATATCCAAATAAATAATGAAACAACGCTACTCTTATCAGTATATCAATTGATGAATCATTTAAAATATTAATAGTTTTATCCATATAATCTATTATTTTTGCCTCAGGCATTAATCCATTATGAACTATTTTTTCTCCCGTTTTATAAATATGTACAATATCTTTTCTAAATATTTTACCATCGGGTAAGTTTTTAACATCTTCGGATTTGATTTCATTATATAGCATTTCATTATATAATTTTCTAATATCATGAGAATCAGCAAATTTTATTTTTTCCTCAGTTAACATTAAATATTTTTTAACGATACCTTCAAAGCGATTTCTGGTTTGAGCTTTTTTCTCAATTTCATAGATTAAATCATTAATGTCTTTTCTTGTTGAAATTACACCCTCGATTTGATTAGTGGATTCTATTTCATCAATCAATGATTTTCTCATATACTGACTAAAAACTAAATGTGGCAAATTTGAAAAAATATTATGAATTTTAGAATCCATCTCTCTGATATTAGCAACTAATGACATAATATCTCTATCATAATTAAAAAAAGCTTGATAATCATTCATATATAAATCAAATTTAATGGTAGAATTTGAATTCAATTTTTCTTTATATATGGCCTCAAATGTTGAATTATCATTCATCACATATAATTTATACAAAGATTTATACGCCATAAATATACACCTCTTTTATATATTCTATCATATAATTTTTGCTCTGTCAAAAATTATAATTCATTTTTGTATAAATTTGAATATTAAATACATATTTTATTATCTTACCGTTCATATTTTATAATATTTGAACAATAAATGTCATTATTAATCAAATATTGCGGTTAGATATATAAATATAATGATCTAATTATTATTGAAAAGTAATATATAGCTACCAAGGATTTTTAGACAATGAGGAATATATGATCAAAAATGTTCATTCCATATAAAGATTTATAGGAATGATTTCGCGACCTTTTTCGTATGCGACTGGCGCCCCACTCAAGTGTTCATTTTTTACAACTATTCAGATATCCCCAGGTAGTATTGATGCTCCTGTAGCAGCTTGGAATACTACTTTACATCGTTTATAAACTGAAAAAGCTGATATGTAACCTACTCCAGGTCGCACATCAGCTGTTTTACTATATTAGTATTGAATCATAAGAAAATGAACACTTTTTGAACAATTCGTCACAAGTGTCCAATTTGCCCGTCTACAGTGTCCATTTCGTACTTCTCATTTGTCCGTTTCAAAAGTCAAAAATGTCCAATTTCGCTATTAGAATTGGACACTTTTTTGTTTGTTAGTTTTACTATATTTAGTTCTTTGATATAATAAGTATATCATGATTGAAAGGAATTGTAAAGGTAATTGATTATGCTAGAAAAGAAAGAGATAAATAAAATAAGAGTAATGCATTATGAACAAAATTACTCAGTGACTGAAATAACCAGGATAATGAAAATTAGTAGAACTACTTGCTATAAGTATTTGGGTTTAGTGAATTTTTCAGATGAAATCACTACTACTAAATCACGTACTCCGCTTATTAGGTATCGTGATGATATAATTGGTTTTCTTGAAGAAGATAGAATGCATCACCATAAACAACGTCATACTGGTAAAAGGGTGTATGAAAGATTAAAAGAAAAGTATCTTGACTTTCCATGTACAATATATGCCACAATTAAATACTTTTCAAAACTAAAGAAAGAATTCTACTATAAACACAATGGATATCTACCACTTGAACATAAAGCAGGTTCTGCACAAGTTGATTTTGGCGATTGTACTTTCTATGAAAAAGGTGTTAAGTGTTATGGCAAATATTTGGTTTTAACGTTTGCTTACTCTAATGCTTCTTACATACAACTGATAAGAAAGAAAAACGCTAAAGTGCTGCCCTTGCCATGATTCATATATTTAACTATCTAGGTGGAGTTCCACATGCAATATGGTTTGATAATGATACTGTATTTGTTAAAGTGGAAAATCTTGACAATGGCCAAATTAGAAGAATTCCATCTGATACATTTAATCGTTTTAAACTTCATTATGATTTTAGGGATGTATTCATGAATTCCGAAAAAGCTAACGAGAAAGGAACTGTGGAGCAAGGTGTACGTTTTATAAGAAGAAATCTACTTGTTCCAGTTCCATCATTTGATGACTTTGACTTATATAATAAGGAACTATTAGAACGTAGTAAGAATTTACTTAAACGAGAACATTATGTATTAAAACAACCAATAGTGGATTTACACTTTGATGATATTAATGAACTTAATCCACTACCTCCAACTGAGTTTATATGCTCATCAATCCAAGAACGTAAACTTGATAACTATGGAAGATTAACAACAAGTAATAGGCACTACTATTATTTAAATCCATCACTTGCCTATCAAAAAGTACAAGTTAAAATGTTGCCTGACATTATTGAAGTATATGGTGAAGATGGAGAGTTTGTAATAAAACTACCAAGACTATCAGGTAATCCTGGTACAAGGTATATTAATTGGAGTCCTTACATTAGACTACTTGCTGATAAGCCAGCTACAATGTATAACTTTTCATTTCTAGATTTGTTTGAAGGTAATAATGAAGTAATTGAACGAATCACCAAACTTGATGGATTAAAGCTAAGAACATTCTTATGTAAGTTTGCGGATATGATTGATAAAGATGGATTGGAATCATCAATAGAAAATGTTGGTAAATTACTATAAAAAAGAATGATTGCCGCCCATCACTCTTCATTAATTTGGAGGCTTAAAGCAAAATTACTTTTCGCTTACCTCCTTTTTTAAATTCTCTTGTAATTTAGTATAAACATAACAATATTCTGTCCAATTACTATTGCTCCAACTAACTTTAGATTTAGCTTCAGTGTTTTCCCAAACAAGACCATTAATGAACAAACTATTATTTAATTGTCCATATAATCTTCGTGTGTTGTTAACTAAATTGTTTGTATCAGTATTATACATTTCAAATTTTTCAGTATAACAATCAACTTGATAATAAATATCAAAACCATCAATATAACCAATAGGTTTAAAATAGTTATCTAAGTAAGTATTTAATAAAATACATTTATCTAAAAGATTACTTATATTTTCCTTTAAAGGCATATTGTAATTTTTAAATACTAGATTAATTGTACCATTTGATGATACAAAATCAACATTTTCTGAACTAAATATTTCTTCAATGAAATCAGTAACCGCTGTATTATTTAAATTAGAAAGTTTAACAATTACATGACCAACAAATCTTGGTTTATTTTGTAATCCTTTTAATTTTTTAAAATACCTGATTCCAGCAGCAGAATCAAAAAAATTTATATTGATTTCTTCATTATTTTGTTCTTTATTGGTAGATTTTATTTTTCTTATTTCATAATGGTTTTGAACTTTTAATATTTCAAACTTAATTTCATTAGCAGTAAAGCAAGGAAACTTATCTGCTTTTTCATCATTAGTTAAAATATGGCAACATACTAAATTATGATCACTTGTAGTTCCACCTTTTGATTGTGGAAGAACATGATCAACATTCCATCCGAAATCACTATTACGATCATTGTATGCGCCTTTTACCATTATTCTACCAGCAAAGTCATGAACTTTGGTTTCTTTACCATAGGTTTTCACCCATAGACGCATGGCTGTTTCTCGATTTAAATCCATTAACTTAATTTTACATTTTTCCATATATCATAATACGAAAAGATGCTTTTTAACCTCCTATGATTAATGTCAATTAAATAAAAGCATGTAACTAATCATAGGGCGACCTATTGCTATAACCTCAAAGGGTAATCCTCATAATAGCTTTACAGAAGATTAATTAGTCAACTTTCTAGGAAAGTTTTCAGATTTATTCAATTGCACTTATATTATACCAAATAATTTAAGTATAAGCAAGTTTTTAAACATTGTTGTAATTTGTGTTAGCATAGCTATCAAACTCCTTTACTTCCAAATCTATTTATGATATACTTATTATACCAAATAACTAATCAACCATAAATCAAGAAGCCTACAAGTGTTCATTTTTTTAATAGGAAATGGACACTTTTTTGTTTTCGAGTTTACACTTTTCGGAAGTAAAATGAACACTTTTGTAGGTCTCGTTCAAAAAGTGTTCATTTCCACTGTATAGAACAAAAACGCTGATAAGTTACCTAGTACAGGTCGCCTATCAGCGTTTTTAGTTTATAAAGGATCTAAAGTAGCATTCTAAGCTGCTACAAGAGCAGTTACACACCATAGGGATGGGTCAATCCTTGTAGAAAATGAACACTTGAGCGGGGCGCCAGAACTATATGCATAATAGTAGTTAATCAAATATCAAGATTTGAGGCCATACCCATCTGAATATCTACAAAAATGGACACCGAGGCCGGGCCGCCAAGACTATGTTAATTTTATCGCAGTATCAAAAATAGTTTATACACTATATGTTAAGGGTAAAAACTCTACAAAAAATAGATATTACTGCCAATCGAGCTTTTTATACATTAAAGATCATGAAATCCATGTAGCACTAATTACCATTTTAAGTTACATAAATTGGTTATTTTTTACTTAGTATCTTAATTTTACTAATATATAATATAAGAACATCTATAAATTTATCAATTTCTTCTTTTGTATTTTCGTAAGAAAATGAAAGTCTAACAGAAGAATTAGCTTCATCATCTGATAAGCCTATACTTTTCAAAACATGTGATGGTGCAAGTAAATCTGTATTACATGCTGATCCATAAGAAATACAAATGTCATTCAAGTCCATAAAATTTACTAATCCTTCATTTGACATCCCATTAAATTGTATATTAAGAATATAAGGATAATTACTTATTGAATTTACTTTATAACTTATTTTATTTGTATATAATTTATCTATTAAATAAGCTTTCAATTCATTAACTTTATCGAAATGAATTGGAGAATTTAAATAAGCAAATTCAAGTGCCTTTGAACACGAATAAATTGCTTGAGTATTTTCTGTTCCCGGTCTAATTCCATATTGTTGTTCTCCACCAAATATTATATTATTAATCAACAATGTATTTTTACATAATAACAACCCAATACCTTTAGGGCCATAAAATTTATGTGCCGAAGAACTCATAAAATCTAAATTCAATTTAGAAAAGTTAATTTTTAAATGGCCTGTGCATTGAACAGCATCCGAATGAAATAACACTCCGTACCTATGAGCAATATTTACAAGTTCATTAATAGGTTGAACAGTACCTATTTCATTATTAACCATCATAATTGATACTAATAAAACATCACTATTAATTTTTGATATCAACTCTTCTGGCGTTATTATGCCTTTATTATCTGGTTTTAAATAGACTATCTTATACCCCTTTTCACTCAAGAATTTGCAGGCATTTAAAACTGAACTATGTTCAAACTCTGATGTTACAATAGTTTTTTTAGTTGGATTAGCTATTGCACATCCTAATATGGCTAATGTATTGCTCTCACAGCCTCCAGATGTAAAAATAATGTTATTGGTGTTAACGCCTAAAATATTAGAGATATTTTTTTTTGATTCATGAATAATATTTTTTGCCTGTATTCCCAATTTATATCTGGTTTCTGAGTTACCAAATATATTTACGGATTCACAATATGCATGAATTGCTTCTTTACAGCACTTTGTGGTCGCAGCATTATCGAAATAAATCATTTTCCCCTCCTTAACTGTTTAACTTTGTATCACACTTTTATATTAGTAATTTTATTTCTAATTTTTTCTATTACTTTGATTTTTAGATTTTCTTTATTTTTCACAATATAGTTATGAATATCTTGCTTCCAAATTATACTTTTATTTTCAATAAAATAGATCGAATCATAACTAAAACTCATCTGTTCTATCATTTTATTCTTTTTATAATCAGGTACATTTTTTAAGTTATCAGCGAAATCACTAACTGCTACTAATCTATATGGAGCATATAAAACTATCTGCTTTAGCATTTTACTTACATATTTATCATTCAATGTATTAATTTTATCAACTATATCTTTTGTTGTTCTTACCGATAGAATCTCAGTATATTCGGATACAATATATGAGACAAGATCATATAACCTGTCGTTTTTAGTGAATCTTCTATTCATCAAATCAGGATACATTATAGCATCAGCAACCATCATTTTTGACAGATCAGAAAAATAATATGTATATTTATCATTTTCCATTAATTCAATGCAAGCCAATAAAAAGAAATATTTATATGATGTATTACTACATTTCAACAAAGATAAAATTTTATCTTCAATTTTATTCATTATATCCCTTCACTCTAATATCCGGCATTAAAGGTCCTTTGGCATATTGTGGATCCATAAATGCTAATTGTTGCTTAATTATTTTTCTTTTTTCAAAAGCTGGATAAAAACAATAGTTATAAAATTCTGCCGGTGAAATATCTTCTTTACATTTTGCATTTGGGAAAAGCAATCTGACATATGCTGTAGCTAATCTAATAATTGCTTTTTTGTCCCTAGTATCAGAATTTTTAGGAATAGACAAATAGCTTTCAACAATATTGACATAATGTGGTTCTTTTCGCAACATACTTAATATTTCGCTAAAATATTCAACATTTAAAGTATAACCAGAAAATATTAAATCTTGTTGCATAACTGGTAATTTCCAACCTTCAATAAATCCATGAAATCTAACCAATAGAGCTGTATCATGAAAAACTTCAGGCAATTCATAAAAATATATTTTATTTTCTGGAGTACCATTTAAATTTAAATCTACATTACCCAACAAAATCATTCCACAATTTGAAGTTTGTTTTGATTTTCCAACAGTAATTGTTCCATCTTCTAAATAACTTTTTAAGCCTCCTACAATTTCAGCAGAATCTGACCCAAAACTTATTGTTTTAATTTCATCCATTGAAACAAATTCATAATTAGGTATAATTCCTAATCTTCCATGCATATCCGCAAACAGTTTGGCTCTTGTAACTTTGCCACCACTTATATGCCAACCATACTTGCTTAAATTATTAAAAACATATGATTTACCGGTACCTTTCGGAGCTAACTCAATCATATTTAAATTAGGTTCAACAAAAATTAATAAGCGTGACAAAAAAGTTAATTTTCTAGTAATTGAATTAAATTGTTCTGAATTTGGATTATATTCCATACATGAAATTAAAAAATCGATCCATTCTTCAGTAGCAAATTGAGTTCTTGCTTTACAATAATACGATAAATCTGGAGTATATGGCTTAAAAGATTGAAAGGCATTTAACTCTATATAACCTCTTTCGCCTGTAAAGTCATCTGGCGCAACATATTCTAATGTTACTATTCCCCAATTTTCACCACTATTTAACAAATCCTTTTCACGCATTAATTGCATCGATACTCTTCCCTCTGAAAAAGATATTCCTAAATCAGGTATTGAAAACTTATATATATTTGATTTAATGTCCGCCTCAATAACTACTCTAGTTAAAACTTTAACCGTTTCATTGTTTAAGCATCTAGTCTTAATATCATAATCTTTTGAAGGAATATGTTTTATTAAAAATGCTTTAATTTTAGTTGTATCAGGTTCACCAACTTCATTAGAATATCTTTTTAAAAGCCAATCTTTTATGAAAGATGGTAAGTTAAATCCGGTAAAACAGCTATAAATGTTAGGGCTTTTATATATAGATTCTTCAGGAAATATATCTCGTACTTTAAAATCTAAATTAGTCATCAAATCCATCGTCTCCTTTCTTTGTAATTCCAGAAGATGATCTGATATTTATTATATCAGAAAAACTTCCTATTGATACTTTTAACATTTGGTTTGTCACAACTTTCAGTTTAGCAACCCAAATATTATTGTTTACATTTGTAAACGTATCCTGGTTACCAAAATTATCAGTATATACCGGTGTCAATAACGGTTTAGGTGTAATTTCAACTTTTACTTCTCTATCTAATCCATTAATAACTGCTTTTATAGGATAGATATTATAATTTTGATTTTCCTCTTTATCTGAAAATATAATGCATGGAATAAAACACTCTTCTAATGTAGCACCTCCATGTGATTCTCTAACAGGTTTATCATTTAATGAAATATTATTCAAAGAAATAATAAATTTTTTATTGTCAGAAATACTATCAAAAATAAAATAATCATCACTTTTCGAAATATTATTATCCATATTTTTTATCTCCATACATCTACCTTCATGATCAACACCTGAAAAGCTATACTTTTTGTTATAATCTAACAATTTGCTTTGGCAAGTACAACCATGGTCAGCAGTAATACAAATAACATGATTAGGATTATCATTAATTATTTTTTCAATAATATTTCTTAAATAATCTAATGAATCGGGTATACTTTTTTTACTATTGTAAATACTTCCATGTATAATTTCTTTATCAAAGTCAATAATCCATTTATCAAAAAAATTAAATTTTGATTTATTAACTGAAGTAATAGATGGAAGAAAAGCTTTCCCAAAATTTGCATAATTAATATATTTATTCTTTTCTTTAATAATTTGAATTATAAAATCAAAATATTCTATACCGACCCCATCTAATACTATGAGTATATCAAAATATTTGTTTTTTATTAAATCATGTAAATGACCCAATTCTGAATTTGTATACCAATTATACATGAATTGTTCTGTGTTTCTTTTAGAAAATTCAAGAAACTTTGGTGTACCTTTTCCTAAAATTTTAGATTCTTTGTAATTATAAATATATTCTGAAATCCACTGTTTTGAATATTCGATATATGAATTAATTTTAAATCCATAATAATTTCTTAAATCCGGATATACTTCGATAGCTTCCTCTATAGAAATAAAATTATTTTGAATAAAATTCATAATTACATATTGCTCAATTTCAAATCTACCTATAATCAATTTAACTAAATAATCTTTAAAAAATGAATTAAATACTTTCTTAACATAATTGGCATCTTGTTTATACTTTATAATAAATTTTTCAACTTCAATGTCCAAAATATTTTCATCTTCTAAATTAGATGATAATATTTTATTTGAAATATATGAATTCATCATTTTATTTAATGATACCAAAAAATCATCTTGACTAAAAAATCTATTTATCAATTTTAAGTCAAGAAGTTTATTGATAAAATATTTTCTGGCTTCAAAATATAAATCATCTTTTAATATATCAAAATAATTAATTATATCATTTAAAATCGTGGTAAAAAAATTGTCATATGAATTATATAATAATTCTTTTAAATAATATGAGTATTGTAATTCATTTTCGTTTTCAACTAAATATAACATCATTAATCTTTTACCAAAATCATCTGTTTTCACAAATAGTTCTATAAAACAATCTGAATAAATAGATTGAACTTTTAAATAACTTAACACAATTTGTTTGATATTATATAAAGAAGATTTTTCAGTGAGTTCATAAATTTTTTTCCAAAAATCATCATTAAATAATGACTCTTCCTTATTTGTTAAATTTAAACCTTTCATTCTTACCAACATAGAAAAATATGAGTCAATTTTATAAATTTCAACGAAATTATCTGGTTTTGCCTTTTCATAAATTGACACCAATGTGTCAGATAAACAAACAATTCCCTTATCATATTCAATATCTTTTTGTTCATACAATGAAAGCCACTGAGAAGAATTAAATATTTTATTATTTAATGAATTAAACTCAAAATTAGAATTCGCATAATATACACATATTGAATCTGAATCTACAAATGAATCATGAGCAATTACAGGATTGATGTTTTCATTCCTTCCATTAATTTTAAGAACTTCTAGAAGTTTATCATATAAAGAAAAACAAACTAAATATATTCTTTGTTTATTACTTTGAGATAAACTTTCAATATCAGTCATAAATGATATAATTAGTGACTGTAAATCTGATTTGCTATAAAACCTTGCCAATTCAGAAAATCCTAGAATAATATAATCTTTATTAGAATCCAAATTATTAATTATATTATAAATTGCATTTTTAGTTAACCACGCATCATTATAATTCAAGTAATCTGATAATTTAATTACTTCCAATTGATTAAAGTGATTTTTTTCTTTAAACGTAGATATTTTTTTAATTAATTCACTTATATCATTATATGTTTCACTGGATAATCTTGTAAACAGAAATCTAATTGGATATCTATCGTAAGTATTTGACATTTTTTTATCTTTAATTATTAATTTTAATAATTCATCTACATAAGACATAAAATCACTTCTCATTCTATTTTATTTTTTCATCAATAAAGTTAGCAACTTTATTGTTTGTGTCAATCAAGTCAATAAATAATTGTTTTAATTGCTCAATGCTACCATTAAAATCATTTATTTTTTTCTTAGCTGACAAAACCGTATTTTTCGAAATAATATCAATTGATTTTCCGCCATAGCTAGTATGACTATTGTTATTACCATTAGGCTTATTATCTTTTATATCATTTTGTTGAGGTTCAGGTTTCATTTTTTCAAAGTAAGCCCGTAAAATTTTGTTAGTTATTTGTGACTCTTGCCAATAAGGACGACCATCATTCATGTGAGCCTCTAGATACTTAATATAGTAATTTAAATCATTACTTGAAAAAACATATTTTTCTTTGGTTAAAGTAATTTCAATAAATTTTTCTAATAAATTACAATTAGCTGATTGATATATATAAGTTTTAAGTTCTAATCTATAATTTTGAATTTTATTCAATAAAGAATTAATTTCAGATTGAGTGATAGATTCATCTGGAGCAATGGTAAATCTAAACAAATCATCAATTGTTAAACATATTTGAGGTTTTGGATCATTAAGATATTTTAAAGCCCATATTGGTGCTTTTGCTTTTTTATCAAATTGATCCCTTGCAGCCCATCTAATATTCATCAATCCACTTTCTTTTAGATCAAAAACATCATTCAACTCATTGATTAATTCAACTTCTTCAACACTACTATATCGAAGAGTTAAATACGAATGAGGTTTTCCTCCATTTATAGCCTTAAATAAATATTCTACAATATCAACCATTACAGTTTTATCAACTTTTGTTCCATTATTTGCAACAAAAAGTTTATCAACGTATGGTCTTAATGCAATTGATATGGCCGCATAGGAAATAGGATTAGCATATAAACCATATGGTGCATCAAATAATGGCTTCAATTTTTGATGTAAGTCAATTAAAGTTTCCTGATGCTTAGGCGATAATAACTCTTTTACTTTATTGCATAAAACCACTATAGGGTGATTTTCATCAGCAAAATCATTTAGATTCAAATCATTATCAAAAATGTAATTATTTTTTTCATCTTTAAACAATGCCTGAATATTAACCTGAATACCACCCTTTAATTTTGATTCAATATCATCTCTTTTAGGATTAAAGAGAATATTCTGAACAATTGCTTTTGCTGTTTTTTCTTCCCAAATTGGAGCTTTTTTTGCCGTTTTTAATGTATCTAATCCACAAGGGTAAATAAATTTAATATACTCTTCTGAAATTTTATTACATGCGCTTCTAAAATTCATTAAGTTTGTATTGCCTTGAAATGCTAAAAATACTTGGCCATCATTTAAAATAGTATTAAACCATTTTGTAATCCATCCAGAAGCTTTTTTACTTTCAGCATTAAATTCATCTGGTTTTATATTTTGATGAATATCCATTTTTGCAACAGCATCAATAAATCTTGAGAACCATAATTCAGTGAAATTGGTTTCTAAGTTCATAAATATAATATTTTTATATTCTTCTTGGCTTGATAAGTTTCTAATAAACTGTTCTAAATCGTGATTATTTCTTTCTTGTGGTAATCCTTTAGTCAATTCACTAGGGCCATGTGACATAAATACACAAACTTTTATGCTAAATGGATTTTTAAATTGTGTTTTCAATTGAATTTCTATTTGATTATTCTTTAATATGCTCGACAAATATAATATTTCAGTTTTTCTTACCGTTTTTCCATTATTAAACATAATAGCGTTTTCCAATGACTTATAATTAAGTGGAAAATAATCTTTTGTTTTTGTTATCTCATTGTATAATTCTACTTTAATTTTTGTAATTTCAAGTAATTTTTCAGGTGAAATAGAAGCTGTAGAAACCTCATAAATTCCATCTGCAGATTTCATAATTATATTATTTTTATCGAAATATTCTAATATTTCTAGTACATTTGATTCTGATTTAATACCAGAATAACAATCTCTTACATTGGTTATATTAGGTGTAACTAATGATCTTTCATTACTATCTTCACCAGAATTTACTACAGCATTTAAAGCATTTAATAATAAAACTACTTTAAATACATCCAAATATTCATTTCCTTTTTTCTTAACAGAATCATAATGTAAATTATATTTATTAATCACTTCACTAAGTTTACCACTAGAATATGTGACATTATTAATTTTCAAAAAGAAATCCCATATATAACTAGCTGACATGAACTTCTTATCATGTATTTTGTTTTTCAAGAATTTTTTAAACCCGACTTCTTCATCGTTCAAGAAGTTAAATACACTTCTTTCGGCATCTCCTAACTGTCTTGATACAAATGTAGATAAATAAGCAGTATAAGGATGAAATGGGTATAAACTGATAATTTTATGTTTAATTTCAGAAATGTTACCTTGTGTATGTTCGGCAATTCTATCAATCACACTTGAAACAGAACTATCAGATAATATTCTTTCTTTTATCAGATCATTCAAGAATGGTTCATTAATTCTATTTAATGTACTAGACAAAATATGATATGTGGTATTGGGTTGCATTTCATAAGAACATGTGATAAATCTTGCTAAAGCAAGTTTTTGTTCTTCCATATCTTTTGCTCTATATGCATCAGTCGCTTCAATATTTTTGTGTGTTACAACTATTAAATAAATATTTTCTAAAATCCCATTTTCATCATACTCTTTAGCTAATTCTGCAATATCCTGTGCTGTATTTAGAATACTTCTAGACTCTGGAGATGAAAGTAAAGAAGTAAACTCATCCCATATAATCAATAAATGATCAGCAATTCCATGCTTCGCTAATTCATGTTGAACATCTTTCAACCATTTTGTTATACTAGATGTTCCAAATCCACCATCATTAATTTTTCTATATCTGTTTTCAATAATCCCTAAAATTTCTTTATCATAATTTTTTAAACTGTTTCTAATATCATCTTTTGTTTTACAATATATTTTTAAATCATCATCTAATAATAATTTCCAAAACGATTCCATATACGGATCATCTAATAGACTAATTGCTTTTTCAAAATCCGTATTAATGCTAAAAAAAATGCCTTCTTTTGACAATGCATTTCTAGTTTGTTTTTGAATTTCATAACTCATGTCAGTAACATTTCCTATTGTATATGCCCCTCTTAATACGACAGGGAAAGCTTTATGAATTTTACGAAAATCATCAATCATAGAACGCAATTGAACATCTGCTAATGATTTTTTAAATTCTTCTATTTCAAAACATTCATCAGACAATAAGTGTTTAATAACAGCTGTCGAGTGGCTTTTTCCTGTTCCATAAGTACCTTGAATCCATATTGATTTTCTATCATTTAAGTTTGATTCTCCAGCCGAAAAAGCATGAAAGATTTTTTTTAAATTATTTTCAAATTGAGAATTAGTAATAAACGATTTCCAAGCATCAGGTTTTTCTTGAATCAGATTAAATGTATCATCAAAATTAGGTCTTACACCTATAATTTCATTATATTTTTGTTCATTAAATATCATAGAAATAAGTCACACCCTTCTTCTTCAAATTGTTTTATTTTATCTCTTAATTCTTCAACTGATGTTTGCAAAAATCTAGCTAAACAATCTATGCACAAAAATTGTTTTGTGTGTCTAGAAATAAGTTTTTTATTTAGTGCTTGTATTTTCTTAGTAACATCTTTTCGACACTCTTCACATTTTATTTTCATATTTTATCCACCATTTCTCTTAAAATATCTAATGATTTAAATTTTTTATTTAAATGAATATTATCTAGTCCACCTAATAAATCGGCACTTAAATAACCTAGCTCTGTTAATGATCTTAAAACGGAATGAAATTTTTCTAATGGATAATTAAAAACTAATTTTGGCCCTATAATTTTTCTTTCATAAAAATCACTTACCGAATATTCATAGCTTTTAGTTTGTTCTGCTAAATAGTAAAGCATATATGTAATGCTAATTTTCGAAATATTCTCTGATCCTATTTTCTTCACAAATCTTTCTCTGTTTTCTGTTTTATATGCACCCATCTTTAGCGAGTAATCTTCAAAATCAGACATCTCTTGTGAACAGCCAAAAGGTGTATGTTCAAACATATTAAAAATTGCTCCAATCGGATTAGATAATGTATTTTCTTTTAAATCAGGATATCTATACTGTAATAATGTTAATATTCCATCTTTATTATAATTAGTATCATTTAACAGATCATTGATATAGCAATTAATAATTGGAGAATTAAATGATAAATTAATCCACATTATTTGCCATGCAAGATATTCATTTTTTTTGAATATTTGACAAAACAAATAACCAAATTCAGATAATTTTTTTTCTTTTTTATCAACTATTTCTGCATCTCGAAACCAATTAATTGCAGCAGGTATCATTTTATTCCCCAAACCAGGGTATTCTAAAAACCAATCATTCCCCATATCAACTAAGGCTCTGACCCATTCTTCTTTTAAACCAAATGTAGAATATCTGTCTACACCAGATGTTTTAGTTGTACTAGAACTCATACTAATTCCTCCTTCAGAAATTCTTCTCCTTGCAGCCACTATACATCCATAAGAGTTTACTTCATAACATTTATGGCATTGTATACATCGCATTGGATCAATTGTAAATTCATTTTTTCTTATTGTTAGTGCTCCAGTAGGACATTCAGCTTCACATACACCACATCTATCACAATATGCAGTTTTTGTTAACGCTTTATTTAATAAACTTGTTAAACCTAATTTTCCACTTGTCCCACTCATTGAAACTTTTAATTTATCATCTTTATCAATAACAGAAAATTTCATAATATTATCTAATATTTTAATTTCTCCATGATAAGTAGTTGCGTCGATTTTATTCAACGTATATTTCCCAACAGTAGTTAACCAAATTTTCCATTCTTGTTTTGGCTTTTTTATTACACATTCATAATTAGGATCTTTTTTTAAAATATCCATTCTTGTTTCATCTATAGAAAGTCCTTTACCTCCAGCATTTTTTTTCCAATTACCCGAGCTAATATAATCATTAATTTTATTTTTATCAGATACTCCTATATTTTTCGCCATTTCTTCAATAACTTGAATATAAGGTTTTGTTATGTTAGGATAAACTCTATGAATTATAAATTCCGACCATGATGAAGCAAATGGGCAAATATTACATCCGACCCTTGTTAATCCAAAAGTATAAGCTTTATTAATTGGGATATTACACAAGCATAACATATATATATATATTTCAGTATTACTCCAATTAAAAATTGGTCTACAATTAATTAGATGAACGTGTTTTACTCCTTCTCCCACCCTATCATATCCTTCTCTTCTAGAACTCTCTTCAGCCCTAACTCCTTCAAACACAACACATTTTGGTTGCTTATTTATATTCAAAAAGTCTTTAAGCTTTCTAGTAAATAATGCAGTTTTTCTTACTTTACAACACCATCTATTCATTCTGCTAGGGGAGCCATATTTTTTCCACTGTTCGATAACTTCTACATCTGAGTCACAATATATAAGTTCAAAGTTTGGATATGTACGCTTATAGTATGTTTTTGTTTGTTCAACAGTTTCGTATGTACAAGGAATTTCCATTCCAGTATCTGTATAGTATACTTTATATTTATCTGGTGGTATCACGCGTGCCACTAAATCAAGAGTTACTTGCGAATCTTTCCCACCACTAAATGCAACAGCAAATGCATCTACTCGTTTTGAATAATAATTATATTGTTCATTAATAAAATCCATTGCCTCATTTTGTAGCGAAAACAATTTCTCACTATTTATTTTTTTTAGTTCGTCCACATCTATAGGTTTCAATGATAAAACTGGTAATTCTGAGGGATAATTAATTCTAGGTTCATGATAAATATCTCCTCCTTTTGCTTCAAAAATAAATTTTCTATCATAATAATACTTACGATCGATGCACCAACAAACAGGTTTATTTTCTTTAGCATATGTATATTTATCGATTCCTAATAGTCTTAATTCATCTGTATAAACTACTCTTGGAGAATTAAGTTCTTCTTCTTGATTAATATTTGAATCAACCAATAAAATTAAATTGTTTTTTTTATACCAAACAGCTTTATACATAAAATCTCCTAAATATTAATATTTATTATTAAGTTATATTATATCATCAATTATCTTTTTTTTCAACAAAACTCCCTTATTTACTATCTTATTCAACATTATTCTCATCATTTTATAAAAGGAGACACCATCAATTAACAGCATCTCCACATTCTTCTATTTCATCTATCCTATCCCATATTGCTTTTTCTATTTCTAGTAGTAATTCTATTATTGAAATATACTTATCTGAATCATTAGGGTTTGGATAGATAACTATTAAATTATTCCTTAACTCAAATAGTAATCTTAGGTCTGGTAATTCATCTATTATCTATTATCTTTAATCTTTGTTTTCTTGTTTGTTCTTTATCCATATCATTCATTTCTTTCAAATAAACAATATACTAAAAGAATAATAACTCCAGCAAAGCGATAACTATTCTTCTTTTGGTTTATTATAATCTGGTCTTAGTTCAACTCTACTCATTTTTAAACAATTAAAAAGGTGAGGATTATTACTAGCACATGCTCTTACTTGAACTGAATCAACGAATGATCCATCTTTCTTAAAGAATAATTCTTGTTTAGTTATTTTATCAGCAATTTCTTTAGAATGTAAAGTCATTCATGGTTCATATTTAAGGACTCTAATCATAGCTTCTGGAAGTGTCATACGTTTTGCTTTTTGTTTTTCTGTTCTAATTAAATCATTAGCGTTAATAACAGATAACTTATACATTGCGTTATTATCTGCTAGTAAAACAAAACCATATTTCTTAACCATTCCAATTACTCTATCAAAATCTTTTGCTAATTCTTCTCTTCCTACAATTTGTTCGGTATTATTAAATCTCATTATTATGTCCTCCTATTAATTTATTTTCTCTTATATTTATATTATACCGCATAAGAAATGTTACTTCAAGTGAATAAGCAGCTTATTTATTTTTAAAAAGTGTCCATTTTTCTTGAAGTTTTTTATGTATTTTTACAATTTAAAAAGTATAATTATTAATTATATCAATGTCCACTTTTTATTCTAGTAGAATTAATAAAATTGAAATATTATCATGTATTTTACTAGTATTTACTTATATTTAGTGTCCATTTGATGTTTTAAAACTGTTCATTAAAAATGGACAAACTGTCCAGTTAGTTTTAAAAGTGTTCATTTTAAACCTTTTAAACTTTTTTAAATTTTTGATTTTTGAACATTTTATAATTTAAACTTTTTTTAAACTTCTATTTTTTCTATATTTTCTAGACATTAAAAAAAAGACCTAATTTTAATGATTTTAGGTCAATTTTAGTGTAAAATCAGTGTTTTTTAACACATTTTTACTATTTTTAGTTTTTGGGGCAAATTCGCGGCCTTCTGGTCGCGAGACAAATTCAACGTACAACGTTGAACATACAAAAGAAAGACACAATAAGAATACCAATATTTCTCTTTAAGTTTAGTAGTTAGTATTTGTTCCATAAGTTATAAAACAATTCCTACTTGCTTTCAAACGAAAATTCAAAAATCCATTTTAGGTATTGTACATCCTTAAATGGCATCAATAGAGTATTTTGCTAATTTGAAAAGGCATTTACACCTTCAAATTCTATTATTTATTAATGTATTCTTCATACAAAACGTTCCAATAAAATATCTTTATATAGAATTTATTATTTTGATTATAGAATAGCCAATTTTCTTTCTATTCATTGTATCTTGATGATACTTCAATATAAATTGAAGCATTCGTATACATTATAAATGTTTCATAGCAAATAAAAAAGTCATAAGATTAACTCCTATGACTTACTCTAGTCCATTATAGTATTTTTTCAATTTATTATAATATAATATTAAATATCATATTTAGAAATAATTTCTGCTGGCGTTTTTTTCATTAATAATATAATTGGAATTAAACCAAATATTAGATTAATAATATACAAACTAAACATTCCTGCAAATAGCAATGATGCAGAAACTGGTGCAATTGTATTTGTTAGGATAGATAATTTCATAGAAATAAAGGAGTATCCTATTGTTACAATCAAGTAGCCTAAAATTGATGTTAATGTTGTATTAACAAAGATATTAGATACATATCTTTTGATAATTTGACCTCTTGTGGCTCCAATTGATCTATAAACACCTATTTCTCTTATTTCATTAATTAACTTGCTTCTATTTGAAAAATAAACATAAATCATTGAAATAGCTAACATCATACCTACAAATAGTAATTGAATGTTTCTATCATATTCTTTAAAACTTATGTCTAATTTGTATCTAATTTCGAATGGAGTATAGACATCAAATCCTTCATTTTGAATATTAGTTAGATTTTCATCACTTATTTCATAAGTACATCCACCCTGGTTTTCTCCCATATCATATGCAAAACGTAAATATGTATTTTTATTTGAAATTACAACTTCATTATTGCCAATCACATTTTTACTATGATAATAACCTACTACTTCATATTCTCCACCAGAAATATGAACTGAATCACCAATTTCAAAGGCTGAATATATACTTACTAATATTTCGTTATCTTCAGTTGGTATTCTTGAATGTTCATTTCTTAAAGTATCCAATTTAAAATCTATATGTTCTTGGTTTAAAATGAATTCAGCATTTTTTAGTGCATAATGAACAAATCCTTCATCTGAGAACTCACAGCCCAGTAAATCCTGATTAGAAACTATACACATTGCTTCACTTCCACTAAAATAACCTACTACTTTATATATACTATTTAAATCATCTTTATATGTAGTTTTATGGTATAATTCCTTAAATTTATCATTAATTAGAATTTCATTTTCCTGAGTAATATCTTTACCATTAGTTATAGTATAATCTTCGTATTCTTTATGCCTAACATTGGCATCATTCAATTTATCTAATGTAGTAGAATCAAATGATACATATTCATCTGTAAAAAATAATTTAAAATTATAATATACATTTGAATTATAATATACACTATTCGTATTCACAGAACTGACACCACTAACTATATAATTATCAATTTCAAGTCCAATCAGTAAATCATATCTTCCTTTTAAATCACATTCTTCTAAAAGTTTATCTGCTAATTCCTTACCTAGCACTACTTCATTATGTAATGGTTCATCTCCAACTATTAAACTCAATTTGTCAATCTTGTCATAAGGATATAAGTTATTAAGAAAACTAACACGCTTAGCATAATTAGAATTAAACGTAAAATCAACACTAACATATTTAGGTTGAGTTACATAAATATTATCTATATATCCTTTATCAATTAAATGATAAACTTCTTCTTTGGTAATAAAAGTTCCATAACATTCTTCAATATTATATCGTGGGTTATTGATTTCATATGCATTTTCAGTAGAATAACTAGAAGTATCCATATATTTGTAGTTTGAAACTGAAATAATACAAGAAGCCATAGCAATACCTATTACTAAAAAAATAGCATTAAATATTTTAGATATTTTCTTAGTATTTATAAATTCAATACAGGATTTTTTTAGTTGAATAAATAATCTTGAAAATATATTTTTAGTTTTAGTTTCTTTATACCAAGAAATATCAAAATGATAATCTTTAACTTGTTCCTTTTCTAAATGTTTATAATGATCATCAATTAATTGAATATTAGACTGTTTTACAAGTTGAATATTACTAGAAGTATCTATATAAATCGTATTATTTTTAATGATGACATTTAATTCAACGGGCAGACTCGATTGGTCAGAAAATAAATTAATCCTAATGTTTTCATTTTCTAGTTTATCATTATCTAAATCTTTTAAATAAATTTTCTTATCACTTGATACATTTAAAGATGTTTCAATTGAATGATTTATTTTATCATCAATAATCTTTCCATCACTAATAGTTATTATTCTATCACTATAAAATTTAGCAATTTCATTATTATGAGTCACCAAAATAACTAAAGTGTTTTCACTAAGTTTTTTTAATATATTCATAACTTCAATAGTGTTTTCACTATCCAAGTTACCTGTAGGTTCATCAGCAATAATCACTTTGCATTGTTTAATTAAAGCTCTAGCAATTGATACACGTTGTTGTTGGCCGCCTGATAGTCTACCTGCCAGTTTTTTTCTAAAATTGTACATACCAACAGACTTCAAAGCATATTCAATACGTTTATCTTGTTCTTCAAGATCTGTTATTTGAATTAAGTCTAAAGCAATTTTTAAGTTTTCATAAACGGTTTTATCTTCAAGTAATAGATAATTTTGAAAAATATAGCCAATATTGTCTTTTCTAAAAGAATCAACTTTTGTCATATTATATCTATCAAAACGAATATCATCAAAACGAATTGAACCTTCATTAGCCTTATCTAAGCCACCTATCACATTCAATAATGTAGTTTTACCACATCCCGATTTGCCAATAAGGCTAACTAATCCAGAAGAAGGTAATTCAATAGAAACATTGTTGATAACGTGTAATTCATTTTCTTTGTTTTTATTGTAAAACTTATTTAGGGAAGTTATCTTAATCATATGATTCAACTCCTTTTAAACTAGTAGAAACTGAATATTTAAAAAGCTTTTTATTAAATCTTCTTGATGTTGAAAAAATAAAGATGAATAAAGAAATACTGTAAATTATTATTGTAAATAAATCAACTGATTGGAACTCCTTTAATGCACCTATTAAATTTGTTAGTAAAACAAATATCCCATATGCAAGTAAGATTGCAAAAACTCCAATTATTACGACTTCGTATGTTACAATTTTCTTCATATCTTTTTTACTAACACCTAGTGTTCTTAATATTTCATAATCCTTTTTCTTTCCAGAATAAACCTTAGCTAATATAAAATAGGTAACAAAATACAATAATATTAACACCAAACAAGCTAAACTCATTATCAAGTAATTTGTAATATTATTAATTATATCATCGACCGTAGGTTCCCCTTTCATTTGTGAAACAATATCAACGCTATAACCTTTATTTCTTAACTTACTAGCTATCAACTCTATATTTTCTCCATAAACACTACATTCATATATTTTGCCGTTTTTAATTTTTCCTAAATCAAAGACAAAAGTATTTTTTTCATAATCGCCATAAACAATATTATAGTCTGAATATTCATATAATCCTTCTATCTTGTAGCTAAATTCTATCGAACTATTTTTAAATTTTTCGGGAATATATAGTGTATCTTTTGCTACATCATTTCTATATTCAATTTCTAAGTCTTGCAATTCGTCATTAATTTTAAAATCAATAGATAAGTTATATTCTATGTCAGCAACATATTTGTCTAATAATTTATTCTTTAAAATTAATTCATTTTCAATGTGATCAGATATTGCAACACCCGCAACTTTTAGAGTTATTGGCAATGAGCGACTATATTCTGGACAAACTATATCTACGTTTTGACCAATAAGATTTTTATATTGAAATATATTTTCTCTACCTCTAGGAATAACAATGACGATCTCATTGTCATTTATTGCGGCATTTCCATACTTATATTCATAATCATAAGCATACGAACCATAGTATGAATGAATATATACACCTTCGGTTGCAATGATATTAAAGTACTTATCTTCATAAAATGGATTTACCACATAATCATTACTTACTTCTTTAATATCATTCATATCAATTTCACTTCTATCAAGATTATAAACATATAGTCTATGATCTTGAAGATAAGCATACGAATTAGAATAATAGTAAGTATTAGAAACTTTAATGATTTGGAGTAAAAAAAGCATAATTAAAGCAACTACAAAAAAAATAGATGCAGTAAATATAGTCTTTTTTGGTGTAAATAAAATATTATTTTTGGCAATTTTAAAATTAACCTTATTGCTTAATGGTTTATAATCTAAATTCAATTGTTGATCTTTATCTTTTGGAAATATTTTAAAAGAAGTATCTTCTATAATCTCGCCATCATTCATTTTAATCCTTCTAGTAACAATATGCTCAATTAATGAATAATCATGTGTAACAATTAAAACTAATTTATCTTGTGCCACTTCTTTAATTAATTCAATGATTTCTTTTCCAGTTTTACTATCTAAATTACCAGTTGGTTCATCACAAGCTAAAATCTCACAATCACTTGCTAATGCTCTAGCAATGACACATCTTTGTTTTTCACCACCACTAAGCTTACTTCCTCTATTTTTTTCTTTTCCACTAAGACCAACTTTTCTTATTAAACCTAAAGCCTGTTCTTTAGCCGTATTCTTATCTAGCCCCTTCAAAAGTAATGGAATCATTATATTTTCAAGAACAGTATATGAATCAATTATATTATAATTTTGAAAGATAAAACCAACAGTATTCTTTCTAAAATCATCCATATCAGAAATTGAAAAATAAGATGTTTCATTACCTTTATATAAAATTTCTCCATCATCAAAAGTATCTATTTTAGTAATTACATTTAATAAAGTAGACTTACCACAACCACTATCACCAGTAATTGCTACAATTTCACCTTTTGAAAAACTAAGATTAATATTACGTAAACCTAAATTAGTAACACCATTAGATGAATAATATTTATTAACATTAATCAATTCAAGCATATTAGTTTCTCCTTTTTTCACACATTCTTTGTATGAATTGTTCTCATATCTATCTATTATATCTATACTTATTATACACCGACCATCAACTTTTTTCAATAAATTAATGCTATCTTTCAATAACTATACAGCAAATGATCTTCCTTATCAAAAAATGATGATGAATGCTTTAAAGTATTATATGATAGATAATTCTATTTCTATATCTCAATTATCTAAAGATACTAGTTTATCTTCTTCTACTATTCGTTCTATTTGAAATAGAAAGTTTTTTATGTATCGTTCACTTATTAAGTGATTTGCTTTAGGTAAAGATTTTCTTTTTATTTTAAACTTGATTGATTACTTATATTTATTTTTAATTATATAGGCTATAACCATTGTTTTTATAAAATATATTATTGTTAAATTTATTTTCGAAAGTTCGATTCTCTTTTTTTAAAAAAACATTAAAAAATAGCCATAAAATTGACTCTTATTTTTTAGTGATCTTTCAAAATATAAAGCATAAAAAAAGTCCTAAATTACTTGCGTTTTTTAGGGCTTATATGGCAGAATAGCCTTTTCATATGCTTTAAATGTGTGTATACTGCATAATGTTTCATATTTGATAGTTTCAATTATAAAAGTTGCATGATTAATAGTTTACATTGTAAATATTGCAAAATTTCTTTATTCTGTAAAACCAAGATCTGATATTTTTAAACTAGAAAATTTATCTGATAATCTATAACTTGTGATTCTTGTTGTACCACCATTAGGTATTAATATCCCTTTATTAACCCATTCAACCATCCATTTTGAAATTGCACGGGAAGTAACTCCAAATAATAATGCTAGTTCTTTATTTTTTAAAATTATCAAATGATTTTCTAAACAATATCTAATTAATATTAAATCTTTTTTTGATAAACCATTTAATATGGAATGTGTATCCTTATTTGAAGCTTCCTTAGCTTGATAATATATGTTTTCAGAATTTAATGACATTATTTTACAAAAATACTCTATCCATATTTCTAAATGTGGAGGATTTTGTCTTCCTTCATAAAATAAAGCAGGAAGCCCCATTTGCAAAGAATTATAATATCCTTCAAGATCGCTCATATAATATTCTTCAAAAGAATTAAACCCCCTAAAATCATAATCATAAAGCATTAAAATATATGTAGCAAGAGCTCTTGAAGTACGTCCGTTTCCGTTAGTAAAAGGGTGAATACTTACAAACGCATAACTTAGTATTGCAGCTAAAATAGGTACTGGTAAATTATTATTATCATAAAACCAACATATGAGTTCATCAATTAATGATTCAACATCGCACCATTCAGGTGGAATATATTCTACTCTTTTAGTTACATCATGATAAACAGCAAATAAAACTCCTGGAGGAGTAGGACCTCTAAAATCAATTCTTTTTAATTTTCCATTTTTCTCAATAATATCATGAAGCCTAAAAATAAATTCTTTAGTTAAAGGAGTTATTTAATTTTATTTACACTAAAAAATTTTTTATAATCAACATTAATATACGTATACTTTTTATTTATAATTCCTAGCATTTTTGATTTATATATGCTAATATCATTATCATCTATTAAATTTACTTTTATAGTTAATGATTTCGCATTTGGGTTGAGATAATTTATTAAATCATTATATAGTTCATTATTTTCATTTCTTAATTTATTAAATTTGAATATAATATTATTTTCACCAAAAACTATATTAGTAATTTCTGCACCATGTGGGCATGGAATATTTGGTAAATGTTCGTTTTTAAAATATATTTTTGTCTCATAAATATTAACCTCATCATTATTATATTATAATTATAAACTATTTAATCATTTTAACATAATAGATTCGATTCAGTTTATTCAAGATTAACAGATACATTCGATTCCCTTAGGAAAATGTATAACATAGAAACACACAAATCTTTCAGCATTTGATGTTATATTAGCATTTAAATCTTTAAAGCCTCGTAAAATACCCCTATAAATGCAAAAAAAAGTCTTCGAACTGAATCCAATAATTCAGTTTGTAGAAGACTTTTTATAGTACTTTAATGGTGATTCGTACGGGATTCGAACCCGTGAATGCATGCGTGAAAGGCATGTGAGTTAAGCCGCTTCTCCAACGAACCTTTTTTCAAAAAAAATGGCGCCCCTTCAGGGACTTGAACCCCGGACCCCATGATTAACAGTCATGTGCTCTAACCAACTGAGCTAAAGAGGCGCATTTTTCAAATGAATATAGAAAGGAGCTGGCAACGTCCTATTTTCGCTTTTTCAAACTA
>JAMPDF010000002.1:58009-503548 GCA_023665755.1 Prevotella sp.
TTTTTAAATACGCTTGTAAAGCAGCAGAAACCATACTACCATCTGTAGAAACAAAAACCAAAAAATTATTTTTTTGGTTTTTGTTTTCCGGCCAATCCACTAGAGAAAGCAAAAAAAAATTACCCTCATTAAGGATAATTTTTTATAATCTTTTTGCTATTGCATTTAATTTATCTAAAAGATCAATAATGTCATCTTTTACACTAGGATCTTTAATGTTCATTTCTTCAGTAATACCACAAATGTAATCAGCACTAATATTAAACATTAGAGCAAGTTGAATAATAACGCCAATAGTTGGCTCTGATGTTCCTGCTTCATATCTAGAAAGTGTTCGTTCACTAATACCTAGTTGATTAGCAAGCTCTTTTTTTGATAAGTCATGATCTTCACGTAAATCTCTAATTCGTTTCGTCCAATACATAAACATGCCACCTTTGACCTCTTTTTAAATATTATAACCTAAATTGGCTTAGAATATACAAAAACGGACAGAATTTACTTGCATATTTTAATATCGGACAATTTTGACAAAAGGCATTTATCTACCAAAAAATCTCTTTTTTTTCATTACTTAGACATGTCTTTTGTTGTCAATAAAAAATAAAATATTTTAGTTGACAACAAAAGACATTTAACATATAATATAATAGATATAAGGAGAATTTATGAAACAAGATGGGACAACTAATCAAATTTTAGCTATTTTAAAACAATATCCTAATCAACTTTTAAGTGGGTCAAGGATTGCACAATATGCAAATGTGACGAGAAGTTATGTTAGCAAGGTCATTCAAAGCTTAATGATTAAAGGATATGATATTGAAAGTGTTAATCGAGTAGGATATATATATCATGGTGATCAAAGGGTATTGAGCGAGACAAAGATTTCTTCCCAGTTACACTTTCCTAAAGAAGTTATGATTTTAGAAGAAGTAGACTCTACCAATACATTTTTAAAACGTTTGGCAAAAACAAGTAATATAGAAGAATTAGTAGTAGTGGCCAACCAACAAACAGGAGGACGTGGAAGAATTGGTAGAACGTATGTATCCAATCCAACATCAGGGATTTATTTTAGTATATTGTATCGGCCAAAGATTGCAATTGAATATGCGAAGAAATTGACTTGTCTTGCGGGAGTGGCTGTAGTGCGGGCCATTCAAAAATTAACTGGGCTTGAAGCTAAGATTAAATGGGTCAATGATGTATATTTACATGGCAAAAAAGTATGCGGTATTTTAACGGAGGCATCTACTTCAGTTGAAGAAAATACATTTGAATATGCTATAATTGGTATTGGTGTCAATTGCTATCAACAAAACTTTTCTAAAGAAGTGGCAGCTATTGCTACTACAATTGAAGATGAGGCAAATTGTATCGTATCTAGGAATGATCTAATAGCAGAAATTATCAATCAAATTGATACAGAACTGATTCAAATTGAAAATAGTCATTTTATGGAAGAATATAGAACATATTCATTTGTTATTGGAAAAGAAGTAGAACTACAAAAAATGGATGAATCTCATACTGTCAAAGTCATAGATATTACAAAAGATGGAGAATTAGTAGTAGAAGAAAAAGGAAAAATATATACCATATCAAGTGGTGAGATTACAAGGATGGTGGTTCAAAGTGAATAAGACAATTCGAAATATGGTTTTGATAAGTATAATGGCAGCATTGATTTGTGTACTGGCTCCAGTAGCGATTCCAATGGGAACCATTCCCATTACCTTAGCTACTTTTGTGATTTATATAACAGCAGCGCTTTTAGGCCCAAAAAGAGGAACATTTGCTACTTTGCTATATATAGTTATAGGAATAATAGGGGTGCCTGTTTTTTCGGCATACCGAAGTGGGTTTGGTGTAGTGCTTGGTGCAACGGGTGGTTATATTATTGGCTATATTCCTCTTGCATTTATTAGTGGGTTATTTGTATATCGTAACAAAAAGAATTATAGTTTGTATCCATTAGGTATGGTTATAGGTACAATTGCTCTTTACACAGTAGGTACAATTTGGTATATGATATTGATGGATAGTGGTCTAGTAGAAAGTTTGCTTGCTTGTGTAGTTCCTTTTTTATTATTTGATTTGATTAAAATTATTCTTGCAAGCCTAACCGTTTATTTGGTTCATCAAAAAATAGAAGTATAAATATAGAAATAGGATAGTAATTTTACTATCTTATTTCTATATAAAAGATATAATAAGATATACTGAACTAAAAATATAGGTAGACAATTGAAGAAGTAAAAATGATATATGGAATCTCGAATAATATAGGTGTTGTTTTTTCTTTACAAATATATAATAAAATGATATAATAAATTATATATTAGTTTGGAAAATTACTCAAGAGGTTGAAGAGGACGGTTTCGAAAACCGTTAGGGTGTCAAAGCTACGGGGGTTCGAATCCCCCATTTTCCGCCATAAGTAAACATAGGTATTGATACAAACGCATAATGCTTGTGCATATGTTTTTCGATAGGTGTCAATACCTTTTTTCTTTGTAATGTAACGAGATTAAAAATTTAAATTCTTCAGCAAAGCCTTTATTTTTGCATTTTGAAAATTTCGTAGTATAATATTTGAGAAAGTTGTAATTAGCAACAGAAAAATAAATAGTAATCTATAGGAGAAAGTATTATTATCTTAGTTCAATTCTTACTATTTTAATAATACAAGAGAGTAATATGAAAAAATTTGCAGCTGTTATCACTATGGCAACAACGTTGGCCTTATGCTTTGTGTTATCTGCTTGTGGTAATAAATATGTAAGCAAGTATAGTGCTACACTTATGGTGCAAACAAACACCTCAAATAAAGCGACGGTTTCGTTTGATACATTTAGTGGTACATATGTAATCCAACTAAAAAACAATGGTGCCGACAAAGGGTTTATAACTTATGAAGCATCATTGGGAGAAGGAAACGTAAATGTTTACTATGATTATAATGATGAAAAAATAAGTTTGTTTGAACTCAAAACGAATGATTCTGTTGCGGAAAAGACCGAATTTTTTATGGGTAATAAAATAATTTACATTATAATCGAATCGGATGGTAAATGTAACGACGGTAGTTTCTCATTTGTTTTAGAAAAATCCGAGAAATAAATTTATTGGAGCAAAAATTAACTGAAATCTTAGAAATAATTCAAATGACTCATACATGTTAAAATGAACTCATTTTTGTGAATTATTATATAATTAAATGGTATAATGAGTAGAAAGAAAAAGAAGGATAACAGTAATTTACGAAAGCAAAATTGTTTGACTTTTTAAGTAAAATTTGATATATAATTTTATCAATGAGTAACCTTAGGGGTGTAAATCCGATTGACGGATTTACACCTTTTTCTTTACTATTTGGAGGTGAAAAAATGCAAAATAAAATGGCAATTAAGCCTGTAAATAAACTGATTTGGCAGATGGGATTACCGATGATTATATCGATGATATTGCAAACTATTTACAATATCGTAGATACGGCGTTCGTTATCAATATAGGTGAAGAAGGCGTGGCGGGTAACCTTGCTTTAACCTATGCTTTTCCTATACAGTTACTTATAATTGCTATCGGTGTTGGAACAGGCGTTGGTATAAACGCGTTGCTTTCCAAGTCACTTGGTGAGGGTGACAAGCAGAAGGCAAGCACGGTTGTGGGTAATGGAATCTTTTTAGGGTTGTGTATTTTTGTGATATTCCTTTTATTCGGTTTATTCGGTACAAAGCCTTTTATCGCTATGCAAGCAGGTGGCAATGAAAAAGTGGCGAAAATGGGTGGAGAGTATCTTATGATTTGTTGTATAATGTCTTTTGGTGCAATAGGGTTTACCGTTTATGAACGGTTTTTGCAGGCAACAGGAAAGACGCTGTATTCAACGATAGCACAAATATCGGGTGCAATCGCTAATATTGTTTTGGACTATGTATTTATTTATCCATATAAAATGGGGATTACTGGCGCAGCCTGGGCAACGGTTATCGGGCAGATATTTTCGCTTATAGTGGCAATGCTGTTTCATTATCTTAAAAATAAAGAGGTGGATAACAACATAAAATACTTAAAGCCAAGCACTGGAATCATTAAAGGTATCTATCGCATAGGCATTTCGGCGATGATCATGCAGGGCCTTTTATCTGCAATGATGCTATGCGTCAATCTTATTTTGGGTACGGCGCAAAATGCTGAGCTCTTGCAGGGGAGTTTTGGTATTTACTATAAGGTGATGCAATTTGCGCTATTTGCCTGTTTCGGTTTGTCTAATACCATAATCACCATGTTGTCTTTTAATTACGCAATGAGAGATAAAAGTCGAGCAAGTGACTGTATCAAATGGGGCATAATAAATACGCTTATAGTGTCAGTGGCAATTACCATACTGTTTGAAGTTCTTGCCCAGCCACTTGCTATGCTATTTTCACTTGCAGGTGGAGTAGGTGGTGATGAGATAAAATCGGTGGTGGTTGTGGCAATCCGCATTGCAAGTATTGGGTATGTATTTATGGGATTTTCAATTGCTGTTCAAGGAGTATTGCAAGCCCTTCGCTATGCTGTGCGTCCGCTCGTTCTTGCGACATTAAGGCTGATAATATTTGTGTTACCCGTCGTCTGGCTGTTTACGCTCTCGCAAAATGCTACTACCATTTTGTGGTGGACGTTTCCAATTGCCGAGTTTTTAACCATGGTAGTATCGGTATTTATGCTTTTAAGAGTTTTGAAAAAGGACATATTGATAATGAAGGTCGACTGAAAACGTTGATTCATACATAGTATTAGAATAGTAAGAGTACTTTTAGAGGGATATTTGTTACTTATAAATAATAAAGTTTTTGAAATCTAATATTAATTAGAGAAATTTTTAATTTATCATTTTATCAGGGATGTCCCTTATATCAAAAGGTATTGTCTAAAACATAAGTAAACAAAGGTATTGATATAGGTAGTTTGGTGTTCATACTTTTTTCTTTGCAATGGAACATAAATTAAAATTGAAACTCTCAAGTGGGGTTTCTTTTTTATGATAAAATATTAAATAAAGTTGTTAGGATATCAAAAAGATAAATAGTAAGTTGTAACGGGATCGAGATCGAAATGTGTATAGAATGTTATGTTGATGAAAGTAGAATAACGCCACTATTCAATCCAATAGATTGTTTGAAAAATTACACACAATATATTTGTGGAACTTGTGGACGGTGTATTTGTATTGAACATGAACCAAAACATGGATTACAAAGGTGGAATTTCCTCTTTAAGTCATTAGAAATTGCAAAATTGTATTTGCGAACTGCTGATTATAGCATAAGAAAGACATGTGGCATTTATGAAATAGAAAATGAAAGGGGTAGATATTTATATAAAATCTTTGCTAATAATGCGGACTTACAATTATACTTAAAAAAAATAAAAGTAAGACTTGCAAAGATATGGACACTATTTTTATTGCAAAAGAATACAAAGAATATGCAAATACACAAATAAGAAAATTAACTTCTAATGAAAAACAAAAATATATGTCAGAGCGATAAATTCCAATTTATTGGGATTATGCACTGTATCGTTCCTGCTATGAAATATAATAGGTAATGATACAAAGTATCAATGCTTTTACCTATTAAAAAAGTTGTTATAAAAAGTTTTTTATGGAAAGATACAGGTATGAATCAAATGCAAGGAGTACAGGATTTCTCAAGCAAAGATGATAAAATGATTTATTAAAGCACTTGAAGAAAAAGTATTTGTGCTAGATGAGTGAGTATATTTGTTGGTCATTACTTGTAGATGAAGCAATTGGATTTACCAACAGAATAAATATCAAAACAGAGGCTCTTAAGTAGGGCTTTTTTTTGAGGCTTTAAAAAAATTATATTGCAAAATATTTGTAAAAATGAAAACAAAGCACTATAATTAGTATGATATTGGACTAAATAAAGGTGATAAATATGAGTAAAGAAACCAATCAACTTTTAAATGAATATTGTTTTTTAAGAGATAGACAAATAGCTGTTTTTGATAGATGTGCAAAAAAACATGGTTTAACTATTAATGAGTTATTTGTTTTGGATATATTATGGTTTACTCCAGATGGTTGCACTCAAAAGTATATATGTGATAGACTATCTGTTAATAAGCAAACAATAGCTGCTATTACAAGTCGTTTTAAGAAAAAAGGATATATAGAATTATTGGAAGTTCTTGATGATAGGCGCAATAAGAAGGTAATTCTTACAGAAGATGGGAAAAAATATACGAGTACAATTATACCTGCTGTCGCAAGAGCGGAGAATATTGCTATAGAATCACTCACGATAGAAGATGCAAGAACTCTTATTAGACTAACAGCAACTTTTACTGAAAATATGGAAAAAGAATTTGCCAAATTGGAGAAGAATAATGAAAATTAAAGAAATCAAAGTAAAAAGCATATTTACAAAATCAAATTTACCAGTGAGTGATTTTTCGGTTAATCCATATGTAGGATGTAGTCACGCTTGTAAATATTGTTATGCTTCTTTTATGAAACGTTTTACAAATCACCCCGAACAGTGGGGAACCTTTGTAGATATTAAATATTGGGATAAAGTTAAGAATCCTAAAAAATATTGTGGCAAAGAATTATTTGTTGGTTCCGTGACTGATCCATATATGCCACTTGAAGAAAAATATAAAAGAACAAGAGCATTATTAGAGGAGATGCAAGGAAGCGGCTGTACAATTAGTATTGCAACAAAGTCTGATTTGGTAGTTAGAGATATCGATATAATCAAAACATTTCCAGACGCAAGAGTTTCTTGGTCTATCGATACATTGGATGAAGAGTTTAAAAATGAAATGGATTATTCAGTATCTATTGAAAGAAAAATAGAAGCGATGAAGAAATTTCATAGGGCAGGAATTAGAACGACCTGTTTTATATCTCCAATATTTCTAAAGATAACCAATGTAAAGGAGATTATACTCAAAACAAAAGATTATTGTAACCTCATATGGCTTGAAAATCTTAACCTAAGAGGAGAATACAAAACCACAATACTAAATTATATAAAAGAAAAACACCCTAATTTATATCCTTTATATGATGAGATATACAATAAAGGTAAAAGAGATTATTGGGAAAAATTAAATGAAGAAATAATAGAGTTTTGCAAAGAACAAAATCTTGAATATGTCAGAAATGATGATTCAGTAAAAAGAGGAATAAATGAACCTCCGATAGTAGTTAATTATTTTTATCACGAAGAAATTACAAAATAAGGAGCACTTAGAAATGGAATTTTATCATGTAGTAAATAAAAGAAGGACAGTTAGAGAGTTTTTAGATAAGGAAGTTGATTTTGAAACAATTAAAAGAATTTTACAAGCAGGTAATAAAGCGCCAACTTGGAATCATAATCGCAACTGGAGTTTTATTATCTTAAAAACAGATGAAGAAAAAGAATATGCTTTTGAATATGCAAAAAAAATTGCTGATAAATTTGATGCACAAAAGTATCTAAATATTCCAAGACCATATCCAATTACACTTGGTCAAAAAATGTATGCGCATGCAATGCCACGCCAATTTACAATGCTAAAGGATGCTTCATATGTGATAATTCCAGTGTTTAAATCAAAAGAATTAAATGGTCAATACGTATCAAAATTAAATCCGTTTTCGACCATTTGGTGCGTTATAGAAAACATATTTTTAGCAGCAACAGCAGAAGGACTTGCTTGTTCTATGAGAATACCATTAAATGAAGAACACGATATTGTGAAAGCAAAGTTAAAAGTACCACAAACATATATGATTCCTGTATTTATTGGAGTAGGTTATGCTAATCCAAATGAAAAAGAATTAGAGCAATACAATCCAGAAATTGAGAAGCAATTACATTTTGGTAAATGGAAATAATGTTATAAAGTAAAGAAAGATAATTTATAGGAGCATATATATTATATATGTATTGTATAAAAATATATTACCTTTGCCATAGGTATTGATATAGCGAGTGTTTGTGTCAATACCTTTTTCTTTGTAATGTAACATCAATTAGAATGGAAGGTATTAAGTGAAGTTTCTTTTTATGCGTTTTTGAGATTTTTGTGGTATAATGGTTATAAAGTTATGCCAGTAGCAAAAAGATGAACAATAATTGATAAGGATGATATATCTATGAATACACCTAAACTTGAAACAAAACGTCTAATATTACGAAAATTCACACAAGATGATTTACAATCATTATTTTCTTTGTTAAATGATGAAGAAGTGAACACATATTTGCCTTGGTTTGTTTTTAAAAATTTAGAAGAAACAGAAATATTTTATAATGAAAGTATTCGAAATGAATATAAAAAGAAAAAAGCTTATTTCTATGCTATTTGTTTAAAAGAAGATAATATTCCTATCGGATATATTAAAGTAAGTATGGATGATAGTTACGATTTTGGGTATGCTCTTCGTAAAGAGTTTTGGAATAAGGGCTTCACTACAGAAGCTGGACAAGCAGTTATTGAACAATTAAAAAAGGATAATATTCCATACATAACTGCAACACATGATATCGAAAACCCTAAAAGTGGTTGCGTAATGAAAAAATTAGGTATGCAGTACAAATATTCATATATTGAAAAGTGGCAACCCAAAGATATTCTTGTAACATTTAGAATGTATCAACTCAATTTTGATGGGCAAACAGATAGAGTTTATAAAAAATATTGGGATATGTTTCAAACTCATTTTATTGAGGAAGATGTATAAAAGGATATTATATCAAAATGTATCAATCTTCTCTATTGAAATATAAGAAAAAGAGTATTTTATATAAATGGAAGTAAATCGCAATTTCTTTATTCTAGAATTTATTAAAATGTAATATTGCATTTGGGGATACTCTTTTACTGCTTAAAAAAGGTGGCATCTTCTAAAAGTTAAATAAATCAAAACTTATTTTTGTAGATTGATATGATTCAAAAATAAAAGTGGGTTTCCTTTTTATGCTATATCATTGAAAATAACTTTTAGTTGTAATATAATGAATTTCAAGTCATTAAGGAGAATCATATGTTTGAAAATAATGATAGTGTAGAAGGATCAAATAAGATAGTATTTCCTGTAAGTGCAAATAGCAAGTATTCCATAGGAATATTTATGACTACAATTGTGCTTATTATTGGTATAACATTTTTAATGTGGGCAATACGTCTTGTAGATACATATATAGCAAGATTGTGTTTGACTATGATAGTCATTGTTGCATATACAATGGTTGCAATTGTTGCCATGATACTTACGGGGCAATTCAACCAATTGTTACCAAGTAAAGAAAAATTAGGATTGCAGATTTTAATTGGAGTGGGTATTGCTGCAGCATTATGTTTGGTCTTCGGTATTATTCCTATTTTATGTGGAACCAGTTTAATAGGTTCTCATAGTGATATACCTATGGATAGAATGGTGCTTATTGCCATACAAGATATTTTATTTGTTGGTGCTGGCGAAGAAATTGTATTTCGTGGTTATATTCAAAACCAATTTACAATATGGTTGAAACATAAGTGGCTTGCTCCACTTTTTGCTGCGATATTGTTTGGTTTTTGGCATCTTATCAATGGTAATATCATTCAAGTTTTATTTGCGACTATGATAGGATGTATTTTCGGTTATTCCAAATATTGTATAAAGAATTGTTCACTGCTATCTGTGATTATTGCACATGGGCTATATGATTTTTCTTTGGTGTTATTAACATGTTTTATGTTATAAAATCTACTAAAGATATGTAGATGATTGAGAGAAAAACGACTGAATCAAGAATAATTATTGTCGTTGAAAAAGGAGATTTTTATGGGAAGAAAATTAAAAAACAAAATATTAATCAATACAAGGCTAGCAACCAATTATGGCGGTTGGATGTATTGTGAACAGTGTAATGAAAATATAGGATATTTATGTTATTCAACGTATGATCGATTAGAATTTAAATACACATGTAATTGTGGAAGTAATGGTAGTGCAGTATTGGACTTTGAAGACAGTCAAATGGGAAAAGACTGTAATGACGAATTAATGATTGTCAAAAATAGGCTATGTTGTCCGAAAGATAGTGAATCTCTAATGACGATATTAGAACAAAAAGTAGCAAGCTATGAAATGAACATTACTTGTAAAGCATGTCATCGTATCTATCAAAAAGTAAAAGAATAAGTACTACAAATAAGATTTAAAATTAATCTATGTCTTGCAGATGAAATAAAAACAACTATTATTAATCAATGAATAAAACATTGATTTTAGATTGTTGTCATTTAAATGAATTACAAAAATCCTTTCAAATATAGAAAGGATTTTTTATCTAAAAAAATAAAAATTGTATTGACAAAAAAAGGAAAATAAGATATAATCAAAGTGAGTTCGGGGGGAGCCAAATATAGTCAAAGATAGAAGTAGATGTAAAAAGCAAGAAGAAGTTCAAAACTATTCATCACTCCTTCAAAACTCATAAGAAACACAAAATCATATGAAGAGGAGGAGAAAAAATATGAAGAGTGTAAAGAAAATCTTTGTTGCTTTTTTTGCATTGTTTTTAGGAATCATGCTAGTTAGTGCAACAACAAAAGCAAAGGCGTATTCCAAAGTGCCAAATTCTACACCATGGATTTTGACATTTGAAGACGGAACTGTTGTTAACATTAGAGAAGGGGAAGGCGGGATTAGAGTCCTTGCGAACAGTTTTACTGTTAGTTATTTTGATGCAACAGGTAAAACTGAGGGTGGATACTTTGATCTTTGGAGAGAAGAACTAGTGCCAGAAGTATTCAATAAAGTAATTGAGAATCAATATGTTAAAAATGGTGAAACAATAACTATTCCATATGCTGGATATTTAACGTTTGTATATCATTTGTTAGATAATAATGGAGAATTTTTAGATGCAAAATCATTTGGCGTTCATTTGGATCGTTCTATTTTGACTAGCGATAGAATTCGGACCAATTTTAGGGAAGGACAATATTACTATAATGGGATTGTATTTGATGATATTGACAATCCATGGTATAATGAAGAAGACAAGGATTTTATAATATATAATAAAACAACTGATGAGAGTTATTTAGTTGCGCCATATTTCAGTTCAAGTGAACCTGGTGAATATGTGATGACTATTCATGACAAACTTAGAGATGAAACCTTAACATATGAATTTGCCATTGATAAAGCAGCTCCACTTATCTACTTAGTAGAAAGAGATTATTTAACAGAAACACCAATGGAAAATGGAGCCATCACAAGTGCAGGAATGGAAGTTATCTATGGCGATAACTATGAAGTCAAAGAAATGACTTATTTATATAAACCATTCAGTGGAAGATGGGAAACAGGAACAGTGAAGAGTGGGTTTATCTTCTACCGAAAAGGAGAATATACAATAACAGTAACTGATATGGCAGGAAATAGAAGTGTTGCAACATTTACCATCACAGATTATGATTTAGTAGTAGATCCAGAAGGTGCACAAACAGTAGGAACCGAAGTGACTTCAAATGGAGGAGCATATGGAGATCCAACTATGTCAGTAGGATACACAAGATGTATCTATCTAGGACCAACAGCACCAAGTCAATCTAGATTAGAATATACATTTACATCATCAGATGAATCAATCGCAACAGTAAGTGTATTTGGAACAGTAGAAGCAAAAGGTGCAGGAACAGTAGTGATTACTTGTGTAAATAAGAAAAACCCAAAACTAGTATCCAAAATTGTCATTACTGTTTTACCATAGAATGAAGGAAGAATAGGATTGTACATATCCTATTCTTTTATTATGGTTATCATTTGTTGATAAGAATCGACAAATTACTTTAAAATATTCCAAAAAATTATATATATAATTGACAAAATATGTAAATTAAGATATAATCAAAGTGAGTTCGGGGGGAGCCATTTATATTTTAAGGGATAACATAGGTATCAAAGGCAAAAACTTTTTCTTATCTATCTTGTCTCCTTCTTGACTCATCATAACACTATATTATATGAAAAGGAGGAGAATATATGAAGAGTGTTAAGAAAATATTTTTTGCTTTTTTAGTTTTATTTGTAGGGATTGTTTTACTTGGCAGTGTATCTACTGCAAAAGCAAGTGATCCTGTAGCTACACCATGGTTTATTACTTTTGATGATGGGGTTGTAGTTAATATTAGAGAAGGTGAACTAGGTTTTAGAAAAAATGCCAACAGTTTTACTATTAGTTATTTTGATGCATCTGGTAAAACTGAAGGTGGGTATTTTGATCTTTGGGCTGAGACAAGAATGATAGAACAATTTATCCCATTTGTAAATAGAGTATACCTTAAAAATGGTGAAAAAATGAGTTTTGATATGGGTGGAAGAATGGAATTCAAATACTATCAAATAGGTGATGAAGGATATCCAGTTAATCCTACAACTTATCAATTATATGTGAATCGTTCTATTGAAAATAGTAATCGCATTCAAACTAATGTGACAGAAGATAAGTATTATTATGATTATGTATATTTTGAAGATGTGGACCATATTTGGGATGTAGATGAAAACCTTATTTGGGATATCTATAACTATGATACTGGCAAAGAGTATGAATTTAATGGGTATTTTAATACATATGAAGAAGGAGAATATTATGTAACCATCTATGATATAGTAACTGAAGAATCTTTAAACTTTGAATTTGTTGTTGATAGAACTAAACCAACAATAGAACTCATTGAATGGGACTGGATGACGGGTACACCATTATTAGGAAATCATATTACAAGTAAGGGTGTCAAAGTCAATTGTAGTGATGAGATGGAACTTGTTTCTATCACCTATCAATATAAGGGATTCCATTCTATGTATTTAGAAGAAAGACCAATGGAAAATGGATTTACTTTCTATAGAAAGGGCGATTATAAAATAATTGCCGTAGATGCTGCAGGGAATCAACAGGTGGTTAGTTTCATTATTACTGATTTTGACATTATGATTGATCCAGAAAATGTATATCCAGTAGGTACAGAAGTAACTAAACATGGTGGAGAACGCGGAGGTACCACTATGTCAGTAGGATATACCAGATGCCTATATCTTGGTGGAAATGCGCCAAGCCAATCTAGATTAGACTATACATTCACATCATCAGATGAAACAATAGCAACTGTAAGTGCATATGGTACAGTAGAAGCAAAAGCTGCAGGTACTGTTGTTATTACTTGTGTAAATAAGAAAAATCCAAATTTAGTTTCAAAGGTAATATTAACCGTTTTACCATAAGCAAAAAATAAGAATAGAGTATACTGATAGAGCGTATACTCTATTTTCTATTATTTATCAAGATGAAATCTGTAGACACTTTGTAATAAATGATTGACAAATCAAGAATAGTATATTATAATTGTACAATAAGTACGCAATGAAAATATCAAAATGAGGAGGAAGAACAATGGCTTCTAGTATAGAATATGTAACTTATTTAACAGAAGAACTTTCATTCTGTAAAGATATTACTTACCGAAAAATGATGGGAGAATATGTAGTATATTATCGTCAAAAAGTAATAGGTGGTATTTACGATAATCGCTTTTTGATTAAACCTATTAATGTTGCTAAACAGATGCTACCCAATGCATCATTTGAAATTCCTTATCCAGGTGCAAAACCGATGATTCTAATGGATCAATTAGAGGATAAAATATTTCTTTTCAATTTGTTTGAAGCTATGTTTACGGAGTTACCCGAAAAAAAGAAAAAATAATGTATTTATGATAAAAGCCTATTTAGTAAGTAGGATTATCAATTTCTTATGTTAAGATGATGACTTATGAAGAGAAAAATAGGTATGATTAAATTTTGAAAAGGAGAATACCATATGAAGAATATGATAGATTATATGAAAAAATATGGCCATCTTTCTTTTGAAGAAAAACCATTTTGTGAAGTAGATAGTATGATACTAGTACAGCTTTCTTATTTTGATTTTTCAAATACACTAGCAGAAGCAATGAGTTTAGATCATACCTTACGGGAATGTTTGGAAAGAGATTATGATAAATCTCGAGTGGCTAGTATTTGGAATCCTAAGAAAAATGATCTGATGGCACGCTTAATTCCCTCGTTACCTAGGTTTGCAAATATTAAAATTGGTCATTATATAAATAAAATTGAAGTAGATAATGAAAAACAGTTTTCGGCAGTTTCTTTTTTGATAAAAGAGGGTTTGTATTATATTGCTTATCGTGGAACTGATGCTCATTTTATTGGTTGGAAAGAAGATTTGAATTTGGCCTATTTGGAAAATATTCCTTCTCAAATAGAGGCCTCTACTTATTTAACTAATTTTGCCAATCAATATCAAGGTAAGTACATTGTTGGAGGTCACTCTAAAGGTGGAAATTTAGCAACATTTGCAAGTGCTAGTGTAGATGAAGAAATACAAAAATGCATTCTTACAGTCTATAACCATGATGGTCCAGGGTTCTTACCTGAGTTTTATCAAAAAGCATCTTACCAAAATATTGAATCTAAAATTATAAAAACCATACCTAAAGATGCACTTGTCGGTTTATTGTTAGAACCCACAAATCGCTATCAAGTTGTTGCTAGTAATGCATTTTTATTTGTTCAACATGACCAATTTAATTGGGTAATTGAGGATGATCACCCTAAATATATTCAAGATGTCACTAGGATTTCTAAGCATACAAGGAATGCCATCACCAATTGGGTGAATCAAATGGATATGGTTACAAGAGAATCGTTTGTCAATACCATTTACGCCATGATTGAAGAAACCAAAATAGAGCGACTTTCAGGGTTTGTGAAGAAATTACCTAGAAATCTTTTCATTATGAATAAAGCATATAAAAAATTATCCGTTGAAGAAAGAAAAATGGTTCGAGATGCCTTAATTTCCTTTGTGGCTTGTTATGCAGGAAAAAAGTAATACGTTTGAAGTAGGTTGAAAAAAGCTGAATTACAAATATTAGTTATGATGAAGGTTATTATTAGAGCAATGATTTTAAATTTGTGCAAAAAGATGATTATACCTTTAATAAATACATATAATATATTATATTGACAATAAAAAAAAAAAATGTTATAATAAATATACAATATGTATATTATTTATGGAGGAAATAATGGGATTTATATTATATAGAATAGAAACATATGGAATGAAAAATATTAATGATAAAATTACTATTGATTTCCAAAACCAAACTATATATAGAAAAAAGAATAAAAATTTTTCAAATATTAAGGCTATATATGGAACTAATGGGACAGGAAAGTCTGCAATAGTGCATTCAATTGATTTATATAAACAAATTGTTCTAGAACGAAATTATTTAAAACAAAATAATAATATAAAAGCTTTGAATAAAATGATTAATAAAGTTAAAAAAGAGTTCTATATGAATGTGATTTTTGGCCTTAGTGAAGAAGAAAAAATAGTTCATATTTTTAAACATGAAATTTTAATAAAGTTAGATAATAATATACCATATATAGAATTTGAAAATTTTAAAACTTTGCAAGGACAAACAATTAATGGTACATATAATGAAATATATAGTATTACTAATGGTGACTTAATTATAAATGAATATGATAATAATGTGTTTGATCAATTGATAATAGAAAAGAGTAAGAATATTTTAAAATATGCGACATTGTCCTCTCTTATATTAGATGACAGTATATTTTCTGTGCTAATGAAAGAAATGAATAATAATAATGCTTTATCTGAAATAAACTCTAAAACGTTAGATGCCATGTTAAACGATTTTTTATTTGCAGCGTCTATCACTATTTATTTAGATCAAACGGATTTACATGAAGAAAGAGATTTTGAGGATTTTATTCAACATTATAATAAGTATGAGATAGCTTATAAAAATAAAATTCATGCAAACGAAGATTGGATACGTAAATCAAATATTGAACAATATAGAAAAGATGTAAAAAAAATGTATAATTTCATAGCTTTGTTCAAACCAGATTTAAAGGAAATACGAGTTGATGAACGTGAAGATCAGGAATTTATCCACTGTTTTAAAAAAATGATTTATTCAAATTATGAAGTAGATTCAGATTATGAAAGCACAGGTATTCAAAAATTAATGAAATTATTTTCTTCAATTGAGGATGTGACAAAAGGAAAAATAGTTTTTATTGATGAATTAGATGCGAATGTAAATGGTGTATATTTGAATAAATTACTTGAATATCTAAAAGATCAAGGTAAAGGTCAATTGTGTTTTACTACTCATAATTTATATCCAATGTATTATTTGTATAAATATAGTAATTCTATTGATTTTATAGGTGAAACTGGAAAATTAGTATCATGGAAAAAGAATGGTAATTATAAACCTTATACACAATATACAGAGGGTATGATTGTTGATTCTCCTTTTAATATAGAGCCATTTGATTTTATCCATGTCTTTGAATCTGAAGGCGAATAGTTATGCAATTTATATTTCTTTTGGAAACACAAAAGGTCAATCAATCGGATTATATTTATATTCATAGTTTCTTAAATTGCTTTTATCAAAAATGTGGCGATAAATATAGCGCAATTTATATGAATGGAAAATGTAATTATAATAAAAAGGAAAAACAGATTCAAGAAAAAAGGAAAAAATATGTTGGGGATAGTGAAATTTTTATTTGTGTAGATGTGGACTGTGTTCAACTAGATTATAATCAAAAAGAATTGAACAGGAAAATAGAAAATTATGCTAGTCAACACAATTATCACGTAATATGGTTCAAAGGAACAATTGAAGAAGTATTTTGTGGGGAGAAAATTTCTAATAGACAAAAAACTATGAGAGCCAATCGGTTTTTAAGAACTAATGAAATTCAAAGATTAGAATCAAAAAAATTAGAAATCAAAAATTATGATATATTAAAAAATGGGGAAAGTAATATAAAATATATATTAGATAATTATCTAAAAGCAAAATAAATAATAATACATTATTTTGTAGTTGATTTTATTTATAAAATAATGTATAATATATTATATATTATTTTATAGGTCATCGGAGGATAAGGCACCGCAGTGCCGAGATTGTGTATAATCTCATTATCGAAAAGATGTCGGATGCGTCCGGTTATTCAGTGTAATAACCGGACTTTTTATGAGGAGGTAAAAAAATGAAAAGTAAAAGAATGCTAAAAATGCTTCAATTTATCTTGCCAACCATAATAGGACAAATTTGTTTTTTTCTTTTTACCATTATTGATGGTATATTTGTTGGTAATGGTATTGGTGAGGATGCACTTGGAGCAGTCAATATCGTATTTCCATTTATTATGGTAATCAATGCTATATATATGCTTATCATTATTGGTGGTGTTGCTGTGACAGCGGTTCGATTTGGTCGTGGTGACAAAGTGGGGGGAAATGATGCATTTATGCATGCTTTTGTCATAATGTTAGGCATTGGTATTGTACTAACAATAGGAGGAATTGTTTTTGCTAGACCGCTAGCACACTTTTTTGGTGCAAATGATACTTACATGCCTTATGTAGTGGATTATTTGATTTGCTATTCTATTTTTATTGTGCCGTCTGCATTGTCTATGTTACTCCAGTTTTTCTGTAGGACAGATGGTTCACCAATGTTAGTGATGATAGCTACAATTGCTGCATCAGTTTGCAATATCTTTTTAGATTGGCTATTTGTATTTCCACTTCATATGGGGATGCGTGGGGCGGCTATCGCAACAGGATTATCACAGACAGTATCCTTTTTCATCATGCTATGTCATTTTATTTTTAAAAAGGGAAGCTTGCGTTTTCAATCTTTTTCATTTCAAAAACGCCTACTTGGCAAAATCTTTTTAAGGGGATTTCCTGAGACAATTGCTCAATTTGCTGTACCCATTTTTACCATTTGTATGAACCATGTTTTGCTTTCATATATTGGAGAAATTGCAGTTAATGCGTATTCAGTTATTGGTTATGTGGCTTCTTTTTCGGTGGCTATTTTTATTGGGGTTTCTAGTGGTGCACAACCACTATTTGGTGAGGCATATGGTGAGAAGGCAGATAGCGATTTAAAATTTTATTTTCGCATTGGTGTGATTATTGATATAATTGGTAGTGTAGTTGTTTATATTTTGCTATTATTTATAGGAAAACCCATTTGCAATCTATTTGATACGGGTAAAGAGACTTCAGATTTTATTATTACCGTATTACCAAAATATGCTTGGGGTTTTGTTCCAATGGCTTTAAATACTATTATTTCTTCTTATTTATATTCAACCAAACGAACCATTGCATCAGTTGTAGCCAATATATGTAGAAGTTTCTTGTTTACTTTGCCTGTTGTTTTCTTATTACCAGTTTTGTTTGGTGAGTCTATTATTTGGTTTGCGTTTGGTATATGTGAGTGTTTCAGTTTAGTTGTCTCTTTACTTTGTCTTGTACTTTCTGAAAGAAAAGGAATTATCTATCGATAGTTCCTTTATTTAATTTTAAAGCATAAATATGTCATATTTTGAAAAAATCAGTATAATAGGATAAGGAATGAAGGAGAAATTTATGGAACAGGTTAGAAAAAAGAATCGATATGAAATAGATATGACGGAAGGTAAATTCTTTACCAAAATATTTAAGTTCTGTTTTCCATTGATGCTTACAGGCATACTTCAATTATTATATAATGCTGCTGATTTAATCGTAGTAGGCAAATTTAGTCAAAAGGCAGGTGCAGTAGGTGCAGTAGGATCTACATCAGCTTTGATTAATCTCATTGTCAATTTATTTATGGGTTTATCTGTTGGTGCAAATGTATTATCAGCAAGAAGATTTGCATCGAAAGATCATGAAGGGCTATCTAGAGTTGTACATACGGCTATTACAGTTAGTTTTATAAGTGGTATAGGTCTTGGTATAATTGGATTTGTTTTTGCAAGACAATTCCTAGAACTAATGAATAATTATCGTAGTCTTGCGGTAGTATATCTTAAAATATACTTTTTAGGAATGCCGTTTAATATGTTGTATAATTTTGCCGCAAGTATTTTAAGAGGAGTAGGAGATACCAAACGTCCATTATATTTTTTAGCGATTTCTGGATTAGTAAATGTTGTGCTCAATATTTTCTTTATTGTTGTCTTTCATATGGATGTCAATGGAGTAGCGATAGCCACAGTTATTTCACAAATCATTGCTTGTGTTTTGATAATGATCTGTTTATTTCGAACTAAAGAGGCATATGGCTTTTCATTTCGAAAGATACATATTTATAAAAAGGAATTAGTGGAGATTACTAAAATTGGGCTTCCCGCAGGAATTCAGGGATCCATATTTTCCATTTCCAATGTTATTATTCAAACATCCATCAATGGTTTCGATCAATTATTCCCGTATGTAGTAGATGGAAACTCAGTTGGTCAGAGTATAGAAGGATTTGTTTATACCGCAATGACATCAGTTTATCATGCCGCACTTGCATTTACAGGACAAAATATCGGGGTAGGAAAATTAAAGAATGTAAAAAAAGTTACCTATACTTGTTTGGCCATAGTTACATTAATTGGTGTTGTGATGGGGGGTGTATTTTTTCTACTTGGTAAGCAACTTTCAGCAATTTATACTAGTGATCCTTACCAAATTGAAATCTCCTATTTACGATTACATTACTTGTGCTTACCTTATTTTTTAGATGGTATTATGGAAGTAATGGTAGGTGTATTAAGAGGAATGGGATACTCGATTATGCCTATGGTTGTTTCTATTTTAGGCATATGTGGATTTAGAATTCTTTGGATTTATGGTGTATTTTATCCTATAACTGATTTTACAAGATGGCAAGATTTACATTACTTATATATATCTTATCCGATATCTTGGATTATTACTTTTATGATTCATTTTATAACATATCAAGTAGTATATCGAAAGGAAACAAAGTCAAAGATGGTAATAGCTTAATTCAAAAGTGATTACAAAAGGAGCGAATAAAAAACGCTCCTTTTCTCTTTTTATTTACCAGCAATTCGTATTTTTGCTAAACAAATAATTCCTAAAATCTATGAAAAATGTTTCTGAAAATAAAAAAATCCAAATATACAAAAAAATTTTCTTAGCGCATAAAAAAGAAAAAAGACAAGAATACTTGAAAAAAGAAGTGTCTTATGATATAATAAATAAAATATAAGAGGAGTGATGCATATGCTAAAAGCGATTCATAATTATGTTGTTTTGCAAAAAAAAGAATGTAAACAAGAGGGGAAAATCTATATACCTAGTACAGATAGTCCAGTTTATGTTGTTTTGAGCGTGGGGGAAAATGTATCTCATATTGAAGTGGGGCAAAGCGTTGTTTTACAAGAAAAACCCCAACTTTTTCAACAAGAAATGAAAGAATATTATATTATATCTGCTGAATATATCAGTGCTATTGTGGAGTACAACTATGAGTAATCAAATTTTATTTTCCAAACAAGCAAGAGCAAAAATGGCAAAAGGAGCATCTATCCTTGCAAATGCAGTAAAAGTAACGTTAGGACCTCGAGGTAGAAATGTAGTCATTGAACAAGATTTTGGTGCACCACTTGTAGTAAACGATGGAGTAACGATTGCGAAATCCATTGTTTTACAAGATAAATTTGAAAATTTAGGGGCATCTATTTTAATTGAGGCCGCAACAAAAACTAACGATTTAGTAGGAGATGGCACTACAACTGCTATTTTACTTACGGCTTCGTTAATTGAATCAGGAATAAAACAAGTTGAAAATGGAACGAGTCCAGTAATGATTCGAAATGGCTTGCAATTTTATTTATCTCATCTTTTGAAGGCAATTGATGAATTAGCCATGCCAGTTACATCTAGTAGCGATTTAGAACAAATTGCAAGTATTTCTTCAGGCTCTTTAGAAATTGGTCAATTGATTCGTTCAGCCTATCATGAGGTAGGATCAGATGGTATTGTGACTATTGAAGAGTCATCTTTCTTAGAAGATAGTTTAGATGTGGTGAAAGGTTATTCTTATGATAGAGGTTATCTGTCTAGTTATATGGCAACCAATCAAGAAAAAAATGAAGCTATTTTAGATAAACCATATGTACTAGTGACTGATAAAAAGATAGTTTCGATGAAAGAAATATTGCCATATTTAGAATTAGCAATGAAACAAGGAAAACCATTACTTATCATATGTGATGATATGGAACAAGAAGTTTTAGGTGCTATTGTTGTGAATAAATTGCGCGGTGTATTTAATGTTGTTGTAACAAAAGCACCTTCATTTGGAGAACGAAAAACCAAATTGCTTCAAGATATTGCCTTTTTTACACAATCTACTTTAGTAGATGAAAGTATGGGAATGACACTTTCGGATGGGAATATAGATATTCTAGGTAGTGCTGAGAAGATTATTGTTTCCAAAGAACAAACTGTTATTGTCAATGGTAGTGCTACATTAGAAGCACTTCAAGATTATGCAAGTGGCATTCAAAAAGAAATGGCGAGAACAGTAAGTGAATATGATAGAGAAAAACTAAGTGAGCGCATTGCCAAATTACTTGGAGGAATTGCGGTTATCAAAATAGGTGCAGAGACCGAGCCTGTTTTAAAAGAGAAAAAGTTAAGAATTGAAGATGCCCTCAATGCAACAAAAGCAGCGATGAAATCGGGTGTGATTGAAGGTGGAGGAAAAATATTGTATCAATTATCAGAACAATTGCATCAAATTGATGCACCAAGTGAATATGGTGCAAGTCTTAAGATGTTAGAAGAAGCGTTAAAGAAACCTTTTACACAAATTGTTGAAAATGCAGGTCAAAATCCAACTGAAATTGTCAATCAAATTTCTGACCATTTTTGGTATGATGCATATTCTAACCAAATAGTAGATTTGAAACAAGCAGGTATTATCGATCCCGCAAGTGTAGAAAAAAGTGCTATTACATCTGCTATTAGCATTGCGGGCATCTTTTTAACCACAGAATGTGCCATTGTTTCTGATCAAAAAAATCAACCTGTCGATGAGGAGAATGTATTATGATGAATTCTAAGATAGATAGTCTTTGTGAATATTATGTAAATCGTTATCAAGAATTGCATGAAAAAGTATTGCAATCTAGATTACAACAATTAGATGAAAACATAGCAGTATGTCAACAAGCGTATGATGAAATTGCCTCAAAAGAAGATCAATTAGAAGAAATTGTCCAACGCAATCAAAATATAGAGACTAGACTCAATGAAATTCATCAAGAAATAGAAGCAGAAAAGGCGAAGGTCGAACAAAAAAATCAAGAGTTCATGTTACAAGCACAACAAGTAACTGAACATGAAAATCAATTAGTGAAAAGCAATTTTGACTATTATCAAAATATATTGACAAAATTAGCAACTGGAAATAGTGAAGAAACTATTGAATATATCGATTTTGTAATGGATGTACTTCGGTATACCATGTATCAAGAAACATTGATGTATCTAACAGAAGCAAATGAGGCATTACAAGCATTAGATCAGTTAAACGAATTAGAGTATGTAGTAAAGAAAAGAATACTCGATTTAGAAAATGAGAAAAAGGTCATTACAGCTTCTATTGAAACCATTTCATTTGAGGAAACAGAGGAAAAATTGGATCATATTGCTTTTGAAATATCTTCAAAAAAGGCAGCTAAAGTAGAACTGAGTGATTTATTTGCTAATTTAAAAATAGAAAACAAGAAACATATTTTAGATGAAATTAAACATTTAGATATACTTGAATACACAAATCAACAAATTGCAATGAAAATGGATGAAATGTTAGATGCATTCAAGAAAACACTTGTAAAAATAGATACGCATACCAATATTGCTTCAAATAAAAAAATAGAATTGGCGAAGTTAAAAGAAGAGTCAGAACAGTTGAAATCCAATAAAGAAACTTATGATCAAGTATTAGAAGAATACAATCAATTACAAAGTATGTACCAAACAATTGCAAATGATATTATAGATATTGAAAATTATGTCACTGAGGCTAAAAAAACTATAGAATCTAGTGCTTATTTCAAAGAAATTATCAAACGATATTCTGCTTTTTTGACCAAACAAAAAACAATAACAACCAATTATGAAGCTCTACAAAATCATTTAAAAGATTTAATTGGTGTAAGAAAATCCAAAATCAATGATCCGTATGGGAAAGTTGCTTTAGAACAAGTCAATCAAGAAATCAAAAAAATACAAGCTAATATAGCCAATATGGAAACCGAAGTAGAAACACTACAACAAGAAAATCCTTTGCAAAAAGCTACTGAAGTAGAAGTTTCAGTAATTCATGTGTTTGAAGATAGCCTTGTTTGTGAATCTAAGTTACCTACTTTATACGATAAACAACAAGAATTTCAAGCTCTTATCAACGAAAAATATGATGTGGTGAATCAGTTTAAAGCAGCATCTGTTCGCTATGGAGAGATTCTATCTCGAATAGAGGAACTTCAAAATGAAATTGACCATATCTAATGCGTTACGAGAGCGGTTACCTCATTTTTCTATTTCTGCTTATACATTTACGTTAATACCAAAAGGAATAGATGAAAAATCGGATAGCATCAGTGAGTTATTTCAACAACTTACTGAAACATATCGGAGAAAATATAAGTTAGAAGATGTGGTTACTATTCCTAGAATTAAACATATTCGGGATGGCTATAAAAGGCTTAAAAAAGATCCATCCCATACAAGACCAGCATGTGAGGCATTACTCCGGAGGATTTTAAAATATGGGGAGGTTTACCGATTAGGTGATGCTATTGATATTGGCAATTATATATCATTACTGTTAATGAAATCGGTTTGTATGGTTGATGCTGATGCCATTCAAGGGGATATCTTGATTCGAATAGGTACAAAAGAAGATGATTATGAGGGGATTCATCGAGGAGTACTGAATGTTGAAAACTTACCTCTTTATGAAGATGAAATATCACCGTTTGGTAATCCCACAAGTGATACACTTCGTACCGCTATTACACCTGATACAAAACATATATTGGTGATGCTCATTCATTTTGATGACGAGATTATGCAAGATGAAAGACAAATGGAACATATTTTGAATACCTATCTCAATATTCAAAATTTAACAAAAATTGAAACTCAATAGATTGTAAGGAGATTATAATTATGATGAACGATAGTTCAAACTTTATTAAAACTATTATGAAAAATGAATTAGAAAATGGCACTGTTGATCATATTCTTACTCGTTTTCCGCCCGAACCAAATGCATATTTGCATATAGGTCATGCAAGAGCCATCATCACGAATTTTGAACTAGCAAAGTGCTTTCATGGAGCTACTAATCTTCGTTTTGATGATACGAATCCATCCAAAGAAGATACAGAATATGTAGAGGCAATCAAAAAGGATATTGAATGGTTAGGATATACACCGAAAACCATCAATTATGGTTCAAATTACTTCGATGCCACTTATGAAAAGGCCGTCTTATTGATTCAAAAGGGATTGGCTTTTGTCGATGATTTATCTCAAGAAGAATTAGCAATGTACAGAGGTTCTATCAATGAACCAGGCAAACCTTCTCCTTACCGTAACCGTTCTATTGAGGAAAATTTGAAGTTATTTGAAGAAATGAAATCAGGCAAGTATGCAAGTGGTGAAAAAACACTGCGTGCTAAAATTGATATGGCAAGTCCAAATATCAATATGCGTGATCCTGTTATTTACCGAATTATGCATGTACATCACCATCAAACCAAGGACAAATGGTGCATTTATCCTATGTATGATTTTGCTCACCCTTTACAAGATGCTTTTGAAGGAATTACGCATTCTTTGTGTAGCATTGAATTTGAAGATCATCGTCCTCTTTATGAATGGGTAATTGAACATTGTGAGGTCGAAGCAAAGCCACGACAAATTGAGTGGGGTCGTTTAGGTATTACACATATGATTATGAGTAAACGTTATTTAAAACAATTGGTGGATGAAAATATAGTAACGGGTTATGATGATCCAAGAATGCCAACTTTAGTAGGATTGCGTCGTAGAGGATTTACACCAGATGCCATTCGCAACTTTATCTTGTCAACAGGTTTATCCAAAATTAACTCTACAGTAGATTACGGAATGTTAGAACATTTCTTAAGAGAAGATTTGAAACTTAAAACAACTCGTCCAATGGCCATTTTAGATCCATTGAAAGTAGTCATTACCAATTATCCAGAAGGACAAATTGAATATGTAGATGTACCAAACAATATGGAAAATGAATCACTAGGAATGCATCAAATGGCATTTGGTCGTGAACTATATATTGAAAGAGAAGACTTTTTAGAAGAAAAACCAAATAAACATTGGAAACGCCTTTCTAAGGGAATTGAAGTACGTTTGATGCATGCTTATTTTATCAAATGTAACGATGTCATCAAAGATGATGAGGGAAACATTATAGAAATTCATTGTACTTATGATCCATTGACCAAATCAGGTAGCGGATTTAATGAACGAAAGCCAAATGGCAATATTCATTATGTTGAAAAAACAACAGCACTTCCAGCAACGTTTCAATTGTTCGAACCTCTCTTATTAGATGAAAAAGCTCAAACTGAAAACTTTAGAGAGCGTATCAATCTAACATCTTGGAAAAATCAAGAGGGATTTGTTGAAGCTTATTTAAAAGATACTCAGCCAGAAGATAAATATCAATTTATTCGTAACGGCTATTATACAACAGACAAACTATCCAAAGGAGATAAACTGGTTTTCAATCGCACTGTAGGCTTGAAATCCTCTTTCACAACAGAACATGGAAAATGATAAACATATATTGGATATTGATCAATTATTAGCGGATTTAAATCCAGAACAAAAAGAAGCCGTTCAAACAGTAGATGGACCAGTGATGGTTTTTGCGGGTGCAGGAACAGGAAAAACCAAAACCCTCATTAGTCGAATCGCTTATATGATTGAGGCTTGTCATATTGCGCCTTATCATATTTTAGCTATCACTTTTACGAAAAAGGCTACTAATGAAATGCGAGAACGTCTTAGTGCTATGATTGGAGAACAGGCTCGTTTTGTACATATCTCAACAATCCATTCTTTATGCGCAAGAATATTAAGAAGAAATGCAGAAGCCCTTGGCTTTTTGAAAAATTTTGAAATCATCGATGAAGATGATCAGATTAAAGCAATGAATGAAATCTTCAAAAAAAATGAAATTGAAAAGAGAATGCTCTCTCCCAAAACGGCTCTAAAAGCAATAGGGGATTATAAAAATGGTTCTTGTCTAGAATTAATGGGTTTATTTAAAGTTGTATATGCGGCTTATCAATCGTATTTGAAAGAAAATAATATGATGGATTTTGAAGATTTACTCACATATACACTTCAACTTTTTCAAGAGCATCCAGATATTCTTGCATTTTATCAAGAGGAGTTTCAATATCTTTTGGTAGATGAACTCCAAGATACCAATGGCGTACAATATGGTATTGTGAACTTATTATGCCAACAAAATGAAAATATTTTTGCAGTAGGAGATGACGATCAAAGTATCTATTCTTTTAGAGGGGCAAAAATAGAAAATATGATGAAATTCAAAGAAGATCATCCTAAAGCACATATCATCAAATTGGTTCAAAATTATCGCTCCACGCAAGAGATTTTAAAAGGCGCTAATGCTGTAATCAAAAATAATAAAATTCGTGAAGAAAAAGAATTATATAGTCAAATACCTGGTTCAAAGCATGATGTGAGTCTTCAAGAGGCTTACTATTATGAAGATGAGGTTCGCTATGTAGTGAATGAAATTGCTACTCTTGTCAATCATTATCATTATGATTATAAAGATATTGCGGTAATTTATCGAAATGGTGCGCTTTCACGCAATTTTGAAATTGCCTTTATTCAAGAAAGAATTCCCTATAATATATATGGTAGCTTTGCCTTCTTGAAAAGAAAAGAAGTCAAAGATATCATTAGCTATTTGCGTTTTATTGCATCTCCAACAAAAATGATTCATTTTAAACGCATCATTAATGTACCTAGTCGAGGTGTGGGTGAAAAGACCATTGAAAAATTACAAGAATATATGGAAGAAACAGGTTGTGATATTCTTGGTTCTATTGATATTTTTAAAGAAAGAAATAACACTTCAAAAACAGAAAGTCTAATTGAGTTTAAACAGATGATGGAAAATCTAATGGAATCACTAAATCATATGTCACTTGTTGAATTCTTTGACTATATGTTAGAAAAAACAGGATATTTAGCGATGCTTCAAGAAGAAGCAGATGAAGATGAGAAAAAGCGAGTAGATAATGTCAATGAATTTAAATCCATTTTGTATCAATTGGATCATGATCATTTAGAAGAAGGCTTAACGAATATTGAAAAAATTGAAGTAGGGCTAGATGATTTGTTATTAGATGTAACTACAGTAGATGATCATCAAGCTGACGGTGTTGTTCTTTCAACAATTCATTCTGTTAAAGGATTAGAATTTAGAGCGGTTTTTGTGGTTGGTTTAGAAGAAGGTATTTTCCCATCCATTCGTGACGAGGTAGATATGGAAGAAGAACGCCGAATTGCCTATGTTGCGTTTACTAGAGCAAAAGAAAAAATTTATATTACATGTGCAACGCGCAGATTGATTTATGGTAGAATTGTTCGAAATCCAAAATCTCGGTTCTTAATCGAATATTTGACTACAGTAAAGAATCCTGTTCAAGAGGAAAAAAAGGAAGCAATTTCTTCAACACAAGAAATTGAAATTGGTACGAGAATCAATCATAAGTTTTTTGGGAATGGACTAGTAGTAGCAAAGGATGATCGATTTGTCCAAATTTTATTTGACAAAGATAAGTCGATTAAAAAAATCACAAAAGATCATCCGACCCTAACGGTGATTGTTGAAAACTAAGCTAGATAAAATTTTATCTAGCTTTTAGAAATGTAATTCGTATGAGAAAGAACAATTACATCAATACTAAATAGTGAGGTAAAGATATGGATAAACAAACAGCAATCAAGAGAATGGAAACATTGTATCAACAATTACATATATATAATTATCAATATTATGTGTTAGATAATCCTACAATTGAAGATGCAGAATATGATAGTTTGATTCGTGAACTTGAAGTTTTAGAACAAACTTATCCAGATCTAGCTAAGAAGGATTCACCCACTCAAAAAGTAGGTGCTTATCTAAAGACAGATTTATCATCTATTACTCATGAGCATCAAATGATGTCTTTAGGGGATGTCTTTAATGAAGAAGAATTGCGTGATTTTGATGAAAAAATTAAAAAAGTAGTTGAACAGTATACATATGTAGTAGAACTCAAAATAGATGGTATTGCAAGTACAGTACATTATACTGATGGTTTATTTACACTTGGTGCGACAAGGGGAAATGGTTTGGTTGGGGAAAATATAACAACCAATATGTTAATGATAGAATCTCTTCCCAAAATATTAACTGAACCAGTCACGCTTGAAGTGCGTGGTGAAGTCTATATGAAAAAGTCCGTTTTAGAGGATTTGAATCAAGTTCGATTGCAAGCCAATTTACCTCTTCTTGCCAATTGTAGAAATGCCGCAGGGGGAAGTCTTAGACAACTAGATGCCAATATCACTAAAGAACGAAAATTAGATCAATTTGCTTATACTTTGGTTCATCCAGAACAATATGGTATCCATACTCAAATAGAAGCATTATCGTATTTACAACATTTGGGTTTTTCTGTGAATCCTTACCATGTTCATTGCAAAGATATTGAAGAAGTAATTGAAACCATTGCGCAATTTGATGGGCTTAGAAAAACATTAGATTATGCAACAGATGGTATTGTGATTAAAGTGAATGAATTCGATCTGTATGATGCCATTGGTTATACGGTAAAGGTGCCTAAATGGGCTATTGCTTATAAATTTCCTGCTGAGATTGTCACAACAAGATTAAATGATATTATTTTTACAGTGGGCAGAACAGGAAAAATTATTCCAAATGCAGTGTTAGATCCTGTATATATTGCAGGAACAATGGTGGCGAGGGCTACTTTAAACAATGAGGACTTTATTGTTTCAAGAGATATTCGCATAGGAGACTATGTTCGAGTAAGAAAAGCAGGTGAAATTATTCCTGAGGTGATTGATGTAGATTTATCTAGAAGACAAGCAGGACTTCAACCATTTGAAATGTTAAAGTATTGTCCTAAATGTGGTTCCCTCATTGAAAAATCCAAAACAGATGCCCTTCATTTTTGTAAAAATCCAGAATGTGGTGGTCGTATATTAGAAGGAATTATTCATTTCGCTTCTCGTGCTGCTATGGATATCGAAGGCCTTGGTGAGAAACAAATTGAACAATTATATGCATTAGGATATATCAATGATATAGCAGATATTTATACACTGCATTCCTATGAACAAGAACTGCTTGCATTAGATCGATTTGGAAAAAAGAAAGTAGAAAACTTGTTAAATGCAATTGAAGATAGTAAAACGAATAGTCTAGATCAATTGATTTTTGGTTTGGGCATTCGCTTTGTTGGTGCTAAAGCATCAAAGGTTTTAGCAAAATGTTATCATACAATAGATGAATTACAACAAGCAACTGAAGCAGAGTTGCTTGAATTAAATGATTTTGGTGAAGTTATGGCCAAAAGCGTTATAGATTATTTTCAAGATGAAAAACATGTGGCACTGATTGAGAGATTAAAATCATATGGTGTCAATCCAATATCTAAAACAATAGAGGTTCGTTCCCTTTTTAGTGGCAAAACGTTTGTATTAACAGGAACGTTACCTACGATGACTAGAGATGAGGCCGCGAAAATCATAGAAGATAATGGCGGGAAAACATCTAGTAGTGTAAGCAAAAAAACATCCTATGTTTTAGCAGGTGAGGCTGCAGGTAGAAAATTAGCAAAAGCAAAAGAATTAGGTGTAGCCATTATCACTGAAGAAGAATTTAAAGAAATGTTGAAATAAAAACGATGATTTTATCCTGGAGGTATGATATGGACTATGGAAAAATTATAGTAAAGGGTGCAAGAGAAAATAACTTAAAGAATATCAATGTAGAAATACCAAGAGGAAAATTGGTGGTGATGACTGGTGTTTCTGGTTCTGGTAAAAGTTCACTTGCTTTTGATACCATTTATGCGGAAGGACAACGCCGATATGTGGAAAGTTTATCCGCTTATGCCAGACAATTTTTAGATAATGTAGATAAACCTGATGTCGATTCTATTGAAGGACTATCTCCTGCTATATCAATTGACCAAAAAACAACGAGTAGAAATCCTCGTTCTACAGTGGGGACAGTTACTGAAATCTATGATTATCTAAGGTTATTGTATGCAAGGATTGGACATCCTACTTGTCCAACACATGGAATTGAAATTAGTTCTCAAACCATTGAACAAATGTGTGATAAAGTGCTTTCTTATGAAGAAGATTCAAGAGTAACCATCTTATCGCCAATTGCGGAAAATAGAAAAGGAACATTTGAAAAAACATTAGAGATTTTAAGAAAAGATGGCTATTCTAAAGTTATCATTGATGATGAAATGTATGAACTAGATGAAGAAATCAATCTAGATAAAAACAAAAAACATACCATTTTTGTAGTGGTGGACAGATTGAAATTAAGAAGTGATATTCGGTCTAGATTATATGATTCATTAGAAACCGCATGTCATTTATCAGATGGAAAAATTTTTGTAGATATTAATGATGAACGCCTGCTTTTTAGTGAACACTATGCATGTCCATATTGTGAATTTACAGTGGGCAAATTAGAACCAACGATGTTTTCGTTTAATGCGCCAATAGGAGCATGTCCCACTTGCCATGGATTAGGATTTATTTCAACAATTGATCCAAGTTTATTAATTACAGATGAAAATTTATCCATTGCTGATGGGGCAATTCGGTACTTGAAGAACATTGTATTTACAGAAAACTTAGAGTGGCAGATGTATAAGGTCTTATTTGAACGTTACAATATTGATGTTTTCAAGCCATATAAAGATTTGACAGACTTTCAAAAAGATGTGATTTTGAATGGTTCTAAAGAAGCCATCAGCTATGAGATTCATTCGTCAGGCGGAATTACGATGAAGAAGAATAAAGTCATTGAAGGCTTAGCAGGACTCATCACTAGACGATTTCAAGAAACTTCATCTTCTATGCAAAGAGAGTATTATGGCTCTTATATGAAGGAATCAACTTGTCCAACATGTGAAGGAAGAAGATTATCTGAGGTTGCCTTATCGGTTCGAGTAGGTGGTAAAAATATCCATGAATTTACAGAAATGTCTATTCATCAAGCTCTTGATTTTATTCAACAATTGAAATTAAGTATTTTAGAAGAAAAAATAGGTCATTTAGTTATCAAGGAAATTAAAAATCGTCTAGCATTTTTAAAAGAAGTAGGATTAGAATATCTCACTTTGTCAAGACGAGCAGGCACACTCTCAGGTGGAGAAGCACAACGGATTCGTCTAGCTACTCAAATTGGCTCTAAACTAACAGGTGTATTATATGTATTAGATGAGCCTTCTATTGGACTTCATCAACGTGACAATCACAAATTGATAGATGCTTTAAAAGAAATGAGAGAACTAGGCAATACATTAATCGTAGTTGAACACGATGAAGAAATTATGCATGAATGTGACTATATTATAGATATTGGTCCTTATGCAGGTATTCATGGTGGTGAAGTAGTTGGTTGTGGTGAACCAGAAAATTTTAAAAAGATAGAAGGATCTATTACTGCTGATTATTTAAGTGGCAGAAGAAAAATAGAAGTGCCACCATTAAGACGTCCTGGAAATGGTAAAAAAATTGTCATCAAAGGTTGCCAAGAAAATAATTTAAAACATATTGATGTTGAAATACCGTTACAAAAATTGGTTGTAGTAACAGGTGTATCAGGTTCTGGTAAGTCTACTTTGGTCAATGACATTTTATATAACGCTCTTTCTTCTAAATTATATAAGAGTAGAGTAGAAGTTGGAAAACATGATAGTATTGAAGGAATAGATGAAATTGAACGAGTTATCAATATAGACCAAGCACCCATTGGTAGAACTCCACGCTCTAATCCCGCAACATATACAGGTGTATTTGATCCGATTCGTGATTTGTACGCTTCGACGATTGAGGCTAAAAAACGAGGATATAATAAAGGTAGATTCTCATTTAATGTAAAAGGTGGTAGATGTGAATCTTGTTGTGGCGATGGGGTCATTCGAATTGCAATGAATTTCTTGCCGGATGTATATGTACCTTGTGAGGCATGCCATGGAACAAGATACAATAGAGAAACATTAGAATGCAAATACAAAGACAAATCAATTGCGGATGTACTGGATATGACAGTAGACGAAGCAGTAGTATTTTTTGAAAACATTCCAACTGTATATCCCAAAATGAAGACGATGCAAGATGTAGGACTAGGCTATGTGAAATTAGGACAAAGTGCTACGACCTTGTCAGGTGGAGAAGCACAGCGCGTAAAATTAGCTAGTGAATTGCATAAAAAAATTACGGATAAAACGTTATTTATCTTTGATGAACCAACTACAGGGCTACATACATATGATGTCGATAAGTTGATGAAGATGATTGAAAAAATTGTAGATACTGGAGCAACGGCTGTCATTATTGAACATAATCTAGATGTCATCAAGATGGCGGATCACATTATTGATTTAGGCCCTAATGGTGGTGATGATGGTGGAAACATTGTTGTAGTAGGTACACCAGAAGAAATTATGGATCATCCTATTTCTGCTACAGCACCTTATCTAAAAAAGGTATTAGTTGGTGAATGGAGCAAATAAAAATCCCTATTGAGGGATTTTTTTGATAAAAAGAACAAAATGAACATAAAATAAGATGATTAATTGTATCAAAATTGAAAAACACGTGGAGATGTGGTATAATGAGAAATAAAATAATCATTCCAGTACTGAGTCTATTTGTTCTTTTATTTATCATAGATAGTATGATTTCGATTACAAAACACAAAAAAGTAGTCTATATTTATACAGGGATTTATTTTGTCCTTTTATATATGGTATTATTTGATAGAGAAACAATAGATGAAAGACTATTTAGCGATGGTGGATATATTTTAAAATGGATTAAATTGGTGTTTACCAATCGAACTGTTTTCTTAAATATATTTGGCAATATTGCCCTATTTGTTCCAATGGGAATTCTATTGAAGCAATTTTCTTTTAAGCCTTTTATGATTAGTATGCTATCACTAGGATTGATTATCACAATTGAATTATTACAGTATATGACTCAAAAAGGAATATTTGATATATTGGATATTGTCCTCAATATATTAGGTATTGCTATTGGGTATATGATTGTAAAGAAAACGAGGTGGGTAGATGTTCAATCTATTAGATGTGTTGACAAATTTAAGACCAGTAATTGACCCTGAATCAAAAATTGCGATACAAATTGGCAATTTAAGTATTGCTTGGTATGCGATTATTATTTTATCGGGTGCTATTGTGGGTACATTATTTGGGTATTATCGTTTTGGGAAACGACTAGGTTTAAATGGCGATCTTGTGCTTACAGGATTGACGTTAGGACTCATTTTTGGTATTTTAGGAGCAAGGTTCTATTATGTTATTTTTAGTGCTTCAGCTGGAGAGGCAGTGTATGATTCCTTTTGGGATATCATCAATCCAAGAAGTGGTGGATTAGCTATTCATGGCGGGATTATTGCGGCAGCAATCTTTTTGCCAATCTATTGTAAGAAAAAAAGAATTCAATTATTACCACTCTTAGAAATTGCAATGCCACTGATTTTGTTTGCTCAAGTGGTAGGTAGATGGGGCAATTTTATGAATCAAGAGGCTTTTGGAGGACTAGTTCAGGTAGAAGGATTATCCCAATTAGGAGAATTGAGTCGTCATACTGTTTTATCTGATGAAATTTTAATGGCACAAAGAACAGCTTTATCTAAACTCTTAGTACCAGAATTCATTATTAATCGAATGTATGTACAATATTCTTCCGCAAGTGGTTTTATTTGTGCTGGATATTACTACCCTACTTTTTATTTTGAATCTATGTTGAACTTAATAGGTATTATCATTTATATGATTGTGCGCAAATATTGGAAAAAGATATTGGTAGGAGATGGTATTAGTTTTTATCTCATTTGGTATGGCATTGTACGATTTTTCATTGAAACGATGCGAACAGACCCACTATTGTTAGGACATACAGGGATTAAAGTAGCAGAGTTAACCTCCATTATATATATCGTTATTGGCTTATTATGGATTATCATCAGAAGAGTCAAACACTACCAAATCATTTCTTGCTACGATGCCCTTTATCAAGAAGGAGCAACCATTATGCAAGAACCTCTCGAAGTAGAGGAAAAAGAAGGATGGTTTAAACGCTTGAAAAATAAAAAGAAAGCATCCAAGAATCAAGAGGAAAACAATGAATCTAAAGAGTAAAGTGATTATTTTTGATTGCGATGGTACATTACTAGATACTTTTTTATTGATTGAAAAAAGTGTATTGATGACATTTGAAAAATATCTACCAGCGTATCCAATAACCAAACAAGAAGCGCATCAATTTTTTGGCCCTTTTCTAAATGATTCTTTTCGAAAATATGTGAAAACCGAAGAAGAAGTCAATCAATTAGTAGCTTATTATCGCTATATCAATCAAAAATTGATGCCTCAATATATCAAAGCATATGATGGTATTTTAGATTTACTCAAATCATTACAAGCATATGGATACAAAATGGCGATAGTATCTAATAAGGTAACAGATGATGTTATAAAAGGTTTATCACTTTGTGATATTGATGCCTACTTTGATTTGGTGATTGGGGCAGAGAAATTAAAAGAGGCTAAGCCTCATCCAGATGGCATTCTTCAAGTACTCCAATATTTTCAAGCAAGTGATGCGGTGATGATTGGGGATACAATTATTGATATCGAAACAGGAAAGAGGGCCAATATTTCCACCATCGGTGTGACTTGGTGCAAAACGTCAAAAGAAGAATTTATATCCCATCAGGCCAGTGCAGTTGTAGATTTACCAGAACAAATTCTACAAGTACTAGGTGTAAAAGCATAACGGTTAGGTATAATCATGAGTTTTGCAAGCGAAGTTAAAAAGGAATTATTGGGCCTAAGCGATGTCAGTGCTTGTTGTGAACAGGCGATGCTTTTTGGTCTTTTACAAGGAGCAGCAGATTTGATGATTACAAGTCAAGGCAAGAAAGTGATACTCAAATCATATCTATCTTTAGCTATCCAAAAGGCAGCACAACTAATGAAACATCATAAAGGGATTGAGACAACAATTAAGTATGGCGATATAAATCATCTTCACCAAAAGCGATATTATTATTTGGAAATGAGTGGGGATACAGAAGATTTGATTCAAACATATGCCCTTTATCCATTTGATATAGTAGATATCCATCATCCCCTGTGTAGGGAAGATTGCTGTCAAAATGCGTTTGTTCGAGGAATGTTTATAGCTAAGGGATCTATCAATGATCCGAGAAAAAATTGCTATCATTTAGAGATTACTTGTAAAAATAAAGAACTAGCAGATATGATTTCATATATATTTAAAATTAATGAAATTGATGCTAAAATACGAGAAAGAAAGGATCATTATGTTGTCTATGTGAAACGTAGTGAAGATATTTCTGCTACCCTTGCACTTATGGGGGCAACGAGTGGTGTCTTTTATTTTGAGGATTCGAGGATTGTACGAGATATTTCTAATATGGCCAATCGTATGACCAATTGTGATATTGCAAATGTCAAGAAAAGCACAGAATCTTGTCAAAAGCAATTGCAAGCCATTGAATGGATTCAGCAAATGGGACTATTTTATCAGTTGCCACCACGACTCCAATCCATTGCTAAAATGAGAGAGGCGTATCCTGATGCTACTTTAGAAGAACTTTCTCAGTTTTCAGATAATATTTTTGGTAAAACCTTGTCTAAATCAGGTATTAGTCATTGCTTAAGAGACTTGATGCGATTTTACGAAGAACATACACATCAACAAAAAAAAAGTTAAAGAGGAATCTTTAACTTTTTTGCATAAATTGCTTTCTATGCATCGTAACTTCGCTTATAGGAATATTCGTTATCTTCATCCGGAATAGCCCATGCTACTGCGGCAACTATTGCTGCGATACCTACTAATGAATATATGATTCTAGAAATAACAACACTAAATCCATCAAATAAGAAAGCAACAAGGTTAAAGTCGAATAAACCAACTAATCCCCAGTTTAGACCACCTATGATAAGGAATACTAAAGCTATATTTCTTAATACTTTCAAAACAATTACCTCCTATTACAAATTTACATTATTATTGTTTGCTCAATTGATAAAACAATTCCTGCCAAAAAATACAATAAAATTTAGTTATTTTTTCACTATACTGTGAATAAAATTTATCAGGTGAGGTAATGATATGAAAAAAATATGCAAAATAATTTGTTTAAATGTATTGATGTTATTATGCTTAGGATGTGTCAGCTGTAAGAAAAATAAACCTGTTGAAACAACATTTCCAGAAATTGTAAATGGTTTAACATCCTATAAATTAGTTGGTAGATTAGAATCTAATTTTCCAAGTGGTACAAAAGAGTGTGAGATTACTACATATTACAAATCTCCAAATAACTATCGAGTAGAAATTCAAAATCCCAATAATAATGAAACGCAAATTATGGTTAAAAATAGTAGTGGTGTATATGTGCTTATTCCTAGCATTAATAAAACATTTAAAGTAAATAGCAATTGGCCGGGAAACACAAGTTATCCTTATTTATTACAATCCTTAAGAAATGATATTGTAAGTGATGAAAACTTAAGAACAACCATAGAAGGAAAAGATACGATTATTGAATTAAAGGCAAAGTTGTTCAATCAAGATGAACAAACTACGCAAAAAATTATTTTTGGTGAGAATAAATTACCAAAAGAAGTGCTATTTTATGATAGCAATCAAAACCTATTAACTCGTTTTGTTGTAAAATCTTTGGACCAAAACATTACAATTGATGACGATCAATTTAATGCTACAGAAAGTTTAGAAACCCTTGCATCTTATTTTGATAAAAATCCAATTGAATTTGAACGCTTGGTGAGTTATCCAACCTATTATCCTGAGGGCACTTCTTTGAAAGAAGAAACCGTTACTGGAACAAAAGATAATAAATTGGCCATTATGAAATTTACAGGTACATCTAATTTTACAATTGTTGAACAATTTGTGAATAAGGCAACAGTAGCAACAACTGAGCACGTCAATGGTGATTTATATATTATGGGTGGTGTATTTACCTTCGTTGGAGATAATCACATTGAGTTTTATGAAAATGGTGTACAGTATACGATTGCTTCTAATCAAGTTACTCTACTTGAAATGATAAAAATGGCGGATTCATTGCGTTCTGGCGATAATAAATAAAAAAATAACGAATAAAAATAGACATGAAAATGTCTATTTTTATAATTTGTTTTGATGTACTATATCTTTAATTTCTTGACAGAATGGCAATATTGTGGTATGATAATATAAATATCAATTGGAAAAAGGTGAAAAAACATGTTACATTCAAAAGGGAAAAGACTAACCTTATTGATAGTTTGTTTTTTAGTATGGGGGATTACAGGTTGTCACAAAAAGGTAGAAATTCAAACATATAGTCAAATGGATCAAGTCATTTATCCTGCACTGCTTTCGCAAGAAGAAGCATCTTATCTTGTCTTTTTTTATGGAAATACTTGTTCAGCTTGTGAGGAATTAGAATCATTACTTTGTGAGTATGCGAGTCTCGCTAAAAACAAAAAAGGCTATATGCCTTTATATTGTCTCAATACATCTAATAACCGAGTAAATGAAGGCATTATTGCCACAGATGGTGATGAATCTTATGAGAATTTTGTTGGAACAAATGTATATAGTCAAATAAAAATTGCCACTACACCAGCTTTAATTGTGGTTGAAAATGGTCGAGTAACCAAACTCATTTCAACAAAACTTACACAAACACCTAAAACAGATATCAAAACTTATATTACCAATTTGAAAAAGTAAGGAGTATTTATGAAAAAAGTAAAGAATTTAGATTTATGGATTATTCTAGGCATAGTTACATTGCTTGCCATTATTACTACCATTGTGCTTGCTGTACGTCCATATGAAATCAAAAACTTTGATGATATTAAAGTTGTGAATATTAAAGATTATAAATCAAAAAGTACTGGAAGCGATTCCTATTTTGTTTTACTTGTTGATAGCAAAAAAGATTCAAAGGAAATATTTGAAAGTGCAGTTGCGTACGCTGAATTTGCAAGAACAAACAAAGAGGCTCCAAGACTTTATGTAATTGATTATCGAACAGATAAGGAGATTATTGCTTCAACCCATTTTAATATTGCAGAATCTAATATAGAAACCTCTATTCCTTGTCTTGCTACAATTTCATCATCAGGTAGTTTATCTAATAAGAAAACAGGAATATCAAATATTTGCAATTTATTTGAAGAATATATGAGTGGCAAAAAATAAGCCACTTTTTTCATTAAAAAAAGACTTTTGTTTTACAAAAATCTTTTCAATATATTTTTTAAGGTAGTTTATGTTACACGCACTTTTTATGCACATAATAAAAAAGAACATTACTAATGTTCTTTTTGTTAGCATTATAAATACTATAATTATCCATAAATAAAAAGTCTAATAGTAGCTATATACATATGGATAAACAACAATAAATGGTGATTCGTACGGGATTCGAACCCGTGAATGCATGCGTGAAAGGCATGTGAGTTAAGCCGCTTCTCCAACGAACCATGGCGGAGTAGAAGGGATTTGAACCCTTGCGCCAGTTTCCCGACCTATACCCTTAGCAGGGGCACCTCTTCAGCCTCTTGAGTACTACTCCATTTATGCTCTATTATTATACCTTTTTTAAATTGTTTTGTCAAATGATATGAAAAACGCTTCATTTTGATTTTGTATTTTTTGGTATATATACAAAAAAAGTGTTCATACTATAAAAGAAAGGAAGATGAATATGCCGAAATTAAAATGTAAAGTGGACCAATGCGCACACAATAAGTCAGGATTATGCTCTAAAAATTATATTGATGTTGACGGACCTGAGGCTAACAATAAGAAAGAGACAAGTTGTAGAAGTTATTTGTTCAAAGATGTAGATACATATGAATACGAATTTGCAACGATGGATAAAGAGGCAACTCTTCAAACAGAAGTGTATTGTGATGCGGTAAAATGTGTGTATGAAAAAGGACAAAGATGTTATGCTGATCGTATTGAGATAGCCAACGTCAATGAAGATACTGAACATAGTTATAAACATTCACAAAAACCAGGCGTAACGGAATGTAAGACATTTGAACCTCGAGATTAAAATAGTGAGAAATTCTCACTATTTTATTTTTTAATCCAATCACTTGCAAAAATTTATAAATTTTGATATAATAATAAAGCAATAAATACTAGGGGCATCGTACAACGGTAGTACACCGGTCTCCAAAACCGTCAATGTGGGTTCGATTCCTACTGCCCCTGCCATTCAATGATGGCGAATATGGTGAAGTGGTTAACACAGCGGATTGTGGCTCCGTCATGCGTGGGTTCGAATCCCATTATTCGCCCCATAATATTAAATTTAAGAACTTTGAGTTTTTTCAAAGTTCTTTTTTTTGTTTTTTAGTCCCTCCCTAGAAATGAGAAAAGAACCTTTCAATAAAAGGAGGATATGTAATTAAAAAGATGAGTGAAGGAAAAAAAAGAAGAGCGAAAGTAAAAGAAAATACAAATGAAATTATACAATTTGATTATGAGAGTATTTAGATTAAAAGCTCAGAAAGTTCATTTTATAGGAGGAGTTAAGTAAAACAGAGATAAAAAATTAAATAATTCTTAGAATATTGAGGAGTAATATGTGAACAATATTTAAAAAATTTAATAAAATTTTATTATGACTAAATATTAATCTAGCCTTTTGATAATAATATCTAATGCTATATATAATATTAATATATTCATTATTTGTCAAATATTGTTTCATATGATATCATATGTGTAAAAGACGTGATTATATGGAATTTAACCAAACCGAATATATCTCTAATTTTAATAAGGATAATTATAAGATGTATCAATTTAGAGTTAAGAAATCTGATGTTAACATAATTAATTATTTAGATGATATTGAAAATAGAAATAGTTATATAATTTCATTGATAAGTGAAAATATGAATCGTATCGTTTCTGTCATCAAAGAAATTAAAGCTATAATTAAACCAATCCTTCATAAATATGGAATAACTAATATTAATCTTTTTGGATCTTATGCAAGAGGCGAAGTTAATGCCTTAAGTGATATAGACATTTATTGTGATAAGGGCAATACTAAAACATTGATAGATTAAGGGATGCTAGCAAATGATCTTGAACTTGCTTTAAATAAAAAAGTTGATATTATTTTTGATACATTTTATATGGACGAATATATTAAAAAACAATTAATGGGGGATTTAATTAAGTTATGTTAGGAATAAAAGATAAGGGGATAATTTTACAAATCATAAAAAAATATAATCGAGTTATAGAAAAAGTTACCATTATGAATCAGAATGAATTCAATAAAAATGATGATTTTAAAGAAATTATTTGCTTTAATTTGTTTCAAATAGGAGAACTTGCAAATGGTTTATCTGATGAATTGATTAAATTCTATAATAAAATACCTTGGAAACAAATAATAGGTATGCGAAATAAAATTGTACATGGTTATGATACGATTATTTAGAAATTGTTTGGAATACAGCTATAGATAGTATTCCTGCACTAAAAGAATATTGTAAAGAAGTTTTAAAATAAAAATCATTTTGTAAGTTTGAGACATTATAGTAGTCAATAAGATTTTTGGTATTTTATAATATCAATAATTTTTTATGATAACCACTTATTTAGTCAAAATCATTGTTAAATGAATTTTTGTGCATTCTATAGATATTCTTGAGAGATTAAAAATTGCATTAGAATTATCTTTTTAATTTTTATCAATTTTTGAGTAAATAAAAAAATATATGGTATAATTTAATTATCTAATTATTAATCATTTAAACTATGAAAATAAATATTTATAATTTTGAAAGGAAGTCAAATGATGGAGAAAAAATTAAAAATTATTGTAGAGAATTGCCCACAAAACCATAAGTGCCCTGCGGTAAAGGTTTGTCCTGTTGGTGCTCTGATTCAAAATGGTTTTGAAGCACCTAAAATAGATTATAATAAGTGTATAAGATGTGGAAAATGTTCCAACCGTTGCCCTAAAAAGGCTTTGATACTATAGAAAAATCCGTTTTAAAGAGAAATCCATATGATAGAAAATAATAAACTTATTTTGAGATCCTTTATACAAGATATTGTATAAAGATATGTTTGAATATTGATCTGCATCATCAGTTAATATGAAATCTTAAAAAAAGTGGAATTAAAATAATCAATAGTGGTCGATAAAATATTAAGAAAATAGTAGAAAGGTTATATTGTAGTTTTTTGCCATTTTGAAAAATGACATAGTATACTTGTTTAAAGGAAAGATATATATCTTGAAATAAAAATAATAATTCATTTATTGAGTCAAATGAAGGATGATATGATATAATAAACAAGTAGAAAACGGAAAAATACCCAAGAGGCTGAAGGGGCAGGCTTGGAAAGCTTGTAGGTCGGGAGACTGACGCAGGGGTTCAAATCCCCTTTTTTCCGCCATTTTGTATGTTTAATGTCACAGCGTTGTGGCATTTTTTATTTTGATACACGAGGGTGATGAAGCAAAATGGTTGAAAAGTCATAACTAGATTTTTAGGGAAATAATGTAATAAACTATGACAAAAATATAAGTTAGGTGTGCATGTAATTTTATGAATAATATTTTCTTTTTCCGTATCATGCTACACATTTCTATCTTTTTCGACAATTAATATTGGTATAATGGGGTGTAAAGATATAAATCAGGTGTAAATGTGCAATTTGATTTATAAGCAGGGGGGGATTGATAATAATGGTAGACATAGGTTTATAAGTTCAAAGTAGGCATTTTATTCAAGTAGGGGTCTCAAAAATGGATAAATTGCTGGAAGATTAAAAAAGTGAGACTAAAATATAAAATAAGGAGAGAAGAAAAATGAAAAAATTTATTAGTCTAATTTGTGTATTATCAATTTGCTTGTTTTTAGGATTTGCAAATAAAGTTGAACCCGTTTCTGCTGAGGGCAATCCAAATTTACATAAACTAATTTTAACTAACAATGACTGCTATAAAGCAGGACAATATATTACACCTAAAGGTATTATGGTTCATTCAACTGGTGCTAACAATCCAAATTTAAAACGTTATTTGGCACCTAATGATGGTTTAATTGGTACAAATACTGGTGGTAATCACTGGAATCAATCTAAACCTGATGGACAACAAAAATGCGTACATGCTTTCATTGGTAAACTAGCTGATGGAACAGTAGCTACTTATCAAACACTTCCATGGAATATGAGAGGTTGGCATTGTGGTGGTGCCGCAAACAATACGCATATTGGATTTGAAATGTGTGAAGATGCACTAACTGATAAAGACTATTTCTTAAAGGTTTATAATGAAGCAGTTGAACTTTGTGCTTACCTTTGCAAATTATATAATTTCAATCCATTAGCTGACGGTGTTATTATTGGTCACTATGAAGGATACCAACGTGGTGTTGCATCTAATCATGCCGATCCTGGACACTGGTTTTCAAAATTTGGAAAATCAATGGATACATTACGTCAAGATGTATATAATAAGATGAATCAAAGTGATACTTTATATTGTGTACAAGTAGGTGCATTCTCTGTAAAAGCCAATGCAGATGCATTATTAACACAAGTAAAAGCAGCAGGCTTTGATGGATATATTAAAACTTATGGACAATTATATTGTGTTCAATTGGGTGCATTCTCTGTAAGAGCAAACGCAGAAGCATTATTAGCAAAAGCAAAAGCAGCAGGCTTTGATGGATACATTAAAGTAGAATAACATATATAACCAATTTATATTGTATAACAAAAGTGGATAACGAATTTCGTTATCCACTTTTTCTATTTTTTGTATTGATTTATCCAACTTTTTCTTTTTCATCTATTAATTTAATTTCCTCTTCAGGAACCCAACTTTTTCCAAAATCGACGTCTTTAAAAAGAGCTTCTAAACCAGTTATTTGTTTTAGTCGTAATATTTCATCTTTATCCATACCAAGATGTTTGGAAATCCATGCATCAGAACGGCCTAATTTGGTTAATTCTTTGACAATATTGCTCATTAAGTCTACGTTATGACTACCTCTTGCGCGATTATGTCGAATAGTACTAGCCATTCGGTAATCAAATGATTTATCAATGACAGATACGGGTAATAGGCCATTTTCTCTTTCATAAATATCAGGATATTCCAACATAATACGATAGCGATGAAACCCATCTATAATGATATAATTATCTTCTACTTGGTTGTAGTAGCACACAATGGGCATAGTATAACCATCAATTTTGATGCTTTCATATAATAACTGGAGTTCTGGTGGCGCAACGGAATTGGGATTATACGTATTGGGAATAATCTTTTCTAATGGCACTGCAATAATATTATATACTGGACTTTTGTAACTCATCATCCACCTCTTCTAAAATTTTGTATTTTTCTTTAATTGTATCAAGTAATTTCTGTTGTTGTCTAGATAATCCAAATCCCATGAATCGGCATATATGGTCATTTTTTAAAATGCAGTAACACATTCTTTTCCAACTAGGTATATCTTTAGTAGAGCGAATATCATCTGTATGATCAGGTATTTTACCTACAAATACAACCCGTCTATTTTTGAGAACGGTGTAATTGGAGACACCATTGCAACGAATATGATATCCTTTTTGAAGCAGTTCTTCAATAACCTCATCTTCTAGCCCACCACCAATGGTATGCCAAAATTGGATAGACGTATTAAATTTTTTAACATAATTATTGCGAATTTGTGTAGGAAGAGTAGATAGAAGAAATTTAGTATAGGATTCCCATGTATGTCCTTCTGGAAGCGTAATATTACGATAACCTAGTGCTTTTGTTTTGCCATAGATGGAAGCAAAATTGGCACCATGTACTCTACCAACGAGTTTTACCCATATTTCAGGATCAATAATTCTATATAAATTTAAACTTTCTTTTGCACTATCATTAAAAGGAGAAGCCACTCGCATTTGTGATGGTTTTAACCCAGCCATATAGTATAGGTCATAGAGACGATTATAGTCATATCCAAATAAGAAATTAGCATGCCATACGTCGCTAACACTCCAATCATATAAAGGCGAAGCGCACCACACATTTTTAAATTGATTGGTAATCCAACATTGTCCCATATACCCATATTTTTTATTTAAAAATCCACTATATCTTTGCAGAGATTCATCAGCACGAATACCTAGCAAGCAAATGGTTGATTTTCCTTCATGACTTTCTTTATACCACCTTCCAAATTGTTTTGCTAAATCTTCTTGATGCATTTGATAGCGATAGGTTGTAATGATATTGTTTTTGAGATTGATGACATAATCATGTTTGGGCATTTTTCTAACCCATAATTCTTCTTTGGTATCATCCCAAGGATACCAATACATTTTATAATTGCTTACAGCAGTCCTAGTTGCCATGGGTAAACATACCCAGTAGGGTTCGACTATATCTTTTATTCTTTCAAAAGTTCGTTCGACATACTCTGCTGTTAGTGTATATTGTGCTTCAAAATCCTGATGAAAGACACCGATTTTACGATGAGGATAATATTTTTTTTGAAAATCAAGGACCAAATTTAGTAAAAGTCCACTATCTTTACCTCCCGAAAATGAAACATATATATTATCAAATTGTTTGAATATAAAATTTAGGCGTTTTAGTAGACTATGATATACATCTGTATTCAAATACTTTCTAATCATATGTTTACACCTCTATTTCATTATATATAAATATATTATACAAATATTGGTAAAAAATGTCAATTTTTATACTAGATTGACATTTTTTGTGAATCCAAAAAAAGTATTATAGGACAATATTTTATCATATAGTCGAAAGAATATATTTAAAAAATCCGATATTAAGGATGGTATATATAATTCTATTCATTATGATATCAAAATAGAGTAAAAATAGGCGTAGCTATATTAAAGGAATATCATAAAAGGTTTGGAATAAAATATTGATAAGGGGGGAGAAAATCAGATGTATAAATTAAAATATGAAAGGAATGGCATAATTGAAAAGACGTATTGTGTGATATATTTCTGAAATTAGTCATAAAATTCTTGACACTATGATGATAAAATGATAGAATATAACCTAGTTAGATAAAAATGGAGTATATATGAATCAACGTGAGAAAGCTATTGAGTTAATTCGCAAAATGAAGCCAAGCAAATCAGACTTTATCAATCAATTGAATATGACTGATCGGGGAATTCATTTTATTTTAGGTTATTTAGAGGATACAAAAGGGAAAGTAATTGCAGGAGATTTAGCGAAACACTTAAATGTTTCTACAGCGCGCATAGCAGTATTAATCAAAAAAATGGAGTCAAGAAGCTTAATTAGAACATATAGTTCACCAGAAGATGCAAGGAAGACCATTATTGAAATTACTGAAATGGGAAAAAAACAAGTAGATGCGTTTCAAGAGGAATTGATTTTAGGAATGGAAAGATTGATTGAAGTAGTTGGCGTCAAAGATATTGAGGAATTTATTCGAATTTCTATGAAGATAAAAGAGGCCATAGAACATACAAATGAAGTATAATTCATTTGAAAACAACGAGCAGGAATCTTCCTGCATAAAAAATAATTAAATATCTAACTAGGGTAGATAAAAAAGGAGGCAACATGATAAAACTATTTCGATATTTACAAAAGAAAGACTGGGTATATATTATCATTTGTATAGGGCTAATTATACTCCAGGTGGGTTTAGAATTAAAAATGCCAGACTATACAAAGGCTTTGACCACCCTCGTATCATCTGAACAAATTACAATGGCCGATGTATGGTATAATGGTGGAAGAATGTTACTTTGTGCAATGGGTAGTTTAATGGCTGCCATAGCATGTGGGTATTTAATCTCTAAAGTAGCAAGTTCATTTTCAATGAGACTACGAGAAAAATTATTTGAAAAAGTAGTCGGCTTTTCAAATCAAGAAATCAACCAATTTTCAACTCCTAGTTTAATTACAAGAACAACGACTGATGTCGTTCAAATGCAGATGTTTGTAGCTATGGGTGTACAGTTATTATTCAAAGCCCCCATTATGGCCATATGGGCAATTTGTAAAATCTCTGAAACACATATTGCTTGGACACTAGCAACGATTCTTACCGTAGCAGTTATCGTAATTGTTGTGGGTATATTGGTTGCTATTTGTTATAATAGATTCAAAAAAATTCAAAAATTAACGGATGACTTAAATGACATTACAAGAGAAAATGTAAGCGGTATAAGGGTAGTTCGCGCTTTTAATGCGGAAAAATATCAAGAAGAAAAATTTGAACGAACAAATCAAGAGATTACAAAAAATAATTTATTTACCAGTAGAACAATGGGACTCATGAATCCAGTTATGACAATTTGTATGAATGCGTTAACTCTAGCAATTTATTTTATAGGAGCTATTCTAATTAATCAAACAGAAGGCATGACAGAAAAACAAATTTTATTAGGCAATATGACTGCTTTTACACAATATGCAATGCAAGTGATTATGGCCTTTATGATGCTTATTATGATTTTTATTATTTTGCCTAGAACTATTGTTTCAGGTGGACGTATATATGATGTGCTTCATACTACATTGAATATAAAAGATGGGGAAGGAGCAACACCTCTTGCAACAGGAACTATTGAATTTCGAGATGTATCTTTTGGTTATACAAAGGATGCAACGCCTGCGATAGAACACATATCTTTTAAAGTTAAAAAGGGGGAAACACTAGCCATTGTAGGTGGAACTGGTTCAGGTAAAACGACTCTTGTCAACCTAATACCTAGGTTCTATGATGTTTGTTCAGGAATGATTTTAGTAGACGGAGTGGATGTTAAGTCGTATAAAGAACATGATCTTCGTGATAAGATTGCACTTGCATCACAAAAGGCGGTACTTTTTAAAGGAACAGTCAAAGAAAATATTGCATATGGTACAAACGAAATAGATGAAAGGCAAATCGATGTAGCATTAGATATTTCACAATCGCATTTTGTAAAGGAATTAGAACAAGGCATAGATAGTGAAGTAGCTCAAGGTGGAACCAATTTTTCAGGTGGACAAAAGCAAAGAATCTCTATTGCAAGAGCAGTATATAAAGATGCTGAAATTATGATTTTTGATGACACATTTTCAGCATTAGATTATAAGACAGATATGTTAATCCGCAAAAAGATCAAAGAAAAATTAAGTGATAAAACAGTAATTATTGTTGCACAGCGAATTGGTACGATTAAAAATGCTGATCAAATTATTGTTTTAGATGAAGGGAAAATAGTGGGTATAGGAAAACACGAAACATTATTACAAAGTTGTAGTGTTTATCAAGAAATTGCTTTATCACAATTAACAAAGGAGGAGTTATAATATGCCACCACATATGAGACCTATGACTCAATCAAAAGAAAAAACGGATTTTAAATCATTGAAAAAAATAATAGTCTATTGTAAGCGATATTTGCCAGCTATTTTAATTGCTTTAGGTTTTGCTGTAGTAGGAGCAATTACTACAATTATTGGACCTGAAAAAATTGAAGAATTGACAGATCTAATTTTAAATGGGCTAAAATCTGTAACAGGAATTGATATGAGTGTATTTGTACGCATTTGTATAGTATTACTTACATTATATTTGGTTGGTGCAATTGCGAATTATACTCAACAATTTATTATGGCTACCATTACACAGAAAATATCTAAAAGTTTACGAACAGATATCAACCGAAAGATCAATCATTTGCCACTTAAGTTTTTTGATACGACTACAAGAGGAGACATTTTAAGTAGAGTAACCAATGATGTGGATACCATTTCCCAAACATTAGGCTCATCTATTGCAAATTTAGTCAGTGCAATTGTTTTATTTGTTGGTGTAATCTATAAAATGTTTGTAACCAATCCAATTTTAGCACTTGTCACAATTGCATCATCACTTTTAGGATTTGTAATCATGTTTATTATTTTAGGAAAATCCCAAAAATTCTTTAATAGAAGACAGAAAAATTTGGGCGATATGAATGGTCATATTGAAGAAATATATACCAATCACTATGTAATGAAATCTTATAATGCAGAAGAAAATGCCAAAGAGAAGTTTCAATCCATCAATCAGCAGCTATATCAAAACAATTGGAAATCACAATTTTTATCGGGGCTAATGCAGCCTATTATGGGATTTATAGGCAATTTATCATATGCATTGATTTTTATTGTGGGAGTAGCACTAATATTAGGAGGAAGTAATGCAGTTACATTTGGTACAATTATGTCATTTACAATTTATGCGAGACTGTTTTCTAATCCATTAACTACCTTCGCTCAATCCATGACATCTATTCAACAAGCATCAGCCGCATCAAAACGCGTATTTGAAATGTTAGAATCAGAAGAATTAGAAAATGAAGATAACAAAAATATCGTTTTAGATCAAGTAGAAGGTAATGTAACATTCAATCATGTGCAATTCGGATATTCAAAAGAACATATGATTATTCATAATTTTTCTGCTCATTTAAAAAAGGGGCAAAAAGTAGCTATTGTTGGACCAACAGGAGCAGGCAAGACTACAATTGTGAATTTATTAATGCGCTTTTATGAATTGAATGCTGGTTCTATAGAAATTGATGGTATATCTATAAAGGATATGAAAAGAGAAACTGTTCATGATTTATTTGATATGATTTTGCAGGATACTTGGTTATTTAAGGGAACCATTAGAGAAAATTTGGTTTACAATAAAGAACAAGTGAGTGATGAAAGGTTAGACGAAGTTTGCGAAGCGGTTGGACTGAAGCACTTTATTCATACACTTGCGCAAGGTTATGATACAATGATTGATGATACAATTAGTTTATCAGAAGGTCAAAAACAACAATTGACCATTGCCAGAGCTATGATTAAGGATGCACCATTATTAATTTTGGATGAAGCTACATCAAGTGTAGATACTAGAACAGAACAAGTCATTCAAAATGCAATGGATAATCTAACAAGAGGAAGAACTTCGTTTGTTATTGCTCATCGTCTTTCTACCATTAAAAATGCCGATGTCATTTTGGTAATGAAAAATGGAGATATCATTGAACAAGGTACGCATCAAAGCTTACTTCAGCAAAATGGTTTTTATGCGGAGTTATATAATTCTCAATTTGAACCTATTATATAATTAGTTAAAAAGAACTTTATTTCTTATAAGGAATAAAGTTCTTTTTGTATTTATAAAATTTAAATTGATTTTCTTTTCAAAAAATAAAATTTATGGTATACTATGTAAAATGCAATTGTGGCGGAATTGGCAGACGCGCTACATTCAGGCTGTAGTGTCGAAAGACGTGTGAGTTCGAATCTCATCAGTTGCACCATAAGTAAACAATAGGTATTGATACACTGAAAAAGTGCTGTCAATGCCTTTTTTCATGCCCAAAATACGGTTTCCAGCGTTAAAACTGCTTAAATTTTGCATAATTGAGGGCAATTTTGGGAGGTGTTGGCTTATTTTCGCTTTTATGAAAAATTTTAAGCAAAAAATTGTAATCAAGCGTAGCCAAAACAAGGCGATAGTTTAACGATTACTATTTTGTAATAGAATGATAAAAATAATGCAAGGAGCACAACTGATATCGTTGGCATAACTTGATGATTCTTGAACCAAGTGATGAGACTATTATCCTTTTGAATGATAAAATACAAGCGAAACAAGTTCCTACGAATTATTCTCACCAAGTTTTCAAAAAGTTCGTAATACGTGAGAATAAAACCATATATAGGGGTGGGAAAAGTCAAATCTCTACACCTATTTTAAGGGAACATCAGGCTGGGGTTTCGTGTATAAAAAAGCCGAAATCAAAAGTGTATAGTGCCTTTAACCGAAATTTATTGAATACATGGATTATTAAAGTCAATTTTAAGAAACTTTATATAAAAATTTTTAAAAAATAAATTTCCTAGTTAGTTGTAGTTTAGGGAACTTTATGGTATAATAATTACAAATAAATTCCCTAAGGAGGAGTATGATTATGTCTAATGAATTTTATAAAATTCAAGACCTGCTAAATAAAAAAACGGAAGTAGAGGTAAGATTAAAACTATTATCTTATGATGGGACACCTGAAATAAAGACTATTGATGGAAATAAATTTCTATATGTAAGAAAAAGAGTTGCTGGCAAATTGACATCAACTTATGTTGGTGCTTATAGTGATGATTTATATAATCTATTATTGCGTAACAACAGCGAAGCAAAAGGTTTAAGAAAAGAACTTAGACATATAGAAAAAGAACTAACAAATTTAGGATATACTAGTGATGCACTACCTGTTCGAGTAATTCAAAACATAGACTTTGCACGTGCAAATATGAAAATGAGCATTTACGACCAAGCCGTACTTGAAGGAGTAGCGACTTCCTTTCCTCAAACTGAAGAAATTTTGGAAAACGGCAAAGTGAATGGCGTAACAGCTACTGATGTTCAAAAAATATTAAATTTAAAACACGCTTGGGAATTTATTTTAGACAAGAATGTCGTAGCAAGTAAAACTGATTATTATGTTCTATGTCATATTGCGAGAATTGTGAATGAAGGTTTTTATTTGGAAGGTGGACGCATTAGGGGTGTACCCGTTTCTATCGGTGGCACTTCATATATTCCACCACTACCAAATGAATATGTTGTAAAGGAAAAAATAACAGAAATTATTACTACAGAAGATGAAGTTATAGACAAGGCAATTAAACTTTGTTTGTATTGCATAAAAACACAAGTATTTCTTGATGGTAATAAGAGAGCATCCGTTATATTTGCTAACCATTATTTGATATCTCAAGGCGGTGGTTTTATTGTTATCCCAGAAAATAAAGTTCCTGAATTTAAAAAATTATTGGTAAGGTATTATGAAGGAGAAGATATCTTAATATTGCTTACCTTTATGAAAACACATTGTTGGAAAACATTTTAACTAAACAAAAGACGATTAAATTGCACTAGTCAATGCACTAGTCAACAAAAAGTAGATACTTTTATAATTTAGGGTGTGCAGTTTTAGAGTAAGGGAGTGCAAATGTATTAAAATGTATCGTCCTTGCCATCTAAAGCATACGAAAAGGCTATTTTGCCTTATGAAGTCCTAAAAACGTAAGTAAATTAGGGCTTTTGTTTATGCCCTGAAATTTAATAATTACTAAAAAAATAGATTTAATTTTAAGGCTATATTTTTGCTTTGTTTTTAACAAATAGAGAATTGAGCTTTCGAAAATTAAAAATATAAAATAATTAAAATGCAATAGTAAATTATTTTGCTTAATCGACTACTTTCGACATTATTGCTTTTGAATACATTGTATAATATGTTTAATAAATAGTTAAGTATTCATTTTATTTATCTTGACATTAGAAGACCTTTAAATCATAATTAAAATAAGAAAAAGCTTTATAATGGGAAAAATCAGATTATGAAAAAATGTTTGTAAATATATTTATATTTTCTTCCTATTTATGAGTTTAGGAATATTAACCGCTTGTCAAAAAGAAAAACCAACCCCCTCCATAACAGCTAGTGAACAAGAAATCAAAGAAGAATACAAAATTAGATTGGTAACAGATTTTGGTTATATTGTAGGGGAACGAGAGAGAACTATTAAACAAGGAGAATCAACAAAGGTAACTGTTTGTGCAAAAGAAGGATACTATTTTTTAATAGTTAATGCAGAATCAAATGAAGATATGAATAGTTACAATTTTATATTAATTATAAATGAAAATGGAGAGCAATCCTATCAAATTATGGTAAAAGCAACATCAAAACTAATTTTACAAACAACCATTGTGCCAAAAGTTTATAATTTGAAAAAATAACTATTAGGGAGTTGATATGAAGAAAATAGTATTATGTTTTTTATCTTGATTTTTATTTGATTTGGTATAATTAGTAAGTTTAGGAGGTGTTTTTATTTATAAACGTTTTATTTTGTTATTTGTTTTAATTGCATTACTAGGTGTAATATCTGGATGTAAGAAAGATAAAATCTTGGATTTGCCAAAAAATGTATATCTTGATGAAGAAGAAATCTTGCATTGGGATAAAGTTGATAACGCTACATCATATGTTGTACTTGTTGGTAATAAATCATTTGATACTATAGAAAATAGTATGGACTTATTTGAAATATTAAATGAATATAAAACATATGAGATTGAAGTTTATGCAATATCAAGTGATAAAAAATATTTAGAATCAGATAGTGCGTTTTTAAATTATACTTTAGAGGAAAACAAATTAAAGTATGAACTTAAAGATAATGAATATGTAGTTTCTGCTCAAGACTCTAAAAATATAAAAGGTAAAGTCATTATTCCAGAATATTATAATGATAAACCAGTTACAGAAATAAAATCAAAAGCTTTTGAAAATTGTACGGATTTAATTTCTGCGCTTATTCCAAGAAGCATTAATACTTTTGGATCTAATATTTTTATGAATTGCACAAAACTTTTAAGAGTAAAACTTGATGATGATTTAGCAGAAATACCTCAAGGATTGTTTTTTGGTTGTACTTCGTTAAACTCTACTTGTTTTCCAAAGTCAGTAAAAATCATTAAGAATAACGCATATAAGGGATGTTCTTCTTTAAAAAATATTTATATACCAGATGGGGTAGAAATAATTTCTGGTGCTTTTCAAAGCTGTAGTAATCTAGAAAGTATTAGTTTTCCAGAAAGTATAAAACTAAAAATTTCTCCTGAATACTTTTATTTTAGTTGTAATTTACAATCAATAGAAATAAGAGGGAATAATGAATTATATTATACCGAAAATAATTGTTTAATTGAAAAAGCAACAAAGAAATTGATAATGGGTTGTTGTAATTCAATAATTCCAACCGATGTAAAAAGTATTGGAAGACGTGCTTTTTATACACGAAATATTGAGAGTATTGACATTGGCGAAAATGTAGAAATAATTGAAGAAGAAGCTTTTTTGAAATGTTATAAATTACAAAATGCGAATATAAATGGAGTAAAAGAAATTGGCAATAGTTGCTTTGAACAATGTAGCAATTTAAAAAGTGTATGTTTAAACAATGTTGATACTATTGATGCTAAGGCTTTTTTTGATTGTAAAAGTTTAGAAAGCATTAATTTAGAATGTGTAAAGCGAGTAAAGGAAAATGCATTTACAAATTGTACAAATTTAAATGAGATTATATTTTCTCATAAATTAGAAGAATTAAAGTATTTTAACACCAAAACATCCACAAATGTTATATTTAATAATAATGATTATTATATTTTTGAAAATAGTTGTATAATTGATAAAAGAACTTATACTTTGATAAAGGGAGAAAATCATAGTACTATTCCTGATTATGTTAAAATAATTGGAGAATATAGTTTTAAAGATTGCACATTTCATTCTATTGAAATTCCAAATAGTGTGGAAATAATTGATAAATATGCATTTAGTAATTGCCTTTTTGAAACAATTACATTTCCTAAAAGTTTAAAAAGGATTGAAGAAAGTGCTTTTTACAACTGTCCAAATCTTTTATATGTAACTATTCCTTCAAATGTTGAATTTATTGGTAGTAATGCTTTTGATGTTCCTAATATAATGACTGTGATATTTGATGGGTTTGATGGTATTCTTGAAAGTGGGGCATTTCCATATCATACAGTTTATACAGATATTGCATGTGAAGATTATCTGTCAATGGATCATTTTGGAACTCGACCATTTGGTGATGTTGGTGAAAGTGGAGAATTTGCGATATATAACACTACGTTTAAGGAAGATGATGGCAAAAAATATGTTTATTCGATCGACTTAAAAAACATTTCTAGTTCCGTGATGGATATAGGATATGCAATATGTTATCGAGATGGTTATAAGCTAATTGGTTGGAGTTTTACAGAAAATAATAATGAAGTAGATATTTCAATAGCAATAGTTGAAAGAGATATATATTATGATGGAACATGCGTGGGAAAAAGAAAATTTTATGGTTTTACTAAATTAAATTATATGGAAAAACAAAAAGAACATAAGGCAACTGTTTTGTACGCAGTGTGGAAAAAAATATAAATAGGAAGAAATAAGAGGATGAAGAAATTGAAAAACTTATTTTTAAAATGTTTAATTATGTTAATTATTACATTTATAGTAAATGCAACTTTGAATCTAACTATAAAAGCTACATCAAATGATGATTACACTTCACTTTATTATTATTCAAATAATTTAAATAGTGATAATGATTATCTTGGATATATTAGACAAGAAGCAAGTTATTATGGTATTACTCAAAACAATATACATACATTCATTAGTGATTATGAGACTTTTGAAAAATTGTTACTTTCATTATATTCAACTGGAATTACAGGAATTAGTAATGCGATAATTATATTTGACATGAGTGATGGTTTTTATCAAGGAACTATTAGCTTGTATTTTACTGATTTATTATGTGAAATATTTAGCGATATGAAAGAAAACAATTGTAAAATTATGTTTATTTGTGGAACTGAAGAGATTAGATTTTCAACACCTGGTGATGAGTATGATTCTGAGTACAACGCTAATAGATTCTTAGACTATGTTGATATTCATGTTAATGTAGATTCATTTCATCCATTCTATATGTCAATGATAGCCGATATTGAAGATCAAACAGGAGGGGCGAATTTTACTATTATTTTTGAAGCTGATGATTTGACTAGAAATAGTAATAGATATCTTAATAACTATGAAAGTTCACTATTGGATTTGTTTTTAGATTATTACGCTAGAAAATATGATTGTTATACCGCGTTTGTAAATCAAACTGGGGATGAAACTATCGATGTGTATCTTGATTTTATTCTTTATTATTTAAATGATTTTTATTGCATTAATGTAATTAGATATAATCCTTTATTAGATCTTTATATTGGCCCTGATAGCACTATAAGAGACTATTGCTATGAATTAGCGTTATCATCAGATATATATGCAGTTGCAATAGCGTATAATGAAGATAACATCTCAGAATGGCTGGATGATTTAATCGACACAAAGAGCAAAATCACTTATTCAACATTTAAAACATATATTTTAAATATGGCTTGTTTTGATTTAGATGATATTACAACTAGTAATATTTCCAATTTATATCCTATGTATACAACATATGGTTATAAATATTCAGTTTATGGTTCATATATTAAGCATGTGTTATATGATTTTATTTATGAGTATGACTTATCAGGATATGACAATTGGTTTGGAAGATGTGATATTACATATAAACCATTCCCATATGGTGCTGGATCTTGGATGAGGGCTTTTGTATATGGAGAAGGTGAATATTCATTTGATGATATAAGTGTATTTACTGATATGGAAGAAAAAAATTTACCAGATTGGTCAAAAGAATTCTAGGATGAATCAGCATTTTGATCAATAGCAATCTTTAGTGAAAAAGACTATATTTTCAAAATGTGAAATGCACCCCAAAAGTTGGACGCACAAAAGTGTGTTATAATACAAGAAAGGGGTGCTTTTTCTATGCCAAGAACAAAAAATATACACCAGAATTTGAAATAGAAGTAATAGAAACAAAAATAAAAGAAAATCTTTCGGCAATAGAGACTGCAAGACAATTTGGAATAAAAATAAAAGTAAATAGGAAAGAGTATTCAGGTTATAAATGTGTAATAGCATAGGAACGAATATATCTTGAAGAAGGTAAGGAAGGTTTCTGTTATGAAAGACAAGAAAGAGGAAATAAAGGTAAAGGAATAAAAAACAGTTGGATTAAAAAGTTGAGGAAAATTTAATTGCAAAAAGAAAGAGATTACTTTTTTTGATATTGAAACGGATTTCCAACGATTAAGCACAATAAAAGAATTAAAGCAATATAAAAATTACTTTTGAACCTTTGGTAAAACTTTAAATCACTAAACTTAAAATTAGGAATAGTGATTTTTTATTTTTTTAAAGTTAAATTGTGGTAATCTAATAAAAGTTTTAACATAATTGTTTTTAAAAAAGTAAAAATTCTTAAGTTTATAAAGCTATTTATTGAATTATTTTGAAAAAAATAGGCAGTATGATATAATAATCTTAAGAAGTGTATTTTTAAAATAAAAAGCAATAATCGAATTAAAAAAGAATATTACCAATCTTTAGTGTGGATCAAAGATTTAAACAAAATGGAGGTTGCAAAAGAGGATTGATATCAAATGAAAACCAGATTAAGAATAGAAAGATTCTTGTGTATTTAAGTAGAGCAAAATAGAAAAGAATTAAGGAGGGAAGAATGAAAAAAATTTGTATTTTATTTAGTTTAATGATGATGTTAATGTGTAGTGGTTGTGGACCAACTTTAGAACCATTAATAGAAGGAACATATTCTTCTAAGGCATTTAACTTTCATAATGAAGATATGAAAGGTGCATTTAGTGAGGCGAAAGTAACAATAAAAGAAATAACAAAAGAAGAATATGAAGAGGCTAATGGAATAAATGTATTCATAGATGGATATACATTTCAAAAAGATGAAAAAAGATATTTATCTATAGAATTGTATCTATATTCGGTAGAAACTAAACAATATGAATTGTTGAATTTAATAGATATAGAAGGTATAACTGGCACTAGATATTATTATTATGGAAAAGCCAATTTAGAGATAGGCGATATAGTATATGAGGAAGATTATATATTAATAGCGTTTTACTATTTTGGAGATAAAAATCGCGTGAATATAAGGTTGTTTTTTAATACTAGCGATGAATTTAGATCTGATTTTAAACTAGAGTAAAAGCAAATTAAATTTTTGATATGCAATAAAGTAATAGCAAGCGAGAAGATATATGAAAATAAGAATATTAAGAACAGGAAGATTTCTGTGGATTTAAATTTATAATAAAAAAGAATATAGAGGAGGAATGAGTGAAAAAAATTTGTATTTTATTTGGTTTAATCATAATGCTAATATGTAGTGGCTGTGGACCAATAAAGAAACCGATATTAGAAGGAAAATATTCTTCTAAGGCATTTAACTTTCATAATGAAGATATGAAAGATGTATTTAGTGAAGCAAAAGTGACAATAAAAGAGATAACAAAAGAAGAATATGAAGAGGCTAATGGAATAAATGTATTCATAGATGGGTATACCTCTCAAATAGAAGAAAAAAGATATTTATCCATAGAAATATATTTATATTCAATTGAAACTGAACAATATGAAAAAGTAAAATTGTATGATTGGTATTTTATAGAAGGAACACAACAAATTTTTCATAGTAAAGCCTATTTAAATATTAATGGTCATGAATATTTTGATAATATGGATGATTCAGCTTCAACTTGTGTTCTCTGGTTGGATAATGTTGGAATAAGGGATATTACCATTTTTGGTGCAACAATATATTTTTATTCAAAATAAAAGGAAATTTGATTTTAGATATGCAATAAATCATAGAGGGGGAGAAGATATATGAAAATCAATAAATTCGTTTTAGCAATAACATTTAGCATTTTAACATTAGGTAGTATTCAGTATAATAGTGTTCATGCGGAAAAAGAAGAGATAGAAGAACAAATTGGCCAAATATAGAATTTGTCAATCTATATTTGGCTTTTTGTTGAAAATCAAGCCGAGCTATTTCGTACAATAAACACATAAAGTAAGGCTATTATTCTTCAGTAAAAGCGGGATGATTTTTAATTTTATAGGACATTTTAGCCAAAATGGATAGAATATCTTATTTTTTAATACTTATATGAAACGTTTTATATTAACAACTAGGTAAGATTAACCAAGATTCGAACCATTGTTTTACGGGATTTAAACCTATATGTTAATACATTGACTTCAACCTTTTTGCATATACGTGATTATTTGATGATTCTAGTTCAGTATAAAAGTTTACAAAATCATTAAAATATTGTATAATAGGGATAATCTTATTGAAATTCTGTTTGTTCTATAAAAGTATAAATTATTAGATTTTGGAGGTTTTTTAATGAGAAAACTATTTCAATATTTACCATTTTGTTTGTTATTTTTATGTTTAATTATGCTAACTTCATGTTCTAGAAACAGTAAGGTTAATGGAACATATTATAAGTATGAAAATGATTCATTAAATAAAGCATCATATGTTGTTTTAAAAAATGGAAAATGGAAAGATGATGATGGTGTAAATGGAACATATGAATTAAAAAATAAAAATATTAGTTTTTACATCACTGAAGATGGTGAGAAAATTAATTTAATGGATGGAACAGTTGATAATGGCATATTAAAAATGAATATTTTAGGTGTGCAAACTATATATTGCAAAAATGGTAAAAAACCATCAAATAGTGATATATCTAATATCCCAGTTTATAAGGTTACTTATGATTTAAACGGCGGAGAACTAAACGAAACAGAAAAAAAAGTAACTTATGATGAAGAATATACATTAGATGTACCAACGCGCATAGGATATTCATTTGTTGGATGGTATATAAATTCACAAACACAGTTGACAAATGAAAAAGGGGAAAGTATTACAAAATGGAATATCGATTCTGATACTACTGTAAAAGCAATGTGGAAAGCTAATACATATACATTATCCCTAAAGAAAAATAATGAAAATGCTGGAACTATCTCTGGAGAAGGTAAGTACGAATATGGAAAATCAGTTGTAATTAAAGCAACAACAAATAAATATTATGAATTTATTGGATGGTATGATAGTAATGATAATCTTATAAGTAAAGAGAAAAGTTATACATTTAGAATGGGGTTAGATTCAATGTATATAGCAAAATACGCTTGTATAACATTAACCTTACACTATATTGTAAATGGTCAAGAAAAAAAACAAGAAAAATATACATTAGAATCACCAATAACAGTTCTACTTGATGGTAATGGATTATATGAAGCAAATGAAAATTTTGTTGGATGGTATGCTGAAGAATATTTTTCAACAAGTAACACAAAAGTTTATACTACTCAAGATTTAGAGATTAAAGATAAAGATACATATGTTTATGGTGGTACATATGTAGGTACCCCACTATTAAAATTTGATTATTCATCAATAGGGTACCAAGTATCATTATATAATGGCAACAATAAAGACATAGTCATACCATCCATTTTTAATGGTATAAGTGTAACAGATATAGGCTATCATGCATTCTCTAGATGTAGCAGTCTCACAAGTGTAGTAATCCCAGAAAGTGTAACAAGTATAGGCTATCATGCATTCTCTGGATGTAGCAATCTCACAAGTATAGAAATTTCAAACAGTGTAACAAGTATAGCAGAAGGTGCATTCTCTGGGTGTAGTAGTCTCACAAGTGTAGTAATCCCAGAAAGTGTAACAGATATAGGCTATCATGCATTCTCTGAATGCAGCAGTCTCACAAGTGTAGTAATCTCAGAAAGTGTAACAAGTATAGGCTATTATGCATTCTCTGGATGCAGCAGTCTCACAAGTGTAGTAATCTCAGAAAGTGTAACAAGTATAGGCTATTATGCATTCTCTGGATGCAGCAGTCTCACAAGCATAGTAGTTGATGAAAATAATAAAGTATATGATTCAAGAGATAATTGTAACGCGATAATTGAAACGATAACAAACAAATTAATTGCTGGATGTAAGAATACAATCATTCCAAATAGTGTAACAAGTATAGGAGGTTATGCATTCTGGAGTAGCAATCTCACAAGCATAGTAATCCCAGAAAGTGTAACCTTTATAGGAGATTATGCATTTTCTGGATGTAGCAGTCTCACAAGTATAACATTACCATTTGTAGGAGCAGAACTAGATGGAATAAGCAATACACATTTTGGATATATATTTGGAGCAAGTTCATATTTAGTTAATTCAGAATATGTTCCAAGTAGTTTAAAAGAAGTAGTTATAACAGGAGGAACAAGTATAGCAAGTTATGCATTCTCTTATTGTAGCAGCCTAACAAGTGTAGTAATCCCAGAAAGTGTAACAAATATAGGAGATTATGCATTCTCTAGATGTAGCAGTCTCACAAGCATAGTAGTTGATGAAAATAATAAAGTATATGATTCAAGAGATAATTGTAACGCGATAATTGAAACGATAACAAACAAATTAATTGCTGGATGTAAGAATACAGTCATTCCAAACAGTGTAACAAGTATAGCAGAAGGTGCATTCTCTGGGTGTAGTAGTCTCACAAGTGTAGTAATCCCAGAAAGTGTAACAAGTATAGGATATGATGCATTCTCTGGATGCAGCAGTCTCACAAGCATAGTAGTTGATGAAAATAATAAAGTATATGATTCAAGAGATAATTGTAACGCGATAATTGAAACGATAACAAACAAATTAATTGCTGGATGTAAGAATACAGTCATTCCAAATAGTGTAACAAGTATAGGAGGTTATGCATTCTGGAGTAGCAGTCTCACAAGTATAGAAATTCCAAATAGTGTAACCAGTATAGGAGATTATGCATTCTATAATTGTAGCAATCTCACAAGCATAGTAATCTCAAACAGTGTAACAAGTATAGGAGATTATTCATTCACTGGATGTAGCAGTCTCACAAGCATAGAAATTCCAAACAGTGTAACCGGTATAGGAGAAGATGCATTTTCTTATTGTAGCAGCCTAACAAGTGTAGTAATCCCAGAAAGTGTAACCAGTATAGGAGATTATGCATTCTATAATTGTAGCAGTCTCACGAGCATAGTAATCCCAGAAAGTGTAACAAATATAGGGGATTATTCATTCTCCTATTGTATCGGTCTCACAAGCATAGTAATCCCAGAAAGTGTAACAAATATGGGAAGTAGTGCATTCTCTTATTGTGGCAGTCTCACAATTTACTGCGAAGCCCAAAGCAAGCCACTCGATTGGGATAGTTATTGGAATCCTTCAAATTGTCCAGTATACTGGGCAGAACAGTGGCAATATATAAATGGAGTTCCAACTAAAAAATAATCATATTATTAGAAAAACAGATACTGTTAAAAATATTTGTTTAGCGCAAAAGAGTTATTTGAATGGAAAGCAAGAAAACTAGTAATATTCTTCTTATAAAGAAGGAAAGTACATTTTTCAAGCTATTTCGTACAATACTCACATAAGTATACATAGGTGTTGATACGATTAACGATAGGTGTCAATACCTTTTTTTACGCCTAAAATAGGTAAAATTGTTTAAAATCGGCAATGTTTGCTTGTTTTTGCTCTTTTGAGTACATCTCCAAGCATAAATTCACGGGCAAACTTAGACAAAATGAGGTGGTAATTTAACAATTACTAAAATGTACATTTTTTATTTAAATACAAATGATTAAAGAATGAATCAGAAACCATTTTTACAAAATCTATGCGATCGTTTTTAAAACACTCCATAGAAACATTGTATAATGCTTCAACAATAAAACAAGCAGCATATTTTGTTCTGCTATCTACTCTATAGCGATAATCACTTTGAAAGTTTCTGTTTAAATAATCAAGATAAATATGTTCTTGATGAGCAGCCATCAGCATTTTTAATACTTCTTTGTGTTTCTTAAAATATGAGAATGTCATAAAAATAAGTTCATAAGGGTCTTCCTTTGTGTTCGGACGAAAATTCGGCTTCTCTTAAAATTTTGCATAGTTTTATCAAAATATTTTACAATGATTTCTTCTTTATTTTTAAAATGACGATAATAAATTACCCTAACAATATTTGATTTTTAGCAATATCGGAAATAGAAATTTCGCCATATTTTTTCTTTCATAAGTTGCAAAAAGGTCGAAATCAAATAAGTATTTTAAAGAATGAGAAATATAAAGGTGATGCTTTGCTTTAAAAGTCGTTTACATTTGCTTTTTTAGAGCATAATACAAAAAAGAATGAAGGCGAAGTTCAACAGTATTATATTGAAAATTCGTATGATGCAATAGTAGAACCTGAAGAATGGAAGTAGGTGAAAATCGAATCAGAACGTAGAAATAAACTTAAAGATTCATATGGTTCATCAAGTGTCTTTTCTTCAAAACTAATCTGTGAGGATTGTAGAGGTGTTAAACATACGATAAAAAAATTATCAAAATGCTTGATTTGGAGTTAACTCTAAGTAGTATAATAGTTACATATATTAAAAATGGGGGTTAGAGGTAAGCAAATGACAATTAGAGAAGTAAGTAAAAAGTATAATATTAGCCCTGACACTTTAAGATATTATGAAAAAGTTGGAGTTATAAAGCCAGTTACAAGAAAAAATGGAATTAGACAATATGGTGATAAAGAAATAGACAATATAGAATTTGTTGTTTGTATGCGTAATGCAGGTATTTCTATTGAAGCTTTGGTTAAGTATATCAAACTTTTTGATGAGGGCGACCAAACCGCGGGTCAAAGAAAGCAAATTCTAATTGATGAGCGAGAAAAATTAAAAATAAAGCTAGATGAAATGAATAAAGCTATGGATAGATTAAATTATAAAATTGATGTTTATTATAGCGAAATGTTAGAAAAAGAAAATGAAATGTTAAGGAGAAAGAAATGAAAGAATTAAAATTATCAAACAAATGGGATAAAACTTTTCCTAAATCTCAAAATGTAAATCACAAAAAAGTAACTTTCCACAACAAATATGGAATTACACTTGCAGCTGATATGTATGTTCCTAAGAATGTAATAGGTAAACTTCCTGCCATAGCAGTGTGTGGTCCTTTTGGGGCAGTAAAGGAACAATGTAGCGGACTTCATGCACAGACAATGGCAGAATATGGTTTTTTGACTATTGCTTTTGATCCATCATTTACAGGTGAAAGTAGTGGTGAACCAAGATTTATGGCAAGTCCTGATATAAACACTGAGGACTTTCAAGCGGCTGTAGATTTTCTTTCCTTACAAGAAAATGTAGACGCTGATAAAATAGGAATTATCGGCATTTGCGGTTGGGGTGGCTTAGCAATAAACGCTGCAGCTCTTGATACAAGAATTAAAGCAACTACAGCTATCACAATGTATGATATGGCACGAGTTAATGCAAATGGCTACTTTGATAGTGAAAATACGGAAGAAGCAAGATATGCTAAAAAACAGGCTTTAAATGCTCAAAGACTTGTTGATTATAAAAATGGAAACTACGCTCTTGGTGGTGGCGTTGTTGATCCACTTCCAAAAGATGCACCATTCTTTGTTAAAGACTATTTTGATTATTACAAAACAAAACGAGGCTATCACAAGCGTTCACTAAATTCAAATGGTGGTTGGAATGTTGTAGGTTGTATGTCTTTTATAAACCAACCTATTTTAAAATATAGCAATGAAATTAGAAGCGCAGTTCTTGTTATGCATGGAGAAAGAGCTCATTCACTTTATTTTGGTAAAGATGCTTTTGAAAATATGGTTAAAGATAATCCGTACAAGGATAATAAAGAATTGCTAATTATTCCCGATGCAGTTCATACTGACCTTTACGACGGTGGAGGCAAAAATGCAATACCGTTTGATAAACTTGTGGAGTTTTTTAATAAAAATTTAAAATAGTTTATTGGAGGAAATATGAAAAAGATATTTTCAATAATAATTACGTTAATAATGACTTTTGGACTAACTGCTTGTGGAAATAACAATAATGATTCTAATCCACCCAATAATTATACAGGAGACAATATGCTAATAGCTTATTTTTCTTGCACTGAAACAACTGAAGGTATTGCAAAGGATATCCAAGCAAAAACAAATGGGACTTTATTTGAAATTGAAGCAAAAGTTCCCTATACTGCCGATGATTTAAAATATTATACAGGAGGTAGAGCCGATCAAGAACAAAGTAACCCAAATGCAAGGCCAGAAATTGCAAACCGAATTTCAAATTTTGAGAAGTACGATATAGTGTTTTTAGGTTATCCTATTTGGCATGGGCAAGCACCTAAAATTATGTATACATTTTTGGAAAGTTACAACTTTACAGGAAAGACGATAGTTCCTTTTTGTACTTCGGCTAGTAGTGGAGTTGGATCAAGTGTAAATAATCTTAAAGGAATAGCGCCTAATGCCATTTGGTTTGAAGGAAGAAGATTTGCCATCAATACTAGCGAAGTAGTAGTTCAAAATTGGATTAATGAACTAGATTTAAATTTTAATAAGGAGGAAATGATGCAAGTTTTGGTCAAATGTAGACATATTGAAATAATATATGCATTAAACAAAAGTCAAGCAGCCAAAGATTTGTATGCACAACTTCCATTAACGATTGAAGTAGAGCCATACAGTAATAATGAAATCATTTTTTATCCCCAACAATTAAATCCTTCTGATGCTCCCCTTGCAGCAGGTGGGGCTGGGGTCCTTGCTTACTATGTACCTTGGGGGAATGTAGTCATGTTTTATGGATTTTTCAATAAAAATAGTGATTTATATGCACTAGGTACTGCAGTATCAGGAGTAAATCAAATAAAGGAATTATCTGGTAATGTAACTATTTCTAAGGTAGAGTGATGCTAACCATACATATTGATTATAAGGAAAAAATGGTTCGTCCAAATTATTGATGAAAACGATGATAGAAAGTGGATGGGTAGATAAAATTCGATTGGAAGAAGGAAATCTTAAGTATGAGTATTACTACCCGTCGAAGATGAAGAAACAATGTTGCTAATTGATAAATGGAAAGATCAACAAGCACTAGATGTTCATCACAAAACAGACATGATGAAGCAAATTGAAATGCTTCGGGAAAAATATAAATTATCTATGAAAGTGGAGAAGTATCAAAATGAAGATTAAGCAAACAGCAGGAAAAAATCAATTGGGCAAATTTGCACCAAAATTTGCAAAATTAAATGATGACGTATTATTTGGCGAGGTGTGGAGTGATGAGGCGATTGATTTGAAACAACGCTCTATTATCACAATTGTTTCTTTAATGGCGCAAGGAATAACAGATAGCTCACTGATTTATCACTTGGAAACAGCAAAACAAAATGGTGTTACGCAAAATGAAATAGCAGCTATAATTACGCATGCTGCATTTTATTGTGGCTGGCCAAAGGCTTGGGCGGTATTCCGTTTGGCAAAAGATGTGTGGGGTGAAGAGCATATAAATGATGAAAAATCCCAACATGCAAACAAAATGATATTTCCAATTGGTGAACCTAACACAGCATTTGAGCAATATTTTAGTGGCAAAAGTTATCTTGCCCCTCTTTCTAAAGAACAGGTGGGTATTTTCAATGTAACTTTTGAACCTGGTTGTCGCAATAATTGGCACATTCACCATGCCAAAACAGGTGGTGGACAAATATTGATATGCCTAGCAGGAAAGGGATGGTATCAAGAATGGGGTAAGCCTGCACAAGAACTTGTGGCAGGTGATATTATCAATATCCCTGCAGGTGTTAAGCATTGGCATGGGGCAACAAAGGATAGCTGGTTTAGTCATCTTGCAATAGAAGTACCAGCCGAAGAAGGTAGTAACGAATGGCTAGAAAAAGTAACAGATGAGGAATATAATCAACTTGATTCGTAACACAACAAACATTAAGTAATCATAAAATTCATAGAACAAGTTAGATAGGTTTTATGATGGAAATATTGAAAAATAAAAACAGCATTATAGAAAAAAAACAAGTCAAAAATTTATTCAGGACATCATTTTTAGACTAGGAAAAGGGGGGTTAGAATGGTAATTATTATATACTAAATAATTTATTTTGTTTGACAAAACCGTATAAATTTGGTAAAATAATCAATGTTGAACAGCAAAAAGAGCGTAGAAATTCGACGATTTCTACGCTCTTTTCTTTTTATGTTCTTCGCAGGTTTCATGCGCTCTTTACTCCGACAAAGACGACATCTTTATGAGGAGGTTTTTATGGAAAAACAAGAACAAACAAATTTTTTAGGTACAGCTAATATTTCAAAATTGATGTTGAGATTTTGTATTCCGTGTGTGCTATCTTTACTTGTAAGTGCTTTATATAACATAGTTGACCAAATATTTATAGGTAATAGTGAACTCTCTACACTGGGAAATGCAGCAACAGGAGTAGTATTTCCTATATTTATTATAGCACAAGCGTTTGCTTGGTGGATTGGTGATGGATGTGCTACTTTTATGAATATACATCAAGGTAGAGGTGATAACGAAAATACTCATAGGTGTGTTGGAACAGGTATGGTCTTCACACTTATTGTAAGTATTGTTTTATTAGCAATATTTTATCCGCTTAAATATTCCCTTTTAACGTTATTCGGTGCGTCTGAAAATAGTATTGGATATGCGGTAGAATATTTTAATATTATCTTGGGATTTTTTCCTATTTATATGATAATGAATATGATAAATGCGGTCATTAGAGCAGATGGTGCCCCTAATTGGTCTATGGCTTCTATGCTTACTGGAGCAGTAGTGAATATCATTCTTGATCCTATATTTATATTTGTTTTTCATTGGGGTATGGCAGGAGCAGCTTGGGCGACTGTTATCGGTCAAGTAATATCTTTTGGGATAAGTGTAATCTATTTATTTCGAAGCCAAACATTCAGCCTCACATTGAAAAGCTTTATTCCTGAATTTAAAGTATTTATTGAAGTAATGAAACTAGGATTGTCTTCGTTTATTACCCAGATGACTATCGTAATTATTTCTTTAGTATGTAATATGATGCTCGCAAAGTATGGAGCTATGTCGCAATATGGTGCTGATATTCCTATTGCAGTAATTGGTATAGAAAGTAAAGTGTTTACTGTTGTAATAAATATTGTTGTAGGAATAGTTTTAGGATGCCAGCCAATAATTGGGTATAACATAGGTGCAAGATACTTAGGACGGGTCAAAACAATATATAAATCTATTTTATTCTGTACGCTTATGGTGGGTATCATTGCAACATTGTTGTTTGAAACTGTGCCAAATGTAGTAGTGGGTATGTTTGGAAAACCTACAAATATACCTAATCCAGATGATTATTGGGATTTTGCACAAAAGACTTTTAGAATTTTCCTTTCACTAGTAACTTTTACATGTATAATTAAAATGTCGTCTATATTCTTTCAGGCTGTTGGTAAACCAGTATTTGCGGTTTTGACATCACTCATAAGAGATATCATTTGCTTTATTCCCTTAATTTGTATATTACCTATTTTTAATGGTATAAATGGTATTTTAATAGCTGCACCAATAGCGGATTTAATTGCTATGCTAGTCACTGTTATATTGACAATCATTTATTTTAAGAAATTAAAGAATAGCAATATAGTAATGCACTAAAGCAATTATGAACTAGTCATTCAGTCTTGGATGACTAGTTTTTATAATATAAATAGAATGAAATAAAGTACAAAATGAATAACAGTATGATAGTTGAGAACTAGTATAAAAAATTAATTTGTTATTGCAAAGGCAAATAGTCGTGCTTTTCAATCAGAGTTCAAATGTAAAATATTGTTTGTCTAATATAGTGGCGAAATTTTTTGAAATGTGGTATAATGAATAAAGAATAAATACAAGAATATAATTTTTCTAGTTGGAGTAATGATTTCTATTGTGTTTTATAGCATATGATAAAAAAATGATAATCATTTAGGAGTTGATTTGAGATAGTCAATTCATTGACTAAACTGAATTATATCTTGAAAATAACACACATATTAATGAAAAAGGCTACAAAGGTTTTGGAGGTCCTCAATAGATAGGGGCTTTTTATTTTGTAATTGAAGAGTAAAGGATGACGTAGAAATCATAAGAATTGTTCAGATATATATTTATGAAATTAGACTCAAAAGAGGGAATAAAATTTGAAATAATTGTGCAAATTTTTGAAGAGGGTAAAGAGGAAGAAGATTGAAACAAATTTAGAAGAAGAGATATCACTATTTTATTTAGTCAGGAATCAAGTTTATAGTGAGGAATAATTCGTTAAGTAAAAAATAAAAGAAATAGATTTTAACCCATTTTTGGTAAAATGATTTTAGTTGCTAGAATCTTAAAAAATATATTTCTTTTAGAATTTACTTAGGTTTTTTAGAAGAAATTGAAAAAATAAAATTATCAAAAATTAAGATGTAAGCGTTTTCTGTGTCAAAAATGTAAAGATTACAAACGAAATCTGATATAATAAGCATATAATTAAGTAAAAAGCTTGATTATTTGGAAAATTAAATTTATTGGAGGAAGAACATGAAGGCGAAATTCAGGGCTAAAATTATTTTTATGTTAGTTGCCTTTCTTATCTTTACAACCCTTTTTGCGGGATGTAATTGTAAAAAGAAAAAATTCGTCAATCAAGGCGAAGTTGGCAAGTATTATAGTTATCTAAATGAAGAAACTTATTCATTAGAACTTGATGAAGGAAAGTTCGTTTTAAATAATCTCGTTGAAACTTTAAATGGTTCTTATACATTTGACGGTTCTAAACTTGATTTTACATTTGAAAATGATAAAAACAGTGTAAGCGTAGATTATCAAAAAAATAAAATGAGTTTTTCGTATAAAGGTTATTCATACATTTTTTATCGTGATGTTAATTATACTGTAACATTTGATACAGGATCCAATCGCACACTTACAATAAAAAATGGTCAAAAATGTGAAAAACCTCAAGATCCTGAAAAAGAAAATCATTTATTTGTAAATTGGTATAAAGATCGTTCCTATTTAACTGTATTTGATTTTGAAAAAGAAATCATTACAAGCGATACAACCATCTATGCAAGGTTTGTAGCGAAAGAACAATATGATTATGAATATACAGTAAGTTTTAATACTGGTATAGAGGGGGTAAATATTGAAAGTGTTGAAACATTCAATAATACATTATACACACTTCCAACAGTTGATGTAGAGGGAAAAACATTTGTTGGTTGGTGGGTGAGTGATTATGACGATGGCTCTAAACTTACATATGAATTCCTACCAATGATGGAAATCAAGCAAGACATGCTTCTTTATGCAGTTTATGCAAATCAAGCTCCATTAGTTTCTGTTAGTGAAGGACAAATCACTTGGGATAATAAAGGCGTAAATAAACAATATGCTGTAAATATACGATATGCAGATGACCTTGCTGAAGAACCTGTATTTACAAAGAGAGTGAATACCAATTATGTTGATTTTGATTTTAATACATTAAGTGCTGGTAATTATGTAGTTGAAGTAACTACAGGCGATTATACAGGAAAGGCGTATTATTGCAATAAAAAATTAGCACAAGTTTGTAAATTTGAAATTGATGGATTTAAATTAACTTGGAATAAAGTAGAAAATGCAACCAATTATTTAATTACAGTTGAATGTGGATTAAGTGGTCATCAACATAAACTACTTGATTTAGGGGATGCGAATGAATACGACTTTAGTGATTGTTTAATGCCAGATAAGGGTATTACATTTGTTGTTACTGCAAAAGCAAATGGCTATATGTCTTCTACTTCTAAAGAAGTGTTATTGTATAGAGAATTAAACGAAGTAACTAATGTTACTGTTGATGCAGTAAATCAAACATTAATGTGGGATGCAGTAGAAAATGCAACTAGTTACAAGGTTACTATTCTTGCTGAAAATGGTCAAACTTATACTTACACAACAGCGAATAATATGCTTGCCATTGATAGTTTTTATGGTAATTTAAGTTTCACTATAACTCCTATGGCTCAAGGATGTTATGCAAAAACAACAAAATATGATTACAATAAAACAGGGCTAGTGACTCCAACAAACATTAAAGTAATTGGATGCGAGGTACTATGGGATGCAGTAGAAGGTGCTACAGGATATAATATCAAAATTGGCGACCAATTATTTACATCTGTAACAAACTCCTATACATTAACACCTGAAGAAATTGAAAGACTTGATGAATTTGTAATTAGTGTTCAAGCAGTTGCAACAAATGTTAAAGATAATTCATTGTATAGTCCTAATGTATTTATTAGTAAGGATGGAGTCAACACTATTGAATATAAAAATGGTGTAATCAGTTGGAACTCAGTTCCATTTGTTGGAAAATATGCAGTGAAAGTAGATGACAGTGAAGTTATTTTTGTTGAAAATGATACTCAAGTAGATTATAAAATTACATCTGGTAAACATACCATTTATGTTACCGCTGTTGATAACGAGGGAAATTATGGAGAATTTTTCCCATATGCTGTTGAAGTATATGCGCTAATTCTGAATACAAGTGGTGGTGAAACACTTGAAAATTTATATTTTGTTAAAGGAGATACCATTCCGACATTACCGATTCCAACATTTGAAGGTTATAACTTCATCGGTTGGTATGATATTGAAAATGGTGCAGTAAATTCAGGTAATTTATTTACTGCTGAAACCTTTGAAGCTGATACAGATATTGAAATTTTTGCTTCTTGGAATGGAAAAGAATATGTTGCAAAATTAGATTATGCTACTTATGGTAGTGGCGAAATTGATCAAGTAACTACACAATTTGGTTCGCCATTTACTTTACCAATTCCTAAAACTGAGAGTAATTTAAAAGCATTTATTGGTTGGTATTCAGAGTTGAACGCTCAAGGTGAAAGATATACAAATGAACAAGGTAAATCTCTTAAAAATTGGAGAGATTATGGAGAGGTTACGTTATATGCTGGTTGGGTTGATGTATTTACATTTGATCTAATCAACGATGGCAAAGCCTATTCTGTTTCTAAAGGTCCTGGTATTAGTTATGTATCAACAATCACTATTCCTACAACATATTTAGGCATACCGGTAACAACAGTTGAAGCAAGTGCATTCCAATCTTGTTCTAACTTAATTACTGTGAATATTCCAGCCTCAATTCTAAATGTAGAAGTTGGATCTCAGGGTCCTAATGGTACTGGTTCATGTTTCCAATCTTGTACAAATTTACAAGCAGTAAATGTATATCCAGTTGAGGGCCTACTCGAAGAAGACATTCGTTATTTTTCAGTTGATGGCGTGTTAATTTATCGAAACGAATATAATGGCTATGAAATTAAATATTTCCCATATAACACCAAAGGTGGTACATATACTATTCCTAGTATTGTAACAACCATTCCGATTAATGCATTCAAGAGTTGTTCTAAAATTACGGAAATTATTATTCCTGCGACCGTTACAAAAATTGATGAAAGTGCATTCCAATCTTGTTCAAAATTAACGACGGTTACATTCTTAAATCCTGAAGAGGGAGAAAAAGTTCAAGAGTTAATTCTTGGTTCAAAAGTATTCTCAAGCAATAGTGCTTTAGAGGTTATTAATTTATCAGCTAGATTGACATCATTTAATGCAGATATTTTTAATTCTTGTTCAAAATTAGTTGCTGTAAATATTACTGGTACATATGAAAATGCAGTATATTCATCTTTAGATGGTGTATTGATGGATGTGAATAAAACAGAAATTATCTTTTTCCCACGTGCTAAAGGACCAACATATACTACTCCAGTTGGTATTCAAACTATTAGAGAAAGTGCATTTGATTCTTGTAAGGGATTAACAGAAATCAATATTTCGGGTCAAGTTACCCTAATTGAAAAAAATGCTTTCAAATCATGTACTGGTCTTGAAAAAATCAATTTCTTAGGTAGTGCAGAAGATAGTTCACTAACAATTAAAAATAGTGCATTCTATGGATGTAACAATGCAAACTTGACAGAAATTACGCTTCCAGCCAACCTAACTGTAATGGAAAAAAATGCTTTTGGTAATACATCAAAATTGACTAAAGTCAATGTATATGCAGTAAGTCCAAATATTAATTTCGAATATGCTGCATTTGGTACAACGACGACATCTGTTTCCGTATCTCCAACATATTATGTAAAAGAATTATTTATCGCAAAAGAAGTGGCCGCATTTGATATTACAGGTGTATTTGGTTCAAAAGTATTGGCTAAAGTAGTAGTAGAAGAAGGCAATACCAATTATGCATCAATTGATGGTGTTTTATTTGATAAAGATGTAACAAGAATTGTGTATTATCCTACAGAAAGAGAAGGTAACTATGTAGTACCAGAAACAGTAGTAGAAATCGGTGCTAAAGTATTTGAAAGCAAAACGGGTATTACATCTATTACAATTGGTAAAAATGTTAAATTAATTGGTACTAGTGCATTCGCAAGTTGTCCAAATTTGAAAGAAGTTATCTTTGAAGAAGGCGGAACTGAAGACCTTGTGATAGGATCTATGGCATTTAATAGTTGTAGAGCGCTAATAAACCTTCAACTTCCTGAAAGATTAACTCAAATTTTAGATGCAGCATTTAAAGCATGTGAGGCTATTCCTGAAATCGTTATTCCTAATAATGTAAAATACATTGGGGCAGAAGCATTCCAAACTTGTTCTAGTGCGGTTCGTATTACCCTACCTGCATCACTTGAAACGATTGCAGAATCAGGAAGTACACTTACAGATGATAAAGAAGATAGAATTCGCTCATTTGATTTTTGTAAGAGTTTAACTGAATTTGTTCTAGTTGGTGAAAATGAAAATTATAAAGTTGTTGATGGTATTTTATATCGTATAGTAAAAGATAAAGAAGGAGAAACTTTGGGTTATGAATTAGTTGTTTGTCCTCAAAATAAAGGCGGTAAAATTGACTTACCAAGTAACGTCATTGCAGTTGCCAATCGTTCCTTCTATCAAAATAAGGCTATCGAAGAATTGGCATTTAGCAACGGAATTGATACGGAATTATCAATTGGTAGTTATGCATTCTATGAATGTACAAATTTATCTAAACTTGAATTGCCTACAGGGTTAAAAAATATTGGTACTTTAGCATTTTATAGATGTAATCTACTTCTTGAAGTAGTGATTCCTAATACAGTAGAATTCCTTCCTACAAAAACATTCTATTATTGTGGCGGCTTAAATAAAGTAACATTTGAAGAAGGTGGAACTGCTCCACTTGAACTTGGTGATGGAACTATGATTTCTGATGATTATGGCGATTATACCTATTATTATGGTACATTTGCAATGTGTGATAATCTAGAAATGATTATCTTACCTGAAAGACTTACTTCAATAGGTAAATATGCATTTGCTGATATGTCTAAAATTAAGACAGTATATATTCCGTCTACGACAAAGAAGATTGGTGATTATGCATTCTATAAATGTGCTGGATTAACAAATTTAATATTTGCTGAAACGGCTTCTGATTTAGTTTTAGGTAATTATGCTTTTGCTTATTCAGGTATTACGTCATTAGATTTACCAGAAGGATTACAAGCAATATCAAACAATGCATTTTATGGATGTAAATCTCTTCAATCTGTTGTTATTCCAGCGTCAGTTACATCCATTGGAACATGGGCATTTTATAATGATATATTGTTATCCTCAGTTACATTTGCGGAAGGATCACAACTAGAAACAATTGGAGCAGATGCATTCTGTTATACTCCTATTACATCCATTTCTTTCCCACAATCTATCAAAAAAATTGATAATTATGCATTCCAAAATTGCAAGTCATTAGTAACAGTTACTTTTGAAGGTACTGATACAGAAGAAGGTTCAAGTTTGCAAATGATTGGTCAAAGAGCATTTGGAAATTGTAGTAGTCTTACATCATTTGCTTTCCCATATTGTGGTGTTGATGAAGCTGGTGTTTATAATAAAATTACACTTGGTTCTGGTACAACGGTACATTTATTTGAAGGCGATAGTAACTTAACTCATGTTTACTTATCAGAAGCAGTAACTTCAATTAGTAATCTATTTGTAAAATGTTCTGGTATTCAGACCATTGTTGTTGCAGAACATAGTGAAAACTTTAGAGTTTCAGAAACACAACCTATCATTTTAAATGTTGATGGTACAGCAATTCAATTCTTATTCGGTAGAATGGATGGTGTATTTGCCATCCCAGAAGGTGTTACTACCATTGGAACTTATGCATTTGCTGGTCAAACCAATATTACTAAAGTCGTTGTTCCAAAAACAATGAAAACCATTGGTGATTATGCATTTTATAATTGTTATAACTTAGCAGAAATAGAATTTGCTAATGGATGTGTATTAGATACACTAGGTAAGAATGTATTTAATTCTTGTAAGAGTCTTAAAAATATCGTTCTTCCAAATGGCATTCAAACCATTCCAGAATATGCATTTGCGGCTTGTGAATCGTTAGAAAGTATTACGCTTCCTAATAATTTACAATCTATTGATCAATATGCTTTTGTATGGACTTCATCATTGAAATCCATTACATTCCCAAATAGTCTAAAAAAGATTATGAATTATGCATTTAGAGGTTCAGGGCTTGAAACAGTTACTATTCCAGAAGGTGTTACTCAGTTTGGTATTTATGTATTTACAGAGTGCTATTCATTAACAGAGGCTACACTTCCAACTACAATTAAAACATTTGGTAATCAATTGTTTACCAATTGTACAGCATTAACTACAGTAAATCTTCCAGAAGGTTTAACAATCCTCGGCGGATATGTATTTAAAGGTTGTACAAGTTTAAAAACAGTGAAATTACCTTCTACATTAACTACATTTGGAAATTATACATTCCAAGGATGTACTTCATTAGAATCAATTGAAATTCCAGAAGGTATTACGTATATTGGTGCTAGTAAATCAGCTACCGCATCTTCATATGCATTTGATGGTTGTACAGCACTAGAAAGTGTAACTTTCTTAGGTGATAAAGTAGAAATTATTGGTCAATATGCATTTAGAGGTTGTACATCACTTCAATCACTTACATTCCCTACCGCTTTAACAACAATTGCAGCATATGCTTTCCAAAATAGTGGTCTTGAAAAAGTAGTTGTTCCATCAACTGTAACAACTCTTGGCAACTATGCATTTGCCGATTGCCAATCTCTTGTTTCTGCTAATATTGAAGGCACACTAAAATCATTTGGTACATATATGTTTAAAGGATGTTTAAATTTAACTGACGTTGTTATTGCAGACGACAATACAACTATTGGTAATTATGCATTCCAAAACTGTGAAAATTTAACTAATGTAACTCTTCCTGCAAAATTAACAACGCTAGGCACATATGCCTTCCAAAATTGTACAGGATTAGAAAAAATTACATTGCCTGCTTCTTTGGTTAAAATTGGCAGCACTTCTTATTCTGCAAGTGCATACACATTTGATGGCTGTACATCACTAGCAGAAGTTGAAATTTTAGGTAAAGCAACTTATATCGGTGCTTATGTATTTAAAAATTGTACATCATTAAAGAGCATTACTCTTCCAAGTACCTGTACTTCAATCGGTAGTTATGCCTTCCAAAATAGTGGACTTGAATCCATTGATTTGTCTAAAGTAACTACAATGGGAACAGCCGCACTTAAAGATTGTGCGAACTTAACTACTGCAGTATTACCAAATATTGCAACATTACCAAACTACACATTCCAAAATTGCGTATCTTTAAAAGCAGTTGAGATTCCAAGTAAGACAACGAAGATTGGTTCTAGTACTACAGCTGGTTATGTATTTGATGGTTGTACTGCACTTGAAAACGTAAAATTCTTAGGTGCTGTTACACACATTTATGGATATGCATTTAGAAATTGTACATCATTGAAGAATATAACCATTCCTCAAACAGTAACTGAATTAGGTGATTATGCATTCTTTGAATCAGGAATAGAAAATATCAATGTTCCTAGCAAAGTTGCTAAATTGGGTAAAGCCGTATTTAATGCTTGTCCAAACCTTGCAACACTTTCAATTGATGGTGCTAATACAACCTATATGGTATATGATAATATGGCTATTGTAGAAAATGCAACAACTACTGTTGTTTCAGTATTCAATTTAAGTGGTGATTATACACTACCTGAGGGTGCAAGTATTGCCGGTTATGCATTAAATGGTGTCACATTAGGTACATTAACACTACCTGATACATTAACATCTTTACCAAATTATGCATTATATGGACTATCGGCTACTAAGGTAGTGCTAGGATCCGGTTTATCTACACTTCCAACATCTTTATTTGCGAATACAAATATTGATACTGTGGTACTTGGCGCAGAAGAAGTTGCTGTTGGTAGTAATGCGTTTGAAAATAGTACAGTTCAAACGATAGAAAATAGTGAAAATATTGTGTCCATTGCATCTAATGCATTTAAGAATTGTAAAAATTTGACCACAATTGCACTAAGCGATAAATTATTAAAAATAGAAAGTAACGCATTTACATTATCTGGTTTAACTAGTATTGTTATTCCTGGAAGTGTGGAATGTCTAGGTACTTATAGTGCAACTGCAACATCAAGTGGTACAGTATTTAAAGATTGTGCAAATTTAACTTCAGTTACCTTAAATGAAGGATTAGAAACCATTTGCGATAGTGCATTTGTTGGAACAGCAATTACATCCATTACTATTCCGTCAACAGTGACAAGAGTAGGCTTAAATATATGTAAAGATGTCACTACATTAAAGAATGCAACTATTTTATGTAATGCGTTGAATAACAATATGTTCAATGGATGTACTGCTCTTGAATCTGTCCAAATGTCTCAAAATATTACTAAGATTCCAAATTATATGTTTGCAAATTGTACATCACTTGCGACAGTGAATTTACCAAATGGCATTACTGAAATTGGTACATATGCATTCCAAAATTGTACAAGTCTAACACAAATTAAATTACCAGATGAACTTGTAACTATTCAAACAGCCGCATTCTCCAATACTGGTTTAACTTCAGTTCAAATCCCTTCAAAAGTAAAGAATATCTTTGGTTCAGCATTCCTTGATTGTGCAAATCTTGTTTCTGTTGTATTAAATGAAGGACTTGAAACATTAGGTACGGTTAGTACTGGTGGTAATCCTACAGGTAATGTATTTAAAAATTGCGTAAATTTAGAAACAATTACACTTCCACAATCACTTCAATCTATTGGTAGTGGTACATTCCAAAATTGTAACAAGATAAAGTCTATTGTCATTTATGAAAATTGTATTACAGTTGGAGATAGTGCATTTGCTGGATGGACGAGTGATCAGAAAGTATATGTTATTGCTTCTTTATATGATATAACTGGTTATTGGTATGAAATCGTATCTAGTTCAACTTTTAAAGGCTATTGGACAGGTACCGATGCTGAATTTGTATTTGAATATGATGAAAGTTCAAAGTAAAAATAAATAATTTCATTAAAATGAATCAGTTTTCTCTAAAGGGATTATCCCTTTAGAGAATAATTGATTAGAAAGAGAGGAAAAAATATGAATTTTAAAAAAGATTTTAGTCCCTTGTATAAAGAGTATTTAAAAAGTGCTATTTTAAAGTCTTTGATTTTAGCAACTTTAATTAGCTGCTCTGTATTGTTCATCGTTTCTTTTGTATTTTGGATGGTTGATGTAAAACAATTTTGGATTGCATTAATTGTATTTGGAATACTTGAAGTAACCATTTTCTTTATTACCTTTTCTAGACTGAAGCCAACTGATAGAAAATTATCAAAAAAATTGGATGAATTAGGATTACAACAAAGAGTTGTAACTATGTATCAATATCAAAATGATAATTCATTAATGGCAAAAATCCAACGTGGTAATGCGATTGAACATATCAATAAGGTAAACAAGAAATTAGTAAAACTAGTTACACCAGTTCTTATTATTGTATTGCTTTTTGTGAGTATTTTATCTAGTGCAACTACAACAATTCTTGCTGCATTGTCATCAAATGATGTTATTAAGCCGGGAAGTGATACACTAGTACCAAGCAAAGTAGTAGAATATGAAGTAACATATGATACTATGGGTGAAGGATTCATTGAAGGAGATATTTTTCAAGTAGTTGTTGAAGGCAAAAGTACAACACCAGTAGTTGCTGTACCAGAAGAAGGATGGGCATTTAATGGATGGGTAATTGTATCTCCATCAACTTATACATCTACTGCTAGTGAATCAGATCCATATCGTATAGATGAAAATGTAAAGGCAAATTTAGTCATTTGTGCTCAGTTTGTTGAAGTAGAAGAACTAGATGGTGAAGAAGGCGAACCAGGTGACGAACCAGGTGAAGATAGTAAACCAACTCCTCCATCAAATCAAGAACAACAGAAACCAGGAGAAAAAGGTGAAGAAGGCGAATCTGGTGCAGGCGGAAAATACGAAGAAAACAATCAAGTAATTGATGGCCAGACTTATTATGGCGATAAAACATTTGATAATGCATATGAAGATGCAATGAATAATTTACAACAAGATAGTAATATGTCTGAAGGATTAAAAGACATTATTGGTGATTACTATTCAACAATTGAAAAATAATGAAAAAAACGAAAATAGGAAAATAAGAATATGATAAATGAAAAAAATATAAATGATTTTAGTATAAAAATTAAAGAAATTTTCGACCAAGTATCCATTGACGTAATTGGTCAAAATGAAGTAGTAGAAGGAACCATCATTGCTATGGTTGCCGGTGGTAATGTTCTTTTAGAAGGTGTTCCTGGAGTAGGTAAAACTCGTTTGGTTAGAACACTTGGAAGAGTATTTGGTATGCCTTTTTCAAGAATCCAATTCACACCAGATTTAATGCCTACAGATGTAACAGGTACAAATATGGTAATGAAAGATGAAAATGGTAAAAATACATTTGAATTTAAAGAAGGCCCAATTTTTAGTAATATTATTCTTGCCGATGAAATCAACCGTGCTACACCAAAAACACAATCTGCTTTACTAGAAGCCATGCAAGAACATAAAGTTACTGTTATGGGTGTTACAAGACAATTAAATGAACCATTCTTTGTACTTGCCACTCAAAACCCAATTGAGCAAGATGGTACATATCCACTGCCAGAAGCACAGATGGACCGTTTTATGTTTAAGATTTTGGTTCCAAATCCTGGACTAGAAGATTTGATGAAAATCGTTCAATTGACACAAGTTACAATGGCAGAACAATCTGAAACCGTATGTTCAAGTGAAGAACTATTACAAATGAGAGAGACTGCTAATAGTATTCCTGTTGCGGATGATGTATTAGTTTATGCGATGACTATTGTTGCTGCAACTCATCCAACTGGTGAATATGCAAGTGAAACAGCCAAAAAATATTTAAGACTTGGAGCTAGTCCAAGAGCAGGTCAAGCGTTTATTTCTGCTGCAAAAGTAAAGGCCTTAATCAAAGGGCGCTACAATGTGGCTTATGAAGACATTGACGAACTAGCTTGTTTGATTCTTCGTCATAGAATTAAACTCAACTTTGAAGCCATTGCAGAACGTGTTTCAGCAGATGAAATTGTTATGTCAATTGTGGAAGAAGTAAGAAAAAAATATAAAATCAAATAAAAATTGATAACAATTATTCGAAATTTCTTTAAGTAAATTTCACCAAAATACACAACTATTTTAAAAATAGTTAGAAATTAGGTAACATTATGCAAATATCATATTTAAATGACGAATTTTTTAGTCGTCTTGAATCATTATCTTTTAATTTAAAATCCTATTTATCAGGCTATTTCGGCGGTAAGCATCTGGTTAAATCCTATGGGCAAACCGTCGAATTTGCCGATTATCGTGAGTATCAGCTTGGTGATGATATTAGACGAATCGACTGGAATCTATACAGTCGGTTTGAAAAATTCTTCATCAAACTTTTTACTGACGAAAGACAAATGAAGGTTCAAATCTTTCTAGATACTTCTGCGTCTATGGGAAAGGATAATCCTAAAAAAGCAGCTTACGCAGTGGCATGTGCAGCTGGTATTGGTTATTTGGCGATTCATAATATGGACAAGGTTTCATTTAACATTATGCATGGCAATACGTGTGAAAATGCAAATGGGACAATTATTGGTAAAAATCAATTTTTCAAGTCATTACAAACCCTAGAGGATTTACAGTTTGAGGATGAAGTAGATATAGAAAAGTGTGTTTTAAACTGTAATGACGACGGAACTGCTAATGGTATTGCAGTCATTATATCCGATTTTATGACGGATACAGATTGGAAAAAAGCTGTTGACTATTTAAAATACAAGAAACGTCAAGTGTTATTATTACAAATACTAACCCCAGAAGAAGAAGATCCGGCATATATTGGACGTGTTAACCTAGTGGATTCAGAATCAATAGATATTGCTGATACAAAGAATATGAAAATTAGAATTAATGCTGCTATGCAACAAGCATATAGTGAAGCACTAGCTGATTTCAAGAAAGGTATTAGTGACTTTTGCAAAAAAAGAGATGTAGATTATATTACTGTTAATACAAGTACACCAGTAGAAAGTGTACTGTTTAAAGAATTATTGAAGGTGGGATTGATGTCATGACAATATTAAATCCATGGGCACTATTATCGCTAGCCAGCCTTATAGTGCTACTGTTGATTTATATTTTAAAGCCGAATTTCCAACAAAAATTTGTTTCAAGTACCTATGTATGGAAATTGAGTTTAAAATATAAAAAGAAAAAATTACCAATTAATAAATTAAGAAATCTCTTACTTATTATTTGTCAAGTACTCATTTTGACATTATTATCAGTAGTTTTGGTAAAACCAGTAAAAGTAACTGGTGCAAAGATAGATAATGAAGTGATTTTGATTCTTGATGCTTCAGCAAGTATGAGAACAAAATATGAAGAGACAACAAGATTTGAAAGAGCGATTGAATTAGTCCAACAAAAAGCAAAACAAACATTTGATGCAGATGGAATTGTTTCTATTGTTGTGGCTTCTCATGAACCATATTTTATTGCTGAAAGATTAAATGCGAGTTCGAGATGGGATGTTGAAGAAACTTTAAATGAAATGAAAGAACAACAACAATGTACATATGGTAGTTCTAATTTAGATGATGCAACAGGTTTATGTCAAGATATTATCAGTGAAAATCCCAATGCCTTGATTTTTGTATATACGGATTCAACTGTCAATTATGTGACTGAAGGATTAGAAATAATTAATGTGCAACAGCCGGGTGAGTTTAATATAGCTATTCTTGATGCGTATGCTGAAATCATAGATAACTATTATTCATATGTAGTGAAAGTGGCTTGTTATGGTATGGATGTATCAGTTGATTTAACGCTTGATGTTTATGGAGCAAATGCAACAGAATCATCTCCTAGTGGGGTTGATTTTCAATTTGTCCAAGGTATTGATTTGAATAACGATAAAACCATTCAAATCGTATTTATCAATAGTGATATAGATCTATCCAATTTACCTGAAGATGAAAATACAATTTATTATCAAATACCTGAAAATGAAAAAATATTTTCATATGAATCCATCCATTTGGGTATCGATGCAGATGACTGTTTTGATGCAGATAATACATTTGACATTTATGGAGGCACTAAAGAAGTCATCAATGTGCTTTATGCTTCCTCTAATGCAAATAGTTTTTTCAATGGTATTTTATTTGTATTAAAGAATGCATTACAAGATCGTTTTAATATTCAAATTACAGAAGTAAAAAAAGGTGAACTACCTAATTCAGGTTATGATTTATATATTTATGAACACGAAATGATGCCAGCAACAGCACCAACAGACGGTGTAGTCATTTATGCAGATCCACAAATGGATGTGGCTGGATCAGGCTTTAGAATTGGTAATAATAAATCATACAATCAAAGTAATTTACCATTAACAGAAGAAGCAGCACACTTATTAACTAAAAGTATGGTTGCTGATAATATTACAGTTTCAAGAATTATGACTCTGGTTACCTATGATGAGGGATATCAAACTCTGATGAGTTGTGATGAACATCCTGTTTTATTGGTAAAAGATGAAGAAAACATTAAATCAGTTGTGATGTTATTTAGCTTACACTATTCTAATATGCCAATTATTAATGAATTCCCAATATTCATGTTTAATATATTTGATTACTTTTTACCTGCTACTATTGATGGCAATTCCTTTGAAGTGAATGATAGAATATCTATTAGAAGTAGAAGTAATGAAATCATAGTTGAAGGATACGGAGAAGAAATTATTTTGGATACATTTCCAAATACCATATCTTTAAGTTTACCAGGTACTTATACAATTACACAAACCACTTATTTTGGCAATACAATAAAAGAACAAGTATATGCTAAAATTCCAAATAGTGAATCCAATATTTTTAATGAGATAGATACCATTATGAATCCAATCAATGGAACAAGTGAACTAACCCTTACGAAAGATTTATTATTTTGGGTAGCTATTGGACTAAGTGCATTGGTATTTATTGAATGGATTTTAAAGGGAAAGGACACGATTTAAGGTGATTATATGATGCTTAGTATATATATTAATTTTTCACGTCCTTGGTATTTATTACTATTGATTTTGTTTGTTGCTTTTACTATTTTTCCGTATTTTACAATTTCAAAAAGATATCGAAAAACAAGAAATAGAATTACATCTATGGTTCTACATGGTATTGTATCTTTACTAGTGGTATGTATTTTATCAGGTATGACTTTTGTTAGAACATCTGCAAATTCAAGCAATGAAATTATTTTAGTTGTAGACGTTTCGAATACCGAAAATCAAGCTTCTAAAAAGCGAGATGATTTTGTCCAAACTGTAATTAATCAATGCAAATTTGATAATTTTAAAATTGGTGTTGTTACTTTTGGATATGATCAAGAATATGCAGTGCCGTTGACAAGAGATTATAAAAGTATTTTTGACAAATATAAAGCAGCATCTTTACCTGATGTATCTGCAACTAATATTGCGGCAGCGTTATTATACACAAAGGACTTATTTACCAATTCAGAAAACGGAAAAATTGTCTTGGTAACTGATGGTAAGGAAACAGATGAAAATGCTAAATCCGTTATCAAACAGATTGCTGCAACCGGTATAAAAATCGATACAGTTCATATTGAATCTAGTTATGCAGATGAAGATGAAGTACAAATTATTGGTGTAAACTTACCAGATTATCACGTGGGTGTTAATGAAGAATGTACAATTAATGTAGACATTTATAGCTCTTATGAAGAAACGGTTTCCATTAAATTATATGATAATAGCATATGTGGAGAATATGGTGAACAAACTATTGAATTACATCCAGGTGTTCAAACCATTTCCTTTAAACATATATATACTTCTCAAGGGTTACACGAACTGAGTTTTGAGATTTTGAATTTAAAAGATGCAGTTGAAGAAAATAATGCCTATGTTTCCTATTTTTATTTAGATGTATACAATAAAATACTAATCATTGAACAAGAAAGTGGGCAATCAGAAATACTAGCCTCTATTTTGAAAAATGAAGATGCTTTTAAAGTAGATATTCTCAATATTTATGATGACCCAGTACCTACAAAGGTAGAGCAACTTTGTGAGTATGATGAAATTATTATGAACAATATTGCCAATGCAGATCTTCCTAGTGAATTTGTGGATATCTTAAATGACTATGTTTATAATTATGGAGGAGGATTGTTTACAACAGGTGGAAGTGACTCATCAGGAGAGGCACATGCTTATAATAGAAGTGATATGATTGGTTCATTATATCAACAAATGCTACCTGTTCAAGCTATCAACTATACGCCTCCAGTTGGAGTAATTGTCATTATTGATACTTCCGGTTCAATGGCGTCAAAAGATGAAACAGGAAATAGTTTATTAGATTGGGCAAAAGCGGGGGCATCTAGTTGCCTTAATGCCCTTACTGAAAGAGACTATTTTGGATTAATGACTTTGGATAGTGATTATAATACCATTTTAGAATTAACGCCAAGAACCCAAGAAGCCAAGATTTTGTCTGCTATTGAAAGTATTAACGATGCAACAGGTGGAACAGTTTTTCCAGGAGCGATAGATCGTGCAGGTCAAGCATTAAGGGCTTTAAAAGAAGTAGATAAAAAACACATTATTATTGTTTCAGACGGATATGTTCCTCAAGGGGATATTAGCAAATATGAAGAATACGCCAAGAATTACCATGATACAGATGGAATAACCATTTCTGTTGTTGGGGTAGATATGACGATTCCTAATAATAATTACAATGTTCCGGTTGAAGAAATCGAAACTCAATCTGCATATGGAAAAATGTTAAGATTGACGAGACTTACTGGCGGAAGGCTTCATGTTGTTCCAAAAGATCAAAATTCAAAGTTAGTTACGCAAATGCGTGAAGATTTAAATGCACCAGAGATTAAAGAAGTCAATTTAGAAGAATTCTATCCTATTATGACAAGTGCAACATCAACGTTATTTAATGGAGTAGAAAGACGTACAGATGCAGAAAATTCAAATACAATGACTGTTCAATTAGATGGATTTTATGGTGTGAAAGCTCGTGCTAGCGCAAAAGTGATTTTAAGTGGAAATTTCAATGTGCCATTATATGCACAGTGGAAATATGGCAAAGGTACAGTGGGGAGTTTAATGGTCGATGTGTATGGAGAATGGTCTGGTAATTTTATGGCTGATCCAAACGGGGAGCGTTTCTTAAAAAATGTTGTTGCTAGTATTACGCCAACAGAAAATATTCGTTCTAATGACATTAAATTGGTCTTGAATGAAGACAATTATTCTAATATACTCAGTGTATATACGAATTTAGCAAATGGCGAAAGAATAGAAGGAACTATGAAATATAATGGCAAAACATTATCGCTTAATGAAGTCATCCAAGATAACTCTATTGCTAATTTAAGAGAAACAGATTGTTATGTTTTAACTGCTCTATCTGAAGATAATCATTATTCAAGAACTAGATTTATCATTAAGACACCAGGTGTGTATGAAATTGAGATATTGAAATATGATGCTGAAGGCAAATTAATTGGTTCTAATTTTATTTATAAAGAACTGGCTTATTCTAAAGAATATGATATCTTAGTAAAGGATGATACAAATTACAATGAACTATTAAATAGTTTTGCAACGATAGGCAATGGAGAGCTCATAGAAGATTTAGAAGATCCTCATGAAATTATTGATACATTTGATACGGTTTTAAGACGTACATTTGATCCTAGATATCTTTTTGCTATCATTGCTATCCTTTGTTTCTTATTAGATATTGCAGTACGGAAATTCAAATTTAAATGGCCACATGAAATCATAAGAAATATGAAAAAAAGTAAAGGTAAAAGGTGATGTCGTATGAAAAAAATGAATTATTTATATGCATTATTTTTAGTCGTTTTTATCTTTAGTCTTACTGGATGTATCAATAAAAAGAAATTAGCTGTCCCACAAAATATTACTGTCGATTCAGATAATAGATTAATATGGGATAGTGTTGATGAGGCAAAAACTTATACGGTTTCTCTTTATTATGTAGATTTAGATACAACTATTGTAGATACAACAAGGAAAACATCCTACAGTTTAGATGAAATAGAAGTAGGCGATTATGAAATTACAGTTCAAGCCAATAGTGGAAGTAAAAAAAGAAAAGATTCTGAATATTCTGAAAAAATATTATTTCACAAATATTATGAAAATGGTTGCGTGTATAAACTGATTAATAATGATACAGAATATCAAATTGCAAAAGTAGGTAAAGCCAATGGGGCATTTGTCATTGAGGATTTTTACCGAGGAAAAGCAGTTACTGAAATTGCTAAAAATGCATTTAAAGGAAGTACTAGAATTGTGGATGTAACCATTGGTAATAATGTTATTTCTATTGGTGAAAATGCATTTTACAACTGTAGTAAGTTAGAGAGGGTATCTATTCCTACTTCGGTGAAATCAATTGGAACGTCTTGTTTTCAATCTTGCCGTAGTTTAAAGTCAATTGAAATTCCTTTTTCTATTACAGAACTTCCTGATTTTGCATTTGCCTATTGTCGTAAGTTAGAAAGTGTTACAATTGGAGAACAAGTTAAAAAGATTGGTGCATCTTGTTTTCAAGATTGCTCCTCTCTTCTTGAAGTAAGTATTCCAGATAGTGTAGAGATGATAGATGAGTATGCTTTTTCCGCATGTACTTCTTTAAAGACACTTACTATTGGAAAAAATGTAAAGGCGATTCCAAATTATGGTTTCAATATGTGTACTTCGCTTGAAACAATTGTTTTTTCTAATCAAACAAATGTAAAGTCGCTAGGTACCGAATCATTTAGTGGTTGTGTTGCTTTAACTGAATTAAATATACCTCAAGGAGTTGAAGCCATTCATCAAGGTGCATTTCAAGGTTGTAGTTTACTTGAAACCGTTACGATTGCTGATTCAGTAATCAGTGTTGGAGCGAACGCCTTTTTAGGGACAAAACTATATCAAACAGCGATTGATCATGATGAACAGTTTATTTATGCGGATAATTGGTTAATTGATTTTAACCGTAAATTTATTGAAACATTAGAAGAAATCAATACCGAAACATTAAAGAATACGATTGTCGGTGTGGCTGATTGGACTTTTTATCAATGTGGAGAATTGAAAACAGTGGTTCTTCCTGCGTCTTTTAAATACATTGGTGAATATGCTTTTTATGGCTGTACTAGTTTATGGAAGATTAGAACATTAGATAATAGCATCATTTCCATCGGTGATTATGCATTTACCAACTGTGCTCTAACCAATATATCATTAGGAATAGGACTCAAAACAATTGGCCAATATGCATTTTGTAATAATACTCAGTTGAACAATAATACCCTTTCTCCATATAGTTGGATTCCTGAAACCGTAACCAGTATTGGTGCATATGCATTTTATAACACTAAACTTTGGAATTCTCCTCGAGATAATGATGGTATTGTTTATGCGGGAAACTGGGTTGTAGGTTATAATGCAAACAATTTAGGTAGTATTGTCTTACAATTTGATGCTGACCGCGTAGCTGGTATTGGAGATTATGCGTTTTCTGATTGTGCAACTCTTTCATCTATTCAAGGGTTAAGTAGTTGTCGTTATATTGGTAAAGGGGCATTTTATGGTTGTTCAAAATTAGCAAGTGTTACACTCAATCGAAATTTAACAGAAATTCGTGAAAAGACTTTTTTTGGATGCTCGGCTTTATTAAAGGTTTCTATGCCAAGAACATTAAAGGAAATTGGCGATTATGCCTTTTATAAGTGTTCTTCATTAGCAGAAGTAGATTTAAGTGAAACCAATTGTGAATCCATTGGTCGTAGTGCATTCTATAGTTCTTATATCCAAGAATTAAAGTTAAGTAAAGCACTAACTTCTATCGGTGATTATGCATTTTATAAATGTAATGGATTAACCAATGTTGTATTTACAGATAATCTCAAATCTATTGGAGAAAAAGCATTCTACAAATGTGAGTTATTGACAACTATAGTATTCAACAATCAATTAAAAGAAATTTCAGAGTATGCATTTGCTTATTGTGCTGCCTTAACTGGCATTGATATTCCAGATAGTGTTGAAAAAATTGGAAAAGCAGCCTTTTATAACTGCTCCAATGTAGTAACGCTTCAATTAGGTAAAAATCTAAAATCAATTGAAGACTATGCCTTCTCAGGGTTAGCACTGGTTGAATCAGTTACTTTGAATGCTGCCTTAGAATCTATTGGTAACTATGCGTTCAAAGGAATGGCAAATCTTCAATCCATTATCCTTCGTGAACATATTAAGGTAATTGGTCAACATTGTTTTTATGGATGTAAAAATTTAACGATTTATACAGATGCAAAATCGATACGAGGCGAATGGCACAACCGCTTCAATTCCTTGTATCGTCCAATATTTTGGGGAGTAGAGTTTGATGAAAATAATGATATTGTTTCTATTTCTATTTCTGATGCTACATTCCAAAATAGAAAGGCAGCAAATGGCATTCATAGTCCAGTTACAAATGGAAAAACAGTTGCCTATTGGCAAGATGAAAATAATACAACATATACAAATGAAGATGTAGTGAAAATAGATAAAGATTGTACATTAATAGCTGTTTATGCAGATGAAAATTGATGTTTCTTTTAAAAATATATAAGGAGAAAAAAAGTGAAAAAGTCAAAGATTAGAATTATATTCGTTCTAGTATGCTTTCTATTTCTTTTAACAAGTACAAGTTGTAAGAAAAAGTTTAAACTAGAATTTATAACCAATGGGGGGGCTGACATTAGTTCAGTAACGATAAAGAATAAAACGGACTATACTTTACCTGTTCCTTCAAGAGAAGGCTATGAGTTTGAAGGATGGTATATCAATAGTGATTTTACAGGGGATGCAGTGAGTAACATCACCATCACTGGTAATATAGTAGTATATGCAAAATGGACACAATTAAGCAAAATTACTATTGATGCCAATGGTGGTACATGTAGCACAACAGTAGTTTATGGAAAAGAAGGAGAAAGCATTGCTCAACTTTTAAATGGGATAACTCCTTCTAAGAATGGTGTTGTGTTTGGAGGATGGTTTGTTAATGGTGTTGAATTGAGTGCAACAAGCAAATTAACTGCTGATGGCGTAACAGTAAAAGCACAGTATAAAGCAGAATATACGATTGAAGTTTATAAACAAAATTTAGATTTGAATGGTTATGAATTAGAAAAAATTACTGATTTTGCTTATATTGGTAAAATGTTGAATGCAAATACAGCGTATACTGGTTTTACTTTAGTCAATAAAGAAGATACAGTTGATTCTATTCAAGTTACTGAAAATGCATCAAATAATGTGATGCGTCTATACTATGATCGTGATACATATACCCTTTCTTTCTATAGTAATTATCCCGTCGAAGGATATGAAAATACATTAGTTACAAAAGATGTTATATATGGACTTGAAACAGAACTTCCAGACAACACCTATTTATGTAAGGGGTATTATTTATTAGGATGGTCTACAAGCCCTGATGGTGAAGTGATGTATCCTGCTCATTATATTGAAAATTTACCAATCAACAAAAAAGAAGATATTACATTTGATGTTGTAAAAGTTGGTGCAGAAAAAAACACAACCCTTTATGCCATTTGGAATAAAGGATACACAGATATGTTTGATGGTCAAGATTACATTTTCTTAGAAAAAGAAGCGCAAAAAGTATATTTATCACGTGAGGGTGTATATTTTGTTGGTGACTATTACGAAGATGGTTCGTTTATTTTCTATAATGATTATGAAAATCTTGAGGGTAAATTATTTGATAATGGTACATTTACATATTTCGATTCATCAAGAGATGAATATTCTGCCTCTCTTTATAAAGTAGGATCTGGTTTAAATGAGAATATTAAAATATTGTTTGATGCATACAATGGAATCACGTATTCTGAAAAAGATGAAAATAATCAAACTAAATTATCAAATGGAACGTATGTTATTGATGAAAATGGTTTTCATGTCGCAACTTTTACAGATGGTAGTCTTGCTGGAGAAACATTGACTTTTGTTACTGGTACTGTAACTTTAGATAACGTAAAAATGGATGCTTTCCAACTCAGAAATGATGAAGAGTTTAACTTAGGAGAATTGGTTCGCTTTGCGGTTTATAATGGTGATCTTACTTATTTTACAGCAGCTTATCAGCTGATTTTAAATGGTTTTGGTACAGCTATATATAATACTGGTAATGGTGCTAGCACATACGCATATACATATGATCCAATTACAAAAGAATTAATTTTGACTACTTCTAAAGGTGCTATATTTGGTGTTTGCCGCATTATGAAAGTAAATGGCAAAAACGGATATATGGTATATGATGAAGACTTAGACCTTACTATCAATGGTGAAGATGGTGAAAAACTTGTATTAGATGGATTACATGTAGCTGAATATATTGACAAAGATGGGAATATCGCAATTGGCAATTATGTAGTTAGCAATTCTGTTTTTGGTGGAAAGATTCTAACTTTCACAGATTCTGGGAAAAATTATACATTTATGATCAATTCGCATACTGAAGAAATCATAGTAGGTGAAGAAACTGTAACCAAAATTGTATATGAATTTGTCAAGAAACCAGCAGGATATGCAGAGTATTATTATAAAAATGTAGATGGATTTTTCTATGCTCCTTTGATCGTCATCAATGATTTTGCACCAGGAATTGCTTCTGTTTATGGTTATACTTCATCTAAAACATATGAATTAATTTTACAAGGTGCATATGAATATGATGCAGTTACAGGATTATATACGTTTGTGACAGAAGAGATTTATGATAAAGAAGTAATCGATGATATCATTGATTTGAAAACAGTGAAATCAATTGTATTTGGGTTAAATTCAACCGCAACTCAATATCCAATCAATTATTGGTATTCTGTTACAATTGGTGATGAAACTACATCATATGATGTAGACTATACTTCAACTGATGGCCTCACTTTAAAATTAGTTGCAGGACTTGCTATTATCTCTAATGGCGAAAATACAATTGTTGGAACATATGCAACAAAAGATGGTTTAACTACAGTTACAACTAGTCAAGGCTCACTTTATCTTGAAATTGATGAAGAAAATAAAACGTTTGTTGCATTAGACCATGCACCATATAGTGCATATGTTGTCATGGGTGATGGAACATATTCTAAACAAGAGTTTGTAACATTTGATGGAAAAGGTAATGCAATCTATGTATACTATGTGACTGAATGGGTTGGAGAAGGCGAAGATAAAAAAGAAGAGGCTGTTCAACACACTATTGAAGGTACAGTTACTCAACTAGATGAAAAAACTGAACAAGAATTCCAAGTATATCAATTCACATCAGAAGAAAAAACATTTAAATTCTTACAAATTACTCTTTCACAAAATTTATTTGTATTCCCATATTATGGTGAATATTATGGTACATACAAATCAAATGATGGTACACTATATTTAGATGGATATTCATTATTCGGTACATATACAGATATGGAAGGTAATACCTATTCAGGAATCTATAATGTGGTTTCAGAAAATGTAATTCGAATTGCACTAGATTCATCTTATCGTTATTTTGATATTTCTGGTCGTACATTTACAGCGCGTGGACCTGAGTATGGTACTTATATTGTTATATATAATCAAGGTACAAAAGGCATATATCTTTCAATAGATGGTTATGGTAAAGTTAAAGTATTTACATTTGAATATGATGCAGAAGGCAATGCTGTAGAAGTAGTTATCGATGAAAATGCTACGTATTCATCAGTAGATGATTATTATACAATTCAATATAAAGAAAACAATACAGATGTAACACTGTATGGTTATTTAGGAACATATACCTATGGTTCTACTGTATTTAATTCTTTCTACATTGAAAATAAAGAAGTTGTTAGCACTTATTTGAATGAAAAAGATTGGTCTATATTGAAATTGGATTCTATTGGTAATGCAACCAAGGTTGATAAAAATGGTGTAGCTGAAAATGGTACTTATATGATTATCACAGATTCCATTTTGTATTATGTAAATAATGAGGGAACAAGTGCTAATATCTTTAAGTATAATCCTGAAAATGGAACTATTATAGAAGAGAACTTTACCGCACGTGGTTATTATACAGAAGATTTAAAATCATTATTATTCTCTCAATACGGCTTTGCTATTTTCAATAATGAAACTAGATATTATTATACGATGAATGGTGATGATGTTATCATTTATCATCAAGATACAGAAGATCCAAAGGCAAATGAATATGGATTTGTAGAAGAAATTTTTGGTGAATTTGATGATGTCAAAACATATGGTGGCGAAACTTATTATGCCAATGATGGTTATGCGATTACATTTACTAGAAAAGCAGAAACTAGCAATAATTATCCAGTACTAGTTACTTCAGATCCAGAATTGTATGCGGCTACTGAAGAGTTAACATTTACACCATCAGGATCAGATACATTTGCTGTTTCAGGTAGTGTTAAAATTAATGGTCAAAATTATAATTGCACAGTAATCAGAGAATTAGTTGATGGTGAATATGAAATGTATTTCATGGTTGGTTATTATCGTTTTGATTTTAATGCGAAATTTACAGGAAAAAATGAGAATGGTGAAACTGATAGTAAGTATGAGGTAACTAACTTAAGATTTATTCGTTCATTCTTACCTTATGCATATTTAGATATGTATTATATGCTTTATTCTTTCCTTGGTCCAAACTATGCCAATGCCTTTACTAATCAATTTGGTGTATTCTATCTATATAAGACTTATGATGTAGATGGTACTCAGCTGGAAGATTATGTAAAATTAGATTTCTTAGAAGGAAGTGGAGCATTTGACTTAGAAGGACAATTGCTTTCTACTGAAAAATCTGCATATACATATGAAAATGGATTGTATACCGTTTTATTAACAGGAACTGATGGATATACATATAAATTATACTTTACATTGAAAAATCATTCATCATTTAATATGTATGCTTATCAAATCCAAGCTTTAACTAGAGTAGAAACAATCACTGATGGCGATTACAAATTAACAGTTGAACGTGTAATTGTGTCAGATAACAGAAACTATTCTGCAGGTTCATTATATGCGATTGATTTAATGAAGGGCGAAGAGAAGATTGAATATTCAGAAGTATTTACAATTGAGAATGTATGTTACTATGTTGTAAGAACAACGGAAGAAGAAAAGATCACATCAACGAAGTATTATAAATTGAATTTAGTTTCTAAAGAAGGTTCAACACTTGAAGAAGAACAAGAAATAGTTCAACCTTATGTAAGTCTTCAAGTCGAAGAACTATCTGCTACTACATATTATGATAGTGAAAATAAAAACTATTTTGATGTAGTTGACAATCAAGTTATGTTAATTTGCTTGAATAATGGTAAGTATGTTGTAAGAGAATCTACATACACAGAAGAAACAAAAACGTATACGATAGTTTTATCTGCAGAAACCAAATATACTATTACCATTGATGAAAATGGTGTGGCTACCATTACAAAAGTGGAAGTAGAAACTGAGTAATATTTTTATCATTACTAGTATAAATAAAACAAAGCATAGATTTGCAAGATGTAAATCTATGCTTTTTTATACATATTCTATTGATTGTAATTACTAATTTCTTAAATGGGTATAATGAAAGTAGAAAAGAGAAGAAAAGAAAACGAGATTTAGAACATCATTTTTATTGAATTCGTTGCTCAAATTGAAATAAAAATGTTATAATAATGCTAAGATACAATGACGAACCAAAAGGAGCATAAGGAGGTTATATGTCTTATCGAAATCAATTATTTAGGTATAAGAAATTATATGATATAGATCAAACCAACACCCTATTTTTCAAGGCAATACGGGAGTGTTGTGAATATCATTATAAGCACTGTAAGGCATATAGGCAATTATTAGATGATTTAGGGTTTCATCCAAGCGCTTTGAAAAATTATCAAGATATTGAACAAATTCCTTTTATTCCTACACTATATTTTAAGCATCATCGTATGTTTTCTATGCCAAATCGAAAAATGGTTATTCGGGCTACTTCTAGTGGGACTAGTGGTCAAAAATCATTACTTGGATTCAACCTAGCTAGTTTAAAGCGTGCACTTCAAATGGCGATTCGAGTAGGAAAATATCATCACTTATTACAAATTAAGCCTGTTCACTATATTATTTTTGGTTATGAACCTAATAAACATAATCAAACCGTTATTTCTAAATCAGCGTATGCATCTACCTATTATGCACCAAGTTTGAGTAGAATTTATGCATTGACATATCGTAACGGGGAATATCATTTGGATTTAGAGCGATTAAAACAAGCTTTCATCCGATATAGTAAGGGGAAATGCCCTATTCGAACCATTGGATTTCCGGCTTACACCTATTTTTTGCTCAAGCAAATGAAAGAAGAGGGCATTCGATTGAAAATGCCAAAAGGTTCTTTGGTAACCATTGGTGGAGGATGGAAACAATTTTATGCGGAAAAGGTTGAAAAACAAGACTTTTATCAATTGGTGAATGAAGTTTTAGGCATTGATGACCAACATATAGTAGAATATTTTAGTGCAGTTGAACATCCTATTTTATATACAGACTGCAAGCATCACCATTTTCATATACCCATTTATAGCCGGGTGATTATTAGAGATGTAGATACATTAGCGCCTCTAGGTAATGATCAAATCGGATTAATTCAGTTTCTTACGCCTATGGTAGATAGTGTACCCCTAGTCAGTGTAATGACAGATGACTTGGGAAGATTACATACAGAACCATGTGGATGTGGTATTGAATCTCCTTGGCTTGAGATTATGGGAAGAGTAGGAGTGAAAGATATTGTAACATGTGCTGCAGGAGCGGCTGAACTTTTGAAAGACAGGTGATGAGATGATATTATATCACGGCGAAATATTAGAAAATAAAGAGCAAGAAAGAATTTTAAATCATTTAGAAGAAGATTGTCTTCATACCCTTTGTCAATTGAACACGCCACAAATCCATGAAGTAATACATGCTTGTGATGTGCTATATCAAAAGGCTATTCATCATGAATTTGATGATGTGATATTGCCTATTTTGAAAAGTACCAATGTATCCTATGAGCGTTTTTTAGATATGGCTAAGTTATTTTCAGAAGAGGAATTGATTTATAAGTGCAAAGTAGAATGGGGAGAAGATTATGCACATATGCAGAAACTAAAGAATGGGACAACTCGTTTACGCAAGCCCCTTGGAATTTTGTTTCATATTGCGGCAGGGAATGTAGATGTTCTTCCTGCATTCAGTGTTATAGAAGGGTTATTAGCAGGCAATATTAATATTTTGAAATTACCTAGTGGTGATAGTGGTTTATCCGTTCATTTATTGGCCCAACTTATTCAAGTAGAGCCGGCATTGAAAGACTACATTTATGTATTTGATGTGCCTTCTACTGAACTACAAACGCTCAAAAAATTTGCGGATATAGCTGATGGCATTGTGGTGTGGGGAGGAGATTTGGCAGTAAAAGCAGCGTATCAAATGGCCAGTGTCACAACCAAAGTCATTCCTTGGGGGCATAAGTTATCGTTTGCATATGCTACACTAGATGCAACAGATGCTCAATTGGAAGCCCTAGCACATCATATTTGTTATACCAATCAAATTCTTTGTTCTTCTTGTCAGGGCATTTTTGTAGACACAGAAGACAATCATTTATTGGCTGAATTTGGATATCGCTTTTTTCAAATTCTAAAAAAAGTCAATCAAGAAGTAGGAAAAGCCGATATGGGGATGCGTGGTAAAAATACAATTCAGTTATACACGGATCAATTAGAATATCCAAACCGAAAAATATGGTGTGAAGACGGCGTAAGTGTTACTCTTTTAGAAGATCAAGAATTAACGCTTTCGTACTTATTTCGGAATGTTTGGATCAAACCTCTTCCCCATCAGCAACTAATTTTAAAACTAAAAAAGTATAAAAGCCATTTACAAACATGTGGACTGCTTTGTAGTGATGCTCAAAAAGAGGAATTAGCAAAAGTTATATGTGCATCGGGTGTTGTGCGAATTACAAGTGCAGATATGTCGCGAATCGTCTCAGGTGAAGCACATGATGGTGTATATCCACTAAGAGAATATAGCAGAATAGTGGAAATAGATGAAACAATGAAGGAGTAACTGGAGGAAAAAAATGAGTATAATAGATGCATTTGACCAAGAAAGAAGAGCCATTATCAATTTAGAAGACGTATATGATAAAAGTGATCAAATATTAGATGTTTGTATAATCAATTTCTCATATAAAATTATGGATGCATTATTGGAGGATGACTTACTCGAATTGATAGATAATCAAACAATTAAAAGTGTTTCTTGCAACTACCCTATATATGTGTATAAAAATACACATATTGGTGTTGTAAAAACAACGGTAGGTGCACCGATAACAGCCGCTTTAATCGAAGAAATTGGATATGTTTTTTCTTGTAAGCAATTTGTTCTTTTTGGTAGTTGTGGAGGGTTGGATAAGACTATTCCTTCTAATCACTTGATTGTACCAACAGCTGCCTATCGGGATGAGGGAATGAGTTATCATTATATGGAAGCAAGTGATTATGTAAATATTTCAAATTATCCAGTTGTTGCGCAAATACTCCGTGATTTAAACATTGCCTATGTAACAGGAAAAACTTGGACCACAGATGCTTTTTATCGTGAAACTCTTCATCATTTTGAGAAAAGAAGAAGTGAGGGATGTATCGCAGTAGAGATGGAAGTGAGTGCTTGCCAAGCAGTCGCTAATTTTAGGGGGTATGAATTATATAATTTTTTATACCGAGCAGATAACTTAGATAGTGAGAACTGGGATAAAGGTATCTTATCAATAGTTTCAATTGATGAGAGATTAAAACACTTCTTTATTGCTTTAGAAATTGCTAAAAGAGTAAGCCATTCAAAAAAAATAGTGATATATGATGAAAATTGATTTTGGATTTTCATATATTGGTCTGTCTATTGTCCTATTGTTATTGATTCCTAATATAATTGGAATCAATCATCTTCCTCAAGACTATACAACATATGCTAAGCAAGAGAAAATTGATTTGCGAATAGGGGAACGAGTAGGAGAAGTGGGCATCATTTGTTTGTTACTCAGTTCTCAAAATTTTAACATACAAAACATATCTGCCAAAATCATTCTATTGTTTTTTGCCTATGTATTTATGGCTTGTTATGAGATTTGTTGGATCAGATATTTTAAGAGCAAACGAACAATGATTGACTTTTATCATTCTTTTTTAAAAATTCCCATTCCTCTTGCGATATTACCTATATGTGCCTTCGTTATGCTTGGATTGTATGCCAATCATATATACTTTCTTATAGCTACAATCAGTTTTAGCATAGGGCATATTGGCATCCATATTAGACATTATCAACAAATCAAGAAGAATATAAAATGAGAGATGTAGAAAAGGAAATGGCATATATGAATTTTACTTTACGGTAAATATCTCATCATAGAAAGTAAAATATTTTAAAGAAAATCCCAAAGCTTGCATTTATTTTTGTGATAAACGTTTTTATCGCGGTGTAATGTTAAAAGGCAAGATAGAAGTATTAGAGAATCAAGAAATGAAAGATATGATAGGATAAGATAAAGATATTCTATATAATAAGGAAGGAAAAACTGATTCTGATTATTGTGTATTGCGTTTTACTACTATGTCACTTCGTTATTATAGTGGATTGAAATTTAGAGAACGTGGTTTTGAAAAAAGACTGATTACAAGGGTGTAATCAGTCTTTTTATCCACATTACAATTGATAAAATCGCTGTAATAGATAGGTTTTCATCTGCTGGTCAGATATGACTTGGATTTCCGCAATAATTCGGTTGATATCATGTGATTCTAAAGCCCGAATTAAATATTCATAGCTAATGTTGTTTACAATGGTATAATAGTTCTCAATCATATCCAAGGTATCTTGAATATAGGCATTTACAATTTCTTCTTGGGTATTTCTAGTGCTGATATATTGATAGTGGTGATTATTGCTGAGGAGCTTTACCAAAGTAGTATCACGGTAATAGTAATAGGATGAAAATAACAAGTATCCACCATAATCATCCATCAATTTAATTTCCTGTAAATCAATATAAGTATTTTCTTTGGTTAGTTTAGCACCTATTCCAATTCGAATAGAAGTATCCAATCCCTGATTATAAATGGCGTTTACCGAATTTTTAAATTCAGACACACTACTTGTATAAACCATAGGTTCGATTTCATCAACCAATCCCTTCTTAATCCAAGTTTGGTAGTCTTGTAAGTGACTTTGTTTGGCATAGTTAGCGTCAGAAAGTACAGCGGCACTAATTTTGATATTTGGCCTCATTAGGCGAATAAAAGAAGATAGTCTTTCTACAAACTGATTGAGTTGTGTCATTTTAAAATTTAACCAATTTCTGCGAACCGTCTTAGAATTGACAATATGTGTTCTTAAATCCCCTTCTAAGGAGTACATCTTCATAAATTGATTCATTGTATAGGTAGTATATCCATGATCTTCAATAGTTACATCACTAGGTATTACCTCTACGTCTAAATAACGATAGAGATTACTTGCAGGATAGCGAATAATATCATATTCGATACCATCAAAATCATATTTTGTGAGTAATTCACCATACCAACCAACTAGTAATTCTTGAACATCTGGACTACATATATCGTAGTAATACACTTCATAGGAAGAAGATTTACTTCTTTGACCTTGATAGTTGATTTGGTAATATTCATCATGAGGCTCTTTTAAGGTAGGCACATGGGCGAAGAAAGTTTGCGTATAGGCGGTAACAGCAATTCCTAATTTATGTGCTTCACTGATAAAACAATTTAAATAATCGTGACCATATTCTCCATAATCATAATACTGAAGGGCTTCATAGGTTTGATAATATTCAGACTCATATACCATATAACCTGTACCTACTTCTAAAAATGGAGTAAGCATAATTTCGTTAATTCCCATTTGCTTAAAGTGAGTCAAGGTTTTAATAATACCATCTTTAGTGGTATCATCATAGTAATATACACCTTGGAATCGAAGAAATGGATAATACCAAACGCCCCTTGTTTGATCAATTTGGTTATCAATCAATTGACTATATATAATATTAATATAATCCTGAATTAAATTATAATTACAATAAAATTGTTGCAAATTACAAAAATTAGTCATGTCATAGGATGTTTCTTCAATGAGTTGATCTATGGTATATAACACTGTATTGATATATTGATAATCATGAGGAATTTTATGTTCTAATTCTGTATTGAGTTCATCAATAATGCTATTTCGTAGATTAGTATAAGCAAATAAATAGCGATATTGTTGATTTCTCCAAATTTCTATTTTTCCATTTTGAATAACTACACGATCATGAATTTCGATATTCGCTTGAATGAAATCAGCTCCTGCGGTATGACCACTTAGGATGAAACCACCATCAGGCAAGTCCACAAGGTTATTTTTATCGATGACATATCCATCAGAATCAACAGCAACCTCAAATCCCCATTGATTACGATTTTCAAAGTGACTAGCATCATAATGGACAATTGTATTTTCATTACGAAAACCACCATAATATAGCTTTTCAGTATAAGTAGTATATAATAGATAGTCTTCGACAGGTCCTTTTTCTAGAGTCACCTCTTTTTTATCATAGTGGTTTATAGCGATAGGAGAATAAGTATGTTGGTGAGCATATATATCAATATCTTCATAAGGAGATAACATTTGTGTTAATTCTTGAAGCAATTCATTTGCTAATGGCTCATTATAGGTTTGATTGATTTGTTCTAGACGAGGAATTATGGTATTTAAAGTAGATACTTTTTGATTGTATTCTTTCAGAGCAGTCATATTTTCAATCTCATCTAATACTTCATAAAAACATGTATATAAGGTATTGTACTTAGCGATTGTCTCGTCTCGATATACAAAGATTTTTTCGCCATCATACAAGATAAAATCACCAATTTGAATTTGTTGGAGTTCGCTAACTCTTAATCCAGTAACTGATAAAACCATTCCGTTTTCGGGCATGTTTACATTTACAGCAGTATTTTCTACTTGACCATATTGATTGATAGCAACTTCCCAGCCTGTTTCATCTGTTGGATAAGGACATTCCCATCTGTATACAGCAATGATACCATTTCTTCTTACTACATTTTGCCCAGTATTTTCAAGTTGAAATAAGGATGTATCAGTAGCAAGCGCTTGTGTTGTTTTCAAATGATAATCACTATGTGTCATAATTGGAATGGCTTCCTTTTTTTCTACCACAAAAATAACTGCTTTAGTCTGATAGCCTTTATAAGAAATGGTTACAATTTGTTTTCCAATTTGGGAAGAATTATATCCATCAATGATAAAATCTTCTATACGATGCTCCCTGTTATTCGTCAAATAGACCCAAAAGTGATGTTTAATATCGTTTTTTCCTTCCAATATTTCATTATCAACGACATGAACAATGAGTTTGATTGCTTTATTTTGTTTGGTACATCCATATAAGCAAATGGATAGCGTAAAGAGTAAAAATAGAATATAAATTTTTCGCAACATAAATCATTCCTTTCTCATATTTTCTTATTTATATTATAACAAATCATTCCTCTTTTTTCAATAGAAGTTCCTTTTTATGTTATACACAAATTGTACCAAACAAAAAAATCTTCTTTTTTAAAATGAAAAAAATAAAAATATTAGGAAAAATTCGGTTATAAATATGAGAGATGAGTTACTTTAAAATAGAGGATAAAAGCAATGTTCCATTGCACTTGAAAAAAGAATGAGGGTTTAAAACTCGTTTTCTTTGATAAATGGAGTCTATTTTGTTATAATACAAGAGATGAGCAAGTAAGGAGTTTATATGCAAACAATAGTCTATTTTGGTAGTAAGATAGAAGAAAATATATTCCAAACTAAAAGACTTTTCTCTGAGCACCCTATTCAAATGGTGTACATAGAAAAAGAACTTACTATAGAACAATATAAAAAAATAATAGCCTCAACTACATTGATTTTTATGATCCAAAATGATTCAGAAGAACATATGCAATGGTATAAGGGTTATGTAGAAAAAATACGTGAATGTCAAAAAACAAAAGCAAAAATAGGCGAGGTGTATGTAAATATACCCAAAAAGTGGATTGTCTGGCCTCGTCATTGTGAAACATTTTTGTTAGATACATTCTTGGCACAAGGAAAGGGAAAACCTTTGGTTCTTAATATAGAATATCAAAAATGGCAAAAATATGGATTTGAACCAGGTAATAAGGCCTATTTTGATCTCGTAGATGCATTTATCCATGATTGCTATCAAGTAGAAGCAAGCGCAATGGCGATTGTAAGATATAAAGACGAAATCCTCGCTACGATAGAAGAAATTTATGGTAAACTTGTATGTGCATTACCGAAAGGACATATAGAAAAAGCCGAAACAATAGTGGATGCGGCAATCCGAGAATGCTTAGAAGAAACGGGTATCCATTTAGATTTAGAACAAGTTATCCAACACTTAGATGCATTTTCAATCACCTTTATCAATCATCATCTACAACTCGTCCAAAAAAGGATTTATCCAGTCTATTTTCAAATTGACCAAAAAACATTACCACATCCTACTGAAACAAGGATTCAAAAAGCGACCTTTATGAAAATAAGTGATTTTTTACAACAATGTCCATACGAAAATATTCGTATGCTCATTCAAACTATAGAGAAGGAGCAATCATAGATGCAAAAAGAGTTATCCCAAATGACATTAGAAGAATTATGGCAATTGTTTCCCATTGTGCTTGTGCAACATCAAAGCAAGTGGAAAGATTGGTATCAAGAAGAAGTAGAAATCTTAAAAAGTCTTTTACCTCAAGAATCGATATCTGCCATTTATCATATTGGCAGTACGGCTATTGATACAATTATGGCAAAACCTATCGTGGATATTTTAATAGAAGTAAACGATAACTATCCTCTAACGACTATCAAAGATATGCTGTTGACTAAAGGCTATCTTTGCATGAATGAAAGTGAAATTCGAGTGGCGTTAAATAAAGGGTATACCAAAGATGGCTATGATGAAAAAGTATTTCATATTCATCTTAGAAAAAAAGGAGATATTGATGAGGTGTATTTTAGAGACTATCTTTTGATGCATAAAGATATAGCTCAAGCATATGAGGCACTAAAACTATCTTTGGGACAACAATATCCCCATCATCGTGATCATTATACAGAAGGAAAAACGGATTTTGTAAAACATATAACGAATTTTGCTAAAAAACAAATACTCCATAACAATTGTGATTAGCTAGTCGAAGAAAAAATATAGTTTTAATGGAACCAGATTCAAATATAGAAAGGAAAAAGCGCTCATGGATACGACCATTTTTTTCAATTATCACCTTAAAAAATATCCGGCGATGCAACTAGAAGATAAGGTGAAATTAGTCTACCAAGGTATACTTGGGCCACGTCATCTTGATGTTATAACTGATCTAGTGCATTTACAAACAAGTATTCAAGAAGAAATAGATAAGCAACCCCATTTCAGTGAAACCTTATATGAGTGGTTGAGTCCCTGGTATCTTCGGATTCATTTGGCTCCCTATGTTCAAGCAGGGTTAGATATCACTTATCTTTTAACACATTTTCTATCTTCATCACAAGAAAATACCCCATTAGCAGTTTATCATCAAGCCCTAGTTTTATATATAGGTGAAATACAATCCACAAGATATCAAGAGATTCCGCATCACTCTAGCATCTATCGAGATTGTTATCATCCTTGCTATAGGGTAGTTCACCGAGATATATTAACTTTTGAAATGCGTTTGATGCAACTTCAAGGATTTCTCCAACATCAAGTTTCCCAAAGCATCATTGCCTTAGAGGGGCGTTGTGCAGCGGGGAAAACGACGCTATGTCATGCCTTAGGAGATGCATACACGATTTTGCATATGGATGATTTCTTTTTACCTACCACAAGAAAAACAAAAGAAAGATTAAGTGAAATAGGTGGTAATATCGATTATGAACTAGTATTAGAGAGTTTGCTCGAAATTAGAAAAGCATATCAACATCATCAAAAGAAAGTGATATTACGAGTATTTAATTGTGCAACACAAACCTATAGTTGTAGAGAAATAGAACTAAAGGAGTGCGTTATAGTAGAAGGAGTATATGCTTTCCATCCCTATTTTAGAGCCCAAATAAATCGATTTGCATATGTAGAAGTGGATCAAACCACTCAATTGGCAAGAGTTCAACAGCGTAAACGGGCATTGGACTATCTTCAGTTATGGATGCCACTAGAGGAAATCTATTATAATCATATAGACGTATACGCTATTTCAGATATTATCATTTAGAAAGGGGAATAAATATGCATGAAGTGTGTGCTAAATCAATTTTATCTTCACAACTTGTAATGAATATATATAGAGGATGTAGGCATGGATGTATTTATTGTGATTCTAGAAGCAAGTGCTATCAAATGCAACATGACTTTGAAGATGTAGAAGTCAAGGTCAATGCACCTGAATTATTAGAACAAACATTGCAAAGAAGAAAAAAACGAGCCATAATTGGTATGGGCTCAATGACAGATCCATATCAACCTATTGAAAAAATATATAAATTGACTGGAAAATGTTTACAAGTTATTGAAAAATATGGATATGGCGTGACGTTGATTACCAAGTCCTATTTGATTTTAAGGGATTTACCTATTTTAGAGCGTATTCATCAAAAGGCAAAATGTGTAGTACAAATGACTCTCACTACTATGGATGAAAGGCTAGTCAAACAAATAGAACCTTATGCTCCTACTACTAAAAGAAGAATTGAAGTATTACAAATACTTCAAGAACACCATATCCCTACTGTTGTTTGGTTATCTCCTTTTTTGCCCTTTATCAACGATAACAAAGAAAATTTTTTGGCTTTATTGCAAGCGTGTCTAGAAACTGGGGTAAAAGGGATTCTTTGCTTTGGGATAGGTCTTACTTTAAGAGAAGGCAATAGAGAATATTTTTATCAAAAATTAGACGAACTTTTTCCAGGATTAACTGAAAAATATGTTCAAACCTATCACAATCGATATGAGGTACGTAGTGATCATCACCAAAAATATATGGCAATATTAGAAGCATTTTGCAAAGAACATGGCATTTTATATCAAATCCAAGATATTTTTAATTATTTAAAGTATTTTGACCCAATAAGCGAGCAATTAAGATTATTTGAAGAATGATTTCAATTGTAAAAGAAAACTCTTTTTATCATAAAAGGGTTTTCTTTTGGTTAAACATAAGTAATGTAGATTAAATATTTGGATGTTCTTATACGTAAGACTTGAAAAAATGGAAAAAATAGTATATAATAAACAAGATATGAAGAGGAAAAAACTATGAAAAATTTAAAAATTGTTTTGAAAGGAACGATAATTGGATTTGCTAGTGTTGCTATACCAGGCCTCAGTGCAAGTACTGTTGCGATTATCCTTTGCTTATATTACAAATTGATTGACGCCATTAGTTCTATTTTGAAAGACTTCAAAACAAGTATTCGTTTCTTGTTTTTTCTATTAATTGGTTTTGGGATAGGTTCGTTAATTGGTGCCAATTTAGTTAGTATAATGTATGAAAAATATCCACTCCCTTTTGTCTTTGTTGTATTGGGATTTATTGTAGGGTCTTTTCCTAAAATGTTACGGGATTTAAAACCACATATTCGAAAATTATCGAATTGGCTTGTTGTCTTTGCCATTTGGGCGATTTTGCTTGGATTCTCTTTTGCAATTATCAAAGGAGAAGAGGTCACATTGAGTATAGGGATGCCGTTTATAGATTATGTCTTATTGGCTATTGTCGGATTCATTACTGCGGCAACACTCGTTATACCAGGTATGGATTTTGCAATTGTCTTACTGAATTTAGGGTATTACAATGCGATTATGATGCTACTCAATGTTTGGCAAGGCAGTCATATTGTTGGGAATCTATTCATTTTATCTGTGTATCTCATTAGTTATGGGATTGGGGCATTCTTTTACTCTAAATTGATAAAAAAAGTGATTGAAAAACATGAAGTAAAGATGCAATTTGCTAGTTTTGCTTTTGTTGCCATTAGTCCTATTTTGATTATTAAGCAATGTATCATCAATAATGACTATTTTGATGCCGGATATAGTTTTGGTCCACAATGGATAATCGCAATTGTGCTTTTCTTTGTTTCTATGTTAGCAATGATGTTAATTTATCATTTAAATAATCCCTATGATACCCGAATAGAGGCAATGAAGAAAAGAAACTTATTACGCTTTTTCTTTACAATTGGGATTCAGATTCCAGCGGCTATTTATTATTTACTTAAAATGAGAAAAATGTTAAAAAAAGGTACGGTCTCCTTTGAAGAACGATATAATCACTGCATTCGATTGATGGGGAGAATCAATAAAGGTGGCTTTATTTACCCACAATATTTTGGTAGAGAGCATTTGATTGATGAGGCTACCTTATATATTCCCAATCATCAAGGTCGGTATGATGGTATAGCCGTATTTACCGCATTATATGATCATCCATGTAGTTTAGTGGCAGATAAGAGCCGAATCAATAATCCATATTACAGCACCTTTTTTCAATTGATAGAAGGAGTTTATGTAGACAGAACCAATATGCGCAAGCAAGTCACCTTTATCAAGGAGATGGGAGAAAGACTTGCTGAGGGGAGGAGTTTTATTGCCTTTATTGAAGGGAAACACTCTGATAATCAAAATGAATTACAAGAATTTCAAACAGGTATTTTACGTTCTGCTTACCATAGCCATTGTCCAATTCAACCCATTGTTTTATGGGACTCTTGGAAAGTATTCTCTATTTCTTCACTGAAGAAAATTCGACCAGAGGTTCATATTTTAGAACCCATCTATTATGATGAATATAAAGATTTGAACAAAAATGAACTTGCTGATTTGATTAAGTCGAGAATGCAAGCCAAACTAGATGAAATTCGCACCACAAAAGCAGTAGAACATACAACAAAAGAAAGGAAAATAAAAACAGAATGAATTACATACTATACAATTCTTTATCGAACAATCAAATTGAACCAGAATACATTCAACAAGCTCGCCAAGAAAAGAGTGAGCAAAACATCATTCAAGATGTTGTAGGATTAGATTACATAGCATTTTTTGATCATTTAAAAGAAGAAGATAGTATAACTTTAGTTGGGGGGGATGGCACCATCCATCATTTGGTGAATGCACTAGGTGACTATCCTTTGAAAAATAAGATTTATCTGGTACCTGCAGGTACTGGAAATGATTTTTTCCATGATGTAGTAAAAGATGAAAATCAAAAACAAGTTTTGTTAAATCCATATTTAACCCATTTACCTACTGTAGAAGTGGCAGGGATGACCAAACGGTTTATCAATGGTATTGGATTTGGCATTGACGGGTATTGTTGTGAGGTAGGGGATGAACTCAAAAAAAAGTCTAATAAACCTGTTAATTATACCTCTATTGCTATTCAAGGGCTATTGTTTCATTTCAAACCCGTAAAAGCCAAAATTACGGTAGATGGGGTAAGTGAATCGTTTGAGCACGTGTGGCTTGCACCAACAATGAAAGGACGTTATTATGGTGGTGGTATGATGATTGCTCCACATCAAGATCGAACCAATCCAGAAATGTTAACAACAGTGGTATATAAAAGTAGAAGCAAACTAAAAGCATTGATGGTGTTTCCTTCTATATTTAAAGGAGAGCACATTCAAAAAGAAAAGATGGTCAAAATCTTTAGGGGGAAAGAAATTCAAGTTGAATTTGATCGTCCAACAGCCTTACAAATTGATGGCGAGACGGTTAAAAATGTAACATCTTATACTGTGCGGATTTGATATGATTAAGCTTATTTCAGTAGTGATTGCTATGGTAGTAGCGAGTATCGGTTGTCATTTTGTACCGACCACTCAGTCATTTATGACTATCTTAGTATGGCTTGGATTATGTATGGCAGCGATGTTGGTACAAGTGATTTTATTTTTCCTAGTCGCCTTCATCGTGGGTATACCCATTCGAAGAAAAAAAGAGACTTTGCATTATCACCCGTTTTACCGATGGGTGATGTACTGGTATACTCGTTGTTGTCTTTCCTTATTTAATGTAAAGATTGTTGCCAAAGGATTAGAAAAATTACCTCAAGATGGACCTTTTGTGATTGTTTCTAATCACTTGTCTAATGTAGATTCAATGGTAATGGATGTTTTGTTAAAAGATTTTCCTTTGGTATTTGTGACCAAGGAATCCCTTTTTCATATTCCTTTTTTTGGTAAAATCATTCATGGAATTGGGTATTTGAAATTAGAAAGAGGGAATATACGAAAAGAAGTTGTAACGATTAAAAAAGGAATTTCTTTTTTAAATCAAGGTGAATGTTCAGTAGGAGTGTATCCAGAAGGAACTAGGAATTTTACAAGTGAAGTTTTGCTTCCGTTTAAACCAGGATGCTTTCATCTAGCAACGAAAACTCAAAGACCTATTGTAGTTTGTGTGACAACAGGTACAGAACAAATCAAATATCATCCCATTTTAAAAAAGCATAAGGTTACTTTTCAAGTCATAGACATTATCGAAGCAAATCGTTATCAGGGTTTAACAACAAGAGAAATTGGGGAAAAAATTAGCGAAATGATGATAGAAGAACTAAGTCAATATGAAAAAAAGAATGCAACCAAATAATGCATTCTTTTTATTGTTAGAAAAGATTAGAAAACAATAGGCTATTGCTTGCTAAAAAAAAAGAAGTAATGTATAATGTATAAATATTGTCAAAGGAAGAAAAGTATGAAGAAATTTATCGGTAATCAAGCATTTTATAAATATTTACTCGCTATTGCGATTCCCATTGTACTACAACAATTTATCACTCAATTTGTGGGATTATTGGATAACCTAATGGTAGGACAAGTTGGAACAAGTGAAATGACAGGAGTATCTATTGCCAATCAGTTATTATTTGTCTTCAATTTAGCTGTTTTTGGAAGTTTATCAGGAGCATCTATTTTTGCAAGTCAATATTTTGGATCAAAGTCAAAAGAGGGCTATCTAGAAACATTTCGCTTTAAATTATTCGTGGGATGTGTTATCTTCACTGTTTCAACCATCTTATTTTTGTGCTTTCATCACAACTTGATTGACTTTTTTATCCATAGTAGAGAAGGAGAAACAACTGATCCGACGGTCGTTTTACAAAGTGGAAAAACATATTTACTGATAATGGTTATAGGAAATCTTCCTTTTGTTATCAAAGAGATATATGCTACTTCACTCAGAGAAATGAAAGAGACACTTGTTCCAATGATTAGTGGTATTTTGGCTATTTGTATCAACCTCTTTCTCAATTATTTACTCATTTTTGGAAAGTGGGGATGTCCCAAATTAGGAATTACAGGAGCTGCAATTGCTACAATTGTGAGCCGGTTTGTAGAAATGTGTATAGTGGTGATTTATACGCATCTCAATATGAAGAGATTTCATTTCTTAAAAGGAGCTTATCAGAGGATTGTCAAAAAGGAGTCAATTCGAAAATTTTCTCCACAAACTTTATTGCTATTATCCAATGAGATTTTGTGGTCACTAGGTCTAACTTTAATGCTTAGTTGCTATGGATATAGGGGGTTGGATAATGTCAGTGCGTTTAATATTTGTAATGTTGCAACGAATGTATTTTTAACCGTGGGTACTGCTATGGGCAATGCTACTGCTATTATTTTAGGGTTTAAACTAGGGGCAAATGAATTAGAAGATGCTCATCAATCGAGTTATAAAATACTGGCGTTTTGTGTTTTGGTTACTACCTTATTTGCTATATTGATGGCTATTACAAGTGGTATTCTACCAAAAATTTATCAAACTAGTGATGAAATCAAACATCTTGCGACTGTTTTAATTTTAATTGGAGCCGTCACACTACCCGTTCAAGCTTTTAATACCTGTTGTTATTTTACACTAAGAGCAGGTGGAAAAATTGTGCTGACCTTATTTTTTGATGGATTTTATATATGGATAATCAAATTGCCGCTTGCTTTTATTTTGGTTCACTATACAATGTTATCCATTCCATTGATTTATTTTATCATTATGGGAATAGATTTATTTAAATCAGTAGTTGGATATATTCTAGTAGATAAAGGTATTTGGCTGAAAAATATGACATAAAATAAAGAAAAGGAGAGATGATTATGTTGACGGATATTCAAATTGCTCAATCCATTGAGCCTAAAAAAATAGATGAAATTGCGAAAACTGCTCAAATTGATTTGAAATATATAGAGCGTTATGGCAATTATAAAGCAAAAGTAGATTTATCTTTATTAAAAGAAAATCAAAATCCAAATGGAAAATTAATCCTCGTTACCGCAATTACACCAACGCCTGCAGGTGAAGGAAAAACAACCACCACCATTGGCCTTGCTGATGGATTAAAACGAATTGGTAAAAATGTTATGGTGGCTTTACGAGAACCTTCACTTGGGCCTGTATTTGGTATCAAAGGTGGGGCTGCAGGGGGAGGATATGCTCAAGTCATTCCTATGGAAGATATCAATTTACATTTCACGGGTGATTTTCATGCGATTGGTGCTGCGAATAATTTACTTGCGGCGATGCTAGATAATCATATTTATCAAGGCAACACTTTAGGGATTGACCCTGCTCAAATTACGTGGAAACGTTGTGTGGATATGAATGATCGTCAACTTCGGTTTATCACTGATGGCCAAGGTGGAAAATTCAATGGAGTAGAACGAACTGATGGTTATGACATCACTGTTGCATCTGAGGTAATGGCCATTTTATGTCTGGCTACATCTATGACCGATTTAAAAATGCGCCTAGGGCGAATTATTGTAGGCTATACATATGATCATCAGCCTATTACCGCGCATGATTTAAAAGCAGAAGGGGCGATGGCTGCTCTATTAAAAGATGCTTTAAAACCAAATTTAGTTCAAACCTTAGAAGGAACGCCTGCTTTGGTACATGGAGGACCATTTGCTAATATTGCTCATGGTTGCAATTCTATTATGGCAACACGTATGGCACTTAAATTAGCTGATTATACAGTAACAGAAGCTGGTTTTGGAGCAGACCTAGGCGCAGAAAAATTTTTGGATATCAAATGTAGAGTTAGTGGTCTACGCCCTGATGCGGTAGTCATTGTTGCAACTGTTCGGGCATTAAAAATGCACGGAGGAATGCAAAAAGAAGAACTCGCAAAGGAAAATCTAGAAGCTCTTGAAAAGGGAATTCCTAATCTATTGCGTCACGTTTCTAATATTCAAAATGTATATCACTTACCATCTGTAGTGGCAATTAATCGTTTTCCAACGGATACCGATCAAGAAATAGACTTAATTATTCAAAAATGTAAGGCACTAGGTGTGAATGTGCGTTTATCCACTGTTTGGGCAGATGGTGGAAAAGGGGGAATAGAGCTTGCTGAAGAGGTTGTAGCATTGTGTGAAAAAACCAATGCGTTTACTTATAGCTATGAGGATCAGTTATCTATTTATGAAAAAATTGAAGCTATCGTTCAAAAAATATATGGGGGTAGTGGAATCAAAGTATTAAAATCGGCCCAAGCACAAATAGAACAATTGACCGCTTTGGGTTTTGGTCATTTGCCTATTTGTATAGCCAAAACCCAATATAGTTTTTCGGATGATGCTAGTTTGCTTGGTGCACCCGATGATTTTATTGTTACTATTCGCAATGTCAAAATCAGTGCAGGGGCAGGATTTATTGTTGTATTAACGGGAAAAATTATGACCATGCCAGGTTTACCTAAAGTGCCAGCCGCAGAGCAGATTGATGTAGATGAAGATGGTACTATTCATGGTTTATTTTAAATAGGAAAAAATTGAAAAAACAAAAAGCTTTTCTAGCCTCAAAATTTGATCAACATCAGTTGAAAATGAGACTGGGAAAGCTTTTTATATTCTTTTTATTGGTTAAATTGATAATGAACTATTTCTTGATGATCAATCTCAATCCAGTTTAGATTGCCATTTTCTAAAAAAGATTGGAAAGTTAATCTAGAATCCAAAGTAGTAAATAGTGCTTTGATAAAATGGGAATGGGTAACAATCAAAATATGTTTTCCTTCATAAAGAGAAGCAATCTCAAGAATTTCTTGTCTAGCTCTAGCTTGAATAGTAGAAGTGCTTTCCATTCCAGCATATTCATCTTTTAGAATTTTTTCATATACAGCTGGAGTGATTTCTAAACCTTCAGCGCTACCAAATTCCCTTTCAATCAACTGATTGCGTTTGATGATAGGGACATCGATTTGTAGTGTTTTTTGAATGATTTGGGCAGATTCATAGGCTCTAGATAAAGGGCTAGATAACACAATATCCCACTGAATAGGGTAGGTGCTTAATCGTTTTGCGGTATGCATCAATTGCATTCTTCCAGTGTCATTTAAGGGTTGATCTAGTCTACCTTGAATCAAATGAGATTGATTCCAATTGGTTTGACCATGCCGAATTAAACAAATGATGGTTTTCATTTTTGCCTCCGTTTCATTTGAAAAAGGATTGATTCTTTTATAAAAGATAATGCAATCTTTCTTACTATTATACCATAAAAAACATAAATGCTTAAATGATTTGAAAAAAAAAGAAGAATTTGATATACTAAATAGGTCTAATTTGTAGAAAAAATAGGGAAGGTATAGTTTATGAAGTTTAATTTTAAGAATCGTGTACGTAATTTTAAGTTTTCGGCAAATGAAATCTTTGTCCCATTGCATGAGGCCATCATGAACTCTATCCAATCTATTGAAGAAAAAGGAAACTTTGAAGAAGCCTTTATCCATATTCGTATTGAACGAGATAGTTACCGAATTGCTGGATTTACATCTGGTATTTTTGCGATTGAGATTGTGGATAATGGTATAGGATTTGTTACACATAACTATGAATCCTTTTGTACAAGTGATTCTGATTATAAAGTAGAAATCGGGGGAAAGGGTGTAGGCAGAATCAATTGGTTAAAAGCATTTGAAATGGTCGAGGTACATAGTGTATATGAAGAAAATCATACCCTATATGAACGGCATTTCCATTTTAACATAGACGATGAGATTCATGATGAAACCATTCGTAATGTAGATGAACAAACACCTATTGAAACCAAAATTACGCTCATTAACTTGAAACAAGATTATAGAAGTGCAACTGAAATTTCTCTAAAAGAAATTGCTTTAAAAGTCATTGAACACTTTGCTACCTATTTTGTAATAGGTGCTATGCCTAAGATGATTATTGAAGATGAAATTGATCAAATTAATTTAAATGAATTTTTTGAAAAAGAAAAGTTCATTGAAACAAAAAATGAAATTGTTACATCCAATAATAAAGTATTTAACATTCGACATGTCTTTTTAAATGCCAGCCCTAATGCGAAACATAAAATATATATTTGTGCTCAAAATCGGGTTGTATGTAGTTATGATGTGATGAATATAGAAGACTTACCAAGCACCTTTTTGATTAATGATAAAAAAGCGATTTATCAGTGCTATGTTCATGGAGAATTTTTAGATAATGATGTCAATAGTGAAAGAACTTATTTTAGCAATATCATATTTGAACAAGAACAAGATAGCGATAAACCACATTTTGAACTAGCCATTAATTTGTATGAGGCTGTATACAATCAAATTCATGTTTTTTTAATGGGCTATTTAGAACCAATGCGAGAAATTCGTGACACTAAAATCAGCGAATATATTGAGCACTATTCACCACAATATAAGTATTTAGAAAAATATGCCAAAAAGGAATTACAAAATATTTCTTATGCCATCGCATCTAATCCAGACAAATTGGCAATGGAATTGGATAAATTAGGAAATAAATTTAATATCAAACATAAACATCAAATTGGTAAAACATTACAAGACGCAAGTGAACAAGCCAAAGATAAATTACTGTCATTAGTTGGACCACTATCAGAAAATTTAAGGAGTGAGTTTGCTAATTTTGTATTCAATCGTCATGCAACAGTAGATATCTTTGAACGTATTTTAGCATTGGAACCAACGCTTGTAGATATAGTACAACAATTTTTCTTGGTTCAAAATGATGTAACATCTGACGAAACAAATCTTTGGTTAGTAGATGAGCGCTTGAGCTATCGCTTTGATTGTAAATATTTTGATGAATCCTCTTTTGTATGCTATGTTAATGAACTAGAATCTTCCGCTATCGCCATTTATTTTGTAGATCCCAAACAAATTCGTTTCCATCCATCGGATAATCCAGTTGCTTCTTTTCAAAAGCAACTCAAACAAATGGATATGGACAAAACAGTACAATTCACTTCATATATCATTGTGAGTGATGCATTTGGTTTGATATCGGAAGGTTGGGTTGAAAAGGATATGGTTGTCTTGACCTATCAAGATATGATTGAACGAGCGAAAAGAAAAGAAGCAAATTTCAAATAGAATCAAATGGATTGTGGGGCAATGGCCTTTTCAAATCCTATCTAATAAAAATCAGTAGAATCAGGTGAAAATATGATAGAAAGATATGCAAGGAAACCGTTACAAGTACTTTGGAGTGATGCTACTCGTTTTCAACATTTACTAGAAGTAGAATTGGCGAGTACAGAAGCATTTGCTCATTTAGGAATTGTACCTATAGAAGATTATCAAGCCATGAAACAAAAGGCTACATTTTCTTTAGAACGCTTGTATGAACTAGAACAAATTACCCATCACGATGTTATTGCCTTTACAAAAGCAGTTCGTGAAAACTTAGGTGAAGAAGGCAAGTGGCTACATTATGGTTTAACTAGCACGGATGTAGTAGATACTGCACAGGGTCTTACAATCAAAAAAGTAAATGATATATTAGAAACAGATATAGAGCAATTGTTGGATATATTGCTTCAAAAAGCCAAACAATATAAGTTTACGCCTTGTATGGGGCGTACCCATGGAATACATGCGGAAGTCACTTCGTTTGGTTTAAAATGGGCACTATGGCTAGATGAGATGAGACGCAATCTTGATCGATTTCATCAAGCAAGAGCCCAGATAGAAGTAGGTAAAATTAGTGGTGCTGTGGGGAACTTTGCCAATACTCCCAAAGAGGTTGAAGAATATGTTTGTCAAAAACTTGGACTTGGATTTGCAGACATTTCCACACAAGTACTCTCTCGAGATAGACATACTCAATATTTATATGCGCTAGCACAAATTGCATCAACCATCGAAAAAATAGCTACAGAAATTCGGCATCTATCAAGAAGTGAAGTCAAAGAAGTCGAAGAATATTTTGCGAAAGGTCAAAAAGGATCAAGCGCAATGCCACACAAACGTAACCCAATTGCATCTGAGAATATGTGTGGAGTAGCAAGAGTTGTGATTGCCTATTTGCAAGTTGGATTTGAAAATAACATTTTATGGCATGAAAGGGATATCAGCCATTCTTCTGCGGAAAGAATCGTCTTAGCAGATGCAACCACTTTAGTCGACTATATGTTATGTAGGTATACCAAAGTGCTAGAAAATCTAACTGTATTTGAAGATCAAATGTTACAAAATATTCAATTGACACAAGGGTCAGTATTTTCAGGCCGAGTGGTTAATGCATTAGTCGAAAAAGGAATGGATAGATATATAGCATATGATTTGGTTCAAGAACAAGCGATGATAGCTTTATCTACCCACCAACCCTTATTAGAGTTATTGAAACATACACAAGTAGCTGATATGTTGCAACAAGATTTAGAGGCTTGCTTTGACCCAACATATTATTTAAGAGGAGTAGACTCAATTTATGAGCGTCTAGGATTGGAGTAAAAAATGAAAAAAGCAGTAGTAGTAGGTACCCAATGGGGTGATGAAGGAAAAGGAAAAATTACCAATTATTTGAGTCAACAAGCTGATATCGTTGTTCGCTATCAAGGAGGGGACAATGCAGGACATTCTATTCAATTTGATGGCACAAAATATGCGTTACATGTGATTCCATCAGGTGTATTTTATGCGCATATTCGAAATGTACTAGGAAATGGAGTTGTACTCAATCCAAAGACTTTCGTAGAAGAAGTAACGAAGTTAAAACAACAAGGATTTACTTGTGAAAATTTATATATTAGTGACCGTGCTCACGTCATTTTTGATTATCATAAAATAGTTGATGGGTTGCAAGAAGTCGCTTTAGGCGAACGTAAAATTGGTACAACTAAAAAAGGAATTGGACCTACATATACCGATAAAGTAGCTCGGTCAGGTATTCGAGTAGGTGATTTTGTTAGTGATGATTTTGAGACCATATATAAGACCGCATTGAAGCAAAAAAATGCTGAAATCATCCGCCTTGGTGGTGAGCCCTTGGATGTCGAAGAAAGTTACCAAGAATATCAGGCATTAGCAGATATCATTAGACCCTATGTAGTAGATACAGTGGTAATGCTCAATGAGGCTGTAAAGCAAAATCAAAAGATATTATTTGAAGGTGCACAAGGGGCACTACTAGACATTGATTTTGGAACATATCCATATGTAACCTCCTCTAACCCATCAGGTGGTGGCGTTTGTGTAGGTAGTGGGATTGGTCCAACCGCTATTCAAGATGTTATTGGGGTTGCCAAAGCTTATGCAACACGGGTAGGTAGTGGTGCTTTCCCAACAGAATTTGAAGATGACATCGCCAAAAGAATTCGGGAAACGGCTCATGAATATGGTACAACAACCAAACGGCCAAGAAGAATTGGTTGGCTTGATGCGGTGGTGCTCAAATATAGTACAATGATTAATGGATTAACGGGAATTTCTCTAATGCTATTAGATGTTTTATCGGGAATTGAAACCCTAAAGGTTTGTACAGCTTATGAGTTAAATGGAAAGAAAATAGAAAGCGTTCCTGCTAGAATTTCTGATTTTGAAGCTTGTAAGCCTATCTATGAAACACTTCCTGGCTGGTGTGAGGATTTATCTCAAATCAAAACTTATGAAGACTTGCCAGCAAATGCAAAGGGATATATCGCTTTTATTGAAAAAATAACAGGCGTTCCAGTAGTAATGGTTTCGGTTGGACCAGATATCAATCAAACGATTATTCGACGAAAAGTCATGTAAGGAGAATCATCTATGGAAAAATATGATGTAATTTTAGTAGGCGCAGGCCCAGCGGGTATTTTTAGTGCCTATGAATTGATTCAAAAAGCCCCTCAGTTAAAAGTGTTATTGATTGAAAAAGGGAATGATATTTATTCAAGAAAATGTCCTATTCTAGAGAAAAAACGTGATAAATGCCCAAAGACGAAGACAGGAACTTGTTATCCATCTTGTGCAATGACATCAGGCTTTGGTGGTTGCGGGGCTTATTCTGATGGTAAATTTAATATCACAAGTGAGTTTGGTGGATGGATGACGGATTATTTAGATGAGTCCGAAGTGCTAGATTTAATTCGTTATGTAGATCAGATCAATTTGGAACATGGCGCACCAAATACACTAACTAATCCATATACAAAAGAAGTATTTGATATTGAAAAAAAAGGAATGGCAAGAGGATTAAAGTTACTCCGAAGTGAGGTTAGACATTTAGGAACAGAGGTCAACCTACAAGTACTAAAGAATATTTATGAAGATATGAAACCCCATATGGATTTCCGATTTGCAACAAGTGTAGCAGATATCATTGTCAATGAGAATCGCATAGGAGGAGTCATCCTAGAAAATGGAGAAACCCTGCTTGCTGATTATGTGGCGTTATGTGTTGGAAGAGCAGGCTCTGCTTGGCTTACAAAAGTCCTTTCTAAACATAAAATTTCATTTACGAACAATAAGGTAGATGTGGGTGTACGTGTAGAGACCAATGACATTATTATGGAAGAAATCAATAAACACCTATATGAAGGAAAGTTTATTTTCAATACGAGTGTAGGAACAACTGTTCGAACATTTTGTTCAAACCCATCTGGACACGTTGTAATTGAAAATCACCATGGTGTAAAAGTATGTAATGGTCATGCCTTCAATGATATTCGTTTAGGGTCGAAAAATACCAATTTTGCTTTACTAGTCTCCCTAGAGTTTGATGAACCATGTAAAGATCCAAATGGATTTGCGGAAGAAATATCTAGACTAGCCAATCAATTGTCAAATGGTGGTGTTATTGTTCAAAAATATGGTGATATTAAAATGGGAAGAAGAAGCACCAAGAAAAGATTAGATGAAGGATTTGTCAAACCAACATTGAAAGAGGCTATACCAGGTGATTTGGGACTGGTTTTACCTTATAATGTTATGAAATCACTCATTGAGATGATTGAAGCATTAGACTATATTACCCCAGGTATTGCTAGTGATCATACTTTGTTTTATGGCGTTGAAGCAAAGTTTTACAGTGATCGCCCTGTTGTCAATTCACATTTTGAAACGCATATTCAAAACTTATATGTTGGTGGAGATGGAGCAGGGATTACAAGAGGACTAGCTCAAGCAGGGGCGAATGGTGTTAAAATTGCAAGGAGTATCATAGAAAAGGAGATAAAATAATATGAACATCAATGATAACATTGAAAAGATTTTAATTACAGAAGAAGCGTTAGATGTAAGAATTAAGGAATTGGCAAAAGAAATTAGCAAGGATTATGTGGATAAAAAACCAGTTATGATTTGTCTGTTAAAAGGAAGCGTATCTTATTTTGCGCATCTATGTGAACAAATGAATATTCCACTAGAATATGAGTTTTTAAGGGCTTCTAGTTATCATGGCGCAACTACTACTGGTGAAGTAAAGTTGTTACATGTGCCAACGATTTCATTAAAGAATCGTCATGTTGTCATTGTTGAAGATATTGTAGATACTGGTCTAACACTTACCGCAATCAAAAAGGTGATGTTAGATATGGAACCTGCCTCTTTGAGCATTACAACTCTTTTAGATAAACCAGCGAGAAGATTAGTGGAAAATATGACACCAGAATATATTGGGTTTGAAATTCCTGATGAATTCGTTGTTGGATTTGGATTAGATTATAATGAAGAGTATCGCAATTTGCCTTATATTGGGGTATTGAAAAAAGAAGTATACCAAAATGAATAAATCAACAACAAGACTTGTTCTATCAAGTCTTGTTTTTTTATCATTATAAAATGATTCATCTTCTTTTCTTTTACCATAAAATGTGTTATAATATGTAAAATAAAATATAAATGAGGAGGAAAACCAATGAAAAAATTAGGATTTTGGTTATTTGGTCTTGCGCTTGCTTGTACATATCTTACATCATGTGGACAAGTGATGCATATCCACCAATATGAAGAAAAGATTGTAGAGGCTACTTGTACGATAGATGGCACAATTACGAGAACTTGTACAGATTGTGGAAAAAGCATCATACATCAAATTATACCAGCGCTTGGTCATGATTGGGATGAATATAAAGTAGACCAAGAAGCTACTTGTACGACGGCTGGCCAAAGACAACATACTTGTAAAAGATGTGGTTATTTAGAAGTAGAGTCTATTCCTGCCTATGGACATGATTTTATGGTGAAGGAACTCCAACCTACTTGTACAAGGGCGGGCTATACGATTCATATATGCTCTACTTGTCATTTGATTGAAAAAAGTGATATGGTTTCTCCATTAGGGCATACCCCAGGCGATTGGGAAACGATGAAAGAAGCGACTTGTACAGTAGAAGGAATCAAAGTGATTTCCTGTCTAACTTGTCAAACGCCATTAGAAAGTCAAACCATTCCTGCAACAGGCCATATCTATTCTAGTGCATACACCTTTGATGAAGCATATCATTGGCATAGACCAACTTGTTGTCATAGTGATTTAAAACAAAATATGGAGCCACATCATATGGTAGATGGAGCTTGTACGACTTGTAGTTTTAGTTATTATCGGTTTAAATCCATTCAAGATGGCCATGCGTATGAAATCACTAGGGGAACAACAAGACCCAAAGGTCATTTGGATATCCCTGCTATGTATAATGGAAAACCTGTTGTAAGTATTGGACTCAATGCTTTTGGATCAAGTAAGGATTTAATATCTGTGACCATACCAGAAGGCATTACGCAAATTGGAACAGGCGCATTTGTAAATTGTACTTCGCTAAAGGAGATTTATCTACCAAATACAATTGAAACTATAGGAAAGAATGCATTTTATAAATGCGCTCAGCTAGAAATCATTACGCTTCCTTCATCATTGGCACTGATTCAAGAAAAAGCTTTTCAAGATAGCAAACAATTAAAACAAGTCTATTATGAAGGAACACTAGAGTCTTGGTTTTCAGCTATTCAATTTTTAGATAAAACAGCCAATCCACTATATTATGGAGCACAGCTATATATTCAAGGCAAAGCAGTAGATGAAACAAGCATTCCTACGACAATTACAAAAATTGGAGATTATCAATTTGCAGGAAACCAAATGCTAACTACATTTACGATTCCGGATCATATCACCAATATAGGCAAAGACGCCTTTTATCAGTGCAGCAATTTAAGTAAAATCACACTTCCTAGTACTATCCAAGAGATAGATTCTAGTGCGTTTTATGGATGCCCTTTAGATGAGGTCTATTATGAGGGGACAATTGAAGATTGGTGTAAAATTCAATTTGTTAGTCAATATTCGAATCCAATGATGGTAACGAATCATTTTTATATGCAAGGCAAAGAGGTCACTGAGATTGAAATTCCAAAAGAAGTGACCGAGATAGGGGCTTATCAATTTACAGGGTTTAAACATATAACAAAAATGGAGATACCGAGTCAAGTGACTATCATTGGTCAAGGTGCATTTCAAGATTGTGATAATTTAACCAAATTGACACTTTCAAAATACGTGCAAACGATTCAAAGTTCTGCCTTTTATAATTGTTCCGCATTAGATTCGCTTTTTTATGAAGGTACAATGACGGATTGGTGTCGTATTGCTTTTGGGGGCAGATGGGCCAATCCAATGTACTATATCAATCATTTTTATATAGGAAATGAAGAAGTGTCACAAATAGAGATTCCAAGTGAGGTGACGCATATAGGTGATTACCAGTTTAGTGGCTTTTGGAAACTTCAAGAGATTACCATTCCTGAACAAGTAGTATCTATTGGATATGGGGCGTTCCGTGACTGCGATCGTTTAAAAACAATAAAAATGCCTCAACGGTTGAATTCTATTGGCGCTTTTGCCTTTCACAATTGTTACCAATTGACCGAGATAGTAATACCAGAAGGAATTACTTATTTGGATAGGTATACATTTTATAATTGTTATCGATTATCGAAAGTTGATTTACCAAGTACTTTAGTCTATATCGGTTCTAGTGCTTTTGGTAATTGTTCAGGATTAACTACACTTGTGATACCAGATACTGTTACAGAAATTCATTCTAGTGCATTTGGGTATTGTAGTGGATTACAAACTGTCATATTACCTAAAGGGATAAAGGATATCAGCGGTTATGCATTTGAGGGGTGTTCTATGTTAGATAGTATATCTTATAGTGGTACAATTGAGGAATGGAAGCAAGTAAATTGTCCATACAACTTGAAGTATCTTTCAAATATTAAAAAAATAGTATGCCAAGATGGAGAAATTATATTAGACTAGAAATCTAAAAAAGAAAAAGGGAATTATCGAAAGATAATCCCTTTTTTTACCTGATGATATTAAATAATAAAATTATCTATTTCATTCAATAATTTTACAAATTGTGATATAATAGTTTTACATCTTTTGTAAAGGAGGAATAGGAATGACAGCTGTTGCGAAATTGATTAAGGCTAAAACGATTTCTTTTTCTGAAGAAATATTATCTCATTATAAAGCATTGCATTTAACTGAGGTAGAAGCTATTGTTTTAATTCATTTATATAGACAATTAGATGCCAATAATAACCTTCTTTTGATTGATCACTTGGTTGAAAAAATGACATTGGGTGAAGAAGAACTTTCTAATTTGGTGATTGGCTTAGTTCAAAAAGGATATATTGAACTAGTAGTAGAAGAAGAAGAAACATTTAAACTAGATGGCATATATGAAGCATTAGCAAAAGTATTAGATGAAGAAGAAGATTCAAATCACTATGAACGTCAAGATTTTTTAAGCCAAATTGTGCTCTACATTGAAACTACGTATGCAAAAGTACTTACACCAGCTGATTTGATGATTATCCATCACTGGATAGATTTAGGATATACATTAGATGAAATTAAAAAAGCTGTTTTGGACAGTTTAAAGGCCAAAAAGATGCACTTAAAATATGCGGATGCTATTTTAGCCAACCGCAAAGCAACCTCAAATCGGCCAACTGTTGAATACGACGAAGATATTAAAAGAATGTTGGATGAAATGTATGTTAAAAGATGATGTAACCTATATATTAGATGAAATAGAAAAGATTTTTCCCAATGCTTCTTGTGAATTGACTTATCATAATATGTATGAATTAATTGTTGCGGTGAGTCTATCGGCACAAACCACAGATAAGGCAGTCAATATTGTTACGCCTCGCCTATTTGAGGCTTATCCTACAGTTCATGATTTAGCTAAAGCAAACCCTGCTGAAGTGAAATCATACATTCAAACTATTGGTTTAAGTAGTAATAAAAGTAAAAATATTGTAGCAATGGCTAAAATGGTTGTAGAAGAATATCAAGGAGAGATCCCTCATACGCAAGAAGAATTAGAAAGACTACCCGGTGTGGGAAGAAAAACAGCCAACGTAGTTTTAACAGAAGGGTATCATATTCCAAGAATTCCTGTAGATACGCATGTAGAACGAGTTTCAAAACGATTCGGTATAGCTAATGAAGCAGATAATGTTGTTGCTGTAGAGGAAAAACTGATGAGTTTGATTGATCAAAAAAGATGGCATAAAGCCCATCACTTGCTCTTGTTTATGGGACGTTATCAATGTTTAGCCCGTAATCCCAAATGTGAAGGTTGCTTTTATCAATCCAAATGTTTGTACTTCAATCATAAAAAATGACAAATTCTCCCCCTTACTGTATTTTATAATACATACAAAGGGGGTTTTTATTTGATGATTGTAAAAATATTTGATGAGGAACATGAACTTGATCTAGAAAGAAAGGTCAATGAATTTTTAGCTAATTTTATGAGTAATGAAATCATTGACATCAAGTATCAAGTCGCTACACTTTATGATGGTAGAAGTCAAATTTATTGTTACTCCTGTATGATTTTAGTTGATGATGAACATTAAAAGACCAAAGAAAGTTTTTCTTTGGTCTATGATTTGGGATCAATATAGATTGTTTTTTGATGGGTATAAGTAACCTGAGAACCTGGTAATCCAGCAATTTTTTTGACGTATTTTGCTAACGTATAATCGATTGGAACAGTCGAAGAACGACCTGCTTTAGAGAAACGTCCCGCAAGTTCTGCACAAAATCGAATCTCTTTTTCTGACAATAGATAGTCACTAGAAGGACACCGGAATAACACATGAGAACCAGGTACATCTTTGGCATGAAACCACCAATCAAAAGGTTTAGCCATTTTATGTGTAATGGTATCATTTTGGATATTGTTCTTTCCGACTAATACCTCAATACCATCAATATCATATTTGGTTAGTGTTAATCCTTTTTTCTTTGGTGCATTTCTTTTTTTGGCTTTTATGTATTTATTTTGAACTAGTTCATCTGTAATTTCAGTTAAATCGCTTGGACTTGCAAATTCGATTTGAACAAAAATAGCATCTAAGTAGGCCAATTCTTGTTCGGTTTTTTCAATTTGATGAGCAATTTGAATCAATGCATTTTTTGCCTTTTTGCCTTTTGTAAAAATACGTTTGAGATTTTTACTAGGATCTAACATTGGATCTAGTTCAATGTCAATCGGGATATTCTGATTGGTAAAATCCAATACAGTGATGCTTCTATCTCCTTTTTTTACCGCATATAAATTGGATTGTAATAAAAGACCTAAATGATTGAATAGGATATTTTGATTGGCTTCATCTAAATCTTGATGAAGATGATCCAGTTTAGTTGTCAATTTAACTATTTTGGTCTTAACCACCTTTTTGAGTGCTTTCGCTTTATCGGTATAGACTTCTCGATAAGACTGATAATAGGTAGAAAGCATATGAGAAATAGAATCAAATTGATCAATGACCACCTCTTTAGATGGAAGTGGAAGAAGATAAAAATCATATTTTTCTTGGTACCGATAAATATAAGGATGGGGCTGATGCTGTAAAGCAAGGTATAAATACTCTACATGAGGATATTCACTTGTCAAGATTTTGGAACATCCTTCTAACTGGTCAATGGCCACCTCTTTTAAAAACAAAAAGGGGTTTATTGCTTGTTCTCTAAGTAGGGGAACATATTTTGATTTGGGTAAAATGAGCCTAGTAGCTTCTTCTGTTGGGGGAAGTTTTCGTATAGCATCTATGATTGTACCATCTTCATCAATTAAAATCAAGTTGCTATTTCGACCCATCAATTCGAATACAAGTGTATAAGTAACCAAATCACCTAATTCAGAGTAAGACCGAATATCAAAACAAAGAATACGATCATTTTGAATTTGGCGAATATCTTGAATAATGCCCCTTTCAATATATTTCCGTAAAACCACACAAAAGTTTTTAGGTACATCTAAAGAGACAATTTTTTCATCTGTTAGATATATTCTAGGCATATCTAGGCTTGCTGAAATGAATAGTTGTTCTAACTTTTTATCGGTATCTTTTGAGCGAATTTGCAAAACAATATCCAACAAATTCGGTTCAATAATTTTATTGATCTTACAGCCAACTAGTTTTTCTTTGAGTTCGGCTATAAGATAGTGAATGAAGACGCCATCATAAGGCATAATTCCACCTCCCATGCTGCATTTATTATACACCAAAAAATTTAAAATAACAAAATTATTGAAAAAAAAACATAGAAGTGATAAAATAAGAAAAATAATATCATAGAGGTGTGGATATGAAATTAAATGAAAAGGGATTATTGATTGTAATTTCTGGGCCATCAGGAGTTGGAAAGGGAACCGTAAGAAAAGCTCTTTTTCATCGAGATGGTCATAATCTCGATTTTTCAGTATCTATGACAACGAGGCTTCCACGAGAAGGTGAAATAGAAGGAAAAGATTATTTCTTTGTCACCAAAGAAAGATTTGAAGAAGAACTAGCTAATGGGAATCTATTAGAACATGCCAAATTTGTAAATAATTATTATGGTACACCAAAGGATAAGGTTGTAGAACAATTAGAACAAGGCAAAGAAGTTGTTTTAGAAATAGAAGTACAAGGTGCGTTACAGGTCAAAGCCAAAATGCCTGATGCGGTATTTATTTTTATTGCTCCCCCATCTTGGAAAGCATTAGAAACAAGGCTAGTTCATCGTGGAACAGAAACAAGCGATATCATCTATGAAAGGCTCAATAAGGCAAGACATGAAATTATGTTTGCATCATCCTATGATTATATTGTGGTCAATGATGAAATAGAAAATGCTGTAGATAAAATTATAGCTATTATTCGGGCAGAACATGCCAAAACAAGTAGAACACTTGAGGGATATTATAAATTAATGGAGGAATAAATTATGGAAAATATGAAAAATGAAAGAGATGGTTTACGTTACCCATCAATTGATGAATTGACTGATAAATCCTCTTCTAAATATAAACTAGTGATTGCGGCGTCTAAACGGGCGAAAGAAATTGATTTATCTAAAAAAAGTTATTTAGAATCAACGAAAAATTTCAAAAGCATTGGCATCGCCCTTGAAGAAATTATAGCAGATAAAGTGAAAATTGCCGATGAATAAAATGGAAGCACTACAAATCTATCAACAAATCAAAGCGAAAATCAATGCTTATCAATATGCGCTTTATTTAATCAATTGGGATTCTGAAACAGAAGCTCCAGTAGGTTCTTTTGAAGAACGGAGTAAACAAGTTGGAAAATTAGTAGAAATGATGTTGGAATGCTCACATGACCCTCAATATATGGAAGCATTAAATCAATTATCTAGCCATAGGGATGAATTAGATGAAGATACTAAACGAGCAATTATCAAAGATAAAGAGGCATTAGATAAGGAATTAAAAATACCAACAGAAGAACTTGTAGCTTATGAAATGTTACTTGCAAAATCGCAAACCATTTGGCAACAAGCCAAATTATCCAATGACTATGCTATGTTTTCAGGAGCACTCAAAGAAATCATTGCCTTTCAAAGAAAATATATAGGGTATTTAGAAACAGAAGAACTTAAAGGTTATAACGTCTTATTGGATGATTATGAAAAAGGCTTTACCCAAGCAGATTACGATAATTTTTTTGGAGTTTTGAAGGAGGAGTTAGTTCCTTTTGTTAAATCAATTACAACCAAACCACAAATCAAGGATGATTTTATCAAAAAGAGTTATGCGATTGAAAAACAAAAATCCTATGCCCGCTATTTGATGAATGTCATGCTATTTGATCCGCAATATGGTTTAACCAAAGAATCTGAACATCCATTTACTTCTGGATATGGTACAACAGATGTTCGTGTGACCTGTCATTATTATGAAAATCTACTTACTTCAAGTATCTTCTCTATGATTCATGAACTTGGACATGCTACTTATGAAAGACAGTGCAATCCAAAATATGATGATACTGCATTAGCAGGTGGAACAACAATGGCTATGCATGAATCACAATCTAGGTTTTATGAAAATATTATTGGACGAAGTGAAGCATTTTGGAAAACACATTTTCCTAAATTAAAATCTTTATTTGAAGAAGAACTCAAGGAAGTTACGGTAGATGATTTTTACCAAGCAGTGAATAAAGTAGAAAAATCTCTCATCCGAACGGAAGCAGATGAGTTAACCTACCCATTACATATTATGGTACGTTATGACATTGAAAAAATGATTTTTGAAGAAGGTGTAGATGTAGATAATTTACCTAGCCTTTGGAATCAATTATATAAAGATTATTTAGATATAGATGTGCCAAGCGATACGGAGGGTATTTTGCAAGATGTACACTGGGCAGGTGGATCATTTGGATATTTTCCAACTTATGCTTTAGGTAGTGCTTATGCGGCACAACTGTATTATCAAATGAAAAAAGAACTTGATATAGAACAAGCCTTTGGTGAAGAACAATTGCATATGGTAAATGATTGGTTAAAAGAAAAGGTACATCAATTTGCGGGAAGTAAAACACCAAAAGAAATCTTATTAGAAGTAACAGGTGAATCATTTAATCCACATTATTATGTTACTTATTTGAAGGAAAAATATAGTAAAATATATCAATAGAAAGTAAACTTGTAGGAGGCAAATATGGACGAAAAACAAAAAAAGATAACATTAAAAAGAGGTAGTTCTAAGGAAACCACATTATTACATCGATATAAAAGTAATCCACTTTTTCCAGGACCAAATGGTGAAGATGGTTTGGATGAGGAAAAGGTATACACATTTGTAGATAAAAATATGATTTCTGAAATTGTTGAAGAGCCTGTAGTAGAAATGCCTCAACCTAATATAGAAGCAGCACTCCAAAAAGAGCAAGAAGAAAAAGAACGTCTTGAAAGAGAAGTAGCACTTCAAAAAGAACAAGAAGAAAAAGAACGTCTTGAAAAAGAAGCAGCACTTCAAAAAGAACAAGAAGAAAAAGAACGTCTTGAAAAAGAAGCAGCACTCCAAAAAGAACAAGAGGAAAAAGAACGTCGTTTGGCAGAAGAAAGACAAAAAATGGAAGAGTTGCAACGTGTTCAAGTCAGTGTTGCTGAAGCAAAAGAAATGGTTTCTGATGAGACTGCAGAAACGTTGATTGAAACAGAAGAGGAAACAGAAAAGATTTTTGGTAGTAAGAAAGACATTATTAATTTAGACGTTATTTCTAAAAATTTTGAAGCAGGTGAAGAAGTAACAGTCAATACTTTGAAAGAAAAGCATCTTATTGATAAAAATGTATGTTTTGTAAAAGTACTTGCTCGTGGTATACTTGATAAACCTTTAGTAGTAAAAGCACAAGATTTCTCTTTGGATGCCGCAAAAATGATTCAACTTACAGGTGGTAAAGTAGTTATTCTAACTAAAAAGAAATATTTTGATTAAAGTGAAGACGCTATTTCTAACAAATAGCGTTTTTTCTTTGCATTCTATTTTGATTATAAAAAGAGTTTATATATAATGAATAATTTAATGAAAAATACTATACATATAAGATAATGATTTATTACATTGTGATAGCGAATTTTTCTTATAATGCTGGATTAGAAAAAATTAATAAAAGGAACAAGATATTTTTAAAAATTATAATGTATATTTTTTGACTTTTCTGACAAAAATAAGTATAATAATAGAGGTTAAATTTTGGCCTTTTAAAAGGCTATATTTTTTGAGATATTGAAACACGTGGAAATGTGGAATCTCAGAATAACTAATCTATTGAAAGGAGAAGGAAGATGCCTACAATAAATCAATTAGTACGTAACTCACGTGAAGACAAAGTTAGAAAGTCAAAATCACCTCATTTAGGAATTGGCTATAACTCTTTAAAGAAGGTAGCAACAAGCATTAACTGCCCTCAAAAGAAAGGTGTTTGTACTCGTGTTACAACTATGACACCTAAGAAACCTAACTCAGCTATTCGTAAGATGGCCCGTGTTCGTTTAAGTAATGGTATTGAAGTAACTGCTTATATTCCAGGTATTGGTCATAAGTTACAAGAACATAATACTGTATTGATTCGTGGCGGACGTGTAAAGGACTTACCAGGGGTACGTTATCATATCATTCGTGGTACACTAGATACAACTGGTGTTGAAAGTCGTAAACAAGCACGTTCAAAATATGGTGCTAAACGCCCTAAAGCTGGAAAAGCAAAAAAGTAATTTAAATTTAAAATCAAAAATAACTCACAATTGTAGAAAGGAGGAGTCTACATGCCTCGTAAAGGACATGTCGCTAAAAGAAACGTATTACCAGATCCAATCTATAATTCAGTATTGGTTACTCGCTTAATCAATAGTGTAATGTTGGATGGTAAAAAAGGTGTGGCACAACAAATCATATATGGTGCATTTGACAGAGTATCAAAAGTAACTGGTCGTGATCCACTTGAAGTATACAAACAAGCATTAGAAAATATAATGCCACAATTAGAAGTTAGATCACGTCGTGTGGGTGGTGCTAACTATCAAGTTCCAGTTGAAGTTAGAGAAGCAAGACGCTATACTCTAGGTTTAAGATGGTTAACTAATTATGCTCGTCTTCGTAATGAAAAAACAATGGAAGAAAGACTAGCAAAAGAAATCATGGATGCTGCCAATGGTGTTGGTGGTGCTGTTAAAAAACGCGAAGATACGCATCGTATGGCAGAAGCAAATAAAGCATTTGCTCATTATCAATGGTAATAGGAGACTAATATACAATGGCTCGTGAATATTCATTATTAAATACCCGTAATATCGGTATCATGGCTCACATTGATGCAGGTAAGACAACATTTACAGAAAGAGTTTTATACCATACAGGTAAGATTCACAAAATTGGAGAAACACATGATGGTGCTGCTCAAATGGACTGGATGGAACAAGAACAAGAAAGAGGTATCACCATTACTTCTGCAGCAACAACTGCATTTTGGAAAGGCCATCGTGTTAACATCATCGATACTCCAGGACACGTTGACTTCACAGTTGAAGTAAGTCGTTCTTTGAGAGTACTAGATGGTGCTGTAACTGTACTTGATGCACAAGCAGGTGTTGAACCACAAACAGAAACAGTTTGGAGACAAGCTACTGAATATCTTGTACCAAGAATTGTATTCATCAATAAGATGGACAAAACTGGTGCAGATTTCAAATATAGTTGCCAATCACTAGATCACAGACTTGGTGCAAATGCTCATGCAATTCAATATCCAATTGGTGCTGAAAATGATTTTAAAGGTATCATTGATTTAGTTGAAATGAAAGCCTTCTTATATGAAGAAGGAAGTGCAGATGAAAACGGAAAAGAAATTGAAATTCCTACAGATTTAAAAGATGAAGCTGAATACTATCGTGATGAATTGATTAATGCTGTAGCAGAATTTGATGATGACCTGATGATGACTTACTTAGATGGTGGAGAAATCACAGTAGAAATGCTAAAAGGAGCAATTCGTAAAGGTACTCTTTCTGTTCAATTTTTCCCTATTCTTTGTGGTACAGCTTTCAAAAACAAAGGTGTTAAGAAAGTACTTGATGCTGTAATCGATTATCTTCCTTCACCAGAAGAAGTTGCACAAATCAAAGGTCATGATGAAGATGGAAATGAAATTGTAGTTAACTCAGATGATAACGCACCTTTCTCAGCACTAGCATTTAAGGTTATGACAGACCCATATGTTGGAAAATTGACTTTCTTTAGAGTATATTCTGGACATTTAGAATCTGGTTCATATGTACTAAATTCAACCAAAGATAAGAGAGAAAGAATTGGACGTATTCTATTGATGCATGCCAATAATCGTACAGAAATCAAAGAAGTTTTCTCAGGGGATATTGCCGCTGCAGTAGGATTAAAGGATACGACTACAGGTGACACAATGTGTGATCCTGATCATCCAGTTATTTTAGAAAAAATGGTTTTCCCAGAACCAGTTATCTCTGTTGCAATTGAGCCTAAAACAAAAGGTGACCAAGACAAGATGTCTGTAGCCCTTTCAAAATTAGCAGAAGAAGATCCAACATTTAGAACTTATACAGATATTGAAACTGGTCAAACGATTATTTCAGGTATGGGTGAATTACACTTAGATATCATTGTTGACCGTATGAGAAGAGAATTCCATGTAGAATGTAATGTGGGACAACCTCAAGTATCTTATCGTGAAACTATCAAAAGATCTGCTGAAATTGAAGGTAAATTCGTTCGTCAATCAGGTGGTCGTGGTCAATATGGACACTGCGTAGTTGTATTTGAACCTAACCCTGAAAAAGGATATGAATTTGTAGATGAAATCGTTGGTGGTGTTATTCCACGTGAATATATACCAGCAGTTAACAAAGGTATTGAAAATGCTTTAGCAAATGGTAATTTAGCTGGATTCCCAACAATCGATATCAAGGCAAGACTTGTATTTGGTTCTTACCATGATGTTGACTCAAGTCAAATCGCGTTCGAAGTAGCTGGTGGTATGGCGTTTAAAGCATCCGCAGATAAGTGTCAACCTGTTCTACTAGAACCAATTGAAACAGTAGAAGTTGTTGTACCCGATGAATATGTTGGTACAGTAATTGGTGATTTATCTACTCGTCGTGGACGTATTGATGGACAAGAAGCAAGAGGAAAAACACAATGTATCAAGGCTTATGTTCCACTTGCAGAAATGTTTGGATATGCAACTGCACTTCGTTCTAATACACAAGGACGTGGTAACTATACAATGCAATTTGATCACTATGAAGAATGTCCAAAGAATGTCGCTGAAACTGTGATCAAAAAACGTAACGCCCAATAATAAAAAACTTACGTTTTACTTGCAAAAAAAACTAATTTGTTATACAATAAAATTGTATTTAAAAATAAATAAAAGGAGAAATTAAAAATGGCAAAGGAAAAATTTGTACGTACCAAACCACATGTTAACATTGGTACAATTGGCCATGTTGACCATGGTAAAACTACTTTAACTTCAGCTATTACAAATGTATTAGCTCAACAAGGTTTAGCACAAAAGAAAGCTTACGATGAAATTGATGGTGCTCCAGAAGAAAAAGCTCGTGGTATAACTATCAATACTTGTCACGTTGAATATGAAACTGAAAAACGTCACTATGCACACGTTGACTGCCCAGGACATGCCGACTATGTTAAGAACATGATTACTGGTGCTGCCCAAATGGATGGTGCAATCTTAGTTATTGCAGCAACAGATGGACCAATGGCTCAAACTCGTGAACATATCTTATTAAGCCGTCAAGTAGGTGTTCCTAAACTAATCGTTTTCTTAAACAAATGCGATATGGTAGATGATGAAGAATTATTAGAATTAGTTGAAATGGAAGTTCGTGAATTATTAGATGAATACGGATTCCCTGGAGACGATACTCCAATCATTCGTGGTTCTGCATTAAAAGCATTAGAAGGCGATCCAAAAGCACAAGAAGCTATTATCGAATTAATGAATGTTGTTGATGAATACATTCCTGATCCAGTTCGTGAAACTGATAAACCTTTCTTAATGCCAGTAGAAGATGTATTCTCAATCACTGGTCGTGGTACAGTTGCTACAGGACGTGTTGAACGTGGTACAGTTAAAGTTGGTGATACAATTGAAATCATCGGTATCAAAGATACTAAACCTGCAGTTATCACTGGTGTAGAAATGTTCCGTAAATTACTTGACCAAGCTGAAGCTGGTGACAACATTGGTGTATTACTTCGTGGTATTGCACGTGAAGAAATTGTTCGTGGACAAGTTCTTGCAAAACCAAAATCTGTTACACCTCACTCAGAATTCAAGGCTGAAGTTTACGTATTGACAAAAGAAGAAGGTGGACGTCATACAGCATTCTTCTCTAACTATCGTCCTCAATTCTATTTCCGTACTACTGACGTAACTGGTGTTATCGAATTACCAGCAGGTACTGAAATGGTTATGCCTGGTGACAATACACAAATGACAGTTAAACTAATTCACCCAATCGCTGTTGAAAAAGGTACTAAGTTCTCTATCCGTGAAGGTGGTAGAACAGTAGGTGCTGGTTCAGTTTCTGAATTAGACGACTAGTCAATCTAATTTTTGCATAAAAATAGTCTCTACTGAGTAGTAGAGGCTTTTTTGTTTTTTCAAAGGAGTTTTCTTGAAAAAAATATGGATATGTCGTATAATAGAATAAAGGTAAGGTGAAAATATGTTCATAGATACACATGTGCATTTGAATAGTAAACAGTTAGAAAGTCACTTAGAAGAGGTGATTCAAGATGCCTTTTTAGTAGGAGTAACTCAAATGATTGTTGTTGGATACGATTTAGAAACATCCAAAAAAGCGATTCAGCTTGCTCATCAATATGATTGGTGCTATGCGGCAGTAGGCTATCATCCGACAGAAATTAAAAATTATACAGAGTACGAATATCAAGCATTAGAAGAAATGTTACAAGATGAGAAAGTTATTGCTTTAGGTGAGATTGGTTATGACCTTCACTGGGATACGACTACGGTAGAAGAGCAAGAAATAGCATTTGTAAAACAAATTGAACTAGCTCAAAAATATCATTTACCTCTTATAATTCATAGTCGGGATGCCCATCAATTGACGTTTGATACTTTAAAAAAACATCATGCGGAAACCGTAGGTGGAATACTGCATTCCTATAGTGGCAGTGTAGAATTAGCAAGAGAATATGTTAAAATGAATTTTTCATTGGGGATATCTGGTCCTGTGACTTTTAAAAATGGGAAAAATATGAAAGAAGTAGTTGAACAAATCGATATTCAGTATTTGGTATCGGAAACAGATGCTCCTTATTTGACCCCACATCCGTATCGTGGCACAGAAAATGGTCCTAAGTATATACCTTTGATTGTAGAAGAAATGGCCAAAATAAAACAAATTTCTGTGGAAGAAATGGCTCTAGCTATCAAAAATAATGTCAATCGAATTGTAGGTAAATCATTATGATGAAAAAATTGAAATTACTGAGTTGCTTTGTTTTCATTATTTGCTTTCTTTTGATGCTATCTAGTTGTTCAATTCAGAAATTATTGAATAGGAAAGTGGTCAATGAAATAGAGAATAGATATATTGATTATAGCATCGATGTTACTGTGCAAGATTTAGAAGAAGCTCTCATGGTTGCCTCAGATATTGCGCAAAGTTGCAGTGTTGGTGTGAAGGTAACAAGTAGAGGATTACTCACCCAAATGGTTTCTACAGGAAGTGGTGTTATCATCAAAAGAAAGCAACTTGAGAACAAGCGCTATCAATATTATGTAGTAACCAATCGACATGTGGTAGATAAATCCGGTGTGACCAATTTAAAAATATATTTGGGTGAGGACCGAAAATATCAAGATGCGAGCATTGTTGCTTTAGATGATAAAAATGACTTGGCCCTGCTATCCTTTGATTCTCCTTTTCTTCTTGCCACAGCAGTCCTATCGACAACAACACCTAAAGTAGGACAATTTGCGATTGTGGTAGGGTCTCCTTATCAATTAGAAGATTATTACAATACAGTAACGTGTGGGATTATTAGTACTCCATCAAGATATCATAAAGAAGAAGATGCAAGTGGACATCTAGTTCAAAATGAATATATTCAGCATGATGCATCAATCAATTCTGGTAATAGTGGGGGAGGTCTTTTTGATATCCATGGAAAATTGATAGGGATTAATACATGGAAAGTAGTGGGCGATGGAAATGATAAGATAGAAGGCTTATCATTTGCCATACCAACAAAATATATTATAGAAGTATTTCAAAGTTATTTAAATGAAGCATAAATAAAAGCGTTAGTAAACAATTTTAGTTTTACTAACGTTTTTATATATACTCACAATATCCCTAAAGAATAGAACCATAGAGTGATTCCACATACCAAGGTAGATTGCTTTTTTTGAAATATAACATTTTGGTGTATTCATCCATTTTTGCATAAAATCCTGTTAATGGAGAAAGCGGAATAGCGACAACATCAGAAGGTGTGGTATACCAGGTGGGGGATTGTTTTGTGACTTTATAATAAGCTTCCACACTATCTGCCCAAATGTATTTTCCAAATTTCGTATCTTCTAGGCCTTCAACTGGCCTTGCATCATCATATCCTGTCCAAACACTTACAACAATATCAGGATTGTATCCTACCATCCAATTATCTGTATCGGTAGAACCACTCTTTGCGCTATAAGTAGTAGAAAGTAGACTTTTGATAGAAACACCAGTAGGACGAATATTGTATGTCATTCGGTTATCAAAAATAGAAGTCATAGCCTCATTTAATAAATATACATCTGTACTTTCAGCAATTCTTTTTTGTTTCGGTTTGCTTTCATAAATAACGTGATCATTCATATCGGTGATTTTAGTAATAATAGTAGGTGTCACGGATAATCCTAAATTAGCAAGTGTCGCATAAGCTTCAGTGAGTTCTTGAACAGAGACTTCATGCGTGCCTAACGCAAGGGAAGGAATAGCCGGGATATCTCCAGAAAAACCGAATCGTTTAAGCGTAGAGACCATTTTATCCATGCCAAGGAAAAGATGCGTTTTCATAGCATAAATATTATCACTAGTAGCTAGTGCATAAACCATAGATATATCAAAATTAGCATAAATACTCTGGAAATTGGTTGGTGAATATGTTTCATTACCTAGATAAAATGTCGTTGCTTCACTCATAAAAGCAGTTGAAACAGTAAATCCTTGTTCTAATGCGGTGAGGTATAAAAAAGGTTTAATCGATGAACCTGGTTGTCTCACACAAGAAACCGCTCGGTTATAATTGCTTTTTTCATAATTTCTTCCGCCTACTACCGCAAGTACATGGCCTGTTGTAGGATCCATTGCGTAAACGGCTGTTTCAATTTCTGTTTCTGGAGCACGTTTATTAATACTATCTACAATACTTGTATATAAATCTAACTGAAGTGTAGTATGTACCTTTAATCCTTCAAAACGATAGCCATTGATTTCTGGAATTTTTTTCAATTCATTTAAAACCAAATCTTGAAAATAGGGTGCGCTTGTATCATCATCGTTAGGATTGTTGCCAATACAAGTGATAGTTTTTGCTTTGGCTTGCAACAACGTAGACTCATCAATTTTTTGATCTTGATAAAGTTCATCTAAAATGAGATTTCTTCTTTCCTTATTTTTTTCAGGATTTCTAATTGGTGAATATAAGGTAGGCCCTTTGGGAATACTTGCTATAGCGCAAGCCTCCACTAAGGTAAGGTCCTTTGATGACTTTCCAAAATAAAAGATACTTGCATCTTCAACCCCATAGATCCCATGGTCAAAATAAATGGAATTTAAGTATCCTTCTAGAATTTGATCTTTTTCGTATTTTTTTTCAATTTGAATTGCAATCATCATTTCATTGATTTTTCGTTTCCACGTTTTTTCATTGGTCAAATAGATATTTTTAACATATTGTTGTGTAATAGTAGATGCTCCTTCTGATATACGATTGCTTTTCAAATTTTTCAAGAGTGCACCACCAATACGGATGATATCTAGGCCTTGATGGTCATAAAAGCGTTTATCTTCAATGGAAATAAAAGCATCAATTAAATAAGGAGAAATATCTTCTAATTTGGCATAGGATTGTTTTTTTCCATTACAATAACTCAAATATTTTTTTCCTTCACTATCATATAATTCAACATTCATTACTTCTGGTAAGGTATAATCCATATTGCTCGTAATGATGCATAATGTAATCAAAATCGCTGAAAAAATAAAGATTGAAATCACAATTAAAAATCTAAATACTTTTCTTTTTTTCTTTTTTTTCATGATGTTCACCCTATTTATTTTTTTCAAAAATATGATAAATCATACATCATTTATAAAAAAAGAAGTTTAAAATAAAACTTCTTCATTTTGAATATCTTGAATAGTATGAATCAAATCATTTGTGTAAAACATATTAGAAATGCTAGTTTGCTTGAAAAAATTAACGATAGGTAAATGATTTTCTTTTACAAAAGGAATGGCATCATAATTACTAAAAGCGTGAATATCATCAAATAATAAATAATCAAAACCAATAGGCTGACCGAGATATTCAATTTGATGATCATTCAAATAGGTGACTTGATTGGAAAGAATCAACATATCACAAGATGATGACATCATTGTTTTTGTTAAAAGAATAAAGGAATAAACTTTTTTCATAGTAAACCTCCATAGTTGTTATTATAACATAATTTGAGAAAGAATAGACAAAAAAAGCCACACTAAAAATAAATACCATAAAAATTTACAAATCTTTTACTTTGTGCTATAATAAAAAAACAGTAGAATGAGAATAAAAGGTGATGGAATGAAAATTAGATGTAAAAATTGCTACCATATCTTAAAACCCAATGAGGAATATTGTACAAGTTGTGGAACGCATAGTATAGAAATGCAACAGGCAATGTTGACTGGGAATTATGGTCCTGATGCGGTAGGAAAATGCAAAATAGGTGTTTCTATTTATTTGTTAGCTGGATTTGTTGCAAGTGGTTTTTTGCAAATCATTTTTGCTATGCTTCAAAATAAAGAAATTCAAATGTATACAAGCCTTTATACAGGCGTAAATAGTTTATTTTATAGTAGTATTCTAGTATTCATTTTGATGCTCATTGTTTCATGGAAAGATATGAAAAAAATTTCTTTTTCAAAAGGATTGACGCATTACTTGATTGCACTTGGCATAGGATTACTGGTCATTACCATTGTCATTTTATTGGGGTACGTATTTTCTTTCACTCAAGTATTTCCCCGATATGTGATTCAATATTTGCAAAATGGTGGAGCAGTATTTTGGAGTTTTAAAGAAGCCTCCATTAGTAAAATCATCATTGCTTATGTACTAGAAGGGATTACCACTGAAGTACTTTTGCGAAAAAGAATAGTAGACGCATTAGATGAAACAATGCTAGGCGAAAAGGCCATTGCGTGTATTAGCATTTTAGCAATTACTTTATTAGAAACAGCATGGATTATGTCACTTGATGTTTTGATTCCATTACTACTGATGAATATAGTAACAACACTGATTTATATGAATACTGACCGCAATGTATTTGTAAACATTGCCCTAAGGATAATACTCGTTGTTGTAGCAGTTATTCTGTTTGTATAATTGACAATAAATAAAAATGATATCATAAAAATAAATAGAGGTGAATTATGGGCTTAACAGCAGGAATCGTTGGTCTTCCAAATGTAGGAAAATCAACATTATTTAATGCAATTACCAAAGCAGGTGCTTTTGCAGCAAACTTTCCTTTTGCAACAATTGAACCTAATGTTGGAGTTGTAGAAGTAAAAGATGAACGATTGGATAAGATTGTGGAAATTATTCAACCAAGAAGTGTAGTGCCAACTTCTTTTTCATTTACCGATATTGCAGGACTTGTAAAAGGAGCAAGTAAAGGAGAAGGTCTTGGCAATCAATTTTTATCTCATATCCGAGATGTTGATGCCATTTGTGAGGTAGTTCGTTGCTTTGAGGATCCTAATATTATTCATGTAGAAGGAAAAGTGGATCCCATTGGCGATATTGAAGTTATTAATTTAGAGTTGATTCTTGCTGATTTAGAAGTAGTTGAAAAAAGACTGCCTAAAATTGAAAAGAAAGCTCAACTCAAAGTGGATCAAGATTCTGTGTATGAATATCAAATTTTAAAAAAATTACATGAAGCCTTTCTTCAAAGTATCCCCGCAAGACGTGTAGATTTATCACCTGAAGAAAAGAAATTTATTAAAAATTATCAATTTTTAACGATGAAACCTATGCTTTATGTAGCCAATGTAGGAGAAAATGATATTGCTACAGGAAATGCTTATGTAGAAGAAGTAAAACAATATGCCCAAGCAGAAGGGGCCAAGGTTGTGATGATTAGTGCAAAGATTGAAGAAGAATTGAGCATGCTTGATGCAGAAGATAGAGCGATGTTCTTAGAGGACTTGGGCGTAACAGAAAGTGGACTTGATCGATTGGTGAAAGAAGCTTATGCGCTTCTTGGATTGTGTACCTTCTTTACAGCTGGTGAAAAAGAATGTCGTGCCTGGACGTTTAAAAGGGGAATGCTCGCACCAGAATGTGCAGGTGTAATCCATAGTGATTTTGAAAGAGGATTTATCCGAGCTGAAACCTATGCTTATGATGACTTGGTAAAATATGGTACACCATTAAAGGTGAAAGAAGCAGGCAAAGTGCGCCTAGAGGGAAAAGATTATATCGTTCAAGATGGCGATATTATGCTATTTCGATTCAATGTATAATATAATCAGTCAATAAAACAAGAAAAGAGGTGGAAATCGTTATGGAAGAAAACATTTATTTAGAATCACTCAAACATCGCAATTACGAAATGTATAAATATTTTAATAAAGGAATTGAAATTATATCTGAATTAAAAAGTAAAATGTATGAAGCTTATCTTGTCGGTGGAGCTGTACGCGATTTCTTACTCAATCGAGATTTCAATGATATTGATATTGCAACTAATGCTACACCAGATGAAGTATCGGAAATTTTTAAAAACTATCAACTAGATTCTACCTATGCACAGTGGGGATGCATCACCATTATTGATGCGGGCTTCCGATTTGAAATCACCACATTTCGCAATGAAGAATATGTAAAATACAAAATCAAAGATGTTCACTATTCGAAAAAATTAGTAGATGATGTGATTCGTAGAGACTATACCATTAGTGCCCTTGCCCTTACGCCCAATTTGACAATTATTGATTTAGTGGATGGCCAAAAAGATTTGGAAAAAGGAATTGTCCGCGTAATCGGTAGTGGAAAAAGAAGATTTAAGGATGACCCTTCAAGAATGCTTAGAGGCATAGGACTAGTTGCCCGTTATGGATATGAAATAGAGTCCAATACAATGCGAGCTATGCGCAAATCAAAGCCATTTTTAAAAGAAGTATCAGAACTCAAAATTACTCTTGAAATGGCCAAAATGTTAGAATCACAATACGGATTACGTGCTTTGCATTTGATTGATGACCATAACTTATTTCGTTATTTACCCAACTATGCCTATTGGGTTAAGATTATGATGAAACATTATAAGAAATTAACCTATATTGAAAAGTTTGTTTTACTTTATCGCATCACGGGAAAGTTACCAGAAAATATTGCATTAAGTAAAGAAAAGGCAGTGACTGCCAAAAAACTATATGATTTATCACAAATGTTATCCGTCAGTAAGGTAGAACCTATGATGGTATTTAGTTATCCATTAGAAGATTTACTAGCAGCAGATCGCATTTCAAAAGCATATAATAAAAGATATCGAAAACAAAAAAATAAAATCAAACAGATTCACAAAAAATTACCAATATCCAAAATTACTGAACTCAATTTTAGTGCAAGAGAATTAAGCGCCATAGTTAGAGAAGATCAAAAACATCTGATTTCAGGCATTATGGATGAAATTTTATATAAAGTAGTCAATAAAGAATTACCCAATATCAGTGATATTTTGCGTAACGAAGCGCTAAAATTATTGAGTCAATCTACCTTTGAACAAAGGCCAATCCAAGAAGAAGTCGATACGAAAAAAACAAAACCCCTTTTCTTCAAGAAAGAAAAAAAGGATGATAGTGAACGTTATTTTGATGATCAACACGCGGAAAGAGAATTATTAGAAAAAGTGTATGATGAACAAGATATGGATATAGACGAACAAGCAGATGAAGCAATTCCCTTTGATATGTCTTATTATGAGCAACTAGCCAAGGGCCAAGACGAATCTAGCGAAGCATCGATTGATGAAGAAACCTTATCCGAATTAAAACGGGAGTATGATGAAGATTATACACATATTTATTCGATTTATATGAAGAGTATCCAAGGCTTTGCTACAATGTCCATCTCAGAACAACAAGCAAGGTTATATGAAATCAAACAACAAGCTAAGGCATTCTTATTACAGAATAATCCCAAATACAATATCTTATTAGAAAGAGGTATAATCTAATGAAAAAGTTTGTAGAAATGAAAATTGGTGAAGATGTAGAATTCTATGCTTTAGTAGAATCTCTTCAAAAAAGATATACACCCAATAAAAGTGCATATTACAGTATTAGTTTATCAGATGGAGCAACCACTATCGACGCAAGAGTTTGGGATGTCAATTTGATTGAAAAAAATGAAGTGTTAGCGGGTAGTGTATTCTACTTTATTGCTCATATCAATGAATATGTAGGCAAACCCCAATTTGTCATTACAGGTGTAAAGAAAGTAGATGAAAGTGAAATTGATGTCAAACGATTCTACCGAACTGCTCCACTTACAGAAGAAAATTTAAGAAATGGCATTAAAAATTACATTCGAAAAATCAATAACGAAGTATTACGCAATCTAGTGGTTGCACTGATTGCCAAAGTACCAGATGATTATTTCGTCTATCCTGCAGCAATGACTATGCACCACAATTACTTTAATGGTCTTGCTTATCACATTTATTCGATGTTAAGACTAGCGGATGGATTATTAGAAGTCTATCCTGGAATGAATAGCGATTTACTGTATGCAGGTATTTTGCTTCATGATATTGGTAAAACCAAAGAATTAACAGGACCTAAATCGCCCCAATATACACAAGAAGGAAATCTTCTTGGCCATATTGTGATTGGGTTACAAATGGTAGCCGTAGAAGCGAACAAGCAACAAGTTGAAGATACAGAAGAATATCAGGCATTATGTCATTTGATTGCAGCCCATCATGGTGAGTTGGAATTTGGGTCACCCAAAGAACCGACAATCATGGAAGCATTTGCACTGCACTATATTGATTTAATCGATTCCAAAATGGCACCAATCAGTGCAGAAGTATTGAAAGTAGAAAAAGGCTCATCTACTGCACCTGTAACTAGTTTGGGTAGAAAGTCCATATATGTACCTGATATCAAAAAATAATAGATCCGAACCAAAAGGAACTAACGAATTTGTTAGTTCCTTTTTCTTTTTTAAAAAATTTTAAAAATATACCCCGCGAAACATATCTTTTTTCGCAAGTATAGTGTAAAGGGAAAAAAAGATCCCTATTACAGAAAGGAGAAAAATCAATATGTTTCATCAAATCAATAAAATAGTCAGTATACCAAAAGGGGGATAAAAAAGATCATTAGGCCGTATCAAAGAAGAACTTATCTTTATGACGGTATAATCTAATCTATTCAATGATTCAGTAATATAAGGAAGGAGAAAGAACATGAAATTTGAAAACAGAATAGTAGAACATACGGGAAGAAAAAGACTTACTGTAGTGAATCAAGAAAATGATGACAATGGTGCGCTTCTTGCACTAACAGTAGATATCGCAAGAGCAGAAGGAGAAGTTGAAAAAACAGGAACGCCACTCAATGAGATGACATTCAATCAAATGCAAACTGAATTGAGTGAGCAAATAGAACTTTTGAAAGAAAAACAAAATCAACAAGAAGGGCAACTTGCCTACTTATGCTCTAGGCTATATCAAACAGATGGATTAGTAGTGAACTGGGTTCAAAATCCCAATCAACAAGAAGTAAATACAATAGAAATAAAGACCACAGAATGGTTAGATGTAGAGCTCAATCACTGGTTAGAACAACTCTTCACCGTCTCTATAAAAGAGCATACAGACACACGCATTGTATTAGAAATTGTGGAAACGGAAATATTGAATCAATCAGATGGGGTATCTTTCCAAGTTTATCCATTCTATATCTTGCTATATCCAAAAAATAACCGAAACGTTTGTCTTGCCACATTAAAAGCTCAGGTAACGTATACGTATTTATCTGAAGCACCACTAGATTAAAAGGAGAAATACAAAAATGAACTTAACACAAATCAAACAGAAATTATTAACAAAAAATCCTCATTTAGGAAAGAAGAAACAATCATTCATACAAAGAGAAAAAAATGAATCTAATTTAACAAAACAATCGCATGTCAAACTCATTGGGATTACTGGAAGCCGTGGTAAATCGACAACAGCTTATCTTGTCTATGCGTATTTAAAATCTCTAGGGTATAAGACTTTACTCTATAGTAGTATTGCTATTGATGCTAAACTGGGTTATTATCCACAAAATGAGGCCAGTGAAACGCCAGTCTACCACGATGAAATTTTATATCAAATTATCGAAGAAGCAGAACGCGATGATGTCGATTACATTGTATTAGAGGTGAATGAAACCGTACTTGAAAAAGGACTTATGAAAGATATGCCATTTACCATAAGAGCCTTGACCAATATCAATCCTAAACACAATGATGAACAATATGGATCAGATGATTATGTCAAGCTTAAGTATAGCTTTTTTCAAGATATCCCGAATCCCGATACTTGTACGCGTGTCATTGGACTAACAGATAGCATGACAAAAGATGAGTTTGATACCATCAAAGCGTTGCATTATGCACCTACATACACGTATAGTAGTCAATATTTATGTAGAGTAAAAAATGTAGATTACAACACAGTAGATGTATTGCTATATGAAATGGACAATTCGATAGAAGGTTTACAATTAAAACTCAAAGTTGATGGAATCACGAGTGAAGTCAGTACGCATCTTTTGATGAGCCATAATGCGATGAATATGACTTGTGCAATTGCTATTTTACATGCACTAGGTGTATACCAAACTCATCTTTTTAACCAATGTGTAAGAGATATTCAAATTCCAGGTCGAATGGAAGTCGTCAAAGCAAAAGGAAGAACGATTGCTATAGACTTATTTTTAAATCCAGCGCTAGAAACGTTTCGAATGTTACAAGAAAAAGGCCAGATTAATCAAATTCGCGTAGTAACAGGAGCAATTGGAACGGGATTTCAGTATTGGAATGACACGTTTAAGACCGATCAGTTTGTAAGCAAAAGACATCAAGCAAGGCAATTTGCAATGGATATTGTCAAACAATATGCAGATATTGCCTATTTAACGGAAAATGATCAAGCCGCAGAATCCGTTTTGGATATCTGTCAAGAGTTACAAGGTTACTTAGGTGAGTTGCCAAGTTACATTATTACAGATAGAAAAGAAGCAATTCAAAGGGCTATTGAGGATTCCGCAGAAAACGATCTCATCTTGATTACCGGAAGAGGAAACAAACGAACCCTTTGTGATAGTGCAACAACAATGAAAATAATCAAAGATGCAGAAGTTGTAAAACATATTTTAAAGGAAAAAGGGTGGTAGCAGATGAGTCAAAATAGAATCAATCAAACTGAGTTAAAATACTCATGCAAAGAGTTAGAAGCAAGCATCAATCTTCATACAGGAGAATACTCTCTCAATTACCCCTTACTAAGCATTGGAGCCAATCACTATCAAATTGCTACCAATCTGAGTTATTGTTCCCATCCGATTGAAGCGATTCCAATTGGATTAGGTAATGGATGGAAACTCAATATCGATCAATATGTAGGACCTTATCAAACGAGTTATGCATTAGCAGGATATCAATTAGGTGATTATATTTATGTGGATAGTCACTGGCAAATTCACCGGTTTATTCTCTATAAAGAAGAAACAGTATACCAAGCACTTCATCGTATCTACTATGATGAAAGCGGTAGTGGTCTTAGACTGACCATATATGAAGATAATACTGCACAAATAGAAGATCAAAATAGAAATTCACTCAGGTTTTATCCTAGTGGTAGACTATCGGAAATCATATCTGGTGTAAATCGGGATATTACCAAAAAAATAGAATATGAAGAAAATCAAATAGTCGCCATATATGATACTAGAAAAAGCCACCGAAAAATCAAATTCATCTACGAAGTAGGCCGTTTGAGTAAAATTACCAATACCATAGATGACATCAATCTATCACTTACCTATGATGAACAACAAAATATTGTAGCTATTCATAAGGGGAAAACATCAACAAAGGAAATGATGCAGTTTCAATATGATGTATCCAATCATTTACAATATATCATTAGTGGGGAAAGCAAAGAGGCACTCCGCTTGTTATATCAAAATAAAAGTAATCATTTCAGGGTAAAATCGGTAGAACAAGGTGTAGTTCGAACCATCTATACAACTGAACCAGAAGAAAGTGAAGTTGCTTGTGGTGAACATACTTATTTAGGTGATGGAGATTTTCTTACCCATACAGGTGAGCGTATCTTAAGTTATCATTATGAAATGCCTTCATCCTATATAGTGCATACTTCTTTATTCACCTATTTAAATGGGGCTACTATTGTCAAAAATGAAAAACAAATAGAAACCATATATTATTTCAATCCATATGGTTTTACTATAGGTATTTTAGAAAAAGTAGCCGATGATGCATATAAAACCCTATTTAAAACCGGAGGATGGAGTTTATGTACAGGAATTTATCCATTGAGGTCTGCCACAATCAACCAAAAAAATGCGACCCTATTGACACGTGATCAAGATAAAAATCGCTATACTTATCAAGTAGATAGTGCATCTTTAGCTTATTTTACAAGTCGATTTTTTGATAGTGATAGTATGTATTATTATGTAAAAGATTTTACCTTATCTTTTTGGATACGTTTTTCAGAACCTATCAATCGAAATTATAAGATGGGTGTCATTGTAGAAAACAAAGAAGCATCATTTGAGAGTTGCGAGGTATGGTTGCAACAAACACAGGCCAATAACTGGCAATATGTAACCATTCCGCTTCATTTGGGATTTGATAAAACTAATATTTCGAATATTGTATTCAATATCTATCAACTATCTGGTATGGTAGAGGTTGAAATTGCTGATATGAGAATAGCTGTTGCTGATCCAACTCAAATTTATATCGATAATCAAGCATGGACGAAAACAACTTGCATACTATATGAACAAAACGGAATAAGCTATGAAGAAACAATTGACAATAACTTTTTCATGAATGAGCAAGATATTATGCTTACTTATCAAAATATTTTTCATAGTCAACAAGAAGAAAAGCCTACATTTGACTTAGTGTATTGTAGTGGTACAAAGGTAAAAGAAGTCTCTTCAGTGAAGATGAAAAAAGAAGGAAAAATGTATGCTTTGTCTATTCAAAATGATGGAACACCAAACTATTATATTCGTTCTGTCCATCAAACTGCTGATAAGCGATACAATGTCACTGAATCACAAACCAAGTTTGGCTATGATTCAACTAACAAACATTATAACATTGAAAATCATACATCTGTTGGCTATACTCAAAAAGAAACAGATAGACTATCACAATCTAATGCATCTAGTATCTATACCATTTATAATGAACAAGGGATGTTACTCAAAGAAAAGGATGCCTATCAAGTCGTAACCGAAAACCATTATGATGCATATGGCAATCTAGAATCCACTTGTATTTATAATGAAACAGAAGAAAATGGTGAACAATTGACGACCGAGTATGGGTATGGCAGCATATCAGAACGATTTAGAGAAAGACCACTATCTTATACAGAAAATGGAATTACGAAGTATTATGCCTATCACGAACCTTATATGCATCTTCATACCAATACAATAGAGGATGGAACAACAAAATGGTCATATGATGATTACTGTGAAAAAGTGACAGAACTAGAATATAAGGATACATCTAGTGGTCGTACTATCACAAAGCAACATATTCAATATGATTCCTATGGTAGAATCAAAAGCATCAAAGATCAAACGGGACAAACCTATGGCTTTTTCTATCATTTATCTGGTGAGCCCTTCAAGTATTTTGAAAATAAAAAACTCATCCTAGAAAAAAAGATTAATCGCAATCAAAACATTACCATCCATCATTCAAATATGAATGAAACATTGGACCATGCGGATGTCATTACGGATTGTGTCTATCAAAGCGATGCTTTAGATAGCGCCAATCCAACCACTACTATGATAGACAAATATGGTAGAATACGGAAACAAGAAAATGACAATCAGGCCATACTTTACCAATATCAAGATCAACATGATTCCTTTGGAGAAAGCAAGTCTGTCGCAAAAATTGAATCCATATATGACCCCTACGAACAACAAACCTATCTCTATCATTATGATGATGAAAATCGGCCTTGTGGTTATGAAGTCAAAAAAGATGCTAACACATCAACAAAACAATTCCAAGTCATGCAGACCGCACTAGGTGATACGCAATATTATTTTAGTGGCGATCAAACATACATCAAATCTAAAATTATTCTAGAAGACCAAGAGACAAGTGTAGGAAAACAAAAACAATATATCAATCCTAGGACATATCGCACGCAGTATGTGCAAGTAGAATCCGAACAAAGCGATAAAGAAGAAAATCCGTATGAAGCATTCAACTATACGTATGAATATGATGCATTAGGTAGACTCCATACAGTTTGCCATCATCGCTATTACGGGAATGAAATTTTTAACCAAACAATGGGGACATTGAAGGATAGCAAAAGATATTATAAACCCAATACCCATTTTATTGAAAAAATAGAACACAATATGGTATACAATCTTCATAGCTCATATCCAACAATCAATCGAATGACAGAGGCAACACTTACAGAAAATATAGCATATGATGATAAAGGAAATATCACTCAAACATATGAGTCAGGCAATAGATTGAATCATACCGATTTAAAAGAAATCATCAATGAAAGTGGTCAAAAAATATATAGTATCTGTGAACAAGTAAAAATGGATGATTATCAAAAAAGATATCAATATAATGCAATGAATCAACTTACGGATGAATCCAATAGCAAGTTGGGGAAATATGAATATATCTATGATCAACAGACAAACCAATTAATAGCCGTCAAGAAAAATCAAACAGAAATCAAACGCTTTACTTACGATAAAGGAAGAAAAACAAAAGTCTACTTAGAAGGGGTAGAAAAACCGATTTTATATGATCACTATGGAAATATCATTCAAGACCATCAAGGTAGACTCACTTACAATACGAGAAATCAATTAGCATCTTATCATACTGAAATCATAGAGGGCAATTGGTGTTACCGATATCACAATCATTATGCCTATAATTATCAAGGGGTAAGATATAAAAAACAATTTACTCATACATCTTCATATGGATCAGAAACTGAGAACATAGAAAAAGAACTCACCACATACTACGAAGTAGATGGTAGTAGAATCTTAGGAGAAGAATGGGTAAATGCTAGTGGTATAGTGACAACTCGATTTCGTTATTTCTATGATATAGAAGGTATAACTGGTCTTTCCTATAATGGAAAAAATTATAACTATTTAAAAGATGTTTTGGGAAATATTACTAAAATAACATATGAAGATAGAATTCTAGCCGAATATATATATGATGCTTGGGGAAATTGTCAACTCAATAGGATAGATATTGAAAATGAGGATGAAGAATTTGTAGTAAGGTACAACCCATTTAGATGGAAGTCACGCTATTGTGATGTAGAAACAGGTAATTATTATGTAGGGGGTAGATATTATTCACCAGTGTTGATGCAATATTTAAAAGCAGAAGATATAGAAAATATGTTACAACAAGCAACCACGCTAAATAGCTTAGATCGCTATGCCATTACATATAGTAATCCGCTTGTATACGCTTGCGAACCAACAACCATTTACACCGATCAAATATTGTATCCTGATCCAAATTATCAGCCATTAAAGCATAAATCCTGGTGGGAATTGCACTGGAGAAAAGTCATCCAGTGGACCTTATTTACCATAGTACTTATTACATCTGTTGTACTGATGTGTACACCAGCACATAGTTTTGGAGTAGGCATGTTTGTTGCGGGGATGAAAGCCGCAGCAAGCGGAGCACTAATCGGTGGTATAGTAGGAGGCATTATTAGTGCCCTACAAGGAAATAGTTTCATGGAAGGATTAGTCAATGGAATTGTTGATGGATTTATCAATGGATTCACAACAGGAGCATTATTCTTCTGTATGAGTGAAGTGATCCAAGCATATACCAATACAGTCAATTCCTGTGGCACACCAGGTACCAAATGCTTTAAAGAAGGAACTCTTATTCTTACAGCAGAAGGCAGTAAACCAATTGAAGATATCCAAGTAGGAGATGAAGTATGGGCCTATGATGAAGAAACAGGGGAAAAAGCACTCAAAAAAGTCGTACAATTATTTAGAAATACAACGAAACAATGGACACAAGTAGAAATAGAAACAGAAGAAGGAATAGAAACCATCACTTGTACACCAGGACATAAATTCTATCTACCAGAAAACAAAAAGAAAAGAGATATTGGAGAGCAACAAGAACACGAATCATACTATCAATTATCAGAAAAATGGGTAAGAGCAATTGATTTAAAAATAAAAGATAAAGTGTTGTTAAAAAATGGAAAGTATGGTATAATAAAAAGGGTAACATTACAAAAACTAGAAACAGCAGAGGTTACATACAATTTTGAAGTAGAAGATTATCACACTTATTATGTAGGTGAAGAAGGTACATTAGTTCATAATATGAAGGGGCTATCATGTGGAAAAAAGCAAATAGCACGTGGTATAGGTGGAAAAGGTTATGAAAATGATGCTATGTGGAAGGAAAATATAAAAATTGTTAAAAAAGGTGGAACAATTATGGAATTAAAGGGCGGTATACCTACTCAAACACAAGCAGAGAAGTTGATAAGGCAAGCTGGTGGAAAAATTCTTAGAATTGAAGGGGCGCATTTAAGTGGTATAAGTTCACATACATATCCGCATATAAACTATTTTATTAATAATACAGGGCATAATGCGCTTAGAATTATAGAAGTAATTGTACCATTTCCATAGGAGGAAAATATGAATCTACTAGAAAAAAGCCAAGCAGAATTATTGAGAAAGAAATATATTGAAAAATATGTCGACATAACTGGAAAAGCATATCATGAAAAAATTCTAAAGATATATGAAATGTCTGATGGATTATGTTATATAGGATATCTTTGGGATTGTTTTAAAAATTATGTTCTAGTTGATGAAACAGATTGTTTACATATCTTATCCCAAAAAAAGACCTTTATGATTTTTTGGGATATAAATTCTAGTGATTATATTAGAATAGAAAATTATTGGAATTATCCTAAAGATGCAGTTTTACAAATTGACAGTAAAGAATTTATGGAAAAGATATCTACATTTCCTGAAGATGTGTATATTTTTGATGAAACATTATCTTGGACAGTTGTGCTAACACATGAAGTAACAGAAGAGGGAAAACGATCTTGTATATTGTTAGAATAATAAGTTTTTAGTAGCAAAATCTATAGAAAAACATGAAAATAATTGAATTAATTTTAATTAATATTTTGACTGTGAAAATAAAATTTTGCAGTCGTTTCATTATCATACTCCAGAATTATAAAATTAAATAATAATATTGAATTCACATAACTTTAGCATATTATTAACCATCAGAAAAATGGGTAAGAGCAATTGATTTAAAAATAAAAGATAAAGTACTGCTAGAAAATGGAAAGTATGGTATAATTAAAAACGTAACATTACAACAACTAGAAACACCAGAGGTTACATACAATTTTGAAGTAGAAGACTATCACACCTATTATGTAGGTGAAGAAGGTACATTAGTTCATAATTTTCGTGATACAAAATTGATAATTGATTCGCCACAAGAATTTAATATTATGGAATTTGATCAAAGAGCAGTTGATTTTGCCAAACAAGGAAACCCATCATTTAATACATTTAAAAATAGATTATTTGCGGAGCAACAAATATTACATAGTACATTTGATGCTGGTACGAAGAATCTTATTAATGGACAAAAAGTAATATTGCATCATCCACTTGGTCGATCAGGTTTAAATATATATAATGTTGTTGGAGTAACACAGCAGCAACACCTAGCTATTCATGCTATAATTGGTTACAGAAATGCTAACTGGCTGGGAGTATTATATCATTTAGGAAAAGGGGTATTTTGATGAATAAAGAAAAAGTTATCAATGAGTTAATTGAATTTGTTGAAGGTCGGATGTCTTTCAAAGAATTCCAACAAAATTATGAAACTAATAAAGACTACTTTAAATTATTAGAAGATATAAAACCGAATGATTGTTTTCAATATCAAAAGAATAAAAGTATAAATCAGTGCTTAAAGTTTTATAAATGGTCAACAGCACTTGGGCAAAATGTAGTTCATAGTTACATAGTGAGATATTTAAAATATTATAATTTTAAAATTCAGCCAACAGAAGAATATCACAATAAAGTCAAATTTATATCAGATATTCAACCAAGTTATGTAAATATAGAAGATGAGGAATTTTTAAATAATATAATTAACCAAGCACCAAAAGAATTAACCTTTAAAAAACAAAAAATATGGATTAAAAATAAAATAAAAGAAATATTTAAGTTTGATATGAAACCACCAAAATGGGTACAAGATCCTGAATGGCCAATAGTTGATGGAAAACCCCTGGTATTTAAAAATCAAACAAAAGAGAAAATAGATGACGAAAGAGTGTATTATACATTCTATAATCCAGAAACTAAAGAAGAAAAAGTAATCATTCAATTTTATTAAAAATTAATTATAGAAATAATACATATCATTCTCTTTTGAAATTATTTCCAGAAAACTTATTATTGCCGATATATTATAATTGGGAAAGACATATCTATTCTTCAATTAAAGGAAGAACTTCTCAAAGTATAGTAGATAATGAGATAGGGGTATAGCTTTAGCTCGTATACTGAACTAATAATATTTCCGTAATAGAAAGGAGAAAATATGGGAAAACAAATACGCTTTTATTTAACACGAGAAGAGGAAAATGATTTTTTAAAAGAGGTATTAGCATTAAATTATAAATTATTAACATACATAAAAAGTGTTCCTGGACAGCGTGCTGAAATAAAAATTACCACGGATTTTGATGATGATCTCAATAATAAATGGTTAATACTTATTCTACTTGATGGAAATTTTGAAGCCAGTGAAGTGAAAGATTATAGGGATGAGGTTAGTAATATTGAATTTTGTAGATCTCATTATAATGATAGTAAAAAAACTCTTAGTCATGGACGAATCTATTTTGATACATGGCATCATAATAATCAAGTATGTAGTACCGCTTATGATAAACTTAAAAGATTAATAAAAAAGAAGTTAATAAGATATAATTCAGAAGATATGGGTATAGTTTATGCATCACAAAAAGTTATAGAAAAACTTGACAATAATGAATTGAGTTTATCTAACTTATAAAAATGAATTGAATTAATTGCAATTAATTATTTTGACTGTAGAAATAAAATTCTGCAGTCTTTTTTTGCATTAAGAAAAGAATTTATAAAATCCTGGTGGGAATTACACTGGAGAAAGGCTATCCAGTGGACCTTATTTACCATAGTACTCGTTACATCTGTTGTATTGATGTGTACACCAGCACATAGTTTTGGAGTAGGTATGTTTGTTGCGGGGATGAAAGCCGCAGCAAGCGGAGCACTAATCGGTGGTATAGTAGGAGGCATTATTAGTGCCCTACAAGGAAATAGTTTCATGGAAGGATTAGTCAATGGAATTGTTGATGGATTTATCAATGGATTCACAACAGGAGCATTATTCTTCTGTATGAGTGAAGTGATCCAAGCATATACCAATACAGTCAATTCCTGTGGCACACCAGGTACCAAATGCTTTAAAGAAGGAACTCTTATTCTTACAGCAGAAGGCAGTAAACCAATTGAAGATATCCAAGTAGGAGATGAAGTATGGGCCTATGATGAAGAAACAGGGGAAAAAGCACTCAAAAAAGTCGTACAATTATTTAGAAATACAACGAAACAATGGACACAAGTAGAAATAGAAACAGAAGAAGGAATAGAAACCATCACTTGTACACCAGGACATAAATTCTATCTACCAGAAAACAAACAGAAAAGAGATATTGGACAACAACAAGAACACGAATCATACTATCATTTATCAGAAAAATGGGTAAGAGCAATTGATTTAAAAATAAAAGACAAAGTATTGCTAGAAAATGGAAAGTATGGTATAATAAAAAGGGTAACATTACAACAACTAGAAACACCAGAGGTTACATACAATTTTGAAGTAGAAGATTATCACACCTATTATGTAGGTAGTGATGGTATACTAACACACAATACACATAATTGTGGGGCAAACGGAAAAATATATGATAGTGCTGATGATGCACATGCTGCAGCAAAAAAAGATTTGGGGATTAAACCAGGAGAGAAGCCTAAAGAAATTATACATAAGTATTATGATGATGGAAAGGGTTATTGGGTAGATGAAAATGTTGAAGTATATTCAGGGAATCGTGCTATAGTCAATCATAGTGCTGGATATTATTTTTCAGATGGAGGCATTATGCAAGCACATTATAATGTAGGTATTTGGGAGTCTGAGAATAGGAGATTAATCAGCACTGGATTTCATTATTTTTATTAAGGGAGGAAAATATGAAGATATTAAATAAAAAACTATGTTATTGGATGGAAGACTTTCAATATGGTCGTAGACTTACATTTGGTTGTTATTATCCAGATGATATAAATGATGATGATAACGAATTGAGGAGACAACAACTGGTTGAATACTTAACTGAGCATATTGATTTATCTCAGTATAAGAAATTATTGATTTGTGAAAGAACCATCTTCTATACTGAAAATGAAGAAGAACTACACTATACTTGGGATATTGATGATACGGATAAGACAAAAGAAATCATATTCAAAGGTGAATATCCAGGTAGACCTGGTTATCTAGGAGCACCATGTCAAACATTCTTATGTATGGTAGAATTAAAGAGTAATGATGCTAATGTCATAGGTACAGGAACTTATATAGTTTTGCTTGTTCCAAATCAAATAGATTTAAATATATTATCAAAGCAGTTGTTTGAAATGCTAAAGAGAAATAGATATAGTTATTTTTATACATCTGAATATGATGAACTGTATACTTCTTGGATGAAAGAAATACCCAATTCTAGTTTAATTGTGAATTGTGGTTCAGAGGATGTTCGAGTAGTTAAGAAACTACCCAAATATGTTGGGACTGTATATGCGTATAATATATATGGAGAATTAGCCAAACATAATATTCCTGATCAATATAAATTTGAATAACGATATATTTTAGTAAATACAAAGGTTCAAGTAGAAGGTTGACTTCGTGTATTATTATGACATATGAGTAGAAATGAATTACATTTAAAAAAATAAACAGAAAGTATTGACTAGAGTAAATGAAAAGGATGCAAACAATAGTGTTTGCATCCTTTTATGTCTAATATGGAATATTATTCCTTTTCATCTTCAGCTAATTTTTTACACAATTCAATGTAAGCAACTAAAGCTGTCTTATTATCGTGTTCAGCAGTTTCTAATAATTTTAGACATTCATCCATTAATGCAAGATTGACATCATCAGATGAAACAACGTTATTAATAGCTGGAACGTAGTAAGTAGTAATACAATTTGCAACTGCTGTTTCAACATTCTTTGTGTTTTCTTTGTAAGACTTGTATTGTTGAAGAGTTGGTTTGTATTCTTGTTTAGTTTTATTGATATAGTATGGTTCAATAAACTTAGTAACAAAATAACAAGAAAGTACATTGTCTATGGTAATAATATCTTCTTCTAAATTTGTGAAATCTGTAGATTTGATGGTATATTTGGTATCATTTCTTGTAAAGGTATATGGTTTAGAGAAATCTTGACCAGAAATACTTAATCCATTTTCTTCAGTATAGTTCATAATCGAATCAAATTGTTTCTTCAATTGGTTAAGAACAGTTTCATTAGCAGAAGAACTTCTAGAATATGTTGTAGAAGCAACTACTTTTAAACGTAGACCTTTTGCTTTATAAGGTTTCCAAATAGTATTGGCATCCTTATTAGTTGTGTTGTATTCTTGAACTAATTTTTTAATCGCTGTAGCAGTATCACCCGTTTGTTTAGCAACTTCACGATGAATTAATGCAATTAATTCTTTTGCAAATTGCTCATCTTCGCTACCTGCTACTACTTCATCAGCAACATTATCTAAGTCTCTATCATAGTAAGCAGATACACCCACTGCGGTAAGGTTGAAATAATTCTTAAATACATTTTCCATTTCATCTTGAATCTTTTGATCTAGTGTTTGTCCTTCTGGTGCAGTTGTATAAAGATATAGAGCATGTTTATAATTTTCTAATTCTTCTGTATACATAGTTGAATCTAAGTTAATCAATACTTTTGTATCAGATAAAAGACCTAAGTAATCTTTGACGAAGTTGTTCCATCCATATAATTTTGAGAATCCTAATGCTTCATATGCATTGTCCTCAAATGATTCTTTGTATGGTTTAATATCTTTTTCATAGTAAAGATCATATTTCGTTTGATCTAAAACTACATTATTTGCGATATCATAAACACTTGAGTTACTAATTACCGCATATTGTCTTAAATATAAAGCAAGTAAATAAGTACCATATTGTTCCATCAATAGATCATACATTTCATCAGCAGTAACATTTACTTTTTGACCATCTTTTTGATAACTAAACACAATTATTTTATCATTTTTGTCATATCTTTTGTATGCATCGTATTCATCTGTACTATAACCTAAGCTTTTATAAATAGAATTGTAAGTCATTTCATAAAAGATTTCTAAACCTTCATCATAGATTTTTAAATCATGCTTGATCTCATTTTCCATAACTTGTTGAGAAGAATAAGCAGTTGTAATTGTTGTGTCAACTAAACTATCTTTGATTTCTTCTTGCTTAGCTTCATAAGTGACTTCATTTCCGTTTGCATCCAAATTTTTAGATTCGTTTGCTTTATAAATGAGGTAATATGTGCCGCTATAAGCAGTAGGTACTTTGGTATATTGTTCATTAGACCAATTGTATACTGTACTTGCTAGTGTTTTATTGATTTTTTCTAATTCATCATAAGTATAAGTTTTTACACCAGCGGTACTTACCATATTGCGATCTTGAGCTATTGTTTCAAATAAAGAAAGAACTTGAGTATTGGTTAATTTTGTACCATCTGTTTTCTGCCAACCTGTATTCAAATAATTTAAATCAATGTCATATTTAGATAAATAATAATTGGCTTCATTTTTTGAATCAAAACGGATAATGACTAAATCATTGTTTTTGCGATATTTTTCTTCGAAATGATCTTTCAATTGCTTTTCAGTGAAAGTATCTTCTTTCATATTGGCAATAAAATTATTTTTAGCAAATAATTTTCTGCGATATACAAGTTGATAATATTTTACATAATAATTGTGTGCATTTTTATCTGTTGATAAACCATTTACTGGAAGTGATTCAATAAATTTATTGAATGCTTCATCTGTTTTTTCTTCGTCACCGTAAATGACAGTATCAAGATATTCATCAAATGCTTGTTGGTCTTTAATTTCTGGAAGAGTGTTATCATCAATAATATTCATCAATGTTTCAATGCCATATGAGTTTAATAATTGATTGTATACTTCATTCTTCGTAATGACATATTTTCCAATCTTTAGTACAGGTAAATCAGGATTGGAAATGGCTGGGTCAGTAAAAGAAAGAGGGCGTTCAGAGCATTTGCTACATTTTTTGCAACTGGTACAAGCAAGAAAACATCCTACTAATACCAAGATAACGCTCATTTTTCTAACGAGTTTGTTCATAGTATCTCCTATTCTTCAGTTTCGTAATAATTTTCATTTAAATATTCAAGGTAGAACTCGAATTGTGCAGAATTGAAATTGCCATGGAATACAAGCTCTTTTGCGGCAAAGGCTCTTTCAACTTCTTTTAAGATTACTTTTTCTACAAGGTATGTTTCTGCTTCTTTTTTAGCATTACTATACCAAGTTTCATATTTAGATTTAATCGTTTCATCAATTGTATATGTTTTGTCTTCATCTTTGAAACCTTCTAAACCAAGTTTTTCAAGTAAAGCTTTTACTTTTGGTGCAAGTTCATCGATTTCAGCATTCAATTGATTGATTTGACTACGGTATGCAGTAACAGCTACTTCATTTCCCTCTGCACTTGCCATATTCTTTTGGGCAGTTTCAATACTTGTATGAGCAGCAGCTAATTTTTCTGCAAGTTCGTATAACTCAACTTCATCTGCAGTTGGAAGTTCAGTTGCTTTTGAAGCTTTTTCTACAGCTATAGCATGGTAACCATAGGATGTAGCAAAACCATAAGTACCATTTTCAACAACACTATAATTTAATGGTTGAACAATAGGGTTTGTATAGTCCTTATTATCTTTTGCAGCGACATCATCATAAACGAGATTGTTTTCTACAGCATATTTCCACATTTTTACCATTGCTTCGTTAAATTCAGCAACTAAATTTGAAGATTGTGTATAGTTTGCAGATTTTTCATATTTTAATAATAAACCAGCAAGTTTATATTTACCAAATTGGTTAGATAATACAGCATTGAAGTCAGTAGGTTCATCATCTTCAGTAGGCTCGTCCACCATAGTTGCATTTGTGATTTCATAAGCAGCTTTGTCATATAAATCAACAATTTTTTCTAATTTTTGAGCAATTGTGGCTTCTTTTCCTTCTTCAACATCCACTACAACATTATCATATTCTTTCATCAAAAGTTCTGCAAGTTCTAAAGCTAAAGTTTTTTGTGTTTCTGTCCAATTTTCTTTATCTACATCATCTTTATTAGTCTCAACAATTTTAGTATCAGCTGTACCATCATAGTTATAGTCAACAGAGATAACGATATTGAATACATCTACATTATAACGATCTGCAAAAGCTTCTTCCATTGCTTTTTGAATAGCATCTTTATCTAATAATGATTTTGTATAATCAGTTAATACATCACTGTAAATAGAACCACCAAAGTTTTTATTGATGAGCAATTCTTTTTCAGAATCAGCACCAAAATAGTCATGAATAAAGTTCTTCCAACCATAACTTGCAGGGAAATTTGGAATGAATCCGTAATATGCAAGATAATAGTAAGTGAAGTAATCTAATTCAAAATTTTGTTTGAAACTTTGAACATCAGATTTTAATAATGCTTTAATATATTTTTTGTCTTCAATACCTTTCCAAGGATTGTAATAAGTATTGAATTCTGTGTTCAAAATGAAGTATTCATCTACAAATGATTTTGTAAATGTTGCACCATATTTAGCTTCTAATTCTGCAAATAATTCATCTGCAGTAATGTCTTTACCATTAATAGAAGCAACAAGTGTTTTGTTGGTCTTTTTGTTCTTTTTAAATGCTTCATAATCTTTTAATTTTAATGTAGTACCATATAAAGTATTGTAATTATATTCATAGATAGCTTCAATAAAACGATCATAAATCTTTAAATTATTTTCCTTACGTTTTTCATAATAGAATTTTTCTAAATTTGCACCTGAGTTTTCTTCATAAAGTTCATCAATCATTTTTTCAGTAACTTCAGTTTTTAATTCATCTGTTAATTCAGGAGCTTCACTTTCAGCAAGCTTAATATACAAATAAGTATAATTTTTTCCACCCCAAGGTGTTACTGAATAAGATTTGTAGAAATCATCATAATCTTCAGATAAAGACAATGCAATGACTTTTTTGCCGATTTCACTGCTTGTATTTTTATCCCAAACAAATTCAGAATGTTCATTACCCATTTCATTATTGAAGTTAAATGTGTAATCATAGATTTGATCTACATTTTCTAATGTAACATCAATTGTTGCATCTTGTGTTGTATCATCTTTAGATGTTGCAACAACAGTAATTTTGTAAGATACATCCTTAGTTGCTTCTCCAAGGGTAATTTTACCTTCAATTGTTTTTTCAATTTTCGTATCACCACGAACAACTGTTAGTGCACCTGTTTCAGCATCTAGTTTAAAGTTTTCATCATCAACTGCAGTCCATTCAATGGTTGCTTTGCTTTCAAAACCATTGATCGTAATAGCTAAAGGAAGATTTAAGTTTCCTTTGATAGATGTATATTTGTTAACCGCATAATCTAATTCATTTTTCGCCATCTCTATCGTTTTTGTTTCACTGTATGTCTTGCTGTAGTCTTCTTCAGTAATGATTTTGCCACCATTTACATAGTAAGACAATACTTCATTATACATTGCAATGAATGTTTCAACGACTTCGTTTGGATTGAGATATTGACCTGGTTTAGGTGTTTCTGTTTTATCTCCAGTGAAAGAAGAAGAAAGCCATCCTGGCAAAATACTACCATTTTTAGAAGTGTTCAATTGATCAATATTGATGCCATATTTTTTCAACATTTCTTTTGCAGCATCACTACTCGTAAATGGAATAAAAATACCAGTGATTTGAGTAGGATAGTTGTTTTCAAAATATTCTTTGATTTCTTCTTCAGTAAACAAAACGCCATCTTGTTTGCTTGCTTTTAGTTCTTCAAGATATTGTTTTTTTGCCCATTCACGTTTTGCGAATTGAAGACGATAATATTCCTTGACTTTATTCCAAGCAGTAGTAGAAGTATCAGTATAATCCTTACCTGATTCTACATCTTGTTTGGTTAAAATTCCTGTGAGACGAAGCGAATCAAGGACATCTTCCCAACTTTCTTGTTTTTTCTCTTCACTTGAATCTTCTTCGAAAAGATCTGATTCAATATATGCTAGCAAATCTTTTTCATTGACCGTCTTCATTTCTTCTTGGAACAAGTAAGTATCGATAAGACGATTCAATTCAGAAACCCCATAATCTTTCTTTAAAGCGTCATAGAGTTCTTGCTTTGTTACAGTTAGTTTGCCATATTCTAAGTATGCTTCATCACCATCACTCAGTACAGGTCTACGATTATTTGCTACGTTAATCACAACCAATGTAATTGAAATGACCGCAATAAGAGCGATACCAATTAAAACTGGCAACATTCTCTTAAATAAAGTTTTCATTTTTTTGCATCCTTTCTTATTGTTAAAATATAACATGTATATTTTACCATTTTTCTTTTAAAATTTCAATTGAAAAATCATGAATTTTCAAAACTAAAGTAGACTTTTTTTAAAATAAAAAGACAATGTGAAATTTATGTGAATTTTTTGTTATGCATAAATAAATGGGCTTTTATAATAAACAGTTTTTTTTCTTTTTCATAGACTAGAAGTGTAAAGTGAGATGAATAATCCACGGAAAGGAGGAGCATTATGAATCAATGCCGAGGTGAATATGGATATGCTTTCATTTTAGTTCTATTTATTTTACTTGCCATTATTGGTGCTTGCTGGGGATTCTAGACTCATAAATCAAACCTCTTGAAAAAAGAGGTTTTTGTTTATTATTATTGTTAACCGAAATCCAAAAAATATGAAAGAATAAAAAAATCATGTGTATTTCCAACATGATTTTTTCTTACTTAACTAATTGCGAAAAGCATCTATTTATGATATAATAGTTAATTAGTGAGGATGATATGAAAATAGTAGTATTAGCAAGTGGCTCAAAAGGAAATGCCACATATATTGAAACCAACCAAACTAAAATATTAATTGATGCCGGAATTAGTTATTTGCAAATACGATTGAGATTAGCATCGAGAGGCATTTTGCTTTCCCATATTGATGCTATTTTTGTGACGCATGAGCATACCGACCATATCAAACATTTGGTGTCAGTTGCAACGAAAACAGGTGCTACTATTTATTTGAGTGAGCCTTGTTATTACAATGTTAATCGACGTTTAAATGGTGGATTAAATCCTTTACCAGTGGCACTCATTCATGCCAATTGCAAATATGATTTAGGAGATGTGGCTGTGGCAGCACTAGAATTGTCGCATGATGCTGCTTCTTGTTTTGGATATGTATTTAAAGAAAAGAAGCCTGGTAATGTGACATATGGTTATGTGACAGATACTGGATATATTCCCGAACAATATTTGTCATTGCTTTCTAAAATTCAAGTTCTTTCAATTGAGTCCAATCATGACGTGGCATTGCTAAAATCAAGTGCTAGACCTAAAGTATTGATAGGGCGTATTTTATCTAAAGTAGGGCATTTATCTAATGTACAATGTGTCGAATATTTAAAGGGATTTAATTATAAATATATGAAATGGGTAATTCTTTCTCATTTAAGTGAAGAATGTAATACAGAGACTCTGGCTTTAGAAGAAGTCAAAAAAGGATTTGGAGAGACGCTCCATTTTCGAGTTGAAGTGGCGAAGCAAAATGAACCATTAGAAGTAATTGAGGTAGAATAATGTATAAACTACTTTGTATTGGGAAACTAAAAGAAAATTATTGGACAGAAGCCATCAAAGAATATAAAAAAAGAATAGATGGGTTTCAGAAGATGGAAATCATTGAATTAAAGGAATACAACACAGGTGATATTGCAAAGAATATTGAAAATGAGGGAAAAGAAATTCTAGATAGACTGACCAAAGAAGACTATGTCATTACATTAGAAATTGAAGGAAAGCCATTAGATAGTCTTGCCTTTAGCGCGATGTTAGAAAATCTACCAATTTATGGTCACTCCAAAATTGCTTTTGTCATTGGAGGATCTAATGGATTAAGTCAAGCGGTAAAAGCAAGAAGTAACTATGCATTATCTTTTTCTAATATGACATTTCCTCATCAATTGATGCGAGTCATTGTTTTAGAACAAATTTATCGTGCCATTACGATTATGAATCACAAAGAATATCACAAATAGGAGGTTTAAAATGGGCGTATTTTTAAGTGTATTATATTATATTTTTATTGTTCTATTTATGTTTGCATATATTGTATGTTTCATTATTAATTTAATTCGTGCCATTCGAGTTAATAAAGGAATGAAGGAATCTTACAATATAGTGAAGGCGAAGGTAACTGAAGTTATTCGCGAAAAAAAGCGAGTATATGTTAAGGTGGAATATATTTCACCTAGCAATTATGTGAAATTTGTTGATTATTTTGAATTTACAGAAAAAGCATTTGCTGATCAATATTATGTAGATCAAGAAGTAGACATTTATTATCCAAAAGTAGATGATGTTAAACGTGTAACTTGTTTTCCTACGTATCTAGAAGGTCAAAAAATCAAAATGCAAGCAGGTCCAATTGTAACAGATGCTCTACTTGCTGTAGTGGGAATAGCAATGACAGCTTGGTTTACTAGTTTAATTGTGGCAACAGGAGGATTTTATATTTTTAATGATTCCAATACAAGTGCTGAGAATCTAATGAGTTGTACAAGTTTTTCTAGTGCCTTAGTGTATATGCTACCTTTTTTGATGTATTTGACAACAATTCCTTATCTTCTTGAAAGATTAACTACAGCTTCAAAAGAACAAAATCAAAATTATTTGAAGTTATATGGAGTAAAATGTATGGCAGAAGTAAAGACATTTAAATTTGGTCGGACAAAAGATGCCAAAGGTAATAAAGAATCGCTTATGGAAATCGAATTTTACAATAACAAAGGAGAACTTGTCAAAGCTAATTTAAATTCTTTTATGTATACTGAAACACAAGAACAATATATTAACATTTTATACGATTTGAAAAATCCTAAAAATGTAGTATATATGAGAAAATAAGATGGATAAGTTTAAATTAGTTGCTCCCTACCAACCAATGGGAGATCAGATTGAAGCCATTCACCATTTGACAGAAAATGTTGAAATGGGAATTAAAGAACAAACGCTTTTAGGTGCAACCGGAACAGGAAAGACATTTACCATTGCAAATGTTATCGCAAATGTTAATAAGCCTACATTAGTCCTTGCACACAATAAAACACTTGCGGGACAATTGTATGCAGAATTAAAGAAATTTTTCCCAGAAAACAGAGTAGAATATTTTATTTCATATTATGATTATTATCAACCAGAAGCATATGTTCCAAGTAAAGATATGTATATTGAAAAAGATTCAAGTATCAATGATGAAATTGACCAAATGAGGCATGCCGCAACAGCGAGTATATTAGAAAGAAGAGACACCATTATTGTGGCATCTGTGTCTTGCATTTATGGTATTGGAGATCCAGATGACTATGAAAATTCCATGTTGGTGTTGCGAAAAGCACAACATTTAAAACGAGAAGACCTCCTTGAAAAGCTAGTTTCTATGCAATTTGTGCGTAACAATATTGAATTTGATCGAGGTAGTTTTAGAGTAAAAGGTGATAATGTAGATATCCTCCCTGTTTCAGAACATGACCAAGGCATTCGAATCAGTTTCTTTGATGATGAAATCGAACGAATTGCTATGTTTGATACAACTACAGGGAAAGTGCTCAAATTAATGGATACCGTTTCTATTTTTCCAGCTACTCACTTTGTATTAAGTGATGAAAAAAAAGAAGAGGCCATTAGCAGAATTGAGAGTGAACTCACCGAACGAATTGATTACTTTAATGAAAGAGGACAATTATTAGAGGCAGAACGAATTGAACAACGAACCAAATATGATATCGAAATGCTCAAAGAAATTGGTAGTTGTAGTGGTGTTGAAAACTATTCAAGACATCTTTCTTTAAGAGAAGCAGGAGAAACCCCATCGGTTTTATTAGATTTCTTTGGAGGAGATTATTTGATGGTCATTGATGAATCTCATGTGACTATCCCTCAAGTAAGAGGAATGTACAATGGTGACCAAAGTAGAAAGAAAACCCTTGTGGAATACGGCTTTAGACTTCCTTCTGCACTGGATAATCGACCACTGAATTTTACAGAATTTGAACAAAAAGTAGACCAAGTAATCTATGTTTCCGCAACGCCAGGAGATTATGAACTATCGAGAAGTTTTGAAATTGTGGAACAAATTATTCGTCCAACAGGGTTATTAGATCCACTTGTAGAAGTAAGACCTACTAAAAATCAAATTGATAAAATCATAGCTGATATCAAGCAACAAATAGCGAAGAATGAAAGAACATTGATTACTACTCTTACCATTAAAATGAGTGAGGATTTAACGGCTTATTTAAAAGAAAATGGAATTAAGGTAGCATACCTACACTCAGAGATCAAAGCATTAGAAAGATTAGAAGTCATTCGAAAATTAAGAAAAGGAATCTATGATGTCTTAGTAGGAATTAATCTATTAAGAGAAGGATTAGATATTCCAGAAGTTAGTTTGATTTGTATTTTAGATGCGGATAAAGAAGGATTCTTAAGAAGTGAGAGATCACTTATCCAAACCATTGGACGTGCTGCCCGTAATGCTAGTGGTCGAGTGATTCTATATGCCGACCATATGACCGATTCAATGCAAGGGGCAATGGAAGAAACCGCAAGAAGAAGGCATATCCAAGAAGCATATAATGAAGAACATCACATTATACCAAGAACTATTCAAAAAGAAATTGGCGATATGATTGGTAATGAAGAATTGGATCAAAATGAAAATATCAATACCACCATTACCGTTGAAAGTTATCAAAAATTAAGCAAAATTGAACAAAGAAAATTACTTGAAAATTTAGAAAAACAAATGAAAGAAGCTGCCAAAGCGCTTCAATTTGAAGAGGCAATGACGCTTCGAGATATTATTTTTGAGTTAAAATCAGGAGGAAAATCATGAACCAAAAGCCAAAAATTATGGTCGGTTTATCTGGGGGTGTAGATAGCAGTGTTGCATTAATTCGCCTGAAAGAACAAGGATATGATGTAGAGGCAATGTTTATGCGCAACTGGGATTCAGCAGTCAATAACGATATTTTGGGTAATCCTGATTTGATGGAGGATGTTTGTCCACAAGAAAAGGACTATCAAGATGCACAAAAAGTGGCTGAGCAATTGGGCATAAAATTGCACCGGGTAGACTTTATTGAGGAATATTGGAATGCTGTATTTGCCTATTTTTTAGAAGAATATAAAAAAAATCGGACACCTAATCCGGATATTTTATGCAATAAAGAGATTAAATTTAAGTCCTTTTTGGATAAAGCCAAGGCGTTAGGTGCTGATTATATTGCTATGGGACACTATGCTAGAGTCCTACATCAAGATGGAAAACACTATTTATTAAGAGGTGTTGATGCTAATAAAGACCAATCTTATTTCCTCTCTCAGCTTACAAGTGAACAACTTGCTCAAGCATTTTTTCCTATTGGTGATATGGTAAAACCAGATGTGCGTGCTCTAGCTAAGGCCTATGACTTAGTTGTTGCGGACAAAAAAGACTCAACAGGAGTATGTTTTATTGGGGAAAGAAATTTCAAAGAATTTTTAATGAACTATATACCTGCTAATCCAGGAGATATTGTTTCCACTGATGGCAAGGTATTAGGACAACATGATGGGGTAATGTATTATACCATTGGACAAAGAAGAGGACTTCACATCGGTGGACCAGGAGAAGCTTGGTTTGTTTGTGGAAAAGATACTAAGAAAAACCAATTGATTGTAGGGCAAGGATCTGATACTGAATTGTTATATGCGAACCGGGCCATACTAACAAATGTCAATATCATCAATGGTACGCTTGAAGAGGGAATGCATATTACAGCAAAATTCAGATATCGTCAACCAGATGAAGGAATTACCATTCATCTTTTAGCGAATGGTTCAGTAGAAGTAAGATGCGATCGTCCAGTCAAAGCCATTACACCAGGACAAGCATGTGTCTTTTATGATGGCGAATATTGTCTAGGTGGAGGCACTATCGATCAAGTATATATGGATGATGTAGTTAGAAAGTATTAAAATGAAAAAATGGGGTGATAAAATGGAAACCATTAGTGGGGTATTACAAAGAATCAATTATTACAATCAAGATAATGGCTACGCGGTTGCCATTTTAGAACTCGATTATAAAGACAAAAATATTGCAATGAAGAAAGCCAAAATCGTAGGAAATACTATTCCTGTGGTTGGCTTTTTTGATAGAAGGCCAAGTGAACACGAAGAATATAGCTTTGATGGTGAATTGGTTCGAGATAAAAACTATGGACTTCAATTTCAATTTTCCGCATTCAAACGCAAAACGATTCGCAATGTCGAAGGCATTATAAGTTATTTGACGAGTTCCATTTTTCCAGGCATTGGTCCTAAAGTCGCCAAACAAATTGTCGAGGTACTAGGGAAAGATTGTCTGGTTCAAATCAAAGAAAATCCACATGCACTAGATAATTTATCCATTACTGAAAAACAAAAATCAGTAATTAGAAGTGGTATTATAAGTGATCAACAGCATCAAGAAAATGTAGTCTTTTTTTTGAATCATGGTATCACTATGGATACAGCCCATAAAATTATTGCTTTATTTGGTGATATGGCCAGACAAATTGTAACAGAAAATCCATATATTTTGATGGAAAAGATTGACCACTTTGGTTTTAAAAAAAATGATGCATTTGCTTTAAGTATGGGCATAGCTGAAAATGGTGTAATTAGACTGAAAGCACTCATTACCTATGTATTAAAAGATGCTTTATATAATGTTGGCAATAGTTATATTACTAGAACTGAGTTATATAGTTATACAACCAAATATTTAGGAAAAGATATAGATGGAAAAGTATATGTCGAAGTATTACATGATTTAGCAGAAGACAAAAAAATATATATAACTCAAGATGAAAACATTTTTGATTACAAAATGTATCTTCAAGAAATAGAACTCGCTAAAGAACTTGCTCATATGCTCAAAGGAACTCGCTCTGCTACAAATCTGCCACAAACCTATACTATGGATGAAATTGAACAACAGTATCAAGTCATTAAACAACACGCTCATATGGAATATAGTACAGAACAAGAACAAGCTATCCTCAGTGCTTTTACAGAACCTGTCATTATTATTACAGGAGGTCCAGGTACAGGAAAAACAACTATCATCAAAGCCATTTTAGAAATGTATTTTAAACTGAATCAGGATAATCCACATTTAATTGATTACATTGCGCTACTTGCACCAACTGGTAAAGCCGCAAAGCGGATGAAAGAATCTACCAATATGCAAGCAATGACCATTCATCGTTTTTTAGGATATATGGGAACCAATGTGTTTACATATAATAAATACAATAAAACGGACGCAAAATTGATTATTGTGGATGAAGCCTCGATGATGGATTTACCACTAGCATCTCAACTCGTTACATCCATGCAACCAGATGCAAGACTAATTATTGTTGGAGACGTAGATCAATTGCCGAGTGTAGGACCTGGGCAAGTACTGAAGGATTTGATTGATTCTAAAGAAATTAAAACAATACGATTAACCAAAATTCATCGTCAAGCAGAAGATTCCAATATTATTAAACTGGCTCACCATATCAATGAAGGTCAACTTCCAGAAACCATTTTAGAAAAGATGAATGATCGCACCTTTATTCAAACCGATAATGCACATTTACCTTTATTACTAGTAGATATTGTAAGACGCTTCGTTGCCAAAGGATATGATATGAAAAAAGATATTCAAGTGCTGATACCGATGTATCGTGGTGATGTGGGCATCAATGCTATCAATGCTAGAATCCAAGATATTCTTAATCCAAAAACAGAAGATACCGAAGAAATCAAACATTATGGTTCTGTTTTTAGGTTAAATGATAAAGTGATTCAATTGGTCAATCGAGCCGAAAAGGGAATTATGAATGGCGATGTGGGTTACATCAGTCATTTCAAATATAAAAATTTAAAAATATGTGGACTTGAGGTGACGTTTGATCAAACCATTGTGGAATACCAGCTTGAAGAATTAGAAGATTTGAGTTTGGCTTATGCTATTAGTATCCACAAAGCACAAGGGGGAGAATTTGATGTTGTGGTAATGCCAATGACTTCGCAGCATTATATTATGCTAAGAAGAAAATTGATTTATACCGCAGTAACAAGAGCCAAAAAAACACTTGTGTTAATTGGAGATATCAAATCTATGCAAATGGGGATTCGTAAAATTGAAAATTCCAGAAAAACCATTCTAAAAGATCAATTGATTGCATATGTCCAACAACAAGAACCAAACATACAAGTAGAATCAGCTATTTCATCTCGCATAGAAGAAGAGGATGATGAACTTGGTGCAGTAGTAGACGAACTGCAGTTAGATGATTTTAATATGTTTTAAAAATGGTAAAAATTATAAAGTATGAAAATATCAATCTTTCTTATACTAATATTGCATAAAGAAAGTATCTTGAGTTTTATTAGGAGAACATATAATATTCACTGTGTTTAGAACTATTAAATAGACAGATAAAATCGATTTATGCTACTTTAGTCAAAGAGGTGACAATATGAAATCATCAGTAGTTCCATTCGCAGCTGGAGCGATGACGGTTTTAGGGGTTTGGCTCGTTGCTTCAAACAAGAGTAAAATTGACAAACTTGTGAAAAATGTAAGTGACACAATGGACCAAATGCTCCAAAAATGCAAAAAGACTTTGCAAGAAGATAGCTGCACTTGTCAAAGTCAAAATTAAAAAGGCCAAAAAAGGCCTTTTTTTTAATCTTTTGAGATGGTATTGATAATGGGAACGATCAATGGTCGGCGTTCAATTTTTTGATAAATAAATTGACCCAGTTGATTGATGAATTGCTTTTCAAATGATGGCGTATGAATATTTTTATGTGTTTTGAGTAATGCTATAAAAATATCATTTGATTTTTGACGAATACTATTTTCTAGACTTTTAAGTGATGTGAAGTCCGCAAATCCAGAAGAGCGAACAACAGGCATCCCCATTAGCCGTTTGGATTTGGTTAAGGTAAATGTAATGCTGAGTAAACCCTCATCAGCCATTTTTTTGCGTTCTTTTAAGATGTTACTATTGACATCACTGAGTGATGCATCTAGATATACTTCTGAGGCGGGAATAGCGTGTTTGATAACTTTGGCACGCTTTTCACTGATTGATAATACATCGCCAGTATCCAAAACAAAACAATTCTCTTTTGCAATACCCAATTCAGTTGCAATTCTAGCATGTTCTTTCAACATCAAATATTCACCATGCACAGGCATAAAATATTTAGGTTGCATAAAAGAAAGCATCATTCGGATTTCATTTTGTGAAGCATGACCAGTCGTATGGGTATCGGTGAGGGGACTATTTTGAATGACATCTGCCCCAGCATGTACTAATTTATTGATATTGCGATTGATAAAGATTTCATTACCAGGGATGGCCTTACTAGAATAAATGACAGTATCATTTGGAAGTAATTTGATTTGCTTATGTGTTCCGTTAGCAATTCGAGAAAGAGCGGCCATTGGTTCACCTTGTGACCCTGTACATAGAATCGTAATAAAATCTGTATCCTGTTTTTTCAGTTCTCTTGAATTCAATACCCAACCCTTTGGATAAGTAATGTACTTGAGTTTACTTGCAATTTCAATGGTCTTTTCCATACTATGTCCAAATACAATTACTTTTCGACCCGATTCAATACTAGCATTGATAATTTGCTGAACGCGGAAGACATTCGATGCAAATGCTGCCACAATGATTCGTCCGTCAATATGACTGAATAAATTCATTAGTGTCTCGCCAATCTTTTTTTCACTCGATGAAAACTGAGGCACATCCGCATTGGTACTATCTGCCAATAAGCACAAAACTCCTTTTTTACCAAGTTCAGTCATTTTATAATAATCGGGTTTTTCACCAATTGGATTAAAATCAAACTTAAAGTCACCAGTATTGACAATATAACCTAGTCTTGTTTTGATGGCTATACCATGAGAATCAGGAATACTATGATTAGTTCTAAAAAAAGAGACTTCAAAGTTTTTGAATTTAAAAACGGAATCACTATGGAAAGGAACTAACTCATATTGAATATCTAAAAATTCAGTCATTTTACTTTTAATAAAACCAATCGCAATGCCGTTAGCATAAATAGCTGGAATATTGACTTGCTTTAGCAAAAAAGGAATAGCACCAATATGATCTTCATGTCCATGTGTGATAAATAATCCAATAATCTTTTTTTGATGTTGGACAAGGTAAGAAAAATCAGGAATAATGTAATTGACACCATGAACATCGTCATCTGCGAATAAAATGCCCGCATCCATAATTAAAATCTCATCATTGCATTCAACTACGTACATATTCATCCCGACTACGCCTAAGCCACCTAAAGAGTACACTTTGATATCGTTGGAAAGTCGTTTATTATTTTTTGGTGTAGTTGTTGTTTTTTTCACGTCTATCTCCTTTCTTTTAAATTTGTTTAAAAACATTATATGTATTATACCCCATTTTGATAAATTAGTCAACCTACTTGAAGCACATATCGTGTGACAAAATATCCAACCCACTTGAACTCCTTATGATTTTATGATATAATGCATTCAAAAGGAGAAGATGATGAAAGAACGAATTGCTTTGTTTTTTGATATTGATGGAACCTTATTTGATGCTACCACCAAGTCAGTGTTACCATCTACTATATATATGTTAGAAGAATTAGCCAAGCGGGAAAACTATGATTGTTATTTGTCTACAGGAAGATCCCATCAAACCCTTGGCACAATGAATGCCTATTTGCACTTTTTTAAAGGACTCAATCTATCCAATGGACAAGAAATTTATTTAAATCAAACGCTACTTTATGAAGGTGGGATTGACTCAGATACTATTAAAAGATTACTGGATATAGGAAATCAATATCATTATTCGATGGGAATGATTACCCAACAAGACGTTGAAATGAACTTTTTTACAGAAGAAAGCTATCATAATTTTACAAATTATGTTAAAGCCAATGCAATTGATTTAAAAGGTGAACCCTTTGATGTATCCAAAAAGGTATATCAAATTTGGCTATTTGCAACGAACGATGAAATTGATGCTCTTATACCACTATTTCCAGAATTATCCATCATCAAGTGGGGTAATTATGGCGCAGACATCATTCCCAAAGGGGTTTCAAAAGCAAAGGGAATTTTAGAAATCCAACAACGTCTAGGATATAAAAAAGAAAATATGTATGCTTTTGGTGATGGGGATAATGATGTGGAGATGTTTGGTGTAGTAGGAACTAGTGTAGCGATGAAAAATGCTAGTCCTCTTGCTAAATCAAAAGCCACTTTTGTGACCGAAGATGCTTCAAAGGATGGATTGTATCTTGCTGTAAAACGCCTTGGACTAATTGAATAAATCAGGAGGAGTTAACAATGAAAATTAAATTTAGATTATTTTGGATAATATTATTCTGTATCCCTTTATATTTGGATGTAGCATCTTGTGGTCCACGTCCAAAATACAATGTGGATATTTACACCTATGAAAATGGTGCGTTTGTAGTGCAAACAACAGAAAGATTAACTAGATATCAACGCATCAATATGAAAATGTATGACATTCCTGAATTAGAAGGATATACTTTTATAGGATGGTTTGAACCCTCGTTTCGAAATCATCAGAATTTATCTATTGATAATTATATAAATGATTATTTGAATAAGCAAAGTGATGGTAAAATTAGACCAGGAATAGAATTTACTGTGTATGTCAATATGTCAATTTATCCCATATTGATTCAAACTGATAAGTTAGAAAGTTATGCTGAGAAAATCAACTTTGAAATAGAATATTGTCAACCCATTTTACCATCAGATCAAAACCAGTGGAGTGTTCTTGATGCAAAATATGGAGATAAAATAGCTGATGTCTTGCCTAGTCTAGAACCAGTAGAAGGGTATACGTTTGTTGGATATGCAGACATCCCTATTACACCAGAAGAATATGAAATAACAGGAATTCCCGAAGAACACCTTATTTCATTAGAGGATGAAATCAATTATCAATGGCTAATCGAATATGAAAGCAATTATCGCTGTATTTACCTAGTTTATCAAAAAAATAAATAGGTGATACATGATAGTCTCGAACACTTTAAAATGGAAAGTATACTTGTTATCTATTTTACATTTTTTTGTAGATGGCATTTGTGCATATACTATTTTTAATCGTTTGTATGTAACAGAAAATTATACAGTGATTATTCTTGTCTTTGTCATTTATAATACGCTTGCTTTTATGACGCAGCCTTTCTTGGGGATGATGATAGATGCGTTAGGCAAAGAAAAGTTATGGCTGAATGCCTCACTTGTTTTATTACTTTTGGGTGCAGTGATTCCATTATACACTTGGATCAGTCTATTTTTGATTGGCATAGCCAATTCAATGTTTCATGTAGTAGGTGGGAAATATACCGTTTATGTATCCCAGGATAAATCTGCTTATTTAGGGTTATTTGTAGCTTTAGGGGCAAGCGGATTGGCTGTTGGCAGTTATATATACACTCCCTTTTTGTTCCCCCTATTGGTAAGTCTAACCGCCATTTTAGGATTACTTTGTTTGTTTTTAAAAGATGAGTATAAAGATTATCCTCAACTACATACCATGCCACGGTGGTCAAAAGTAGAAAAAAGGGACGTGCTTATACTCGGTTTAGCTGTAACCATTCGGGCAATCATAGGTAAAGCTGCTCCACCATTATTTGAACCAACTACTTTCCTTTTAGTAGGCATTGGCATTGCTTCAACATTAGGTAAAATAATAGGTGGTATTCTTGCGGATAAAATGGGGATTGGGTTAACCGTTTGGATGACACTTCCTCTTGCTTTGATAGGATATTTGTTTTTTAGAGAAAATGCAGTGATGTATTTAGTATCTACTCTATTATTTAATACCACGATGCCAATTACTTTATTTTTAGCAAATCAAAATATGAAACAAAGAGAAGGACTTAGTTTTGGTATTCTTGCATTTACGTTATTTCCTGGTTATTTGCTAGGTGATTTGTATCACTATTTAAAACTTCCATTTGCTCCTTTACTCGTTGTTTGTATTGGTTTAACCATAGCTATTATTATAATGATAGATAGAAAGATGAGAAAAAGAAAAATATGTTAGAGGCATTGATACTGACCATTTTAATAGAAATTGTTGTGCTTGCTTTTTTAAACGTAAAAGATTATAAAATATATATGCTTTCGATAGTACTGAATATTTGTACTAACATAAGCTTAAACGTCTTTTTACTCAACTATGATTTTCACAGTACATGGAGTTATGTCATTACAGTTGTTGTCTTAGAAATAGCTGTTATTTGGATAGAGTCTATGGGATATTGGCTTTATTTGAAACAGTATAAAAAATCATTATTTTATGCAATTATACTGAACGTTACAAGCTTTGGTATAGGGATTGTTTTGAACTGGATATTTCACTATGACCTTGCTATAGAAATGCTTCGTTCATTATTTCCGTAGAAAATTCACTTATGAAAGAAAAAACTACCTGAAGGGATAATCAAAATATGAAAGATCAATTTTTGGAAACCATTTTTAAATATCAAGTGGCAAACATTGAAAAACTCAAACAATTTGGTTTTATACTACAAGAAAATGAATATCACTATGAAACTAAAATAGTTGATGATCAGTTTGTTTTAAGCATTTGTATTTCTTCTACAGGGAATATTGAAACCAAAATGATTGAATTAGCAACAGGGGAAGTCTATACTTTATATCAAGTTGAAAGTGCAAAGGGGAGTTTTGTGGGGAGAGTAAGGACAGCATATTGTGATATATTACAAGAAATTGCATCACAATGTTTTGATAAGGAGATTTTCCAAAATGATTGGACAAAACAAATCATTCGTTATGTGCGGACCAAGTATAGGGATGAATTAGAGTACTTGTGGGAAAAGACTCCAGATTGTGCCATTTGGCGTAGAAAGGATAATCAAAAGTGGTATGGTGCAATTATTACCATTTGTAAAAATAAAATAGGACTATCTTCTAATGAAAAAGTGGATATTATTAATTTGCGAATAGATTGTGATGAATTAGAAGAGATAGTAGATAACAAATATTATTTTCGCGCTTATCATATGAACAAAAAACATTGGGTGAGTATTTGTTTAGATGGTGCTGTTTCACTAGAGGAAATTCAAATAAGAATAGATCAAAGTTTCCAAATGGCAGGTCAAAAATAAAAAACAACTTGATATTTCATCAAGTTGGAAAAAGATTTCTATTGAGAATGCATTTTAATGATCATCTTGGCCAAAATCAACAGGTGTAGAGTTAGGTAGGATTTCAAATGGATTTGCTTTGTTGATATGATCTACGAATAAAGTGCCATTGAGATGATCATATTCGTGTTGGAATACGACCGCAATATAGTTTTTTAAGCGAAGACGAACTTTCATTATTTTTTCTGTACTATAAATATAAGTTTCAATTGTCACACGTTTAGCACGATGAACATATCCTCTTACATCTCTGTCAACAGATAAACATCCTTCGCCTGAATCAAGGTACGTTTTTTCTTCAGAGTAACTCACCAATTTAGGATTAATCATAGGATAGAAATGCAAATCTCCCTTTTCATCATAAGCCAATATCACAAGCATTTTTTTGCATACACCGATTTGTGGTGCCGCAAGACCAACACCCGGGCGTAGATTGTATTTTTTGGCTAGCGCTTCATCTTGAGATTGAAATAAATATTCAATCATATCTTTCATAGTCTGTTCATCTTCATTAGATAAAGGGATAGGGACTTCTTCGCATTTTGTTCTCAGTAAAACATTTCCTTCGCGAATAATATCTTTCATTAAAATCATTGTATCACCTCATTACGTATATTATACTTGATTATCAATAAAAAAACAAGTAAAGTAAAAAAATGGTTAGGAAAATTTCCTAACCATTTTTGAATTATTCATTCATTTCAGCAGGTTTGTTCACAATAGTTGAACCAATCTTTGACAAGGTGGCTTCAAGAACAATATGTCCTTGTATTGGTGTAAGATCAATATCTAAACTAAACAATATTTCTTTCATATGTCCTCTTTGTACAAGAATACTGAAAGTTGGGATAGATACTTCAACTGGAATACCTTGTGATTGAATCAATTCATTAATCATAGCAGCAATTTGTTCAGTGTTCGCTATTCTAAAGCCATTTTCTCTTGTAAACATATCGGCTATTTCTTCAAAAGGTAGAGTAGTAATATCCTCTTTAGAGAAACCTTCTAAAGGATATTGTGCTGATAATTGATAAGTTGCATCCACTTTTTGATAGATATAAAGGCAATCATTTGCAAAGGTTAAGAAAAAATTACTTTGTTCGCCCATTGTTTCAATAGATAGTTGTATATTATCACCATCTCTTTGAATTTGTATTTGTGCTATTTCTGATTGAAAATAACCGCTTTCTGGCTCTTGCAACATCATGGTAAGGGTAATCTGGCAGGTTAAACTCTTAGTAACCAACTCTTCTAAAGCGTTAGCAAAATAATCATCAGGTTCTGTTAAAGGTTCTCCATCTTTTTTTCCACATACTGTACAAGTTTTAGGTGAGGAATATGTAGCTACAGTCCATTTATGACCAAGTGGTCCACCAAGAGTGGCATTACAAATGGTACAATGACTAGCATGTTCACAATCCGCTTTTGAACCGATATGATTTAAAACACCACCTGAGGTTTCTCCACAAGTTGAACAATATGCAGCATGGGTACAAGTAGCCTCTACCCAAGTATGTTTTTCGCATTTTTCCTTTTTACATCCAGTAAAATACATTCCTAAACATATAGCTAAGGTAAGTATGATTAAACTTCTTTTCTTCATATTAAAATTCCTTTCTTTCATACATTATATCATAGATACTCTTAAAAAATCAAGCACAAAAGTGAAAAATTGGAAATTACTCGAATTATGTAAAAAAGTTATCTTATCTAAAGCAGAAATATTTGTTGTACAAAAAAAGGCTCTTCTGAGCCTTTTTTGTTTGGATTTCAATTACCAACGTGCAGTACCAATAATTACTAAAAGAATGAATAATACAAGGATTAAAGCATAGCCATAACCACCGAATGTATTGGTGTTGCAACAAGGATTGGTTGTTTGTGCGCAACAGTTGTAGCCATAATTAGGTTGATACATAATTTCCCTCCTTTTTGAAATAAAAGTAATTCCTTTTGTTTCAATTTATCTTATGCATATTTTGTAAATTTGTTAGTTTATCCGCCTAATTTTATCAAAAATGTGGTATAATAAAAATAGGTGAAACAAATGAAAAAAGAAAATAAGAAAAAGACAAATGAAACAATTGATTCAACATATGAAATCGATTATGATTTATTTACGGTAGATGAAATCATCAAGATTATTGAATTTTATCATACTATGACCAAATATGTGAATCACAAAGTCAGCAAAGACATCATCAAAACACGTTATCTCGAATATAAAAATATTATTCATAATCTTTCTTTAGAAAAAAAGTATAATGAACGATTTTATAAATCAACTGGCATTTCCATTTATGAAGAAATGAAACAAATCCTTTAATGCATAGATGTGTCTTCTCGGATACCCAAATAGTTTTCAATGCGTGTTATACGTTTGTGTAAATCATTGATCTGTCGTCTCATTTCCGCAAATTCTGTATCCAATACATTCATATCATAAGTATTCATCGGTGCTGGATAGGGACTTGGTGTAGGGTAATAATCTTGATAAGGATAAGGATAGTTCCTGTTTTGATTGTTTGAATCAGGGTAAGATCCATTTTTATTTTTTCTAAAAAAATTAAACATCATCATTCTCCTTTCAATTTAAGATATGAAAAAGCGTAAACTTTTGTCACAAAAAATTCCTTTCTTTAATAAATTAAAGTAGGGAGGTAGAAATATGGCATCACGTATGGACGAATTTAGAACTTTTTTAAGCAGTCATCCAGGAATTCAACAAGACGTAGAAAGCGGCAACCACACATGGCAACAGATGTATGAAGATTGGGTGATTCTAGGGGAAGAAAATCCCAAATGGCAAGTATACAGGCAAGCACAGTCTAATTCAAATACTACCCAAAAAACTGCATCTACAGGAAAACCAGGAACCATTGAGGAGTTGCTTTCGTCAACAAGTTTAAAGAATGTCATCAATTATGTGAAAAAGATTGATCCAGATTCAATTAGTAAAACACTCAATACAGTACAAAAGGTGTTGCAAATCACGCAAAGTTTTGGAGGAAGACCGACAGGAATATACAATCAAAATTACAATAGTTGGTGGGATTAATGATTGCGAGTGTTTTAGAAAAATTATATTCAAATGATGTTTATCTCAATTATATTCGCTATAATCCAAGATGGTATGTTGTTTTGAATCGTAATCCCAGTGCAATTTCTGATTTTGAAAAAGAAGTTAAGGTGAATCTTAAGATGACAACATCGGATAAAATAGAAACGTTGAGAAAGCAAATTGATTTTATCAATGGTATGCTCAAGTATATTAGCAGCTAATATAAAAGTGTCAAGCCTTTTTACTTGACACTTTTATATGCTTTATGATATAATCACTTTGTCAATATATGAGGAGGTAATATTTATGGTAAAATTAAGATCACAAAGATATGGATCAAAGAAAAAACCTTTCTATCGTATTGTTGCGACAGATTCACGCAATCCTCGTGATGGTCGTCACATTGAAGTAGTTGGCACATATAACCCACTTACAACTCCAGCTACAGTAAAATTCGATGAAGAAAAAGTAATGAAATGGTTAAGTTTAGGCGCAAAACCTACAGATACTGTAAAATCACTTTTAACTAAAGAAGGGCTAATTGTTAAATTCTTAGAAAATCAAGCAAAAGGTGAATAGGTGAACGAAATGGCGGAAATTAATTATGAAAGCTTAGTAGCAGAATTAATCAAGCCACTTGTAACACATCCTGAAGATGTAAAAACAACTAGTTCTATCGATGGAGATAAAGTTTTAGTCAAAGCTTTGGTAAATCCTGATGATTTAGGAAGAGTCATAGGCAAAAAAGGACGCGTTGCAAGTGCGATTCGAACAATTGCTCACGCGGCAGCGATTCGCCAAAAGCAAAGTCTTGATATTGAATTTAGTGCAAACGAATAGATGTTTGTATAACAAATGTTTGTTATACAAACATTTTTATTTGCCTTTTCGCATATTTTGTAGTAATATATAAACAATAGTTTATATAATCATAAGAAAAGGATGATACATTTATGGTATGGACATCGCTACAAAGGGTGGATGATTTTGCGGGAATTATGAATTTACTTGGAGAAACATCGAGGCTGAGGATTGTTTTGTATTTATTCGATAAAGAAGCTAGTGTCAGTGAAATTATCACTCATCTTCAAATGAGTCAACCCCTTGTTTCTCATCACTTGAAGTTATTGAAAGAGGCCCATATTTTAAAATCAAAAAAACAAGGAAAAAAGATGATTTATGGCATTGCCAATTCCCTTGTTAAAGATATTGTAGAAGTAGGTTTGATAGGAGGACAAGTATGATTGAAGTCAAAAATTATCAACTCCTGAAAGTAAGTGGCAACAAGAACTTTAAAAGAATCAGCAATGAGATAAAAAAAATAGAAGGTATTGCTTCGGCCAATATTGAAAATACAAAACATGTATTGCATATAGAATATGAAGTAGAACAACCACTCAAAGAAAAACAATGGAAGATATTGGAAGAAGAAATACTCAAAGCCATTCATGAATATGAAAAAAAGGCTCAAATGGTTCGAATTGAAACAGTAGAGAAATATCGTAAGGTGCTATATTTGAATGGATTAGACTGTGCTCATTGTGCGATGCGGGTCGAAACTATTGCCAAAAGAACTTTGTGTCATGAGCAAATCATTGTTGATTTTTCAACTGGACGTTTCATCATTGAAACATATGATCAAAAAACGATAGAAAACATTCGAAGTGAAGTGACTAAGATTGCTAAGATGGTAGATGATCGAATCGTTGTTGTTGAGCAAGATGTAGCCAAAAGGCGAAATTTTGAGAATGTCAAAAAAATGAGTTTATTTCAAAAAATAACCATGATTGGTGGAATGGTAGCATTTGTGATTTTATGGATAATAGATGTGTTTTGGAATAAAAATCAAACGATGTGGATGTATTATTTATATATTGTGCCGTATTTGCTTATTGGCTATCCAGTTGTGATTCGCTTTTTAAAAAATCTATTGAGGGGGCAAGTATTAGATGAAACTTTTTTGATGACAATCGCATCTATTGGGGCTTTCGTTACCCAACATCCATCTGAGGCTGTTATGGTGGTTGCTTTTTATCAAATTGGTGAAATTTTACAAAATAAAGCTGTCAATTATTCACGAAAGTCAATTATGGAATTATTACGGATAGAAGTCAAAACAGCTCTTATCAAACTAGACAACGAAGTCACAGAAGTGGATGTAGAAAGTTTATTGCCAGGAGATATTGTGATTGTCAATAAAGGGGATACGATACCTGCAGATGGGAAAATTGTTACAGGAAAAACGAATATTGATACTAAAAACCTAACGGGAGAAAGTATGCTAAAAACAGTAGAAGTTGGAGATGAAGTACTCAGTGGAAGTATCAATATGAGTAAGATGATAGAAGTAAAAGTGGCTAAGCCTTACCGAGATTCGATGATATCTAGAATTATGGATTTGGTTGAGAATGCTTCTAGTACCAAAGGAAAAACGGAGACATTTATTACCAATTTTGCTAAATATTATACACCCATCGTGGTAATTATTGCATTTGCAATTGGTGTAGTAGGAAGCCTATTGGACCACTCCAATGCCAACCAGTGGATTTATGCCGCAATGGAATTTTTGGTCATCTCTTGTCCATGTGCACTTGTAATTTCTATTCCCCTTTGCTATTTTTCAGCGATTGGTGTTGCGAGTAGGCTAGGTATCCTAATCAAGGGAAGTAATTATATTGAAGCACTCAGTCAAGTTGAAAATGTTGTTTTCGATAAAACAGGAACATTAACAGAAGGGGCTTTTACCGTGACGAATGTCGTGCCAATGCAAGAAGATATTACAGAAGAATATTTACTGCGAATGCTCATTTACACAGAATATTATTCCAATCACCCAATAGGCATATCGATTGTCGAAGCTTATGGTAAAGAAAATATCTTTCCTGAAATCATTAGTGATTTTCAAGATGTTACAGGAGGTTCAAAAGCAACTGTAAATGGAAATAAAATACTCATAGGTAATGATAAATTAATGAGAGCCAATAAAATTGAAATTCCTGAAATTGAATCAACCCATTTGGTTATTCATGTTGTAAAGAATAAAATGTATATTGGTTATGTAGAAATTGGTGATGTGATTAAAAAAGAGGCAAAGAAGATCATTGACGACTTACACAAGCAGCACAAAACTTGCTATATGTTAACAGGCGATTCCAAGCAAATCGCTGAAGATGTTGCTAATAGTATTGAAATGGATATCGTATACTCAGAATTGTTGCCTCACCAAAAAGTAGAGATTGTCGAAGAAATCAAACAATCATCAAAAGGAAAGACGATTTTTGTAGGAGATGGTATCAATGATGCACCCGTTATTGCTTGTGCCGATGTGGGCATTGCAATGGGAGAAGCAGGTAGTGATGCTACAATTGCCATAGCAGATGTAGTTATTATGACAGATAATTTAGAAAAGATGACGGATATGATTCAAATCGCCACAAAGGCAAAACGAAAGGTCATTCAGAATGTGATATTTTCTTTGACTATCAAATTTGTTGTGATGTGGTTGACCATTATTTTTGGTATCACTTCTTCTGTAACTGGTTATGTGATTGAATTACCGCTCATTGTAGCTATATTTTCTGATGTAGGTGTTTCATTACTGGCTATATTAAATGCATTATTGGTGATGAAATTGAAAAAAACAAAACAAGAAGATGGAGTAGAACAACAATATGAGTAAAATAGAAGGCATATATATAGGCGAAATTACAGGTGTATTTGGAATTAAAGGTGAATTAAAAGTATATACAGAAAGTGACTTTGTGGATTATCGTTATCGAGTAGGTGCAGCAATTATTCTTGTGAATAAGAATAGTTCTTTGGAAGTACAAATTAGTTCTATGCGCATTCATAAAAACAATGTCTTAATAACAATCAATGATTGGCATGATATCAATCAAGTTGAGTCATATATTGGTTATCAAGTCTATGCGCCACAAGATGACATACCACCACTAGAAGAAGATGAATATCCAGTAGATGATTTAATCGGACTTCAAGTTGTCGATGAATGGGAAAACCACGTTGGGGAAGTGAATGATTTTATTGAGGTACCTCAAGGATATATTATGGAAGTAAAAACACCAAAAGGAAAGATGCTTTTTCCTTTTGTAGATGCATATATATTAGAAATTAGAGAACAACAAATCGTTGTCAAGGTATTAGAATTATGCCAGTAAGATTCGATATTCTCACTTTATTTCCAGAAATGATATCGGGAATGATTCAAGACTCCATTTTAAAACGAGCCATTGAAAAAGGCAAAATTGAAGTTAACATCATCAATTTTCGTGATTTCTCAACCAATAAACATCATACTGTAGATGATTATACTTATGGAGGAGGAGCAGGTATGCTCATTAGCGTAGAGCCAGTCCATTTGGCTATGAAAACTATTCCTCATCTAGATCAAGCATATAAAATTTTAACAAGTCCATCAGGAACTGTCTATAGTCAACAAAAAGCAGAACAACTTGCTAAGCAAGATCATATTGTTTTGATTTGTGGACATTATGAAGGAATTGATGCGCGCATTTTAGATTATGTAGATGAAGAAATATCCATTGGCGATTATGTCTTAACAGGAGGAGAGATTGCGGCTTGTGTATTAATTGATTCGATTACAAGACTTGTACCTGGTGTGATTCGAGATGAGTCGATTACAGGTGAATCATTTACAATGGGTATCCTAGAATATCCTCAGTATACTAGACCTCCAGTATATGATGGTAAATCGATTCCAGAAATACTGCTATCAGGACATCATGCCAATATTCAAAAATGGCAACGTTATCAAGCGCTCAAAAAAACCTATCAAAAAAGACCAGAGCTACTCGAACAAGTAGTGCTTTCTAAAGAAGACCAAAAGATGTTAGAGGAGATTATCTATGACCAAGATGAAAGTAATGCTTAGTATAATTCTAATGGGGTTTTTATGGGGGATAACAGGATGTCAAAAACAAGTAAAAACGTATCAATCTCATCAAGGAAAAACTTTTTTTGAAGCAATCTATCAATATAGTGAAAAAAATGAACACAATTATGTGCTCTTAGATATCAGAAAGCGTGATACATCCTACGCTAATGGCCATTTTTTTGGATTTATGAATTATGACATTGAACAAGGTAACCTAGAAGAATTAGGACGCCATCTTCAAAGTATGCATCATCAAAAGAAAACGATATTTATCATAGATGAAAATGGACAGGATGTAGAACAAGTAGCAACCTATTTGGCTAGTATAGGATATCGTAAAATAAGGATATATCTAGGCGGATATACTACCTTATTGTCATATAATGAACAATATTTTCAAGTTGTAACAGGATTAGAAGACTGCGATTGTTAATGCAGTATAGAAAGAAGGAAAAAAATATGAAAAAAAGAATTATGATGTTATGGGCACTTGTTTGTACAGTATGTCTAACAGGATGCTATGTAACCACACCTAAAGTAGAAACCTATACCATTTCTTATTATGTCAATGGACAAAAAGAAAATATTGAACCTTCCACATATGAAAAAGGAGAAGAAGTTCAACTGGGCGTCTACCTCATTGAACCAGGTAAAAATGTAAGATTTAGTGGTTGGTATGATAATGAAGAGTGCATTGGCACAACTTATACGCATATTCGTACAACCGATACGGGTGATAAAACATACTATGGAAAAACGGAAACGTATTCTGCGGATTCACTGTTTGAGGCACTATCTTATGATAACTATGCCTATACATTGTCTATCAGTAGTAGTGGTATTTCCAATGAATACATTTGTGCATTTCAACATGGAAATATGAGCCAATTGGATTTATCTTATAGTGATACTCCAGAATATTTGGTTCAAATCAATCAATTGTGGCATTATGTATATTGTGAAGAAGGTACATGGTATGCCATTGATGAGACAGATAGTGATTACATCTATTATATTATGGCATTTCAAATCATTGATTTGGGAGTGTTATCTGCGAGTGATTTTGTAAAAGTAGATACTACTTATTGCCCAAAAGGAGAAAAATTGCAATCAGCTGCTAAACAATTACTCGGTGATTATGATAATGAAACTTTCCTTGACTTCAGCATTGTTTTAAATGAAAGGAATCAAGTTTCTGAAATCATAGCACATTCTACCTATGTTTTAGATGGTGAAACATTAGCATATACCTATCAAATTACATTTAGCAATCAAGGACAAACGAAAGTTGAGGCTCCAGATGCAGTCCTAAATGGTGGTACATTAGAAAATATTGCGGCAGCTTACCAATTGTCAACGGGTGCCAATGTGACTGTAAGTGGTATGGTAACAGGTATTTATGGTAATAATTTTTATTTAAATGATGGTACCAAAGGTATATTGGTTTATATGGGATCTAATACTGATTATGCTTCTGAAATTGTGGTGGGACAAACACTTACTGTTGCTGGGACAATTGACATTTATAAAAACGTTCATCAAATCAAAGATGTAACGAGTATTCTCACTTGTGAAGATACTTATACAGTAGAACCTATTGTGTTAAACCATTTCAATCAAACTACCCTAGCGGATTATGCTAACGACTTAGTGAATATAACCTCTGCTAAATTGGTCAGTTTACCTACCAATTATGCAACAACAGGAAAAGATATTTCATTTGAAGTAGAATTAGGTGGATATACGATTACGGTTTTCTTCTCAAAGCATCTAGATAGTAGTACTAAGACAACATTATTCAATATCCTTCAAACGATGAAAGTAGGAGATACCATTTGCTTATCTCAACTTCATATCGGATATTATAATGGATACCAATTAGTTGTTACCTCTGCTACAACATTTGCTAAAGGCTATCAACCAGGTGATCCAGTTGTTTTAACTTCTCTTGAACTCACTGCGGATTTATTATCAGTAGAAGTAGGTACAACTCTTTTAGATATTTTGAATCAAGTCGGTGTATATGCGGTATACAATAATGGAGAAAAGGTATTGCTTGATTCTAGTGCCTATACATATGAAACCAAATTCAAAGAAAATACAAAAGGTGAATTTCCAGTCACATTTACTTATGAGGGAATGAAAAAGACATGTCGTGTTACTGTAAGACAAGCAGCTCAAGATGCCTTTTATCCTACTATGACACAAGCCCCTCTTTATAGTGTTTTAGACCAAATGGGTTATGATAGTGAAACAGGGATAACTTATGGTGTTACCAAAGGATTGCCATCTACAGGAGACGTGGATGTACTTGTCATACCGATTGCGTTTACAGATTGTCCTGCCCCTCAAAATATGGTAAAGGATTTAGAAACCGCCTTTTTTGGAACAAGTGAGGCAACAGGATGGGAAAGCTTAAATAGTTATTATCTCAAGTCATCTTATGGGAAATTGAATATTCAAGGTACTGTTTTAGAACCATTTCAAACAGGACATACAGTAAATTATTATAATCAATTACAAGCACAATACAATCGAGATTTAGAAAAATATGAAAACTATGAAACGGATGTGTATCCAGACAATGTAGAATTTTCAATTATTGAAGCTGCTCTTGCCTATTATGATAGTCAAATCGATTATGCGAAATATGATTCTGACCAAGATGGGTATATTGATTCGATTTATCTTGTATATACCACAGATTATGATGCGCAAAGTGATAATAGTTTATGGTGGGCGTTTACAACTGAATATTACACTGAAACAGAAGTGTATTATGACGGAGTACAAGCTGATTTTTATATGTTTATGAGTTATCAATTCATTTTTGATGAGCTACAAGGAAAGAAAGTACAATATAATGCGGAAACCATTATTCATGAAACGGGTCATTTATTAGGATTAGATGATTATTATGATTATGATGAAACAACAGGACCAAGCGGAGGTATTGGCGGTGGGGATATGATGGACTACAATGTAGGCGATCATAATGCCTATAGTAAATTGATGTTAGGTTGGGTTACACCACTTGTTGTAACTGGGAAAAATACTACAGTTGAATTAGAAAGTTTCGCAGAAAGTGGAGATTGTGTGATTATTTGTAAAGAATGGAATGGTACTTTCTTTGACGAATATTATATTATTGATTTTTATACACCAACTCATCTAAATGCTTTTGCCAAAGGAGAAAGTGGCTTATTTAGTATATCAGGTATTCGCATTTATCATATTGATGCAACATTGAATCAGCCTGCTGATTGCTTTGATATTTTTAGTCTAACCTTATATAATAATTCTTATAGTGCGCATCGTTTGATTACATTAGTTGAAGCAGATGGACGAAATGATATTAGTAAAAAAGGCTATAGTGAAAATTCAGATTTATTTCAACAGGGGACAACCTATCAAAATGCAACTTGGTATGATAATCATTCTGCTCGTTTTGCCGTTCATATTGATCAAATTTTAGCTGAAAAGGCAACGATTACGATTACTTTTCAATAAATAAGGGAATAATATTTCAAAACTAGCACATCATATAACTGAAAATAAAGAAAAAAGAAGGAAATATGATGAATCTATTCAAAAAATGTGTAGCTGAATTTATAGGTACAGCTGTATTAGTGTGCTTGGCTTGTGGCGTTGCGGTATGGACAAATGCCAGTGTTGTTGCAACATCGCTTGCTTTTGGTCTTGTGATTGTTGCAATGGCGTATTCAATTGGAAATATATCAGGGTGCCATATTAATCCGGCCGTATCGTTTGCGATGTTTATTGCACGAAAAATAAACGGCAAAGAATTGATTGGATATATTGTAGCACAATGTTTGGGTGCTTTAGTAGGTGCTTTGTTACTTGGAACCTTTCTTGGTGGGTTTAAAACACTTGGTGGAAATGCGATTCAAGCAACCATTACAAGTGCCTATGCATCTCAAACCATTCAATACCTTGTAGCGTTTTTGTTAGAAACCATTTTAACATTTATCTTTGTGATGGCTATTTTAGGTGTCACTTCAAAATCCAAATATGTCGCGATTTCTGGCGTAGTGATAGGCCTTGCTTTGACATTAGTTCACTTGTTTGGTATAGGATTCACTGGTACATCAGTAAATCCAGCACGTTCGTTAGGACCTGCTGTTTTAGAGGCAATCGGTGGCAATATGAATAGCCTAAAACAATTGTGGATTTTTCTAATTGCACCATTAGTAGGTGCTTTACTTGCCTCAATTATGTATAGAGGTTTTCGTCACGAATCATAAAAAAAGTTCTATATAAGTTTTTCTTATATAGAACTCTTTTTTATTCATCTAGGATATTGTACTGATTTTATTTTTGAATCAGCTCAATTCGGTAATCACTAATTTGAATTTTTCTTTCTTTATATAATGCACCTACAGCTCGTTTAAAAGCACTTTTGCTCATATGGGTATGTCTTGCAATTTCTTCTGGCGTAGACAAATTTCCTAAAGGTAATACACCACCAAAACTTTCTAATTCTTTTAAAAGCACCTTTGCATCGTCTAAACGAGATAACTCCTTTTGCGCAATCATACTGCCATTGGCATCGAGATGTTCGTTGATATGGATAATATGGACGTCTACAACTTCACCTAAATGGTATTTTTTTCTTGTCATACTTTTATGAACATAAATGTATTGAAAATCATTAGTATAAAGTCCAATTCCAGTAGAAGTGAGGCGGCAAACGGTTGCGGAAACAGTAATACCGACTTCAAGAGGAGGAATTTTATGTTGTTTCAAATCTTCCTTGGTAATGATACGTGCAACAAGTTGTTCTTTCTTTTCTTTCAAAATGCAAGGAATTTTCTCTCCAATTTTAGGCCATGCTACAGAATTAGTAGGTAAGTAATCGGTTGAGAGTAAAATATCTTTGGCAATACCAATATTTACGAATACACCAGCTTCGCACTGATTAACTACCTCAACAAAATCAAATCGTTGTGTCGTGATGATAGGGGACTCCATTGTGGCACAAAGGCGTTTTTTTCCATCATAATATAAGAAGGCATGGATGGTCTCACCAATAGCCAATCTTCTTGTTGCTTGATTAAAATGCAAAAAAATGTAATTTGTAAGATCGGGATCTTCTGGTGCAAGGGTATAACTGATATCCGTTTCTCTTTTTACAATAAATTTTCCAACTTCGCCAATCTTTAACATATACAATACCTTCTTTCTATTCTATTATACCATAATTTCTGATAAAAACATATCAATTCGATTTTTCTTTTTTAAAGCGTTTTTATTGTAAAGCCTCTTTACAAAAATATCCAATTTTGATATAATACAATCGGAAGGTGAGAAAAATGAAGGATTTAAACGGATATATTAAAAAATTAGAAAAAGGAATGGAAGATAAATTATACTTTTTAAAGCACATTGATATTACAGAATATTCGCTCATTGTTGAATTCGGTTGTGCTAATGGAAGATTACTGCGTAGAATTGAACCTGTTACAGATAAATCTTATACCACTTTAGTAGGGTATGATATCAATGATGATATTATTGATATTGCTAAACACATTTCACCACAAATGACATTTACATCTCATTGGGAGGAAGTGGTTGCTCTCGTTAATCAAACAAAAGGCAAAAGTTTAATCGTATTTAGTAGTGTATGGCATGAGATTGATCCGAAATATAACGAATGGCTTTTTACAGAAATGAAACGTTTTTCGACCATTGTTATTCGGGATATGAAGGCGCCTATTAGTGGAGCAGAGCCTATTGATGCACCAACAAGAGACAGAATTGCTATGCGTGTACCAAAGTGGCAATTTGATGAATTTGAGGAAAAATGGGGTAGAATAGACAATAAGAAAACACTATATCGATTCCTATTGATGTATACTTATTTAGACAATTGGGAAAATGAAATTCAAGAAGACTACTTTTCTACACCATGGGTAGAAATCAATTGGGCTCTAGAAGATGAATATGATGTAATTTATTTGAATTCCTATACACTAGAGGGCAAAAAAGAAGAAACAGAAAAGATGTTTAAACATACGATGAGAGATATTACACATCATCAAGTGATTTATACCAGAAAATATCAATCATAGAAGATTACGTTATATTTCAAATTACAGTTCGCATTAGTTGAAAAAACATACAAATTATGGTATAATACCAAAGGATATGAAGCTTACGGTCATATCAAAGCACGATATTCCGCTGATATACCCAATAGATATTCTATTTGGCCTATTTGTATATGTATGAATATTGAAAGATAAGGAGAGTTTATTATGAGTCAACAATTAATTCAAGCAGTAACTCAAGGTTATATGAAAAATGATGTTCCTGAGTTCCGCGCTGGTGACACTGTTAAGGTACACGTAAGAATCAAAGAAGGCGAAAAAGAAAGAATTCAGATATTTGAAGGTCTTGTGATTTATCGTCATGGTGGAGGCATTAGTGCTACATTTACAGTACGTAAAATGTCTTCAGGTATTGGAGTTGAAAAAATCTTCCCAGTACATTCACCAATGATTGCGAAAATCGAAGTTGTACGTCTTGGTAAAGTACGTCGCGCTAAATTAAGTTACATTCGTTCTCTTTCTGCAAAAGCAGCTCGTATCAAAGAACGCCGTGCTTAATCGCATATTGCCTTACAAAAATCGGGATTTGGATTTTTCCAGGTCCTTTTTTGTTTTTTAAATTGACAAAACAAGTTTGGTTTGATATAATCGAAATAAATATGAATGAACAAATGTACATTCTAAAAGGATAAAAAAAGCAGTATAACTGCTTTTTTAAAATGATGAATAGTGTAATAAACATATTAGTAATATATTTTTAAAATAAGGGGAGACTTTATGAAAAATACAACAGAGCAATTGGAAAAGGGAAAAATTCTCCCTCTAATATTTCGGCTTACTCTTCCAGCAGTAATAGCTCAACTCATTACATTTTTATATAATATTGTTGATAGGATGTATGTTTCCGCAATCCAAGAATCAGGAATGGAGGCACTTGCGGCACTAGGGATTGTTTTGCCAATCACTTTGATTATTCAAGCTTTTGCCAATTTAATTGGACTTGGTGGATCGCCACGCGCAAGTATGAAACTAGGTGAGAATCATCCAGTAGAAGCCAATCATATATTTAATACGGCATTTATGCTATTGTTTATGATTGGTTCTATTATCAGTTTAATTACCTTTTTCTTTGCAAGGGAGATTGTCATCCTATTTGGGTGTCCACTAGCCTCAGTTGATTTTGCAACTTCATATTTACAAATTTATTCAGGTGGTACACTATTTGTTATCTTCACCCAAGGATTAAATCCATTTATTACTGCTCAAGGGTATGCTTTGACCGCTATGCTTTCTGTTTTAATCGGTGCGATTGTGAATATTATCTTAGATCCTATCTTTATTTTTACACTAGGTATGGGTGTAAATGGGGCTAGTTTGGCTACTGTTTTATCACAACTGATATCTTTTATTTGGATTATGTTGTTTTTTCTTTCCAAAAAAAGTATATTTCGATTTCGCATTCTAGAAATGAAATGGAATTTTAAAAGAATTATCAGTATTCTTTCACTAGGTATTTCACCATTTATTATGACATTAACGGAATGTGCTATTCAAATTGTTTTTAACCTTAATTTAAAATGGTCAACGGGAGGGAATCAAGATTATACTGCTGCACTAACCATTATGCTTAGCGCACTACAATTGATTTCCCTCCCACTGAATGGACTTGGTTATGGTATGCAGCCATTTGTAAGTTACAATTATGGTAAAGGGAATGCTAAACGTTTAAAAGAGGGAATTCGATATATCACTTTCATTGCTTTTCTTTTTGCCATCATTGTTTGGTCAATCTCTCTTACTATTCCCCAAGTATATGCGTATATGTTTTCTGCTAGCGATACAGTAGAAGATATTGTTCGTTCCTATACACCTTATTTTTTGATGGGATCCATTATGTTTTTTGTTCAAATGACCCTTCAAAATATCAATGTAGCTTTAGGACAATCCCTTTCTGCTTTGTTTCTTGCAGTATTGAGAAAAGTAATTATATTGATTCCCCTTTGCTTCTTGTTAACACATTGGATGGGATATCAAGGGGTTTATTTATCAGAAGGAATAGCCGATTTTATAGCGGGTATTATTACTACCATTGTGATTTTTGTTTCTTTTCCACGGGTTTTCAAAAAACGAGAAGCAGAAGTGAATCAAGCCAATCAGTGTTCTAATTGACGAAAAAGACTACTCAAAAAGCCAAGTAGTCTTTTTTAAATAGGAAAAATTCGAATCATAATATTTTTGTAATACTTTGTCAAAATTTGACTATTTATAAAAAAAGTGCTATAATAACGCTATTTGAAAGGAGACCGACGATGCAATTACATTTAAAACGACTTACGTTGATTTGTATGAATATGGCCTTGGTATTGATTACGGGCTGTAAAACGGAAATAGGTTTAGATCATCCTCAGGTCCTTCCCCCTGTAATGATAAATAAAAACATTTTTTCAGATTATACGAATGAAGCACTTTTAAAACATATAATCCAAAGTTTAACAGAAAAAGGGAATTATTATATAGAAACAAGTGGCGAAACCATTGCTCGTAAAGGATTGATTTCGTATAAGCAGGCAACAGCAACTCAACTTTACGCTATGCCAGAAGGATTTTATAGTACAATGGTAACAGACTCTTTATTTGTAAAACATGAGCATAGGTTATATTATGATAATCAACTAGTGCAATATTATGATAGTGATGAAAAAAAGGTTATCACTACATCTGCAAAAGATTATCTAGATGAATATGGCAAACTGCCTTCGCATGATACGTTATTTACATATTTGATTCAAGACAACACTATTTTGAATGCAACAAGAGTAATAGAAGGAGATATATGTAGTATCACCTATCAATTAGATCCTGTTCTTTCAACTATTCATTTGGCGAAGCAAATGCGGCGCTTTGGTAAATTAAGTCAAGATCCAATTTTTCAATCTGTTACATTAACCATCCAAATTGATAAGCAGTTGCGCTTAAAATGTTTTGATAGTGTAGAAGAATATCAAATTGAAAAGGATCTATTAGGAAAGATGATGTGCACGCAACATTTATCATCACAAATATATTATGATGGATATGAGATACCCAGATAGTTTTCGTATAAGCAAGAAAATATTGTCACCCAATGTAGATATTTGTCATAGATTACAATAGGTGATAAAATGAAATATTATTTAGTAGGTATCAAGGGAACAGGAATGTCAAGCCTTGCTAAAATGCTTCAAGGAGAAGAACATCAAGTAGTGGGAAGTGATACAGATGAATATTATTTTACAGAAGACTCACTGAGAGAAAAACAAATTCCTATATTGGTGTTTGATAAAGCAAATATCCAAGGTGATGCTTTTTACATTATTGGAAATGCTTTCCACCAAGATAATAATGAAGAAGTGAAAGAAATTATAGATGGTCAATATCCTTATGCGTATTACCATGATTTTATTGGTCAACATTTGCATAAAAAGATAATCGCTGTAGCGGGTACACATGGAAAAACAACTACATCTTATTTCTTAACTCAAATGTTGGATAAAAAATGTAATTTTATTATTGGTGACGGAGAAGGAAATAGTTATCCAAGTGAATATCTTATTTTAGAAGCTTGTGAATATCAATCCCATTTTTTATCCTACTATCCAGAATGGTTAATTATTAACAATATTGAATTAGATCATACCGATTACTACAAGTCCAAAAAACAATTGTTACATGCGTTTCAACAGTTTGCCAATCAAGCCAAAACAGTACTTATCAATGGAGATGACTCTTTAGCCTCAAAAATTAAACATCCTCGAAAATTAACCTTTGGATTTGGTAAAAAAAATGACATAAAAATTAAAATTCTAAGTACAACTGCACAATGCTATTATATACAAATTAACTATTGTGGGAATCTGTATTTAAAAGTACCTTATTTAGGACGTCATATGATTTATAACTATGTAGCAAGTTATATGACATTGTATTTAAATGGTTTTACACCCAAAACATTGACAAAAAATCAATTGCCACATCGGAGACTGACAACATACGTTTACCATAATAGTATTTTAATTGATGATTATGCCCACCATCCTACTGAAATCAAAGCATTATATGAAACACTACGATTACAATATCCACGTTGCAAAGTCAATGCAATCTTTCAACCACATACATATGAGCGAACATTTCATTTTAAAAAGGAATTTATTCAGACTTTAAAATTATATGATAGTGTTTATTTATTAGATGTGTTTTCCTCCAAAAGAGAAAAAACTAGTCCAAAATTACAAGATAAAGTCGATAAAATATTTGCCTCTTTTTCTACGATAAAAGAATTAGACATCCATCAAATTGGGCAAAAAGAAGAAGTTTGGGTATTCCTAGGTGCGGGCAAAGCCAATCATATCTTAAAGACCCTTTTGGAAAAGAAAAACGTAGATATGGTTAGTTGAGGCCCTATGAAAAGGAATTTTAAATTTTCATAAAAATTTGCAAATTCTATTGATGTTTTGTCTGATTTGTGGTATAATAAAACAGAAGAATATAGAAATGAGGTAAGATGATGAAAGGTGATAGACGTACAAGTCCAAATAAGATTTATGACGTTGCAGGGGCAGCAGGTGTATCACTGGCTACTGTATCAAGAGTTTTGAATCATCCAGAAAAAGTAAAGCCAGCAACACGCGAAAGAATTGAAAAAATTATTAAAGAATTAGGATATAAACCCAACTTGAACGCCAAAGGTCTTGCCAGTTCTAGATCAACAACTGTTGCTGTAGTTGTTCCAGAATTAACACGTAGTTCTATTGCGGGTATGGTTGATGGTATTGCCTCAACAGCAGCTCGTAGGGGGTATTTGCTTCGGCTATTTGTCAATGATAGCAATAGTACAGATCATCCAGTTGTACAAGAACAAGAATTATGGCGTACCGTTTTATCATCAGGTGTAGATGGTATTTTATATATCAATGATGAAATTGCTGAAGAATATATTCAAATTATCAAAGATTCTAGTGTAAGCGTTGTATTGACCAATAGTATTTGCCGTGATTTAGAAATTCCTTATGTAGCGATTGATTATAAAAAAGCTGCCTATGAAATGACTAAAGAGATGATTAAAAGAGGCAATAAACGCATATGGATTATTTCAACCATTCGAAAATATGCGGTAAATGATTTAAAAGTAGAAGGGTATGAGGCCGCAATGACGGAAGCAGGTCTTGAACCACGTATCATTAATGTTTCTGGAAAGACTCATCTCAATGAAATTGCTTATCGGGAAATTTTAGAACAAGAACATCCTGAGGTGGCTTTGGTTGTTCGTGACTCTATGGCAGTGTCATTTATCAATGTGGCAAGAAGTTTACACATTGCTATACCAGATGATCTTCAGGTCATTGGCTTTCAAAATACAAAGTATGCAGAATTATCTCGTCCAACATTGACTTGTATCAATACACCTATTTATGAAATAGGCGAAGTAGCTATGGATATGTTGACTGATTTGATGCATCAAGCTGAGTTAGAAGATAGTTATTATGATGATCCAGATAAAGAAGAAATGGAACAAACTGAGATTGAAATTAATAAAAATGTAGATTATAGTATTGTATGGAGACAATCCACAAAATAGATTTACAATAGTAGTATATTTATGGAAATTGTAGAGAATTACTCGGTTGGTGAAAGAGTAAACAATGAAATATATGAATTACAATTATCGGTAAACAATGAGTTACCTACATAAGAAAGCGCAAAAAAGGCATTCCTTTTTTGAATTAAGGTGGTACCGCGGAACCAATGTTTCGTCCTTAAAACCAGTGATAGGTGAAAGAATTGACTTTTTCTATCAATTGTGTTTTAGGGACATTTTTTTATAAATAGAGGAGGAAAAAAATAATGAATTTATTTGAAGAATTAAAATGGCGTGGTTTGATTCACAATATTACAGATGAAGCTGTCATTGATAAAATAAACAAGGGAGAATTGACATTTTATTTAGGTACAGATCCAACAGGAGATAGTTTACATGTAGGACATCTATTGGTCTTTATCTTTGCCAAACGACTAGAGGCCAAAGGAAATCATCCGATAATTTTAATTGGTGGAGCAACAGGTAGTATTGGCGACCCTAAGCCTACAGCCGAAAGAAAACTATTGACAAAAGAACAACTAGATCATAATGCAACTTGCCTATATGAACAAGCCAAACGATTGTTCTGTTGCGAGATGGTAAACAATTATGATTGGACCCACAATATTGATGTATTGACCTTTTTAAGACATTATGGCAAATTCTTTAATGTCAATTATATGATTAACAAAGAAACAGTTAAATCACGTCTAGATAGCGGAATATCTTACACAGAATTTTCCTACCAAATCTTACAAGCACTTGATTTTGAGCATCTGTTTGCCCATCATCATTGTACACTTCAAATTGGTGGACAAGATCAATGGGGAAATATCACTTCAGGTTTAGAATTGATTCGTAAACTTCATGGTACAGAAGCAGAGGCTTATGGAGTTACGGTTCCGCTATTTACCAAAAGTGATGGTACAAAGTTTGGTAAAACCGAAGGTGGAGCAATTTGGCTAGATGCTGAAAAAACCTCACCATATGCTTTTTATCAATTTTGGATCAATACACCAGATAATGATGTTATTCGTGAGTTAAAGCAATTTACTTTCTTAACGAAAGAAGAAATAGAGGCCTTAGAGATTTCATTCCAAGAAGAACCACATCTTAGAAAAGCACAAAAAGCCTTAGCCAAGGAAATGACAACAATGATTCATGGTGAGGCAGCCTATCAACAAGCACTGAAATTAAGTGAAGCTTTATTTAGTGGTAAGATTGCTGATTTAACCAAAGAAGAAATTGCTATGGGATTTGAAGGTGTACCAACCATTTGCCTAGATACAGATGTATCTTTAATTGATGCTCTAGTTTTAACAAAGGCTGCATCTTCTAAGCGAGAAGCAAGAGATTTTATCCAAGGTGGTGGTGTAGTCGTAAACGGGGTGCAAAACAAATCATTAGATGCTCTTATTACAAAACAAGCAGCTATTGGAGAAACTTATACAGTCATTCGCCGGGGAAAGAAAAATTATTTCCTCATTGTACATCAATAAGGTGGATGTATGGATAGTTTAGAAAAACTCAATCAGTTGATTGCACAAGAAATCAAGCAAAGTCAAATTCCTGGTGCCAATTATGCCGTTGTTTTTCCCAACCGAGTCCTATTAGGCAGTGTGGGAAAGCGAGCCATTTTACCAGAAGTAGAAGAAAATACCATTGACACCATTTATGATATGGCTTCGTTATCAAAAGTTGTTGCAACTACCACAGCAGTTTTACAGTTATTAGAACAAGGGCGTTTACGTTTACAAACAAAGGTTAAAACGTATTTGCCACAATTCCAGTATGAATCTATTACAATATGGCATTTGTTGACGCATACGTCTGGTCTTCCAGAAGGTGTCAAAGGATTGATGAATATGCAAGGTGCAGATGAGGTGTGGAAACAAATTTATGAAACACAGTTAAGTTATGAAACGGGCATGAAAATCCATTATTCAGATATTGGTTTTATTTTATTAGGTAAAATTGTTGAAGTCATTACAGGAATGTCTTTGGATGTGTATACGAAGCAATATATTTTTACACCACTCGATATGAAAGATACAGGATATATCCCACAACAAAAAGAAAGATGTGCACCAACCGAATATCGTAACAATGCTTTATACCAAGGTATACAAAGAGGAGTAGTACATGATGAAACGGCTTATTTATTAGACGGTGTTGCGGGGCATGCGGGATTATTTTCAACCATTGAAGACTGTTCACATTTTATACAAATGATTCTCAATCAAGGAATGTATCAAGGAAAAACGATTTTAAATCCCCAAACAATTGATCGACTATTCCAACCAGAAGTAGAAATGCATCAAGGAGTAGCACTTCATGAAGTAGTTCGTTCACTAGGTTGGATGGTAGGAGGATTAGGTGGACCCAATGGGGATTTAACGAGTCCAGAAACCATTCATCATACTGGGTTTACAGGAACAAGCATCTTTATTGATCGTATACATGGCATTGGTTTTTGTTTATTGACAAACCGAGTGCATCCAACAAGAGATAATACAAAGCATATAGATGTACGTGGCCGAATTGCCAATTATGTAATGGCAAATTATCAAAAATTATAATGAAATTATCATAAGGAGAAACGTATGGGAAAAACAATTTTGGCTATTGGTGGTCATATTGGGGATATGGAATTGACAGCTGGTGGTCTTATGGCAACCAATGCATTAGATGGGGGAAAAAATATTACACTTGCGCTCACCGCAGGTGAAAGAGGAAATCCTGCACATTTGACTATTGCAGAATACAGAGAACAAAAAATAAGTGAAGCTAAGCGCTTTATGGAGATGATGAATGGAGAAGCAATTGTACTCCAATATGCAGATGGTGAACTACCTAACACGGAAGAAGTTAGAAGAGAAGTAGCAGAAATTATTGTTCAATATCGACCAGATATTATTGTGACGCACTGGCATTCCAAAATGCATAAGGATCATCACGCTACGCATCAAATTGTTCAAGATGCGCAATTTCTAGCAGGTGTAGTGGGAAATACAGAAGGAAAACGCCATTATGCTCCAGTTTACTTTTGTGAAAATTGGGAAGATGATCATGATTTTGATCCGTATATTTATGTAGATATTACCAAGGGATTTGATCTTTGGTGTAAAGCGCTTCATGAACACTGGTTTGTGATGAATAGTCGGGATTTTAAATATTATGATTATTATACTTCTTTAGCGAGATGTAGAGGAGCACTCGCTAAAAAGCAATACGCAGAATGCTTCAATATTGTGGATTACCATAAGATGATTGTAAAGGAGTCATTATAAGGTGAAAAAATATCTGATAGCAATCTTATTGATGATAGGAATAGGTTGCATCGTTTGTATAGCGAATCCTAGTATTGCAGCTATTCCGGATGGTGAACACAAAGTCATTACCGCCAAACATCCCGGGGGAGTTACCCACTATGGAACACATGAATATGTGACCATTTTAGATGAATATGCGCCTGTCGAATCAGAAATGCGTGGTGTATGGGTAGCCACTGTCTATAATATTGCAATATCCAAACAAAATGGTTTAGGAGAAGGTGCTATTGCCCAGTATCAACAAGAATTCAAAGAGATTTTAAATCGGATGGAAGCATTTGGAATGAATACTTTGTTTTTCCAAGTGCGACCATGCAATGATGCATTTTATCAATCTCATTTAAATCCGTGGAGTAAATTCTTAGTAGGAGAGGGTGTTGACCCTGGCTGGGATCCACTAGCATGGATGATTGAAGAAACGCACAAACGGGGATTTCGGTTTATGTGTTGGATGAATGCCTTTCGGGTTACGACTGAAAGTTATGTTACAAATGGCAAAGCAGTTTCTAAATCCGTAAAAGAGTTGGTACAAATGAAACTCAATACACTCAATCGTCTAGCAGATGGCAATTTTGCTAAAGCACATCCTGAATATGTTGTAGCCGGGTTATATGACGAAAAATTAATTTTAAATCCAAGTGAACCAGCTGTTCAAAAATTTATTGTGGATACGATTATGGAAATTGTCGAGCACTATGATGTAGATGGTCTTCATTTTGATGACTATTTTTATTTAGATAGTTTCACTTCAAGTGATACGACCAATAGTAATTTTGCGGGATACGATTCTTATAGAGTATCAGGTCCAGAAATTATGAATGATTGGCCTAACTATCTAGCCTATCAACAGGACCCTACGCATTATGGTCAAGACGTATTTGGCCAAGATGGTTATTATGGTATTCCTGCGGGACTGAATCTTGGGGATTTTCGAAGAGAAAATATTAACAACATGATGCGCAATATTCGAAAAAAAATAGATGAATATAATGCAAGAGAACACACTTATGTAGAATTTGGAACAAAGCCTGCCGCAGTTTGGCGTTCTAATTCAGAATATTGTAGCGCTGGTTCACATCGTTGTGACCCACTTGGTTCTAATACTGCAGAAGGAGCTTATAGCACCTATGCAGATTTATATGCCGATTCTTTGCAATGGGTCAAAGAGGGATTGGTAGACTGGGTAGCTCCTCAAGTGTATTATGCTTTTGAAGATGAATATGCTCCTTTTGCGGATATTGTAGATTGGTGGGCAGAACAAGTAGAAGCAGTCAATACCAAAAGAAGGAAAGAAGGTCTTGCAGATATTAGGTTATATATTGCCCATGGTATTTATAAATATAGAGATGCCCCAGACCAATTTTATCGCTCTGCTGAAATTATTGATCAAATCAAATATACAAGACATTATCCAGTCATTCAAGGTTCAGCAGTTTATTCATATGAATTATTGTACCGAGTTTTAGGCTCAGATTTGACACAAACTTATCCTAATGCCGAAAATGTGCGAAAAAACGCAATGAAGCAAATGAAGGACCTTTGGCAAGCACCAGTATATCCTCTTCCAATAGGAGCATATGATGCAACAGGATTAAAGGTGAATACTTATCAACTGAGAGAAAATTCAAATGGTGAATTGAGTTTGCAATTTGCAACCATTCCCAATGTAGCAGCTTATGGTATTTATCAAGTCCCGAAAGGGATGCCATTTGATGCGCATCAAATTGAATATCGTACAGATGTTATATATGCAGGATATGAGGAAGGACAAATGAAATTAGTTTCTTTAGGTAATGAAGATATAGAAAAAGATTATTATATTCTTCCTATTTCATGTTTAGGACACATCAGTGATACACCAACGTTACTTGCCTTAGAAACAAAAGTAATCAATCAGGCTCCCTATCCAGTAGAAATCACGTTAGATATATTACCTACTCAAGAAGTAATTTGTGGAAGTCTTTTAAAAGGGTCTTTTGATATACCTACTGATCCTAATCAAGATCAAGTAGACTATACTTTTTATTTATATCAATCTGGTCTAGAAACCAAGATTACACCTCAAATAGAAATTAGAGGTAATAAAGTTCTTTTTGAGTGGAAAAGTTATTATTATGAAGAGATGAATTGTCAAATCAAGGTAGTACTAACTGATCAGGATATGACAACAGATTGTTATTCTCCTTCTTTTGATTTAACCACGGTTGCTTCGCCTATACCAGTTAGCATTCAAGTAGATAAAACGGCTTATTTTGGAAATGGAAAGATATCCATTACATATACCGAGGGAATGGATTCTCAAGGCTATCCTTTGAATTATCAAGTTTTTTTGGTAATAGACGAAATGGAAGTGGATATTACAGAAGACTTTTTGTCAGGAGAAAATCATATGTTTCATGTGTATGCTCCAAATGTAACTTCCACACAGGCTTTTATCAAATGTCTTACCAGTAATGGTAGAAAAACAACTGTCTCTCAATCAGAGCCTTTTTCTATTGAGAAAGTGATACCAATTACAGGGGGGAAAGTAGCTATTTCTGACCATCGATTTGCGCGAACAGCTACCATTATGGTAGACTATACATTACCAGTGATAGAGGAATCGTATCAAGTCAATTATTATTTCTTGATGGATAATCAATCCTATTTGATTCATCCTTCGCAATTATTGTCATATGCTTTTCAACCTCAATGGTTGACACAAAATGTGTCAGAGCAGTGCCAGCTTACAATGGAAATCATTACAGAAAAGCAAATAGTTACTTTTTCATCGGATGTATTTAGTTTATATGAAAATCAGTTACCAACGGGTGGAAGTTTGCAAATTAATCAGTACATCTATCAAATAAATGATAAAATGAATGTTCAAGCGATACTACCTATTGATCCTGATCAAGAAGAACTACTGATTGTCTATTATCTAGTAGGTGAAAATAAAAAGATAAAATTAAATGTGGACTCGAATACCAATTTTACCGTAACTTTAACAGAAATTGGTGAATTTCACTTGGAAATGGAGGCAACTGATGCATCAGGTGAAAAGGTAACTTTTGTATCAGATGACTTTATGGTTCAACAAAAAAAAGGATGTGCCAATTGCAAGTCAACTAGCATTTTATGGTTTGGCTTAGGGGGATTTGTGGCATTTCCATTGGGAATAAAAAAACGAAAACCAGAATAAAATAATAAAAGAGGTGTACAATGAAAATTGTTAGAAGTTTAGAATTTGAAAAAGAAGTTCTTCAACAAGAAGGATTAGTTTTGGTAGATTTTTTTACCGAATGGTGTGGTTATTGCGAGTTGCTTGTTCCAGAATTACAACAAGCCAGTGAGGCACTTCCAGAAGTAAAGTTTGTGAAAGTAAACGCAGAAGCAAGTAGTGATGTCGCAGAAGCATATCACATCGAATTTTATCCAGAAATGTTACTTTTTAAAGGCGGAAAAGTGGTTGGACACATTGATGGATATGTTAAAAAAGATCAAATTATTCGGGTATTAAAGGAGTATCTATAAATGAAGGGATACCGAATCAATCCCAATAAGGACTTTGTACTTCGCATCATAGAAGGTTTAATGCGCAAAGACGGACATTGTCCATGTCGTAAATTAGCAGATGATACAACTTTATGTCCTTGTGATGAATTTGTCGAAACTGGGAAATGTAAATGTGGTTTATTTATACCTATTGAAGAAGATTCTACTATAAAGAAAGAAAACGAAGAATAGTCCTTTTGAAGGACTATTTTTTGAACACAATTTATAATGGTTGACTATTTTTTCATTTCTTGATATAATGTTTGAAAATACAATCAAAAAGGAGATGAAATAATTTATGGATCCACTGGTCCCCTTGTCGCGTTTGGATAATTTAACCAATGTGACGCCCAATTATGCTTTAATTGGGATAATTGTACTTTTGGTATGTTGTGGTGCTTTTTTCTCGGGAGTTGAGACCGCGCTTACTTGTTGTAATCGCACAAGAATGAAAACAAAAGCCGATAATGGTAGCAAAAGTGCAAAACTAGTATGGAGAATACTAGAAAAATATGATCAATCTTTGATTACGATTTTAATTGGAAATAATGTATTACGGATTGCTTCCGCATCTATTGCAACCATATTGGCTGTAAGTTTGCTTCCGACCAATGAGGCTTTAGCTACTACACTTTCAACTGTCGTAATGACACTCATTGTGTTTATGTTTGGCGAACTCATTCCTAAAAATATTGCCAAAGCCAATGCAGATAAAGTGTCACAAATATTAGCTTATCCACTATATTTGATTTATATTTTGACATATCCATTGATGCAAATTTTTAATTTTATATTATGGATATTTAAAAAAATATTCCGAATGGATAAAGGTGAAAGTGCACTCAGCAAAGATGAGTTTCAAGGCTTGGTTGAGGCAGTAGAAGATGATGGTGTAATTGATAGTGAAGAAGGAGATATTATACAAGCTGCAATTGATTTTAATGATATTACTGTGAAAACAGTAATGACACCAAAAGAAAAAATTGTAGCATTAGATTATAAACAATTGTCTCGTGAACAATTGCTCAAGAGTTTAGATCATATCAAGTTTACACGGATACCCGTATATTCTCATCATATGGATAATATTATCGGTATTTTCAATATTCGAAAATTTCTAAAAATTGTCATGTCATCTAAAAAATTAGCCATTAAGCAGTCGATGAGTGAAGTTATCACTGTAAGTGATACAACACCATTAGATGATGTCATTTCACTTTTTAAGACGAAAAAAAGTCATATGGCCATTGTCAAGAATGAGAACAATGAATTAATTGGTCTAGTTACTATGGAAGACGTTTTAGAAGAATTGGTTGGCGAAACACAAATGAAAATCAAAACTATAGGAGGTGCTAGGTCATGAGTCCTTCTATCAAGATTATTCTAATGATTATTATGATTTTATGTGTGTTTTTATCCGCATTCTTTTCATCTACAGAAATTGTTTATTCGGGTGTAAGTAAGATTAAACTCAAGAAAAAAGTAGAAGAAGGTTCCAAAAAAGCAAGTGCGGCATTACGTATATCTGAAAATTTTACAGATGCACTATCAACTATTTTAGTCGGAAACAACCTTGTAAACATTTTAGTCTCTTCTACATCAACACTATTAGCCACTTCAATTTGGGGTCCACAAAAGGGACCAACTATGGCAGTTATTTTATCGACCATTGTAGTTTTAATTTTTGGAGAAATTATTCCTAAGGTGGTAGGAAATCGATATAATTTTAGGCTATCTATGTTATTTGCGAACTTGTTTAATGGATTTCGAATTTTGTTTTTCCCAATCACATGGTTTGTTACTAAATTAGTTTCTTTGCTTTCAAAACTTTGGATGCCAAAGAAAAAAGAACCGATTGCAGATGGAGAAGAACTCATTCATATTGTAGAGGAAATGGAAGAAGAAGGTGTCATTGAAGAAAATGATGCAGAATTAATTAGTGCTGCTATTGATTTTGTTGAAGTAACAGCACATGAAATTATGGTTCCTCGGGTGGATGTATTTGCTATTGATATTGATGATGATCAAGCAGAAATCCTGTCGAATGAGGAAATATTCCGTTTCTCAAGAGTACCCGTGTATGAAGATACTATTGATCACGTGATTGGAATTTTGAATACCGTAGAATTGATGAAACGAATCCTAACAGGAAAGAAAATCAATATCCGTACGATGTTAACTGAACCTATGTATGTACACAAAACCAAGGCTATTTCCAATATTTTAACAGAGTTTAAACAAACTGATCAACAACTAGCTATTGTAGTGGATGAGTTTGGTGGAATGATGGGAATATTGACAATGGAAGATATTGTTGAAGAATTAGTAGATGATATTTTTGATGAAATGGATGAAGTTGTACTAGATTATACAGAACTAGAGCCAGGGATTTATGAAGTAGATGGTGATATGAACATTTATGATTTCCTTGACTTAGTAGATTATGATGATCGTGATTTTGAATCAGAATATACTACGGTTGGGGGTTGGTGTACTGATATATTAGAAAGATTTCCTCAAGTAGGTGATGCCTTTACTTTTGCTAATTTAGATGTTTCCATTATAGAAGCAGATAAAATGCGTGTAGAAAAGGTTAAAGTCATTGTACATGCCATAGAAGACGAAGAAAATAATGATTAATCACAATCTCCTCTAAAAAGAGGAGATTTTCTATTTTTTGTTAGAACAAAATAGTAGGAAAATTTGCATCTTTTTAGTATAATAGAAGAGAGGGAAAAAAATAAAGATAGAGGAGGAATCATATGAAAAAAAGTTTAGTATGTTGTGGATTATTTGTACTATTATTTTTATCTTTAGTTGCTTGTAAAACGGAACACAATCCATCTAAAACAGAAGAACAAATTAAAGTCGAACAATTGATAGAACGAATAGATGCTATTAGCATACCTATTGTATTGTCTAGTGCGACAACATTAAAACGATTAAAGGAAGAGTATGATGCGTTATCAGATGAAGCTAAACGGCAGGTAACAAATTCCACAAAGTTATTTGAAGCGCTTCAAGAAATTGCTCGATTAGAAGATGTGGAAGAACAAAAGCGCTTAGCAAGTGAGGTTGTTGATTTGATTGAGCGGTTAAAATCAGTAGAAGAAATCACATTAGAAGATGAAAAGGATATTGTAGAGGCTAGAACTGCTTATGATGCATTATCTGCACAAGCCAAAGAATATGTTCACAATATAGAAAAATTAGACAAACTAGAATTGAAACTGAATGATTTACAAGAAGAAGCAAGATTACACGAACTGGCTAGTTTGGTGAGTCAAAAACTAAAGGATTTGCCAAATGTAGAAGATTTGACTTTAGATCATCAAGACCAAGTAAGTGATGCCCGGCAAGCTTATGAGGCTTTGGATTTTGAGGCAAAATCATATGTAGTAGGTCTTTCTACATTAGAGGCTTTAGAAGAAAAATTAGAGGTTTTACAAAAAGAAGCACAGCAGAATGAGTGGAAAGCACGAGCACAAGCAGTAGATGATTGCATCATAGCATTGCCTACCATAACAGAATTACAATTACATGATCAAGAAAAAGTACAAGATGCTAGAGCTCAATATGAGGCATTAGAAGATGAAGCTAAAAGTTATGTCAATCAAATCGAACTGTTGATAGTGCTAGAAAATCAACTGAAAAAACTACAACAAGAGCAACAATGGCAAGAAGAAGCTAGTGGGGTCGTTCAATCAATTCAAAACCTTCCTACAGTGGATACACTGACTTTAGCAGATAAAGAACAAGTTGAGCAAGTTAGTTTAGACTATGAGGCTTTATCTCAAGCGGCTAAATCCTATGTAACAAATGTAGATAAACTCAATCAATTGAAACAAAAATTGCTACAATTAGAAGAAGAGAATACGTTTCAACAAAGCGCTGCAATAGTTGATGCAAGTATTTTGGCGCTACCTTCCATTGAAGAGCTTACTTTAGTAGATGAACAAGTGGTGATGGAGGTTAGAAATGCATATGAAGCCCTTCCTGAAGCGGCTAAAGGTTATGTTGCATATTACAATATGTTGTTAGAATTAGAAACAAAAATGGAACAACTCAAAGAAGAACAGGATGTTTCTTGTTATGATGTGTATTTTTATTTAGATGGTGGAACCCTTGAAGGGACAACACAAGGTAGGGAGCCACAAAAAAATGCCTCATTTTCAACCAATTATTATAGTACAGGTTATTGGGCTCATTATACAAATGAGGTTGTTGTATTTAAGACAAGTAAAATAGGAGAAGCTGATACGTATGCATCTGCTTTGAAAATTGGATTTAGTTATCAGAATGCATCACAAACTTACATAGTAGATCAAGTGATTGCATCGGGAGTTGGATTATATGCTGGGACAAAGACGTCTGACTACTTTATTTTTGTTCATCCTGAATATGCAGTAGCGTATCAAATGCTTTCAACCGTTGAAGTAGGAGATCGTGTGGTAGCCAATCAAGCATTTGGTGATGTACCAAGCACAACTTGTGGTCTTTCTATAGAAATCTATGATGCCCATTTAACGATTCCAGCATCCTATGTAATCAAACAATACACTAGTACAGCTACATTGGCTAACCCAACCAAATCAGGATATATCTTTATGGGATGGTATACTAATCCAGAATGTACAGGTACAAAAGTAACAACAGTAAGTAAATCAGTTACGCTTTACGCATGTTGGAAAATGGATGATACCCAAATTAATCCAAGCGATATTTTAAATCTTGTCAGTGATATTGCGACATCACAAACCATAGATTATTTACCAGCTACATTAGATGGTGCTACATTTGAGTGGTCTAGTTCTCATCCTGAATTATATCAAATTGAAAATGGCATAGGAAAAGTATCTAAAATCAATCAAACACATAAGGCTCAACAAGTGACCATTACGGTCAAGATTCATTATGCTAATGGTACAACTCAAGTAAAATCAAAACCAATTACAATTGATCCGATTTTATTTGATGATTTGGTTTCAACCCCAGTAGCAACTTATTTTTCTACAAGTGCAATGTATGCGTATAAGCAATACAATGACAGGTATAAACAAGAAGGAACGCTTTTTTCCAATACAACCAAAGAAGCATTAGATATTATTTATTATGCATTTATCACTATTAATGCGGATGGCACTTGTCAATTAGATAATACGAGTTATTTAAATGAAGTAAGAGCGCTAAGAGAGAATGGGGTGCGTATTGTTGCTAGTGTCAATGGTGTTTCTAGTCAAAGTTGTACTTACTTGATGAACCTTACAGCTGATGCTACAAAGCGAGCAACATTTGTGAAGAATTTGATGGATTTAGTAGAAAGATACAATTTAGATGGTTTAGATATTGACTGGGAAACCGTTTCTTCGACAGTGAAAGTAGTTGCATCTAGTATGAATGCCCTTTGTAAGGATTTACGGGCAGAAATGAATAAGCGTCAAGATGATAGAGGTACACCGTATTTCTTAAGCGCTGCTGTTCCTGCTAGTTCTTGGGGTACTGCATCAGATCGTTTTGATTTCAAAACCTTAGACCAATATTTAGATTACATTAACATTATGTCATATGATATGAATAGAACGGACAAGACATCCCATCTATCACCAATGTATTCTTCATCGTATGATGGTGGTTATGGATTTGGTTGTGCTTATGGTGTAGAAAGGTTGGTTAGTCTTGGCTTTTCTAGGAACAAACTTATTATTGGTACTGCAGGTTATGGGAAAGCATTTAAAGTGACAGGTACATCTAGCAATACAACTTATCCTTATTTAGGTGTTGCTGGTACCCTTACCCAAATTAGTGGCGTACCAGGATCATTTGCAAGTGGTACTGTATTTGGTAATGGCATTCAATATTTACTTCAAACGGGCAAATATACCAAATATACTGAATTTAACAAAAATGGCCAAATCGTAGGTTCTTATTTATACAATGCAACAGATCGTATATTTGTCACTTATGATAGTGAAGAAGTAGTTAAAGCCAAATATGCATATGCAAATAGTATGGATGGTGTGGGCATTATGTGTTGGTGTTATTCTGAAGATACAGCAGATAATGTAATTAATGCCATTTATGCATCAATTCATAGATAATTTCAATTCCTCTAGGTAAACTAGAGGAATTTTTAATACTTTACAAATGCTTTATTTTTTGGTATAATGAAACAAAAAAAGAGGAATAATGATGACAAAAGAAGAAATCGGATATCTTGTATTGGTATTATTGGCATTGTTTTTCATTTTCTTATTCATTCTAATTATAACTATTCGAAAGCAAATGCCACTATTTTTACAAGCCAAATCTACAATGAGTAATCAAACCCAAATAGTGGTTTTGCAAAAAAAGGAACAACTAGAAATCCCTGTATCCTATTATCAACAAGTCTATACTTATCAAGCCATTTTTCAAGATATTTATACAAAAAAAGAGATAGTTTTGTATGTCACAAAGGATCAGGAATTGGATTTATTAGAAAAAGAAGACTATACCATTATGCATGATGGGGTTGTTTTGTTTGAGACAAGAAGGAGTTATTGGACATGATTTTAAAATTTAAGCAACGTTTGATGAGCTGGTTTGATTCATATGATATATACAATGAACAAGATGAAATCATCTACCAAGTGAAGGGAAGATTTTCTATGGGTCATCGATTAGAGGTTTATGATCAAAAAGGCATACATGTAGCTACATTGAAAGAAAAAATCTGGGTAATGTTACCTACTTTTGAAGTATATATTCAAGAAAAACTAGTAGGATTTATTCGAAAAAAGTTTCGTTTATTGAAGAATGATTATGATATTCAGTTTAAAAATTGGTCAGTTGAGGGAAGTGTATTTGGTTTTGATTATGCCATATTAGATGCCAATCATCAACAAATTGCTAAGGTAGAAAAAGAATTGTTTCATTTTACTGATACATATATGATTCATGTCAATCGTGATGAAGATGCATTAACTTGCTTGATGTTTGTCTTAGCTATTGATGCGGAAAAATGTTCTTCGAATTAAAAAGGGATCTATCCATTATACAAATGATGGATAGATTTTGATTTTTTTAGAGCATTTGGGTTGTATTTTTATGATGAAAGGCATATAATAATAACAGTTGAACAACTATTCAACTATTAGAAAGAGGTGAAGGAAATGACAGAAAAAGATATCATGTGCTGCAAACATAATTTTGTTCATGAAGATAAGGTGAATTTAGTCGAACACGAAATGCCCAAAGAAGAAAATTTATTAGGTGTAACAGAGTTATTTAAGGTATTAGGGGATCCAACTAGAACCAAAATACTTTCTGTCTTGTACACTCAAGAGTTGTGTGTTTGTGATATTTCAAAGGTACTCAATATGACAAAATCTGCTATTTCTCATCAACTTAAAATCCTCAAAATGGCTAGGCTTATTCAGTCTAGAAAAGCAGGCAAGGAAGTCTATTACGCCTTAGCTGATGACCATGTAGGAAAAATATATCGCATGGCAATAGAACATGTGATGGAATAAAAAGGAGATTATATGAAAAAAATAGTAAAAATTATGAATTTAGATTGTGCCAATTGTGCCCAGGAATTAGAATATGCCATCTCAAAAATTGAAGGTGTAAATGAAGTAAGCATTCATTTTATGACACAAAAAATGACGATTGATATTGTAGATGAAAAATACGATAAAGTTGTGCAAGCGATTGAAAAGGCCAAGAAAAAAGTTGAACCAGATTGTGAGATAGTAGGTTTATAATATGTCTAAAAATAAAAAGTTACTGATCCGAATCATTTTGGCTCTAGTTATTTTTATTCCAACATGTATAGTCGACCACATCTATCTTGAAAAACCAAATAATTTGCTCTATGTTATTTTTGGGTGTTACTTTCTCGCCTATTTGATTGTAGCATACAAAGTAATTGGAAAAGCAATCAAAAATATAGCTCATGGTAAGATATTAGATGAAAATTTCTTAATGCTGATAGCATCAATTGGAGCATTTATCATTGGTGAAACTGCAGAAGGAGCAGTAGTTATGATATTTTATCAAATTGGTGAGTTGTTTGAAAATTACGCAGTAGGAAAATCAAGAAACTCTATTGCCAATTTAATGGATATTCGTCCCGATTTTGCAACAAAGATTGGTGAAAATGGGGAAGAAATTATAGTAGATCCTTCCGAAGTAGCCATTGGCAGTACAATTATTGTAAAAGTAGGTGAAAAAATTCCATTAGATGGGATGATTCAAAAAGGTTCAACGCTTTTAAATACTGCCGCTTTAACTGGCGAATCTTTGCCTAAAGAAGTAACAGAGGGAATGGAAGTTACAAGTGGGATGATTAATATTGGTTCAGTTATTGAAGTTCAAACAACAAAACTATTTGAAGATTCCACTGTATCTAAAATTTTAGAGTTAGTGGAAAGTGCTTCATGTAAAAAGGCTAAGGCAGAAAATTTTATTGCTAAATTTGCAAGATATTATACGCCTATTGTAGTTGGCCTTGCGGCAATTATAGCGATTATTCCACCTTTATTTACACATGATTGGGGAACATGGGTATTTAAAGCACTTAATTTTTTAGTTGTTAGTTGTCCATGTGCTTTAGTCATTAGCGTGCCATTGAGCTTTTTTGGAGGAATTGGAGGGGCATCTAAAAAAGGGATTCTCATCAAGGGAAGCAATTATTTTGAAATAATCGATAAGGCGAATGCCTTTGTATTTGATAAAACAGGTACACTAACAAAGGGAAATTTTGTAGTCCAACAAGTATCTATATCTAAAAATGAAGAGGATTTTTATCAGGCTGTGTATTTAACAGAATCGAAAAGTAATCATCCCATTGCCAAGTGTATAACCAGTTATGTTGAAAATCGGACTATAGTAGTATCAGCAGATGAGATAGAAGAAATTTCTGGTATGGGAATTGTTGCTAAATGGAAAGAAAATACTTACTTAGCAGGAAATGATAAACTTATGAAAAGCTATCATATATCTTATCCAGTGATAGAAAGTGTGGGTACCATTGTTCATTTTGCAAGGGGTAACTTGTATTTAGGATATATAGAAATTATGGATGAAATCAAACCAGATGCAGTTGAGACGATAGCATATCTGAGTAGCAAAGGATATCAAACGATTATGCTAACAGGTGACAATGAACAAGTGGCTTCATATGTGGCAGAGCAACTGCATTTGAGTGATTATTATGCTGGATTATTGCCAACCGATAAAGTCGGTTGCTTAGAAGAGATTATGAATAAAAATAAACAAGGTACGACAGTCTACGTTGGAGATGGTATCAATGATGCACCAGTTTTAATGCGTGCAGATATTGGTATTTCAATGGGTGGAGTTGGAAGTGATAGTGCAATAGAAGCAAGTGATGTGGTTTTGATGTATGACACGTTATCTAGCATTATCGATGCCAAACGTATTGTCAAAAAAACAATGCATATTGTAAAAGAAAATATTATTTTTGCTTTATTAGTTAAAATTGGTATTTTGATATGGAGTATGGTAGCCATACCTAATATGTGGCTTGCTATATTTGCGGATGTGGGTGTGTCAGTTCTTGCTATTTGCAATGCTATGCGTGCTATGCATTCGAAAAAATAAAAGTAAAAAAACATCTATGATACACAATAGATGTTTTTTCGTTTTTTAAAGATTTATTTTTCGTATGATTAGGTGAAGGAGGAAAAAAATATGAAAATAAAATCAAATAGGTATAACAAGGTGTGTATCTTGTTAACATTGCTCTTGACCCTCTTTTTACCAGCTTGTGGTAGTTCTCCTACGCTTAGTTCAAATACATCTACCTCCTTCACTACGGATACATCCAATGATTGTTTAATCGATTTAAGAGGTGAGGTGATGCATCCTGGCATTTATAAAGTTGAAAGCGGATCATTGTTATACGATGTAATTGAACTAGCGGGAGGATTTACAGCATATGCGAATATCACTAATCTCAATTTGGTGTCTACGATTACCTCAAATATGAAGATAGTTGTGGAAAAAAAAGAAAAAAATAAGGATATTGCTACACCCATAACCTATACCAAAATTAATCTTAATTCTTGTACAAAGGCAGAATTATTGACACTTCCCGGTATTGGTGATTCAAAAGCCAATGCTATTTTATCTTACCGGGAAAAAGTAGGAGCATTTCAACAAATTGAAGATTTATTGAAGGTAAATGGTATTGGTCAAACACTTTTTCAAGACATTCAAGCGTTCGTCACTATATAGAAAATTAGCCCATCGGTATTTTCATATTCTTATTTTAATAGCGCTTTGTTTCTTTAGCATAGCACAAAAAAGTATTCCTATTTTACTTGTTTTTTTGGCTTTATGGCTATGTTATTTTATACAAGATAAAGCATTTGGTGTCCTTGCTTTAGTAGCAGTAGGCTTTGTTTTTGGTCACTATATGTTTCGAAAAAAATGCTATCAACATCAGTGGGAAGAATATCAAAATTTTCCTATATATGAGGGAGTTGCAATGGTAGAAAAAATAAAGAAAACACCTCAACATTTTCAAATCTTATTTCACTTAAAACAAGGATACGTTTTATATTATAGTGAGAATCAACTGAATATAGGGGATGTTTACTATATTCAAGGAAAGATAATAAGTGTAGATCAAGCACATTATCCTGGTGGATTCAACTATCGCGCGTATTTATCTTATCAAAATATTTATGGTCAAATAGAAATCAAAGAAATGGTGTATGTTCAACATACATTTGGAAAATATCAATTGTATCAAAGCATTAGTGATTATTATGAACAGTATTTTCATACGGAATCAGTGGGGATGATTCAAGCGTTAACTATTGGAAATAAGGATAGATTGAATCCTCATCTTTCGGAGCAGATAGCAACGATTGGGGTCAGTCATTTATTCGTCATATCTGGTTTGCATGTCGGATTGCTGGTAGGAGCGCTAGAAAAACTGCTTAGCCTTCTTCGCATCAAGAAAAATGCGATTCCTGTTTTTGTGATGCCACTCTTATTTCTATATTATGCCATATCTGGTTTCATAGTTTCGGTATTAAGGGTAGTGAATGGCTTTATTTTAAAGACATTGAACCATCAATATCAACTCAAATGGAGTGCCATAGATTTAATTAGCATCAATGCTTATTTAGTCTTATGTTTTAATCCAATGTATATTTTTCAATATAATTTTATACTATCCTATTTGATTGCTATAGGCATTGTATTGTGTGCTTCATGGCTTTTCAATCGCAAAGGTATAGTTGGCAACATCAAAACCAACATCATTATCAGTTGTATTGCAACATTTATCACACTTCCAGTAGTAACTATTTTTTCACCTGATATTTCTTTTTTGGCAATTGTGTATAATTTGGTTTATATTCCACTAGTCAGTTATATTTTACTTCCGCTTGCCGTTTTAGTTACATGTATACCTTGTCTTGAAAATCTATTTATGATAGTATATAGTCTATTTCAATTGTTAACCAATCATTTAGCACAAATTGATATTTTGACCTTCACTTACCCACTCATTCCACCTTTTATGATACTTTTCTATTATTTTTTATGCTATGGATTGATTAGCAGAAAGAAAAACATTCGAAAATATGTAAGTTGTCTTTTTATTTTGTTCCAATTAATATGGATCTACTGGGGGTATGTCAATGTGCATGAAAGGGTCTATTTCTTAGACTTGCCAAGAGGAGAAGCCACTTTCATCCAAGGAAAGCACAATCAACTCAATATACTCATAGATACAGGAGAATCAGGAAGTAATGATTTGATAGTCTTTCTCAAAAAACAAGGTGTAAAGCGTATAGATGCTATCATTATTAGTCATGGTGATAGTGATCATAATGGAATGCTTTTAGAACTAATTCAAACTTTCCGGGTCAAACAAGTCTATGGTAGTAAGTATGATATTACCACTTATCAGATGGTCAAAGACAAAGTACACTATCAAGCTTTATCGGTAGGAGATACATTAATGTATCAAGACAATTGCTTCCAAGTCCTTTCGCCCATAAAGGACTATCAAAAGAAAAATAACAACAGTTTAGTTATACTTGCTCAGTTATTTGAACAAAATTACTTATTCACAGGTGATATAGAAAAAGAAGTAGAAAAACAGTTGCCCAAAATAGAAAAAGTTGATTATTTGAAAGTACCTCATCATGGTTCTATCACTTCATCAACAGATGAACTACTGCACAATGTTCAATATGCTATAGCAATTTGTATGAATGGGTATCAAAATCAGTTTTCTTTTCCATCTCCAAAAATTGTAGAACGCTATAATGGTAGGATTTGGATTACATCTGAAAAGGGGACCATCATCATTGAAAAAAAGCGAAAATAAAATAAAAAGTATCTTTTACTTTACCTTTTTTTCAATTTATGATATAATACTTAAGAAATAACCTCGGAGGTGAAACTAATGGCAAACATTAAGCAACAAAAGAAACGAGATATTACTAACAATAAGAGAAGATTATTAAATAATTCATTTTCTTCTTCATTAAAGACTGCAATCAAAGCTTTTGAAGCTGCTGTAGCAGCAGGCGATAAAGCAAAAGCACAAGAGGCTTTTAATTTTGCAAGTAAAAAAATTGATAAGGCTGTATCAAAAGGTATTCATCATAAGAATTATGCAGCACATCAAAAATCTCGTTTAGCTAAAGCCTTAAACGCAATGGCATAATGAAATAAAAAATAAGAAGCTATTTCAAATGAAATAGCTTTTTTTCTTTATTTAGGTAATTTTAACAAAAGTAATTCTAAACCAATATTTTTTTCTATTTTTCCACTTTTGATTTGATAATCTAGTTCAGCTAATTTTTCAATATAGTATTCCAAATCGGACAATTTAAATGCTTTTGCTTCTTGTACCAAATAATAGGCTTTTCCCGAGGTTACATTGTAGAATTTGGCAATATCACTTTGACTATATCCGTATTTTAATAATTTGTAAGTTGAAACCAATTCTTTAAATTTATTAGATATGAGAGCGATAATCGTAAGTGCATCTTTTGTGTGAGTAATCAAATTAGAATAAATCGCGTAAGTTTGGTCCAAATCTTTTTGAATAATCGCCTTAATTAAGTGATACACTTCATTACTAACATCTTTGGATACTAAAAGTCGAATGTCAGATTGTCGGATAGTTCCGCCTTTTCCAATATAAGATGTTAATTTTTCAATTTCTGTTGCTAGTCTCGGTTGGTCATCGCCAATATATTCTAACAATAGATTTAATGCATCATCTTTAATATCAATATTGTTACTATCAAAACTACGAACAATCCATCCTTTGAGTTCAATTTCTTCTGGTTCAGGATAATCAATGATTTTAGCCACATTACGAAGCATTTTATAAATTTCATTGCTCTGAGAAATGACGATGTTCGTGGCATCAATCATCAATATAGTTGTATCAACAGGGTTTTTTAGATATTTGATAAATGATTTGGTATCTTCTTTTGAGGCTGTATTTGTTTTGGTTAAAAATTTAGGATTTTTCAAAATAATAATTTTTAAATCTTCTAAAAAAGGAACAGTGATGGCATCTTCTAGAATATGTGATAAAGAAGTTACTTCCATATCGTACTTGATTGTGGTGGTATCTAATTTATTAAAACTTTGAATGATTCGATTCATTCTATTTTTAATAAAAATTTCTGATGTTCCCGTAAAAAGATAAATTAGATCTTCATCACGCATAAGAATCGTTTCCTTTCTTCCTTCTTTTTTATATTATACACCAAAATGATTAAAAAAGAAAGAAAAAAGAAACTATAATCTAGGAGGAGAAAGAAGACATTTCTCTATTGTATGAATTGGCTATTGTATATCAACAAGAATATATTAAGGTTATTTCTTCCAAAATATTACAAGATAGTTGTAATCTTATTCAAATCAAATTCTTGATTTTTTTAGTGGTTGGCTAAAAAGCGAAATACTTGCAATAAAAAAGAAAAAAGGTATAATATAATTAATAGTAATAATTACTATTAAGGAGAAATATGAGGAAAACAGCACAGAAGAATTTAATCTATGAAATTGTTCAATCGAGTTGTGATCACCCAACTGCCGAAAGCATCTATGTGAAGGCAAGAGCACATATGCCCAACATTAGTCTTGGAACAGTTTATCGCAATTTAAATGATTTAGTAGAAATGGGGAAAATCACAAGATTAAGCATTCCTGGCGAAGGTGACCATTATGATCACAAAATGCGTAAACCACACGGACATTTCTATTGTCAAATTTGTAAATGTTTTATGGATATTGAGGAAATAGATGTGGAACCCATTATAGCTTCAGTAGAACAACGAAATCAAGTGAAGATATATGCCAATCAAATTAGTTTTAGTGGTGTTTGCCCCACATGCCAAATGATGAGAAAGGAAGAAAAGGAAAATGGAATTAAAAGGAAGTAGAACAGAACAAAATTTAATGACTGCGTTTGCAGGTGAATCACAAGCAAGAAACAAGTATACTTATTTTGCTTCACAAGCAAGAAAAGAAGGTTATGAACAAATTGCTGCTATTTTTGAAGAAACCGCAAATAATGAAAAAGAGCATGCCAAATTATGGTTCAAATTATTAGGTGGAATCGGAACAACTAAAGAAAATTTACTTGCAGCAGCAGCAGGTGAAAACTATGAGTGGACAGATATGTATGCTGAATTTGCTAAAGTGGCTCGTGAAGAAGGATTTGTTGCTATTGCTAAACAATTTGAAGGTGTGGCAAAAATTGAAAAGGAACACGAAGAACGCTATAGAAAATTAGCGGAAAATATTGAAACTGCTCAAGTATTCGCAAAAGCAGGTGTAACTGTTTGGGTTTGTCGCAATTGCGGTCATGTGTATGTTGGCGAAACAGCACCAAAGGCTTGTCCAGTATGCGCACATCCACAAGCTTATTTCGAAGTAAAAGCCAATAATTTTTAATTTGATTTTGAGTAGTAGAAAAAGGAGATGATGAGTCTCCTTTTTTTATTGTTGGTGCTTATAAATGATGGAATAAAGGGAAAAATATATTGAAATTGAAATAATAGATGTTATTCTTTTTTTCAAGATTTCAAGGAAAAAAATAAAATAGAGTATTTACTTTTACTGTAAAAAGTGGTATAATATGGAACGGTGATAAAAATGAAGACAGTAATAACAGCGTTTGAAGATAAAATCATAACATTAAAGAAGCAAAATCAATTGGATAAAATTGCTTTTCAAGATCCAGAAAATAGCTTATCCTATCAAGATTTACAACGATACGCCAAGTCAGTTGCTACTGCAATCATTCCCAAGGCGGCTAAAAATGAAGTGGTAGGTATTGCTACCAATCGAGGTATTTATACCATTATAGCAATGCTTGCTTGTATGTATGCAGGAACTCCTTATGTTATTATCGATGTAGAATCACCGATTGAGCGCATCCAGAAAATTATGCAAATCGCATCACCTAAGTTATTGATGTTTGATGAAGCCAATGTCAAACGCTTTGTAGCACTTGGTGGACATCCATCTATCATAATCCAAGATGTAGTTGCATTAGCAATAGATGAGCAAAGATTAAAAGGTAGAGTAGAACAAATCATTTCAACAGACCCTGTATACATTTTATTTACATCAGGTTCAACGGGCATTCCAAAAGGTACTGTGATTCATCATCAAAACATTGTCAATTATATAGAGTGGTTTACCACTTGTTTTGATATATCGGACCAAACTCGTTTTGCAAGCCAAACCCCATTTTATTTTAGTATGTCGGTTTCAGATGTTTTTGCGACCCTTTTTACTGGTGCTTTTTTATATATTGTACCCAAGAGTTATTTCACATTTCCAATTCGATTATTTGATGTAATGAACCAAATGAAAATCAATACCATTTACTGGGTTCCTTCCGCTTATCAAATAATAGCACAAATGAAAGTATTGGATTATGTATTACCACAATATTTGCAAGTAGCTATGTTTGCGGGAGAAGTTATGCCTACTAAAGTGTTGAACTATTGGATGGATAAACTACCTCAGGTTTCTTTTGCTAATTTATTTGGTCCAACGGAAACAACTGATATTTGTACATACTATAAAGTTAATCGCCGATTTGCCAATGATGAAGTCCTGCCAATTGGAAAGGCTTGTGAAAATTTAGAAGTATTCTTAATTAATGATAAAGGTGAATTAGTTGTTTCGAACCAAGAAGGAGAACTGTATGTAAAAGGGGCTTTTGTTGCGAATGGTTATTATCAAAATGCTGAAAAAACCAAAGAAGCTTTTGTTCAAAACCCTTTAAATCCATATTATCCTGAGATTGTATATAAAACGGGTGATTTATGCAAATACAATACACAAGGTGAATTAGTCTATCTTTGTCGAAAAGATTTTCAAATCAAGCATATGGGATATCGTATAGAACTTGGCGAAATTGAGGCTGGATGTAATGCTTTAGAGGAAATCAAAACAGCGTTTTGTTTGTATAATGGCCAAAAGGATGAAATCATCTGTTGTTATGTAGGGAAAATCACGCAACAAGATTTAAACGCAAAACTGCAAGCCAAAATGCCATATTATATGATTCCCCAAAGATATGAATTATTATCGCATGTGAAACTGAATCAAAATGGCAAAATTGATCGAAAATATTACCAAGAAGAATATCTTTTGAAAAAATAAGGAGAGTTTATGATGAAAGAAACACTATTAGAAATATTAGAAGAATTAAAACCAGGAGTGGATTATGAAAATGAAACCCAACTCATTACACGTCAAATATTAACTAGTATGGAAGTTGTAAGACTGATTATGATGATATCTGACGAATTTGATATATCTATTTCTCCACTTTATATTGTTCCAGAAAATTTTGAGTCTGTTGATGATATGGTGAAACTAATAGAAAAAGTTCAAGACGAATAGTATGAAAGCCTATGAACAATTGCTGTGGCTATTGATTTTTGGATCCATAGTCTACTTGCTTTACATGGTGTTTTTTAAGAAATACCGTTATCTGATTTTAATTCTAGGTAGTTTGATTTTATTGGGATTTGCTAGTAAATGGATGATGGTTTTTGTTTTATTGAGTGCTTTTATTGTATATTTGTTTGCAAGAATAATGAGCCAAAAAAACGAAACACTCAAAAATAAGAAAGCTGAATTTGATAAAGAAACATTTAAACAAGAAAAATTAAAAACTAAAAAAGCGAATAAACGAATTTTAATTCTGGCACTAATTTTGAATTTAGGCTTATTGATTTCGATTAAATATTTAAATTTTTTTGATGGTATTCTCAATTCTATTTTTTCTATATGTAACTGGGATTTTCAAATTCCGATGTTTAAAATTTTAATGCCATTAGGGATTAGTTATTATACATTATCTAATACTGGCTATCTAGTGGATGTATATCGGGGAAAGTATAAGGCAAGTAAAAATTATTTAGATGTCTTACTATTTACCACTTATTTTCCATGCTTATTAGAAGGACCCATTTCCCATTATGATCAATTGTTACCACAATTAAAAGAACCTCAGTCATTTCAGTTTGAACATTTTAAAAAGGGAGTTTTGCTCATTTTGGTGGGACTGTTCAAAAAAATTGTCATTGCAGATAGACTTGCTATTTTAGTAACCCAAACTTTTGATAAAGGGGTTACAGGACCGATACTGATTTTAGGTGTAATTGCTTTTACTTTTCAATTATATACAGAATTTTCAGGTATTATCGATATGGTAAGAGGTATATCAAAAATGTATGGAATTCAGCTGGAAAGAAATTTTGAACAACCATTTTTTTCTTCATCTGTAGGTGAGTTTTGGAGAAGATGGCATATTAGTTTAGGTACATGGTTTAGAGAATATGTATTCTATCCTCTTTCGATGTCTAGACCAATCAATTGGTTATGTAAAAAATTAAGAGGAAAGGTATCTAATTTTTGGGAAACCTTCTTACCTAGTTGTATCGTTTTATTTGTGGTATGGTCACTTACAGGATTGTGGCATGGTGCAAGTTTTAAATATCTAATATATGGTCTTTATTATTATATGGTGATGATGATAGAAAATATCATCGCTCATTATTTTGCACATCAAATAAAACATAAAACGATTTTTCGTATATTAGGTATTATCAAAACATTTATTTTAGTTAATATAGGTATGCTTATTTTTAGATGTAATACATTAACAGACGCAGGACAATATATTGTGAATATATTCCAACCGAGTAATACTAAGTTGACAAGTATTTTTGAGGCAAAAGAGTGTGTTATTGCTGCTTTGGCTATGGGTATTTTATTGGTATTTGAGTGGTTACAGACCAAAAAATTTGATATTTACCAGCGAATTGTAAACTTGCCTAGAGGTATAGAATACGCCGCCTATTTGATTTTAATCTTTGGTATTATCATCTTTGGAGCGTATGGTTTAGGATATATACCACCTGACCCTATTTATGGAGGATTTTAGCAATGAAATTATGGAAAAGAATGATTTTGTTTTTTGCAATGTTTATTGTTATCTATTTGAGTGTATGTGTAGTATTCACTCCAAAAACAAAAGCAGATAAAGGGGGAGACAAATTTTTTGCCGGAAGAGGATTTGAAGCAGAGGCTAAAAATAGTATTGAAGTAGTTGGAATTGGTAATAGCGATTTGTATAGCGCATTCAATCCACTTGAACTATATCGCTTATATGGTATTACTTCATATTGTTGTGGTGTAGCTAAGGCAAGTCCAATGCTTGGATATCGTCTTTTACAAGATATTACCAAGAAACAACAAATTAAAGTATGCATTGTTGAAACGGATTTTTTATATGAGAAAATGGGTATAGCTGATTATACACAATCTTTAATCAAACTACAGTTTTTAGCCTCTCCATTTATTTATCATGCTAGATGGAAAAATTTGAAGTGGCAAGATTTTACAAAACTGCCCAAACTAGATGATAATTATGATGAATTAAAAGGCTTTAAATATTCCAATAAACGTTATAATTATCAGTTAAAGAATTATATGGGAAGCAGTGATAGTGAAGAAAAAGCTTTACCGAAAAGAAGTGTGCATTATTTAGAGAAAATTCGCAAATTATGCGAAAGAAAAGGCATTCGTCTTTTATTTGTTGAAATGCCGTCACCATCATCTTGGAGTTATGCGAAAAGTTACGGTGTTCAGTCTTATGCCAAAGAACATCATATTGAATTTATAGATTATAATATTCATCCTGAATATCTTGATTTTGATTTTAAAACAGATTTTAGGGATAAAGGAAATCATTTGAATATTTATGGTTCAATCAAGGTAGCTAAACACTTGGGTGGATTGTTAGAAAATTATCAAATTTTAACGGATTATCGAAAAACTCAAAAGATATGGGAAAAAGAAGTGAAGGCATATGAAGAATTGCTGCTAAAAAATAATATTTCAATATCATAGCATACATTCAACAAGCATTTTAATATAGAATGCTTGTTTTTTCCTATCTATCAATGATAAGGGTCTCTTTTTCAGCTACCTTTACTTGATAAATGTTGGAAAATAGTGTATAATAAATATAAAGAGATTATGAAATGAAAGAAAGTGAAGGTAGAAAAGATGGTATTACTTTTTGATATTGGCAATACAAATATTGTTTTAGGTATTTATAAAGGGGAAAAAATAATTCAAACTTTTCGCTATGTTACCAATGCTCTACTGACTGAGGATGATTATTATCAAAAAATCAATATTTCTATGGCTAATCTTGTTCAAACAGATACAATTGAAGGTTGTATCATTGCTTCCGTTGTTCCTCAACTGGATTCGGTTTTTTTAAGAATGATGGACAGATACTATCATATCAAACCACTTTTTGTTGGAGCCGGATTGAAAAGCGGATTGCAAATCAAATTAGAACATCCTAAACAATTAGGTGCAGACTTACTTTGTGATTGTGTAGGCGCTTATTGTAAATATGGAGGTCCATCTATTGTTGTTGATATGGGTACAGCAACCAAATTACTAGTTGTCACAGAACATAAAGTATTCTTAGGGGGTATCATTTGTGCGGGCATCAAAGGTTCTATGGATAGTTTGGTCAATACGACTTCAAAATTATCAAGAACTGCCTTAGAAGTGCCAGCAAAAGTAGTGAACAATGAAACGTCTACCTCTATTCAAAGTGGTATTGTATATGGACATGTGGCTATGATTGATGGATTAGTAGAAAAAATCAAGGAAGAACTACAAATTCAGCATGCACATGTGATATTAACTGGGGGATATGCAAGAATCATCAAAGATATCTTAAAAACAAAGGTGATATATGATGAGAATGTTTTATTAGATGGTTTATATGCTATTTATCAAAAAAATATCAATCGTTAGAAAATGGTGATAAGATGATATCATAAAACCTCATTTTGTTTTTAATATTTTAGAAGGTATTTTCATATATAATAGTGGTGATAATATGAATAATGAAAATAATTTAGCAAGAAAGACGGTTCCTGAACCCCTTCTTTTTATTCACAGTGTTTCAACTCCTATCTTGTCAAATGGCTCACAGCGCTATTTTGATAGCAGAGATCCTGCCACTTCTAAAAATACCAAGACGCTAGCAGCCTCATTTCATCGCAATGTATCAGAAGAAAGACAAATCATAACACACTCTGGGATAGATGAACTTTTATTTAAAAAAATTCAAAATATTGTTCAAATGTATGGTATGAATCATCCTATTCCTACTTTAATTGAGACTAAACATAATGAGTCGTATGAAGGAATACCTTATCAAATTGAAAATGAAATACTGTATATTAAACAAAATGAGACACATCTTGAAATTCCTCTTTCGGATATTCAAGATGCCATTATCTTAAAAATTTAGTACAACAAGGAGATTATATGAGAGCCAGTGGTATCTTACTTCCCATATTTAGTTTACCTAGTCCTTATGGCATAGGGACATTGGGGAAAACTGCATATCAATTTATTGATTTTTTACATCTAGCTAATCAAAAATATTGGCAAGTTTTACCACTTGGCCCCACTAGTTATGGAGATTCTCCTTATCAAACCTTTAGTAGTTTTGCGGGAAATCCCTATTTCATTGATTTGGACATATTAAAGGAAAATGGCTACTTAAAAGAAGAGGAAGTCAATTCTTATAGAAATTTGCCTTTATCTATAGATTATGGCTATTTATATCAATGGCGTTTTCAAGTATTGAAAAAAGCTTTTTATCGTTTTCAATCTAATGAAGCGTATTTACAATTTATTCAAGATAATATTTCTTGGATAAGGGATTATGCATTATTTATGAGTCTAAAAGATACCTTTTCAGGGATTTCATGGCAAGAGTGGCCAGAAGAATACAAAGTGTATCAAGAAGAAAATTTAAACAAATACGCAGCAACTCATGCGGAAGCGATTCAATTTTGGTATTTTGTTCAATATCAATTCTTTAACCAGTGGAAGCATCTCAAATCATATGCTCATCAAAAAGGAATTGAATTAATAGGTGATGTTCCGATTTATGTTGCACTAGATAGTGTAGATGTATGGGCCAATGCGAAACAATTTATGTTAGATGCACAATTAAAACCCATTTGTGTAGCAGGATGTCCACCAGATGCTTTTGCCAAAACAGGTCAACTTTGGGGTAACCCTTTATACAATTACACGGTAATGAAACAAGATGGATATGCTTGGTGGATAAAGAGAATCCAAGCTGCTTACCAATTATTTGATGTGATTCGCATTGATCATTTCCGGGGATTTGAAGCCTTTTATGCTATTCCGGGAGAAGACTCTACTGCGGAACATGGTAAGTGGGTGAAAGGTCCAGGTTTAGCTTTTTTTAAAGCACTCCGTCAAGTGATTCCTGAGGCCAGGATTATTGCAGAAGACTTAGGGTTTCTAACTGAAGCGGTGCATAAATTATTAGAAAAGACAGGATATCCAGGTATGAAGGTATTAGAATTTGCTTTTCAACCTGATGAAGATAGTCTATATTTACCACATCATCATATCAAACATGCAGTAGTTTATACAGGAACACATGATAATTTACCTGTTCGTGGTTGGTTTGAAACTTTAAATGAACAAGAAAAACATATGGTAAGAGAATATCTAACACTTTCAAGTGATGATAAGGTTTGTGATGCTATGGTAAGAGAGGCATTAAAAAGTGTATGTGACTTAGCTATAGTTCCTATTCAAGATTATTTAGGACTTGATGCCACAGCCAGAATCAATACTCCTTCGACTAAAGAAAAGAATTGGACTTGGAGAATTGATGACCAGTATTTATCTAAAGATCTTGCCAACTATATTGGTTTTTTAACAACATTATATCGTAGAAAATTAAAAGAGTAAAAATAAAGCAAAAAGCAAACAAAGAGTTTGCTTTTTTAGTTAAGATAGAGTATTGTAAACTTAAAAAATAAATTTTTTATCAATATAGCATAAAAAGGAGAAGAAGGATATGCATCAAAAGAAAAAAAGAATTATTGGAATCATGGCACCGCTACTTATCATTTTATTATGTTTTGGTATCGTTTGTATTGCTACAGCAGTCATTTATTCCCCCACTTATTTAGGTAGAGTACTTACTCACTGGGATTCTCATGTAACAGATTACACATATTTTCCAAGTAGATGCATCCAAGTAAGTGATACTCCTTATACATATGAAAAGCAACTAGATTTACAGTTGGCTAGTTATCAAGTTAGATATCAAAAGGGAAAACGAGAATATCAAGCATCATTAGCTTCCTTTATAGAAGAAACTGATACATCAGCATTCATTATTGTTCGAGATGACCAAATTGTCTATGAGCAATATGCAAATGGTTCTAGTGAAGAGTCTATGCATACCTCTTTTTCCATGTCTAAATCAGTTATTTCACTATTAATAGGCAAAGCAATAGAAGAAGGGTATATTCAAAGTATTGATCAACCTATTTCTGATTATATCGATGAATACAAGGGACAACCTATTGGTGAGGTTACAATTGAAGAATTATTATCTATGCGCTCTTGCATTGTATATGAGAAAAAAGGATTGTGGTTTGGAGATGATACCCTTACCTATTGGCATCCAAACTTGCGAAAGTTAGCTCTTGAGCACATAGCGATTACCAAAAAATATGGAGGACGTTTTCATTATAATAATTACCATCCATTATTATTAGGCATAATTTTAGAAAGAAGTACAAAGAAGAGTGTGTCCACTTATTTTGAGGAAACCATTTGGATGCCCATTGGTGCACAATATCAAGCTTCTTGGAGTTTAGATAGCAAGGCATCTGGTTTTGAAAAAATGGAAAGTGGAATCAATTTTAGAGCAATTGATTTTATTAAGATAGGAAGTATGGTACTTCATCACGGAAATTGGCATCAATCACAAATTATCAATAGCGAGTGGCTAAGACAATCTACAACTTTAGCACATTCATTTTTTGATGAAGAATATCAAAATACGTTTCTTGAAAATCGGCAAATAACTTATCAATATATGTGGTATAGTTATCCTACACATACAGGAGAAACTGATATCCTTGCTTGGGGAAAGTCAGATCAAATATTATATATTTCACCAAGCCATCAAACCGTCATTTTGAGAACAGGTATATCAGATGGAGGAGTTACAAATTGGGAAGAAATTTTACAAACAATAGCCAGTATTCGATAGAAAGCCCTGATGCATTGCTTACATTCTTACGTATAATATGGAAAAGAAGTATGCAACAAAGATTGTTTTTTTAGAAAAATATAGTATAATAAGAAAAGGTATGAAAAGAGGTGATAGGATGTTTAAAAAGTTTTGTTCCTACTATAAACCCCATATGCGATTATTCTTATTGGATTTGCTATGTGCATTACTTTTGTCTTTATGTAATTTGATTTATCCACTCATTGCTCAATATATTATTCGAGATTTGGCAGGAAAAGAAAATATGATTGCACTCATTTGGATTTTGGGTGGAGCCTTACTAGGAATATATGTGATTAAAGCTGGTTTAAATTTTATTATTCAATACTGGGGACATATTGTGGGAGTTCGAATTCAGGGCGATATGAGAAAAGAACTCTTCAGCCATTTACAAGCTTTACCATTTTCCTATTTTGATGAACATAAAACGGGGACTATTATGTCACGGCTTATCAATGATTTAATGGATATTTCTGAACTTGCCCATCACGGTCCAGAAGATATTTTTATTGCGACAATTACATTATTGGGGTCATTTATATTAATGATTCTCAAAGTCAATCCAGTTCTTACTCTCATTGTTTTTTCTGTTGTTCCCTTTATTGTGCTTTATGCTATTTTCACGCGTAAAGGAATGCGAAAAGCTTTTGCCAAAATGCGTGAAGAAACGGGGATTATCAATGCTCAAGTAGAAAGTAGCGTTTCAGGTATTCGCGTTTCAAAATCATATACTACTGAGCGTTATGAAAAGGAAAAATTTGATATATGCAACCAAAATTTCAAAAAAGCTCGTGCAGGTGCTTATAAGCAAATGGGAATTTTTGGTTCAGGTATGACTTTTTTTACTGATTTTTTGTATCTGGTTGCCTTAATATCAGGGGGTATATTTTATTCTAAACATTATATTGATGAATCAGAGTTTACTGCGCTTATCTTGTATATCAACAATATCATTATGCCTATACGAACAATTGTGTCAATATTTGAACAAATTCAAAGTGGTATGACAGGCTTTGAGCGTTTTATGGAAGTTATTCGTACACCAGTTGAAGAAGAAGACGAAAATCCAGTTATTTTAAATCAGATTGAAAAGGGCATTGTTTTTCAAAATGTCAGTTTTAGTTATCAATCAGATGAGGAACACTTTGTATTATCTCATTTATCATTAGCGATTCCAAAAGGCCAGACAATAGCTTTAGTTGGACCAAGTGGTGGTGGTAAAACAACCATTTGTCATTTGATTCCACGGTTTTATGAAATGAATGATGGATCTATTTTGATTGATGATATAGACATTCGAAAATATTCAAGATATTCTTTACGAAAACAAATTGGATTAGTCCAACAAGATGTCTTTTTATTTGCGGGAAGCATTAAAGATAATATTGCAATTGGTAAATTAGACGCAACCGATGAAGAAATCATTGAGGCGAGTAAAAAAGCCAATATTTATGAGTTTATTACATCATTACCAGAGGGGTTCAATACGTATGTGGGTGAACGTGGTGTGAAACTATCAGGTGGTCAAAAACAACGCATATCTATCGCAAGAGCCTTTTTGAAAAATCCGCCTATTCTCATATTAGATGAAGCAACTAGCGCATTGGACAATGTAACAGAAATGCAAATCCAACAAGCGTTAGAACAACTGAGTGAAGGAAGAACAACCATTGTGGTTGCACATCGGTTATCTACTGTAAAACATGCCGATAATATTATTGTCATTGATAAAAATGGTATTATTGAACAAGGAAATCATGATGCATTGATTCAACAAAATGGTGTCTATGCAAATTTATATCAATATCAGTTTAAACAATAAAATTTGGTAAATACTATAAATAGAGGTGAATTTATGAAAAAAAATACAATAAAAGCTGTGTTATTCTTTATTGTTGCAGCAGTTTTACTGACTTTAGGAATTATTATCCTTCCTGAAGTGACCAATATTGGTCTAACTATTTTACATATTTTAATTGGTTTATGCATTTTAGCATATGCATATGGGTTCTTATTAACAAAGGTAGTCATGAAATCAAGGGGAACGATATTGGTATTATCATTAGTTGAATTGATTCTGTTGACCTTTGTTGCGGTGACATGCATTTTAAAAACATGGTTGCCCATTTCTTTCATTGATGAAGGGTGTCTTATTTTGGGGCTTGCTTTTTGGATTAGAGGTGTTGTGGAGTCATTTCGTTCCCATTTATCCAATTCAACAAGTGGAAAAAAATATGCCATTTATAAAGTTGTTATGAATATTGTGTTGATTACAGTAGGTACATGGATATTTGTTTCTCCAGTATTTACCAATTATCAATTACTTTATGTATTTGCTGGCGTATTTATTTGTTCCTGCATTACTTGTATTGTATTAGGTGTATTGAAACTCAAGAAATAATTATTTAGCATTCCATTGGGGATGCTTTTTCTTTTACAAACTGTTTGATAAAATGACCATTTTATGGTATATTGATATAAGAAAAAAAGAGAAAGGAGATACTATGCCTTTTATCGAATTAAAAGAAATTACCAAAGTGTATGGTCAAAAGGATACACAAATTATGGCTTTACAAGAAGTTTCCTTTGCATTGGAAAAAACAGAATTAGTGGTTATTCTTGGCGCAAGTGGTGCCGGAAAATCTACTCTACTCAATATTTTAGGAGGAATGGATTTTGCGACAAGTGGAAGTTATCAAATGAATGGGAAAGATATTACACAATTAAATGAAAAAGAACTCGCCCAGTTTAGAAGAAAGCATATTGGTTTTGTTTTTCAATTCTATAACTTGATGCCTAATTTGACCGCATTAGAAAATGTACGCCTTTCTATTGATCATTTAAAAGATGTGGAAAATCCTGAACACACATTAGAAATGGTTGGACTTGCCCACCGCATGCATAATTTTCCCTCTCATTTGAGTGGAGGAGAACAACAAAGGGTATCGATTGCTAGAGCAATTGCTAAAAAGCCTGATTTATTATTGTGCGATGAACCAACAGGAGCATTAGATAGCCAAACTGGAAAGCATATTTTAAAATTATTGAAGTCCATTAGTGAAACTGGAAAGCAATGTGTGGTGATTGTTACTCATAATGCAAGTATTGCAGAAGTAGCCAATCGTGTTATTCGTTTTTCGGATGGAAAACTGATTTCAGATCAAACCAATTTGCATCCCAAAGATATCGAGGACATCGAATGGTAAAGCAATCTGTATTACGAATCAAAGTTGGGCGTGAAATCAAAAGCAATTGGAAACAATATTTATCGGTTGTATTTATTGCCTGTCTTGCTGTAACGCTTTTTACCGGTATCTTGGCTAATTATCGCAATTTTGAAAATCAATTAGTCCAAATTTATCAGTCTTCTCATATGTGCGATGCTATCATTATGACCAAAACATACGATGAACGGTTAGAAAACATATTACAAAAAGAAGATGTAAAATATGAAAAACGCATTTATTTTACTTTTTCTTATGAAAATCATCCTGTCTATGTGATTGTTCATCCTGATTCATCAAATATGAATTTGCCTTACAGCGTAGAAAAAGAGAAAAATGTTCAGAAAGGTATATTTGTTGATGAAAGCTTTTTAACGCGAAATCAACTCAAGGTAGGCGATACATTTGAAGTAGCACTTCCTATGGGATTGACCATTACTTTACAAATCCAAGGAACAATGATTCATCCCGAGTCGCTTGAACATACAAGTTATAACCCTTCCTTATTATATATGGATCAATCTAGTTTAGTAGACGCCATATTAACTCAATATTCTTTTCTAAGTAAAGATATCATTGAAAATTACTTGTCTACCTATTTTAATCAATACCTAGTAGAAGGATCTAATATTCAATCTATTTTAAATGATATAAAAGATCAGTTTTCAGATTCCGATCAATTTGTATATGCTTTAGAAACCAAAGATTTACCTTCTAATCAAGCTATTGAATCAGATGTAATTCAGGCTAAACAATTGATTTATATTTTTCCAGTTATATTTTATTTAGTTGCTATTTTAATTATTTTGACGTCTATTTCTCAACTGATTCAAAGAGAACAAAAAAATATAGGTATCTTAAAGGCACTTGGATATGCAAAATATCAAATTTTATATCATTATACTAGTATTTTTTTAGTGCTAGGAGGTATTGGGTCATTATTGGGTATAATTTTGGGACCACTCATTATTCCCTATGTTATGGGAATGAAGTATCAAATGCTATATCAATTGCCAAAAGTAGAAATGCCTTTTTTTCGAATGGAGTATTTGATTAGTGTAGTGGTATTGTTGATGATTATTGTGATAACTAGTCTTCTAGCTTGTCATAGTTCTCTTACAAAAGTGCCAGCAATCAGTTTAAGAGGAGAAAATGCGGTTCATTTAAAGCGCGGTATTTTATCTAAAATAAGTTGGATAAAACGGATGCCCTTAAATATCATTATGGCATTTCGGAATATGAGACGCAAATGGAGTAGAACCTGTATGGTAATAATAGGCGTATTGGGATGTTCTAGTTTACTAGTATGTGGATTTGGTATTGAAGACACGATTTACTATGGATTAGATTTAGAACTGGAAACCTATATTCCTTATGATGTTACAGTCAATTATTTGGATAATGCAAGTTATCAATCACAGTTTTTTTGTATTGAAGGAATTCAGTCCGTAGATGAATATGCAAAACATACTGTTAATATTGAAAAAGATAATATCATTCATTCAAATTTATATATTTTACCAGAGGAATCATCCGTTTTTCAAATTGCTTATAATCATTCTAGTTGTCTTATTTCTTCAAAAGTAGCAGAAGAAATTGGGTGTAAAGAGCAAGATACCATCCGTTTTTGGTATGACAATCAAGTGTATGAAGTAGTTGTAGCTAGGATTGTTGATTTTTGTATTTCACAAGGTATTTTTATTTCTCAATATTGTTTCGATGAACTTCCTTTTTTACCCACAGGAGCTTGGATTCAAACAACAGACTCTTCCTATAATGAAATAGTATCGAATCAAATTTCACAAATGGAAGGTATCCTTTCAGCGGTATCTATCGAGACTACCAGAGAAAAAGTAAACCATACCATTGGTTCTATCCAAGTGATGACACTCACTATTAAAATTTTTGCCATTTTACTAGCAGTAGTAGTATTATACAATTTGGCCTTATTAAATTTTAAAGAAAGAACAAAAGACATTGCGACATTAAAAGTGCTAGGGTTTAGTAGAACTGAAATTGGATCATCATTTATGATTGAAATTATGTTTTTAACTTGCATAGGCGCGCTCATAGGTCTATTTTTTGGTAAGCCTCTTTTAATTGAGGTATTGTCAATTAATGAAAATCCATTATTATCGTATATTTATTATATTAGGCCCCAATCTTATATTTGGACCATTTGTTTAACTTGTGGGGTAAGTTTTATTATTAATTTGATATTTGCTGTTTTAACCAATCGAGTTAAAATGGTCGAGTCATTAAAATCAGTAGAATAAAAAGCATATGAGAAAGGAAAAAATATGAAAAAAGTTACAGAAACAATTTTTTATGTAGGTGTGAATGACCATATTACAGATTTATTTGAAGGACAATATGTTGTACCGAATGGAATGGCGTATAATTCATATGTCATTATGGATGAGCAAATTGCTGTTTTAGATACAGTGGATATCCGCTTTTGGAAAGAATGGTTGACCAATGTTCAAAGCGTATTGCAAGATCGAATTCCCAATTATTTAATTATTCAACATATGGAACCAGATCATTCCGCAAGTCTATTAGAATTTTTAAAGGTTTATCCAAATACGACAGTTGTTGGAAATGCAAAAACATTCAAAATGATTCAACAATTCTTCCATATCGATATTGTTAATAAAAAAGTGGTTGTAGATATGGAAAGTTTATCGCTTGGTGCACACCAATTGACATTTGTTGCAGCACCGATGGTTCATTGGCCAGAAGTTATGGTAACCTATGATAGTTTAGATCGGGTGCTTTTTTCCGCAGATGCCTTTGGTAAATTTGGCGCATTAGATATAGAAGATGATTGGGCATGTGAAGCTAGACGCTATTATGTTGGTATTGTTGGAAAATATGGTGCACAAGTACAAACTTTATTGAAAAAAGCCAAGACATTAGATATTCAAATCATTTGCCCATTACATGGTCCGATACTAAATGATGATTTAGATGAATATTTTAATTTATATCATATATGGTCTAGTTATCAAACAGAAAGTGATGGTGTTGCTATTTTTTATACCTCAGTATACGGCAATACGAAACAGGCTGCAGAAATGTTAGAAAATCAGTTAAAGCAGTTGGGCTGTCCTAAAGTTGTTGTATCTGACCTTGCAAGAGTAGATATGGCAGAAGCAGTAGAAGATGCGTTCCTTTATGGAAAAATTGTTTTGGCTACGCCGACATATAATGCATCTATCTTTCCATTTATGCAGACATTTTTAGACCATTTATTGGAAAGAAATTTTCAGAATAAAATAATAGGAATTATTGAAAATGGTACATGGGCTCCTGTTGCAGGAAATGTCATTAAAAAGAAATTGCAAACTGCTAAAAACATTCAAGTTTTAGATCCAGTAGTCACGGTTATTTCTTCATTAGATGATATCAGTAAAAATGCTATATCTGAACTAGCCCATGCTCTAATATAAAAATAAAAAAGGATTTAGATAGATTATTCTAAATCCTTTTTTTGATAAAACATAATGAGTTTCATCATATTATTGAAATAAATATATTAAAACATAACTATTTATATCATATTAGTGATATTTTTTATCTTAAGCAATATTTTGGTATTATTGCAATTGCCTAATTTTACTCATTAAAATATCGAATGCGACATCATTATGTCCTCCTTCTGGAATAATGATATCCGCAAAGCGCTTAGAAGGTTCGACAAAAGCGATGTGCATAGGTCGAACAGATTCTAGGTATTGGTTTACAACAGAATCTAGATTTCTTCCCCGTTCATTTATGTCTCGTTTGACCCTTCTGATAAAACGGATGTCATCTGGTGTGTCTACAAATAATTTGATATCAAATAGTTTTCTCAGTTTTGGCATAGCAAAAGTAAGAATACCTTCTACAATAATGATATTTGCAGGTTCAATATGTTCAGTTTCTACTCTTCTCGATTGGGTTACAAAATCATATAAGGGTTTATCAATAGCTATTCCTTTTTTTAATGATTCTAATTGAGTAACAACCAATTGTGAATCATAGGAATCTGGGTGATCATAGTTTCTTTTTCCATTTTCACTGAGGGGAATCTTTTCTTTATTGTAATAATAATCATCAATGCGAATCAAGATAACTGAACCATATTTGAGTGCCTCATCATAGAGTCTTTTAGCAATTGTTGTCTTACCAGATGCTGTGCCTCCAGCAATACCAATAATAGTAGGTTTCATGATATTCTCCTTTTTTGTTTGTAAATATTCTGACATATTATATCATAATTTGTTTTTCTACACATAATATTTAGCCATTTTTCTTTCTTTTTTGAAGAAGTCATAGTATAATAAATACATCTAAATATAGAGTAAGGAAAAGAGAGACTGAATATGAATAAATTAGAAACTTTGAAGAAGATATTAGATGAAGCCCAAGAAAAAAAGATATGGTCAAAAAGGGTTACTGTGTATGGTTATCAGTTTAATTATGAAACAACAGTGATTTCTGGTCTATCTAAATATTGGTTTGGTAAGCATGAGGTAGAAGAAAGAATTTGTTCATTAGATAGTGAAGGAACCAATCGAAATCGTCCAGGCACAAAAAAGGCGAGCACTGAATATATTGTTATTCACGACACAGCGTCTACTAGCCCAACTGCTAATGAATATGCGCATGCTACATATGTAGCAAATGGAGGAGGGGGAACGAGTTGGCATTACTCAGTTGGTGAACATATGGCCTGTCACCAAGTGCCAGATGATGAGGTAGCTTATCATGCGGGGGATAGTTTGCTTGTTCCTTTTTGTCTTATTCCAACAGGAGTAAAGGGAAAACACCCTCATCCAGTTGTGACAATTGAGGGAGATTATTATTATATAGATGGGAAAAAATCGCAAATCAAAATTCCAAAAATTAGTTATGTTTATGAAGAAAAAAAGCTTGTTTTTGCGTCTGATGGGATTAAGCAAGTAAAACAAGCACCCGTTGGAGCAAGCGCAGGAGAGGCCTTGATTCATCCTCGGACAGAAGATATCAATGATGCAGGGTTAGGAATTGTGTTAGGTTCTAATGGCTTTTACTATATGGGACCAACTTATTACAATGCAACCTATCAGAAAATTGCCAATCGAGGAGGAAATTTACATAGTATTGGTATTGAGACTATGGTAAATCAAGGATCACATCTAATGCGTACTTGGCATAGATGTGCAAAGTTAGTAGCGCATTTATTGGTTCAAAACCAACTTACTGTAGATCAAGTAAAGCCACACCACTTCTTTAGTGGAAAACCTTGTCCACAAACATTAAGAAGCAATCAGCTTTGGGATGAATTTATATCTTATGTCAATGTAGAGTATCAAATCTTAAAGAATTTTAGCGATGTTTCTATTGAACTAGTGGTCAACCATCCTAAAATAGATAAAGATGGTCTAATCCAAGAAGAACTTGAAAAAGGAGAAGTCATCACCTATCAAGTGCGTTTAACTGATCAACAAGAAACTTTAGTAGTGAACTACACAACCACAAGAGGTGAATAAAGATGGCTTATATTATCACAGGTGCAACAGGTCATATTGGAAATAATCTAGTAAAAGCGCTTCTTCAACAAAATGAAAAAGTAGTCATTTTGGCTAGAAAAATTGATCAATCCATTGAGGGATTAGATGTGAACTATCAAATTGGCAATATTTTTGACCGACAGTTTTTAGAAAAAGTTATTAGTAGTGATGATATTGTGCTTCACCTAGCGGGTGTAATTGATATCAAAAACAATCAAAGGGAGCAAACTATTCTTATCAATTATGAAGGAACTAAGACGGTAACAGATGTATGCATTCAAAAAAAAGTGAAACGATACATTTATTTTAGTTCTGTTGATGCTATTGACAAAGAAAATATCCCTACTACGCAAAAAATAGCAGAACCTATTGATATGTATCCGGAGAAATTTCAAGATAATTATAGTTATTCTAAAGCTTTAGCTACAAAGTATGTGATGGAACAACGAGAAAAATACCCAGAAATTCTTATTAATATTTTGTATCCTTCTGCAGTCATTGGTGCTAATGACTTTAAGCCATCTTCCATTGGAAAAGTTGTACAAGATATTATTCAAGGGAAGATGCAATTTGGTGTAAGAGGGGGATATAATTTTGTTGATGTTGATGATGTAGTACATGCAACTCTGGTTTTGTGCCAACAAGAGGTAGAAGGCGATTTTATTTTATCGGGTGAAAATGTCAGCGTGTATGAGTTATATGAAATTGTCAATCAACATTTAGGAAGAAAAAAGAAAACATGGAGAATACCCCTTTGGCTGGCGTACTTATGTATTCCTTTTGTGCCTTATTTATCACGCTTTGTTCTTCAAACTATCAATGAATCTCACAATTATGACAATACAAAAATGATGGAACAATTATCTATAACCCCGACTTCTTTCCATCAAACTATTGATAAGACCATTCAATTTTTTCAGGAGGATGACTCATGTTCAAAAAGATAAAATATGTATGGTTACTTTTACCTATTCTACTTTGTTCTTGTGGTAAGCCAGAACAAACCTATACAATTACCTTTAAGGGAATGAATAATCAAACAATAGAGGTAGTTACAATCAACAAAAATTCACCTATTCCATATCCAATTGCTCCTACAATAGAAGGCTATACTTTTATTGATTGGGATACCGAAATCAGTCAAGCAGAAAGAGATATGACCATTTATGCCTTATACGAAAAAAAGCAATACACAGTCACCTTTATTGATTCATTTGGAACAGTACTTGAATCAACAATGTATGCATATCTAGATGAAATTGTCTATCCTAAACCAGAAGAAATTACAGGTTATACGTTTATCGGGTATGATAATACAACCAAGCAAGTCAAACAAGATATGACTATTACGTTACAATATCAAAAGTGTACCTATCGTATTCGGTTCATCAATTCTTTTGGCGATTTAATTGACGAAAAAGAAGTGGCTTATCAAGATATCCCTGTGTATCCTGATGCACCTCCTATAGAAGGGTATATCTTTACTGGTTTTAGTGAAAATCCGGTGCAGGTTACAGGTGATCAAGATATTATTCTCTATTATGAAAAAAAGACATATGATATTCGTTTTATGACTGAATTTGGAGAAGAAATTGAAACAGTATCTTACCCTTATCATAGTGAAATTGTTTATCCAATAGCTCCTTCAAAAAAAGGATATCAGTTTCATCACTGGGATAGTGAGGAAAAAGTTGTAACAAGAGAAATGATTATCACTGCCTATTATACTCAAAATCAGTATACTATAGTCTTTATGGGACGAAATGATTGTGTCATTGATACCTATATAGCTTATTATCAAGATCAACTTACGTATCCTCAAGCACCATATGAACAAGGTTATACTTTTATGAGATGGGATCAAACAATTGATCAGGTCACAGAAAATCTCATTATTCATGCCATTTATCAAAAAGATGAACTAGATATTCAACTCAATCAAATTCAAATCGCCAATTCCAACAACCAATTACAAATTGTAGGAAGTTTATCTTATGATGGAAATATAGAAGAATTAAAGTGGATCGTTTGGGTAGATGATATTTGTTATAATATTGAAATCGAAGGTAGTGCAAGTATGACTCATCCTTTTGAATTTTGTTTGGATCTTGCCTATGATGAAACAGCACTAGTTCATATTGATATTCAGATCCAATTTGAAGAAGATGTGTTTTATCCCCTTTATGAAGATGATTACTTTTATTATATCGAACCCACTTTTTCATCTTATACGAGTTATGTAGAAAATTTATCTCTTGCATCTCCAGCAAGTCTAGATTTATCTCAATTTGAGTTCACTGAACATGATTGTATTGCTACACTTTCAAATGTGATTTATGGGGGTTTTAGAGGCACCAATGAATGCCATGTGTATGATGAAGCTACTTATAGAAATCGAAATGCATACGGATATGAAATTGCAGTAGATAAAGATGGCATTGCTATTGATGCTCAAACACTTGTAGATTTGCCAAAAGGAGGATGCATTATATCAGGTCATGGTACTGCCGCAACACTACTCGAAAAACAAATTCAAGTGGGTGACTATATTCAGTATCACTCAGCCACAAAACAAATCCAAGTTTATCGTGCTGATAGTCTCAATCAGATCATTTGGATAAGAGAAAATTTAATTCAAGCAAAAGAAAAGATTATGGATTCATATACAGAGAAAAAGCCATTAGATTATGCTTTGTTGCAAGAAAAATACCAACAAGCCCTAGAACAATTTGCTAACATAGATGTTCTTGATTCAAGTGAACAAGAACAATTGGCATTATTGGTATCACAATTACATTATTTAACGATTGCTCCTAAAACAGTAGAAGTTAAAGCATTCTGGCATTATCCTATGCGAATAACAGGATATCCCGAAAATACGACTCTAGAGGTATGTAAATTATTAGACCGAGTTATAGAATTAGGAATCAATACGATTTATGTTAATACCAATTTTAATGGAGGTTCGATTTATCCATCAGCCTATTTAAGACAACAAAGAGGATCCAATTATGTCTATGAAGGATATAACGATTATTTAGAGTGTTTTATTGAAGAAGCCCACCGCAGAAATTTACGTGTTGTTGCTTGGAGTAATACATTTGTTTGTGGAGATGGATATTTGCCTTCTTATAATCGTCGTGATCTTTGCGCAACCGATTATCAAGGTAATTATCATAGTGGAAATGTTTATTTTTACGACATTACTCAAAAAGAAGTACAAACGCTTTTGATGAACGTATACAAAGAATTAAGTCATAATTATAATTTAGATGGTATTGAATATGACTTTGTTCGTTATCCAGCTAGTAATTTGCATACTTTTTCTGGTGTGATTACAGATTCAAGTTTGATTAATGATTTTTGTTATACAGAAAGCGCATTGAATTTATTCAAAACAACTTACCAAATTGAAGGAGATGTCAAATCATTGCTATTGACAAGTGAGGATATTCGGAAACAATGGATGGCGTTTAAAGTACAGAATGTGACGAATATGGTAAAGATGATTTCCAATGCGATTCATAGTGAGAAACCCAATATGATGATTAGTGCAGCAGTCATGTCTAGTTTAAGTGGCGCCATTCAAACTTATGCTCAAGACTTTGGTACTTGGATAAAAGAAGGATATGTCGACAATTTAGATCCGATGATTTATAGTGGTTCTAATTCCTATGTGGCATCACGAATAGAGGGGTTTATGGAAACAGTGAATGGGCAAGCAAGTATTGTGATTGGGCTTTCCCCAGACAATTCTGGTGGAGATGCCATTACGTTATGCGAGCAATTAGAATACATTTCAAACCATCTAGAAATTGGTTTTAGTGAATTTTCTTCGCGAAATATATTCAATACACCAGAAATTATGGTTGGATTACAAGCATTAAAACGTTCATATACAGTTACTCCTTATCAAAGTAAGGAAGAAATTAGAAAGGCATATGCACTTCATATGCTAGATGTATTTACAAATTATTATTGTTATATCGATCAATCTATTGATGTAGAGCAATTCAAAAAGGCTTATGGTTTGTTGTGGAGTAACCAAATTACTTATGATGAAATTAGCCTGTTAATGGGTCAAATCCAAGATGTTGTGATTGCACAACGGGTTGTATCGGAATGGACAATGATTCAAAATCTATTGGAGGAAAACAGATGAAACTGATTTATTTAGCAAAACGATATGATGTCGTAGTCGGAGATACCTTTGAATTATTTTACCGGGGGATTATTTGTCTCAATCATCCCTATCAATATTATATCCATGTGACTTGTGATAAAGGAAATCCATACCCAAGATATTTTACCTTTACTCCACAAAGTAGTGATGTAGGTGTCTATCCATTAACCATTACACTATATGACGAGGCTCATCAAATTGTTGATCAAGCAACCACCTTTCTAGAAGTAATTGAACCAGAAGCGCCACAATCTATGTATCATGTACTATGTATAGGAGATAGCCTTACGGCGAATGGGGCATGGCCAAAAGAAGGATATCGTAGAGTGACCAAGATGGGAGGTCAACCTGAAGGACTAGGTTATACAAATAGCTTAAAAATGATAGGCACTTGTAAAACCAATGTAGAGGAAGAAGAAATTGGCTATGAAGGATATGGATGTTGGACTTGGAAGTCTTATTGTACGAGTGATATCGTGAGTATGCAATCACCTGTTTGGATTGAAGTAGACCACCATAAATTAGATGAAAATGATCAACATAGTATATGGCGTTCTGAAAATTTAGAATGGGTATTAGAAACAATAGAAGAAAAACGCTTAAAGTTCAAGCGTGGTGCTAAAAATACCTCACCTAATCCACCTATTGGTGCTACATTTACCCATGTATTGGGTGGTATTCATCATGATGCAATTACTGTTCAAAATCACGAATTTGAACTAGGAAATCCTTTTTGGAACCGGGAAAAAGGTGATATTTCTTTTCAAGACTATATCAATAAGCATCAATTTCAGACTATTGATTTAGTTTATATTTTGCTGACTTGGAATGGATTATATGTACCTTATAACACGCAATTCCAACACCACACCGACTATGCCAAACAATTGCTCAGAAAGATTCACCAAGAATATCCACAAGCACATATCACACTTTTGGGTATTCAAATTTGTTCAGTCAATGGTGGCATTGCTGCTAACTATGGAGCACATGGACCATATAGTGATACATTAGGTACGATTACTACTGCATTTCATTACAATGATGCTTTGATGGACCTTACTTTAGAAGATGAATTCAAAGATTATGTACGATATGTGGATACAAAAGCACAATTTGATAGTGAATACAATATGCCTATGCTTGAACGCAAGGTGAATGTGAGATCATCACAAACAGAGTGGATTGGAACCAATGGAGTGCATCCATCTATGGATGGGTATTTGCAAATTGGGGATGTCTTTTATAGAGCACTTGTCAAAGACATCAAGCAAAAAAATCAAGAATACATTAAAAAGGATAGGTAAGTATTATATCTATCCCTTTTGCTATATGCCTATGCTTAAAGAATGTCTCTTATTTTAAGAAGTATCTATTATGCAAAAATGGGACAAAAATAAATAAAAATCTGTATAATATATAGCATATAATCAATATAATAAATAAAGGATGTGAAAGTATGCAAAGTCATTATTTTAGCCAAATGTCAAAAACAAAGCAAGTATTGTTGAAAATGACATTGGTTGGTATATTTAGTGCTCTTTCTTATGTTGGCGTATTTATTCGAATTCCGATTCCTTCACCACTCGGACAACCAATGATTCATCTAGGCAATTTAGTTGTTATCTTAGTTGCTTTATTTTTTGATGGATGGATTGGAGGATTGTCTGGTTCTATTGGTATGGGGCTATACGATTTTATTGCGGGATACGACATTTGGTCTATTATGCGAACAATTATTTTAAAATTAGTGATGGGTGTCATTGTGGGATGCTTATACAGGTATTTATTGAAAAAAAGGGTAAACAGAATTAGTTATTATGCAATGGGAATAGGACTTGTTTTCCTATTTGTAGGACTTGTTTTTTTAGGTATTGCTATTTCATCACAAGGGGTGTGGCATATTGAGATCATCCATAAACAAGTGGAAATTCACTGGCCGGTTTATGTGTTGAGTATTGTTATTGGTTTATTTTTAACGATTACACCACTTTATCAGAAGAAGTGTTCTTATGCACTTCAGGTAGTAAACTTGGTAACTTCGCTAGCTATTGGTGTCAATTTATTGGGTGAGTTCATTTATAAGTTGATTAAACAATTTACATTAGGAGGAACCCCTTTTATAGATTCTCTTTATGTTGCTTTAGCTAGTATTCCAGCTACTTTACTCAATGGAATTTTGACATTGACGATAGTGCTTTTTATCTACTTACCTATTCAAAAATCATTGTTTCCTAAAGAAAATAGCCTAAACGAAAATTAAAAAAATCCATATTATACCTATAGGAGGTGTAATATGGATTTTTATGTTGTTCAGTTGGCATTGCTTGCCACTTTAATGACATGGGGACTTACAGCATTAGGCGGTGCAATGGTATTTGCTTTTCGAAAAACAAGTGAAAAGTTGATGTCTTTTATGTTTGGATTTGGCGCTGGAGTAATGATTGCGGCCAGTTTCTTTAGCCTACTTTTACCAGGAATAGATAAAGCCGAAGAAATGGGGCAAAATGCTGCCATTGTACTTGGATTAGGTGTATTAGTAGGTACACTATGTATTTATTTAATTGATCGATTTATCCCGCATTTGCATTTACAAGCAGAAGTACCTGAGGGAAAAAAGTCATCGTGGAATCGAAAAATTCTTTTAGTACTTGCCATTACATTGCATAACATTCCAGAAGGACTAGCCATTGGCGTTGCCTTTGGTAGTTGCATGCATAATTTTTTACCTGCTTGGATACTTGCCATTGGAATCGGACTTCAAAATTTTCCTGAAGGCATGGCCGTTAGTTTGCCACTTCGAGAAGAAGGAATGTCTAGAGGAAAAGCCTTTTTTTATGGTCAAGCTAGTGGAATTGTAGAACCGATTAGTGCGGTTATTGGGGCTATTTTGGTTACATTTGTGAGTAGTATTTTGCCATTTGTATTAGGATTTGCGGCAGGAGCTATGATATATGTTGTAGCAGAAGAACTCATTCCTTCTGGAAAAACCAATAAAGAAAATAAATTAGGCACTATTGGTGTAATGTTGGGGTTTGTGATTATGATGTCATTAGATTTATTATTAGGATAAAAGAACATGAAAGTGTTCTTTTTTGTATAGCAAAATGTGAAGAAAAACTGCTGTTTCCAGCAGTCTTGAAATATAAGGTCATATGGCAAGGGGTGTACCAGCAGTAAAATAAAAGGATAGTTTACTACTGGTACAAAGTCTAATTAAATAATTTGTGAACAAAGTGTTTCACAATTGATAGGTTCAAAACATTGTACAACGCCGATACAACTGATACGAACAACGATAGTATAAGTGGTGCAAGTGATTTCCCCAGTAGTTTCATCTACAACAAGTAAACGCAAAACAACAGTTTCATCATTTCGAACTTCTTCAACTCTAAATAAATTCGCTTCAGTTCCAGTAATTCCTGCTGGTGCAGTAAAACGTTGACCATTGCAACAAATGTAAATTGCAATTGGTTTGGTGTTATACATTGCGGACATCATACAATTGTCGCATTGATTAGTTGCATTTGCAATAACCGCCTCTTTTTGCATTTGATCAATTCGTTTTAAAAGTTGCGCAATAGTACCATTGTTAGTTACATTTGTAGTAGTAGTTGTAGTGTTATTTGAAAAACAAGCCATATTGACACCTCACTTTCAATATAAGATATGAAATAAAATGGAATATTGGCCATTTAAAAGCCCAAATGACACACAATTTCTAAAAACTAAAGAAAAGCAAACATTTTGAACAAACCATCAAAATAGCGTATAATACGTTTAAGAAAAGAGGAAAATAAATTATGTTTTATTTAGAAAATACAACGGATCCCCAAATTCAATTGGTTTTATTTATTATTTTTGGATGTTGTTTGATTCCTATTATAGGTTTGGTTTTATTTGCATTTGTCAAAATGATGATCAAACAAAGGAAAAAAATGAACAAAAAGCCAGTTACGAAACTAGCTTATGTGGATTATTTTGGTGGAGCTGACAATATCTTACAAATCAGTAAAAACTTATCACGTGTAACAGTAGAAGTAAAAGATTTAGAGCTAGTGCATTTAGATGATTTGAAAGCAATGGGTGTAGGGGTAATGATTACTGGAAACGTGGTCAAATGCTCTTCCCAAAGTTTTGCTGATCAAGTCAAATTATAAAGCTTTTGTAATGGTAGAAACGAGAGTATCTTTATAATTTGCGTCAGTTGTTTGCCATAATAATTCAAACAATACGCCAAGTCCAGGAAGAACTTTTTCTTCTCCTAATGTAATAGCGTCTTGAATGGTGTCATACACTTCTTTGGCGCTTGCTCCTTTTAAGTTGGATAAAACGTTATTTCTAATATTGATGTCCATAATATAACCTCCTATTAGTATTATGGATTCTTTTTCAAAAAATATACAAAAAGAGGTAAAATTATGAATTTTAAGACCGTAGTTGAATCACGTCAAACAGAAATTATTGAAAAATTGCAAGAATTGCTCCGCATTCCGAGTGTATTAGATGAATCAAGTGCTGAAGTAGGTGCACCTTTTGGCCAACCAATTCAACAAGCCTTACATTATATGCTTGATTTAGCTAAGCAAGATGGTTTTGAGACACTCAATGATGAAGGGTATGCTGGTGTCATTCGATATGGGGGTACAAAAAGTGGAAAAACAGTGGGGATTTTATGTCATTTAGATGTTGTTCCAGAAGGAAAAGGTTGGAAGTATCCTCCTTATGAGGCACGGATTGTTGATGGTAAGATTTATGCGAGGGGTGCAGGGGATGACAAAGGTCCGACAATGGCGTGTTATTATGCATTAAAATTGATTCAAGAAGCTCAAATTCCCCTTAAAAATCAGATTCAATTGATTTTAGGAACAGATGAAGAGACAAATTGGCGTGGAATTGCCCACTATCTTGAACACTATGAGGCTCCTTCCATTGGCTTTGCCCCAGATGCGGACTTTCCTTTGATTTATGGGGAAAAAGGTAGAATGTCTTTTGATTTAACGAGTAGCTTTTTAGAGGATGATATTGTAGAATCTATTCATGGTGGTGAACGATATAATGTAGTGCTAGACGAAGTACAAGCTGTTTTGAAACAAGATGTAAAAGAGGCATTTTATCAATATTTGAAACAGTATCAATTAAAAGGAAGCGTGAATGGGAATGTATACACCATTTATGGTACTGCTGCACATGCAATGGAACCATTTAAAGGAGTAAATGCGGGTTGTCATATGTGCCATTTCTTAAAAGATTATTCAAAACAACCAATGATTCAATTTGTAGATACCTATTTATTCCAAGACCCTTTCCTAAAAAAAATGCAATTGGATTATAATGATGATGAAATGGGACCAATTACAGTAAATGTAGGGATTATGCATATGGCTAAAGAAGCAACACGTGTTACACTTGATTTGCGCTTTCCTGTTCGCTATGATATTGAACAATTTAATATAGTGTTCTATCAAAGACTAGAAAATGCAAAGATTAGTATCACCAATCAAACCTATAAGGAACCTCATTATGTCAGTCCAGATGATGAACTAGTTACTTCATTGTACCAAGCTTATCAGAATCACACCCAAGATACAGTGAACAAACCATTTACGATTGGTGGAGGTACTTATGCAGGTGTGTTGAAAAAAGGGGTAGCCTTTGGAATGTTATTCCCAGGTGAAGAAGAATTGGCACATCAAAAAGATGAGTATATCAGCATAGAGAGTTTATTGAAAAGTATTTTGATTTACATTGATGCAATTTTATTATTAGGTGAAGTAGATGCGTAGAAGAAATGTCAAAAATGCTAAGCAAAGAGTAGAAAGTCATCCTGAACTTGTTGTGTTAGATCCAAAAGCATACAAGGGAAAGTGGCATACCCTATTTGGAAATGAAAATCCCATTTACTTAGAGATTGGTATGGGAAAAGGAAAGTTTTTAAAAGAACATGCCCAAAAACATCCTGATATCAATTATATTGGCATTGAAAAGTTTGATAGTGTCATTGTTCAAGCTGTAGAAAAAATTTATCCGCTAGGATTAAAGAATATCAAGTTAATGCATGTGGATGCGGAAGAATTATTGGACATCTTTGAGGATGGAGAACTTGCCAAGATTTTTTTGAATTTTAGTGATCCTTGGCCTAAAAAACGTCATGAAAAAAGAAGATTATCCCATGAAAACTTTTTAAACCGCTATGAAAAAATTTTACAAGGCAGTATAGAGATGAAAACTGATAATCGCTCTTTGTTTGAATATAGTTTAATGTCGTTTAATCAACATCATTGGCAATTTCAATCTGTATCTTTGGATTTACACCAACCTAATGCAGAAAGAGCGCTAGAAGAGTCCATCATCACTACAGAATATGAGGACAAATTTATTGGAAAAGGCAATGTAATTTACTTTTTAGAAGTTAAGAAAGAAAAAAAGATGGAATAGATGAGATGAGGTAGGTGAGAAAAATGAAAGGAATAATTTTGCTAGCCCCACATTTTGAGGATACAGAAGCACTGGTTACAATAGACTTGGTAAAAAGAGCAGGAATTGAAATAGATTCCATTAGTGTTGTAGAAACATTAGAATTGACAACTCAGTATGGTTTATCCATTCGTGCGGATAAGAGTTATCACAATGTAGATATAAATCAATACGATTTTGTTGTTTTACCAGGTGGAAAGGCTGTATTTGAAACGCACCTTACTTCGATAGTTACGCAGCAGATAATTAGACATTTCTACGAGAAAAAGAAACTTATTGCTGCAATTTGTGCTGCGCCAGGTGTACTAGGGCAAATGGGTCTATTACAAGGGCTCCCCTATACGTGTTTCCCAAGTTGTGAAAAGTATGGTGAAGATGGAGTTTATCAAGCGAATCAAAGTGTAGTGGTTACCGATTCCATCATTACTGCTCAAGCAGCTGGAGCTACATTTCTTTTTGCTTATGAAATCATCAAAAAAATCAAAGGAGAGCAAATAGCCCAAATGGTTATAAATAGTATTTATTATTTTCCACATCCAATAGGAGAAAAAGATGAAAATTAATGAATATCAACTACTGGCTATGAAGACGTTGAATCCAAATTTAGAGAAAAAGGATATTTTAATCAATGGTGTGATGGGCCTTTGTGGAGAGTCAGGTGAAGTGATTGATTTAGTGAAGAAACATTTGGCTCAAGGTCATACGCTAAACCGAGAAAAAATCATAGAAGAATTAGGTGATGTGGCATGGTATCTAGCAGAAACAGCTTATGCACTAGATATAGACTTAGAAAGTATTCTTCAACAAAATATTGATAAACTCAAAAAACGCTATCCAAAGGGTTTCTGCACGCAAGATTCGATTCAAAGAAGGGATAAATAGATGGAATATTGGGATATTTATGATATAGACCGAATCAAGACAGGCAAAGTAGCTAAAAGACAACAAAGGTTACAACCAGGTGAATATCATCTTGTCGTTCATGTATGTATTTTTAACTCAAAAGGAGAGATGTTGATTCAACAACGTCAACCTTTCAAACAAGGGTTTCCCAATTTATGGGATATTACTGTAGGTGGAAGTGCATTAGTCAATGAAACGAGTCGTGATGCAGCAAGCAGAGAATTACAAGAAGAACTAGGGATATCTATTGACTTTAGTTCTATTCGGGCGCATATGAATGTGAACTTCGATTATGGTTTTGATGACATTTACTTGCTTGAAGCAGATATTGAACTTTCTCAGTTAGTGTTACAACCAGAAGAGGTTCAACATGCCAAATGGGCATCAGAATCAGAAATCTTACAAATGATTGAAAATCAAACTTTCATTCCCTATTATCCAAGTCTCATCCAATTGTTTTTTGCCAGTAGAAAGCAATATGGTTGTCATCAAATCTATAGTTTAGAAAGGTAAATGTGTCGATTTACCTTTTTCTTTTTGACGAAGTTGAACATATTTCATCCATCTTTTGCATATATTGCATTGGAAGTGATGCTATGGAGTATACAGCAATCTTTGAAGGTGGAGGTATCAAAGGGTTGGCTTATGTAGGTGCCATTTGTGCCTTAGAAGAAGAAGGATTTGTCTGTAAAAAAGCAGCGGGTACAAGCATTGGAGCTATTTTTGCAGGACTACTTGTTGCGGGATATACAGGAAAAGAAATGACCTATTTAATGCAAAAACTAACATTTTCTAAATTATTGTATCAAAATAAAGCCAAACTGAAATCTATTTTCCAAGATAAAGGTTTATATTCTAGTTATATGATAGAATCTTATTTAGATTATCTATTAATGCAAAAGCGAGTACGTTACCTTTCTGATTTAACCTATCAACAAAAAGAACTTAAAATTACCAGTTATGATATGACGAAAAAGAAATCTATTGTTTTACCTGATGCATTGCCCCTGTATGGTTATTTTACATCATCTTTTCCACTAGCGCGTATGATCACGTATAGCATATTATTTCCAGGATTTTTTCAACCCCTAAAATTAGGAGATTCATTTTTGGTTGATGGGGGGGTATCCAATAATTTTCCTTGTCATGTATTTTCTTACCAAGAAGATGAACTTGTCATTGGTTTTCGCATTTTAAAAAAAGAATACAAAGAATGTCCTTCTAACATTCATTTAATTTCAATTGACACCAAAAGTATCAAAACACTAGATTTTAAAGTTACAGAAGCAGAAAAAATGAAATTGTTTCAAGCAGGTTATTGGGCCACTAAACAAGAAATCAAGCGAATAAAAGCAAAACGCCTTTTGGATTAAGGTGTTTTTTTTCTTTTCTAAATGAATAAAATATGATATAATGTATAAGGTGAGAAAAAATGATACGATTAATTGCACTCGATTTAGATGATACTTTACTTCGTCAAGATAAAACTATATCATTGGAAAATCAAAAAGCGATTGCTTTAGCGAAATCGCAGGGGATAAAGATTGTCATTGCGAGTGGTAGACCCCTTTTTCGAATAAACCCTATTTTAGAAAGCCTTGATTTGATGGAAGATGAAAATTATATCATTGCGCTCAATGGAGGATTGATTGCAACAACGCATCAAAAAATCCTATATCAAAAGCAGTTGATGCCTCAAGATATTCAGTGTATTATGCGTGAATTGTTAGATCGTCACCTTTCTTTTATGATGTATCAAGACGATCAAATTTACACAAATCAACTGGATGCAACTTTGCGCCAATTGCCGATTTTTCAAGGCGTTATGCTAAAAGAACAATCTATAGCTTACTTGCAACACGTAGGTTATGCTAGTAAAATCATTATAGTAGACACCAAAGTACAATTAGATAGTCATCAGCCTAAATTGGTAGAAGCACTATCAAGTTATACAGTTGTTCGAACGACGCCTTATTTTTTAGAAATTTTGCCTAATCATGTCAATAAAGGTACTGCGCTTGAATTTCTTGCGACACATTTGCATATCTTACCTCAAGAAATGATGGCTATCGGTGATGCAGAAAATGACATCTCGATGTTGAAAAGGGTGGGAATAGGCGTTGCGATGGCAAATGCAACTGAAGAAGTCAAACAAGCAGCACGCTTCATTACGTTATCTTGTGAAGAAGATGGGGTAGCCTATGCTATTCAAAATATCAGTTTAAAGCGTTAGAAAATGCAAAATCAATAATAAAAGGAGGAAGGTATTATGCGTTCAATATGTATGGTGATTCTTATGTTAGGAATCGCAATTTTATGTACAAGTTGTCAAAAACAACAATCATCATATCTACAAGTCATACCACAAAAATCAACCGACATTATCCAATTGACCCTTCATTCTTATGATGGAAAATCAGAATGTAAAAACTTTATTCAAGCTTATGGACATACATTTTTAGAAATGACCAATTTAACAGACTATCCGATAGAAGTGTATCAATACCAAGTAGATCCTCATGCTTCGGTTACATTCAGTTGGTGGGCAGTAGACCGACATATGGGGATATGGTTTAATCTAGAACCTTGGTATATTGATTTATATCATCGTTATGAAACAAGATCATCAGTGAGTATTTATATTGATGAAAATGATTTAATAACAATCAGTAAATATATGAAAGAAAATGATCGATATAGTCCATTTGATAATTGTAGCAAAATGTCATTAACCTGTTTTAATTTAGTTGCAGAACAACAAGAAAAGATTCCAGTGCCTTTGATTACTACACCCAATTATGTGGTAAGTCAGTTGAAGCAATTTGACGAATGTGAATTAGCTAAACCGATTGCTTTGTATGGAGAGATTGGTTATCAGGCAAACACAGGGTTTCAATTCTATCATATGGAGGAACATGGAAAATGAGAAAACTAGGGAATATCATATTCAGTATAATAGGACTCATCTTACTATATTTAGTAATCGGAAATGTGTACCGAGGGATAACAGGGGTGACTCTAATTGGAAAAAACCGGGCTCATTTTTTAGGATATTATATGATTGCTAGTGCATATTTTGTTTTACTAGTTATTGTAATTGTCTTGCTTGTTCTTGTCAACAGGAAAAGGAGAAAAAAGAATGAAAGAAAATCTTGAAAAACATCGAAATTATGAACTCACTTTGCCAGAAGGGTATCAAGAAGATAAAATCATAGATGCTAAGCATATCCCTACCGCAATTATGTTGAATGTTGTTGCGTTTATTTTATTTCTTCTTGTTTTAGGAATAGGATTCGTGATTTTATATATTACTCTTTTTTCAAAACATACCATTAAAATGGAAGTAGCATCAACCGATATATGGGTTCTTTTGGGAATGTTAGTGGGAATGTTTTTGTATATCGTTTCACATGAACTTGTTCATGGTTTGTGCTATAAATTATTGACCAAACAAAAATTAACCTTTGGTCTTACGCTGAGTTGTGCTTTCTGTGGGGTACCACAAGTATATACGTATAAAAAATGTGCGTTGATTACGATTTTAGCTCCATTTGTTGTATTTCATTTTGTGTTTATCTTACCAATGTTTTGGGTGACATCCCCCATCCTTTTGATTAGTTTATTGATACTAGAAGCACTTCATTTTTCGGGATGCATTGGGGATTTATATTGTGCTAGTTTGATTTTGTTCAAATACAAAGGAAAAGCGGTCCTAGTTAATGATACTGGTCCAAAGCAAACTTTTTATGTGCCTATCTCATCACCTCAAACATCAGATGAGGTGATATGATGAAAATTGTGTTTTATATCAAAAATGAACGATTACAACATTATGATGAGGTCGGAATTTATTTGCTATCTGCTACTTATCAATATCAAAGTTCTAAGTTAGAAAAACAAATGCAACAGATTCTAGGTGTATCGGAAGCACATATTAATGGTAGTAAAGATATTATCAATGAAAATTTACGTGCCTTTGATGCAGTATATCATGCCATAGATCAAAAGATGAGTATCCAACAATTTAAGTGTATGGCATATCACCAAAAGCAAGATATCTTATTTTATTTGGTCCAAATCAAAGGAGCTACTACAGATCAAACATTCACTCATTTAGAACGATTATCAGATAAAGATGTATTGTATCAACAAACCAAAAAAGTAATCAATCAATATCGTCATAAATTGAGAAAAAGTAAGCAGGATGCCGTTTGGATGGCATGGAAAGCAGAAAATAGTGTTAAATATTATATTGACCGAAGTTTAGATATTGTTGCTTTATTGTTATCCTTTTCAATAGCAATAGCTAAGGATAATGTTTTATCGGTTATTATTTGCCTTTCTATTGCTGTACTAGTTGTCGGGCTATTGAGACTCTCTATCACTCATCTTGAAAAAAAACGACAATTTCAAAAAATGTGTGATCAAGTAACTTCCGTAGAAGGTAAGTCGAAACAAGAGATCATTGATGCTGTTTTGAGTCATCCTACTGCCAAGTACAAGGATTTTATTCCTATGTATTTTACTTATGCGAATCAAGATTCAGAAATATTTTTATATAGCAATCAAGTAAATAAGTATCTTGTGGCGAATGCATCAAAGATAGCTGTGCAATACCAAAAGTCAAAACAGGTGCTTTCTAAAGACTCAAGGCGAGCGATTGCCTATGTTGTTTCTGATAAATTATCGCAGGATAAAAGTATTTTTAATGGAAAATTAATAGGAATAGATACAGATCTTTGCTTTGAAACAATAGATGGTGTAGTAGTAAAACCAGTGCGCTATCATGCTTATGTGTCAACAGATGAGATGATTTTTAAAAATATGATGATTTCGAGTGATCCTAATTATTATTTAGCAGGACATAAATTATCTTTAAATCCAGTAACGGGTGGATTTAAAGATATAGAACATAGTTCATTAACGAATTTAATAGGTGTGAATTTAATTGTGGAAGTCATAGCTGAGGATAAACACTATTTGATTTTACAACGACAAAGTATGTATAATGATGTCAATGGGAATCGCTTTGTACCGAGTGCATCAGGCTCCTTGGATAGTAGAGACTATCACACTTTTCAAAAGCATAAAGATAACGACTTCCAGACATTACTACAATATGGAATGTATCGTGAATTACAAGAAGAATGCTATATTGATGCTAATCGATATGAAGATACCTATTTTCAATTGCTTGGGTGTGCTAGATTGATGAGTAAAGCAGGCAAACCAGATTTTTTCGGGAAATTAGAAATCAAATTAACGAGCATAACTCAATTAGAAGAAATGCTACAAAATTATGATACTCAGCAAAATGAGTTTGTAGGTAGAAAAAAGGAATTAGAATCCAATCAAATGGTCATTGTCGATAAAGAGAGTTTTTTAAAACCAGTGAAACAAAAGAACGATGCAGTAGATCATGTTTTATCTCCACAATTGCGTTATGTGAAATATTTGCTTCAAGAAGAAAGTAAAAAAGCATAATGATGACAAAAAAATAAAAATATGATATAATAAGGAAGCATGAATATATAAGAAATATTCTGCCTTGCTTTGCATAGGTTGCAAAGCCGTTAGACCAAAAGGAGGTGCAAAAGAATGAAAAAATACGAAGTTATGTATATCATTCGCCCAAACGTTGATGAAGAAGCAAGAAAAGCTTTAATCGAAGAAGTAAATGCATTATTTACTACAAAAGCTTCTACTGTAGACAACGTGAATGAATGGGGTATGAAAGAATTAGCTTACGAAATCAAAGGCGAAACAAAAGGATATTATGTTTTATTGAATGTAAATGCAACACCTGAAGCCGTAAAAGAATTCGAACGTGTAGCTAACATTAAAGAAAACATTATTCGTTACATTACTGTAGCTGAATAGGAGGCATTATGAACCGAGTTATTTTAGTAGGGAGAATTACAAGAGACCCTGAACTGAGAACATCACCTAATAATGTTTCTTTTACCGCTTTTTCGATTGCGGTAAACCGATTGGCTGCCTCTCCATCTGGAGAAAGAGAAGCTGATTTTATCAATTGCGTTGCTTTCAATAAGCAAGCAGAAAATTTATGTCGTTTTATCAAAAAAGGTGGACAAATAGGTGTAGAGGGAAAACTACAAACTAGAAGATATACTGCTCAAGATGGTTCAAATCGTGTTGCAACAGAAGTCATTTGTGACAATATTCACTTTTTAGAACCAAAATCAAGTAGTGGACAAGCTGGCGGTTATAGTGATTATTCATCTTATGAAACATCATATATGCAATCACCACAACCTCAACCTCAAATAAATGCACAACCTCAATCAAAGCCAAGTTTTTACCAAGAACAAAAGAAACCAGTTCAAGATCAATATGATGAAGTAAAAACACAATTTGATATTTCTGATGACGACTTACCATTTTAGGAGGAATGAAATATGGCAAATTTTAAAAGACGTAAAAAAACTTGTTATTTCACTGATAATAAAGTTAAGAAAATTGACTGGAAAGATGCTGACTTATTAAAGAGATTTATTTCTGATCGTGGAAAAATCTTACCTCGTCGTATCACAGGTACAAAAGCAATTTATCAAAGAGAATTAGCAGTAGCAATTAAACGTGCTCGTCATATGGGTTTATTACCATTCGTAAAAGAATAGATAATCCAAAACAATTCAAAGTCCTTGGACATTATGTTCAGGGATTTTTTTTGATGCTATTTGCAATAAAATTTAAGAAATCCTTAAAGATTTTCTAACTTAAAAATGGTATAATATATATGTGGAGGTGTTGTATGAAATACAGTTGTTTGATTGTTGATGATGAAAAAGTGCTTGCCGATAGCACGGCGGAATACTTTAATCTATTTGGTGTATCTGCCACTGCTGTATATAGTGTAGAAGAATGCAATCAGTTTTTCAAGGAGAATATTGCAGAAATCATTTTACTTGATATCAATCTAGAAGATGGTAGTGGTTTTGATTTGTGCAAAAAATTAAGAGAATCTACCAACATCCCTATTCTATTCATCTCTGCTAGGACGAGTGATGATGATAAGATTATTGCACTCAATATTGGTGGAGATGATTATATTCAAAAGCCCTATTCTTTAGGCGTATTGCTTGCAAAGGTCAAAGTTGTTTTGAAACGATATGGTAGTACGAGAAGTAGTGAATATACAGATGGATATTTGACAGTTGATTTTGAAGCCAAACAAGTGAAAGTAGATGGTCATATTGTGAAATGTACTATGCTTGAGTTTAAATTATTAGCATATCTTATAGCAAATAAGGGAAGAGTATTATCCAAAAGAGAACTATTTGAAAAGGTTTGGGAAGATAAATTTACAGGTGATGGAACGCTAAATGTGCACATTCGGCGATTACGTGAGGCTATTGAGAAAAATGCAAATCAACCTGAATACATTTTGACAATTTGGGGAGATGGATATAAATTCAAAGGAGAAAAGAAATGAAAAAGCAATTGTTTTGGATTGGTTTTATAGGTGTATTTTTAGTTGAAATTGTAGTGCTCATTGTTTTTGCGATAAAAATACCTGATTTTTCACAAGATAGTGTCGCCGTGAATGAAGTGATACAATCGGTAACACAAGATTTGGATCATATAGAAGAACATAGAAATGTTACTACGCTTGAATACGTTGTATTAGATAACAAGGAGGTCTTACTTTATAAAACCAAATCTGGACTTTCTGAAAGTACGAACCAAGCCATTTCCCATAGGGATACCATTCTTGATATTACAATGGATAATAGTGTTGTTGCCAAAGTCATTATTTATAATGATAGTGTGGAAGCTTTCCAAAATCAAAAACGAACCATCATTATTATTTTAGCTATTTCAATTATTATTTTATGGAGTATTTGTATGGTTTACGTTACGTATGCACATTTGACTATCATTCGTCCCTTTCATAAACTCAAAGGATTTGCTGAACGCATTGCAGTGGGTAATTTAGATATCCCTTTAGAAATGGATAAACGAAACCTATTTGGTGCATTCACTGAAAGCTTTGATATCATGCGTAGTGAACTAAAAAAGGCCAAAATAGCTGAAGCACAGGCACAACAAAGTAAAAGGGAGCTTGTAGCAAAACTTTCCCATGATATTAAGACACCTATAGCAAGTATTAAAGCTCTTTCAGAAGTTGGACTAGCTATTACTAGTAGTGATAAAGATGGGACAAATTATATGCAAATCATTGGTAAAGCAGATCAAATTAACACATTAGTGACCAATCTTTTTACCGCAACCCTTGAGGAGCTAGAGCAACTCACGGTGTCACCTACTCATGTGGAGAGTATGAAGTTAAAAACAATGTTAGAAAATGCTGATTATTTGCATCAAGCGGTAATTTCTGACATTCCTGAATGTTTGATATATATAGATGCCTTAAGATTGCAACAAGTATTTGATAATATTTTTGCCAATGCTTATAAATATGCAAATACAAAATTGTTTGTTTCTGTTCAAAAGAATGATAAGTATATGATAATTGCTATTGAAGATTTTGGTGGTGGTGTTTTGCCAGAAGAATTAAACACACTAAAGGAAAAGTTTAAACGGGGTCATAATGCCAAACATATTGAAGGAGCAGGTTTAGGGTTGTATATTTCAGATTACTTTATGAAAGAGATGAAAGGAAAATTGCTGATTGAAAATGGAGCACAAGGTTTAATCGTAACCGTGATGGTTATATTGAGTGGTGAGATTTAAGAAATATTTAAGTATTCTGTAAAGACATTTAAGAATAAAAAAGCTAAAATGAACGTGTAAAAAGGAGGCTTTTACATGCAACAGATTTTATTAAAAACGCAAAAATTATGCAAAACTTTTTCTCATGGGGGAACGCAACAACATGTTTTGAAAAATATTGATTTAGAACTATATCAAGGTGACTTTACTGTCATTATGGGGGCAAGTGGGGCAGGAAAATCAACACTCTTATATGCCCTTTCTGGTATGGATACCCCAACACTTGGTACAATTGCTTTTGGTGATGAAGTGATATCCAACTTGTCACAAGATGGACTTGCTGTATTCAGACGCAATCATTGTGGGTTTGTTTTCCAACAAATTTATCTAATTGATGGAATGAGTGTAATGGATAACGTACTTTGCGCAGGATTACTTGTAAACAAGGATAAAAAATCTCTTGTATCAAGGGCAAAACAATTGTTTGAAGCAGTGGATATATCAGAAGATACCCAAAAGAAGTTTCCCACCCAAATATCAGGTGGTGAGGCACAACGGGTCGGAATCGTTCGTGCACTTATCAATTCACCAGAAATTCTTTTTGCCGATGAACCGACAGGAGCATTGAATTCAAAAACGGGGCTTGATGTTTTAAATACACTGACAAGGTTCAATGAGCAAGGTCAAAGTGTTGTCATGGTTACACACGATATGCGTTCTGCTCGCCGTGGCAATCGCATACTTTATTTAAAGGATGGTGTTATTTTAGGAGAATGCAATCTAGGCAAATATGTACATGGCGATACAACAAGGCATGAAAAATTATCTGCCTTTTTAAAAGATATGGGGTGGTAAAATGCGGAAGTTATTTTTGATTGCTCACTCTAATATGAGAAAAGCGAGGGGGCAAACCTTTGCTATTATTGTACTGATGTTGCTTGCTGCATTAATGCTCAATTTGGGTCTTATGCTTTCTATGGACTATCAAGCTAATTTTAAGCGTTATCACAGTCAATTGAATGCCGAGCATGTTACTCTTTCGGTTGATGGAAATACAGATGAGGTACATGAATTTTTAATCCAAACGCTTGAGGAAAATCATAATGTTTCTGATTATCTTTTGAATACTTGTTTGAGCATGACAGGTTCTTTTCCATACAATGGGGGAGAAATGAATAGTTGGTTTATCTTTATGGAAAAAGATTTGGCCATAACACGCTCTATTGGAAAAATTGAGATTGTAGAAGATAGTCCGATTACGAGTGGGGTTTATCTTCCAATGCTTTACAAATCGGATGATATTGATGTAGGAAAAACGATAGAAATGTTTATAGGTAGTCATTCTGTTCACTATACAATTTGTGGTTTTTTTAATAGTGTAATGATGGGATCACATAATTGTTCACTCACAGAAATTGTACTTACTGTAGACCAATATGAAGCATTATCAACACTAGGCTATGTTCCACAAGCCACGTTATGCTCAGTGCGGTTACAAGATATTTCACAAAATTTGAGTTTTGAAGCTGATTTGAAATCTAGGGTATCGAAAGCCTTCCCTAATATTCTGATGATGGGAAATAACTATGATATTGTTGCACAATCACGTTATATTTCTCAATCCATATGTTCTAGTATTATGAATGTAATGGCTTTTTTCACACTATTGATTGCGTTAGTAGTGATTGTATCCAATATTATCAATTATGTACAAATCAATATCAAGAATCTAGGAGCACTCAAGGCGGTTGGGTATACATCAAAACAATTGATTTCCTCTTTGTTGGTCCAATTTTTAGGATTAACCTTCTTTATGGCAATTATTGGCGCAGGACTATCGTATTGCTTTTTTCCGGCAATTAATACGATGATGATGAAGCAAACGGGGATACCTTATACAATTCACTTTTTGCCACTTCCAATTCTTATTTCTCTTTTGATATTGTGTAGTGCTGTCGCATTATTTGTTTGGCTTGCTGCACATAGAATACAAAAGATAGAGCCTATTGTAGCTCTAAGAGCAGGTATTCGAACACACAATTTCAAACGTAATGCTATTCCACTTGAAAAAACAAAAGCACCACTCAATTTGGCTCTTGCCCTTAAAACAACACTTTCTGGAGTAAAACACAATCTTACAGTATGTATCACAATGATGATTTTTGCTTTGATTGTTGTATTTTCTGGATTAATGACAGAAAACGTGATTGTTGATATGACACCATTTTTGAATTTAATTGTAGGTGAAACTGCAGATAGTTGTATCAATGTTGATATTGGTAGTGAACAAAACTTTTTAGAAGTATTACAAATGGATAATCGGGTTCAAAAGGCGTATTTATATCACTCTTTAAATGTATCTCATGATGGTGGGGCAAATTTTGTGGCCACGCTTTCTGATGATTTTTCACAGGTAAATAATCAAAATGTCGTTTTTAAAGGAAGATATCCCAAATATGATAATGAAATTGCTATTGCTGCTAAATATGCTAAAGAAAATGGCTTTGAAATAGGAGATGAAATTGACATTGCCGCAAACGGGAAAGTTCAGACCTATCTTATTAGTGGATTCACTCAAATTTCAAATAATTTAGGTAGAGACTGCTTATTGACAAGGAAAGGATATGAGCGGTTGGGTATGCTTTCGAATGTAAGTTACTATATTAACCTTACGGATGATACAGATATTGATGCGTTTAATGCTCAAATGCAAGAAAGATTTAGTGATACTGTTTTTGCTGTAATCAATATCGATAAAACAATACAAGGCTCAGGAGGCGTATATGTTTCGCTAATGACGATCATTGTGATTGCTATTCTCATCCTTTCAGTAATTATCATTGCATTTGTATTGTATTTGCTCGTTCGCACTATGCTCAACAATAAGAAACGAGATTACGGCATTTTAAAGTCGCTTGGTTTTACAAATCAACAGCTCATCTTACAAACTGCATTATCCTTTATGCCAGCAATTATTTTTTCAACTATCGTAGGTATTATCATCAGCTGTGTCGTCATCAATCCGCTAACCTCCATCTTTTTAAGCGGAATTGGTATTGTAAAATGTACGTTTCACATTCCCATTGTCTTTGTTACTATTGCGGGGATATTACTGATGCTATTATCATTTGGCATTGCTTGCTTATTGTCATTAAAAATTAAAAAGATAGCTCCACGTGCTTTGCTTGTAGGAGAATAGAAAAGTGATGATTATCTAATCGACTATATATTTGTTTTCTTATGAAATTCATTAAAAGGAAAAGATATGTCAGTATGGTCACTTTATTCAAAATTCATATCTCCAAAATGGACAATGAAAATTTGGATGAGGAGTATAAAACAATATGTATAGAATAAATCGTATTGATTCAAGTGATGATAATACATAATATGAGAAAAAAGAGCGACTCACTTTGTTTGAGTCGCTTTCCATATTTACAATAAAAGTGATGAAAAGAACATTTTTTTGTCAAATTCAGTCGTTCTCTTTTATGGAGAATTGCATTTTTTAATTCTCTTTTTGAACTTGAAAGAAGATAGTCCAAAAAAGAAATATATCGTGAAATATTGAAAGAATTGGTATATAATGGTATTGTACAATTTTGTATAAAGGAGAACGTATGAAAGATTTTGTAATTACATGTTGTTCAACTGTCGATTTGACAAAAGAAAGATTAGATCAAAAACAGATTCAATATATTCCTTTTCATTATCAAATGGATGGTATTGAATACAAAGATGACTTTGGTAAAACAATGCCCTTAGATGATTTTTATAATCGTATGAAAGAGGGTGCAACACCGACAACTTCTCAAGTAAATTCGGAAGAATACATTGAGTTTTGGGAACCATTTGTAAAAGCTGGTCAAGATATTCTTCATATCACATTATCTTCTGGTATTTCTGGAACCCTAAATTCGGCTGTTTTGGCTCAAAGATATTTAATAGAAAAATATCCAAATGTCAAGATTTATGTTGTTGATTCGCTTGGTGCATCTAGTGGCTATGGTCTATTGGTAGAAATGGTAGCTGAACAAAAGGCCAGTGGCAAGAATATTGAGGAATGTAGAGACTGGGTAGAAGAACACAAATTAAATGTTCATCACTGGTTCTTTTCAATCGATTTAACAAGTTATAAAAGAGGGGGAAGAATCTCTGCTACGAGTTTTTTTCTTGGCCAATTGTTAAAGATTTGTCCACTATTAAATATGGATAACCTAGGACGCTTAATACCAAGAAAGAAAATTAGAACTAAGGAAAAAGTCATTCAAGAAATTGTCAATCAAATGGAAAAGTATGCAGAAGGTGGAACCACATACCAGGGAAAGTGTTTCATTTGTCATTCTGCTGTACAAGAAGATGCGAATAAGGTGAAGGATTTGATTGAAAAAAGATTTCCCAATTTGGTAGGTGCTGTCGAAATTTATTCTATTGGAACAACGATTGGTTCGCATACAGGACCAGGAACTGTTGCTTTATTTTTTATGGGAAGTAAGAGAATTGATTAATCAATCAATTCTTTTTTTACCTATAGTATAGGAAAAAATCAAAAAGACAAAAAAGAATAAAAGAGAACTGAATATAAAAAAACAATTGATACGGTTGAAAAAAAAACTCTTTTGTGGTATAATATATGAACAATAATAGCCATAAAAATGAGGTGAAATTATGAAAAAAAGACAATATGTTTTAATCATTTTCTTATCTATTGCTATCATTATTTCTGCTTATTTTTCAGTATCTATTTTTATCAAATTATTTGGTGGAGAAGATAAATTAATTATTTTTCCAATCATTGTTTTTATCGTATCGTTAGCTTTGTTGATTTCAACTGCCTTTAGTGCAAAAAATAGCAAAGAAGAACGAGGACTTCAAAATAGACTGAAAATGTGGAATTCCATTACATATAAAGTCAAAAAAGCTGGGGAAACTGCTTTTAATAAACTTCCAGTAGGTATCATTGTCATCAATGGTGATTCTAAAATTGTATGGTCAAACGAGTGTGCACGTACTATTTTTATGAGTCAATTGGAGAAAATTTATTTAAAAGACATTTCAAAAAATTTATATGAAAAATTGCAGGTTGAAAAATTAGAATTAGATGAAATCGAAGAAGATACCAAAATCACTTGTAACTCTAATATTTATGGTAGAATTTATTATGTTGAATATCTAGTAAAATATAGCGTAATTTATTTTACAGATATTACAGATTATGAAAATCTTCAGACCCTTTATTATAATAGAATTGAGTCAATTGGTTATATTAATATTGATAACTTAGAGGAATCGCTTCAAGAATTTGATGTTCAATCCAGAGCTGAATATGAAGGAAAAATTATTGGCGCGATTGCCAAGTGGGCTAAAGAAAATGGCGTGTTTGTTAGAGCACTTACCTCAACGAAATATATGATTATTACTGACCAAGAGCATTTAGAAAAGCTCATCCAATCGAATTTTACCATTTTAGATGAAATTAAAACGACATTTAATAATACAAGAACGATTCGAATTACTTTAAGTATGGGAATTGCTTGTAGTGATATCAATATCAATGACCTTTCAGAAGAAGCGCAGCGTCAACTTGAACTTGCCTTAAGCCGTGGTGGTGACCAAGCTGTAGTCAAAAAAAATTCGGAAACATTGTATTTTGGTGCTAAGACAGATCCAATTATGAAAGATTCAAAAGTAGAAATTCGCGTAAAATGTGAAGAGTTGACAAATTTGATGAAAAATTCATCCAGTATCTTTATTGTAGGGCATAAAAATATAGATGCGGATGGCTTTGCAGCAACGATTGCAATTTATCGCTGGGCGAAAAGTTTAGGAAAAACGGCTTATATTATTTGTGATCCAGATAGTGTTGACGCTACAGTAGATAAAGTTCTCAATACCATCAAAACAGAATATGTTTCTTATCTAGAAGCTTTTATTACACCTAAGGAAATTATTCACAAGTCCAATAAAGATAGCCTATTGGTTGTTGTCGATTTCCAAACTATTTATCAGGCTATTGATCCGAAAATGTTCAATCGTTTTGATAAAATTGCGGTAATTGATCATCATCGAAAAGGCGAAGGTGCGATTAAAAATCCTAAATTTTATTATTCACAAGCAGCTGCATCTTCTAGTGTAGAATTGATTTTTGAATTGCTTTCTTTTTCAGAAGAAGAAATCGAATTCTCTGAACTAGAAGCAACATGGATGCTACTCGGCATTGTTGTTGATACCAATAACTTTGTATATAGAACCTCTTCAGGCACATTTGAAACAGCTTCCACCTTAAAAAAGTATGGAGCAGATATGAGCATTGTTAAAAACTATTTAAAAGAAGATGTAACTGAAAAATTAACTAGACAAGAGATTATTCGGACAATGGAAAAATACCGAGATAGAGTAGGAATAGCCTATGCGGAAGATGATGTTATTTTAGAAAGAGCAAGTCTTGCTAAAGTATCAGATGAATTATTGACCCTATCAGGTGTAGAACTAGCCATTACAGTAGGTAGAATTTACGAAAATCAAGAATATAAAGTAGGACTTAGCGCAAGAAGTTTAGGAAAGGCCAACTGTCAAGTCATTATGGAAAAAATGGGTGGTGGTGGACATTTGAATAATGCTGCCGCACAAAGAAAAAATGAAACAGTTCAAGAAACAATAGCCATTCTAAAAGAAAAAATAGATATCTATCTTTCAGAGTTAGAGGAGGAAAAAATGAAAATCATTTTGTTAAAAGATTTAAAAGGAAAAGGTAAGAAAAACGATATTATTGAAGTTGCCGCAGGATTTGGAAATAATTTAGTGAGAGGTGGTTCGGCTATTATTGCCTCACCAGAAAATATCAAACGCTTAGAAGAAGAAAAAAATCAAATTGCGCTTCAAGAAGCAGCGCTTGTCCAATCTATGAAAGAACTGAAAGAAAAAATTGAAAAAACTGAAGTAAAAATTCCTGTTAAGGTTGGAAAAGAAGGAAAATTATTTGGTTCTGTCAGCACGAAACAAATTGCTGATGCAATTCAAAATAAGCTAGGTGATAAAATTGATAAGCGAAAAATAGTCTTAGATAATCCGATTGCATCACTTGGTACCTATGAAATTCCACTACAATTGCATAAAGATATTGTTGCTAAAATCAAATTATTTATTGTTGAAGAAAAATAAGGAGCCCTTATGCAAGAACATAATCGATCAGTCCCTTATAATAATGATGCAGAAATGTATGTTTTAGGAAGTATTTTAATCGAAAATGCAGTAATGAATAATCTTGTTGGAAAGTTAAAACCAGAAGATTTTTATGATCCTAAACACGTAACTATTTTTAAAGCAATGACAACATTGTTTCACCAAAACACTAAAATTGAGACAGTAAGCGTTATTGAACAATTGACTCACGATAAGGTTTCCAATCTAGAAGAATACAAAAGTTATTTAATCGAATTGATAGATGTGATTCCTTCTACCGCATCTGTTGGTCTTTATATCGATGTTGTAGAAGAAAAGGCAATTGAACGAAAAATATTAGCGAGTATGCAAGAGTTGTCTAATGACATTCTGACTTCCAAGTATGATTTCAATACAGTATTAGACAGGGCGGAAGATACCATTTTAGATGTAATCAAAAAAAGAAGAACGTCTTCCTTCGTGACAATTGCTGAGGCAGCCAAACGAGTATATACTCAAATTGAAAGTTATGTAGGTAATACTTCTGAATTAACAGGTTTAAATACAGGATATCCTTATTTGAATAAAGCTACATTAGGGCTTCAAAAAGGGGATTTAATGATACTTGCGGCACGTCCTTCTGTAGGTAAATCGGCATTTGCCATTAACTTGGCTCTTAATGTAGCAAGAGAAAACAAAGATGCGCATGTTGCCTTGTTTTCTCTTGAAATGAGCATAGAACAACTGATGATGAGAATATATAGTTATGAGGCGAACATTGAATTGGGTCGAATTAGAAGTGGTCAGTTGAGTAGTGATGATCTATTGCTTTTAGGAGTGGCAAGAGAAAATTTGAGTAAATATCATTTGCACTTTGATGAAAATAGTTCTACCAATATTTCTGATATTCGGGCCAAATGTCGACAATTGAAGCAAGCAGGTGAACTGGATTTCTTGATTATTGACTACTTGCAATTGGTTACCTTTGATAACTCTCGAGGCAATAGGCAAGAAGAAGTATCAAAAATTTCAAGACAATTGAAAACATTAGCGAGAGATTTGGAAATCCCTATTTTAGCTTTATCTCAGTTATCTAGAGGTATTGAAACTCGTGAAGATAAACGCCCCGTACTTGCGGATTTACGTGAATCAGGAAGTATTGAGCAAGATGCCGATATGGTTTTATTCTTGTTTAGAAGGAAAGACGTTGAAGAAAGTGAAGATGAAGAGGCGGCTAAGAAAGCGGAACAAGAAGCAGGATATAAGGAAATCGTATTGTCTATTGCGAAGAACCGTCAAGGACCATTAGATAATATAGATTATCATTTTTATGGTGATTTCTCAAAATATAGTGAGCAACGAGAGAGAAAGCCACTTGTGATGAAGAAAAAAAGTCGTTCTTTGAAAACCAAGTCATTGAACGAATAAAATCGTTCATCTATCAATCAAAAGAAAAGGACAAGGAGAGAAAGATATGATAGATCGTTTAGAGGTCATTCGTCAAAGATATCAACAAATTGGCGAGCAATTGACTGATCCCAATATAGTATCTGATATCAAAAAAATGACTGCTTTAGCGAAAGAACAACGTTCATTAGAAAAGATTGTTGTCAAATATCAAGAACTACAAAAACTCAATCAAGATATTGTAGATTTAAAAGAAATGGTCAATGATTCAGATTCTGAAATTAGAGAAATGGCACAAATAGAATTAGATGAAGCCAATAATCGTTTACCACAATTAGAAGAAGAAATCAAAATATTATTGCTACCTAAAGATCCCAACGACGAAAAAAATGTTATTGTTGAAATTAGAGGGGCTGCTGGTGGAGATGAAGGTAATATTTTTGCTGGAGACTTATACCGAATGTATATCAAGTTTGCAGAAAGCAAAGGTTGGAAAGTAGAAGTGATGGATTCTCTTTCTTGTGAGGCTGGAGGCTTTTCACAAATTAGTTTTATGATTAGTGGAGATGCGGTGTACTCCTTTCTTAAATATGAATCAGGAAGTCACCGAGTACAACGTGTACCTAGCACAGAATCGGCAGGTCGTATCCATACTTCCACAGCCACAGTACTTGTTATGCCAGAAGCAGAGGAGTTAGAAGTGGAATTGGATATGAATGATGTTCGTATCGATACATTTTGTGCATCAGGACCTGGTGGACAATGTGTCAATACAACGAAATCTGCTATTCGAGTTACGCATATTCCTACAGGAATTGTTGTATCTTGTCAAGATGGAAAAAGCCAACATGAAAATAAAGCTAGTGCATTAAAAGTACTACGTGCTAGACTATATGATCATATGCTTCAAGAAAAAGAAGCGGCAGAAGGTGAAGAAAGAAAAGCAAAGATTGGACATGGCGATCGTAGTGAAAAAATTAGAACATATAATTATCCTCAAAATCGTCTTACTGACCACCGAATCGGTTATACAATCCAACAACTTGATCGGGTAATGGAAGGAAAACTAGATGGCGTAATTGATGCCTTAATTGCATATGAACAAAAAAAGCAATTAAGTGTAGATCAAGATGAATAAAATAGCAATATAATGAATATAAAAAAGTGGTGATTGAAATGCCACTTTTTATTTATGTCGATAAAATTGAAGACAATATTCGAGAAATTCGTAAAAAAACAAAAAGGAACATCATAGCTGTATTAAAAAGTGATGCTTATGCTATGAAGACATCCTTTATGATTCCATTATTACAAAACAATCAAGTTCATTTTTTTGCTTTTGAAAAAAAAGAAGAGTATATGGAAAACAAAAACTATCTCAAAGATGATGCTGTATTGATTATGGAAAGTCTGACCAAACAACAAGTTATAGCAATTGACAATCCAAATATCAGAATATCCATAAATCATCCACTTGATGCCTTCTTCATCAAAGATATAACGATTCCTACAACTGTTCATATTCGGATTGATTCAGGAATGAACAGATTAGGTCTAAGAAATATGGAAGAATTTAAATGGGTTATGGATACCTTAGAAACCAATCCTCTCATTACGATAGAGGGAATTTATACGCACTTTTCTTCTGACATTGAAGAGTCGAATTATTACCAAAAACAAGTGAATCTCTTTGAAAAATACCTAGAATTTAGAAAATTTGATGTTATTCACGCAAATGCGACGAAATCGCTTCATAAACATATACTTGGAAATTATGTCCGGGTTGGTATGGCACTTTATGGATATCATCAACCCTATCTAGATTTGAAACCAGTAGTTCAACTGAAGGTAAGACCATGTAATCTGTTTTATCCTAGTAAGAATCAGAAAATAGGTTATATGCAGATTGCTTCAAAAGAAGAAGTAGGGGTTGTTCCTATTGGATATCACGATGTCGATTTACAACACATAGGTAGCATTTACAATAAAGCGCAAAGAATCCCACTTCTTGGCAAAAGCTGTATGAATCATACGCACTTTATTGCAAATGATAAAATTAATTATTTAACTTGGTTGTCGATTTTTCCAACTAATGATATAATATGTAGTAGTGATGAATACGATTGGTATAGAATCTTGATCTCACTTCAAGCGATGAAACGTATCTATATCAGAAGGAGAAATAATGACATTCCAAAAATACTTAAAATTAAAGACCAAGGAAGCAGAGCAAATCGGGTTAGAAAAGGAAGCAGTGAAATTATTGGTGCTCGAGTTATCTGGCATGGACGGGGCTACCTTTTTCGCGAATTTACATTCTGAAATACCAGAAAACTTGATGTTGGTACTTGAGGAGGCTATTCCAAAGTATCTTGAAAAAAGAATACCAGTCCAACATATTATAGGGTATAGTTATTTCTATGGTTACAAAATAAAAGTCAATCCTCAAGTCCTCATTCCTCGTCCTGAGACAGAAGAATTAGTCAGCTATGTACTTCAAATGTATGACCAGATATTTCAAGATACTTTAGTAGATGTAGTAGATATTGGTACGGGATCTGGAGCGATAGCGATTGCTCTTGCCAAAGAAGAACCGCATTTTTCGGTAGTTGCAACCGATATTTCTCATGATGCTTTAGAAGTGGCCAAAGAAAATGCGCTTTGCAATGAGGCTAGTGTGACCTTTTTAGAAGGAGATATGATTGAACCTTTGATGAGAAACCATCTGCGTTTTGATATTTTAGTGTCAAATCCTCCTTATATACCAGATGATGAATACGTAGAAGATATGGTGAAAAAGAATGAGCCAAATGTTGCTTTATTTGGGGGAGTGGATGGAATGCATTTTTATGAGATTATTTTATCCCAAGCACACCATATCCTCAAAGAAAATAATATCATTTTATTTGAGCACAGTCATACTAAGAAAAAAGAAATGATAAAACTTGCGAATCAATATTTTCCAAATGGTCAAGTAGAAGTTATTCAAGATTTAAATGGAAAGGATCGTTTTACGATTATAGTGAACCATAAAATATGAAAATTAGTACGATTGAACCAATTACAAAAGATACATTACAACGTAAAATCATTGCTTTTCCTACGGATACGGTTTATGGAGTAGGGGCAATGATTACAGATACAGAGGCTATTGAAAAGATTTATCGTCTCAAGCAACGCGATTTTCAAAAACCTCTAGCCATCTTAGCGGCTAGCAAAGAAGATATTTTGCCGTATATTGAAACACCTTCTCCAGACGTATTCGCCTTGATGGAGCAATATTGGCCAGGACCACTTACGATTGTATTTCGTAAATCAAAAGAAGTTTCTAATCAACTCACACGAGGTCTAGATACGATTGGATTTCGGATTCCTAATGAACCTGTTACACTACAACTTTTAAAACAAGTAGGGCCTTTAGCTACAACAAGTATCAATATTAGTGGTGAGCCACCGCTCAATGATCCCAGGTCTATTGAACAAGCATTTGGCAATCAAATTGATTATTTGTATGCTCATAACGTACAAGCATCGCAAGTTTCCTCTACTGTCATTGATGCAACACAGTCACCGATTGTGATTTTGCGTCAAGGTGAAATTCATATTCAATAATATGGTATAAAATGGAAAAAATGGTACATATTAATTTTGGTGATATTAATGAAACAAACAATCCAAAAATTCAGTGTGCTTATTTTTTCTATATTTTATTTAGTTTTATTATTTGGATGTGAGCAAGAACAACAAGAGATTAGGCTACGTATTCTTGCGTCTAGTAATGATACAATAGATCAACAAATAAAATTAGAAGTTAAAGAATATGTTCAACTCTATCTCACTCATCAAGAAGTACAAGATATTGATTTAACAAGTTTTGAGGCCGAACTTAATCAGCATTTTAAAGGTTCCCACATCACAGTACAATATACTCTGTCTGATTATGAGGCGAAATCCTATCAAGGTAAAATGATTCAAGCGGGTAGGTACCCCACTCTTTTGATTACAATTGGCGAAGGAAAAGGGAAAAATTTTTGGACACTACTTTATCCAGAATTTTTCAATATCTCGTTTGAAGATGATCATGAAGTAGAATATAGAAGTTATTTCTACGATTTATTCACCCAAAAATAAGCATAATTATCGTATTTATGGCATATGATGAGTGGGTGATAGACATGGATATAAATAATGAAAGTCAAGCATATAAGATAGAAAGCATTAGAACGAATGATGCACTTCAAAAAAAAGCAAAAGATTTTTTGCAACAAATTGATTCTGTGGTAGAGATAGATGAAGAATTGATTGAAAACGGTGTGGTCATTCTTACAGATGATGTTGTAGGATATATTACATATGAAATCTATTCAGAGTATGGATTGATTCGGTATTTTATTTTCCAAAAGCAAATTGACTCAGACTATGTCTATCAAATGTTTCAAGCATTAGTTGATGCAGCAAAACAAGATGGAATACAATCATTTATTTCTATTGGTAAAAATAAAGAGGTTATAGAATTGTTTGAGAATTTAGGGTTTTATCCATTAGAGCATGCTGATTTTTTAATCAATGGTCAAAAAATTATCGGAACTGAATTGGAATACGCGACAATTTTGAAATATGATATGAGTGTATAAATGAAATAAAAAAGGGGGCAATCATTTTGACCCTCTTTTTTTGGAAAAAAATGAATATTCAACTTGTTAAAAAATTGAAACTATGTTATAATAAACAAGAATGAATAGGAGTGTGACAATATGCGAATTGCAGTTGGGTCAGACCACGCAGGATATGAACTCAAAAATCAACTTGTTCAATATTTACAACATTTAGGCAATGAAGTTCATGATATGGGGACATTCAATGAGGAATCAGTAGATTATCCAGACTATGCACTATTGGTATGTCAAACCATTAATCGCGAGCAAGCTGAAATCGGTATTTTGATTTGCTATACGGGAATTGGAATGAGTATGGCCGCAAACAAAATCAAAGGCATTCGGGCAGCATTAGTATCTAGTGTAGAAAACGCAAAATTGACAAGAGAACACAATGATGCGAATGTACTTTGTTTAGGGGCAAAGGATACACCATATGAAACCGCAGTAGCTATCGTGGATACCTTTTTACAAACAAAATTTACTGAAGGACGTCATTCACGGCGCGTATGCAAAGTAATGCAAATGGAGAAAAATGAAAAAAAATAAAGACAAATGGGTAAAAGATTTAAAAGTATATAATATTGTAATGGGGAATGTTTGGAAACTCTTAACCTTTTTGCTACTAGGAGTACTAGCAGGTTATTTATTTGAAAAATATGCCAAAGATAAATCTTTGCCTTATATGCTGATTTCAATTCTAACATTTACCATTATTGGTATTATTGATTTCTTTTTTTCGATTATTAGAGAAAGCAAGAAATTAGAACAAAAACCACATCAAACGCAGTTATCAAAAGAGCAGGAAACGCAAGATGAAACAACTCCTATCGAATGAGGATCAAATAGTTTTAAAACGTTCCTTTTGGTTAGCACTAGGGGTGGCTATTGTAGCTATCATCCCCTCCTTTTTTATCCCTTGGTGGAAATGGTCGTTTGGAATCAGTACCCTTATAGGCTATTTGGCTAGTGCATTTTGCTATGTGAAGTTGGTATATATTGTCATTAAAGTAACCAATCAAGAATATCAAAAGCCAAAAAAAGTATTTGTCTTACACAATATGTTAAATCTATTGATATATTTTGTTGTATTACTTGTGTGTCAGTTATGGAAAGGATTCAATATATTCTTTTGCTTATTTGGCATCTTGACCATTAAAATTGTGATTGTTATCTCTTTTGGAAGAAAGAAACAGAAAGTTGGTGGAAGCATTGATAGATAAAATTCTCGAAATATATAAAGCACCGAACTTTGCCATTCTCGCAGTAACAGTAATTATTATTACTTTTATTGTGATTGTTGGCATCAAGTTGAAAAGACATGACCCAAGCAAACCGACCAAAGGTATTTTAATGCTTGCGGAAATGTTAGTCAATTGGACTAATAATATGTGCAAAGAAACGCTAGGTAGTCGTTGGAAGGAAGTTGCACCATTTGTATTATTTGAATGCATCTTTTTATTTGTATCTAATTTGAGTGGCTTAATTGGGTTGACTCCACCCACTGCGAATGTGTGTGTGACACTAGCACTAGGTATCGTAGCGGGATTTGTCATTCATTTTATGGCAATCAAACATAGTGGTATAAAAAATTATTTAAAAGGATATTTGGATCCATTTCCCAAATTCCCAATTATGTTACCCATCAATATCTTTAGTGAATTGGTAACCCCTATTTCAATGGGATTACGTTTGTTTGGTAACATTTTTAGTGGAACCGTGGTTATGACACTGATTTACTATGTATTAGGACAATTGTGGATATCAGTAGTTCCAATTGGATATATCATTACACCATTTATTACATCAATATTGCACGCTATTTTTGATGTATTTTTGGGACTCATCCAAGTATATGTATTTATGCTACTGACCGTAGTATTTATTTCAACAAAAATCCCTGAAGAAGAATAAAAATTCAAAAATATAATAGAGGAGGAAAAATATGAATTTATTCACAAGTTTATTTCAGTTTTTGGCAGAGATGTCAGTTGGTGAAGGATTAAAAAATTTAGGCGCAGGAATTGGTGCAGGAATTGCCGTAATGACTGGGTTAGGTTCAGGTATTGGACAAGGTTTATCAGCAGGTCTTGGTGCACAAGCGGTTAGCCGTCAACCAGAAGCAGTAGGAGCAATTCGTTCTACGATGATTATGGGACAAGCTGTTGCGGAAACTGCCAACATTTATGGTCTTATTGTTGCTATTCTATTGATTTTCGTATTCTAATGAGGAAAAACTATGGGCGAAGAAATTCAAGGATTACTAAATAATGCAATTGAATTTTTGAATAATGATCTTCAACCACAAGAGGCAATTTCACATATGGCCATTACATTTGGTCTACAACTTTTAGCTACGCTGATTTTGTTTTTATTGATTCGATTTAAGTTTTGGAATGTCATTACTAATATGATTGAATCTAGAAAAAAAGAAGTAGAAGAAAGTTTTCAAATCAGAGACAAAGCTTTAGCAGAGGCAGAAACTGCCCGTATGGAAGCAGAAACACTCAAGTCAGAATCAAAGAAAACTGCTTCTAAAATGATTGAGGAAGCTAAGAAGACATCACAATTAGAAGCTGATGAAATTCTTCAAGAGGCACATGAACAAATCAAGAAAGATACTGAACAGGCTAGAATGATGATTGAAAAAGAACACCAAGAAATGCAAGAAGGTATCAAAAATGAAGTCATAGAAGTTGCATATGAAATGGCAGAAAAAATGGTTGGTAGACAAATTGATAAAAAAGCAAATCAAGATATTGTCAATCAAACACTAGAACAGTTGAAAGAACCTCGATAGGTGAATTATGATTACATCAGTTAGTTTACAATATGCACAAGCTTTATTCGAACTCGCAAAAGAAAGTCAACAAATCGATGAATACGCTTATGATTTACAAGTTTCAAAGCAACTTTTGATCGATGATCAAAAGAACAATCAAACGCTAAATCACCCAAGTGTCTCCGTTCAAAGTCGAAAAGAAATTATTGCACAAGCCTTTCAGTCTTATGTAACCCCTACTTTTTTAAACTTTTTAAAAGTACTGGTAGATAATCAACGACTCAATGAATTAGGAGATATTGTGGAAGCATACCAACATCTAAAAGATACGCAAAATAAAGTTTGTCATGCTACAGCCTATGTGAGATATCCACTTGAAGAACAAGAACAACAAAAAATTATTCAAAAATTAGAACAGCAGTTTGAAAAAAAAGTGATTTTATCGACAGTAATCGATGAGAGCATTATAGGCGGAATCAAAATTGTCGTTGATGGCAAGATTGTTGATGCAACCATTCAAACTGAAATGTTAGATCTAAAAAATCAATTAAAGAAAGGTTGGTAAAGATGAAACCTTTAAAAATAGAAGAAATCAGTGCACTGATTAAAGAGCAAATTAAAAGGTATGAAGTAACAGTAGATACTACTAGTGTAGGAACTGTTATAAAAGTATATGATGGCATTGCTTTAGTACATGGATTAGATGATGCTATGGCAGGTGAACTTTTGGCATTTCCTAACGACTTATACGGAATGGCATTAAATCTTGAAAAAGACTATGTAGGAGCCATTTTATTTGGTTCTTCTAGTAAAGTAAAAGAAGGAGACACAGTACGCTCTACTCATCGTATTTTAGAAGTTCCTGTTGGGGAAGCTTTAATTGGACGTGTAGTCAATGCTTTGGGACAACCGATTGATGAAGAGGGCCCTATTCAAACCACACACTATCGTCCTGTTGAAAAAAAGGCAACAGGTGTAATGGATCGTCAAAGTGTCAAGCAACCCTTAAAAACAGGAATCAAAATGATCGACGCATTAGTACCAATTGGTCGTGGTCAAAGAGAATTGATTATTGGTGATAGACAAACTGGTAAAACATCAATTGCCATTGATACCATTTTGAATCAAAAAGATCAAGATGTGATTTGTATCTATGTCGCAATTGGCCAAAAAGAATCGACTGTGTCTAATGTCATAGAAACATTAAAAGCACATAATGCTATGCAATACTCTATTGTTGTATCTGCTTCCGCATCACTTCCAGCACCTCTTTTGTATTTGGCACCCTATACGGGAGTAACTATTGCAGAAGAATTCATGTTTAAAGGAAAAGATGTTTTGATTATTTATGATGATTTAAGTAAACATGCAGTAGCTTATCGTGAACTATCCTTATTGCTAAAAAGACCACCAGGACGTGAGGCTTTCCCAGGAGACGTTTTCTATCTTCATTCTCGTTTATTAGAGCGTGCCGCCAAACTCAGTGATGCCTTAGGTGGCGGATCGATTACAGCACTTCCAATTATTGAAACACAAGCAGGCGATATTTCTGCTTATATTCCAACCAATGTAATCAGTATTACTGATGGACAAATTTTCTTGCAAACTGAATTGTTTTATTCAGGTATTCGACCTGCAGTAAGTGCTGGTCTTTCTGTATCACGGGTTGGAGGTAGTGCTCAAATTAAAGCAGTGAAAAAAGTATCGGGTACACTTAGATTAGACCTTGCATCATTTAGGGAATTAGAAGCCTTTACCCAATTTGGTTCTGATTTAGATGAAGCAACAAAATCTAAATTGGAGCGAGGCAAACGAACAGTTGAGATTTTAAAACAAGATTTACATGAATCGGTATCCAGTGAAAAATTAGCTCTCATTATATATGCACTCACTACTGGTGCATTAGATGATGTGGAGTTAACCGATATTTTGAATTTTGAAAAAGCCTTTTATCGCTATTTAGAGCAAAATGAAGTAGGCAAGGCACTCCTTGCGGAAATCAAAGAAACAGGTAATTTACCACAAACAGATAAAATCGATCAAGTGATTGCATCGTTTAAAGAAACAAGATAAAATGAAAGGAGAGTACAATGGCTGGACAATCAAGAAAAGTCAAGACAAGAATCGTTGCGACTAAAAAAACTGCACAAATTACCAAAGCAATGAATATGGTGAGTGCATCGAAACTAAAAAGTGCGGAAAAAGCCATTAAAGAATATCGGCCTTTCATCGCCAAAACAAAAGATATAGTAGTTCATTTGGCATCAAGAGATACAAACATTCAACATCCTTTAATGAATAAACGAGATGTGAAACAAATTTGCTATGTTGTTGTATCCAGTGATAGAGGTTTAGCAGGAGCATTCAATTCCAATGTATGTAAAGAATTGACTCACCAAATCCAATCTTTAAATGGAGAATGTGGATATGTTGTTTATCCACTAGGATTAAAAGCGTATGCCTATACCAAAAAAATGAAGTACAAAATGCTTGAAGACAAGTTAGTGAATGTCAGAGATGATATTGAATTTATATCGATTGCTGAAGTCATCAAAACCATTGTAAAGCATTATTTGTTAGAAACCTTTGATAAAGTAGTTGTGATATTTAACCACTATGTAAATACATTGGTACAAGAAGTCCAAACGAGTGTACTTCTCCCCATTGAACCGATTGCTTCAGAAGAAGATATGGCGAGTACATATGAGTTTGATGGTGAGGTCAAAGCTATTTTAGATACAGCCTTACCTATATATATTGAAAATACAATTTACAGCTATGTATTGGATTCAAAAGCAAGTGAACATGCTTCAAGAATGAATTCAATGAAAAACGCTACAGACAATGCGACAGAAGTTATTTCGAGTCTTGAGCTACTCTATAATCGAGCTCGTCAAGCGGCGATTACTTTAGAGTTAACTGATATTGTTGGTGGTGCAAGTGTTGTAAATGAAAGTTAGGAGGATTTATGAACATAGGAAATGTAGTTCAAGTAATTGGTCCAGTTGTTGATGTGAAGTTTTCACAAGGCAATTTACCAATGATTCATAACGCATTAAAATTGTCAATTCCTGAAGAAAAAAATAATGGAGTGTCCATTCAATTGACACTAGAAGTGGCCATGCATATTGGGGATAGAACGGTTCGTTGTATTGCTATGGATGCAACAGAAGGGATTGTTCGTGGGATGGAAGTAACAGATACAGGAGCCCCTATTCAAGTTCCTGTTGGTTATGAAACATTAGGTCGAATCTTTAATGTGCTCGGCGAAACCATTGATGGTAAAGAAAAAATGCCAGTGACTATGCAAAAGATGCCTATTCACCGAGATGCACCAGCACTTGCTGATCTTTCAGGAAAAGTAGAAATTTTAGAAACAGGTATTAAAGTTATCGATTTACTTGCTCCTTATATCAAAGGTGGAAAAATTGGTTTATTTGGTGGTGCTGGAGTTGGGAAAACCGTTTTGATTCAAGAATTGATTCACAATATAGCTCAAGAGCATGGTGGAATTAGTGTATTCGCAGGTGTTGGTGAAAGAACCCGTGAAGGAAATGATTTATACCACGAAATGAGTGATACTGGTGTTATCAATAAAACCGCAATGGTCTTTGGTCAAATGAATGAACCACCTGGAGCAAGAATGCGTGTAGCTCTAACGGGTCTTACGATGGCAGAATATTTCCGTGACCAAGAACATCAAGATGTATTGTTATTTATTGACAATATTTTCCGCTTTACTCAAGCAGGATCAGAAGTAAGCGCTATGCTTGGAAGAACCCCATCCGCAGTAGGATACCAACCTACTTTATCTACAGAAATGGGACTACTACAAGAACGAATCACTTCTACAAAAGAAGGTTCAATTACTTCAATTCAAGCAGTATATGTACCAGCTGATGACTATACAGACCCTGCACCAGCGACCACATTTATTCATCTAGATGCAACCACGAACTTAAGTCGTAAAATTTCTGAAGAAGGAATTTATCCAGCAGTTGATCCACTTGCCTCTACATCAAGAGCACTCGCTCCAGAAGTAGTTGGAAAAGAACACTATGAAGTAGCACGTGGCGTACAAAAAACCATTCAACGCTATAATGAACTATTAGATATCATTGCTATTTTAGGTATGGATGAATTAGGAGATGAAGATAAAGCGCTTGTTGCAAGAGCCAGAAGAATTCGTCTTTTCTTAAGTCAAAATACCTATTCAGCTGAACAATTTACTGGCCAACCTGGTGTATATGTACCAATTAAGGAAACCATCCGTGGCTTTAAGGAAATTTTAGAAGGTAAACACGATAACTTACCAGAAGAAGCTTTCCGATTTGCGGGAACCATTGATGATGTAATTCAAAAAGCAGAAAGTTTGAAATAAGATTATGAATCTTTCAATTGTAACACCCAAAGGAACTAGTTATCAAGGAACAGTAGATTATATTGTTGTAGATGGTGATAATGGACAACTGGCTATTTTGAAAAACCATGTCCCGATTGTTGTTTCGATTCGACTAGGATATGTGAAACATGTAAGTGGCAATGAAGAAATCTATCATCTTGTTTCAGGTGGACTGCTTGAATTTAGTCAAGATACTGCCACTGTGATTGCGCAAGAAACAGTCGATGGAAAAACATTAGAAGAGGCAAAACAAGCACTTCAACACTTAAGAGATATCCAAAAAGAGACCAATCGAAAAGGCGCAATGGATTTTTCAGAAATGGAAAGAGAGCTTGCATTGAATTTAAAAGAAATTCAAGCATCAAAACTATAAGATTAAAAACGACGCTATCGAGAGAGCGGCTACATAAGGAAGTAGATTCTTCCTTCGACTTTGTAATCAGCTAGAGTGATTGAATTGTAGGGAAAATTCAAATCATAATGGGGGATTACAGCAATGGAAAAATCAATTTTTGAAGAAAACGGGTATTTTATTCCTGACCTTACTTTACCCATCGAAAAAGAAAAGCCTATCGAGTTATGGGGAGAGCGTCACTTGCGGTATATCAAGGAGCATAAGTGGTTGCTCTATGTTAATCTGCTGATAAATTGTAAATTAAACAGCTATCTTGCTGATATAAACGAACAGGCAGAGGAATTGTTCTTTTGGTTGGTCAAACAGCTTATCGGAAAAGAAGCCATAACAGAAGAACTCAAAAGCGCTGACCAAATGACTGGGGTGACGCAATGAATAGCATATGGTCAAGAACAAGAGAAATCGTTTATACCGATATTATTTGCGCATAATCGAACTTTGGGAGCGGTATGGGGATACTCATGACGCTTCTTTTTCCTAATTACGCAGTAGAATTTTTCACAATCTATGGTATAATCATTTTATGTCTAAACTATAAATTGGGATTTATGGAGGAGTATACATATGATTCAGTATGCGGATGAGCGAGATTTTGATATATTGAAAAAATATAATACACATATTGAAACATCAAAATTGTAGAAATGTATAAAGACCAAAAAAAGTTTTAATTAGGATTAAGAATCAGTTTATTGGATGGTTGCGGTACAATTTGTTTTGAGATAGGATATCGTTTATGAATATGCTGTATTTACTCAAGAACTATAGGGGAAAAGGAAATGCGAAATAAACGATATAAAATTACAATGACTTCAACGCGATTGGACGAACAAGCACAAATCTTTTATTGAAAAAACGGATACGTTGATTGTGATGCGCTATGGCTATCCAACGAGCCACTGGAAATTATTTTGTCAAAAAAGTCTAGATAACGGCAACTTCCAGTCTGTAGAATTGGTAAATCGGACTTTAGAAAGGAAAACAAAGTGCATAATGATGATGGAATATAGAGTTTTACAGGAACAGGAAATTAATCGTGGACTTTTTCGCAGTTTTATACGTCATCAAGTGGTGGATCAATGCCTGCGCCGTGAAAACGGCATTTGGGTTGTCCGCTCCGATCCTTTTATTGATGATTGGACGGAAGATGACTATCAAATTTTGATTGATTGTTTATGTAATACGGTACGCACAGGCGGGGTCATTTATGGTGCCTTTTTAGACAGTAAACTGAAGGGATTTGTATCGGTAGAAAACGGCTTTTTTGGGGGTGAGCACCACTATTGTGACTTGTCTGCTCTTCATGTGTCGGAAGATATGCGCAGAGAAGGAATTGGAAAAACTCTGTTTTTTGCTGCTGCAGATTGGGCAAAAAAACAGGGAGCAAAAAAACTATATATTTCTGCTCATTCTGCCATTGAAAGTCAGGCGTTTTATCGCTCAATAGGTTGTGTGGAGGCAAGTGAGTATAATCAGAAGCATGTAGAAGCAGAACCGTACGATTGTCAAATGGAATATGTTTTATGATAAGAATTAAAAATGTGGATTGATTCAAAAGAGCAAAAAATTCCAGTTATAGCACTGGAAAATCTGAATTTTAGGGTTAGGAGTAACATTTATGATAGATATTAAAATCAGACCGTATATATCATCAGATTACAAATATATTAGTGAGGTACATGATGCTTCTCGTAAGATAGAGTTGTCGATGGCTTCTCTTGATGATGCTTTTCTTCCTTTTTCTATTGCGGCTGAAAGAGAAAATTTTTTCGATTACCCGCATATAGATGTAGCAATTATAGATGGCATCGTAGTAGCATTTAGCGCTTACACTGATGATGAACTTGCATGGCTTTACGTTTCTCCCAAAATGATGCGTAATGGGATTGGAAAAAGGCTTGTCAAAAAAGCTTTAGATACCGAACCTAATATAAGATACATCGAAGTTTTATACGGAAATGAGCCTGCGAGAAAATTATATGAATCGTTAGGATTCCATATTCAAAAGATTGTTAAAGGAGTAATGCCTGGAAATGAATCATTTGAAGTTGAAGTGTATCGTATGAGTCGAACTTAAATATGCTATCAGCAGTAATCAAGACGCAGCGCCAGTGAAGTGTGGAGAAATACACATTTCACTGGCTCTTTCTCTATAAGGCCATATTCAAACTTTTCTCCGAAAAATATTCAAAAACCTTTGAAAGAGCATTGACAAGCACTTGTTCTTCAATATATAATAAAATACCCTTTTCGGGAAGTTACAACTGAATACATAATCTTCTTGAAATGAAATTGCAGCATAAGCTGCCCACCGTGAAAGTTATCTTAAAAACATCAAAGTGCAGACAGAGGGCTTACAGCGTTTTATTGATGTGGCAAAGAGGAGAACGTAGCTAACCGAGTTTACACAGAAAATCATGGTATTCAAACCTGAATACAGGAACAGCAAGTGTTATCGAGGCTTGGGAATCTACTACAACGGCGTTGGAATTATCCGAGAGCAATCTTCCGAGGAAATGAAAGAATACTTCCACGAACATTTGAAACAAAAAGCCATCCAAACGGCATAGCTGGCGGGCTATATCGCTTCAAACACAACAATATTTTAATTTGAGGTACAAAGCTTTGGGGGCCTTCCTTATGGAGGGTGGCCCAATTGTAATCGTCTTTTTTTACATGATGAGAAACTCATAAAACGGCTAAAATAGATAGAACGTTTTCATCTATTCTAGGTAGTCATATAATAGACTTATTTTGAAAATAGTGATAAAATAATATTGAAATGAATACAATGAAGTGGTGGAGTCTGTCAGGTAAGGGCAGCAGTATGGCCCTTTTTCATTGTAAATAACTGGAATAAAGGAACTGTTAAAAATGAAAAAAACAAAAATAATTTGTACTTTAGGACCTGCATCAAGAGACGAAAAGACTTTAGAAAAAATGTTACAAAATGGTATGAATGTGGCCAGAATTAATTTTTCACATGGCACACACGAATATCATAAAGAAACAATTGCCATATTTAGAAGTGTAAGAGATCGTTTGGGAGTACCTGCTGGTGTGATGCTAGATACCAAAGGACCAGAAATCCGTTTAGGTGATTTTGAAAATGAAAAAGTAACTTTAAAAAAAGGCAATACGTTTACGCTTACAACACAATCTATGATTGGCAATGAAACTATGGTTGCTATTACATATAAAGATTTACCTAGTCAATTGAATAAAGGCAATAAGATTTTAATTGACGATGGAAAAGTAGAATTGGAAGTACTAGAAACAAGTGAGGAAAATATTATTTGTAAGGTAAAAGTAGGAGGTGTCATTTCCAACCATAAAGGTGTAAATGTGCCTAATGTTCATTTGAATTTTCAATATCTAAGCGAACAAGATAAAATGGATTTGCGCTTTGGTGTAGAACAAGATGTAGATTTTATTGCGGCATCATTTGTTCGTTCAAAAGAAGATGTGATTTCACTTCGAAACTATTTGGATTATATTGGTGGACATCAAATCAAAATTATTTCTAAAATTGAAAATATTGAAGGGGTTAATAATTTTGATGAAATTCTTGCCTATTCAGATGGAATTATGGTTGCCCGTGGGGATATGGGTGTAGAAGTGGAATATGAAAAATTACCTGGTTTGCAAAAAAAATTCATTCGCAAATGTTTTCAATCAGGTAAAATGGTCATCACAGCTACACAAATGTTAGAATCAATGATTCATAGTAATACGCCTACTAGAGCTGAAATTACCGATGTAGCCAACGCCATTTTTGATGGTACTAGTGGAATTATGCTTTCTGGCGAAACGGCTATGGGGGATCATCCTGCACGTGTTGTTAAAACGATGGCTAAGATTGCAATGCAAGCAGAACAAGATGCTTTTGACATGAAGTGCTACGATGGTTTAAAATATGACAATGATTCAGATGATACAACTAATGCCATTTGTGATGCTGCATGTACAACCGCTAAAGATCTAAATGCTAAGGCTATTATCGCAGTTACCAAATCAGGTCATACCGCAAGACGCGTATCAAAATATCGTCCTCAAGTACCTATTGTTGCACCGACTCCTAACCTAAAAACGTTTCATCAATTGTCTTTATCTTGGGGAGTATATCCTGTAATGGCATTGTATCAAAATAATACCAATACATTGTTTGATCATGCCATTGCTTGTGCTAAAATGCATGGTTATGTAAATGAAAATGATCGTGTTGTTTTAACAGGAGGAAAAACCCAAAGTACGGATATTTTGAACGTACAAATAGTGAAAACGAGGGAGAAATAATTTCTAAACAAAACAAATTTGAAGTGCTTTATGGGGTGAAGATGCTCATTTGTGGCATATTTGTGGGAATTGCAGCAATTCTTCCAGGAATTAGTGGTGGTGTACTCACCGTTATTTTTGGTATTTATCAGCCACTGATGGAAGTGCTTGCACACCCCTTCAAAAAGGCAAGGCAGTATTTCAATATGCTTGTGCCATTTGCTATTGGTGGTGTTGTTGGTTTTATTGGTTTTGCTAAAATAGTGAGTTTTTTATTGGCTCAAAATAGTGGGTATACATTATCGGTTTTTTTGGGATTAACGTTAGGTATGTTTCCGAGCATTTTTCAAGAGGCGGGAAGTAGAGGAAGAAATAAAAAGGCCATTATGGGTTTTATAGGATCATTTTTTCTGTTCCTTTGTTTTCTTATTTTCCTCAAAACACATCAAATCAGTCTCCCAACCAATATATTTACCTATCTTCTTTGTGGCATTGCTTGGGGACTGAGTATTATTGTTCCTGGTATGAGTTCTTCAGCAACCCTCATTTTTTTAGGACTTTATCAACCTATGACAGATGGTATTGCTGCGTTAGATGGAGTAGTATTGGTGCCACTTGCTATCGGCTTTATGGTAACATTACTGAGTTTATCTAAACTGGTTCATGTTTTATTTGAAAAACATTATACAGGAATGTATCATGTGATTTTGGGAATCGTGGTATCTTCTACATTATTAACTATACCAACGCATTTTGAAAGTTCATTTGACTTATGGATGAATATTCTTTGTGTTCTTTTAGGCTTTCTATTTACGCTTGTTTGGGAAACCTTTGCCAAAAAAATTCAAAAAAAAGTTGCATAAAATCAATCAACGAGTGAACAATATAAGGAGATTTATATGGAAAAAACATTTGCTATTATTTATTTTATTAGTTTTGCAGCATCATTTCTCATTATTTTATATGTACTAACCAAATCTAATTTTGAAAAATGTTTCAAACAAGGAAAAATTGAAGCCATTAAAGTGGCAACATTCATACTTACATTTATTTTAGCGAGTTTATTTGCACTAGCTATGAAAAATATAATGGAGTGTGTTTACACTTTAATCAATTAATGGGTATAATTTAAAAAAACTGTGTCATACTAATCCTGAGGTGATACAGTGAAAAAGTTGATAAAGAAAATTGGCCAAAATAAATTTCAATTTTTCTTCTTTGTTGGTATTTTAGCACTACTTGCTATCGCATTAATTGTCTCTGTTACGATGAATCAAACTGACAAACCGATTGATCCAAATCCACCTGTGGTTATCCCGCCGATTGGTGATGATGATCCGGTGACTACCAAGCCAGAAGAAGTTTTCAAACTGCCTTTTCAAGAAAGTATGAGCTATACCGTTGTTCGTAAATTTTATGATAAAAACGCTTCAAAAGAAGATCAGTTATTATCGCTTATTCAATATGAAAATAGTTATCGAACAAGTAATGGCGTAGGTTATGCCAATAAAGAAAAAACAACATTTGATGTAACTTGTGTACTGAGTGGAAAGGTTATTGAAATCAAAGAAAGTCCTCTTTATGGTAATTATGTTGTGATTGAACATAATAATCAATTGGTTAGTTATTACTATGGTCTAAGTGAAGTGACTGTGACAGTAGATACAACCATTAACCAAGGAGATAAAATTGGAACAAGTGGTCATACCAATATAGATAAAGAAGCAGGAAATCATGTTTATCTTCAAGTGAAGAAAAATGGCATTTATGTAAATCCTGAAAGTCTAGTTGGTAAAAAAATATCAGAGATTTAAAAAAAGCAAACATCTGTTTGCTTTTTTTACCTATGGATATGCCGTTTGAATGTATTTTTTGAAATCGTAATAATATAAGGAGAAGTAGGGCGATTGTAGTTTTGATATTTACAAACAAGATAAGATGAACTAGATAGTTTTTGGCAAAAATTATCTAACATATCACTTTCTATTTTGCCTTCAGGATGCCCTGGATAAAGGACCAAAATAATTAGTAAATCAGAATTGACTGCCATCATTTCAATAGCTTTTTGAATGCTAGCCAAAGTAGAAGATGCTTTTGTGGTCAGTTGTTTATCATGACCAGGCAAATATCCACAATTGTAAATCACCAAATCCGCAATTTCATTTAAATATTCATGAGATTGTAATTTATAGGTGATATTGGTATATCCCTTTTCTAAAAGCAATTGCTTTGTTTGGTTAATGGCAATATCTTGAATATCATAGGCTACAATTTGTCCTTGATGATGGAGAAGTTCAGCCATATATAAGGTGTCTTGCCCCATACCACAAGTTGCATCAACAAATAAGACATCCTCTTTATGAAGACGATAATAGTGTTCTTGAATAAGTAAATGAGAAAATTCAACTATTTTATACATAAATCACCTTGAAAGAGATGCTCTTTTCGCATTTTTTTATCTATTTCATTCATAACAACAAATTTTTTGAGTGTCCACTCAGGCGCAATCAAAAGCTTTTTTGGTGCGTCTCCAGTAATCCGGTGGATGACAATGGAAGGTTTCAAATGACGCAGTTGCGTAACAACAATATCTACATATTCTTCTAAAGTAAGGATATGGAAGGGATGCTCGACATAATAGGATGCAAGTGGTGTTTCCTTCATAATGTGTAGCATATGGATTTTAATCCCTTGGATATCGAATCGATTTAAATAATCAACTGTTTGAATCATTTGCTTTTGAGTCTCGAAGGGAAGACCATTAATGATATGAACAATCACACTCAAATGATATTGCCGAAGCAGTTTAACGGCCTGTTCAAAAATGGTATTATCATAACCCCTGTTGATGAAATGAGCAGATGATTCATGCATAGTTTGAAAACCAAGTTCTACCCACACATCAAGTGTTTGATTGAGAAGAGCCAAATAAGCAACAATTTCTTCAGTTAAACAATCAGGTCTAGTAGCGATGCTTAGAATCTTGATTTTATTATTGTACACAACACCATCTTTTACAATTTGATCATATCGAGCCTTGAGATTTTCTAAGGTATCATATGTATTGGTGTTGGCTTGGAAATAAGCAATATAATCACCTTCTGGCCATTTGCTTTGCATTCTTTCTAGAATTTGATCAAATTGTTCACGAATAGGTAGCGTCTTGTCACCAGCGAAATCACCACTGCCTGCCTTTGAACAAAACAAACATCCCTCAGTACTAATGGTGCCATCTCGATTAGGACAAGAGAAGTTGCCATTGAGTGCTACTTTAAATACTTTATGATGATATGTTTGTTTTAAGTAATTGTCAAGTGTAATATAGTGTTTTTCATTTGTAAAAAGTGGATTCATTGTTATCACCTAGATTTATTTTACTATAAAATGATAATTTTGTCATAATCTTCACCCTTTTCTTTTATAATGGAATGAGGGATACTATGGAAGAAAAAATCAAAGAAAGAGTATTAAAAGGAGCGGCCTATTTGGTGCTTCATCAAAGTAATGTTAGGGAAGTTGCGGAATACTTAGGCTGTTCAAAAAGTACAGTGCATAAAGATTTAACAATTCGTCTATATCGATTAGATAGAGGACTATATAAAAAGGTGCAATGGGTCTTTTCAACCAACAAAAGTGAACGACATATTCGAGGTGGAGAAACAACAAAGGCTAGATACCAAAAGAAAAAATTCTAATTTTAAGAAAAAAATGTCAAAGTATGGTATAATCACTTGGGTGATGCTTATGAAACAAAATTATCGTGATTCAAAACTGTGGAGCACAATTCTTGTGATAATCATTTATGTTTTCGCATTGGGTGGTAGTTGTTTGACGTATCTCGTTTTACCAATTGAACATCTTTTGTTCAAATTTTTGCTTTGTGATATCGTGGCTACTCTAATTGTCTATTTAGGCAGTTGCATCTTTCGAAATGCATCCATATATGATCCATATTGGAGTGTTGCGCCAATGGTGATGACACCATTATTTATCTATTTCACAGTTGGATTTCATCTATATACGATTATTATTTTAATCCTCATAGAATTATGGGGAATTCGATTGACCTTGAACTGGTTTCATCGCTTTCAAGGGCTATCGCACCAAGACTGGCGCTATACCCATTTTCAAACCAAGCATCCGAAACTATGGTGGTTGATTTCACTAGGAGGAATTCATCTTTTACCTACCCTCGTTGTGTTTATGGCGATGCTACCTGTATTTTCTTATGTCAATGCCTTTTATAAACCAGTAGAAGTCAATGGCACCATTATCATTTGTATTGTTGTTTCTCTTTTGGGAATTGTGGTTGAAACACTTGCGGACATCCAAATGGATCGGTTCAAAAAGCATGCTAGTGCAAAAGAGATCAATCGAACAGGACTTTGGAAAAAGAGTCGACATCCCAATTATTTTGGTGAAATTGTATTTTGGGTGAGTATGTTTCTATTTTGCATATCTGTAGCAAGTAATATGTGGGTAATGGTATTTAGTCCACTTGTTGTCTTTTTATTATTTGGGGTGGTGAGTATTCCAATGATGGAAAAAAGACAATTACAAACTAAACCAGAATATGAAAAGTATAAAAAAGAAACCAATCTACTATTGCCTATTTTAGCACCAAATCCAATAGAGAATAAACAAAATCAAAAATATAAAAAATAGTTCTCCCATTATACAAGGAGAACTATTTTTACATTTCCATCATTGAAGAAGAAGCAAGATACATTTGAATGATTTTATCTAACAAATCGGTATGATGAAAATTTTGACTATAAATAATATAATTGTTGCGCACCATGCTTAAATTTTCAATGGGTAAAACTGTAATTTTCCCTTTTTTCAATTCATCCATACAAGCACTTTTAGCTAAAATCGAAATACCAATCTCTTTACGGATTAAATCTTTAATGGTTGCAATGTTATCTACTTCTAAAATGATATCAAAATTATCAATAGAATCGTTAATACTTTCTAATGTCGATTCAAATAATCTCCTTGTTGCGGAAGTCTGAAGCCTTAGAATCATTTTTTCTTTTTTTAATTCTGCAATGGATACTTTTTCTTTTTGGGCTAGAGGATGATGATTAGATACCACACATACCAAGTCATCGGTATCTAGCATTAAATAGTGCAAAGTAGAATCATTTGCTTTTCCATCCACAATTGCTAGATCTAATTCATCATTTTCTACCATATTGTATAATTTTTGGGTAGTATCTGTAATAATGGTAATGGTTAAACCTTTATTTTGACTACTCAGTTTAGCTAAAATTTCGGTAATTTGATTGCTTTCTGCTGTATGGGTAATACCAATGCGAACAGTAGTCATATGCTTTTGGATATTTGCCATTTCGGCATACATTTTTTCTTCTAAGGCTTGGAAGCGTTTGGCATATTGGATGACAATTTCACCTGCTGGGGTAGGTTTTAATTCACCTTTTTTGCGAATCAATAGTTTGGTTTCAGTCTCCTCTTCAAGACTACGAATATGATGACTCACGGCAGGTTGAGTAAGAGAAAGTACTTGTGCAGCCTTACTAAAATTTTGTTCTTCCATTACGGTTAATAGGGTTTTTAATCGAATATCTATCATTATTTCTCCGTTCTATTATAAATTAAATTTATCAATATCTAAAAAAATATAATTTGACTTTATAGCAAAAAAGTTGTATAATATTATAACATAATTCAAAATCATCCGCAAGTGATAACAAAAAAGAATCATGAAAATCAAATTATTGTATAAATTGTACTACAAGGAGTGATATCTATGCAACCAACATTTTATGAAAAATTGGGAATTACGTCCCCAACGGCTATCATTATTATTTCTATTGCATTGATGTTATTTTTAGGATTTGCAATGACAAGAATTACAAAGTTGTTGAAGTTACCCAATGTAACAGCCTACATCTTAACAGGGATTTTAATTGGACCTTATTGCATCAATTTGGTTCCTGAACAGATTGTGGATGGAATGAGTTTTTTATCTGATATTGCTCTTGCCTTTATTGCTTTTAGTACAGGTGAATTTTTTCGATTTTCCATATTAAAGAAAAACGGGATGAAAGTGGTTGTCATTACGCTATTAGAGGCATGCCTTGCTTCTGTCTTTGTTTTTGTTTTGACGTATGGCATTTTGCATTTGAACTTAGCTTTTTCTCTCGTTATTTCAGCCCTTGCTGCGGCGACTGCTCCAGCATCTACAATGATGACGATTCGTCAAACTAGAGCAAAAGGTGATTTTGTTGATACCCTCTTACAAGTCGTTGCACTAGATGATATCGTAGGACTTGTTGCTTATAGCATTGCCATATCTGTCGCTGTCGCTTTAATGAGTAGTACAACAGGTTTTCAAATTGTGAGTGTTTTGCAACCTATTGGTATCAATATCGGCGTTCTCCTTTTAGGAGGTCTATTTGGTTTTATTATGAAATGGATGATGCCTAAAAAAAGATCTACAGATAATCGATTAATTATTTCAATAGCACTTATCTTTTTGTTTTGTGGAATATGTGCTATGTTAGATATTTCGCCACTACTTGGTTGTATGTCGATGGGAATGATTTATATCAATATTACTGATGATGATAAATTATTCAAGCAACTCAACTATTTTAGTCCACCCATATTGTTATTATTTTTTGTCAGATCAGGATTGAATTTTAAATTGGATAGTTTAGTGAATACTTCTAGTTCCATCGGTAGCACTCCTTTATTTGTGGTGGGGATACTCTATTTTTTAGTGCGAATTATTGGAAAATATGTAGGTGCCTTTTTGGGGTGCTTATGTGTCAAAAAGAAAAAGGAAGTACGAAATTATTTAGGGTTAGCTCTAATTCCTCAAGCGGGTGTAGCCATTGGTCTTGCGGCATTGGGAGCACGAAGTTTAGGCGGAGAAATGGGAAGTGCATTGGAAACCATTATTTTAGCATCGAGTGTCTTGTATGAATTAATTGGACCAGCCTGTGCAAAGGCATCTTTATATTTATCTAAATCATATAGCAATAAATTAGATGATCTGACTACAGTGGTGGAAACCAATCCAGATGGTACATCAAAAACAGCAGTTGACATTTTAGTAGAAAGAATCCAGCAGATTCAAACGGAACTACCTGTTCATACTGAGCACATATCAGAAGAAGAACAAGCCTTTACAGAAGCTGCTGAAGAACAATATCGTGTATCTCACCAGATACGGCGCTCACCATTTAATAGAAGATAGGAGGTAACGGAATGGTAACGATGACATTAATGGATCCAGTAGCCAAATTATTAGGAGACTGGTCAACTACATTTAATATTTGGAGTATTTTATTAAGAATTGTTTTATCTGTGCTTTTAGCATCTATTATTGGATATGAACGTTCTAGTAAAAGACATGCGGCAGGACTAAGAACTTTTATATTGGTTTCTTTAGCCTCAACCATAGCAATGATGTTGGATTTATTTTTAAAAGAAGAGGGAACTATTACTTTTTATCTGGTTTCCGCATCCACTATTATCGCCATTGCAATTATTAGTGCGAATACGATTTTATATAGTTCCAGAAATCAAATCAAAGGGCTTACGACATCAGTTGGACTTTGGGCATGTGGTATTTTAGGACTTGCTGTAGGGGCATGCTGCTACACAATTGTAATCATTTGTTTTATTTCTTACCTTTGTATTTTATCGTTGTTTCCAAGATTAGAAGCCTATTTTAAAAATCGCTCCAATCATTTTGAGGTGCACTTAGAACTCAAAAATATCAGTTATTTACAAGACTTTGTTGCGGTGATTCGAAAATTGGGTTTGACCATTGATGATATTGAATCTAATCCAGCGTATTTAAACTCTGGCTTAAGTGTATACTCTGTTTCTATTTCTATCCATAGTCAGGAACTTAAGAAATATAAGACACACAAAGAAATCATTGAGGCGCTTCAATCTTTAGACTATATTTATCACATTGAGGAAATGAATTAACATAAAAACAGATGTTTGTAGGAAACAAACATCTGTTTTATTTTTTATATGTGCTGATTCATATGGATTTGAATCATATTATTGGTCAAGTTGATGAGGAGTTGGGTGACAATTTGGCATTCATCAACTGGCAATTGGACAGTTAGTGAAACTTTTGCTCCAAAACTACGACTGATAATATGATAGGATTTGAGTCGGTTTTCAATGATATCTAAATAAGGGTAATCAAAGGTCAATTGGATTTCTGTATATTCAACCATGGGAACTATGCCTGCCTCTTTTAAGGCAAGACTTGCTGCCGTGCTATAGGCACGCACAAGACCACCAGCGCCCAATTTAATTCCACCAAAATAACGGGTCACTACACAAGCGAAATTGGTTATTTCGTTTTTACGAAACACATCTAATACAGGAAGTCCTGCTGTACCACTAGGTTCTCCGTCGTCACTATAATGTCCAGCCTCACCGCTTTTTCCAATCGTATATGCGGTAATATGATGGGTGGCATCACTCAATTCATGACGAACCTCATCAAAAAAAGCTTTTGCTTCCTCTACAGAGGAAACTGGGCAAAGGGTAGTAATAAATTCACTTTTGGTTATTTCATAAGTTATTCGTACTTTTTTTGCAATTGTATTCATTTTTCTCACCTTCTTTATTATATCATAAATTGTTTTTTCATCGCTAGAATTGCTATTTTTATTCATTCAAATTGGCAAAAATAAAGCGGAAAAATAATGCTCTTTTATTTGATATTTAGCCCATTTTATGGTATAATATTTAAGTATGCATTTTGTTTATGGAGCAGGGGGAAAAAACAAAATGCAAGTGTTGGAGGAATAATTTATGGAAAACAACTATATGAATGATGCCCTACTTGGGAAAATTTCACGTGAACAAAATGTGCGAATTGGCCAAATTAGAGCTGTGTTAGAATTGATTGAAGGAGGAGCAACGGTTCCTTTTATCGCCCGTTATCGTAAAGAAGTAACTGGTAATTTAGATGAAGAGCAAATTAGAGCGATTTATCAAGAATGGGACTATGGACAAAAGTTAGCTGCTCGTAAAGAAGACGTTATGCGTCTTATTGAAGAAAAAGGAAAATTAACTGATGAAATTAGAATGGGCATTATCAATGCGACTAAGTTATCAGAAATTGAAGATATTTATCGTCCATTTAAGGAAAAGAAAAAAACGCGTGCAACAGATGCAAAGAAGAAAGGTTTAGAACCACTTGCAGAATACCTACTTTCGTTCCCACTTGAAGGAAATGTAGAAGAAGAAGCAAGTCAATATGTCACTAACCTTGAAGGTAAAACAGATGAAGAACTAGAAGCAATGAAAAAAGAAGGTATCATTGTTAAAAATGTGGCTGAAGCAATTCAAGGAGCAAAAGACATCATTGCTGAAATTGTATCAGATGAACCAAAATATCGTGCATGGATTCGTGAAAATTTTGAAAATGAAGCAAAGATGAAATCAGAAGTCAAAGATGATGCAGTAGATGAAAAGAAAGTATATGAAATGTATTATGCTTATGAAGAACCACTAAAAACAATCAAATTGCATCGTATCTTAGCCTTAAATCGTGCAGAAGATGAAAAGGTAGTCAAAGTAACAATCGTTGAAGATTATGCTAAAGTATTAGATTATATTTGTGGTGATATGGTTAAAGTCAATGAATCTATTACAGCACCATATGTAAAAGAAGCTGCTCAAGATGGATATGATCGTTTGATTAAACCTGCCATTATTCGTGAAATTCGTGGTGAACTAAAAGATAAAGCAGAAGACCAAGCTATTCATATTTTTGGTGAAAACTTAAGAAACTATTTATTACAACCTCCAATGAAAGGAAAAGTAGTATTAGGTGTTGACCCTGCGTTTAGAACAGGTTGTAAACTTGCTGTAGTGGATGCAACTGGAAAATTATTAGAAAAGAGCGTAATGTACCCACACCAAAAAAATAAAGGGGAAGTGGTTCCACCAGCACGCTATCAAGCAGCCGTAGATATATTCTGTGAGCTTGTGAATAAACACAATGTAGAAGTAGTAGCTATGGGAAATGGTACCGCAAGTCGTGAAACAGAAGCATTTGTTGCTAGCACATTAAAGTTAATTGAACGTGATGTGAAATATATCATTGTCAATGAAGCTGGTGCATCTGTTTATTCTGCATCTGATTTAGCACGTGAAGAATTCCCTGACTTTTCTGTTGAAGAACGTTCAGCCATTTCAATTGCCCGCCGTTTACAAGATCCACTATCTGAGTTAGTTAAAATTGATCCTAAATCTATTGGTGTAGGTCAATATCAACATGATGTGAGCCAATCTAAATTAGCCGATTCACTTGATTTTGTTGTAGAAACTGCAGTTAACCAAGTGGGTGTAAATATCAATACTGCATCCTATTCTTTATTAAAATATGTTGCAGGTTTAAATGCAGGTACAGCTAAAAAGATTGTGGCTTATCGTGAAGAAAATGGTCGTTTTGAAAATAGAAATGATATCAAAGTCAAAGGGGTAGGCCCAAAAGCATTAGAACAAGCTATTGGTTTCTTGCGTATTGTGGATGGAAATGAACCTCTTGATATGACAGGAATTCACCCTGAAAGTTATGAAACTGCTCGTGCTATTTTAGAAAAAATGAACTTTACTTCAGCTGATTTAGGTAAAGCAGAATTGGTTGAAAAAGTAAAGAGTTTAACAAATGAAGAAAAAGCGGCTATGATTACAGAATTAAATGTAGGTGAATATACTTTCCAAGATATCCTAGATGCATTTGTTTCACCATTACGTGACCCACGTGATATGATTGAAGCACCAGTTTTAAGAGGCGATATTTTAGAGTTAGAAGACTTAGCTGCAGGTATGGAATTGCAAGGTACAGTACGTAATGTAACTGATTTTGGAGCCTTTGTAGATTGTGGCTTACATGATGATGGATTAGTTCACGTTTCTAAAATGTCAACAAAATTTATCAAGCATCCATTAGAAGCAGTTCATGTTGGTCAAATTGTCAAAGTTTGGGTATTAGAAGTGGATTTACAAAAGGGTCGTTTGCAATTAACGATGATTGATCCAGATGCACCAAAACCAGAACCAGAACGTAGACAACCAAAACCAAAACAACAAAGAAGACCACAAATCGATCCAGAAGCAGAAAAACAACGCAAACAACGTCTTGAACAAAAGGCAAAACGTGAAGAATATAGACGCCGTCAAGAGGAAAGATTTGAAAAGCAAATCCAAGCGTTGAGAAATAAATTTGGAAATTAATCATTTATATTAAAGGAGGAATCATTATGGTATTCGAAAAAGTACAACAAATCATTTCAGAAGAACTGAACATTGCAAAAGAAAAAATTACAATGGAAACTCACCTTGTAGATGATTTAGGTGCAGATTCTTTAGATGCAGTAGAACTCATTATGGCTTTAGAAGATGAATTTGGTCTTGAAGTAGACGATGAGGCTGCACAAGGCATGAAATATGTAAAGGATTTAGTAAACTATATCGAGGCACACAAATAAAAGAAAACAGTGTATCTTTAGAAGAATTTCTATAGATGAGATTTCATCAATCACTTAGCATAAAAAGCGTGATGTCACATTACGCTTTTTACTATACTAAAGTAGGGTTTCCTATAACCCATTGAAACAAGAAATATCAAACATTTGACTTTGTTTTCAAAAATCATATAATAATTATATATGAATTGAAATAGATAAGCAAGCGCTACCGAGTGTTTGCAATGCAGACAGCATTTTACTTATATCGTTAGGTCTTAGAAGATATAAGTAAAGTGCTGTTTTTTTAAGGAGGTTTTATGAAGAAATTTTTAAAAAACATAACCATTATTGAGTGGGTAATTTGGTGCACAAGCGTAATTGCCATTATGATTAGCTTTTTTGTCTTAAAAAATAAGCAATATTTATATTTAGTTGCCTCTTTAATAGGTGCAACCGCATTAATATTTGTTTCGAAGGGCAATCCTATAGGACAACTTTTAACAATTCTATTCAGCATATGTTATGGAATTATATCCTATTCATTCCAGTACTATGGTGAAATGATAACCTATTTGGGGATGAGTGCCCCTATTGCATTATGGGCTTTGATATCTTGGCTAAAACATCCATATGAGGGAAATTGCAGTGAAGTGAGGGTAAATAGGTTATCTAAAACGGAATGGTGTCTATTTTCGGTTGTTTCAATTATAATTACGATAACATTTTTCTTTATTTTGAGAGCCTTACATACTTCTAACTTGATAATCAGCACTATTTCAGTTTGGACTTCTTTTTTGGCCGCGTATCTAACAGGAAGGAGAAGTAGGTTTTATGCAATTGGTTATGGAATGAATGATATAATACTGATAGTAATGTGGAGTATGGCAAGTTATAAAGATATCGTTTACTTACCCATGGTCATATGTTTTATTGCTTTCTTCATTATGGACACTTATGGTTTTATCAATTGGAGTATTATGCATCAAAGACAGCGTTTGGGAGAGAAATTAAACTCATAGACATTGGTATTTTTGCTTCTCATATGATTTTTATAGAATCTAGCAGAGTATTTTTTAGAATATTTAGTTTGACATTAAAAACAAATTGTTTTATAATATAAATAGAAGAATCAAATTATAATATAAGAGGTGGGAAAATGGCTGAGGAAAAAACAACAACGAATAAGGCAAAAAAAACGACAACATCGAAAAAAGAAACAGTTGCGCCAAAGGAAGAAACTAAAAAAGAGACAACTGTAAAAAAAGCGGCAACAACAAAAGCGGTGAAGGCAGATACTTCTAAGCCAGCAGCTAAAAAAACAACATCCAAAAAGACAACAGCGAAACCAACAGTCAATGTAAAACATATTACATCTACTAAAATTGACCCAAGAACAGGTTTAGTGAAAACGACAACTAAAAAACCAAAAGAAGAAAAGGTTGAAATCAAGCCAATTGTAGTAGAAGAAACACCTAAGAAAAAGGTAGTGAAAAAACGTCCTACTAAAAAAGCACAGGAATTAACGATTGAGCCAGAAATTACCCAAAAGCCGAAAGAAATTGTTCGACCTACTCCTAAGAAGGTCAAACAATGGAATAAAGAAGAAAAACAATTGCTTAAAAAGTTAGATGAATCGTTTAGTACAGTTGCTAATATGACGATGGTCATTGAAGAGCGCACAATGGATAAAAAAAATATACCAGATTTAACCATTGGTGAACTTCATTTAATAGAAATGGTCAATCGGTACAATAATAAACCGATGACACTCATTGCCAATCAGTTGCACATCACGGTTGGTGCAATGACGATTTGTCTCAATCGTTTGGTTCAAAAAGGCTATTTATTAAGAACTAGAGATGAAATGGATCGAAGAGTGATTTTACTCAGTGTAACCCCAGAAGGAAAAAAAGTATTGAAATTCCATAATAAATTTCATGATGACATTTTAGGAATTGTTTTAGATACCATTCCGCTTTCTACGGCAGTAAAAGTAATGAATCAATTTGCTTATGTTTTGGAATTGTATTATAATCCTAGCTTAGCTGAGACCACTGAAAAAAAGACATCAAAAAAGGAGAAAAGGTAAATGAAAAAGGTATATATGCAAAGAAGAAAGGCTTTGTTTGATCAATTGAAAGAACAAGCCATTGTGATTTTACATTCAGGTTTTCAACAATTCAAAACAGCCGATGCGGAATACCCATTTGTTGTGAATCATAATTTTTATTATTTAACAGGAATTGACCAAGCCGATGTTACTTTAGTAATTGGTAAATTTGCTGGTGAATATAAGGAATGGTTATTTCTAGAAGCCATTGATGAAGTGATGGCCAAATGGGTAGGAAGAACACTGTCTAAAATAGAAGCCTCCGCCATATCAGGTATCAAAGAAGAGCATATTGGCTATAATGATGACTTCAATCGCTTTTTAACTTCTACTTTACAACCAACTAGACATTTTGTTCATGTGGCAGATACTGTTTATTTGGACTTAGAGCGAAGACCACAAGCTTTATACAATACCTTTGCTTTAATGCTATCTAGACGGATTCGTAAAGAGTATCCAAGTATTAAAATCGAAAATGTTTACGCAACACTTTTACGTTTTAGAATGATTAAATCAGAAGCCGAAGTTAAATTGATTCAAGAATCAATCGGAACAACTAAGCGAGCGATTTACAATGTCATGTCACATGCCAAATTGCATCAAGAAGAAAGTATCGCTCAAGCTTATCATGATTTTGTGTTAACATCCGAAAAGAAAATCAATTCTTTTGAAGCCATTGTTGCAGCAGGAAAAAATGCAACAGTATTACATTATGTAGCCAACAATAGTCCAATCGAAGAGAATACTTTGATGTTAATGGATGTAGGATGTTATACAGAACACTATTCTTCAGATATTTCTAGAACTTTCCCAGTAAGTGGTACGTTTACTCCTCGTCAAAAGGAAGTTTATGAAGTGGTATTAGATTGCAATCAAAAATGTATTGAATATGCTAAAGCAGGAATGAGCTGGAAAACACTCAATGATTATGCTAAAGGATTACTTGCGGCAGGATGCAAAAAATTAGGACTTATTCAAGAAGATAGTGAACTATCAAAATACTATTTTCATTCGATTGGGCATTCTTTAGGATTAGATGTGCATGATCCATCTATTGATAATTTGGGATTATTAGAGGGGATGGTCATTACAATTGAACCTGGATTATACATTGCAGAAGAAGGAATTGGTATTCGTATTGAGGATGATATTCAAATTACGAAAGACAAAGCAATTGTATTATCAAGTGATATCATCAAAGAAGTAAAAGACATTGAAGAAATGATGCGTTAATATTAAAAAAATAAAAGAGTTTGAATCCAATTGAAATTCAAACTCTTTTTTCGTATGGAAAACATGAAAACATAAAATACTATAGATATGAAAGCAAAAATAATGGTTTATATTCAACAAATTCAATATCTCAATCGAAAGATGAAATTATCGGTTTTTTCCGCAAGTCTTGTGTTTTATTTGCTCTTAACCATCATTCCTTTTGGAGAGATGATTCAATACATACTTTGGAAGTTGGGGATAAAAGAAGCTGAAGCCAATCTCTTTTCATTTACCAATGGAATTATACCTTCTCTTTTTTTGTGCATCCAACTCATTTGGGTAGCATCTAAATTATTACACACGCTTCATTTGATTTCCGATTTGATGTATTATGACGTCAAAGAAAGATCCCACTTAAAACTGAGAATCCTATCCTTTATCTATATGATTGGCATACTGGTTGTGACTATACTACTAATTCTGATTTTATTTTATATTTCACATATCAAGTATACTTTCCCATGGGGCATTCGCTTTGTCATTTCATTTATTGAATTTTTATTTCCATTTATCTGGCTCAATGTTTTATTTTTACTCATCTACAAATATGTCATCCCCATTCCCATCCTGTTTCAAGAGACGCTTCCCATTGCTTTAGTGACATCATTTTTCATTTATATTTTATTAAGACTTTATCAAGAAATTGTTTATGGCTATTTTTTGAACAAATATCAAACTGTATACGGAAACTTTGCCTCTACCATTAGTTTTTTAATTTGGTTATATCTAACTTGCTATATTTTTCTAATGGGAATGGTGTATTTATTCGTCAAAAATAAGTATAAAAAAACCTGAGTAAACATATACTATTCTTGGACATGAAAGAGGTGCAATGATGAAAGGGTTAATTCGATTCCTTACGGTTGCATTGGTCATGTTCACCATATTTTTCACAACAACCTTAATAAAAGCCGAAGCGAGTGGTTGGGGCTTTAGAAGAAATGGCGAGCACCTTGTACCAGAAATTGGGAAATACCAAGAGATTTTAAAAGGTACAAATAGTTATTATGTGGGAAGTGACCCAAGTAGTATATACTTGACGTTTGATGCGGGATACGATAATGGAAATTTAAGTGGTATTTTAGATACCCTTAAAGAAAAAGAAGTGAAGGCCACCTTTTTTGTTACAGGAGACTTTGTCAAAAGATTTCCTGAATTAACACTACGGTTAGTACAAGAAGGTCACGCGGTGGCCAATCACTCGTATTCACATAAACGAATGACGAGTCTATCTAAAGACGATCTTGAAAGCGATATTAAAAAGTTAGAAGACGCTTTCTATAATTTAACGAATACTACGATGCCTGCATATTTTAGACCCCCAGAAGGTGATTTTGACCGAAGATCCTTAGAATATTTAACACAAATGGGTTACAAGACGGTATTTTGGTCAATCGCCTATAAAGATTGGGATACGAACAATCAAAAAGGTGCTGATAGTTGTGTAAAGACGATTATGGATAATCTCCATGATGGCGCAATTATCTTAATGCATAGTGTATCAAGTAGTAACAATGAAGCGTTACCACGCGTAATTGATGAAATTCATGAGAAAGGTTATACTTTCAAAACGGTATTAGATTTATAAGGTTGGAAAAAGTGCTAAAGTGAAACTTTAGCACTCTTTTTTATAACCAAGAAAAATACAAATTTTTTAATATTTTTTCAATTTATAACATAATTCGACAAAATATAGCAACTAAATGATGTAAGATATAGCTAGAAGATATGGGGAGGGGGGAGATACCAATGGGCTAGTTAGATTTTCATCAAAATATTTATAGGGGAGGAAAGAAAAATGAAATTAATTAAAAAATTATTTGTATTCAGTATGATGCCAGTGATTATGGCAGTATTGTGCCTTGGTGCATTCAAGGCGGATGCAGCAAAGAGTTCGACCTATACCAATTGGGTATTAAAGTTTAACCAAGGAGGAATGAAGGAAATCTATAATGATTCACAATCCGTTTCTGTGCTTTCAACAGGATTTTCCATTCAGTTTAATTATCTTCCTGGTGGACATATGACAATGGGGAAATATTCTTTGTATAAGGTAGTGAACAACTATTTATTACCAGTTGTTACAAATCAAGGACTTCCAAATGAAGAAGACCCAGTTGTCTTTAACCAAACAGGAACATTTGTTCTTCGTGGTTCCTCATATACGCTTGATGAAAATCAAAATTGGGTAAAGTTTGGGGAAGATTGTGATTATCGTTTTAGTGTAGTCAATCCAACTACAGAATATACCAATTGGAATGTATTATTCACGGGTGGAACTTTTGAAATTGGAAAGGATACTGCACCACTCACAGCCCAATCATCAAATGGCTTCTCAATCTATTTTAACTATCTTCCTGGTGGACATATGACAATGGGAAAATATTCATTATACAAATTAGAAAATGGTATTTTTGAGCCTATTGTAGTCAATCAAGGTGTCCCAAATGAAGAAGATCCAATTCACTATGATTTATATGGTACCTTCTTACTGATTGGGGAAAGTTATCAATATACATTTATAGAAGAGGGTGAAGAGTGGCTAAAAATTGGTAATGATTGTAACTTTACTTTTACCATCGAAAAATAAATAACATGAGATGAGTGTCGTTCTGCTATTTGACAATGACTAAACCCTTTAGCAGATACATAGATATAAAAAAGGAGATACCGAAATCGTATCTCCTTTTGCTTTTAAGCCCATGTTGCTTTTAAGGTAATGGCACCAACAGGCTCTCTTCTTACATTTTTCAAAAAACGGGTTGCACTATCACCAGTTTCTGTTTGATTATGATATGTGATGATCCATCCCGCAAAACGATAGCCTTCTTTTACAGGTTCATTGATGGTAATGCTATTACGCATCATTGCACTTTCTAATTCACTAGGAGTCAATCCTCCTGTTTGGGCATTTTTATTAGCCTCAATTTCACGAGCGGTTGGTTCATGAATAACCGTATAAGATGTAGGATTAGTTACATCCTCAGGAAGTGTTCCGCCATCATAATCATAGGTAATTTCATAAGGATGTGGTTCCCAAATAGCAAATAAGGTCATAGACTTTTCAAATACATGAGTGGAAAGGTCAAGTGGTGTACCACTACCTTCTTTGTTATCAAACCAACCATAAAAGTCATAATGCTCTCTCACCAATAAGGATGCATCTGGTGCATTAATCGTACCATCTTCTTTGATTAATTCCGAATCCAGTTTAAAACCCGTTAAACCAGGGGCACTAAAATTCACCTTTTTTGGTGATTTGAAACCAACAATTGCTAATACCAATAGACCGACAAAGACTACGCTAATCGCTACAATGGTAAAGATACGTTTTTTCCCCATTTTGGGTTTATTTTCATTGGATTTGGATTTTTTTTCTAATACTTCATTTTGGATTTCTTCCATCATATTACCTCCATTATCAATTGTGTATTATACCATAAAGTTTTGCTTTTCGCAATATAAAACCATTAAACTTTATTTAAATTTCAGAATATGGTATAATAATAGGGTGAAAACGAAAAATTTGTAGAAGGAGTGTAGCAAAAAATGGTTACAAATGTCGTAGCAAAAAATCAAGAAATTTTATTGACCATCAAACGAATTGGTATCAATGGAGAAGGGATAGGATATTATAAACGCCTAGCCATATTTGTGGAAGGAGCGTTACCAGGAGAAGAGGCTGTAGTCAAAATTACCGAAGTGAGTGAGCAATTTGCAAGAGCTGATTTGGTGCGCATCAAAAAAGAAAAATCAAAAGACCGGGTAAATCCTGCATGCCCTTATTATGAAAAGTGTGGTGGATGTCAGTTACAACACGTAGCATATCCTGCCCAACTGGCTTTCAAAAAAGAAATTGTCAAGTCTTCTTTTGATAAGTATTATGATGGAGCGTTAAATGAAAAAATATTAAAAGAGACTATTGGTATGGAAGAACCCTATTATTACCGAAATAAAGTCAAACTACCTGTTCGCTATAATGGAGAAAATTTAGTAACGGGTTTATATAAAGCAGATACCAATCAACTGGTGTATATTGATCAGTGTTTGATAGAGAAAAAAGATATCCGAATAGCAGTAGATGAAATTTGTCAATATCTTACCCATCATCAAGTGATTGCCTATAATCCAAGACTTCATGATGGTGTACTTCGTCATATTGTTGCTAGAAGTTCAGCGTATTCCAATGAAATTCAAGTGACTTTAATTTTGTACAAAAGAGATCAAAGAACCATCAATATTGCTAAAGATTTGATTCATATTGATCATGTGGAAAGTGTATACGTCAGCATTAATAGTGACTTAGAGTCAATTGAAAACTTTGGAACAGAGACCTTTAAAGTTGCGGGAAAAGACACCATTACAGAGCAATTAGGTGATTATACTTTTGATCTCCTTCCAACAGCCTTTTTTCAACTCAATCTGAAACAAACCGAAAAATTATATACTGAAATTGTCAAAGTAGCCAAGCTTAAGGGCTATGAAAAAGTAGTCGATGGCTATTGTGGAGTAGGGACTATTGGTCTTTGGTTATCTAAATATGCTAAAGAAGTACGCGGCATTGATGCTAATAAAGAAGCCATTATCAATGCCAATCACAATGTCAAAGAAAATCACATTCAAAATGCCCATTTTTATAGTGGTAGTATGCTCAGCTATTTAAGCAAATGGGAAAAAGAGGGATTTAGTCCAGATGTTCTTGTCGTAGATCCTCCAAGAGTAGGAATGGAACTGAAATTGATTCACTATTTACAAGAACATCCTGTCAAAAAGATCATTTATGTGTCTTGTAATCCTTCTACCCTTGCCAAAAATTGCAACCACTTGCAGAAGAAATATCACATCTTATCTATCCAACCACTAGACATGTTCCCTCAAACCGCCAATGTAGAATGTGTGGTTTGTTTAGAAAGAAGATAAGATAGAATAAAGGATGACTTCTAATTAAGAAGCTTGTCAATAGTTTTTTCTAATGGAATGAATCATCAAGTCAAATGCTATTTTATTTGTTCTTTTATAGGGGTATAAATACCATCACCCAATTGAAAGAACAAATATAAAATAATGAATAGAAGAATAAAAATTATTTTGGAGGTATTATTATGAAAGTATTAGCAACCAAATCCACTAAAATTGGATTTCTATACATATTTTGTCTAGTGATGGGTGTAATCTTTTCGCTTTTCAGCTTTTATATGATTTATTTTCTTCTTGTAGGTATCCTACTTGTATTAGTATCTTTAGGTATTGTGATAGATTATTTCCATACGGCAAAAGCACCTATTTTATTGAATGACAAAAATCAATTGATTCTTTCAAAAGGGATTATCTTAGAGTTGAATGAAGTCAAAGATGTATCTTACCGGAGGGCTTCCGCAAAAGGTATTCAGTATAAATGGGGAACCGTGAAAATCATTTCTACAAAGGGGGAGTTTAAGTTTCGCTATTTAGAAAATTGCGAAGAAGTAGCAAAAACAATACTCAAGTTAGTTTATCAATTTAAAGAATAAACTAACTTGAAAAATATGTTCTATCAACATAGTATAGAATACGTTCTAATTGGTTTAATACATTTATAAAAGAATTTTTTAGAGTTGCAAGAATAATTTTTCCCTGTTTGCTAGAGATAGATTATAGATTCGGTAATATTTTCTAAGTAAATTAAGAGGATTAAGATAAAAATTGAAGAAAATTAACTTAAACATAGAAGAACGTGTTCGTTACAAACGGACAGGTTAAAAAAGACACTATTGAGAGTTAACTCCCTAAATTCAAAAGGAGTTAACTCCTTTATTTTTCATTATGAATTTCAAATTAGGGATTTATAATTTAATTATGATATACTAAAAATTTATCCGAAAATTATCATAGTAGTTAAAAAGTGCATATAGTTAGGGAAAATTTGGAATGTTTATAAAGATAAAAAAGAAAATAAAAATTATTAATTTGAAAAAATATGTATAAATTAGTTGAAAAATAATTCAAAATATAATATAATGCAGATGTGGGGGAGCATTTACTAAGTATGCTTTATTGGGGATAGGTATCTAGTATTATAAATTCTATCTAGTATTATAAATTCAAAAAGCCCTCTTTAGGAAAAAAGAGGGCTTTTTATATGTCATAAATGATACAAGGCAGTAGACAAAAGCCGTTATGTGGTTTAAAAATTATTTTATTATCCTTTCTTCAAAGATATCCGCTACAATAATGTGTTAAATGTCAATATTCAAAAAATTATGAAATTATAATCAAGGATTTTATAGAAGTAATGTTTTTTATATTGATTGATATAAAAAATATATTATTAACAAATTATAGAATATAAAGGAGGAAAAAAAGATGCTAATTGTGTTTGATGGACCAAATTGTTCTGGAAAGACAACTTTACTTAAAAATATAACTGCATATTTACAAAAAAAATATAGTGTATATTTGACGCGTGAACCAACTAATGATTCATTTGGAGAAAAATTGCGTGAAATAGAGGATAAATATGAGTCATTAACATATTTATTTTTAATAGCAGCAAATCGTTCGGAACATAATTTTAAAGAAATTATACCAAATCAAAATAAAATTGTATTATGTGATCGTTATATTGCATCTAGTTTAGCTCTTCAACATTATAACGGTCTATCATTAGATCTTATTTGGGATATAAATAAATATTTTATTCAGCCTGATATTTCTTTTTTCATCTCAGCCTCTGATAGTGAACTTGATAAAAGGCTAAATTTAAGGACGCAAAAAACACATTTTGAAAAGGTATTATCAAGAAATCAAGAAATATATTTGTATAAAAATGCATATGAATACATGAAAAAAAAATTATGTAATGTCTATTGGTTTGAAAATGATGAAGTTAATTATGAAATTAATTATAATAAAATAATTCAAATAATTGAGGAAAAAATAAATAAAAATGGCAAATAAGACGATAAAGATATTGACTTTAAATATAGGGAATCCTTCTATTAATAGAGCAAAATCTCTAATAGAGTGGTTAAAAAAAAGAGACGAGGATATTCTTTTATTGACAGAGACAAAAAATAGTGATGGATGTAAATTAATAGAAAAATATTTTTTACAGGGTGAGCAAAATTTATTTGATTCATACGAAACAAAAGAAGTTTTTTTTCCCAAACCGATAGATAACAATTATGGGGTTATGTGTATTAGTAAATATAATATTGTTCCTCAAACATTTCTTTTTGAAGAGAAAAAACATTTATGTAGTAGAGTGGCTAATCTGCAAATTGATATAGATGGTTTTATTTTAAACTTAATGGGGTTATATGTTCCATCTCGTGATCAATCAATTGAGAAAATAGAAAGAAAAAGTTTTTTCTTAAAGACCATTGGTAATAATTTAAGGACATATAAAAAGGAACATAGTATATTATGTGGAGATTTTAATATTATTGATAGAAAGCATATACCTAAATATAATGTTTTTTATGATTGGGAATATAATTTTTATGATAATTTAATATCTTTAGGATATATAGATACATTTAAGTATTGTAATCCAAATAAACAAGATTATAGTTGGATAGGAAGGACAAATAATGGATATCGATATGATTATTTTTTTGTATCAAATGATTTAAAAGAAAATATCATAAGTTGTCATTTTGAACATAATACAAGATATTTAAAGTTGTCAGATCATTCGGCAGTAGTCTTAGAAATAAGTATATGAGAGGTGAAACATATGAAAAAGATGATTTATAATAATGAAAGCGTATCAGGATGCTTTTTTAGATCGACAGTGCCTAAACCAAATATAAAGGTGTTATTACAAGTAACTGAAAGGTGTAATATGTCTTGTGTTCATTGTTTTAATGCTAGTAATGTATATGGAGCTGATATTAAAATTGAAGATTTAAAGAAATATATTATTCCGAAATTGCAAGAAGCAAAAGTTACAAGAGTAACCCTAACAGGAGGAGAACCAATGGTACATCCTCAAATCTATGAAATAGTAAAATTATTTCAGAATATAAATATTCATATTACATTATGCACCAATGGATTATTATTTGACAAAGAATTGATTGACAAATTGGCTAATTTAGGCAATGTGCATATTAATGTAAGTTTAGATGGTTTTACATATAATTCTCATGGTAGATTTAGAGGTATTAAACAAGAGAGTAATTATAATAAAATTATAGATAATATTAAAATGATGGGTGAAAAAGGTATTCTTAATGGTATAATGTGTTCGCCTAATATTTTTAGCAATGATGAAGAGTATGTAAATATGTGTCAATTTGCTAAAAAAAATAAAGCATCTTATGTATTATTTAATCCTCTATCAAAATTTGGAAGAGGAAATCAAACACAAAAATTTGCTTATACAAAAGGTCAATTGTGTAATTTACGAGAAAAATTGGAAAAATTAAATATAGAGAATAATGATTTTAAAATAGTATTTATCAGAATACCTAAGTGTAAAATTGATAAATCATATATAAGCGAATGTAATTTTGAAATACCTTATATATTTTTGAATGGTGATGTTGCAGTTTGTCCGTATATGATATTTGCTACTTCTAGCGAGATTAGCAAGTATAAGAGTGAGAAATTTTTGTACGGTAATATATATAATGATGATTTTAAATTGGCATTAGAAATTTTAAATTATAAAAAACTAAATACTATTCAATGTAGAAAAAGAGGGTGTATCGCCTCTAAAATAACTAACGGATTATCAATAGATGATTATGATCCAGAAATTTATAATAATTAAAAGGAGAAATATATGGAATTACTTGTAATACTTATAATAATTTTTATAGTTGCATACTTAAGTGCTGTCTCAATTTTGAAAAAGGGGAATATAAGTGGACTTTTAATTTCAACAATAATTGCAGTATACATAATCTTATTAACTATAGTCAATGTACCTACTTTAATATTGCCACCTGAAGAACATAAGTTTAAAATAATTGAATATATGTATAATTTATATAATAGATCACCAATAGTATACACAGTATTCTTTAATGTGTTGGTGAATTTATTTATACCGTTATTGTATAGACTATTGGTCAATAAAACTATAAATAGACGCCATGTATGTAATGAATTTAATAATTTTTGTAAAGATGCTAATGAATTAATTATTTTAGGTGGTGACTTAGATTTTTTATTAGATGAAAAATACAGTGAACAAAAGAAAAAAATTAATAATTTAGGCACAAAGTGTACAATTTTGTGTAATGATATAAAAAAACCTGAAGGTTTTACATTTAATTCTACAAAAGATAAAGATATAAAGTATTCAGAATTGATTGATTTATATAAGGGATTATACAGCTCAGGGGTAAAAATAAAATGTTTCCCTAATCATGTTGATTTAAAATATAATTGTTTAAAAACAATGTTAGGGCAAATTAAACATACTGCAACAACAAGTAGTGTTAAAATAGTTTCAAAAGTAAATGATAAATTTGAAAATATAGATATTAATAGTATAGATTTAATTAAACTATTAGAAAATAATGTTTTAGAGTTACATCGTATTTCAAAAAATCCGGTAATTAAATGCATTGTAATTGACATTGGACAAGTAGCATTCAAGAAAAATATAGAAAACTTTTATCAGAATGTTGCTAAAGCATTGGGTATTACGAAAGACAAATTAAAATGTAAAAGCATAGATTTGAATAAGAAATTAGCTTTAGGCGAAGCCGATATTCTTAACGTTTTAGAACAAAAATTAAAACGTATTTTTACGGAATCCGAGAAGAATAAGATAATTGATTTTTGGAATAATAAGTGGGAACCATATGAAGAAGTGTTAAAAATTGCAAGAAGACTTCGTGATTTGGGATACGATATTGCATTTATGTCAAGTATAGAAACATCAAATAATTATATAGTTGAGGAACTAAAAGAATATATTGAAAAATTTGTGAATGATGCTAACTACTTTTTTTTAAAACAAGAAGATTTATCAAAATACAATAATAATCAATTTAAATGCTTCGAGGAAAGATATTCATATTCATCATTTCAAGTATTATTAATTGATGATGAGAATAATAATATTGATAGAGCTAAATCTAGTGGTTGGGATACTATAAACTTTAATAATGAGAGTATGAATGCAAAGGTTTTAATTGAAGAACTTAAGAAAAGGTCATTGTGGCACAATTAATAAATTTATATGTAATAATTTTTTAAATAATTAAGGATTATGAAATTACTAGTTATTGAGAGAATAAGAATGGTAATAATTGGCTTTATAATATTTAATCCTTTGCTAGCAAATAATATAGATTTTATGCTATGAAAAAAAGCTAATATGAATTTAACACAAAAAAGATTATACGAATAGATACTATTTTCATCATATTTACTTACACCTATTTTTGTTCTAATATCACTTATATTATTTTTTAATCTGTCTTGAAAATTAGTAATAAAGTATATAATAAGAAATATTTATAAGTACAATAATGGTAGTGATAATTTTAATGAAATAATTTTTGCTGAAGTAGGTCATATAGACGATATTTGTATGAAGAAATGATTGAAAACAATAATTTTTAGAGATAAAATTTTACATATTTAACTTAACGATATTATTTTATCACCATGTCTAAAAGGTAAAATTGTTTCAATAACACCATTAGAATTTCATTATTTATTAAAATCTTTGTGTTTAATAATCTTAAATGAGTATAGTTTAAATGTTATTAAATTGATAGATAATAATTATGATTCAATTAATGATAAAATATTAGGTGTATCATTTTCAGAAAAATATTGAGACTTTTAATTTGGAATGTTAAGAAAGAAAATTTAAAGTTTAAAAATAAAAAAACTTAAAAATGTGTTTAAAAATAATGTATATTGGGCTTATATGGGATGCAATATAGGATGTGAAATTGAAAAATTAAGACCAGTATTAATTTGGAAAGAGCATACTAATACTTTAAATTCAGATGAAAATTCATATTATGTATTTCCTATTTCATCTAAAATACCTAAAAAGAAGTATTATTATAATATAGAAATAAGAGTTAATGGTCAAAAAAATATAATAAAAATTAATGATGGGAAAAGAATAAGTATAAAACGAATTGTTAAACCTTTCAAAGATAGTTCAAATAAAACATATTGTATTTCGCAGAAAACCAGTGACGAAATAAAAAATGCGATTAAAATGTATTTTGGAATCTAATAATGCATATAATAATTATGTAATCACAATTATTGACATCAAAAAAATTTTATGTTATAATTTTAGTGTATTATAAGGCTATCTATTATTGTACTAATAGATCGTGGAGGTTTCAAAAGAAGCATTTCTAAATGAAATGCTTCTTTTGCTTTTGCTCTAATAGATTAAAGAATCTAAAAGAAATTGTTTTACCGGTGGATACAAGTTGGATAAAAGATAATACATTCAAGGATACCACTATAGCGTTAAAATTTCGAGTGTGAATTAATTTAAAATTGAAAATAATAGAATTTTAATATACTTATTTGTAAATAAAACTTTAATAAATGGAAAGCGCTTGCCTATAAGTTATAATATATAGTTTACAAAACATTGTGTAAGAATTAAAAGATGATACATATCATATAGTTAACTTTTTGTATTAGATTATTTGATATATAGAAATAATAATATAAATGTTATACATAATGATTCATAAATTATGATTTATTTAATAAATAAAGGCCTGTAAGGAGGGGAAAGTATAAATGAGTGATTATTTAAAAGAATTTAAAGATATAAAGAAGATGGGGGAACTTATAGAAGAAATATTTGAATTAAAAAAGTTGTATACGTCATATAAATTTAGGGAAATGAAGCAGCATATAATAAATCTAATGAATAAATATTCGCTAGAAACAATGTTATGGAACACTATCAATACAGTACAACCACAATCATATTATGAATCATATGTAAGTGCTGAAGCATTTTTAAAAGCACAAGGAGAAGCGATCATCTCAAAAGTAGTATATAAATTAAATAATAAATAAATAGGATATAGTAAAGAAATTATGAAATCAAAAATTTTAATTACTTTTAAGTATTATATTCTGATATTAAAATAAGTGTATATTTATAATTTATTTGACAAGTATATTATACATAAATTGTAATATAATTCACCAATTTTTATAGGATTTTTCTTATTACGGTGTAATGTACATAATGAATATATTATAGGATTATTCTTTTTTGGTAGCATATACAATGCTTGAAGGTATGGCAATAATTCATATCAATTAAATAGTTGAATTTGTCATTAATTTATTGATATGTACGATTTTTATTTAAATATATAAAAAGTATAGGGGGTATAGAATGGAAAACATAGAACTTAAAAATCAATTATTAGATATGTTTTACGAAGCAAATAGCCATTTTCTTAATAACAATATGGAAACAATTTTATTCAATGTGAGTGAAAGAAATTTATGTTCTGCATTAGGACATGAAATTTCTAAACTACTTGAAGGATCACAGTTTTCATCATATTATAGTGATGTAGAATATAATAGAAATGGTGGTAAGGTAAAAACAATTCGTAATGAAGAACTTAAAATTATAGATGTGACGTGTGATTTGATTATTCATAGTAGAGGAAAATTGCAAAAAGATAACTTAATTGCAATTGAGATGAAAAAGACTACTGCGACTAAAAAACAAATGGATGCAGACAGAGAAAGACTTAGATGCTTAACGAAACAACATTGTGACGATGTATATTCTTATGATGGAAAATTGTTACCTACTCATGTTTGTAAATATGAACTTGGAATATTTTATATTTTGGACATTAATCATCAAATGATAACTTTAGAATTATATGCAAATTCACAACTCGTTAATATTGAAAAACATACTTTTAAGTACTTTTCTAATTATAATAAATAAAAAATGCGGTGATTCAAATATATAATTTAATTGAACAAAAATTTAAAAAAATATCATATTATCAAAGAACTAAAAAATTTATTATTAGTACAATAATTATCATTTTACAATATTTAGTACGACTTATTTTATCAAAAAAGATGGCAAGTATATCCTAGGCATAGAATGTGATGGTTATATCATAGTTCTAAGTCCACAAGAAAGTGAGATATTCATAGGCAAAAATATCTAGAATCAAGAGAGTGGAGAATTCACCGAATTTGGAGCAAAAATTGGTGGGAAAATCCAAATCAAGAAATCGCAAAAATTGAATCACTTGTCCATTTCATCAGTGTAGAACAAGAGCATAAATCCGAAGAAAATGTAGCATATTCAAATTATTTACAACCTAATATAACGCTAGATGATATGAAATGACAAATTAAAAATTTCCATTTAGATGGCATTTATGTTTACTTATGGTATAATGAATATAAAAAGGAGGTTTTCCATGCTAGAATTAAATCATATTACCAAAATATATACAGGTAAAAAAGAAAAAAATAAAATTGTAGCATTAGACGATGTTCATTTATCATTTTCAAAAACTGGACTTGTTTTCATTTTAGGACCATCTGGATGTGGAAAATCAACTTTGCTCAATATTCTTGGGGGAATTGATTATCCAACAAGTGGTAGCATCACAATTTATGGAAATAATATTCCAACAAGTGAAAAGTCATTAGATGATTATCGTAATCAGTATATTGGATTTGTATTTCAAGATTACAATTTAATTTCTAATATCACCATTTATGATAATTTATCACTTGCTTGTTTCAATTTATCCAAAGATGAAAAGGATAGAAAAATTACTCAAGTTTTGCAACAAGTGGGATTAGAAAATTATGAAAAAAGATTTCCTACGGAATTATCCGGTGGGCAAATGCAAAGGGTTGCGATTGCAAGGGCACTTCTCAAAGATTCACAAATTTTGTTAGCAGATGAACCAACTGGTAATTTGAATAGTGAAATGAGTATCGAAATCATGGAATTACTGAGAACACTATCACTGGAAAAGTTAGTGATTATTGTTTCCCATAATGAAAGTTTGGCCACTCAATATGCAAATCGGATGATTTATATACAGGATGGAAAAGTAGTAAAAGATACACTACCTAGCGATGTTAAAGAAAAAAATGATACAATTCAAAATAATCCTTCCACAAAAGCACTAAGTAGTCGGATGATTGTAAAAATGATGATACATAACCTAACCAAAAAGAAAGTGGACACAGTGGTGAGCACATTCATTTTATTACTCTCTTTTATTGTTATGTTTATTTCATTTTCTTTTGTAGATTATAACCGGAAAGATGTGGATACTAAAAATATACCTCAATTTGATTATCTGATACTGCAATCTATTTTTAGTAATGGTCCAACTAATCATTCAATTTATGAAAGTCAATTATCAGAAATTGAAAAAAAATATCCTAGTTTAATAGCCATTAAAAATAATACAATCGATACTTCTCAAGATATATTAGATTATGGTATGACTTTTTATCCACATTATGAAGAAATTACCGATGAAAGCATTTATATTAGTGACTTTGCTATAAAAAATTTGCTTTGTGATGGAGATGTATTTTATGATAGTGAGGGGAAAAGGCCAGTTTTAGCTACAAATGATATTGCATATGATGCATTAGTGGGAACTTATTTTAGAAAAAAATATGGGTTAGATAATTTTCAATTTTACCGAATTAATGGTATTTATCAGTGTATTGATGGTTATTTGGATGCATACGATTCATCCCAATCACCATTGAAACAAGATATAGTTGAATATTATAACAAGATGCAATCACATATATACTACAAGAAAAATGGAAAATATTATAAAGACTTTCATACCAGTAGAATGAATTATTTTCCAAATGATGAGCCATTTCAGCTAAGTATGAATGGATATTCAGATTTAAATACGCATAGTACAATCGATATTGCATCTGCTATAAACTGGTTTACAACCAATACATACCAATATATTTTGACAGATCAAGAACTGATTTACATCGAAAATGGCGAAGAATTCGTGGTTCAAAATGATAATGAAATTTATTTGACTCTACCGCTTTATAATTTAGCTTTTAATGAAGATAGAAATATGGATTATTTTGTAAGAAGTGATTTTTACATACCAAATCCAATTGTAGAGCATTATTCATCTCATATTAATGAAGAAATTTCTATTGAAATTATGGATCAATATTTAGAGAAACATCCATTTCAAAAAGATAAATTGATTTTTAAAGGCATCTTATTGGATAAAAATGGATTAATTGAACCAGAACATTTAAGATGTCAAATGATTGTATCAGAGACCAATTATTTTGAAATGATCGAAAGCCTTTCATTAAAAAAGTTTCAAGTAAAAATCGATTCTGTTTCTAATATTAGACAGTTTGTCAAAGATGCAAACCAATTAGGGATACAAATATATTATCCGTATATAAGGTATATCAATGATTTTGAGTACAATATGGGGATGACTCAATTTGTTTTTACGTGTTTATTTATGCTTTTAACCATACTAACACTGTTACAACAATATTATTTTATGAAAAGAATGATCAAGCATACAAGCAAAGAAATAGGGATATTGCGCTCCATTGGGATTAGAAAGAAAGATATATTGAAAATCTATTTATTTCAAATTTTATTTATGACGAGCACAATCATAATTATTACCTTGATTGCTTCATATGTAGCTATCCAACAAATCAATATTACCTTTGTTGAATCGTATTCTACCGATGTATTTTTATTATTTTATAAATGGTGGTATTTACCATTCACTATTTTGTTAATTGGAGGTATTGGTTTCATATCTTCATCATTCACCTTATTTCAAGTGATGAGAAGAAGAACCATTGATATTATTCGAAAAGAATAAGCGATAGTAGGAATAGTCTTTTTGACTATTCCTTTTTGCTTAAAGAAGAGTGGATTCATCTTTGCTATTAGATGACCAAACGAAAAAGTTGCAATTTTTAGAAAAACATTGTATAATAGTAAAGAATAAAAAGGAAAAAAGGTGAGAAATTGATGTTAACAGATATAGTTTATCCAGGTGTGTTTGGTATGGAACATATCTTGTATTTATGTTGTTTTGTAGGACTTCTGATAGGAGAAATTGTTTTGATTCGCAAATTAAAAGAGAATCAACGAGCAGTATTGATTCGAATACTAGCAGGCTTTCATTTGTGTTTTATCCTAGTGAACCGGATATCCGTTACCTATTCTGATGTAGTTATTCAGGCGCGTGAAGGATATACGTGGCTGAATTTGATCCCGAATACTTATTGTGGTTGGATGTCGCTTTTACTCCCTATTGTGGTATTTGCAGGCAAGAAAGATAATTTAATGTTACATTTTATTACATATTTAGCCTTCTTTGGCGGTGTCATCACGATGATTTATCCTGATTTTTTAGATAGCCAATCATTTTGGGATATCAGAAGTATTACAGGTTTATTGCATCATAGTCTAATGGTGTATGTAGTAGTGGCCCTAGTAATGTGTGGATGGATGAGACCGACTTTGAAAAGATGGTATGTGTATCCACTAGGTTATGCTTGTTTAATGACTGTGGGTTTATTTGAAGAAACGGCTTTAGGGTTTACAAAATCAATCTATGCACCACTCATTGGTTCAATGGATATTCTTACTTCATGGTATATGATGTATGTGGTGACTACACTATTATCTCTTCTTGTAATGTATTTATTTGATAAGAAACGATTATGCAAATCCAACTGTTAAACAGATATTATTTTCTATATATGGGGATAGCTATTCTTTTGTTAGTAGGACTTTATATTGTTTTACGGCATCAAAAAAATGCATATTTTATCCTTGAAATCATCGCTTTCCTCAATTTAGGTATTCATTTTTGTAAACTTCTAATAGAACCATATAGAAGCGGATTACCTGATACCCTTAGAAAAATAACACCAGAAAATATTTGTGCTGTATCCACTATTGTGTTACCCTTTGTATTGTTACTCAAAGATGGCAAAATCAAAAACTATTTTTTCTTTATTAGTTTTGTTGGAGGATTTTCTGCTATCTTTTATCCAATGGAAGCCCTTGGAAAAGAAGCATTTTCTTTAGACACCATCCGTTTTTATATTTGTCATATGATTTTATGTTTCATACCTGTTCTAGCCACTTTATTTGGATACTTCCAGTTTCAGTATGATTGGAAATCTGTTTTGAGTATACCTATTCTTTTTTTGGTGGTGGAATGTATCATCTTAGGTAATGAATACTTGTTAAAATGGATTGGATTTGTCAATTCAGACTGGAGTGTTTTTTATAACCGAGTAGACCGCAATTCATCCTTCATTTTTGGACCTCTACCTGCATTAGATGGTTGCTATCAAGTGATTATGGATTTTATGGTGCCACGTTTTTTGAAAACGGATTATTTTGGTGTAACAGTTGATGGTGTATTTTATTTTCCAGTTTTCTGGATGACAATTCCTGTACTGGTTTATTTCCCTATTTTATATACAGTAGTTTATGGCCTATTTAGGTTTCTTGCTTATTTAGGAAATATCAGTCGTAAGACATTTCAGAAAAAACTAATGCAGGTTGAAGGAGACTCATTTTAATTCAAATCATATAGGGCGTTGATTGGTTCAGCGCTCTTTTTAATTTGAATAGATGAAACTAGCCGTATTTACTAAATCATTTATTTAAAAAAGGAATATTTTTACATTTTTGTAAAAAAATGAAACTTTTTACTTATTTAAAACGCTATATAAATAGAAAAGAGGAAATCAGAAGAGGTAGCGCTATGACAGACGAAAAAAGACTCTTGAAAATCACGAATAGCAACAATCCTAGATTAATTGACGATGCCTTGAATGAGATTTATGAAACATATAAGCCACTATTGGTATTTATCGCTTCAAGATATTTAAATGATACTGAAGACATCAAAGATGTTGTACAAGAAACATTTATTGAATTCTTTCAAAATATACATCGAGAGCACAAAAACATAAAGGCCTATTTGACAATTGCTTGCAAGCACCATGCGATTGATGTATTACGTAAAAAGAAACATATACAATATATGAGTGAGGATGAATTGAATGCAATCATTGATGAGGATTCAACACATCATAATAGTTTTAGTGAAATGATTCATGACTTGAGATTATATCTCCAAGAAGAAGAGGTCAATATCATTGTTTTTCATTTGGTGGATGGCTTAACATTCCAAGAAATAGCAATGAAAATGTACACCAATGCAAATACCATAAAAACAAGATATTATCGATCACTTAGAAAATATCAAAAACAGAAGGGATTGAAGGTATATGAAAAAAATTGAAATTGATTTTTTAAAACAAAGTCAAAAAGAGCTTCAAAATAGTATGTCATTTGACGAAATCAAAGATAAAATTCATATAGAACAAAATCAAGAAAGAAAACAATGGGGTGGAAAGAAGATATGGGGCTATAGTATAGTATTAGTTCTGATAGTCATAACAATTGGATTATCAATTCATACCATCCAAGTAGAAGCCGAAGAATATCAACAAGCCATTGCATTTTTCCAAAATTATCAACTCAAAAGTGATGGTTTAACCAAAGCCGAAATGAAAAGGGTATACCGAGATGTCACTACCAATGCTTTCCAATATGAAAAGACAGGGGAAGTCATATTAGAAAGTATTCAATCTAATGTTTTAGGGTATGAAATCAGCACTGAACAGGTTACATCAGGGTATTTAAAAAGCGTTTGGGCGTATTGGAATCAAATACATGAAACGAATCAAAATCAACAAAAGGGTACTCATTATGAAATCAAAGGTGAATACAAAAAACAAGCAAATGGACAAATCAATATGGATCAGTGTGTATTTACAAAATGGATAGATGATGAAGAACTATGGCATGTTCAATTGAAACAATTTTATGTAACCCATTACCAAATTTATCCAGACTGCATTATTTTATATGGAGATAATATTCTTTTTAAATCATCTACTGAAAAAACGGATTCATATGTTGTTGTGTTAAACCATGCAGGGGAGCTATTATGGGAAAAAAAATTTGCGGAAACAACGAATATCTATGCAGTCTTTTATCACACAGATGACACATATGTAGTGATGAGTGAAGAAAATTACCAGTCGAATGTTTTAAACTACACAAAATTGGATGTCAAAGGTAATACAATCTTATCTAGAACCCATTCATTGAGTAGTGTTCAAAGGATAGGAAAAATAGTGAGATTAGAACATGACTTTTTAGTTTACATTCAGCATTCAGATGGTACTTATCAACTGATGAAAATGAATGATGATGGAGAAAAAATGGTAGGATATCATTATGAAAATGATGATCAGTGCTATTTCTTTACAGATATGTTAGACTATCATGGACAACTCTATTTATCTGGATATGCAATTCCCAAACCACAAAACGATATATCCAATAGAAGTGAAATTGCGGATATTATATATTACATTCATGAGCAAAAGAACGATATCATTTCAGATGAAGCATTAACTATTTTATTGAAAGCGCATTATCAAGCCGTTCTTTTGATATGTAATGAAGAAACAGGTGAGCTTCAAACCTTTTATGCTCAAAATGGGGCGCTCGGGGGACAACTTTCTCGTAGTGAATTGGGTTATTTGATTTGGGATGTTGAAACAATAGACATTACAACTTATTCTCCCGCAACAAGTTCATTTACTCTTGGTGGTATAAATAAAATAGTAGAATATGTGTTTGCGGAAGATGGAAATTGCATTGGTAAGAATCATACTGATGAAAGAATCATTTTTAGAAGATAATTGTAAACTAAATTAAAATATGCTCCTCCTTTTCACGAATCCGTATCAACTGATACGGATTTTTTTAACTCATCATGCAATCATAAATGGAAGAAAATCGTTCAATATGATATAATAAAAGAGGTATCATACACATATGGTTACAACTTGCCAATTTGGTTAGTGAAAACTCAACCAATAGGCAAGTTGAACAACCATTTGTCGCTTCACTTTACAAATAAAATTTGATAAAATAGAAGTGCCAAAAAGTAAAGGAGGTTATAAAATATGGAAACTTTTGGAATGCGTTTATCGAGGGTAAGAAGAGAAAATAATTTGACACAAGAAGATATCGCGGAAAAACTGCACATCACAGCTCAGGCCGTAAGCAAATGGGAAAATGATGTTACATCACCAGATATAGATACACTAGTTAAATTATCAGAGCTTTTGCATATTTCGTTAGATGACTTACTTGGAAAAAAAGGAGGGCAAACACAGTATGTAGCAGAACAAGAAAGAAAAGATATTAATCAAATGGTATTTAAAATTATAATCGGTAGTGCTGAAGGTGATAAAGTGAGAATTAATTTACCTGTTGCGATTATTAAACTATTTACAAATGGAGAAAATAATCCCCTCATCACTGGAAATAAAGCATTAGAGGGAATTGATTTTAAACAATTGATTCTTCTAGTAGAGCAAGGAATCATAGGAGAACTAGTTTCCATTGATAGCGCTGATGGTGATCATATTACAATTACGGTTGAGTAAATGAAAATAATCATTCAATCGCATGAGACCAAGCGAATAACGTTATTTTTTCCAACTTGTCTAATTTGTTCGCGCTTAATTTGGAAGATGATTTTAAACCACGTAGATGAAATGCATCATTTCCAAGATATTGATGCATGGATAAAACCAATCTATCGATATTTGAGATCCTATGTAAAACAAAATGGTCATTTTACTTTGATAGAAGCAAAAATGATGTCTGGATATTGTATACTCATTCAAATATGAAGGACAATAAGATTTATCAAGTGTCATATCCTCTCTCAAGAAGAAGATAGTTTTTGCTAGATGCTTTTTTTATGCTAAAAATTAAAAATATGATATAATGAGGTTAGATGGAATCACATCTAATTTATAAAAAGGAAAAAGCGTATGAAAAAAAATGAAAATGCATTTGGCATTATCACTTGTATCATTTTATCTATAGTCAATCTAGTCAACTTGGTATGGACCATTGCCTTTGGTATTGAACAAGTCCAAACTGTTTGGGGATATGGTACAAACTATGAATTAGCTACATTGATACCTTGGATGATTCAAGTTCTTTGCTTGCCTGGTCTTTTTTTGGGCATAGTCTATGTATGGATTGCGTATTCTCGTAAATATCATCGAGCAATGAAAATGATTAATCTTTTACTAGTATGCACTGCTCTCTTACAATATGTAATTATCAATCTTTTTATTTTTTATTGATGAAAAAAATAGAATGGACAGAACAAATTTTGAAGTAAAAGATAAATTCCAATCATATTTTATGTCAATACTCATATGGTCACAAGCACAGGATTAGAAAATGAGGATAGTCTTGTTGGAGTATCGGTCAATGTGACTATAAAAGAAGTAGAAAAATGTATCGAATAGATGTAATCTTCCTTGTCAATTGTTTTTTGACCGGGAAGATTTTTTTTTGAAAAAGAGAATAATCTGTTGAATTATAGATAAGAAATAAGAATATGAACAAAAGAATTCCATAATTTTATAAAAAGTGCTATAATAAAAAATAAGTAATAGGAATATGCGGTGAGAAAAATGAATCAGTTAAAAATAGCATTATTACAAATTGCTCCATGTGGTAGCTTAGAGAAGAATTTAGAAAAAGGAATACAGTGTTGCAAAATAGCTAAAGCAAAAGATGCAGATATTGCCTTATTTCCTGAAATGTGGAGCAATGGGTATCAAATCTATGACCGAGAGGTGGAAGAATGGACCAAAGAAGCCATATCTATTGACAGTCAATTTGTTCAAACTTTTGGTAAACTTGCTCAATCTCTTCAAATGGCAATTGGAATTACCTTTCTTGAAGCCTATCAAAATGGGTTTCGCAATACCCTTGTTCTTTTTGATAGATGGGGCAAAAGGAAAATGACGTATGCTAAGGTGCATACTTGTGATTTTAGTGTAGAGAGCAATTTGACTCCAGGGGAGGACTTTGAAGTTACAACCCTAGATACCGCGTGTGGAGAAGTTAAAGTTGGAGCCATGATTTGTTATGATCGTGAATTTCCAGAAAGTGCGCGTATTTTAATGCTAAAAGGCGCGGAACTGATCCTTGTTCCTAATGCTTGCCCAATGGAAATCAATCGTCTTGCTCAACTTAGAGCAAGAGCATATGAAAATATGCTAGCTATAGCAACTTGCAATTATCCTATAACAGTACCCGATTGCAATGGTGGCTCTAGTTTATTTGATGGCGTTGCCTATTTGCCTGAACTAGAGGGTTCAAGAGATACTTGTTTGCTACAAGTAGGAGAAACAGAAGGGGTTTATATAGGAGAACTAGACTTATTACAACTTCGCCAATATCGGCACACAGAAGTTCACGGTAATAGTTACCGGCACCCTAGAAAATATGGCATTTTAGTAGAAACAAAAATTGAAGCTCCGTTCATTCGAAAAGACTACCGAGAGTAAATTAACAATAGTAGAGGTAATTATGAAATATAGTATAAAAATAAATCAAGCTATTTGTGATTTTGTATCTCAATTGACAGATGATACGCTTTTAGCTTATGTGACTTGCCCCAATTATCATGCAGAAGATATGTCGCAAATTTATGATAGTTATATGATGTTTGTCCATCCTAATACTCTAGAAAAATCCAAACAGGCAATTGAAGTTCTTAGAAGCAAAATTCAGCATCCTATTTTGGTTGCATCTGATATGGAAGCAGGTCCTGGCACAGCCATTTTTGGGGCAACAACATTTCCATCTATGAGAGCAGTTGCGGAAACAAAACATCCCCAATTGGCTTATAAAATGGGAAAAATTGCTGCGCTAGAAGCTCGTGAAATCGGGTACAATTGGACCTTTGCACCTTGTGTAGATATTTTGGGAAACCATTTTTCTCCGATTACATCTATTAGAAGTGCAGGGGAAGATGTAAATGATGTCATTTGTTATACTACTCAATATATGAAAGGATTACAAGATAATGGTTTAATTGCAACAGCTAAACATTTTCCAGGTGATGGATATTCTGCTTTTGATCAACACCTAACAACTGCCATCAATCCACTTTCAAAAGAAAAGTGGGATCAAAGTTTTCGCTTAGTTTATCAAAACATCATTGAGGAGGGAGTGCGTGCAATTATGCCTGGACATATTGCTCTTCCTTGCTATGATGCACTTGATTTAGAAACTGGATTATTCCCTCCAGCAACTCTATCTTCTGTTCTTTTAACACATCTTTTGAAAAAAGATCTAGGCTTTGAGGGACTCATTATCTCTGATGCAACCGAGATGAGTGGTTTTTGTGGGTATATGAATTTTTATGATGCTTGTGCTCGCTTTTTGATGAGCGGGGGAGATGTGCTATTATTTGCTCACCCTGATCAAGCGTTTATTACTGAAATGAAAAAACGGATGCAAACAGGACAATTGACAAAAGAAGTATTAATAGATAGAGTTTGTCGTATTATTGCATTTTGTAATGATTATTTTTTGAAAACATATCCTTTGCATTGCAATTCAGTACTCCATCAACAAGTGGCAGATGAAGTTGTAGAACAATCTGTGCAAATCTATCGAGATCGTCATCATATTTTACCTATCCAGATGAATTACCCCAAAATTGCTCATATTGTTATTGCCCAACAAATTCAGATGCAAATCGTTCAAGAATTTACTAAAGGTTTAAAACAATATGCGGATGTCAGCGAATTTATTGATCCGGGTTGTGGTAAAATCAAAGCCTTGGCAAAATCTGGTGAATATGATTATATAGTTGTTACTATTGGTTGTACACAATGGTATGGTACCAATCAAATTACATTATCAGGGACGATTGCTCGCAATATGATGAATGGATGGACCAAATATCAAACACCTGTTATCTTTGTTGATTTTGGAAATCCATATATTCATGAAGAATACGACCCACTCATAGATACATTAATTTATACATATGGGTATGCAGGGCATACGATTGAATGTGTCCTGCGTCAAATTTTTCAAGATAAACAGTTAGGAGCGTAATGTGTATATGCGAGAATTTTTTCAGTATTTTTTTAGTAATGGGGAGGAAGGAGAATTTCAATATTTTTCTTTTGCCCATTTTATTCCCATCCTTATCTTGATTGGGATTATTTTCCTTATTATTCGTTACCGAAAACAAATTCAAAATAGTAAATATGAAGATAATATCCGTCTAACTCTTGCATTTTTGTGCATATTAACAGAAATGGCTTATTTTTGGCGATTGGTAGGTGTCCCTTCTCTTCACCCTAATCCAACTGATCATTTACCAATTACAATGTGTGGTTGGGGAATTATTTTTAGTGGCTTTTTAATTTTGACTAAACGCCAAACTTTATTTGATATTACATATTTTTGGTTGTTTTCAGGTACTTTATTTGCATTAATGACACCAACAGTCATTACAACATGTGGTCCAACTCGCTTTCGATATTACCAATTTTGGTTAGAACATACACTGGGTTATATTGTTATTTTCTATATGATGTTTGTACATCAGATGAGACCACATATCAAATCTATTTTTAAGTCCCTAGGAGCACTAGCCGTATTAGCTATTGTAGCGATTTTTGCTAATCAAATGTTACCGGGTGCGAATTATTTATTTGTGGCGCAACCAGAAGATGCGCCATCTTTCTTGGATTTTTTACCGAAAAATTATCCTTTGCGCATTGCTATTATGGGATGTATTGTAACTATTTTATTCTGTCTTGCTTATCTTCCGTGGTTCATTATAGATAGAAAAAAGAAAAAAAACAATAGTACAACTGAAAAATAATCAAGAAGAATGTTAAAATAAAAGAAAGTAAGCCAAATTAGTTTTGCGACTGAACATAGGGTATATTGATATAAAAGGAGGAAAGCAAGATGTTAGAAAAGTTAAATCCAATTTATTTTGATGAGATTTATTATTTAATGCAAATGAGTTTTACACCAGATGAATATAGAACTTATTTAGAACAAAAAGCTCTTCTTGACCTTTCTTATTATCAAATTTATGTCAGTCTAGATAAACAAGAAAATCGGATTCAAGCATTTATTGCAATCTTTGAGTTTGAGTGCATCGTTTGTATTGATCATTTTGCGGTAAGCCCAAAGTATCGAAACAGGGGAATAGGATCTAGAGTACTTCAAGAATTGATGACTATGCTCAACAAAATGATATGCTTAGAAGTGGAACTCCCTAATGATGAATTATCAAGGCGCAGAATTGCTTTTTATGAACGTAATCACTTTTTCTTAAATCCCTATTCATATACGCTTCCGCCAATTTCTAAAGGTAGAAAGTCTATACCACTTTATATTATGACTTCACAGCGTACAATTACTCAAGAAGAATTTCTATTGTTAAAAGAATTTATGTATACCGCATTATATCATCAAAAAGTTATAGAACCAATACAAGATGTGTAGAATAAATAACTTCAAAAAATAAATGAAAAACAGGGGATGTGACTATGTTAATCGAGATAAATGATATTGAACTTTACTATGAACAATATGGAACAGGAAGACCACTGATATTGCTTCATGGGAATGGAGAAGACCACACGATTTTTCAAGAGGCGATTGCAATACTTTCCCATCATTTTACTATTTATGCCATTGATTCTAGAGGACATGGCAAAAGTACAAAGGTAAAAACCTTGCATTATGAAGATATGGCAGATGATGTATATCACTTTATAGTTGCATTGAAATTAGAAAAGCCCTTTGTATACGGGTTTAGCGATGGAGGAATTGTTGCTTTATTAGTAGCACTTTATCACTCTGAAATTCTTTCAAGAATCATAATCAGTGGAGTTAATGTGAATCCTAAAGGATTAAAAGCCAAATGGCGATATTTATTTCGCTTCTGCTATTGTTTTACGCATTCAGCACAACTTAAATTGATGTTGGAAGAACCTAATATATCTTATCTAGATTTAGAAAATATTCAAGTTCCTGTAGATATTTTTGCAGGAGAAAAAGATATGATTGCATATACACATCTAGTTGAAATTAGTGAGCATCTTTCTAAAGGACATCTTACTATCTTTCCTAAAGAAACACATGGTAGTTATGTCATTCATAGTGAAAAAATAGCACAATTTATTTTAGAAAGAATAAAGAAAAATAACGAAGAATAGAAAATGTTATGTTATCATTGAGTAAAAAGATAGATGGTATTACGCAAAATAAGTAAGTTAAAAAATCATTTATTTGAAATACGATATACTATGAAATAAAATAGGAAAAATTTGATTATTAAAAAAACACTCTTTATTTAAAAGGAGTGTTTTTTTAGCACATAAAACATTATCAGAGAAGCCTATTATCATTTTTATAAATTAGCACTATATTAGCACATTGAATGTTATAATAAATAGCTATATGCTTAAATAATAAGAGAAAGGGAAAAATATGATAAAAAAAATACTAAAGTTTAACTACATGTTAGAAAAGATTATCTTTATGTCAGTGATAATATTGACCATGCTAGTATCTTGTAAGAAACACAAGCATGATTATAAGCTTTCAGTTGTAGAAGCGACATGTACAGAACAAGGCTACACACTACATACTTGTAGTTGTGGTGAATCGTATAAAGATAATTATACGGAAAAGGTAGATCATCATTATCAAAATGGTTCATGTATATATTGTGGTAAAGAAGAACCACATACCCATAGTTATACAACTTCTGTTGTTCCACCAAGTTGTACAGAAGAAGGTTATACATTACATACTTGTAGTTGTGGTGAATCATATAAAGATAATTATACAGATAAAGTTCCTCATACCTATCAAGATGGATTTTGCATCCACTGTGGTGAGCGAGAAATCATAGAATACGATGTTACTTTTGTGCTTAATTATCAGGGAACAACATCTGAAGTACATACAACAGAACAAGGAATGATTACTTTTATTCCAACTAGAGAAGGGTATGTATTCAATGGATGGTGGATAAGTGAAGGAAGTATTGGTGATGAATATATTCTTTCTAAACAATATGACATGACAGAGCTGGTCACGCAATCAGGTTTAATTCTTTATGCGGAATGGGTTGAAAAACCAACTGAAGCACACCAATTACCTGCACCTAATGTAAGTATCAATCAAGAATTATTTAGTTGGAAGGCAGTACCTAATGCACAAAACTATACCATTCAAATTTATCAAAATGGTTCTAGCCAAATATATTTCCAAGAGACAGTAGAGGACACGAATTTTCTTTTTGACGCGTCATTTCCTGCAGGATATTATAGAGTATCTATTCGTGCTAATGGAGATGGGATTCATACAGTTAATTCAGTTTATGTATTCAAATACTATGCTCATCGTGTTTTAAGTAGTGTTTCTCGTATTGAACTAGATATGACTACTTCAATATTGAATTGGACTCCTGTTCAAAATGCAACAAGTTATGAACTATACATTAATGGTCAAATGATAGATACATTGATGGTAACACAATATGATTTATCATCATACGAAGCAGGAACGTATACGATTAAAATTGTCGCATTAGCTGATGGTTATCAATCATCTATTGCCAATCAAAATGTAATAAAAAGAAGATTGCTTGCACCAGAAGTAGAAGTACAATTAGATGATCAAACAATCTCATATACACTTAGTTGGAAAGATGTTGTTTTGGCAAATCAATATATTTTGAATATCAATGGTGAAGAAATCAAAATTTCGGATACAACTTATAGAATAGATATGACTTCACCATATTGGAAAAATGAAACAATGGAGATATCTATTCAATCATTTGATACAAATGCGGATTATTTGATCTCAAGTTCTTCCCAAACTATTGAGCTAACAAAAAAGTATACACTAGAGGTTAATCAAAATTTAGAAGAAGCAGGAAAGGTAAGTGTTTCTAAAGAAGGACTATACCAAGTTGGCGATCCGATTACTTTAGAAGCAATAACCAATAAAGGATATATCTTTGATGGCTGGTATGATGGAGAAAATTTGTTATCAAAGGATGAGGTTTATAGCTTTTCAGTATCTCATCAAAATATGATCTATACCGCAAAGTGGACATACTATACTATAACTACACAGCAAAATGCTTATGGGGGAGGTTACATTACGCCATTCAATGAAAAAATCACTGAAGTAGGTGAATCCATAACACTCAATGCAACATTGTATCTAGGATATGTATGGGATGGTTGGTATGATGGAGAAACATTATTAACTACAGATTTTACATATACCTTTGATATGCCAAATCGAAGTGTAACTTATATAGCAAAGTATACATTACAAGAAGATATGAATAATTTCATCTTCACATCCTCTGAAACTGAGTGTACAATTATCGGGGTTGTAGATAGAAATATAGAAGAAATCACTATACCAGATTATGTCACTAATATTCGAAAAGGCGCATTTCAAAATTGTGATAAGCTAGTACAAATTACTCTTCCTTTTGTTGGTGAAACATTAAATGGCAATGCCAACACCCATTTTGGATATATTTTTGGTGCGGGTACTTATCAAGTACAACAAGAGTATATACCTACATCATTGAAGAAGGTAACAATTATAAATGGTATGAGCATTAAAACAGGAACCTTTTATCAATGTAGCCAGTTGACGACGATTGCTTTACCAGAACAAATCAATAGCATAGAAGATAGTGCCTTTTACCAGTGCAATAGTTTGGAAAACTTCATTATTCCAAGCCAGGTATCAACAATAGGAGATAGTGCTTTTTATCAATGTAGTAATTTACTTCAAATAGAACTTCCTAATAGTGTAACGACACTTGGAGATTCTGCTTTTTATAATTGCTATCGCTTGGCCGAAATCACATTATCTAATCAATTGAATCAAATAGAAGAAAATACATTTTATGGATGTAGCAATTTAAATTATAAAGAAGATGAATATGGTAAATACTTAGGAAATCAGGAAAATCCTTATTTGGCATTGATTTATTTAAAAGGACAAGAAATGACAAATATCGTAGTTTCAAAAGATGCAAAGCTAATCCGAAAAGGCACTTTTAAGTATAGTAATCTTTTAACAAGCTTAACTCTCCCATTTGTAGGTGCTACATATAGTGGTACAACAAATACCCATTTTGGCTATATCTTTGGGGCTAGCTCATATCATGAAAATAATCAGTTTATACCGTCAACATTGCAAGAAGTTACTATTACAAGTGGTGAATGCATTCCTGCCCTTTCTTTTATAGGGTGTAGCAATCTTACCCATATAGCCATGACAGGAGATATGATAACTATAGGTGTATCTGCAATGAGTGGTTGTAAAAATTTGACAACACTTACGTTGCCAAATACAATTCAAAAGATTGAGGGAAGTGCCTTTGATAATACTAATATACAACATTTGTATTATCTTGGAACAATTGAAGAATGGTGCAATATTACGATTCAAAGTTCACCATTTTATGATATATATAGTACATCAGTTCAAGATATTCAACCATTGAATCATTTTTATCAATTGGATGAAAATTGCCAGTGGAAAGAAATTACGTCTATTGAAATTCCAACATCTATCACAGAAATAGGATCTAATCAGTTTAATGGCTTCCATTTTGTAACCAATATTGTAATTCCAACTACAGTGAAAAGAATCAACGCCAATGCATTTGCAAATTGTATTGGGGTAAATGAATTAGTGATTCCCAATAGTGTGATAGAATTTGGCTCATATTTATCAGATTTCTCAGGCTGTCTATATAAATGTATCAATTTAAAGAAATTAACCCTTCCTTTTATCGGTGAAACACTAGATAAAGCATACGAAAGTGGTTTAGCAGGCTTGTTTGATCGTCAGAGTGTACCTACTTCATTACAAGAAGTCATTGTTACACAAGGTACAGCTATCCCTGAAGGTGCTTTTAGAAATTGCAATTCTTTGAAGCGTATTGTAATACCGAATACAATTACAGTCATAGAAGATAGTGCATTTTCAGGATGTAATCAATTAATGAATATGTTGTTACCAACAGGTCTTATCCAGATAGGAGAAAATGCCTTTTCTGGTTGTGGTAGCTTAACGCAATTGCATATCCCTCAGACAGTACAAGAAATAGGATATGCTGCATTAAGTGGATGTACATCCTTAAATAATTTAATTCTTCCTTTTATCGGTGATGGGATAGATGCATCGTATAATACTCATTTTGGTTATATCTTTGGGGCACTTACTTCCGATGAAAATAGTCAATATGTACCAAATTCTTTGACAAATGTTGAACTAATAGGAGGTACCGTAATCAAAGAAAAGGCCTTCTTAGGATGTAGTTCATTGATTAGTATAACAATACCTACTACACTAAAAGTAGTAGAGGGACAATGGCTTAATCAATGTAATGCTATAGTTGATGTGTATTTCAGTGGTACTATAGAAGACTGGTGTAATATAACTTTTGAAGATGAGTATGCCAATCCGATGGTTTATGCTAAACGAATATATTTCCTAGAAGAAAATCAATATCAGGAGTTAACAAGAATAGAAGTACCTTCTAGTATAATAAGAATAGGAAAGTATCAATTTCATCATTTTAACAGACTCACTGAAATTGTTTTACCAAGTTCCATTCAAGCAATAGGTATATCTGCTTTTGGGGATTGTAACCAATTAGAAAAAGTTTACTATCAAGGAAGCGTAGAAGACTGGTGTAATATTTCTATTGTTACAAATAATGCCAATCCAATGTATTATGCATCACTATTTTATTTATATAATGAAAGTCATACCTATGATATATTGAATTGTTTTGAAATACCGGAAACAGTTACATCCATTGGAGCCAATCAATTTTATGGTTTTAGCCAATTGACTGAAATAGTACTACCTGCCACAATTACAAATATTAGTTGGAATGCCTTTGCTCATTGTAGTTCTTTAATAAAGATCAATATGCCTAATGGTATCACCGAAATATCGAGTTCAACTTTTGAAGAATGTAATGCGCTAAAAGATATTGTTATTCCAGAAGGGGTTACACGAATTGGTCAAAAAGCATTTAAGGGATGTGGTACATTAGAAAGCATAGTAGTACCACATACAGTAATACAAATTGAAAGTGCAGCTTTTCAAGGTTGTAGTTCTTTATCCAGCATAACTCTTCCTTTTGTAGGAGAAGATTCAGACACAACAAGTTATAATTGGGGAAAACATTTTGGATACATTTTTGGCGCAAATTCTTATACAAACAATAGCGATTATGTACCTGCTTCATTACAAGAAGTCATTATTACAGGTGGAACCCAAATTGTGGAACAAGCTTTCTATGGATGCAGTAGTTTAACTCGAGTAGTCATACCAGAAACTGTTACAAATATTGGATTGGGCGCATTAGGGGTCTGCAATAATTTGACTCAAATTACATTACCATTTATTGGCGAAAGTGTAGATGGCAATAAGAGTACCCTCTTTGGTCATATTTTTGGTGCAAAGGTGAGTACGGATCGTCTTGTACCGACATCATTAAAAGAGGTCATCATCACAGGTGGTACAAGAGTATATGATATGGCTTTTATTCATTCAAGTAGTATTGAGCGCATTGTTTTACCAGAAACAATAGAAAGTATTGGCGTATCTGCCTTTTCTGGATGCACCAATTTAACTACCCTTGTATTACATCATCCAATTACAACCATAGAAAAAAATGCATTTTATCAATGTAGTCATTTAGAAAATATCTATTATCAAGGTACAATTGAGGCATGGTGTTATATTGATTTTGCAACTGCTGATGCCAATCCAATGTATTATGGTAAACATTTCTATTATAGTGAAGCAAATGATGATTATCAAGAATTAATAGAATTAGAAATACCAGAAACGATTACAACTATTGGCTCTTATCAATTTAGTGGATTTTCTAATCTTACATCAATTGTCATTCCTGACACGGTTACTACAATAAATGCTAGTGCATTTATTGGATGTAGTCATTTAGAAAAGATGACATTACCATTTGTCGGATGTACTACTAAAAATAAAAATGAAACATGGCAATATCCATTAGGTATTCTTTTTGGAAAAAAGGAGTATAATGGTGGAATAGGTGTCGAACAAACTTATTATGGAGATAGTCTAACAAAGACTCGGACAGAAACGTTCTATATACCTGCTACACTACAACAAGTCACAATAACAGGTGGTCAAATCTTATATGGTGCTTTCTCTAATTGTACGACTTTAGTTGAAGTAACGCTTTTAGATGAAATTAGTGAAATTGGTACAACTGCCTTTTTAGGATGTAGTCATTTGACACGATTATCAATGGGAGAACATATGAGTGTAATTGGAGAAAGTGCATTCAAAGATTGCACAAACCTTAGAGATATGGTTATCCCAGATAGTGTAACAGTTATAAATGCGGGTAGTTTTTCGAATTGTACTGAATTAAATGCAATTACTTTGCCTGCAGGATTAATCTCGGTAGGACTAAGTGCTTTTTCAAATTGTACACAATTGAAATCTGTTTATTACCGAGGCACAGTTGGGGATTGGTGCCATATTCAGTTTTCAAATAACCTATCTAATCCAATGTATTATGCGACAGATTTCTATGTACTTGATCAAGATGCTATTTATCAAGAATTAACTACGATTACCATACCAAATGATATAACAGCGATTGGAAATTATCAGTTTGTTGGCTTTTCAAAAGTAACCCAAATTGTTTTACCTGATAGTATTACGAAAATTGGCACATCTGCATTTTACAATTGTACCAAGTTAGTAGAAGTCATCAACTTATCTCAACTTTCAATTGTCAAAGGGTCAACTTCAAATGGATATGTAGGATATTATGCAATCCATATCTATACCGAAGAAGGAGAAGAGCACTTTATTACAACAGAAAATGGACTTATCTTCTATCATGACAATGGTAATTATTATCTTATTGGATATACAGGAACAGAAACTGACTTGATATTACCAGAATCAATACAAGGACAAAGTTATGCCATTTATGCAAGAGCATTTTATAATTGTAGAATGTTAAATAGCATAGAAATTCCTCATGGAGTTACTGCGATTGGTGATTCTGCTTTTGAAGACTGTACTTATTTGACTAATTTGACCATTTCTAGTGATGTGACTACGATATCTGAATATGCATTCTATTATTGCAATCTAACGACAGTTACTTATCAAGGAACGATTGAAGAATGGGGAGATGTAAGCAATCAAAGGCAAATTTTCTCAACTGAAGTAATTATTCAGTGTACAGATGGTGAAATTACTTATGATTTCTAAAATAGAGTCGAACCAATAATTCAAAAAAGAGCATCTCAAATGAGGTGCTCTTTTCTTGCAATTTAAAAATGATTTTTATATAATAAAACGTACGTTATAGAACATGTGTTTTATTATATAAAAAGGATAAAAAGATATGCCACCAAAAACAAAATTTACTAAAGAACAAATTGTTCAAACAGCATTAGAACTTGTCAAGATAGAAGGAAAAGAGGCACTTACAGCAAGATCGCTAGGCAAAAAACTAGGTACGTCTAGTTGTCCTATTTTCACCATCTTTACGAATATGGATGAAGTGCACCAATCTGTTATACAAGCTGCACAACAGATATACAATGACTATATTCAAAAGGGATTGCAGGAGAACCCAGCATTTAAAGGGGTAGGTATGCGCTATATTCAATTTGCACAAAATGAACCACAATTATTTCGTCTTTTATTTATGAAATCTACAAATTCGCTGAATGTAGACCAATTATTACCTAGGTTAGATGAAAACTATAATTTGATTTTATCATCAGTGCAAACCGCATATGAATTAAGTGAAGAAAAGGCCAAAAGACTTTATCTACATATGACGATTTATACTCATGGTATTGCCACTTTTTTGCTTCAAAAAAGCTATGCATTTACACAAGAAGAAATCAGTCAAATGTTAACAGAAGTATGTATGAGTTTACTTATACAGATGAAAGGAGAATAGCAAATGATTACTATTGAGCAACTTACCAAATCTTATGGAACTAAACAGAATTCCAATTTAGTATTAAGAGGAATTGATTTAGATATTCCAGATGGTGCATTTATAGTCATTCTTGGTGCGTCTGGTTCTGGTAAGTCTACTTTATTGCATATTATTTCGGGATTAGAATACCCAGATAGCGGGTCAGTCAAATATCAAGACCAAGATATAACGACATTATCAGATCAAGAACGCACTCAATTTCGTAAAGAAACAGTAGGATTTATTTTTCAACAGTATTACCTATTACCTCACCTTACGGTTGAAAAAAATGTGCAAATGGGAGCAGATTTAGTGAAAAATCAAGATTATCATGAAATGATTGCTGCAGTAGGGCTAAAAGATAAAATGAAGTCTTATCCAAGTGAATTATCAGGAGGCGAGCAACAACGGGTAGCCATTGCTAGAGCTTTAGCTAAAAAACCGAAGATTTTATTTTTGGACGAGCCAACTGGTGCACTAGACGAACAAACAGGTAGAAATATTTTGCACTATATTACTGAATTACATCAAAAATGGGGATTTACAATGGTGATGGTAACACATAATGAAAATATTGCAGAAATGGCAGACCAAGTAGTATTGATGAATAGTGGCAGAGTGACACAAGTGAAATACAATTCAACCCCTAAAACTGCATATGAAATTGGATGGTAATTCTATGATAGTGAGTTTAAAGGATGGATTAAAATTATTTGGTTTAAGTATTGTGATGTGTTGTGCAGTTATGGTATGTACAATGTTTATGAATTATCAGCTAGATCTTATCAGTATAGCAGATCAAATAACAACGGATGCTGCCCAAATGCTTTACCAAGCTCAAATATCTATGGGGAAAGTGATTTGTGTAGTAACTGGGTGTACTTTATTGGCAACGTCTATTGTATTGATTCTCTTTTACATCAAGCATTATATCGATACGCATCAATCCATACTTGGAATCTACAAAGCAATGGGATATAATTCATTTTCAATTGCCCAACATTTTTGGATGTTTGGATGGAGTATTTTAATAGGATGTATGATAGGATGGAGTTTGGCCTATGTCATTTGTCCAATATTTTATCAAGCACAAAATGCAGATGGTCTTTTTCCACAAATGGATGTAACGTTTCACCCGAGTTTGATTTTATTTTTTATTGTTTTGCCAACCCTTTTATTCATTTGTGTAGCAATGGGTTATGGATACTTCAAATTGAAAGCACCAGTACTAGATTTACTGAAGAAAAGAAAAAAGATACGATCACGCCGATATCGTCCCAAAAAGGAGCAAAAAACCTTTTTACAAGGTCTAAGACAAAGCGTATTATGGGAAAAGAAGGTCCTTGTTTTCTTTATAACATTTTCTGCATTTTGCTTTTCATCCATGTCTCAAATGGCGTTTTCAATGGATGAATTAGCAAGCCAGATGTTTTCGGTGATGTTGATGGGAATTGGTCTTGTTCTCGCTTTTACTATATTATTCTTATCATTATCAACAGTAGTAAAAGCCAACCAAAAAACAATTGCTATGATGCAAGTATTTGGATATACGGATAAGGATTGTAAGCGTATTATTTTAGATAGTTATCGTCCCTTTGCATATATGGGATTTCTACTTGGCACAGGTTATCAATATGGTCTTTTAAAATTGGTCTTGACACTTGTTTTTGCTAACGTAGAAGGGGTACCAGAATATCATTTTGACATAGTTAATAGTTTCATATCTTTAGGTCTATTTTGGATATCCTATGAATTTGCAATATATTGTTTCTTTCAAAAATTGAAAAAAGTATCGTTTAAATCTATTATGACAGAATAAAAAAGAGGTATAAAATAATAAATATGAAAATAAGTAGATATCAACATCAACCGGATATAGTAAAAAAAGTTTCATTTGAGGATTATCATCAAGCTATTGAAGATGAAATATCAATCTATAGTTATCAAGAACAGGATTATATTGTGATTGAGATAGAAGAAGTATTAGAAGAGGGATGTCACCCTTATGTAGTTTTCCAATTTTTAGGACCATATCAAACATTAATATTAGAAGAAAATGATGAAATAGTACAAGCTATTTTGTCACAATATGAGCAAGATGAATAGAAAAAGATCAGTAAAACCAAAGATATGACAAAATGAGCGAGGAAGATATTTTCTCGCTTTTGCCTTATAATTTTATTGTTAGACAAAATTTGTAAATCATGGTATAATACACCTAATAAGAAATAAAAAGGAGGTAGGGGATGTACAATTCGAAAATGTATACATTAGGTACAAATCCTTCTATCATTCGTGAATTATTTGAATATGGTAGAACAAGAAAAGCAGAACTAGGAGAAGATGCAGTATTTGATTTTAGCATTGGAAATCCCAATATACCCGCACCAACAATCGTTAGGGATACCTTGATACGTTTAATCAAAGAAAAAGATGCCACGCTTCTTCATGGCTATACTTCAGCATCAGGCGATATTCAAGTTAGAGAAGCCATTGCCTGTCATTTGCGTGAAACGTATCATACGCCTATAGATGCCAATCTAATTTATTTAACAGCTGGTGCTGCTGCGGCACTTACGATTGGATTAAAGGCATTGGTAAATGAAAATGAAGAAGTCATTGTATTTGCTCCATTTTTTCCAGAATATAAAGTATTTATTGAAAATGCAGGTGGAGTAATGAAAGTAGTACCCTGTTTAGCACCTACTTTTGAGATAAATTTAGAACTATTTGAACAAACTATTACGCCTTTGACCAAAGTGGTCATTATCAATTCCCCCTGTAATCCAACAGGTGTGATTATAAAGGAGGAGATGCTCCAACAAATGGCCTATATATTGAGAAAAAAATCTCAAGATTATCAACATCCAATTTATCTATTATCAGATGAACCTTATAGGGAATTGGTATATGAGGATATCCGTGTGCCTTTTGTTACAAACTATTATGATCATACTCTAATTTGCTATTCGTTTAGCAAGTCCCTTTCTTTACCAGGGGAACGAATTGGATATGTACTGGTTTCACCGAATGCCTATCAAGCAAGTGAAATTTATGCTTCGATTTGTGGTGCCGCAAGATCACTCGGGTTTGTATGTGCACCTGCTTTGTTTCAGTATATGATTCCTTATTGTTTAGGCCAAACATCTGATTTATCAATTTATCAGATGAACCGAGATATTTTATATCAAAATTTAATTGCCTATGGATATGAAGTAGTAAAACCAGAAGGCGCCTTTTATTTATTTGTTAAAGCATTAGAATCGGACGCAGTTGCTTTTTCCAAACGGGCTATGCAGTATGAATTGTTACTTGTACCAAGTGATACATTTGGTTATAGGGGGTATGTTCGTATTGCTTATTGTGTATCAACCAAACAAATTCAAGCTTCTTTATCTTCCTTTGAACGATTAATTAAAGAATATACAGCATCAGGAGAAAATTATGAGTAAATTAGATGATATTCGTGCTAAAATCAATGAAATTGATCGACAAATGGCTACTCTTTTTGAAACAAGAATGAAAGCGAGCAGGGAAGTGGCCGAATATAAAAAAGAACAATCATTACCTGTTTATGATGCAAATCGTGAACAAGAGTTGATTGAGAAAAATGTAGGTTATATTGAAAATAGCGAAATTCAAGCAGATTATATTTCTTTTTTGCGTCATACGATGAATATATCGAAACAATATCAAAGAAGAATCATTGAGCACAGTCCACGAAATAGTCAAGTGTTGAGTGTGACTATGAAGGATACATCTTATGATGTGATTATTCAAAATGGTGGTTTACAACAGGTTCAAACCTATTTTTCATTTGCCCGTCAAAAAGCATTGATTATTACAGATAGTGGTGTACCTAGAGCATATGTGGATTGCCTCTATCAACAATTAGAGCATGGCTATGTGTATACTTTTGAACAAGGTGAACCTAGCAAATCTTTTGAAAATTATGAAAACATTATTGCTTTTTTGATAAAAAATGCTTTTTCAAGAAATGATGTGATTCTTGCTTTAGGGGGTGGAGTAGTCGGAGACTTAGCAGGCTTTGTTGCTTCTACCTATATGAGAGGGATTGCGTTTTATAATATTCCTACAACTCTTCTTTCACAAGTGGATTCTTCAATTGGTGGAAAAACGGCTATAAATCAAAATGAAATTAAAAATATAGTAGGCGCGTTTTATCCTCCAAAAGGGGTATTGATTGATCCAATGGTACTTAGAACTTTAGACAAAAGACAATTCTATGCGGGACTAGTAGAGGCTTTAAAAATGGGGGCAACATCTGATGCTGTTTTGTTTGAATGGATTGAAAATAGTCAAGACGTCTTTGCTGATATCGAAAAGATTATCACTAGAGCTCTACTTGTTAAAAAGCAAATAGTTGAACAAGATCCCAAAGAAGAGCATTTGCGTAAAATACTTAATTTTGGCCATACTATAGGTCATGCGATTGAAAGTAGCAGAGCATTTCATAACTATTCAGATGAAGATAGATATCTTCATGGGGAGTGTGTGGGGATGGGGATGTTATATTTTTCTAGTCCAAAGGTGCAAAAAAGGGTTCAAGCCATTTTGGAAAAATATCATTTACCTACAAAATGCAATTTATCCAAAGCAGAACTCCAATCGTATATGTTGCTAGATAAAAAAAGAACAGGAGACTTGATGACTGTGATTTATGTGGAAGAAATAGGAAAAGCAAAAATCCTATCCATACCATTTGAATCATTAGATCAGTATATTTAAGGAGGAATTATGAGAAATACACTAGGTGATTGTGTGACTGTTACTTTATTTGGTGAAAGTCATGGAAAAAGTATTGGTGCGGTTTTAGATGGAGTCGCACCAGGTATCAAAGTAGATACTGATTTTCTTGAATCTCAACTATGTAAACGTAGACCCCAAGGGCAACTGGAAACATCAAGAAAAGAATTAGATCAATATACAATTTTAAGTGGTGTATTTCAAGGTTATACAACGGGTGCACCCCTTACAATAGTCATTGAAAATCAAGATGTAAGAAGTGATGATTACCAAGATATGTCTCATTTGCCAAGACCTTCTCATGCGGATTATGCTGCCTTTGTAAAATATCATGGATATAGTGATTATCGCGGAGGTGGACATTTTTCGGGAAGAATGACTGCACCATTAGTGGCAGTGGGTGCAATCGTTCAAAAGGCATTAGAACAAAAACAAATTTATATTGGTACCCATATTTTATCGTGCGGGGGAATTAAAGACCGAGCATTTCAAGATTATACAAAAGACATTCAAATGCTGCAAACGAAACATTTTCCTGTATTAGATGATGTGGAACAACAAATGAAAGCAAAAATAGAAGAAGCCTTTTTCAATCAAGATTCATTAGGAGGTATTTTACAGACCGCTATTATAGGACTTCCTGCTGGTCTTGGTGAACCTTGGTTTTCTAGTGTAGAGGGGAAATTGGCCAATGCTTTATTTTCTATTGGTGGAATCAAAGGTGTAGAATTTGGTGATGGATTTGGTTTTGCAAATATGACAGGTGCAAAGGCCAATGATGCATTTTATATAGAGAACCAAATGATCCGAACTAAAACCAATCACAATGGTGGTATCAATGGTGGAATAACCAACGGAATGCCTGTGTGGTTTAATATTGCAGTAAAACCCACACCATCAATTGGTCAACTTCAAGAGACAGTTGATTTGATTCAAAAGAAAGAAACATCTATTCAAATCCAGGGTAGACACGATCCAGCGATTATCAGACGTATAGCAGTAGTTGTGGATAGTCTTGTGGCCATTGTAGTAGCTGATTTATTAGCTAGCCGTTATGGTAATGATTTTTTGACATTTGAGGAATAAGATATGAAATATGGATTAATAGGTGCCCATTTAGGACATAGTTTTTCTAAAGAAATTCATGAAAAAGTAGCAGGCTATTTATATGAATTAAAAGAACTTTCAGAAGTTGAATTAGATGATTGGATGAAAAGTCCCACTTTTCAAGCCATCAATGTCACGATTCCATATAAAGAAAAGGTGATGCGTTATTTACATCATATTGATGAAAAGGCAGAATCAATTGGTTCTGTCAATACCATTGTTAATCAAAATGGTGTATTATGGGGATATAATACAGATTATCTTGGCTTCAAAAAAATGGTGATGTATCATCACATTCATGTGGAACAAAAAAAGGTGCTGATTCTGGGAACAGGTGGTACGGCCAAAACAGTAAAAGTAGTCCTTCAAGATTTAGGTGCATCTGAAATTATTATGGTATCTAGGAATCCTAAAGAAAATCAAATCTCTTATCAAGAGGCTATGCAATTGCATCAAAATGCACAAATTGTGGTCAATACTACACCTTGTGGGATGTATCCTCATAGTGAAGATGATGTTTTATTGGATATCACGTCTTTTGATGCATTAGAGGTTGTTTTAGATGTGATTTATAATCCTTTACGAACAAAATTGATTCAAATGGCCAACCAAAAAAATATCCTAGCAGTATCAGGGTTATATATGCTTGTGGCTCAGGCGATATATGCAATAGAATATTTTACCCATCAAAAGTTATCTGATACCATTATTGATCAGACATATCAAGAAATCAAACAAAGCAAAGAAAATATTGTGCTCATTGGTATGCCTTCAAGTGGAAAAACTACTATTGGGAAAATCCTTGCAGAAACAATGGGCAAGGTATTTGTAGATATAGATGATGAAATTGAACAAGTTTTACAAATGCCGATTGCAAAATATTTAAATGAAACAACTGAAGCAGAATTTAGAAATATCGAAGAAATGGTAATTGCTCGTATTGCCAAAGAAACAGGTAAGGTGATTGCAACAGGTGGTGGTGCTATTTTAAGAGAGCGTAATATAGATGCCCTTCGTGCTAATGGAAAAATAATTTTCATAGATCGGCCACTTCATTTATTGCAAGCCACTAGCAATAGACCACTATCTTCTCAATCAGAGCAATTACAAACATTATATAAAACACGCTACGAGAAGTATTTAGCTGTAGCAGATAAGGTCATCTCTAACGGAGGAGATATCAAAACAGTAGTAGCACAAATTCAAAAAGAGGTAAATATATGAAATTGTGGGTAATCAATGGTCCTAATCTCAATTTACTCGGGATTCGTGAACCAGAAATATATGGTCATCAAACTTATCAAGATTTATGTGTCTTGTTAGAAGAACAGGCCAAAGATAGGCAAATTCAAATCGAAATTTTTCAATTCAATGCCGAAGGAGCGATTGTCGATAAGATACAAGAAGCCTATTTTCAGCATATAGATGGGATTATTATTAATCCCGCAGCTTATACACATACGAGTGTAGCTATTTTAGATGCGCTTCAAGCAGTAATGATTCCAACAGTAGAAGTGCATCTTTCCAATATTCAAACAAGAGAGTCTTTTAGGGAGCATAGTTATGTTCGTTTGATAGCCAAAAAGACCATTCAAGGGCATGGATTTCAAGGGTATATTGAGGCTATGGATTATTTGATTCAACATCAATAGAAGAAAGGGGAAAAATGATGAAGGTAACGATTACAAAAAGTCAGGCAAGTGGCACAATTGTTGCCCCACCATCTAAAAGTTATGCTCATCGTGTACTTATTGTATCAATGTTAACAGATAAACCTTGTACGATTTACAATATCGATTTGAGTCAAGATATTTTAGCCACTCTACATGGACTAGAAATATTTGGGAAGACAGTTAATTGCCATGATGGAATAGTAGAAGTACAAGGAAAGATTTTACTAGATAATTTGCCCAATCATTTGTATCTAGATTGTATGGAAAGCGGAAGTACTTTGCGATTTTTCATTCCCATCCTCTTGTTAACGGGTAAAACCATAACCTTAAAAGGAACTACACGTTTAATCGAGCGTGGTATTCGTGAATACCAAACTATCTTTCAAAAGCAAGGTATTCAAATCAAGCAATCAGCTGAAGATATTACCCTTCATGGTCAGTTAAAAAGTGATCATTTTATATTAGCAGGTAATATTAGTAGTCAGTTTATTACGGGATTATTATTTGCCTTACCACTATTACCTCAAGAAAGTACCATTACCCTTACTACTCAGTTAGAAAGTAAGCCTTATGTAGATATGACCTTAGACGTATTACGTTTAGCGGGAATAGTGATTGAAGAACAAGAGAATAGTTACCATATTCTAGGAAATCAGTGTTATTTTGCACGAGACTATCAAGTAGAAGGAGACTATTCGAATGCGGCTTTTTTAGATGCATTTAATTATTTGGGTGGATCTGTTAGGATTCAAGGGTTAAATCCATATTCTAAACAAGGTGATCGTTTATATGCAACTTATTTTCCTTTATTGAGTCAAAGATATGCTAGTATTGATATTGGCAATTGCATTGATTTGGGTCCTATTCTATTTTGCTTTTCTGCTTTGATGCATGGGGGGCATTTTACGCATACATCAAGACTCAAAATCAAAGAAAGTAATCGGATTGAAGCGGTAAAAAAAGAACTTGCCAAGTGTGGAGTATCATTAATAGAAGGACAAGATGAAGTATGGATTGATAATACTCATTTACGTATACCTGAGGAAGAACTGGATGGTTGGCAAGATCATCGTATTGTGATGGCACTTTCCGTTTTGCTTTCTAGATTAGGGGGAAGTATCTATGGCGCTGATGCTGTACGTAAAAGTTATCCACGTTTTTTTGATGATTTGATTCAACTGGGAATAGAGGTGAGGCAAGATGATAGATCAACATAAAAAAATTCTAATTGTTGGATTGGGACTATTAGGCGGTTCATATGCCTCTATGCTTACGCATAAAGGATACGAGGTAGGTGCTATTGATATCCAGTCTTCTACTATTGATTATGCACTTACCAAAGGGATAATTGCTCATGGATATACAACAGTTCAAGCTAGTTATGTCGAGCAGTTTGATATTCTTATTTTTGCATTATATCCTCATATTTTTGTGGAATGGATCAAAAAGTATCAACACTATATCAAACCACATGCCATTCTTACGGATGTGACAGGGATTAAAGTATGGTTAATTGATCAACTGAAAAATTTACTTCGCCCAGATATCGAATATATTGGTGCACATCCAATGGCTGGAAAAGAAGTATATGGGGTGGAATATAGTGATGAAAATATGTTTAAGGGAGCAAATTATATCATTACCCCAACAGAACATTCTACAAAGGAGGCCATTGAAGTGGCTCAATCTATTGGTCAATTGTTGGAGGTTCAGCACATTCAATTGCTTTCCCCAAGTAGTCATGATGAAATGATTGGATTTTTATCTCAGTTAACCCACTGCATAGCCATTAGTTTAATGACATGTAAAGAGTCCACGCATTTGGTCGAATATACAGGTGATTCTTTTCGTGATTTGACAAGAATTGCCAAAATCAATGAATCGATGTGGAGTGAGTTATTTTTATGCAATAAAGAAGAATTACTGGCTCAGATGGATATCTTTTTAAAGCAGTTTACTATATTAAAAGAGGCACTAGCGCATGAGAATATAGAAAAGATGAAAGCAATGATGCGTCTTTCTACTAGTAGAAGAAGTTATTTTGATCAATAGGATGTGATAATATGAATATGGATTTTATTAGAAAACTACCAACACCACAAGAAATTAAAGCCTTATATCCATTAAGTGAAACACTTATGGCAGTGAAAAAACAAAATGATGAGGCAATTCGGGATGTATTTGAAGGTAAAAGTAATAAGATGATTTTAATTATAGGACCTTGCTCTGCAGATAGAGAAGATGCCGTAATTGCCTATATCCAACGCTTAAGAGGAGTACAAGAAAAGGTAAAAGATCAACTGATTATTATTCCTCGAATTTATACTAATAAACCGAGAACAACTGGTGATGGATATAAAGGAATGTTACATCAACCTAATCCTTTATCTAGTCCAGATATGTTAAAAGGACTGATTGCGATTCGTAAACTACATATGCGTGCTTTGGATGAAACAGGCTTTTCTTGTGCAGATGAGATGTTATATCCAGAAAATCATAGGTATTTATCTGATTTACTTTCTTATGTTGCAGTAGGGGCAAGATCTGTTGAAAATCAAAGCCATCGACTTACTGCAAGCGGATTAGATTTGCCAGTAGGAATGAAGAATCCAACAAGTGGTGATTTAGGTGTTATGATGAATGCCATTTATGCTGCTCAGCACGGTCATACCTTTATTTATAGAGGATGGGAAGTGATAAGCAAAGGGAATCCATTGGCCCATGCGATTTTACGTGGCTATGTCGACAAACAAGGAAAATCACATCCTAATTATCATTATGAAGATTTAGTTAGTTTATGTGAAATGTATGAATCATCAGGTTTGAGTTGCCCTTGCGTCATTGTGGATACCAATCATGCGAATTCTAATAAACAATGGTATGAGCAACCGAGAATTGCTCAGTCTATTTTAAATAGTATGGAACATAATGCTAAGATTAGAAAAATAGTTAAAGGATTAATGATTGAGTCATATTTGGAAGATGGAGCCCAAAAACTAGATGAAGGTGTGTTTGGCAAATCCATTACCGACCCTTGTCTAGGATGGGAAAAAACTGAACAATTGATTGTAGAAATAGCAGAACATGTCAAAAAAATGCAAGAAGAATCAAAAACGAGAAAACAATAAATAAAATAGGAGGCACTATGAATATTTTATTTTTTCTAAAACCTAAACAACAAGTCGTATACATTTATGATGATTTTACCATTCGTCAAGCCCTTGAAAAAATGGAATATCATCGTTATACGTCAATTCCAATCATCAACAAGGAAGGAGACTATATTGGAACACTTTCTGAAGGGGATATCCTTTGGGAAATCAAAAATCGGCATCAGTTTAATTTAAGTGAAGCAGAAAATACTAAAATCAGTGATGTTCAGCGTTTGAGGGATAATTTGCCAATTGATATATCTGCACAAATTGATGACTTGATTTTGAAGGCAACCATTCAAAATTTTGTACCTGTGATTGATGATCGTAAAAAATTTATTGGTATTGTAACAAGAACTGATATTATCAAGTACTTTTTTGAAAGTCAAAACAAATCATTCCAAGATAGCATATGAAACTCATTTCAATCGCTAGTTTTAATAGAAATGCGAATAGCATATATTGATATGTAACAAGATATGTGAATTGACCATTCCTTATAGGAATGTTAGTTGCAAAGTAGATTGTTAAAAAAGAGGAAAAAACAAATGAAATATGAAGAATTAACCCAAGCAGACTATCAATTGATCCAAATGGGATTAGATACATTGGCCAAACATTTTGATGATGGAATTTATCATCATACAGTAGGCTGTGCTATTCGGTCTAAATCGAATAAGGTATATACAGGTGTCAATTGTGATGGAATTCATGGTTCTTGTGCAGAATATATTACAATGGGTATCGCTATTGCTTCAGGAGAAAAAGAGTTTGATACCATTGTTGCGGTACATGAAAAAGCTCCTAATGGTGTTGTATCTCCTTGTGGAAATTGCCGACAAATGTTATTGGCATATGCAAAGGATATCTTAGTAATTGTTAATGATGAAAACAATCAATTGAAAAAAGTAAGCATTGCATCTTTATTACCACTGGCTTGGCATCCTGTTGCAATAGATGCAGAAGATGAATAAAGGAGGAAACTATGCATTTTGAAAATGTGAAAAAACAACTTGGATTTGGCTGTATGCGACTGCCTATGCAAGGAAGCGAAGTAAATTATAATGAGTTTACGAAAATGATTGATACATTTATGAGTAAAGGATTCAATTATTTTGATACCGCAAGTGTCTATATTGAAGGAAAGAGTGAAATTGCATTAAAAGCCTGTTTAGTAGACCGTTATCCTCGTGAACAATTCATATATACGAATAAATTATCCTCTTCCTTATTTCAAACAGAAGAAGATATCCGTCCCTTATTTGAAAAACAATTACAAACATGTGGTTTAACCTATTTTGACTTTTATTTGATGCATGCTCAAAATAAAGATAATTATCAAAAATACAAAAGAACAAATGCATATGAAACGGCATATGCATTAAAAGCAGAAGGGAAAATCAAACATGTGGGTTTATCATTTCATGATAAAGCAGAAGTACTAGATATGATTCTAACAGAACAGCCTCAAATTGAGGTCGTTCAAATTCAGTTTAATTATTTAGATGCGGAAGATCCACAAATTCAAAGTCGACTTTGTTATGAGGTCTGTAGAAAACATCACAAACCTATTATTGTAATGGAACCTGTAAAAGGAGGAAGTTTAGTTCAAATTCCACCGAGGGCCCAAACATTATTTAATCAGCTAGGATCAAATTCTTATGCAAGTTATGCTATTCGTTATGCGGCATCATTCGAGGGAGTAATGATGGTATTATCAGGAATGAGTAATGAAGAACAAATGAATGATAATCTCAGCTATATGGATGATTTTCAACCTCTTTCTAAACAAGAATATTGCATTATTCAACAAGTAAAAGACATCATTAAGAAAGCAAATGCCATTCCTTGTACAGGATGCAGATATTGCGTAGAGGGGTGTCCCAAACAAATTGATATACCAAATATTTTCACTTGTTTGAATGCAATCTATTCCCAACAAACTAGTCATGTAAAACAAGATTATCAATCCTATGCTTTCCAAAAAGGTAAAGCAAAAGACTGTATCGCTTGTGGCAAATGTGAAAAGACTTGTCCTCAACATCTTGAGATTCGTCAACTTTTAAAGAAGGCAAGTAGGTATTTAGATGAATAAGCAAGTACTGCAAAAACCTCAACAGATTGTTGAGGCTTTTTTTAAATTTCTTTAGTGGCATAATAACCCATTCGACATGCAATAGGAAGACCACCTGTAATATTATTCCAAATGGATAATACATAACCATTTTGAATTTGCTTGATTTTGGAAGGAATGCCTTGCAATGAGGCATGTCTCGTAAAGGAAAATCCCATAAAAGAACCATAATGAGCATGAAAATAGCTAGTATAGGTGTAAGGTGTCCAACTATCTAAGAGTTTTATGTGCCCTTTTAATTGGGGAAAATATTGGACAATTTCTTTCATCAATTCCGTGGCTAATTTTTCTTTCTCTTGTTGATAAGCCTTAGGACTTTTTTCTTGTAATGTTTTCCAATATAGATAAGATACTTCATCTTGAGGAATCATCAATTGATATACTATCGCATCTTTTGTAGTAGATAAGTAATGATAAGATTTTAGACAGAGCCGGTGAGTAATGATTTCACCAATTTTTTGAGGACTAATTTCAATGATTTCGGTATCTTGGATAGGGTTTTCTTTTGTATCTACAACATAAGCTGCTTGAAAAGCAGAAGGAATAGGATATTTTTCTTTTTCATTCAATTTTTTAACCAATCGTTTGGGCATTTCTACATCGGGTAACAACTGTTGATATACATAAATAGCATCACAAGCAAAGAAAAAATAATCACCCTGGACCGTCTCACCACTAGCTAGTTCAATAGATTCAATTGCTTTTTGAGAGTGATTTACTTTGGTGACTTCACTATTGTAGTTGATTTTACCACCCAATTGTAAGTAGTGATGGAGTATATTTTGGGTAAAGGCCAAAGATCCTTCTTGGTAGACTTTACCATTTCCACTGGCAAATGCCGCATAGGCCAAAAGCAAGGCAATGCTCGAATAATAAGATGGCAGATAATCGGTAAATAGTTTTTGAAGGAGTGGGTGTTGAAAGCGTTTGGCTAAGTCGGCTAAAGAAAGATGCCGATAATACCAATAAGCTTTAGCATATCCAGCAGTAGTATGATAGGTGTGTTGTAAAAAAGAGGCTTGTTGATTGGCAATAACCAAATGTTTCGTTGTAGAGATAAAACGTTCTATTTCAGTGCTATCTATAGGAGAAAGAGCAATCATCTCATGCTTGGTCTGTTCTAAATCGGTATATAGTGCAATAGATGCATCACCATCATGGCTTTTATAAAAATATTTTCCTTGATAGAGATTGCTAGTTTCGTCAATAGCACCTATCTTTTTCCAAAGTCTAAACATTTTTGTTGTTTGATTGGTTCCAGTAAGCCAGTGCATACAGTTATCAATATAATGTCCATCACGATACCATCCGCTACAGCAGCCACCAGCAGTTTGATTTTTTTCATAAATGGTTACATCGTATCCAGCTTCTAATGCGCCAATGCCAGTAGACAAACCGGTTATACCTGCCCCAACAATAATTATTTTTTTCATCACATCACCTCACCATAGTATTGCCCATAAATGAAGAAATTACACAGGCAAATTCAATATGGGGTGAATAACAAATAGAATCGGAAATTTTTGCTAGGATATTTGTTTGAAATAAGGGGAAAATGAATTTATTTTTCCAATTGTCCATAACTTTATATGTAAAATGGTTGAAAAACTTGTAGAAAATCCATATAATATTAAGCGTGTTTAGTTTAGAATTACTAAACAAATAAATTAAAATTCTTAAACCAAAAGAAGGTGATGTTTTGAAGATTGGAAAAAAAATCAAAGAATTGAGGACACGCTGCAATTTAACTCAAGAGGAATTAGCAGATAGAACAGAGCTAACAAAGGGCTATATTTCTCAACTTGAAAATGATGTAGCAGAACCATCAATTTCGACATTAGAAGATATTGTTAATGCTCTAGGAACCAATTTAGGTGATTTCTTTCGAGAACAGAGTATGGAAAAGACGGTTTTTTTAGAAGAGGATTATTTTGTGAAAGATGCAGATAATTATCAAATCAAGTGGCTAGTTCCTAATGCTCAAAAAAACGAGATGGAGCCAATTCTAATTACGATTTATCCTCATCAACAAACAGACATCGATTATCCACATGAGGGTCAAGAATTTGGATATGTGTTAGAAGGAGAAGTTTTGCTTTGTATAGATAGCGTTGTGCAAAAGGTAAAAAAGGGTGAGACTTTTTATTATGAGTCTAGTAAAAATCATTATTTGAAAAATATCAAGGATAAGCAATGTCGTATTATTTGGGTCAGTAGCCCACCAAACTTTTAATTAGGAGGATTTACAAATGGAGAAGAATGATGTTATTTTAAAATTAATAGACGTAAACAAATCGTTTGATGGTAGTATTGTTGTTGAAAATTTTAATTTATCGGTACACAAGGGTGAATTTGTTACCTTTCTTGGACCATCAGGTTGTGGAAAAACAACAACATTACGAATGATTGCGGGACTAGAGATGCCAGATAGTGGACAAATTTTACTCAATGGTAGGGATATTGCACAATTACCTCCACACAAAAGACCACTCAATACTGTGTTTCAGCGATATGCACTTTTTCCTCATCTAGATGTCTATGATAACATTGCATTTGGCTTGAAACTCAAAAAGGTAAGTTATGAAACTACCAATAAACAAGGTCATGTCATTACTAAAACGAGAAAATATACCAAAGATGAAATTGATGCAAAGGTAAAGAAAGCCTTGAAGATTGTTGATTTAGAGTCTTTTGAATGCCGAAATGTAACTACGCTTTCTGGTGGGCAACAGCAAAGGGTTGCTATTGCAAGAGCAATTGTCAATGAACCAGAAATCCTATTATTAGATGAACCACTTGGGGCATTGGATTTAAAAATGAGAAAAGAAATGCAGTTGGAACTAAAGGAAATGCATAAAAAACTAGGTATTACTTTTATTTATGTAACGCATGACCAAGAAGAGGCATTGACAATGAGTGACCGAATTGTCGTGATTGAAGATGGTTTCATTCAACAAATTGGCACTCCACTAGACATTTATAATGAACCTGCAAATGCTTTTGTTGCAGACTTCATTGGTGAATCGAATATTTATGTAGGAACGATGATCGGCCCTAAAAAGGTACGCTTTTTAGGAACTACTTGGGACTGCGTGGATGATTTTGATATCAATGAAAAGGTAGATGTAGTAGTAAGACCAGAAGATATTATTATGCATTTACCAAATGAAGGTAAAGTAAAGGCGAAGATTGTGAATAAAATTTTCAAAGGGATTCACTATCAATTTACCGCTATGGTAGGTAATAATGAAGTATTGATTCAATCGACAGTAGATCATCCCGTTGGTCAAGATATTAGTTTAACGATTGAACCTGATTTGATTCAAATTATGAAACGAGAATACACCGCCAATATCTATGAAGATGCCTATATCAATAAAAATAATGAAGTTGTTTTTGCGGGAACATCTTGGGCATGTGATGTAACGCAATTAATGGAAGGTGCTACATTAGATGAAAAAGGATATTTTATTACACCTAATGGTAAAAAATATGATTTAGATGATATTGATGTCATTGCTACAATCGATATGAAGGATATCGAGATTAGTGATAATTTAGAAGAAGGCAATATTACGGGGCAAATTATTCAAATGGTATGGAAAGGTGACCATTATCAATTGATTATTAGAACAGAAGATGAAGAAGATTTTATAGTAGATACAGAATGGACATGGAATGAGTCCGATACAGTTAGCATTAGTATAGATCCTAGTAAAATCAAATTAAAGTTAAAGGCGGATTTGTCGAAGTATGAAATTTAAACGTAAATACTTATCTCTTCCTTATGTATTATTTTTGATTTGCTTCATCATCATTCCCGTTTTCTTTATCATTTATTATGCATTTACCAATAAAGGCGGTGCATTTACTTTTGATAACTTATCGAAATTTTTCTCTGATTCGACAAATGTAAATGTACTATTGATTTCATTTGTATATGCCATTTTAAATACAGTGATTTGCCTATTGATAGGATATCCACTAGCTATGATACTAGCAAATAAAAACTACAATCGTTCATCTGTAATGGTGATGTTATTTGTGATGCCTATGTGGATTAATTTTATTATTCGTACGAGTGCAACACGGGATGTGCTCAATTGGATAGGTATTTCAACTGGTGCTAATTCAGGATTAACAACAATGATTGGATTAGTTTACAACTATTTACCATTTGTTATTCTACCATTATATTCTACAATGTTAAAAATGGATAAATCCCAAATTGAAGCAAGTGCTGACCTTGGTGCTAATCGTTTTGTGACTTTCTTTAAAGTCATTATTCCGATGACGATGCCAGGGATTGTATCTGCGGCGACAATGGTATTTATGCCTACTTTATCCTCTTATGTAATTTCCGATATTTTATCAGAGTACAACGTTGTTTTATTTGGTAGTTATATTGATTTATATTTTAATCAAGCCGATTGGAATTTTGGTTCTTTAATGGCGTTGATTATGTTATTATTGATTGGAATCAGTGTATTCATTTCTAGAAAATTTTCTAAAGATGAAACAGGAGGGAGAACATCATTATGGTAAAACGTCCAAATACACGAAAAATAGTTGCAAAAAGTTATTTATATTTGATATTGTTTCTAATGTATTTGCCCATTTTGGTTTTAATTGTTTTTTCATTTACCAAAAGCGTCGAGCTTGGTGTTTGGACTGGCTTTTCTCTTCAATTATACAAAGACCTATTTGCCAATGACTCTTTAATGAAGGCAATTGGAAATACAGTACTGATTGCTTTTGTTTCAGCAGTTGTATCAACTTTACTTGGAACAATGGGGGCAGTAGGCACATTTTATGCCAAAAGAAAGTACAAAAAAGCGGTGGAAACGGCTACGCAACTTCCTGTAGTGAATGCAGAAATTGTGATGGCTTTGTCGCTTGCGGTGTTATTCAAATCACTCAATCTCAGTTATACCTTTTGGACGCTATTGATTGGTCATGTAGTATTAACGGTTGCGTTTGTATATTTGAATGTCAAACCCAAATTGGTACAAATGGATGCAAGTATTTATGAAGCAGCACTAGATTTAGGGGCAACGCCATGGTATGCTTTATTTAAGATTGTTCTTCCTGAGATTTTACCAGGTATTTTTTCAGGGTTCTTACTTTCTATTACATTATCGCTCGATGACTTTGTCATTACTCAATATTTAAAGGAACCTTCTTTTGAAACGATATCTACCTATATTCAAAAAATTGTAGTCAAGCATCCTATCCCACCTGAGGTAAGAGCATTAAGTACAATCTTATTCTTGGTTGTACTAGGAGCAGTCATCACAATTACCGTATATAACAATAAAAAGGCTACCAAAGTAGCAACTATGCGGAGGAAGTAACAATGAAAAAGACAGTATTTACATTGATGTTAATGCTTGGCTTGTCTATTGGTTTAACTAATGTCACAAAAGCCAACGCCAAAAGTAAATTTGCAGGGTCTACTCTTACGATTTATAATGTAGAAGATTATATTTCCAATGGTGAGGATGGATATGTGGATTTGATTGCGGAATTTGAAGACTTATATGATGTGAAAGTCAATTACTATACATATGATACCAATGAAACTATGTATAATCAATTTACGCTTCAAAAAGAAGGTACCTATGATTTGATTTGTACATCAGATTATATGATCCAAAAGATGATCAAGCAAGAATTGGTCATTCCAATGGAAGATTATGCGGAAAAAATCCCTAATTATGAAAAATACGCATCTAAAGCTTTAAGAGAAAAACTCAAACAAATGGAAGTACCTTATCAAGGCAGAACTGTGAATTTAGATGAGTTTGCGGTGGGATATATGTGGGGAACACTTGGCATTGTATATGACCCTACTTGTAGTGACACAATTTGCGAAGATGTAAAATCTTGGGATGTATTTTGGGATCCAAAATATAAGGATTTAATTTCTATTAAAAATTCGATTCGTGATGCTTTTGTTGCGGGATTGATGCATGCATATAGCCAAGATGAGACTTTTCAAAGTATCAAAAATGCGTACTTAGAAAACCCAACCGAGGCCAATCAATTACGTTATAATCAATTGGTTCAAGATATTTTTGATTTCAAATTGGATGGTTCTTTAGAAAGCGATCGTGAAAACAAGGAAAAAATTGCTCGTGTAAAACAAGAACTTATCAGTATGAAGGAAAATATTTTTGGATTTGAAGTAGACTCTGGCAAAAATGATATTGTAACAGGAAGAATTAAACTGAATTTGGCTTATTCTGGTGATGCAGTATTTTCTATTGACACTGCAGAAGAAGAACAGGGTAAAAGACTAGAATATTATGTGCCAGAAGATGGAAGTAATATTTGGTATGATGCTTGGACCATTCCCAAGGGAGCTAAAAATATTGAACTTGCATATTTATTTTTAGACTATTTATCAGACCCAATCAATGCGGCTAGCAATATGGATTATATCGGCTATACGCCTTATATTGTTGGAGATGAATTGTTTACACTTGCTGGCGCATGGTATGGTGCAACCGACTATGCAGTAAATTGCGAGTATCTTGCCGAAAACGAATCTATGGTGATATATGAAAATCAGTTATATTGCTGTATCAAAGATAAACCAGCAGATGTTATCGTATATCCAGATAATGAGGAATACTTTGAACTTTGTGCATATGATCCTGAAGGTGAATATGAAGAAGGAGAGATGGTATCATATGGTGGAAAATTATATAACTATATTGCAGAAGAAGCGGGTATTGTAGATGCCATTGAACAAATAGAGGTATGGCAAGAAGTGGAAGCTTATGATTTATCTTATCTATTTAAAGGAACCCTGGGTGAAGAAAGAAGTGCTATCATTTATCCATTCCTTGGATATGAAAATAAACTACAAACACAGTATCCTAGTGAAAATTTAATTGCACGATGTGCCATTATGAATGACTTTGATTCCTATAATGAGCAAGTAGTAATTATGTGGAGTCAAGTGAAAGCTTATACCAATATGATACCTGTGTATATTTTCTTAGTCATCACTCTAATTGTAGTGATTGGTTTATCTATTCTTTATGTTACACGGAAACACATTACCATGAAATATAAGAAAAGAATGAGTCAAAAATAAAAAGCGAATATCTTCGGATATTCCTTTTTTTCTATTTCATTGAAATTTTAGATAACTTTGAATTGAATTATTGGTAAAAATTCACAATGTGTAGTATAATATAAAGACGTATAGGTGATACTGATGAGAAAAGAAGAATTGTTAAAAAAAATACAATTGAAACCTCTTCCTAAGCATGTTGCACTCATCTTAGATGGCAATGGGAGATGGGCTAAAAAACGAGGACTCCCCCGTACCATGGGACACCATAAGGGAGCTAAGACATTACAAGAGATTGCTACAGTTGCGAATCAACTAGGGATTTCTTATTTGACATGCTTTGTATTTAGTACAGAAAATTGGTCAAGACCTCAAGAAGAAGTGGATTACATTATGAAGGAAGTTATTCGCTTATGTAACAATTGGCCAAAAACAAAGGAAAAAAATATCAAATTACAAATGATAGGCTCTAGAAAGCATGTTTTACCTACTGTTTTATCTGCTATTGATGAGGCAGTTGAACAAACGAAAAATTGTACAGGACTTACACTTTCTTTTGCCTTTAACTATGGAGGAAAAGAAGAAATTATTCAGGCCACGAAGTCAATTGCTAAACTTGTTCAAGAAGGAAAATTACCAATAGATGCCATCAATGAATCTATTTTTGAAGGGCATCTTTATACCTACAATATGCCAATGGTGGACTTTATGGTTCGAACAAGTGGTGAAATGAGAATCAGTAACTTCTTATTGTGGCAAATTGCATATGCAGAGCTGTATTTTCCTAAAACATATTGGCCAGATTTTCATGAAAAAGAATTTTATATAGCAATAGAAGAATATCAAAACAGACATCGTCGTTTTGGTGGATTGGAGGATAAATCATGTTAAAACGTGTTATTACTGGTGCGATTATGTTCTTAGTATTTGCCCCATTTATAGTTTTAGGGGGCTTGGCATCTACTATATTATTTGCTGTGTTAGCTTATATTGGTACATTTGAATTACTTCGTATGTATAGAAGCAAAAATGCAATACCCAAAGCATGTTTATATATTATTCCTATTTTTTCTAGTCTAATGGTTTTATCAGTTGGATGTAATGGAATAGATATGAGTGGCATAAAAAACTGTTTAGAAGATATTATGTATACATTGATTTTAAGTATTGTCACATTGTTATTTATTGCTATCTTGGGTAAAGGGATTGCTATGAAAGACATTGTCTTCTTTATCTTTGCTCTGATTTATAGTGGATTTTCTTTTGCTATAATGGCAGGACTAAGAAATAGTGATTTAATAGATACTATGTCATGTATGCTAAGTAGCATACGACCTTGTTTGGGATATTATGATTTATTTGGCGTGATTGAAATTAACTGGGTAGGATTAGTCTTGTTTGGATATGTTCTGCTAACTACGATGTTTACTGATATTGGTGCATATCAATTCGGTGTTCTTTTTGGAAAAAAGAAATTATGCCCTAACATTAGCCCTAAAAAAACAGTGGAAGGAAGTATTGCTGGAACAATTTGTGGGGCTTTAATAGGAACCTCATTTATTGTTATAATAAAACTATTTGTTTCTGGTTTTTCTTATACAAATTTTCCTCAATTTGATAATATCTATTTATTTTCTTTAGTGATGTTTTGTATCTCTCTTTTGCTCAGTGTAGCAGGCCAAATTGGTGATTTGGTTGCTTCTAAACTCAAAAGAGAGTATGAAATTAAAGATTTTGGACAAATTTTTCCGGGTCATGGTGGGGTGCTGGATCGTTTTGATTCTACGATTTTAACTACACTATTGTTTACCGCAATCTTATTTTTACTGGGGGCATTTTAATGAAAAATATCTTATTACTAGGAGCAACAGGATCAATTGGTACACAAGTATTAGATTTGATTCGAGAAAATGAAGAATATGGTTTATCGGCATTTAGTTTTGGAAATAATGTAAATAGGGCTGAAGAAATTATTGCGGAATTCCATCCAGAGGTCGTATGTGGTATTCATGGCTATGATATTGCAAAATTGCAAGAAAAATATCCTGATATCAAATATGTGATTGGAGACATTGGGCTACAACAAATTGCCTCTGCACAAATTGAAAATCCCATGTTTATTAATGCATTAGTGGGAGCAGTGGGATTAATGCCAACTGTTACAGCAATTGAAAATAAAATGGATGTATATCTTGCCAACAAAGAGTCCTTAGTTATGGGGGGCGAAATTATTATGCAAAAGGCAAAAGAAAAAAATGTACGGATTATTCCTATTGATAGTGAACATAGTGCCATTTATCAACTATTAGAAGGTAAAAACAAAGAGGATATTCGAAAATTGTGGATTACTGCAAGTGGGGGTGCTTTCCGAGATTTGCCACGAGAAGATCTTGAACATGTCACTCTAGAACAAGCTTTACAACATCCCAATTGGAAAATGGGGAAGAAGATTACAATTGATAGTGCAACAATGATGAATAAAGGTTTTGAATTGATTGAGGCACATTATTTATTTGATATCGATATTGATGCAATTGTGCCAATCTTACATCAAGAAAGCATTATTCATTCTATGGTTGAATTTCGCGATGGCAGTATCTTTGCGCAAATGGCTTCTTCGGATATGCATTTACCTATTTTATATGCATTAGAAGGGCCAAGACATTTGCCTAGTGAAGCAATTACTCCACTTGATTTGACAAAGGTTGGTGCACTTCATTTTGAAGAAGTATCATTGCAGAGGTATCCGCTAGTTGCCCTTGCTATTTCGGCTTTTAAAACGGGAAAATTACAATGTACCATTTTAAATGCTGCAAATGAAGCGGCTGTACAATTGTTTTTAGAAGGTAAAATTGCTTTTTTAGATATTGAAACAATTATTGCTCAAGCCTTAGAAAATCCACAGTATCAAGGATTTAATCAAGGCGATATTAGCATACCGAAAATGATGACATTACATGAATTGGTTTATCAATCTATTTATCATCAATTTCATTAGAAAGGAGTAAAACAAATGAATTTTTTATGGATATTAATTGGTCTTGTGATATTCGCCATTGTGATGACCATTTTAGTTGCGATTCATGAGGGGGGACATTTCATTGCCGCAAAAAAAGCGGGCATCTTATGTCATGAGTTTTCGATTGGTATGGGACCAATCATTTATCAAAAGAAAAAAGGAGAAACCGTTTATTCTATTCGTGCTTTGCCAATTGGTGGTTTCGTATCAATGGCAGGTGAGGAAGTAGAAGATAATGTACTCAAAGGCGTTCAAAAAGTGAAGTTACAATTGGATGATACTGGTAGGGTTACCAAAATCATCATCAATTTAGATAATCCTAAATATAAAGATTTACCAGTATACCAATTAGTTTCTTATGATCTCATTGGTACCAAAGCGGCTTTACCTGATGAATTGTTTATTGAAGTCAAAGAAGAAAATGAGAGTACTTCTAATCGATACATTGTTAATCGAGATTGCTTAGTGAATTATCAAAAGAAAGAAGAAATTCAAATAGCACCATATGATAGAAATTTTGTCAACAAACCATTATTGAATCGTTTTCTAAGTGTGTTTGCTGGTCCATTTATGAATTTTGTATTGGCCATATTTATCTTTTTTTTAATTGGGTTATTTGCAGGATATGCAGATACAGAGCATACCATTTTGGGTGGTGTTACCGTAGTGGAAGGTTCAAATAACACTTTAGAAGTAGGCGATGAACTAGAATCCATTAATGGTATATCGTTAGAGGATTGGGCGAGTATTTCTACTGTATTAGATAATATTGCTCAAGGTGGAGAAAAATTTACAGGCAGTATTACAGTTGTTGCCAAAGGGAAAGAACCTATTGTGATTCATCCAAGTGTATTTATTTATTCCATTGAATTAGCCTTTAAGGTGGATGGAACGAATGAAGCCATAATTGGTAGCTATTCAAGTAACAATGATAAAACCAAGGCATATAAGGCGGGATTAAGAGAAGGGGATAAAATTATTGCCATTAACGGAGATACAACCCTATCTACCAAATCGGCACTATTAGCTTATTTTACTTCTAAAGAATTAGAAAAGGGTCAAAAATTAGAAATTACATATGAACGTGATGGTTTGACGAAAACAACTGAAATTGAAAATTACAGTAAAAAGGTACTTGATGCACAAGGCATTGTGGCAACCAAAGTACAGCTAGGTATTACTTGTCAAAATAAATTTCATTTGGGTAAATTATTGTATATGCCATTTGTAGAAACAGCTGAATCTTGTACTATGATTTTTAAAACATTAGGGGCTCTTTTTACAGATAAATCAATTGGCGTAGACGATTTAAGTGGACCAGTAGGCATTTTTAATTTATTGAAAGAGGCCACTAAACAAGGTGTTTTAACATTATTAAGTTGGATTGCAATTTTAAGCGTCAATTTGGGATTTATCAATTTGTTACCACTACCTGCTTTAGATGGTGGACGTCTTGCTTTTATGATATACGAAGCAATTACTAAGAAAAAACCAAGTCCAAAGGTAGAAAATACGATTCATACAATTGGGTTCTTACTACTTATGGCATTGATGTTGTTTATTTCTTTTAATGATATTTTACGTTGTATAGGAATCAAGTGATGAAAAGAATTTTCTTCTGTCTTGTACTATGTCTATGCTGCATGGCTAGCATAGGGTGCAAAAAACAATCAAAGGCTCAGTATGTAGGTGTTTATATTGAAGTGGTTGAAACAAATGAAAAATCACTTACAGATGAAAATATAAAATTATACATTGATGTAACAAAGAATAACCAGTTTGAAGAAGTAAATCATTTAACGGAATATCAAAATGTTTGTAATAGTAAAACATACAATCTATATCAAGAAGACGGGGTAGAAGTGTATGATTTCAGTGCTGTATATACAATCACTTTTCCTACTCGTCTCGATAAAAAGAAAATAGATGTCTATCCAATTGTGTATCAAAATCAAGAATTTATTATTGTTACACAGATGAAAAAGACTATCTCGTTAGAAACTAATCAATCAAAAGGTGTGCTTTTGAGCGAGTCTTATCGATTGAAAAAGCAAGACTATCATCTCAAAGCATCAATAAAAATTATTAAAAAGGAAGTGTAAATAATGAAAGGTTTTAAAAATACTTGGATTGTAACAGCAGAAGGACTACAAAAAACAGCCCTCACTTATGAAAAAAACTTTGAATCCATTGGTCAGCCCGATGATAGTTTAATAGAACTACCTGATGATTATGTAGTTGTGCCTGGATTTATTGACGAACATGTGCATGGTGCAGCAGGCAGTGATGCAATGGATGGTACAATTGAAGATTTATCTACAATTGCTCAAGCCTTAGCTAGTGAGGGAACAACTGCCTTTTTAGCTACTACAATGACACAAAGTCCAGAAAATATTATCAAAGCTTTAGAAGCGGTCAAACAATATAAAAAGGCAAACTATACAGAAGGCGCTGAAATTCTTGGTGTTCATTTAGAAGGTCCATTTATTTCTAAGGATTTCGTGGGTGCACAGCCGATTGAATATGTGGCAGCACCAAAGGTAGATACGTTTAAGGTTTATCAAGAAGCATCAGGGAATACAATTAAAGTAGTAACACTTGCACCAGAAGTAGAAGGGTGTGATGAACTTATTCGCTATCTAGCTAGTCAAGGTATTGTTGCTTCAATTGGTCATACCAATGCCAAATACGCTGATGTGGAAAAGGCAGTTTTGGCAGGGGCAAAAACATTTACGCACACTTACAATGCGATGAAACCTGTTCATCATCGTGAAATTGGAACGGTTGGATCAGCTTATTTATTTGATTGCATGACTTGTGAGTGCATTTGTGATGGCATTCATGTCAGTGCACCAGCTATTCGTTTATTACATAAAAATAAACCTAATGGCAAGTTTATTTTGATTACGGATGCTATGCGTGCAAAACATATGCCTGATGGTGTATCAGAATTAGGTGGTCAAGTGGTCATTGTGAAAAATGGAGAGGCAAGGCTTGAAAATGGAACGCTTGCAGGAAGTGTATTGAAAATGAATCAGGCTGTAAAGAATGTAATGGGATTCTTGAATTTGCCTATTGAAGAAGTTGTAAAATTTGCTTCATTATATCCTGCTCAAAATTTAGGAGTAGACCAATATTTGGGTAGTATTGAAGTGGGAAAACGAGCTGATTTTGTTGTATTAGATAAGGAATTAAATGTTGTAGCAACAGTTCGTTCTGGTCAATTAATCTATCAAAAATAGGAATCGTCAAAATACTTATACGTAGAGTATAAGTATTTTTTGGTTTGATTTAGCGTACAATAGCATTGGAAAGTAAATATATTCGCTATATACATAAAAATACATAGTATACATAAATTGACAAAATATAGAAAATATAATATAATAGAAGATGGTAAAATAGAAATTCAGTCGTTGACAAAAATTGAAGGAGGTAACGATGAAACAAAAATTAAATCAATTTTGGATTGTAATTTGGACGATTATTTTGTTAGTATATAATGCAGTATTGTTTTTACTAGTGAACCAATTGAAAAAAGAACTTTTTGATAAACCCGCTTTTTGGGTAAACTATGCATGGATGATGATTGCTTTCCTCATTTGGCTTGTTGTAGAGTTGATTGCTAAATCGACTCAAAAAGGAAATCTTCGTCCCCTAACTGTGGTGGTATATCCCTTCTTAGCAGTGAGCTTTTTAACTACTAGTATATTGTATTTTTTTGCCATGAATATCGTGTTAATTGGTATTATTATTCCAATGATTATGATTATAGGGCTATTTATAATTGGCTATTGTCTTGCTAGTGTACAAACAACAGTGCTAGAACGATCCACAAAATCATCAAAAGGATTCTTGCGAGTAGAAGATTTAACTAGTTATTTTAGTGAAATAGAACAATATACATCGGATAAAACGCAAAGAGCACTGCATCATTTGACGATTTTGTGCAGAGATTTACACTCCGTTGAAAAAGGAGAAGAAGTAAAACAACTTGAAAAAAGAATTTATGAATATGCATCATTTATTGAAAAAGATATCCAACAGGGCGAGGATTCTAATGTCTATCTACATATTGAAAAATTGGAACAATTATTAAAAGAAAGGGCTAATTTAATAGCGAAATAATATTATGTTAGAAATTATACATTATTCTAAGTCATATCAAAAAGGAAAATTTGCGGTAGAAGACTTGAATTTAAAAGTTGAAAATGGAGATTTATTTGCTTTTATTGGTCACAATGGAGCAGGGAAAAGCACTACAATCAAGTCTATTGTAGGCATTCTTCCCTTTGAATCAGGTGATATTCAAATTGATGGTGTATCAATTCAAGAAAACCTCATTGCATGCAAGAAAAAAATAGCTTATATTCCAGATAATCCGGATTTGTATGATGCTTTAACGGGAATTCAGTATTTGAATTTTATTGGTGATGTATTTCAAGTGAAAAGTGAAGATAGAAAAGAGCGAATTGAAAAGTATGCTACACTTTTTGAATTAAAGAACGATTTAAATAATTTGATTGGCTCATATTCACATGGTATGAAACAAAAATTAGCGATTATTTCAGCTTTTTTGCATAGCCCAAAATTATTGGTTTTAGATGAACCATTTGTTGGATTAGACCCTAAAGCTGCCTTTTTAGTCAAACAAGCTATGATAGAATTTTGTAAATTGGGTGGTGCTATCTTTTTTTCCACCCATGTATTGGAAGTTGCAGAAAAATTATGCAATAAAATAGCCATTATTCAAAATGGAAAATTGGTTGTAACAGGAAAAATGGAAGAAATCACCAAAAATGCAAGCCTAGAAGAAGTATTTATGGGGTTAACGAATCATGAGTAGTGTGATGAAAATCCTAAAGTGCTATTATACATCTTTATTCAATAAGGTTTTTAAAAATACCAAATATCGGGATAAAATTTATATAGCATTATTGTTTAGCATATTGGGTATAGGAGCTTTCAGCCTTATATTTGGAATGCTTTCGTATAGTAGTATCATAACTATGCAAAAAGAAGGTGTTCCAGAACTTGCGATCTACTCCTTTTCCACTACAGCATTGATGTTTATGTTCATGTTAATTGTAACAGAATCAACGGGTATAAAGAAAACAACAGATGAAGAAATGCTATTAAGTCTGCCAATTCAAAAAGGGGCTATTATTACAGCCAAAGTGTTGTATTATCTTATTTTTGATTTTGTGGTAATTTTTATTCTTGTTTATCCTGCTTATATTATGTATGGCATTATTGTTGAAGGGACTATCTTTCCTTTTGCTACTCGCGGGTTGGTGTTAATATTATTGTGTACATTATTTGGAGCAGGAATATCAGGTATTATAGCCACTTTTTTATCCCGTTTAACTATGCGCTTAAGGCATAGTGGAATCATTCAATCCATATTTGGTATGGCATTGATGGTGATCTTTGTGATAGTTTATATTGCTTTTTCTTTTACCAGTCAAAACTCCACGACAGCTGTTCAGGTATATGAGTTTTATCCCATTCAGCTGTTATCTCGCTTTATTTTAGAAGGTAGTGTGACTAGTTTATTGATAATGATTCTTTGTGCAATGATACCATTTGTTTTATCTGTTATGCTAAAGGCATATTTTTTGGGAAAACAAGTCTCAACTTATCAAAGTAAGAATCATGAACTAAGTTTTGAAGAATCCACCATTAGAAAAAGTTTATATAAAAAAGAAATGAACAAATATTTTTCTATTCCCATTTATGTAAGCAATACCGCATTTGGTCCTATTTTTATGATTATGATAGCTATACTGATAACAGTAATGGGAAAACCTCATTTCATTCATTTGATTGAGAACTTATTATCTGTAGGGTATATTGATGGTGAAGTTCCGGAAAATTTAATGAAGGTAGTAGATAGTTATTTTAATATCGGTGTAGTATGCATTATGGCAATGATGATTTCTTTTTCACCAACTACAGCAGCCTCAATTTCTTTAGAAGGAAAAGAGCTTTGGATTTTAAAAGCGCATCCGATTCCTATAAAAGATGTATTTATTTCGAAGATACTAGTGAATATATCCATTGGTATTATACCTGCTATATTATCGAGCATTTTACTATCTACGCAGTTGGGAATTGCATATTTGCCTATCCTCTGCATTGTCTTGATAGAGGTATTGTGGATTAGTTCAGTAATTGGGCTATATGCCAATTTAAGTTTACCCAAGTTAAACTGGGAAAGTGAAGTTGAGGCAGTAAAACAGGGGATAGCTGTGCTTTTATCAATGGGACTCAATTTGATTTGTATTCTTGCACCCATTATTATTATTAATGTCATTGGAATCAATTCGGAATGGTTAATGATGGGCGCATTGATTTTGATTTATGTTGGCGTAGGTTTGATATGGACATATGTCTTAAAGAAAAAAGGAATGCAATTATATCAAAAATTATAATATTTAAAAAGGACTGTATGAGCAATACAGTCTTTTTTAAAATAAATTATTTAAAATATAATGAGAAATAACGGAAATAGCATCAAAAGAATCGTATAATTAGGTGAAAGGAGAAAATTTAAATGAAACAATTTTTTAAAATCAATCTAGGCATAGTGTTAAGTGTAATTGTTTTTTGTGGTTTATTTGGTGCAGAAGCCAATGCGTCAACAGGACATGATGAATTTACTAGTATCAAATTTCTCTATAATCCTGAATTAAAATTAATTGTTGAAATGACTGATAGTGAACGTTTATCTCTACTCAATCATGTAAAGAGAAAGGCATTTGGGTGGTCAACATATACGAATTATCGAAAATATGAAATTGAATATGAAGCAGGTACCATTTTTTCAAGGTCAAATACCACAAATCAGGTTATTGAATTTCATTATTCAACAGCAACATCTGATAAAAAGACTAAAACATCTGAATTGTCAGGTACACTTGGAATGAAATTTTCAGGGAAATTTAATAAAATCACAGCGAGTTTAGACTCTAGTATTCGTGGAGAAATTGGTCAAAAAAATGAGTCTACTTTTAAAGAAGAGATGGAGTTTAAGGTGAAAATAGAACCAGGGAAAAGAGTATCCCTTATTGTAAAGGGATTAGCTAGACTTTCTAATGGTGCATCTAAATATTATTTATTTGGTATATCAGCTAAAAAGGAAATTTGGGAATATATTGACGTGGTGAATGAATATTATGAACTTGCCGAAGAAATCGCTATGTAAACTAAAATGGATGATAGGAATAGGTGTATTGATACTATCAATAGGGGCAATTATAACAACAATCCTTAGGCGAAAAGAGATATATCAGTATTTGACATATCCAAATATATACTATCTTTCTACTGAGGAAGATAGTATAAAGGTGAAACTGTATAGCCGTCATGAAATAGATCCATATTTGCAAAAAGCTAATATTACAAATTTATCTTTAGAGGCTTCTCAGCAAAAAGACCATTATACATTATCTATCGAACAAATTGTGCCAGAACAAGAGTATATCAATTATCAAAAGCAAAAATATAGAACATATACGTTAAACTTGCACTTCCCTTTTGACCATAATGGCGATTTACAAATACATAATGCCAATCTTGTTTTTGAATTTGTATATGGTGAAAAATTTAAAATTCCAATAGGGTCAATCATATGTTATACAAAGGGAACCCAAGATGTACTAAGACTTGCTAATCTAAAAGGGGTTGTCGAAGAAAAAGAAGATTTACAAGTCTTGACAGGAATAGGTATCACATTATACCATATTGAAAATCACTCTTTTCAATTGAAAAAAATTGAATCAATAGATAAACGAGTAATCATGGAATCAAATACAATTATGGAACTAAATACTACAAGATATCCTCAAAATACTAGTTTATTAGAAATAGAAGAAAACTACTGTAGGCAAATTCATGCATCACCTTTCAATATAGATGCGAGCGATCAAGTTCATCTTTTTTTCCCCATCACCTATCATGACTTAGAAACGATTACAACTATGGCTTTGCTGATAACATATCAAGAAGATGGAGTCACATATACTCAAGTGTTTGAACCATTTCAGTTTTTTAAAACAACAAGTATAACGTATAATCAGGTGAAATATGTGCCCAATTCGAATTAGAAATCTAAAAAAATCATATAAACGACATTGCATTTTTGATCATGTTCATTTGGATTTAGATGAAAGGATGTATCATTTTCTGATTGGTGAAAATGGCGCTGGCAAATCTACCTTCATCAAGTGTCTATTGGATGAGGTGAAATATAGTGGAGTTATCGAAAAATCAAGTCATTCTATAGCTTATGTACCAGAAAAAATTATTTTACCCGATTATGTTACTGTTAGTGATTATTTATATTGGATGGCAAAAATTCAGTATCAGAAGAATATGCAACTAAAAGAAAAAGTTTTCCATTATTTACAACGTTTTGCCATGGAAAACTATGCGGAAACACCCATTTGTCAATTATCTCAAGGCACGAGGCAGAAAGTACTTTTAATCCAAGCATTGCTTAGTGAATCTGATATCTATATTTTCGATGAACCACTTCGAGGATTAGATGAATATTCAAAAAAGTGTTTTATAGAGGAAATAAGAAAGTTAAAACAAAAAGATAAGTTAATTGTGATTTCGACACATACATTAGAACAATATCGCGTGCGTAAAAAGCATATTATTTCATTTCCGTTAGGAGAAGACTATGTATCTAATTCAATTACATAAGGGATACCTGTGGAATAAAGTCAATAGAACCATTATTTATTTGATTTTATTGATATCCATTTTATTAGAACTCATTTTGATAAAACCCTTTACTCATACACTAAATATTTGGACGCTCAAAATGATTGATGTAGATAATTATTGTCAAGCTTCATTTTTCTTTTCAAAAATTGTACTCATTTTATTTTCCATTTATGTATTTGGTATTGGATTTAGCCAATCAGGAGATAATTATAGTATAGTGATTACAACAAGAATTTCTCATTGGAAATATTATTGTACTAAATTTTTTTCTATTGGATATGGATTAGGTAAAATAGTAGTTAGTTTTTTCTTAATACATATTAATATAGGATTTCTCTTTTCCAAATGGTATATATTAGATTCATCTATATGGAAAGCATATGGTGAAATGTATTGGTTAGCTTTAGTATATGGGGCATTAGCTATCGTATCAGTACGTGTAGGGAAGAGTATCTATGCGTTATTCATACCAATATGCTTGTATATTGTAAGCGAGGTTATTATTGATTTCAATATTGGTCAACAAGCTATGCGGATTTTTCAATTGTTTTTACCCATCCAGATGTATAATGGCTCAAGGTATATACTGATTTATGGCCTAGGCCATACGATTATTCTTGCCATATTTTATATGCTAATTGCCTATATAACTTATACCCAAAAACAATAGAAATAAAAAGGTGACTTGGTTGACATATTTAGAAAATTATGGTATAATACGTTTGAAATAAATATTGTAGTGAAAAGAAGAAGTCCCACTTCTCACCTGACCAATGAGGTTGGTAGGTAAAGAGTCATGATGCAATTGTTGGATTGTTCAATCAATGATACTTACAGTGGGTTTTCCACTGTTTTTTATTCTTCCACACATATTTATTATAAATTTTTATGGAGGTGAGAATATTATTAAGCCAGGCGATAAAAAGGAAAATTTGGTGAATGATGAAATTGAGGCAGAATATGTCTTAGTTATATCTGAAGAAGGCGAACAATTGGGCAAACTTTCTTTGCATGACGCATTGAAGACAGCAGAAACTAGAGGGTATGATTTGGTATGTGTTGCACCCAATGCTTCAGTTCCAGTTTGTAAATTAATGGATTATAGTAAATACCGTTATGAACAAAATAAAAAAGCGAAGGAAGCTCGCAAAAATCAAAAAACCATTTCTGTTAAGGAAGTGCGCTTGAGTCCAACAATTGATGTTGGAGACTTTGAAACGAAGATGCGTGCTGCTAGAAAATTCTTAACTAGTGGGGATAAAGTAAAGGTAAGTTGTCGCTTCAGAGGTCGTATGATTGAACAAGCCAATAATACAAAGCCTTTATTTAGTAAATTTGCTTTGGGTTTAGAAGACGTTGCTCAAATTGAACAAGCTCCATTTTTAGATGGGCGAAACATGTTTATGACTTTAAGTCCTAAACTACAAAAAAAGAAAAATTAATTTGTAAGGAGAATATTTATGCCAAAAATGAGATCACATAGCGGTACTAAAAAACGCTTAACTATCACAGCTACTGGTAAAGTAAGACGTGGCCAAGCTGGCAATAGACACTTAGCACCAGGAAAAACACAAAAACAAACTAGACAAATTCGTAAATTCGCTCTTGTATCTACAAGTGATAAGAGACATTTAAAACAAATTTTGTCTAATATTAAGTAGGGAGGTAGAAGAATATGCCACGTACAAAAGGCGGAGTCGTATCAAGAAGAAGACGTAATCGTGTTTTAAAACAAGCAAAAGGTTTCTTTGGTTCAAAACATTGTTTATTCAAGGTTGCCAACCAACAAGTTATGAAATCTCTTGTGTATGCATACAGAGATCGTAAGAATAATAAACGTAATTTCCGTAAATTATGGATTGTTAGAATTAACGCTGCAAGCCGTGCTTTAGGATTGAGTTATAATCAATTGATGCATGGATTAAAACTTGCCAATGTGGACATCAATCGTAAGATGTTAGCCGATTTAGCTGTAAATGATGCTGCAATGTTTGCTAATCTTTGTGATACTGCAAAACAAGCATTAGCTAAATAACTAGAATATAGTAGCAAATAAAAAGGACCAGTTTTGGTCCTTTTTTCTTCGCTATTTGTTATTGAGTTTTTTTGCGGAAAATGATAAGTACAGTAGTTAACAAGGTAATAGAAGCTAGAATATCTAATCCTAATGATTTCTTACATCCTTTTTCTTTTTCCCAAGTTGCAATTAATGTAGTATTACCAGTAATTCCTTCTAATGAAGTGATTTGTCTTCCATTGACTTTCCAACCAGTAAACCGATAACCATCTTTTGTAGGTGTTGGTAGTGTAGGCATATTTTCAGCAGTAAAGTTTTGAGGAGCATCTTGAGATAATGTTCCACCATCTAAATTATAATTTAGGGTGTAGGTTACTGCTTTCCAAACAGCTTTTAATGTAATATCAGAAGTTATTCCTTCAGGAAGAGTAGTAATGATCTCATCACCTAATTGCCAACCTACAAATTCATAATCATCCTTTGTTGCTGGATAGAGTGTTATAGGAAGACGATTCGTATAAAAAGAAATAGGATTTAATCCTGAATTACTTCCTCCGTCAAGATCATAGGTAACACGATATTGAGCTGCTTCCCAAATAGCAACTAAGGTAATTTCGCCTTTAGTACCTTCAGGAATTTCGGTTATTGTTTTACGATTTAGTTTCCATCCTTTAAATACATATCCTGGTTTAGTAGGCGTATTCAAAGCCAGTGGAAGATCTGCACCTTTATAAGTAGTAGGATTATCAGGATGATTGGTACCACCATCTAAATCATACTCAATTGGGTATTCAACAATGTTTTCATTTAAAATAAGAGGTAAATCCTTGGTTAATGTAGTTCCATCATATTTGGTTAATTGAACTTGGAAATAATAATTATAATCTGTATAATAACCAGACCAAGTCCTAGAAGTCATATTGTTTGAAACAACAGGCATAGAAACGTTGATTTTATTTCCTCCAGTAATTTGAATGTCTGATACAATGCCGTATAAATTATCTCCCCATTGAATAGTTACTTTTTCAGTATTTTCGTCATATGAGACAGAAACAGAATCTAAAATCTCAGAATCGGATACCTCTTCAATATATTGAGGACGTTTTGCTTCAAGAGTGAATTCATCTAATACTGTACCTGCTGCATTGTAGCATTGAATGGTCAATTGGTTTGCTTCGACACGGACTAATACACCTAAATTATTGAACCCACGAATTACTTTATCATAATCTTCAAGTAGGGAAGGTTGAATCTTGCTTGCATAATCCTTTAATCCTGCAGCAGCACCTTGTAAATAAGTAACACCTAGTTTTTCATCTACTGGCCCAGAATTAGAAGAAGAGGCAGTTCCACCATAACGCAAATTTTTACGACTGTAAACATGTTCGTGTCCATTCAAGGCAAGGTCAACTTGACATTCTTCAAATACGCTTAACCAATTTCTTCTCATAATATTTGCATCGCTGACATAAGCACCTGTGGCATATAATCCAGGATGAGAGCCAACAATAATCCATTGAGAAGGATTGTTTTTAACAACGTTTCTAAACCAATCTTGTTGAGCTTGTACATCATAATTGGTTTTAACAGTATCTAGCATAATAAATAAGATTTGATCCCAAACAAAATAGTAAGAAGAACCTATTCTATCCTCTGGTCCATTTTTTGGATAATTGTGAAATTGGTTGAATACTTCATTAGAAACATAATCACCAGCCGATTTCAAATAATATTCATGGTTACCAGGAACAGTGGCTTGAAGGAATCCTTGTAAAGAGGTTACATATTTGTAATAGTCAATCCACTGTTGTTCAATGCCTCCTCGGTCTACTTGGTCACCTGTCATAACAACCAAGTTCGGTTGAGCAGTCATATTTTTTTGTAAAATGGCTTGAATAAGATTTTCTGCATTTTGGAAACTTCCACCGGAACTTTGAATGTCAGTTAAAAATAAAAAAGATTTATTATCTTTATTTGTACCTGTAGTTGTAAAAGACTGAATTTGTGAAAAGGAATCACCAGATACAACTTGATAATAGTACTTTGTATTGGCATCTAGGTTAGTTAAGGTTGCTTTGCAAACATATCTTTCTGAAAAACCGTAGCCATTTTCAGCATCACTTGCTGTATATGCATCCATATGCCATAGTGTAGAAGTTGTATCTACTTTTATAGGGTTTGCAATAGACTTGCCATCTGAAGTTTTACTATAGATGACATAGGAACCATCCTCAGAACAATGATAATTGATGCCTACTGTATCATAAGTTTCTCCAACTGTTGCAGTTAGGTAACTTATAGTGCCAGATGCTTTACTTGTTATTGGAAAAAAGGCAAGTAGGAAAGCAAATACACTTAAAGTAAATAGTGATTTTTTAATAAATTTTAGTGTCATCTTATACCTCCTATGTATTGACAATTTATTCTATCACATTTGTAAATTTTTTTCAACCAGAATAATTTGTCAAATGAAAACGCTTTATAAAAAGTGAAAAAACATCTCACAATTTTCTTATATTCCATATTACATAAAATTTTACATTTAGGGAAAAATATGGTATAATACTAAAAAAGGAGTATTAAGATATGTACAAGAAGTTCAAGAATTGTTTATTACATCCAAAGTTAATTTATCAATATGTAGATGAACGCTTTTCTAAGATACTTTTGTATTTTTTATTGCTAGCAGTAATCTATGCTATACCACAATTGGTTTCAACGATTCATTTTCATCACTTTCCAGATGAAACTTTACAACAGGTGGCACGTGATTTTGAAAAATCGGGTAAAATAGAATATCAATTCGAAAAAATTGATGGACAAGTACAGCTTGTTTCTACGCAAGACGTAGTTCGGCCACAATATGTACGGCTAAACTCCTATATTTTTTCTTTCTATCCAGTGATATTGCTTTTTCATGAAGAGAGCACGGCATTAGAAAATTATCAATTGCCTACAGATTTAGAAGGAAAAGATTGTTGTTATGTTGAGTTTACCAAAGATAAAGTGAGTCTTTCTATACAAACGTATAATTCTAATCAAGAAGACGTTCAAAAATCAAAACGACAATTGTTCAATCAAACTGGATTAAATTGGCATCTTTTTGAAATGACGTACGAAAAGTTAGGTGTAGGTACATTAGACTTACGACTGGCTTATGAGAATAAAACCCTATTCGCAGAAGCATGCAATACTTTTTTAATGGGAATTTATCATCAATACAAAGCATTGTTCCTTACAACAGGGGTAATTCGAGTATTAATTGTTTCTATTTTGGCTACTTTATTCGAAATTTTAATACTAGCTATTATTGTACAATTTTTATATCGAAAGATGAACATATCTTTTGCCAATAGTTATAAAATTATGATATTGTGTTATACGCCAAGGGTAATTTTAAATACTTTCTCTATACTCTGGTCGAGTATATGGTTGTATTTGCTTGGCGAAATTATTTCTGTTATTTATTTATTAATTACTATACGCTATTATAGTTTGCATCAAATGGCAAAGAAAATTACCATTCACATTCATAACGATAATCAAGAATAGAAGGAGAAAAATATATGAGTTATAATCATATTCAAATTGATAAAAAGTGGCAGGCCTACTGGGATAAGCATCAAACCTTTAAAACACCATCTGTTTCAGATAAACCAAAATTTTATGCGATGGATATGTTTCCCTATCCTAGTGGAGCAGGGCTACATGTCGGACACCCAGAAGGATATACAGCAACTGATATTATTTGTCGCTATAAACGAATGAAAGGTTTCAATGTAATGCATCCAATGGGATGGGATGCATTTGGGCTTCCAGCAGAGCAGTATGCTATCCAAACTGGAAATGATCCAAGGGAATTCACGTTAAAAAATATTGCTAATTTCAAAAGACAATTAAAGATGCTAGGACTTTCATATGATTGGACAAGAGAAATTGCTACATGTGATCCAGCATATTTCAAGTGGACCCAATGGATTTTCTCCCAATTGTATCGTAAAGGATTGGCGGAACTAAAGGAGATAGAAGTCAATTGGTGTGAGGGATTAGGAACAGTACTTGCTAACGAAGAAATCATTAATAAAGATGGCAAAATGGTAAGTGAAAGAGGAGAATTTCCTGTTGAAAAACGCCCTATGAAACAATGGGTTCTAAAGATAACTGCATATGCAGAAAGATTATTGCAGGATTTAGATGAAATTGATTGGCCTGAATCAATTAAAGAAATGCAAAGAAATTGGATTGGCAAAAGCAATGGTGCACTCATTGATTTTAAGGTGAAAGATAGCAATCAAAAGTTTACTGTCTTTACTACACGTTGTGATACATTATTCGGAGCTACCTATTGTGTTCTTGCCCCTGAACATGAATTGGTTGAAAAAATTACAACAGAAGAGCAAAAAGAAGCAATAGCTGCATATGTAGCTTTTGCTAAATCAAAAACAGATTTAGACCGGACAGAATTAAACAAAGAAAAAACAGGATGTTTTACGGGGTCCTATGCTATTAATCCAGTTAATGGTAAAACAATTCCTATTTGGATTGCCGATTATGTATTATCTAGTTATGGAACGGGTGCAATTATGGCGGTTCCAGCACATGATGATAGAGATTATGCATTTGCCAAAAAGTTTGGTATGGAGATTATTCCAGTTTTAGAAGGCGGAGACACTGCTCAAGAAGCTTATACAAAAGATGGTCTTCATATCAATTCAGATTTTTTAAATGGTTTAAATAAAGAAGAAGCCATTCAAAAAATGGGTGAATTTTTAGTAGAAAATGGTATAGGGCAATTATCTGTTAATTATCGTTTACGTGATTGGATTTTTTCTCGCCAACGATATTGGGGCGAACCTTTTCCAATCATTCACTGGGAAGACGGTACAATTGAATTACTAGATGAAAGTGAGTTACCATTAGAACTACCTAAGATGAATGGGCTAAAATTATCTGGAACAGGAGAAAGTCCTCTTGCCAATGCCAAAGAATGGCTAGAAGTAACACGATCAGATGGAATAAAAGGTAGAAGAGAAACAAACACTATGCCACAATGGGCGGGTAGTTGTTGGTATTATATTGGATATCTTTTAAAAGAAGATGGTAAGATGCAGGATTTGACTGATCCAGCTGTTCAGGAAATGATAAATAGTTGGTTACCAGTTGATTTGTACATTGGTGGAACAGAACATGCCGTATTACATTTATTGTATGCAAGATTTTGGCATAAAGTGTTATATGATTGTGGCATCTTGAAAACAAAAGAGCCTTTTCAAAAGTTGTTCAATCAAGGTATGATTTTGGGTGAGAATGGTGTTAAAATGTCAAAATCATTAGGAAATGTAGTTAATCCAGATGATATTGTTTGCAACTATGGGGCAGATACATTAAGAGTATATGAAATGTTTATGGGGCCATTAGAGGCAATGAAACCATGGTCAACTACTGGTGTTGATGGAGCAAGAAGATTCTTGGAACGAGTATACCGTTTAGTTACAGAAGTAGCCATAATAGATGAAAACGACTGGAGTTTAGAGAAAGTATACCATCAAACTGTGAAAAAAGTAACAGAGGATATTGAAAATTTACGTTATAATACAGCAATTTCACAATTGATGATTTTTACCAATGAAGCCTATAAGCATCCTCAAATGCCAAAAGTGTTTTTAGAAGGATATATTAAAATGGTTTATCCATTTGCACCACATCTTGGTGAGGAATTATGGAGTATGATTGATCATCAAGATACCATTACTTATGAACCATGGCCGCTTTATGAAGAATCAAAAACTATCAACCAAGAGGTAACAGTTGTAGTACAAGTCAATGGAAAATTGAGGGATAAATTGATCGTGGCTGTAGATACGCCTCAAGCAGAGTTGGAAAAATTGGCATTAGCTAGTTCAAAGGTTCAAAATTATTTAGAAGGAAAAACGCCAAAAAAGATAATTGTAGTAATCAATAAACTAGTCAGCATAGTTTTATAAAATAAAAAATGGGGGGATATTCATTGTTTCGTCTTTTTTCAATTCAAAAAAAGAAACCAAAATGCTATCACTTTATGATTGGTAGGCAAAATGTTATAATCGTTGATGCAACCATTTACCCGAAAGAAGTATGGTATGATAAGCATATTGCATTTTTAATGCAACATTTTTCAAGTGTATATTGGTTTTCTTCTTTTGAAGAAATGGAAGAAGAATTGGTTGATTTAATGACTATAACAGATGAAGATTATTATATTTTGATAACATAGAGCTACTTGATTTTTATCAAGTAGTTTTTTACTGCAACAATATTTAAAATAAGTATCTAAATTTTGCCTGAAATTCTTCTAAAATCAATTGTCAAAATCAATTTTTTGGGGTATAATAAAATTGTAAACAAGTAAAGTTTACAATGAATGAAAGGAGCTGTTTTTATGAAGACAACTATTAGAGCAAATGATTTAGTGAAAATGAGTGATGGTGCAAAAGCGTATATTGAGGAGCGTGTTACTACACTAGAGAAATTATTCAATAATAGCGAACATGTGGTAGCCAATGTACTATGCAAAGGATACGAAAAATATACAATTGTAGAAATTACAATACCTCTAAAACATATCATTTTGCGAGCAGAAAGTAAGGCAGATACACTTTATGCGGCAGTTGATTTTGCGGTGGATAAAGTGGAAAGACAGCTTTTGCGCCATAAACAAAAAGTAATGAGTATGATGAAGAAACGTGATGGCATTGGTGAATATTTCAGCCAAATGGCATCTAGTGAAGAAGAAGATATCAAACCTGTTGCAAGAACAAAAGTAATTGAAAAGGAAGTATTGTCAGTTGATGAGGCCATTACTCAAATGGAATTATCAGATCATGATTTCTTTGCATTTATTAATGAAGCCAACTATAGAAACGCTATAGTATATGTTCGAAAAGATGGAAGTTATGGTGTTTTAGAGATGAAAGATTAGAGGTCTTTAGACCTCTTTTTCTAATGATTTGATGTAAGGACTAAAAAAGTGTATAATATAAATAAAGAATATATAAATAAGGAAAAAGAGAAATGAAAAAGATAGTTTGTATGGATTTAGGGAATACCATTATTCATAATGATGTGCTTTGTTTTGAAATTGGTTATGAGAAATTGTATTCTGTAGTGGAAAAGACTAGTATAAGTGTAGAAGAATGGAAACAAAGTATGCATCAATTATATCTTTACACGTTTGCTACACGGGAAAAAGATTGTATGGAAATCCCTTTTCAACAATTTTTAAAAAAAGCAATGGAACTAATGAATGTGCAAACCCAATATTCGTTAGATGATTTGGAATATTTGTTTTATCAGGCCGCTACAATGGATAGTATTGAGAAAGATATTTTTTCTTTTTTTTCTTTTCTCAAGGCGAAAAATATACCTATTTATGTTATCAGTAATTCCACATTTTCTAAAAGATGTTTACTCGATACATTAATAAGATTAGGTCTAAATGGTTATATTGTTGAGGTATATTCATCTGCTGATGTAGGAATCCGAAAGCCTGATGCTCGTTTTTTTGATCGATTAACTGCATTGCAATCATTTTCAAAAGAAGAGATATTATATATTGGTAACGATGCATTTATTGATTATAATTTTGCTAAAAATAGTGGGATTGAGTTTATTTGGTATAATCCAGAAAAGCAAAAGAAAGATATAATGTGTCAAACGATTGAAAACTATCAAGAATTAATAGAAATATGGGGTGAAAAATTTGATTAGCAATTATCAAGAATTTAAAGAAAAAATCACTAGTTTATCAAAAGAAAATCCTCCCAAGAAATTATTATTGCATAGTTGTTGTGCACCATGTAGTACTCATGTTTTAACTATTCTATCTAAGATAGCAAAAGTTACAATTTTATTTTATAATCCCAATATAGATACCAAAAGTGAATATGATATGAGATTATTAGAGGTAAAGCAATTGATTCAGTTGATGCACCTTCCAATTGAAGTGGTTGAACTGGGGTATCAACATAATGATTTTTTGAAAGCAATTCAGGGTAAAGAAACATTAGGAGAAAGAAGTAGTCGGTGCTATTCTTGTTATGAAGAAAGATTGATTGTCACTGCAAATTATGCTAAGGAAAATGGATATGACTATTTCACAACCACGTTATCAATAAGTCCGTATAAAAATAGCAATTGGTTGAATGAAATTGGATATCGATTATCTACAGAAACATGTCAATACTTGTATTCTAACTATAAGAAGGAAAATGGTTATCAGCATTCTATTGCATTATCTAAACAATATCAATTGTACCGACAGGACTATTGTGGTTGTGAGTTTTCCAAAAAAGAACATGAAATGCGACTAACTATTGCCACGAAAGATAAAAGATACGAATAACTTGAAAAAAAAATTAAAATTTGATATGATATAAAGGATGAAATGTAGAATTTTAAATAGGGATATTTGTTGATAATTGATTCAAATATATAAGAATAATTTATAAAATATAAGGAGGATATACAAATATGTTTGGGAAACTATTTGATCCAGCAAATAAAGAACTGAAAAAATGTGAAAAGATTGCAAATGCGGTAGTGGCATTGGCAGATGAATATAAAGCCTTGAGTGATGAAGAATTAAAAGGAAAAACACAACAGTTTAAGGATAGACTTGCCAAAGGGGCGACATTAGATGACATCATGGTTGAGGCTTTTGCTACAGCAAGAGAGGCATCTACGCGTGTGACAGGTCTTACTCCATTTAAGGTGCAAATTATCGGTGCTGCTGCTCTTCATTTTGGTAATATTGCGGAAATGAAAACAGGTGAAGGTAAAACATTGACATCTGTGCTCGTGGCTTATTTGAATGCATTGTCTGGTGAGGGAGTGCATATCATTACAGTAAATGAATATTTGGCGAGCCGTGATGCAGTTGAAATGGGGGCTATTCATAACTTTTTAGGAATCACAGTTGGATTGAATTTACGAGAATTAGACCCAGAACAAAAACGAGCTGCATATAATTGTGATATCACTTATTCTACTAATAGTGAAATTGGTTTTGACTATCTAAGAGATCATATGGTACTATATAAAGAACAAATGGTACAGCGTCCAGTGATGAACTTTGCAATTGTCGATGAAGTTGACTCTATTTTAATTGATGAAGCTCGTACACCATTGATTATTTCAGGCGGCGAAAAAAAAGGTCCTAATTTATATCTTCAAGCCAATAGTTTTGTTCGTACTTTACGTACAGAAGATTATGAAATTGATGTAAAAGATCGTCATGTTACCTTATTAGAATCTGGTATGGCTAAGGCTGAAAAATATTTTAATGTTGAAAATTTATATGATGTCAAACATGTAGGGTTGGTTCATCACATCAATAATGCGCTTCGTGCCAATTATATTATGGAAAAGGATAAAGACTATGTAGTTCACGAAGGAGCAATTGTCATTGTAGATCCGTTTACAGGTCGTTTGATGGTAGGCAGACAGTGGAGTGAAGGTTTGCATCAAGCGATTGAAGCAAAAGAAAATGTCCAAATCAAAAAAGAAACAAGAACATTAGCGACCATTACTTATCAAAATTATTTTAGAATGTATAAAAAATTAGCTGGAATGACAGGTACTGCGAAAACCGAAGAAGAAGAATTTAGAAATATTTACAATATGCTTGTAGTAGAAATACCTACTAATTTACCAGTGATTCGAATTGATGACCCTGATTTGATTTTTCGTTCCATGAAAGCCAAATATCAAGCTATTGCCAAAGATATTAAAGCACGATATGAAAAAGGGCAACCCGTTTTAGTGGGAACAATATCTATTGAATCAAGTGAATTGTTATCTAGTCTATTGAAAAAAAATGGTATTCCACATAATGTATTGAATGCTAAGCAACATGCTAGAGAAGCAGATATTATTGCTCAAGCAGGAGAAAAACATGCTGTAACGATTGCTACAAATATGGCTGGACGTGGTACAGATATCAAATTGGGTGAAGGTGTAAGAGAACTTGGTGGTCTTGCAGTAATAGGAACAGAACGACATGAGGCACGTCGTATCGATAATCAACTTCGTGGTAGAAGTGGTCGTCAAGGAGATCCTGGATATAGTAGATTCTATTTGTCAGCACAAGACGAACTAATGGTTCGATTTGGCGGCGATCGTTTTGAACGACTATTATCTATGATTGCTAGTCCAGATGAAGAAGGAAATGAAACGCCATTAGAATCAAAAATGTTTTCTAAAGCCGTAGAAAGTGCACAAAAAAAGGTGGAAGGATCTAACTATGATCGTCGTAAGAGCGTTGTAGAATATGATGAAGTTTTAAGAAAACAACGTGAAATTATTTATGGACAAAGAAAAGATATTTTATTCTTAGATGATATGGAGCCTACAATATCGAAAATGATTCATTCTGTTGTAATGAAATATGTTGGATCTTATATCAATTATGACAAGAAGAATGAAGAAGTAGATGCTATTCGTTTTATGAATGATTTTGTTGCTCGCTTTTTTAATCGTGGTGATATTGAAATTGAAGAAATTGAGGGAATGAAAAAACTTGAATTAGAGGAGTTTGTTGAGGCAAAATTCAAAGAAAATTTGCAGAATAAGAAAGAAATTGTTCCTACAGAAGTTTATCAAGAATTTTTAAAAGTAGTATTATTACGTGTTGTAGATAAACATTGGATGGATCATATTGATCAAATGAGTAATTTGCGTCAAAGTATTGGCTTACAATCTTATGCTCAAATCAATCCACTACGTGAATATCAACAAATAGGTTATGATACTTTTAATGAAATGATTCAAACTATCAATGATGAGGTTACTTTGACGATTAATCGTGCTGTAGTAAGAGAAAATTTACAACGCGAAGAACAGGCTAAAGTGACAGGAACAAATGCGGGTAATGATGAGACTAGCAAACGAAAACCAGTTGTCAATCAAACCAAAGAACCAGGTCGAAATGATCCGTGTCCATGTGGTAGTGGTTTGAAATATAAAAATTGTTGTGGAAGAAAATAAGCAGTAGGAAACAAGCAAGTTTACATTTAAGCTTGCTTTTTCTTCCTAATGGAGGATGTATGGAAAAGTATGAAATTGTAAAATGGATAGAGAATTTCAAAGTACGTTTAAAGGATGTTGATGAAGTTCTTAAAATAGAGGACATGAAGCAACAAATCTTAGAAAATGAAAAGATGATGTCAACAGAAGATTTTTGGCAAGATGTTACAAGGGCCACACAATTTTCTCAAAAAAATAATGATTTAAAAGAAACCGTTTCAGAATATGAGAAATTGATGAAACAATTTGAAGACATTGAAATCATTCCCGATTTTGGAGATGAAGCCTTATTTGTAGAAGCGGAAGAAATGATTCATACATTGGATTTGGCTCTATCTGAAACAGAAGACAAATTGTTATTAGATGAAGAGTATGATAAAATGAATGCTATTTTAGAACTTCATCCTGGTGCTGGTGGAACGGAGTCACAAGATTGGGCCTTGATGTTATTTCGAATGTACAAAAGATATAGTGAGCGTCATCATTTTGAATTTGAATTGTTGGATTATCAAGAAGCAAATGATGCGGGGATCAAGAGTGTCACTTTTATGGTTAAAGGGCGATTTGCATATGGCATATTAAAAGGAGAAAAAGGTGTGCATAGATTAGTTCGCATTTCTCCATTTGATAGCAATGCGAGAAGACATACCTCATTTGCGGCATGTAATGTAACACCTGAAATTAGTGATGATATTGACATCACGATTCGACCTGAAGAAATAAAAATAGATACCTATCGTTCAAGTGGTGCAGGTGGTCAACATGTAAATACCACAGATTCTGCTGTACGTATTACACATTTACCTACAGGAATTGTGGTATCATGCCAAAATGAAAGAAGTCAAATTCAAAATCGAGAGCGTGCTTTGAAGGTATTGAAATCCAAATTATATCAAAGAATGCTAGAAGAACAAGAACAATTAAAGAAGAATATTGGTTCACCTATCACAGAGAATGCTTTTGGTAGTCAAATTAGAAGTTATGTATTACATCCTTATGCTATGGTAAAAGACCACAGAACCAATCTAGAAAGTGCAACACCGAACCATGTTTTAGATGGTGATTTAGATATGTTTTTGACTGGTTATTTAAAATGGTACAAGACCACCAAATAGAGGTGTATAATGAAGATAGAATTACGAAAAAATAAAAAAATTAGAGATTTTTTAACAATCAATTTGGGGATTTTTTTGCTATCTAGTGCCTTTGGTATTTTTGTTGACCCCAATGAAATTGTTGTTGGCGGGGTAGGAGGAATTGCAACTTTACTCAAATCTCTTTTGAAAGGTACCGCAATATTTGGAATAGAGATTACATCATCTATGATTATCTTTGTTATTAATATGATATTGTTGATTTTTGCCTTTCTGTTTGTTGGCAAGAGCTTCTTTTTAAAAACTGTATATGCATCGATTGTTTATCCATTGTTTATCTCGCTTTGGGAAATTATTTTTAAATTGATGGGAGGCCCTATTGTTAATCTTCCCGCCATTGAACAAAATTTAATAGAAATGGGGCTATCAGCAGATACAACACATGTAATTATGGCAGGAGCTTATTTAGTGATGCTTCTATTTGGTGCAGTATTATCGGGAGTTGGGTTAGGTTTAACTATGAAAAAAGGCGCTTCAACTGGAGGAGTAGATATTATTCAACAAATTCTTTTGGATAAATTCAAAATTCCGTTTTCCGCAAGCCTTTTTATTGTTGATGGCACAGTTGTAACACTAGCTACTATTTATTATCAAAATATTTTTATCATTTTATATGGCTTTTTATATATTTATTTATCAGGAGTCGTGTTAGATGCAGTGGCATTTAGTGGATTTCATTCACGAGCCGTTTACATTATTACCAAAGAGCCTAAATCTATCAAGAATGCTGTTTATCGAAAATTAGGTAGAGGGGTAACGGAAATTTATTCTAGAGGTGGATATGAGATGAAAGATAGCACAATGTTGGTTTGTGTGATGTCTAATTCTGAGTACTACCGAATCAAATCAATGATTTTAGAAATTGATCCAAGAGCATTCATCTATGTGGAACGAGCTAGTGAAGTACATGGTGAAGGATTTTCTTATGATAGTCCAGAAGGATGTGAGGAAACTTATGAAATCTAATGAGACTTATGTAGTAGAATCTGTTCAAAAGAAAGGAAAAAAATATCTTGTTCAATTTGAAAATAACGATGATCCTCTAACATTAACAGAAGATCAAATTGTCGAATTTCGAGTAATAAAAGGAAGCATTTTTTCTGATAGAGATTTTGAAAAAATCAAGGCTTCTATAGAATTATCCACATACTACGCCAAATCCATTCACTATATTGATTTTAAACCAAGAACAAAAAAAGAAGTCATAGAGTATCTTCAAACATATGGATTAAATGAAGAGGCTATAACAAAACTCATTCAAAAATTAGAACAAATTGGATATATTGATGATGAACGTTATGTTAGCCGTTTTGTAGAAGAGTGTATTCGTAAAGGAAAAGGTCGATATTATATTATTCAAACGTTAAATCAAAAAGGGATTACTAAGGAATCTGTATTTCCGTTTTTAGAAGAATACGATAAAGATGTCGAAATAGAAAATGCGATGGCTCTAGCAGGTAAAATACTTTTAAAAATAATGGATTATCCAGTCAAAAAACAAAAATTGCAAATTCAACAAAAACTACTTAGTGCAGGATTTCATTCAGAAATCACGAGTTATGTCATTAACCATCTTTCTTTTGAAAATCATTCTCAGGAACGGCTAGAAAAAGAAGTTGCCAAGTTAAAAGAGAAAAATCTAGAAAAAGAAAAAATCATTGTTAAATTACTTGCTAAAGGATATGAATATGCGGATATAAAAAAAGTATTATAATAAGTCTAAATTTGTGTATTTACACATATAATTTATTGGTGATAACATTGAAAAGAAAAAGGGTAAATGAAGGATTAAGAAGTCTTTCTAAGAATTTTGTCGAGGAAAAAGAATTAGAAGAAAATATCAAGACACAAATCACAAAAGAAATTAACAATCATCGTAAAAAATAATGCATTTTTTGTGCAAAAGATAATCAATCGTAGTAGAATGTGGGTAATCTTCAGGGCAGGGTGAAATTCCCGACCGGTGGTATAGTCCACGAGCTAGCAATAGCATGATTTGGTGTAATTCCAAAACCGATAGTAAAGTCTAGATGAAAGAAGACATAATGCCAATATTATGCCTAAAAAATACTGCCTAACTGAAGATAGGCAGTTTTTATTTGGAGAAGGATATGAAAAAGAACAAAAAAGTGTTGGATTATATGACAAAAGTGGCTATCTTTTCTGCGATATCCATTGTCTTGTATTTTATTAAGTTTCCCCTACCTTTCTTATTTCCGGATTTTTTAGATATTCAATTTTCTAATCTTCCAGCAATATTAGGTGGGCTAGTCATGGGACCTATTGGTGGTGTGTTGATTGTAGTCATTCGAACTTTAATCAAATTACCATTTACATCTACAGCAGGTGTAGGTGAATTGGCCGATTTATTGATAGGTGTCTCCACCGTTTTAGCCACTTCACTTGTTTATCGTAAACTCAAAACCAAAAAGGGTGGTGCGATTGCACTAGCTTTGGGTGTTGTAGTATGGGTGGCAATGGCATTACTTGCCAATGGTACATTCTTGATTGAATTTTACAAAGAGGTGGCTGGACTAGATGCTGTAATTGGGATGTGCAAAAAAGTATTACCATCAATGAATGAATCGAATTTTATGCGTCTTTATTTATTAGGAGCCATCTTGCCTTTTAATTTACTGCTTTCTACACTGGTTTCGCTAGTTACTTTCTTTGTGTATAAGCGTGTCTCTGTTTTATTCAAAAAGGAATTATTTCAAGGAAAAGATACATCCAATGAAACCGATGAGAATATTAACAATTAGTGATTCATTTAAAGGAACCTTGCGTTCTGCAGAGATTGGACAAATTGTAAGTGACTATTGCAAGGAAAAAGGTTATGCTGCAACGTATATTCCCATTTCAGATGGTGGAGAAGGTTTTTTAGAGACCGTACATTATATCACAAAGTTACCATTTCATCAAACAGAGGTTAATGACCCCTTATTTCAAAAGACGACCGCGAAATATCTTTTTGATGATGCAAAACAAATTGCCTATTTAGAACTAGCCGAAGCTTGTGGCATTACCAAGATAAAGACATTATCGCCTATCCAAGCATCGACATATGGATTAGGTGAATTGATGATGTATGTCATCAACAAACATGCACCTAAGAAGATGATTTTAGGAATTGGTGGCAGTGCTACTTCTGATATGGGGGCAGGTATGCTAGAAGCCTGTGGGGTGAATTTTTTAGATGCGCATCATTTTCGACTTTCTAAAATGAATCATGCTAAATTGATGCAAATTCGAAAAATTGAGACAAAAGGCTTCCTCAAAAAAATAAAGCACATTGAATTTGTTACATTAACAGATGTAGCCAATTGTGCCTTTGGACAAACAGGTTGCATCAAAACCTTTGCTCCCCAAAAAGGAGCCAAGGAGGAAGACTTATTTTTAATGGAAAAAAATGTACTCCATTTTCATCATGTAACTCAAGATACCTTTGGGACAACCATTCAAGATTTTCCTGGAGCAGGTGCTGCAGGAGGAGTGGGATATACGATGAAACATTATTTTGGAAGTAGGATTCAGTCAGGAATAGAAGTTCTATTAGATCTGGTAGATTTTTCTCACCTTGTACAAGAAAATGATATTGTTATTACAGGAGAAGGAGCATTTGATGAACAAAGCTTAAATGGTAAAGTCATCAGTGGAATTTGGAAACACCATCCAAAACGTCTTATTGTACTTTGTGGTAAAAGTGAATTTTCCAATCCGCCATTTGAAGTATATCCGATTGTGCCTAAGGTTGCCTCTTTTGAAGAAGCGATAGCGCATCCTCAAGCATCGCTGAAGCAGCTTTTAGATATGATACCATTTGATCAAAAATAGCTATTTCAAAGGAAATAGCTATTTTTCTTTTTCAAAAAAAGATTTTAAAAAGTGGAGAACACCTTGTTGGTCAAACCGGCTAGTAATGGTAGTTGCAAAGGGAATTAAATCTGGATGAGCGTTTCCCATTGCAACGCCAATAGAAGCAGCTTGTAATAATCCAATATCATTGTGGCCATCACCAATGGCAATGGTTCTTTCTTTGGGAATATGATAATATTGACAAGCATCTTCAAATCCAACGCTTTTATCAACAAGAGGATTGTAGATTTCAACAATATAATGTTGATCTACTTGCCAAAAACGCGACAATAATTTATCTGTATAATGCCGTTCAATAAACAGTTGAAACGAGGCAATAGCCTCTTTTTTTAGAAAAAAGAGTGCACCATTAGGATTGCCAGGCAAAATATCTTTGAGTTCACCAGCATATAATGATCCAAATGCATCATTGATATGTAAAAAAGAATGGATAGTAGGATTATAGTCTTGAACGTAGATATCATCACCTATTTCACAAAACACATTGATTAAATGCGGTCTAATATATTCAATAATATCTAATAAATCTGTTCTATCAATACGTAAATCCGTTTGTGGATAAAACGGATCCTTAGGATTGGTAATTTTGGCTCCATTATAATTGATTAAAGGAGTATCTAAACCTAGTGCCTCATATACAAAATAACTAGAACGAAGTGGCCTACCAGTAGCTAGCATAATGATGTGCCCATTTGCTTTGAGCTGTCTTAAATAGTTGATGGTTTCTATATCATAGTGTTCAAAATCTAACATTAAAGTACCATCTAAATCAAGCACAATTAAATATGGTTTCATTTTTATCACCCTAAGCATTATATCAAAAAAAGCGGTTTTTGTCTAATAAAAAAGAAAATTCCTTTTTTATAAGGAAGCAAAGAAAAAATAATACCCTACTTGATTTTTTTATTCAAATATGTTAAAATAAACAAACGAGGTATATGGAAAAGAAAAGGAGTGGTAAAGTGAAACAAATCATATTTTCTTTATCATGGATTGAAAAGGTAGATGGATTTTTCACAGATTTATTTTCTAATTTGAAAGATATGATGACTTGGTCCACTTTTTTTATACTGCTTGCTGGAGTAATGATTGGATTTGTTATTTGTTCAACTATCTATGGCATATTATTATTAGCCTCTATTGAACAAAAGGAAAAACAAATTACAACGCAAGAAAATAGAGCAACTGATGAAGCATTTTGTAAAATGATAGATGACATAAAGCATCGTTATATTGAAGAAACAGAAGGCCTCGCAATGAAGGATCGTTTTGATGCTCTTGGTACAAAATTGTTTGAGGTAGTCAATAAAACTGCGACAATCTATTATCCAGATTCTCAATATCCATTATATGAACTTACCATTGAAGAATTGATTTTATTTATACATTATTTATCTAATCGAATAGATGATGTGTTTGATAGACCGATCTTGCGTCCTTTTAAGCAAATGAGTGTGAGTCAAATCATGAAATGGTTAGATACAAAGAAAAAGATAGAAGAAAATAAAGCAGTCAAATTAGCTAAACAAGCCAAAATGGGCAAGGTTGCTTCGACAACAATGACTTTATTAAAGGCACTGAATCCCATTACTTGGCTAAAAAAAATGGTCGTCGGATCAACTATTCAATTTGCTACAAGAAAAATATCACTTCTGATTATTGATATTGTTGCAGATGAAACCAACAAGACATATAGCAAAAGCATTTTCGATAAAGAAAAAACACTTCGAAAAATTGAAATCGAAAAAACTCTAATGGAGTTAGAAAGGGAGGAAGCAGATGCCTAAAGAATCAAAAAACAATTTAAACGCAAGAAGAGAATTTTATATCCATCGAATTGTCAGAAATGGAAAAATGTATGATGAAGAGGCACCAAAACAAGAAGAGATAATTGAAACTACACCAAAAGAAAAAAAGAAAATTTCTTATGCAGAATCATTTGGTTATCGTGAAGATCCTAAACGATATGATTTTTTAAATCCCAAAAAAACAGAGGAAGAAAAAGAATTAGAGCGGAGAAAAAAGGTATTATCTGTTATTCAAAGTACTCAATTAGAGCCACCTATAGTAGACGAACAAATTGGCTATTATGATGATGGAGTGATGGATGAAGGAAATATAGCAAATGTAGTTGATCAGTTATATCAAGAAAATGTACTAGATGAAGAAATGGAAATAAATGATGATGTGAAACCTATTGCTGTGCCTTCTGAGAAGGAAGGATCATCTTTTATTTCATCTAAGGAAATGGTGTTACCAGAAGAAAACGATGTATCCATAGAAATGGTAGCTGAACCAGTCAAAACTAAACCAGAGCCTAAACCTATGCCTGAAGCAAAGGAATGGGTTATAGAAAAGCCAGTACAACATGTAAAAGTTGAAGAACCCAAACGCCCAGCTCCTACTAAGACAAAGCGATCTAAATATATTGCACCATCATTTGATTTACTCACTTGTTCTGATGAACGAAATAGTGAAAATGAAGATGAAGCTAAAAAACAAGCGGAGATTATCAATAAAACTTTTAAAGAGTCAGGTATTCGTGCTGAAGTCGCTCGGTTTATTTTTGGTCCAACAGTAACCCAGTTTTTAATTACGATTGAAGAAGGGGCCAATATCAAAGATATTCGTAAGGCAGAAGCAAATTTATTAATGTATTTGCAATGCGAAAGTATTCGGATACAAACTCCAATTCCTGGAAAACCTTTTGGTGGTATTGAAGTACCTAAAAAACCAGAAAATAGAAGAACGGTTTTTTTAGGAGATATGCTTACTTGTAAGGAATTTAAGAATTTAGATTATCAAGTACCTGTTGCTGTAGGGCAAGATAATTACGGGAATTATCATTATATTGATTTAACAGAGATGCCACATGGACTAGTTGCAGGAACAACAAAATCAGGAAAAAGCGTATGTTTAAATGCCTTTTTATTGAGTTTGATTTATCGATTTACACCAGATCAATTGCGCCTTGTTTTGATTGATCCAAAAAGAATCGAGTTAGGCGTATATGAAGGTATTCCTCATTTGGCTATGCCTGTTGTTACTGACCAAGAGGATTTTCAAAGTGCACTAGGCTGGGTATATGAAGAAATGGAAAACCGCTATAAGGAATTTGAGTTATATGGAGAGCGAAATATTGTAGATTATAATGAGATTCGAAAAGAACAACATGAAAAGCAAATGGCCTATATGATAGTCATTATGGATGAATTTAGTGATTGGTTTGCCGATGCAAATTCAGAAATTGAGATGTATATGCAAAAATTAGCCCAAAAGGCTAGGGCTGCAGGAATCAATATTATTCTAGCAACACAAAGACCTTCTAAAGATGTTATCAAAGGAACCATTAAAGCCAATTTTGATACAAGAATTGCCTTCCGTGTGACAGGATTTGCTGATTCACAAGTTATTTTAGGTAATAGTGGGGCTGAGAAGTTAGAAGGCAAAGGAGATATGTTGATTCGTTATGCAGGACGCAGTGAACAACGTTTACAAGGTGCTTTTGTTCCTAATAGTGATATCAAAAAAGTAACTAGATTTCTTCGAGAAAACAACACTTGTGAATATATTGTAACGAAGGAAGAAATACATCAATCCACTGTATCTAGACAAGCCGCAACATCGAGTGCTGGAAAAACACTAGGTCGTGATGATCCACGCTTTGAGGAAGTCGCTTATTGGATTGTTCGCAATAAAAATGCTTCAATGAATCAATTGACTCAAAATTTTGGTATGGGATTTAACCGAATCAATGATATTGTTATGGCATTAGAACAAATGGGTGTACTAAGTCCGGGTGTAAAAGGAAAACAGCGTGAAGTATTGATGGACGAATTTGAATTTACACAATTATTAGAAGAAAATGAATAAGGGGGGAAAATATGGGTCAAGATCAGTATTTGAAACGATATTATAAAAATAATAACCCCTTGCTTTCTCAATTGACGATTCAAAAAAGAATCTTTAAGCGCTTTTGGATATTTATTGTTGCTTCTATTTTCTATTTCATTATGATTTCTTTTTCTAATTTTGGAAAATTAAGCGGAGAGTTGACGATTGGCGATACATTATCTATCTTGCATTATATTATGGTGATTTCTGCTTGTATCGGTGGAATCGGATTAATTGTGATGGTTTTCTTTTATTGTAAAAAAGATCTTTTGAAAGTATTATCTTACCGAATGAAAGCAGGTTTATTTACTTTCTTAGATTGGTTCTCGGTTTTGCCAATTTGTATTTTTCTGACCATTTTTTGCTTTTCCTATTTATTCATCATTACACCTGTTAGTGGAACATCCATGATGCCGACTATTGAAGACGGAGAACATGTTTTGGTTTGGTATCATCAAAAAATTGAACACGGTTCAGTAGTGATTCTAGAGGTAAATGAAGAGGATAATTTTGATGTTAGAAAAACAAGCCATTATATCAAACGAGTTGTTGGTTGCCCTGGGGACACAGTAGAATGGAAAAATAAACAGTTGATTATCAATGGTCAAGTAGTAGAAGAATCCTATTTTCCAGAAGATTATTTAACAAATTTAATTACAACTGATTTTGAGGGACCATTGAAATATAAAGATGAAAAGGGACAACTCATAGAAACAGTGCGTATTCCAGAAGGATATTATTTTGTACTTGGGGATAATCGTAGTGTAGGGGGAAGTCATGATAGTAGAGCAATAGGTCTTATTCCAGAAGAAAATATCATAGGGGTTGCTACCTATCATATGCGCTTTATTATTCCAAGAGGTAAAATTGTATGATTCAGTGGTATCCTGGTCATATGGCCAAGGCCATCAAAGAAATCACAGAAAAAGTCAAAATAGTGGATTTAGTGATTGTCTTATTAGATGCTAGAGTGCCAATATCGTCTTTCAATCCGTTATTAAAAGAAATTTTATCAAATAAGAAAGTATTATATATTTTGACAAAAAAAGATAAAGCGGATGCTACCGAAACAGCAAAATGGTTAAAATACTATCAGTCACTTGGCATACGGGCAATTGCGATGGATGCACGAGAACTGAAAAATGCCAAAATCGTTGTAAAAGAAGCAACACAATTATTAGCAGATAAACGCGCAAAGGATGTAGCTAGGGGAATAAAGCCAAGACCGATTAAAACGATGATTGTAGGAATTCCCAATGTAGGAAAATCAACCTTAATTAATGCTTTAGTTGGAAAAAGAGTAACCGCAGTGGGGGATAGACCTGGTGTAACAAAGGTTCAGCAATGGATTAAAATCAATCAGGATTTAGAATTATTAGATACACCGGGTGTATTGTGGCAAAAGTTTGAAGATCAAACAATGGGACTTCATTTATCGATTACAGGTGCCATTCATGATGCAATATTGCCGGTTGTAGAAGTCAGTACATATTTGATTGATGCTTTGAATCAGTATTATCCTGGAGCGCTAGAGAAAAGATATCAACTTTCTTTTCAACATCAAACAGCAGAAGACATACTATGTTCAATTGCCAAAAAGCAAAATCATTATTTATCTGATAAATCGTTTGATTTAGAAAGAACGGCTCTATTCTTACTTCAAGAAGTAAGAAATGGGTATTATGGAAGAATTACATTAGATAGGTGCCCAATATGCGAAAATCAGTAGAAGAAATGAAAGAAAATTACACTTTTGAAACCAGATATTATGCTGAAGGATTTCAATATATTGCGGGGACCGATGAAGTAGGAAGAGGCCCTTTGGCAGGTCCTGTTGTAGCAAGTGCTGTTATTATGCCTAAGGGATGTTATATTGAAGGGGTTACAGATTCGAAGAAATTATCGAGTAAAAAAAGAAAAGCTTTGCGAGCTGAAATTGAAGCAAAAGCATTAAGCATTGTTACAGTATTTATTGATGAGGAAACAATTGATCAAATCAATATTTATGAAGCTAGTCGCTTGGCCATGCAACAAGCTATAAAAGGTTTATATCCACAACCCGATTTGGTTCTATCTGATGCTATGCCATTACATATGGAAATAGAGAATCTCCCCATTATTAAGGGCGATGAAAAAAGTTTTGTTATTGGCTGTGCAAGTATTATTGCCAAGGAAATTCGTGATGACTATATGGATATATTAGACAAAAGGTATCCTGGATATGGATTCAGTCAAAATAAGGGATATCCAACCAAGGCACATCAGGAGGCTTTACAAACGCAAGGTGTTTTGCCAATTCATCGCAAAACATATGGTCCTGTAGCAAGATTATTGCAAAATAAATAAATATAGGTGAAAAGATGAATTTATTACATTTAAAATACGTTGTTGAAGTATATCAAACCAAATCATTTACAAAAGCTGCAGAAAATTTATATATGGGACAACCTAATTTAAGTAGAGCCATTAAGGAGTTAGAACAGTCCTTAGGCATTACTATCTTTAGACGAACATCGAGAGGCATTGAAATTACTGAAGCAGGTGAGGAATTTGTTCATTATGCTAAAAAGATATTACAAGAGGTAGATGTTGTAGAAAAACGATATACACAACAAGAGACGCCAAAAGAAAAATTCTCAATTCTTGTGCCACGAGCTAGTTATATTGGTTCTGCTTTTGTAGCATTTATGCGCAAAATTGATCCTCATAAACATATGGATATCACTTATAAAGAGACCAATTCTTTGAAAGCTCTAGATAAAGTATTAAAGGGTGAATATCGTTTGGGAATTATTCGATATCGCTCCTGTTTCGATCGTGCATTTAAGCAAATGTTTGAGGAAAAGGGTTTAAATTATGAATTGATTTCTGAATTTCAGTATCAATTGGTAGTGCATCAAGATCACCCATTGACAAAGTTGGAACAAGTGACATGTGAAGATTTAAATCAATATATTGAAATCTGTCATCCTGATCCGTATGTCCCTAATGTTCCTTTTTATGATGTGAAAAAGATTGAATTTTCAGAGGCCATTCATAGAAGAATATCAGTCTATGAAAGAGCTAGTCAATTTGATTTACTAGAGAATTTGCCCAATACATTTATGTGGGTTTCACCTATTCCTCAAAAATTAATGGAAAAGTATAATTTGGTTGAACTAGTTTGTAAAGAACATAGTAATAAATATAAGGATGTCCTAATTTTTCGAAAAGGTTATCATCTTACACCGATTGACCATCAATTTTTAACTATTTTATGTCAAGTAAAAAGAGAAATTTTAAAAGAATAATATCCATATCAATTTGATATGGATTTATTTATTTTTTACATTTGCCAAAAAAAAGCAAATTATGTATAATAATAGGGTAATAGCTTGTTGGTATATTCAATATCATTTTAATGCTAGAAAAAACAAAAATGAATAGCTATACAAGAATCATCTAGGATGATTTTTCCTTTATGATTTTTAATCGATATACTAGTATCGATATAGTTATATTTGATTCAAGGTGGTGAGAACTTGCTACAGAATGCTGTTGCTAAAACAGTCCTTTATCGTATACCTATGTATTTGGAATATTTAATGGATATTCATGAAAATGAACCATCCATATCACATATTTCTTCAAAGAAGATTTCGACTGATTTAGAATTAGGAGAAGTACAAGTAAGAAAAGATTTATCTATGATATGCGATAAGGGAAAACCCAAAATAGGATATAATTTATTAGAACTTATCGCGCATCTTCAAGACTATTTGGGGTGCAACTTTACCAAATATGCAATAGTAATAGGGGTTGGGAAATTAGGTAGCGCCATTTATCATTACGATGGTTTCAAGAAGTATGGTATTGAAATTGTTGCGGGATACGACAAAAAAGGTAACAGGATACCTGGTATTCAATTTTTTTCAAAAGAAAATGTGATGAAAATATTTCAAACGCATAAGATTGAAATTGGGATTATTTGTGTACCCAAAGAAGAAGCCCAAGAGGTTGCCGATGTACTAGTTGCACTCGGTATAAAAGCAATTTGGAATTTTGCACCTATCCGGTTAAAGGTTCCAAAACATATATTTGTTCAAAATGAAAATCTTGCTTATTCATTAAGCATTATCTCATCAATTATTAATCATTCACAATAGGAGGTAGACATGAATAAAATAGTTGACAGTTTAGAAACGTTAGAAGAAAAAATTAAAGAAGTGCGAAAGGCACAAGAGATTTTAGCTACTTATACACAAGAACAAGTAGATAAGATTTTTAAGGCGGCGGCTATTGCGGCAAATTCCAATCGAATTATGTTAGCAAAAATGGCAGTAGAAGAAACAGGCATGGGAGTGGTTGAAGATAAGGTAATCAAAAACCATTATGCCAGTGAATATATTTATAATGCTTATCGTGATACACAAACTTGTGGTGTCATTGAAGAAGATAGTGCTTTTGGCATCAAAAAGGTTGCAGAACCAATTGGCGTTATTGCTGCAGTTATTCCGACGACAAATCCAACATCTACAGCGATATTCAAAACATTAATTGCTCTAAAAACGCGAAATGGAATTATCATTAGTCCACATCCAAGGGCGAAAAAATCAACGATTGCTGCAGCAAAAGTGGTACTAGATGCTGCTGTAAAGGCGGGTGCTCCCAAACATATTATTGGTTGGATTGATGTTCCGAGTCTAGAAATGACGAATACTGTGATGAAAGAAGCCGATATTATTTTAGCAACAGGTGGTCCTGGTATGGTGAAAGCTGCCTACTCTAGCGGCAAACCTGCTTTAGGAGTAGGTTCAGGAAATACACCAGCAATCATTGACGAAAGTGCAAATGTGGTTCTTGCAGTCAACTCCATTATTCATTCCAAAACATTTGATAATGGAATGATTTGCGCATCTGAACAATCAGTGATTGTATTAAAAAAGATATATGAACAAGTAAAAGATGAGTTTTTGAAAAGAGGCTGTTATTTCTTAAATCCAGAAGAATTGGAGAAAGTAAGAAAGACAATTTTAATTAATGGATCTTTGAATGCGAAGATTGTAGGACAATCAGCTTATAAAATTGCTCAGTTATCGGGTATTGAGGTGCCTGCCTATACAAAAATTTTAATTGGTGAAGTAGAAAAATATGATTTGAGTGAAGAGTTTGCGCATGAAAAATTATCTCCAGTACTTGCTATGTATAAGGCTACTTCATTTGATGACGCTTTAGTTAAAGCAGAATCTTTAATTGCAGATGGTGGATTGGGACACACTTCCTCGATTTTTATTGATCAAATTCATGAAAAAGCCAAATTAGAAAAATTTTATAATCGAATGAAGACCTGTAGAATTATTGTCAATACACCTGCTTCTCAAGGAGGTATTGGGGATTTATATAACTTTAAACTGGCTCCATCTCTTACATTAGGTTGTGGATCATGGGGAGGAAACAGTGTTTCTGAAAATGTTGGTGTCAAACATTTATTAAATATCAAAACAGTAGCGGAAAGAAGGGAAAATATGTTGTGGTTTAGAACTCCTCAAAAAGTATATATCAAAAAAGGATGTTTACCTGTTGCCCTAAATGAATTAAAGGATGTATACAATAAAAAGAAGGTATTTATTGTAACAGATGGTTTCTTGTATCAAAATGGATATACAAAGCCTATTACCAATCAATTGGATGCTATGGGAATAATGCATACTACTTTCTATAATGTTGCTGCTGATCCTTCTTTAGGCAGTGCAAAAGAAGGGGCAAGGCAAATGGCTTCTTTTGGACCAGATGCAATTATTGCTATAGGTGGAGGTTCCGCAATGGATGCTGCTAAAATCATGTGGGTATTATATGAACACCCAGAAGTAGATTTTGCTGATATGGCTATGCGTTTTTCCGATATTCGCAAAAGAATTTATCAATTTCCAAAGATGGGGGAAAAAGCAATGTTTATTGCTATTCCAACTACAGCGGGAACTGGTTCTGAAGTTACGCCATTTGCTGTTATTACTGATGAGGCTACGGGTATTAAATATCCACTAGCAGATTATGAATTGATGCCTAATATGGCAATTGTAGATGCGGATATGATGATGAATGCACCGAAAGGTCTTACGAGTGCATCCGGAATAGATGCAGTTACACATGCATTAGAAGCATATGCATCAATGCTCGCAACAGAGTATACAGATGGTCTTGCAAAAGAGGCATTAAAGGTAATTTTTGAATATTTGCCTCGGGCATATGAAGATGGACCATCAGATGCAGTAGCTAGAGAAAAAATGGCTAATGCAGCAACTATGGCAGGTATGGCTTTTGCTAATGCTTTCCTAGGAGTTTGTCACTCTATGGCACATAAATTAGGTGCATTCCACCATTTACCACATGGTGTAGCTAATGCTTTGATGATTGATGAAGTGATTCATTTCAATAGTGCAGAAATTCCAACTAAGATGGGAACCTTCCCACAATATGATCATCCACATACGGCTAGTCGATATGCTGAAATTGCAGACTATTTGGGATTAGGAGGAAAGACAACTGAAGAAAAAGTAGAACTATTGATTGAAAAAATAGATCAGTTAAAAGAAAAAATTGGTATCAAACAGTCTATTCAAGAATATGGTGTGGATGAAAAAGATTTCTTAGAAAGATTAGATGAAATGACTGAACAAGCATTTGATGATCAATGTACAGGTGCTAATCCTCGTTATCCTCTAATGAGTGAAATTAAACAAATGTATTTAAATGCATATTATGGAAAGGAGACAAAGTAAAATGGATTTAGAACGTGTTATTGCCGTAAGAACATCAAAGACAATTTATCGGACAGGTGAAAAAGTTGTTAAGGTATTTGATGAAGACTATTCAAAAGTAGATGTCTTAAATGAAGCGTTAAATCAAGCGATTGTAGAAGGATTAGGACTACATATTCCTAAGATTTATTCTGTAGAATCTGTAGAGGGAAAATGGGCCATTGTCTCTGAATATATAAAAGGAAAAACAATTTCTGATTTGATGCAAATGCATCCTGAGAAAAAAAATGAATATTTAGAAAAATTTGTGGATTTACAACTATCCATGCATCAAGTCAAGTGTTCTAATTTAAAGAAACTCAAAGACAAAATGAATACAAAAATTAGCCAAACGGACTTAGATGCTACTACTCGTTATGAATTACATACGAGATTAGAGGGGATGCCTAAACATAATAAGTTGTGTCATGGTGATTTTAATCCATCAAATGTAATTATTCGTGAGGATGGAACACCATTTATTATTGACTGGAGTCATGCTACGCAAGGCAACGCATCTGCTGATGTTGCTAGAACATATTTGTTATTTTGGTTAAATCAAGAGGGTGAAACAGCAAATCAATATTTGGATTTATATTGCCAAAAGAGTGGTGTAGCTAAGAAATATATTCAGTCTTGGTTACCTATTGTTGCTGCGTCACAATCTGTAAAAGGTCATCAAAATGAACGTGATCTTTTGTTGAGTTGGGTTAATGTTGTTGACTACGAATAGGAGGAAAATATGAAAAAAGTAGTAGTTTGTATAGGAAGTTCATGTCATTTAAAAGGCTCTAGACAAGTTGTAGAAAGATTGCAAGAATTGATTGCAGAATATGATTTAAAAGAAGAAGTAGAACTCCAAGGTACTTTTTGTATGGGCAACTGCCAAAAAGGGGTTTGCGTGAAAGTAGATGAAACATTATTTTCCGTATCCCCAGAAACAGTAGATGCATTCTTTCAAAAAGAGGTAATGGGAAAATAGGTACATAGCAAATGACAATTCAAATTTGTATCGGTAGCTCATGCCATCTAAAAGGTTCACAACAAATAATTGAATTATTTGAAAAAAGTATTCAGGAAAATCAATTAGAAGAAAAGGTAAAACTTGTCGGTTCTTTCTGTTTGGGAAAGTGTAGCAATTCAGGAGTTAATGTTTGCATTGATGATAAGGAAATGATTAGTGTAACTCCAGAAAATTTTCACGCGTTTTTCAATGATAAAGTATTAAAATATTTAAAATAGGTGAGAAATATGTCCGAATTTTTAAAATTAAAGAAATCAAATTGTAAGAATTGTTATAAATGTATTCGACATTGTCCAGTAAAATCAATTAAATTCTCTGGTGATCAAGCGCATATTGTTGGCAACGAATGTATTTTATGTGGTCAATGTTTTGTCGTTTGTCCACAAAATGCCAAAGAAATTCAGAATGATTTGGAAAAAGTGAAAGTAATGCTTGCTGCAAAAGAACAAGTCATTGTAAGTTTAGCTCCTTCATTTATTGCCAACTACGATGGAATTGGTCTTGAGCAAATGGCACAAGCTCTACGTCAATTGGGCTTTTTTGCGGTAGAGGAAACTGCCATTGGTGCAACCATTGTAAAAAAGCAATATGAAGCCATTTTGGAGTCAAAAAGACAAAATATCTTGATTACATCTTGCTGTCATTCTGTGAATTTGCTCATTCAAAAGTATTTTCCGAGTACACTTCGATATCTTGCTGACGTAAAATCTCCTATGCAAATGCATGCAATAGATATCAAGAAAAGAATGCCTAATGCCAAAGTTGTATTTATTGGACCATGTCTCGCTAAAAAGGATGAGGCAGACCATTATACAGGAATCGTTGATGCTGTCTTGACATACGAAGAATTGACAATGTGGTTAAAAGAAAGTAATATTGTTCTAGAAAAAGGACTAGAAGTAAATGAAAAGTCAAAGGCAAGATTATTCCCAATAACCGGAGGGATTTTAAAAACAATGAAACCTGATATTGCAGGCTATAAATATATTGCGATTGATGGGGTAGAAAATTGTATAGCTGCTTTAAAAGATATAGAAAATGGCATGTTAGATAATTGTGTAATTGAAATGTCAGCTTGCGTAGGTAGTTGTATAGGTGGGCCAGTTATGGAGAAATATCATCGTTCCCCTATTCGTGATTATTGTTCAGTCGTAAATTATGCAGGTAATCAAGATTTCGATGTAGAAGCATATGGTGATGAGGAACTAACCAAGCATTTTGAATATATTGCAAGAAAGGCAGAAGAACCCTCTGAAGATGCTATTCGTTCTATTCTAAGACAGATGGGCAAGATGCGCCCATCAGATGAATTAAATTGTGGTTCATGTGGCTATAATACTTGTCGTGAAAAGGCGATAGCGATTATTCAAGGTAAAGCTTCTATTTCTATGTGTTTGCCTTTCCTAAAAGAAAGAGCAGAGAAATTTTATACCAATATTATTGATAATACACCAGATGGCATTTTAGTATTAAATGAAGATCTAGAAGTTCAACAAATCAATGATGCGGCACGTAAGATTATGAATATTAAATATGCAACGGACGTATTAGGAGATCAAGTCATTCGTATTCTTGATCCATATCCATTCTTGCAAGTCAAATTAAACAATAAAAATGTTTATAATGAACGTATTTATTTGGCTGAGTATAATCGATATGTCGAAAGAACTATTGTCTATGATAAAAATTATAAAATTATCATTTGTTTTATGAGAGATGTTACACTTGAGGTTACCGCAAAAGAAAAGAAAGATGAAATCTCTTCAAGAACGGTAGAAATCGCTGATAAAGTGGTGGATAAACAAATGCGTATTGTCCAAGAAATTGCTTCCCTTTTAGGAGAAACTGCAGCTGAAACTAAAATTGCTTTAACGAAATTAAAGGAGTCAATGAAGGATGAATAATCTTTGTACAGATATAGGCTATCGTAGTTTACTCAAACATCATGAGCAACTTTGTGGTGATCATATAGATATTATTGACCAGGAGGATGGAACAAAAATTATTGTACTTGCTGATGGATTAGGAAGCGGGGTAAAAGCATGTATTTTATCAACTTTAACTTCTAAAATTATTTCAACAATGATGGCAGAAGGAATCTCTATTGAGGAATGTGTCGCAACGATTGCTGCAACACTACCTGTTTGTTCTGTTCGTAAGGTGGCTTATTCTACCTTTACAATTTTGAAAATTTCACCTAATAGCGAAGCTGAAGTTATAGAATATGATAATCCTGGGATTATTTTAATACGTGATGGAGAAAATTATGAGTTAAACAAAACTGAATTGAACATTGGAGGTAAAAAAATTTACAAATCCAAAGTCCAATTGTATGAAAATGACGTATTTGTAATGATGAGTGATGGATGTATTTACGCTGGAGTCGGAAAAACACTTAATTTTGGTTGGAAAAGAGAAGATATCATTGAAATGGTAAAGATTTTACCATCAGCTGGTTATACAGCAAAAACAATGACAACAATTTTACTAGATGAGTGTAATAAATTATATGGCTATGAACCAGGTGATGATACGACTGCTTGTGTAGTTCGAATTAGAAAAAGAGAACCAATGAATCTTTTATTTGGTCCACCAAGTAATCCGGATGATTGTAATCGAATGATGTCATTGTTTTTTTCTAAAGGTGGAAAACACATTGTATGTGGTGGAACAACTTCATCTATAGCTGCTAAATACTTAGGTAAATCAATCACCCCATCACTTAATTATTCGGATCCTAAAATCCCACCAACTGCTGAAATTGAAGGAGTAGATTTGGTAACAGAAGGTGTAATTACCATTAATCGTGTATTAGAATATGCAAAGGATTATTTAGAAGATAATCAATCTTATGTCAATTGGTGTTATAAAAAAGATGGAGCATCTTTAATCTCACGTCTTTTATTTGAAGAAGCTACCGATATTAATTTTTATGTAGGAAGAGCAATGAATCCTGCACATCAAAATCCCAATCTACCTATCAATTTCAACATTAAAATGCAATTGGTTCAAGAACTATCAGAGTGCTTGAAAAAGATGGGAAAAAATATAAAAGTAAGTTATTTTTAGGTGAAAAAAATATGAAAAAATTTGATACACAAGTTCAATATTTAAAATATAAAGTATTAAGAGAAGTAGCAAGAAAGGCTTGGGATGATACGTTATATGAAAAAATATTGGATATACCCAAAATTATTATTCCAGGACCTACCCCGACTACAAGATGTTGTATTTATAAAGAAAGGGCAATTGTTGAAGAAAGAATTAAGATTGCTATGGGTGGAGATAAATCAAATCCCAATGTCATAGAAGTCATTGATTTGGCTTGTGATGAATGTCCTGTTGCAGGATATGAAGTAACAGATGTATGTAGAGGTTGTCTTGCGCATCGCTGTCAAGATGCGTGTAAAAAAGATGCCATTTATTTTGATCACAACCAAAAAGCTCACATTGATAAATCGAAATGTGTAGAATGTGGAAAGTGTTCTACAGTATGCCCATATGGTGCCATTGTCAATTTTAAAAGACCATGTGAAAAATCATGCAAAGTAAAAGCGATTTCAATGGGACCAAATAAGGCAGCCAAAATCGATAATGATAAATGCATTTCTTGTGGTTCATGTGTTTATCAATGCCCATTCGGTGCTATTATGGATAAATCTTATATTATTAATGTCATTGATATTTTGAAAAAAAGTCAGCATAATCAAAAATATAAAACTTATGCGGTAGTAGCTCCATCCATATCTAGTCAATTTGTGCATGCTAAATTAGGACAAGTGATTTCAGGTATCAAGGAATTAGGATTCTTTACAGTAGTAGAAGCAGCTCTTGGTGCTGATATGGTGGCATACAAGGAAACACAAGAATTAATTGAAAAAGGCTTTTTAACTAGTTCGTGTTGTCCTGCTTTTGTAATGTATATCAAAAAGAATTTTCCCAAATTGGTAGAGCATATTTCGCACAATTTATCTCCTGCCGCAGAAATTGCCAAATACATTAAGGAAACTGATCCAACCGCAAAAGTGATTTTTATTGGTCCATGTACTGCGAAAAAGGCTGAGTTTCAGCAAGAAATGCAGAAACAATATGTTGATTCTGTATTGACATTTGAAGAATTGCAAGCCCTTTTTGATAGTAAAGATTTAGATATTTACTCATTATCAGAAGATGTTTTAGATAATGCATCTTATTATGGCAGAATCTTTGCTAGGAGTGGGGGTTTAACGGATGCTGTAAAACAGGCATTAATTGAATTGGGACAAACGGATTTTGAGGTAAAGCCAGTCGTATGTAATGGAATTGAAGAATGCCGAATGGCCTTATTAAAAGTTGGTAAAATTGATATTGGTAACTTTATAGAAGGAATGGCTTGTGTAGGTGGATGCATTGCTGGAGCAGGTTGTTTAACTCATGGTGAAAAGAATAAAGCAGAAGTAGATAAGTATGGCATGGAAGCATATGAAAAAACCATTCAAGATGCTATCAAAGTGCTTAAAAAGTAATTCAATTTATGCTTTTGCAAAAGAGTTGCTTATCTATATGAAGTGTGCTAAAATTACCTTATATATAATATATGAGGTAATTTTTTATGAACAATACTCATTTCATTCAAGAGGAAATAGAAGTTATATCTACGGCTAATCAAACACTACGACAAAGTTATTTTCGATATGAGAAAAAGATGAATATATTTAATTTCTCAATGTTCATGTGTTGTTTTGTTACTATGGCTTTGGTAGGAATGCTTTTATCATCTAAGATTATGACAGGAATTAGTGTAGGGATTACATTATTTTTACTATTGATGTTAGTAATAGTATTAGTCAATATCCATAAGCGCTCCAAACTATCTTGTGATGTATCTTATGATGAATTTTTGTTTCAATCGGATGCGTTCATAGTGAAAGAAAAATCAGTATCTAATTCATCTACAACTAAGATTTTATATACACAAGTAGTTGGACTTACGGAAAATAAAGATTTCTTTTTGATTCAATTAAAAGACAATAGAGGTTATCTAATTGAAGTTAGTGGCAATGAACTGGCTCTTTGGAAAATTAAACGAATGTTATTTCCTTATGTAAAAATATTCAATCAAATCACAGTGACTAAGAAGACAAAAATTGAATCCTGTGAGTATATGGATAATGCTTTGCGGTTATCACCAGGTATGATAACTGTTTTGAATGGGCTATTAACGTTTGCTTCACTGATTGTAGGTATGTTTTGTGTTTATATAGACCAACAAACATTATCGCCACTTATGTTATTTCCAGTAGTTTTGGTTTTACAACTAAGTATAATCGGACTAGGTATTTTTTTAGGAACGAAAAGTGGTCAATTCAAAAAGAGCATTCTTGCAATAATAGTAGGAAGTATACTATTTTTTGCGGAATTGATGATAGGTTTATCTTACGTGATACTGAATTACTGGTAAGCGCATGAAAAATACAATGCGCTTTTTTTGTTTTTTTAATAAATAAGTCGAAAAATATTCAAAATCAGTAGATGATTTTTATTCGTTTTGGTTGACTTATTATTTGAAGTGTTATATAATCAAAACACAAAATGATGACGAGGTGTTTTATGAAGTTACTCATCGTGGAATCTCCAGCAAAGTGTAAAACCATAGGGAATTATTTAGGTGAAGAATATTTAGTAGAATCTAGTATAGGTCATATTAGAGATCTCAAAATCAAAGGCAAAGGTGGATTCGGAGTAGATATCGAAAATAACTTTCAGCCTGAATATAGTATTTTAAAAGATAAAGGAGAAATTGTTGAAAAACTAAAATCAGTTGCCAATTTAGCTGAGCACATCTATTTAGCAACTGACCCTGACCGTGAAGGAGAAGCGATTAGCTGGCATTTGAGCGAGGTACTAGAACAACCAGACGAAAAAGTTTCTAGAATTGTCTTTAATGAAATTACGAAAAACGCAATATTAAAAGCGATTCAAAATGATCGCGATATAGATATGGATTTGGTTCATTCACAAGAATCAAGAAGAATATTAGATCGTATTATTGGATTCCGTTTATCTAGTTTACTTCAACAAAAGATAGGTTCAAAATCGGCTGGTCGGGTACAATCGGTTGCCTTAAAATTGGTAGTAGATCGTGAAAAAGAAATCGAAGCATTTGACAAGGTTGAATATTGGGATTTGGCTGCTATTTTAAATAAGGAAATAGCAGGAAATATTTATACATTACGAGCGAAATTTTTTGGCCGAAAAGATGAAAAGATGACACTTTCTTCTGAGGAAGAAACCAATCAAGTCATTGCAGCTTTAAAAGAAGATGAATACAAAATTATCGATATCAATAAGAAAGAACGAAATCGTGCTTCACGTCCTCCTTTTATTACCTCGACATTACAACAAGATGCTGGTGCGAAATTCAATTATAATGCAAAACGAGTAATGGGAATCGCCCAAAAGTTATATGAAGGGGTTGAACTTGGTAAAGAGCGTGTTGGTTTGATTACTTATATGCGTACTGATTCTATTCGTTTATCGGATGAGTTTGTTCATTCTGCTAAACAATATATTACTGAAAAGTATGGTGAAAAATATTATAAAGGAACCAAAAAAGCGCCTAAAGGAAAGAATATACAAGATGCGCATGAAGCCATTCGTCCAACCAATATTGTTAGAACTCCTGAGAGTGTGAAAAAATATTTGGCTGCTGATGAATATAAAATCTATTCCTTAATATATAATAGAGCGATTGCCTCTTTAATGAGCGATGCCATATTAGAGGATACGAAAGTAGATATTGAAAACCAAGGCTACATTTTTAATTTAACAGGTGAAATTACTTTATTTGATGGTTTTTTAACTATTTATGAAGAATCAAGTTTGGTCGATGAAGAAGAAAATTTGGATCACTTACCAGAGTTATCCATTGGAGAAAATTTATCCTTCCAAGAAATTTCAAAGGAACAGAAATTTACTTCGCCACCATATCGTTATACTGAGGCAAGATTAATTCGTAAGATGGAAGAACTAGGCATTGGAAGACCTTCTACTTATGCACTAACGATGGAAACTTTGCGGGCAAGAGCATATGTAGCGATGGAAAAGAAAACATTCGTTCCCACTGCACAAGGAAGACTTACGACAGAACAATTGGAATTGTTCTTTAGTAGCATTATTAATGTAAAATATACTGCTGATATGGAAAATACATTAGATAAAATTGCTGAGGGCGATGCGATTTGGTATGAGGAACTACGCAAGTTTTATGATGTGTTTGCTCCACTCATTGAAAATGCTAGAGACAATATGGTCAAAATATATCCAAAAATAACGGATGAATTTTGTCCTGAATGTGGGTTGCCATTATTCATTAGACGTGGTCCATTTGGTGAATTCACCGCTTGCTCGGGTTATCCTCATTGCCGTTACATCAAAAAAGCACCAAAGAAGGAAGTGGTGACAACGGGAGTAACCTGTCCTATTTGTGGTGAAGGTGAGGTTGTCGAAAGAACAAGTGCAAGGGGAAGATCAAAAGGTGCATTATTTTATGCTTGTAGTCGTTTCCCAAAATGTAAAGCCACTTTTTCAGGTATTCCTACAGGAGAAAAATGTGAAATTTGTGGTGCACCGATGATTCGAGTAGGTGAAATTATTCGTTGTAATAGTGAACGCTGTAAATCCAATGTTGGATTGCTACCTCAAAAAGAAGAAAACAAAAAGATTGATAGCAAGTAGTCTATCAATCTTTTTATTTATAAGGGTTGAAAAAAATAAAAAAATATAGTATAATACAAAAATAAGGATTTAGACATAAGGTCTAATGAGAGGAGCAATATAATGGGGTTATTTGATTTATTTAAAAAGAAAAAACAAAATGATACTTCAAAAAAATATGAACTCGGTATGAAAAAAACAAGACAAGGGCTAATGGGTAAACTAAAAGCAATCTTGTCAGGCCATAAAGAAATAGATGAAGACCTATTTGATGATTTAACTGATGCCTTTATTATGGCTGATATTGGTGTAGAAACGACACTAGATTTTATTGATGCCCTTAAGGAAGATGAAAGAGTAGAAGGATTAACAAATGTAGAGGACTTACAACCGATTATTGTTGATAAAATGTTTGAATTATATTTAAAAGGAGAAATTGTCAATAATAATTTTAATTTACAAAAAAACGATTTGTCTGTTTTTTTATTTGTTGGCGTAAATGGTGTAGGAAAGACAACAACGATTGCTAAAATTGCTTATCGATTAAAAAAAGAAGGAAAAAAGATATTACTTGCTGCAGGTGATACCTTTAGAGCAGGCGCAGTAGATCAATTAGAAGTATGGGCCAATCGTGTTGGTGTAGATATCGTAATTAAAAAAGGAGCAACGGATCCTTCAAGTGTGATTTATGAGGCAGTGCAAAAGGCTAAACAAGAAAAGTATGATGTTTTATTATGTGATACAGCAGGACGGCTCCAAAATAAAACAAATCTAATGAAAGAATTGGAAAAGATGAATCGTGTGATTGCCCGTGAAGTGGAAAATGGTCCCCATGAAACCATATTGGTTATCGATGCAACAACAGGTCAAAATGGATTATCTCAAGCAGAAGCTTTTATGGAGGTTACCAATATTACTGGAGTTATTTTAACCAAATTAGATGGAACTAGTAAAGGTGGAATCGTACTTGCCATTCGAGATAAATATAATTTACCTATCAAAATGGTCGGACTAGGTGAAAAAATGGAAGACTTAGAATATTTTGATTTAGAGGATTATATTGGCGGACTCTTTATTGGCTCAGAGGATGATGTAGATGCCTAATACAATAGAAAAAAAAGATTATTATAATTTCTTATATACATACTATCAAAACTTATTTACAACAAAGCAGAGGGAAGTATTTGAAAGTTATTATTTTGAAGATTATAGTTTATCCGAAATATCGGAATCCCTTGGTGTCTCACGTAATGCTATTTGGGATTTATTAAAAAAAGTAGAACACAATTTAGATGAATATGAGTCAAAATTAGGGCTTTATCAAAAAAATAAGGTATTAGAAGCTTATTTGAACGATTTAATGCCTTATACCACTGAAGAAGGGAAAGTCATCATTCATCGGATCAAGGAGATGGAATAAAAATATATGCCGTTTGAGAATTTATCAGAAAAAATCCAATATTCATTAAGAAAATTAACTGGACGTGGTAAAGTAAATGAAAAAGATATTGACGATGCAATGCGTGAAATTCGTGTATCATTACTTGAAGCAGACGTTAATTATAAAATTGTTAAAGAGTTTATTAGTGAAGTAAAAGAATTGGCTTTAGGCGAGCGAGTGATGAAATCACTTACTCCAGGTGACCAAGTTGTTAAAATTGTTTATGAAGAATTAATTAAATTGATGGGGGATGAAGCAGTTCCTATCAATTTAAAGAAATCCGGAACTAGTATTGTCTTGATGGTGGGATTACAAGGTAGTGGAAAAACAACTCACGTTGGTAAACTAGCCAGTTACTTACGAAAGAATAACAAATGTAAACCATTAATGATTGCTGCAGACGTATATCGACCTGCTGCCATCAATCAGTTAGTTACTATCGGAAAGCAACTAGATATTGAAGTATTCCAAATGGGAATACTAGCCAAACCACAGGCTATTGTTAAAAGTGGTTTAGATTACGCAAAAGAAAAGGGCTATAATTTAGTCTTGATTGATACAGCAGGTCGTCTTGCTATTGATGAAGTGTTGATGCAAGAATTAGTTGAAATTAAACAAATTGTAAATCCAGATGAAATATTGTTGACTGTTGATGCGATGACAGGACAAGATGCGGTCAATGTTGCAATGAAGTTTCATGAAAAATTGGGTATAACAGGCTGCTTATTGACGAAACTGGATAGCGATACTCGTGGTGGTGCTGCATTATCTATTCGTTATATGACCCAAATTCCAATTAAATTCACTGGTCTTGGTGAAAAAATGGATGAGATTGATGTGTTTCATCCTGAACGTATGGCCAAGCGGATTCTTGGAATGGGGGATGTTCTTACTTTTATAGAAAAAGCACAAGCTTCATTTGATGAAGAAGAAGCGATGAAAATGGCAGAAAAAATGCAAGCAGGTCGTTTTACGTATAATGATTTTCTTGATCAAATCAAAAAGATTAAAAAGATGGGCTCAATAAAAGGTCTATTGGGATTAATTCCTGGACTTGGCTCACAGATTAAAAATTTAGATATTGATGAAAAAAAATTTGTGTATATCGAGGCATTGATTGGATCAATGACGAAAGAAGAACGGAATAATCCTGATTTGATCAATAAGAGTCACTCGAGAAAATCGCGTATTGCAAATGGTAGTGGTAGAAGTTATCAAGAAATTAATCAGTTGACCAAACAATTTGAAACGATGCGTACGCAAATGAAATCATTAATGAATATGGATGAAGATCAAATGGAAAAAGTATCTAAAGGGCAAGCACCTATTCCAGGTATGAAACCATCTAAGCCGAAAAAGGGCAAGGGAAAAAATAAAGGTGGATTTAGATTTTAATTACCTCTTCTATTATATTCCTTTTCAAAAAGGTTTTTTGCATACATAAAAAATAAGCAGGAGGATATTATCATGAATCAAGATTACGTTGAAAAGATATTAACATTAATTAGATCACATTCTTCATTAGAGGAAAAACGCAGTGCTCTTTCTCAATATCATGAAAATGATATTGCCAAAGTATTTCCATTTTTGACAAAGGAAGAAAGACAACAACTCTATTTGCTCTTCAATCAAGATGTTTTATCAGATATTTTTAGTTACTTAGAAGAACCAGCTGAATATTTTGAGGAATTGTCTACAGATGCTGCGGCGGATATCTTAGAAAATATGGATACAGATGATGCTATCGATATTTTAGAAGAATTAGAAGAACAAGATCGTAATGAATTAATTGAATTGATGGATCAAGAAGCGGTTGATGATATCAAACTAATCACCTCTTATGATGAAAATGTAATTGGAAGTAAAATGACAACGAACTATGTTGCCATATCAAAAGATGCGACTGTTAGACAAGCGATGAAAAAAATGATAGAAGAGGCTGCTGTCAATGATAATATTTCAACGCTTTATTTTGTTGATATGGATAATCATTTTTTTGGTGCTATGGATTTAAGAGATTTGATTTTAGCTAGGGAAAATCAAAATTTAAAAGAATTGATCAAAACCTCCTATCCATACTTAAATGCAACAGAGGAAGTGAGTGCATGTTTAGAAAAAATTCAGGAGTATGCACTTGACTCTATCCCGGTATTAGATGAAGAAAAACATTTAGTTGGTGTAATTACGAGTGATGATGTCGTTGAAGTAGTTCAAGATGAATTGAGTGATGACTATGCTAAGTTAGCAGGTTTATCTAGTGAGGAGGACTTAGATGAGTCTATCTTTACATCAATCAAAAAAAGAGTGCCATGGTTATTGATTTTACTTGGTTTAGGTCTTGTGACAAGTCTATTGATTTCTAGTTTTGAAAAAGTTGTTGCGGCACTACCACTTATTGTGTTTTTTCAATCATTAATTTTAGATATGGCAGGAAATACAGGAACGCAATCGCTTGCTGTAACAATTCGTGTGTTATCTAGCGAAAGAACAACAAGTAAGGATATTGCCAAATTGATTTTTAAAGAGATTCGTGTAGGTTTTATCAATGGTCTGTGTATTGGATTGATGAGTTTTCTTTCTGTTTTTCTCTTTATTTATTTTGTTCAGAATGAGACATTATTGGATAATTTTAAAATTGCCCTTTCTGTAGGTGTAAGTATGCTTGGATCAATGCTAATCGCTAGTTTAGCAGGAAGTGCCATACCTGTTATATTTAAGAAATGCAAAATTGATCCCGCTGTTGCATCAGGTCCACTCATTACCACTATCAATGATGTGATTGCAGTTGTGATTTATTACGGACTTGCTTGGATAATGTTTGCTTCTTTAATAGGTTAACTTTGGGCTAAGTATATAAAATTAAATTGATTAGAATAATAAAAAATGGTTCAATATGAACCATTTTTTTACTTAAGTAATAGGATGAAATATCGATTATATAATATAAGGAATAGTGGGTTCGATTCCAAATTTATTTATATTGCAAAAAGAAGCAAAATAGTGTATAATAGAATTAATTCTTTTTAAGCCGTTTTAGGGCATTTTTTACTGCATCACTTAGTGAAATAGTATCACTAACGTCTAAATCTTTGGTGGCTTGCTTAATTTCATTGTTGTTGTATCCCAAAGATTTTAGTGCCAAAATGACGTTATTTTTCTTTTCATTGGAAAAATCCTGAGTATCTTGATGAAAATCAATCTTGCCTTTTAAGTCAAGAACAATTTGTTGACTTAATTTTGGCCCTATTCCTGGAAATTGACCAAAAAATTTTGAATTGCTATCATCTAATGCTTGAATAATTTCCTCAGGAGTACTAGAGGCAAGAATTGCTAGTGCACCTTTTGGCCCAAGACCTTTTACATTGATGAGATTTTCAAACATATCTCTAGTAGTAGAAGAACTAAAGCCAAATAGTTCATGAGCATCCTCACGGACATGATAATGTAAGTAAAGCGTCATAGGTGTGTTACATTCAAATTGATATGGATTGGGTACTTTGACTAAATAGCCAATTTGTCCTACCTCAAATGTAATATGTGTGGCACAAATTTCTGTTGCCTGGCCTTTAAAATATCGGTACATAGGAACCTCCATAAGAAATATAGTTAGATAATTTATTATATCATAAAAATAGAATTAAATCAAAGAAAAGGGTGATGGTCTTGGATAATATTATGGACAAAAAAATGATAGATGGCGATGAGATTGAGTCCTCTCTTCGACCTCAAAGGTTAAAAGAATATGTGGGGCAGTTGGAACTGAAAGAAATGATGGAAATATTTATTCATACAGCAAAATTGCGTCATGAGAGTTTAGATCATGTGTTATTATATGGTCCTCCAGGACTAGGCAAGACGACGCTTGCCCACATCATTGCCAATGAAATGAACACAGGGATTAAAATTACTACAGGCCCTGCATTATCTAGACCAGGCGATCTTGCTGCAATATTATCCTCTCTCGAGCCTGGTGACATATTATTTATTGATGAAATTCACCGGATACCTAAAGTCATAGAAGAAATTTTGTATTCTGCTATGGAAGATTATGCGATTGATATTGTAATGGGAAAAGATGCTGCTGCTTCTACGTTACGCATAGATTTACCACCATTTACTTTAGTTGGTGCGACAACACGTTTTGGAGATTTAACAGCACCTATGCGCGATCGGTTTGGTATAGTGCATCAATTGAAATATTATGATATGGAAGAATTAGCCACCATTATTGAACGGACATCGAGAATTTTTCATTTTCCAATTGACAAAGATGCAACTTATGAGTTAGCTAGACGTTCTCGCGGGACGCCACGTATTGCCAATCGCTTATTTAGAAGAATCCGTGATTTTGCTCAATATGAGAATTCAAGTCACATATCAGTAGATATAACGGATTATGCCTTGAATAAACTGGATATTGATAAAGCAGGGTTAGATATCACTGACCGAAAATATCTTCTGGGTTTGATTGAACGATTTAAAGGGGGGCCAGCAGGACTTGAGGCACTTGCTGCGACTATTTCCGAAGAAACTGTTACCTTAGAAGATGTCAATGAACCCTATTTATTACAAGAGGGATTTATTATTCGTACGCATAGAGGGCGAATGGTGACGGAAAAAGCGTATGAACATTTGGGATATAAAAAGGGAGGCTTATTTTGAAAGTAGCAGATTTTGATTATAATTTACCAGAAGAATTGATTGCGCAAACTCCACTAGAAAATAGAACTGATTCTAGGTTATTGGTTTTGGATAAGATAACAGGAAATATAGAACATAAGCATTTTTATGACATAGTTGATTATTTAACAGATCAGGATGTTTTAGTGCTGAATGATACAAAAGTTTATCCATCACGCATCTATGGAAAAAAGACAGATACTGATGCATCTATTGAATTGCTATTGCTCAAAGAAGTAGCGAAAGATGAATGGGTGGCTTTGACCCGTCCTGCAAGACGTGTCAAAACAGGAACACAAATATCTTTTGGGAATGGCTTATTGATAGCAACTTGCATAGAGGAAAAAGCAGATGGTGAAAGAAGATACCAAATGACCTATCAAGGTATATTTTTAGAAATATTAGAACAAATAGGCACGATGCCATTACCGCCATACATTCATGAGAAATTAGAGGATGGTTCTCGTTATCAAACGGTATATGCAAAAGATTATGGTAGTGCTGCGGCACCTACTGCGGGTTTACACTTTACCCAAGAATTATTAGAACGGGTAAAAGCAAAAGGTGTACAAATTGAATATGTGACATTACATGTTGGATTAGGTACATTCAGGCCTGTCATGAGTGAAACAATTGAGGAACATCATATGCATAGTGAGGCATACCAAATGACAAAAGAAACCGCAATGGCTTTGAATCAAGCCAAGGCAGCAGGAAAAAGGATTATTAGTGTAGGAACGACTTCAACAAGAACATTGGAAAGTATTATGACCAAATATGGTTGTTTTCGGGAGTGTCATGAATCGACCAATATTTTCATCTATCCACCATATCCATTTCAAGCGGTCGATGCCTTGATTACTAATTTTCACTTACCAAAGTCAACTTTAATCATGTTGGTAAGTGCTTTAGCGGGAAGAGAACATGTACTTGAAGCATATCGCATTGCGGTTCAAGAAAAGTATCGCTTCTTTTCTTTTGGCGATGCAATGTTTATCAAATAAAGAAAATCAAAACGAGGAGGAATAGTATGTATCAAATTATCACTATAGGAAGAGAGTTTGGTAGTGGAGGACGAGAATTTGGTAGGAGACTTGCGGAAGAATTAGGATATGAGTATTATGATAAAGAGATTATTACAGAAATTTCTAAACATACATCACTATCAGAAGAGTATGTTCAAGATATTATTGAGAAAAAACCACATCGGTTATATCCAATTACAATTGGTCAAAGTTTGACAGGGCATGAAAATTATGAATTGCAACAAGTTCAAATGGTGTTTCAAGCACAATGTGAAATTATAGAACGCTTGGCCACACAGTCTAATTGTGTCATTGTAGGAAGATGTGCAGATTATATCTTAAGAGAATATCAGCCATATCGTATTTTTATTTATGCACAAATGGATAGTAAAGTCAAACGATGCATAGAACGAAATAGTGCATCTAGCACGTATACAGAAAAACAAATTCGCAAACATATTGCACGATTAGACAAAGAAAGGGCCAAGTATTATCAATACTATACAGGTCAAAAATGGGGAAAGATTCAAAATTATGATTTGTGTATCAACACAACACATACTATAATTAAAGATATTGTTCCACTCATTGCAAAAATGTTTCAATAAAACAAAAAAACTCACCTTTTTGTCCATTCGTTTTTTAACGAATAGGTTTTAAAAGTGAGTTTTTTATTATTTAATTTTTCTTCCACAAGAAGGGCAAAAACGGTCCGTTTTTTCAAGTGATTCACCGCATCCAGGACAAAATAATATCAAATAGTCATCATCAATAGAATCTTCATGTAAGGTAGAATCAGTTATCTTTTCTTGTTTTGTCCCTTTAAATGTTCGAATAATTTGTATAATCAAAATAATGATGACTAAGAAAAAAGGAATAAAAAACAAAATCAAAGGAAATGATAACTGATCACTCTTGAAGAGCATAGTGACCATAAAAAGTAAAATGCTTGTCCAAATAAGAGTGAAGAAAATCAAAAAGATGCCAGAAATAATATTTCCGTGTTTTGTTTGTCCTGTACCTTGATATGTAGTATTAGAAAAGTCGGTAGAAGTATCTGAGCGTAGGATATATTGTTCATCTCCCTCATTTTTTGTATGGGAAGATGAAGTATTTTTTTGGGTAGTTTGTTTGATGCTTGCAACGATAATCACAATTATCATTGCAGTGAAAAAAATTGAAATGATGATTGGAAAAAATGAAAATAATTCCATAAGATAGCACACTCCTTTTGAACATAGTATAGCATAAATTGAAAAAAATGTTTCTTTTTTTGCTTGATGAATAGGAAAAAATTGAATAATAAAAACAAAAAATATGTCAAAAAATAACGATAGAAAAACTAGAAAATGCCATTTGAAAAAAATAATTTTACTAACAATTGCATATATTTTCTAGATGTGGTATAATAAGGAAAAAGAAGGAGATATTGGAAATGGAAGAAAAAGGAATATATTATTTTCATCAAGGTACCAATTATCGCGCTTATGAACTGATGGGAGCACATTACACAAAAGAGTGTACTACTTTTCGAGTGTTTGCCCCTCATGCAAAAATCGTTTCTGTTGTAGGAGAGTTCAATGCATGGGATACCACGAGACATGTGATGCAAAAAATATCTGATGGAGGCATCTATGAAATTACCATTTCTCATGTCCCATTATTTGCTTGTTATCAATATGCGATTGTCACTTTTGACAATCGAACTTTATTCAAAAGTGATCCTTACGGGTTTCATGCAGAATGTAGACCAGAAAAAGCGTCCAAAGTATATGATTTAAGTGGATATACATTTCAAGATAGTCAGTGGATGGCTAAAAGACAACAACATCAAGCTTTAGATCAACCCTTAAATATTTATGAGGTCCATTTGGGTTCTTGGAAGCGATATCAAGACGGAAGTGTTTTTGATTATGTCAAATTAGCAGAAGAAATTTCTGATTATGCGGTGGCAATGGGATATACGCATATTGAGGTGATGCCCTTAGCAGAATATCCTTATGATCCTTCTTGGGGATATCAAGTGATAGGATACTATGCTGTAACAGCTAGATATGGTACACCACATGATTTTATGCGATTTGTGGACATCTGCCACCAAAAAAATATAGGCGTTATTATGGACTGGGTGCCAGGACATTTTGCCAAGGATGCGCATGGTTTAATTGAGTTTGATGGAACTGAAACCTATGAGCCATCTGATAATACCAAAAAGGAACATGAGGGTTGGGGGACGAGATGTTTTGATTATGGAAAGAATGAAGTGCAATCTTTTCTTGTTTCAAATGCGATGTTTTGGTTAGATCAATTTCATATTGATGGAATCCGAGTGGATGCGGTAGCATCAATGTTGTATTTAGATTATGGAAGAAAAGAAGGTCAGTGGCATAAAAATAGCCAGGGAACGAATATCAATTTAGAAGCAGTAAGTTTTATCCAAAAAGTCAATCATATTGTGCATGAGTATTATCCAGGTGTTTTGATGATTGCAGAAGAATCAACTGCCTTTCCAAAAATCACAGTCCCTACTCAATATGGCGGATTAGAATTTGATTATAAGTGGAATATGGGATGGATGAACGATACATTAACTTATATGAAAACTGATCCGATGTATCGTAGATATCATCACGATCAATTGACTTTTCAGATGACTTATATCTATAGTGAGCATTATATTCTTCCTTTGTCTCATGATGAGGTAGTGCATATGAAAGGTTCACTTATTAATAAAATGCCAGGTGATTATAGTATGAAATTTGCGGCACTAAAGACCTATTTGATGTATATGATGACTCATCCAGGTAAAAAGTTATTATTTATGGGGGGGGAAATAGGTCAATTTAGGGAGTGGAGTGAATCAAGAGAATTAGATTGGTCGGTATTAAATTACGAAAGTCACCAAGGTTTAAAACAATTTGTATGCGATATCAATTATTTGTATAAAAATGAAAAGGCACTATATCAAAATGAAACCAATTGGAATGGGTTTTTATGGAATAGTGTAAATGATAAAGATCATAATATACTTTCTTATCGTAGGATATCAAATGAGCAAGAGACGATAGATGTCATTTTAAATTTTGCGGCATGTGATTGGAAAGATTATGTATTATCGATTGAAGATGGAACATATGAAGTTGCTATAGCAACCTCAGATCAAATATATGGGGGATGGACAAACTTAAAAAGACGTGAATTTGTTGTAGAACATCATCAACTTAGAATCAATGTACCAGCTAGTACAGGAATAATATTAAGGAAGGTAAAAAATTATGTATAGTCAAAAAAAGTGTGTAGCTATGTTGCTTGCAGGAGGCCAAGGAAGTCGCTTGTATGCATTAACTTCAAAAGTCGCTAAACCAGCAGTTTCATTTGGTGCAAAATATCGAATCATTGATTTCACTTTATCTAATTGTGTCAATTCCAATATCGATACAGTAGGGGTACTCACACAGTATCAACCGCTTCTATTAAACGAATATATTGGTAATGGTCAACCGTGGGATTTGGATAGAACCTTTGGTGGGGTTCATATTCTTCCTCCTTATCAGGCCAAAACAGGTAGTGAGTGGTATAAGGGTACTGCAAATGCTATCTATCAAAATATTAGTTTTATTGAAAATTATGACCCTGACCATGTGTTGATTCTATCAGGTGATCATATTTATAAAATGGATTATAATAAGATGTTACATGAACATATCCAAAATAATGCAGATTGTACCATCGCGGTATTAGAAGTGCCGATTGAAGAAGCTAGTCGTTTTGGTATTATGAATACAAATGAAGAAAATTTGATTACTGAGTTTGAAGAAAAGCCAAAACATCCTAAAAGCAATAAGGCTTCTATGGGAATTTATATTTTTAAGAAAGAAAAATTATTTCAGTATTTAAGAGAAGATGCACTAGATCCTACGAGTCAAAATGACTTTGGTAAAAATATTATTCCAACAATGCTTGCCAAAAAAGAAAAAATGGTAGCTTATCCATTTAAAGGATATTGGAAAGATGTGGGAACCATTAAAAGTTTGTGGGAGGCTAATCAAGATTTGATTGGTGAAAATCCTGCTTTTGATATTTATAATCCATTTTGGAAAATCCATTCTAGAAATATGGGGATTGAACCACAATATATTGCCAAGGGTGCAGTATTAGAAAACTCTTTGGTTACGGATGGTGCTAAAATAGAAGGAACGGTTATCAATAGTATTATTGGTTCAAATGTACGAGTGGCTAAAGGGGCTGTTGTAAAAGATAGTGTTATTTTTGCGGATACTGTGATTGGTGAGGGGGCATCAGTTAACTATAGCATCATAGATGAAAAAGTAGTGATTGGCAAACAGGCAGTAATTGGAATGACTAAAGCAGATGATGTTGAAATTGCTGTAATTGGAAGAGATGTAATAGTAGAAGATGAAGCAGTAGTATTAGCAGGTGCTAATGTTGAAGAAAATGTATACAAGGTAAGAGGTGAGTAATGATGAAAGCATTGGGTATTATTTTTTCCAATATTCACAACGAAACAATTGATGAATTGACTAGAAAAAGAACTTCTGCGTCTATTCCGTTTGGAGGAAGATATCGATTGATTGATTTTGCTCTTTCGAATTTGGTTAATGCAGATGTTGTCAATGTAGGCATTCTCGCTCAAAAAAATTATCAATCTTTAATGGATCATTTGGGATCTGGAAAAGATTGGGACTTATCTAGAAAAAATGGAGGTCTTGTTGTTTTTCCTCCTTTTGGTAGTTATAAAAGTGATATTTTATATTCTAGCCGTTTAGAAGCGTTGGTGAGTATTAGAGGATATATTGAAAAAGCAAAAGAAGAGATGGTTGTATTGATGGATTGCGATAGCGCCAATGTCATCGATTTATCCGATGTATTTGAGTTTCATCAAACTCATCAAGCCGATATGACGCTCTTATATCGTCATGGTAAATGTGATTCTGATTTGGTTTCTAATATGGATTTTACAATGAATGAAGAAGGACGAATCATCAAAGCAGATTTAAAATCAAAACGAGGAAAAATTACCAACACTTTTATGAATGTGTGCGTGATCAATCGTCGATTATTGCAAGGATTATTAGAAGATGCTATTTCACAAGGATTAGAATCTTTCCATCGCGATATCATTTTTGGAAACATCAAAAGTTTGAAAATTTATGGTTATGCTCATCAAGGCATTTATCTTCATGTAAATACAATGGAAAATTATTTTAAATGTAGTATGTCTTTGTTAGATAAGGAAACTAGAGAAGCATTATTTGGGGTGAAAAATCATCGTGTATATACAAAAGTTAGAGATTCTTCGCCTACAAGGTATGGCTTCCATGCTACTATTGAAAATAGTTTTATTGCTGATGGGTGTGAGATTGAAGGCACAGTTATCAATAGCATTTTGTTTAGAGGAGTGAAAGTGGGGAAAGGCACGATTGTGAAAAATTCCATTTTGATGCAAGATACAATTACAGGAAATAACGTTGCCTTAAATTACGTTGTTACCGATAAAAATGTAACAATTCGAGACCGAAATCATTTAGCAGGTTGTGAAAAAATACCTTATTATTTAGGAAAAAATACAATGGTATAAAAAACATGAAAAATATTCATAAAATAGATAAAATGCTCAAATAATAATAGGAGGAAAATCAATCATGGGTGAAACAATGAAAACAATCTTTTTTGTTGCATCTGAAGCACAACCATTTTTTGCTTCAGGTGGATTAGGTGATGTAATTGGCTCATTACCAAAAAAAATTGCTAAAAATGCCAAGGACAAATTGAAGGTAAATGTTATTTTACCATTATATGCAAAATTACATCAGGCTTATAAAAATAAACTGGTGTATGTAGGACAAACGATAACTCAACTGGCTTGGCGAAATCAGTATTGTGGTATTTATAAATATGAAGAAAAGGAAATAACGTATTATTTTGTAGACAATGAATATTATTTTAAACGAGATAATTTTTATGGTTACTTTGATGACGCGGAGAGATTTGCCTTTTTCAGTAAAGCAGCTATCGATGTTATGCTATTCCTAGATCAAATTCCAGATATTATTCACACCCATGATTGGCAAACAGGAATGGTTTCGGTATACTTGAGAACGTTATTCTATCATGATAGTAGATTTGCAAATACAAAGACAATATTCACCATTCATAATATTGAGTATCAAGGTATTTATGCGTTAGATCAGGATATTATTGAGGATGTATTTGGACTTTCAATGCAAGATGCTTATTTGTTGGAATATAATGGTAGAACCAATATCATGAAAGGGGCAATGGAGTCATCCCATTTTGTAACCACAGTTAGTCCAAGTTATGCAAAAGAAATTCTAGATCCTCTTTTTGCGCATGGATTAGAGCATGAAACAAAACGTGTTTATGAAGAAGGAAAATTAATGGGCATTTTGAATGGTATTGATAAAGTATTCTATAATCCAGCACGAGACAAGGCCCTTTTTGAAAACTATGATCGAAAAGACTTTGCATTGAAAATTAAAAATAAAGAAGAATTGCAGGCTATGTTGGATTTGCCTATTGACGCTACTGTACCTATGATTGGTATGGTATCTAGACTGGTTTCACATAAAGGATTAGATATGGTCAAAGAAGTATTTGAAGAACTGTTACAAGAAAGAGTTCAAGTAGTGGTATTAGGCACGGGAGATCCTTATTATGAAGGTTATTTCAAGGATTTAGAATATCGATATCATCATAAATTGAGAGCGATCATTGCATTCAATCAAGATTTATCGCGCAAGATCTATGCATCTTCAGATATCTTCTTAATGCCTTCTCAATCTGAACCTTGTGGATTGTCGCAAATGATTGCTTCTAGGTATGGATCAATTCCTATTGTTAGACAGACAGGTGGATTAAAAGATAGCATCCATGATTTTTCTGAGGCAAATGGAAACGGATATACTTTCCAAAACATCAGTTCTAGTGAAATGTTAGCAACAATCAAAAGAGCAATAACAGATTATCAGGATTCAGAGTTATGGAATAAACAAGTAGAAATTGTAATGAATAAAGATTTTGGATGGAGCACTTCAGCGAAACAATACGTGAAGATGTATGAGAAAATTTTAGAAAAATAGGTGATTCAATTATGACTCAAACACTTGATGACATCAAGGGAACAAAGCATATTCTAGAGGAAAAATTAGCAAGTTATTTTGGCGTAACACCGCAGGATGCAAATATTGATCAAATGTACAAAGCGGTAAGTATGTCTGTTCTTGATATTCTTCTTGAAAAGAAAAAACAATTCAATCGTAAGGTTAAAGCTCAAAAAGCCAAACGCATATATTATTTATGTATGGAATTTTTGGTAGGAAGAAGCCTAAAAACCAATCTATATAATCTAGGTATTGTAGAAACTTATCGCAAAGTATTAGAAGAATATGGATTTGATTTAGATGAATTATATGGACAAGAAAATGATGCAGGATTAGGTAATGGTGGTTTGGGTAGACTTGCGGCATGTTTTATGGATTCACTTGCTTCATTAGATTATCCAGCAACGGGTTTTTCAATTCGCTATGAGTATGGTCTTTTTAAACAAAAAATCGTCAATGGATGGCAAACGGAAATGCCAGATGTTTGGTTACCAGGTGGTGAGGTTTGGTTAGTCCCAAGAAGCGATCGTATTTTAAAGGTTAGATTTGGTGGTTGGGTGACAGAATATGTGGACCAAGGTAGAATGAAGGTAGAATATCATGATTCTAAATTGATAGAAGCAGTGCCATATGATATGCTGATATCAGGTGGAAAAAGTGAAGCCGTTTCAACACTGCGACTTTGGCGCGCTAGAAATGCTACTGAATTTGATATGAAATCTTTTTCACAAGGAGATTATCAAAAGGCACTATTTGAAAATCAAGAAGCAGAATTAATTTCAAAGGTGCTTTATCCTTCTGATGATCATCGTGAAGGGAAGACACTTCGTTTGAAACAACAATATTTTTTGGTCAGTGCATCCATCCAAAATATCATTTATGATCATGTAAAACGTTATGGAGATTTACATACGTTGCCAGATTATGCGGCTATTCATATCAATGATACACATCCGGCAATTTGTATACCAGAATTAATGCGAATTTTAATGGATGATTATGGAATGGGATGGGATGAATCTTGGGATATTGTAACAAGAACAGTGGCCTATACCAATCATACTGTTTTAGTAGAAGCATTAGAATCGTGGTCTGAGGATTTAGTTGCTAGAACTGTACCACGTATTTATGCCATCTTAAAAGAAATTAATAAAAGATATACAGCTGATTTATGGTCTTTGTATCCCGGAGATTGGGATAAAATTAACCGAATGTCTATTATTTCTTCAAATCATATCAAAATGGCTAACTTGAGTGTTGTAGCAAGCCACTCTGTAAACGGGGTATCAGCACTCCATAGTGATATCATTAAAAGAAGTATTTTTAGTGATTATTATCAATTGACGCCAGATAAGTTTACCAATGTGACTAATGGTATTGCTCACAGAAGATGGCTTCATCAATCTAACCCGCGATTATCTAATTTGCTAATGGAAACAATTGGTGATGGTTGGTATAAAGATGCAAAAGAGCTATCTAAGTTGATGAATTATCATAATGATGATAAAGTAATTGAGGAGTTAGGACGTATCAAACTCTTAAATAAATGTGATTTTGCCAATGTAATTTATAAAAAACAAGGCATCATTTTAGATCCAAAAACAAGATTTGATGTACAGGTCAAACGGCTTCATGAATATAAGCGACAATTATTGAATGTATTGAAAATCATTCATTTATATAATCAATTACGAGAAAATCCAGATTTAATGATTACACCACAAACATTTATTTTTGGTGCCAAAGCAGCTCCAGGATATTATTTGGCCAAAGAAATTATTGAATTGATCAATTATATTTCTAAGGATATTGATATGCATCCAAGAATTAAAGAAAAATTAAATGTTGTTTTCATTGAAGACTATTGTGTAACGCTTGCGGAAAGTTTAATGCCAGCTTCTGAAATCAGTGAACAAATCTCTCTAGCTGGATACGAGGCAAGTGGTACTGGTAATATGAAGTTTATGATCAATGGAGCAATTACTTTTGGAACAATGGATGGTGCAAATGTAGAGATTTGCGATGCTGTAGGGGATGATAATATTTTTATTTTTGGTATGACAGCAAAAGAAGTAGATGAACTATGGAAACAAGGATATAATTCTACCTATTTTTATAATAATAGTAAAGATTTACGGGCCATTATTGCAACGCTTAAAAAAGGCTTTGCAGGAAAAAGTTTCGAAAATATTGCTAATTATCTGCTTACTTCAAATGGAGTTTCCGATCGGTATATGTGTCTTGCTGACTTTGATAATTATTTAGAAGTGTATCATCAATTAGATGCAGCATATGCACAACCTAAAAAATTTCATCAAATGTCACTGGTAAATATTGCACAAGCAGGCAGGTTTGCTGCTGATAGAAGTATCAAAGAATATAGTGAAAAAATTTGGCATATTCGGCCAGTAAAATAAAAGCAAAAACTAAAAAAAAACGCAAGAAATGTAGTATAATGTCAAATAGTAAAAATTACAATTCATTTTTAGTCATCATGTTGGAGGAAAATTTATGGAAAATGAACAAAAAAAATCAATTCATAAAATTGCTGTGCTTACATCAGGTGGCGATGCCCCAGGTATGAATGCGACCATTCGTTCTATTGTACGCTCGGGTATCCAAAACGGATTGGAAGTATATGGCGTTGAAGAAGGTTATTTAGGACTCGTTGAAGGAAAAATCTTCAAGATGGAACGTAATTCGGTAACCAATATCATCAATCGTGGAGGAACAATTTTAGGCTCAGCTAGACTTCCCAATTTTAAAGAAGATGAGGTTGCGCAAAAGGCTGTGGATGAACTGAAAAAAAGAGGCATTGAGGCAGTCATTACCATCGGTGGTGATGGAACTTATCGTGGTGCTTTGAAATTGACAGGTATGGGTATCAATTGTATTGGTTTACCTGGAACGATTGACAATGATATTGCTTCAAGTGAATTTACCATTGGTTTTGATACAGCAGTCAATACTGCAGTTGATGCCATTGATAAATTGCGTGATACATCAAATTCTCATCAACGGTGTTCCATTGTTGAAGTAATGGGACGCTATTGTGGTGATATTGCTTATGCAGCAGCTGTTGCAACAGGGGCTGACTTGGTAATTACCTCTGAAACAGGATTTAGTTTGGAAGAAGTAATTGATACGGTGAAACGTTGTCAAAACAATAAAAGTCGTCATGTTTTGATTGTCATTACGGAGCACATTACTGATGTAAGGGAGCTTGCCAAACAAATTAGAGAGTATACAGGATTTGATTCTCGTGCAACGATATTAGGTCATATTCAAAGAGGAGGACAACCTTCACCATTTGATCGTGTTTTGGCAACTCGTTTAGGTATTGCTGCAGTAGAAGAACTTCTCAAGGGAGAAGGGGGAAAATGTATCGGTATTTTCCATAATCAAATTGTGGCTACACCGATAGAAGAAGCATTACAAATGAAAAAGAGCGTTTTCCATGGCTATAAAGAAATTGCTACAAAAGTTTCTTAAGAGGATAAATAAAACCCGCAAGCAAATATACTTGCGGGTTTTATTTTGAGGAGAGAAGTTTAAAAATAATCATGCCTACTCCATCAATTCGTCAAAATATGTAGTCTAAAAACAGTATAATATATTCTAAAAAAGGGGGATGTATTATGAATTGTACTAGGATACGATTATTTTCTAAAATAGTATGGGGAATTATTTGTGTAACTTGTATTCCGTTTTTGATGTCTCAGCATGCGACAAAAGCTGAATCTATGGCTAAACTTTATATGGTGTTTGATAAAATGTCATATAATAGTGGAGAAGAAGTTCATATGACAATTAACTTAGATCACTTTGTTGAATTAAGTGAAGTGAAACTACAAATTAAATTAAAATCAGATTATTTTGAACCTGTTTTAACTGAAGGGCAATATTTTTATTTTAATAATTCATCGATTTTTCAGAATATCTTAATGAACGATTATGTAGATGAAAGTTATTTGCGTTTGCGATTAATTAAAAACAAGGAAATTCAAGATGGATACTATTCTGGATATCGTAATAATATTTGCTATTTAACGCTAAGGACCAAAAGACCTATTTTAGATATTCGTGAATGTTTTACGTTAGAAAATTATGAAACAATGGGAACAAGTGTATATTTATTTAATACGAAAGATGATATTATACCCTTTGAAATATTTTATAAAGAAAAAATGAAAATAGAATGGTCTAAAGAAAACTATGTGGTTGACGTTTTTGGAGAAGTACCACAATTTAAAAATGATATTCAGATTATGAACCGAAATTTAGATGAATATGAGTACTTGATTGAAAAGCAAATTGATACCAATATGATTGGAATCAAAACCATTCATGTAGGTATTTATGATAAATTGACTGCTGATTATGTTTTTTTATCTAAACCTATTCAAGTAGTTGATCGAATTGCTCCGCTATTTACATATCCATCTTCCATTCAAATTGAAGATGAACAAGTAAGAGAGTTGGATTTACTACATTATATTCAAGTAAGTGATAATTATGACTCTTATTTAGATGTAAAGTACAATTACTATACAGATACTCTTGAAAAAATAGAGGGATTTGAAGCGTTTTTAGCGTACTTGGAGCACCATTTGCTGGCCTATGTTGCTGCAACAGCCACAGATTCAAGTGGTAACACAGCAGTTACAGAGCAAATTGAATTGCGAATAAAAGATACGAATGCGCCTTCTATTAATATACACCAACAAATCGAAATTCTTGATGTGAATATTGATGAACTAGATATAGTTAGTTATTTTCAAATTGCAGATGAATATGATGATAATCCGCGGTTAGTCCTAGATATGGATTATAATGATATAGAGTTAAAACAAGTATTAAAAACCGGAGAAAGAGTTTCTTTTTCCTATTTTGCAATCGATGCAAGCGGCAATATGAGTGAAACATATAGTTGTGAGATTATTCCAATAGACACTATACCACCTGTAATTTCGGGACAAAATTTAAGATTTCTTGACATAGAATTTGTTTTTTCAGCAATACAAGATAGTATAGTTGTTACAGATAATTTTTCCTTTCCTTGTACAAGTACACAAGAATATGTTATCTTAGAAAATAATATTGAACTATTATTATCTCAACAAGAATTTGAAAAAGCAATTTTGAGAGGAAAAAAAGGATATATTCGATATTGGGCAGTAGATCATTTTGGTAACAAAAGTGAATCCTTTGTTCAACATATTGAAATTGTAGATACTACAGTACCTGTGATTTATATCAAGGGAATCGAAGAGGGAAAAAAGTATATCAAGGTTGAACAAATTCAATATGAAATCATAGAGAATTTTGATGGCTACGAAAGTAAGGTATGGTTAGACAATCAGTCATTTGATCCTATTCTTTTAGAAAAACTGGCTATTGGCGATCATTTGTTTTATATAGAAGTTGTGGATCAAGCGGGGAATAGAGCCCAAAAAGAAATTCATTTTACAATCATAGAGGATAATGTGATTGGATGTTATGGTGATATAGATTGCTATGTGACCAATTATTTAGAAATTGTCATTATTGCTGCTACATTAATTGTGTTTGTTATTGTAATTATTTTAACAAAGATTTTTTCAACGCAAAAAAAATATCGGAAACAAAAAGAAAAAATGTAGATTATGTAGATATAAAATATCATTTTTCTTTCAAAAAAAACCATTTTGTGCTATAATGGGCAAGTAAAAAATGACCTTTTAGGAGGATAATGTGATGTGTAAAAAATGTTATGTGAGTACGCCTATTTATTACGCAAGTGGTAACATTCAAATTGGCAATAGTTATACAACGGTTGCTTGTGACGTATATGCAAGATATAACCGACAAATGGGAAGAAAAACATTCTTTTTAACTGGAATGGATGAACATGGTCAAAAAATTGAAGAGGCTGCAACAAAAGCCGGTGTAGCGCCACAAGCGTTTGTTGATGAAGTGGCTAGACAAACCCAAGCATTGTGGCAGGCAATGCATGTCGATTACGACTATTTTGTGCGAACAACAGATAAAAATCATGAACATGTTGTTGCAAAAGTCTTTGAACAATTATTAAATAATGATGATATTTATTTAGGTACCTATAGTGGACATTATTGTGTATCATGTGAAACCTTTTTTACTGAAAAAGAATTAGGAGAAAATCATACTTGTCCTGATTGTGGTAAGCCAACTAAAATTGTATCTGAGGAAAGTTATTTTTTAAGACTCAAAAAATATGCGCAACCTTTACTAGAATATATTGAAAGTCATCCTGACTTTATTCAACCTATCACAAGAAGAAATGAAGTCGTTTCTTTCATACAATCAGGTCTTGAAGATTTATGTGTAAGTAGAACTTCGTTTGAATGGGGAGTTAAAGTACCAAGTAATCCTAAACACGTCATTTACGTATGGATTGATGCGCTGTTCAATTATCTAACCTCTTTGGGTTATGGTAGTGATCAATCAGAAAACTATCAGACATTTTGGGTGAACAATGATCGCGTTCTTCATGTGATTGGAAAAGATATTTTAAGATTTCATGCGATTTATTGGCCTATTCTATTGATGGCTTTGAATATTCCAATTCAATTTAAGCTTTATGTTCATGGCTGGATTTTAACAAAAGAAGGAAAAATGTCCAAATCAAGAGGAAATGCTGTATACCCAATGGAATTGATGAACCGATATGGTGTAGATAGTGTGCGTTATTATTTAGCTAAGGAATTGCCTTTGGGTAATGATGGTTTATTTAGTTATGAGCGTTTTATTGAACGATACAATACAGAACTAGCCAATGATTTGGGCAATTTAGTTAGTCGTACGGTTTCGATGATTGAAAAATATTGTAATGGTATTGTACCAGAACAAAAAGAGGCAACACCATATGATATATCATTGCAGGAAACGGTTGTACTGGCTATAGCTGAGACAAAGAAAAATTTTGAGGCATTTGAATTACAGAATGCGATGCAAGCAACGTGGCAATTGGTAAGAAGAGTGAATAAATATATCGACGAAACTGCACCTTGGCTTTTAGCAAAAGATGAAAATAAAATAGGTGAATTATCTACAGTAATGTACCACTTAGCTGAATCGCTTCGGATTATTGCTCATTTGGTAGCACCTTATTTAGTAGAAACCGCACCAAAGATTCTTCAGTCGATTGGTCAACCAAAAGATGGTTTTGATTTAGTGAATTTATCGTTTGGAAAACCAAGCTATGGAGCAAAGGTAGTTAAGACGGAATCTTTATTCCAACGGCTAGATGTGAAATTAGAAATGGAATATTTTGAGAAAAAAAAGAATGCCAATGCAGAAGTGAAAAAGCAAATAGAAGCGCCTCTCATTTCTATTGATGACTTTTCAAAGGTTGTATTAAAAATAGGGGAAATAATTGATTGTCAAAAACATCAGAATGCAGAAAAATTATTGGTATCTCAAATACAAATTGGATCAGAAACACGCCAAATTGTTTCAGGTATTGCCAAGTATTATAGCCCTACGGAAATGATTGGGAAAAAAGTAGTTGTAGTGACGAATTTGAAACCAGTTAAAATTAGAGGTGTTGAGTCTTGTGGTATGGTGCTATGTGCAGCAAATGAAGAAACATTAGAACTGCTGGAAGTTAAAAAAATGCCAAACGGAACGATGGTTAGATAATATGTGGTTCTTAACACAAGAATCTTTTGATATCAAAAGTTTGTTACCCGTAGTTGTGCTTCTGTCAATTTGTGCAATTATTCCAATTGTTTTATCTGTTCTTCGTGCTAAATTTATTCCTGTTTTTGTACTTGAAATTATTTCAGGAATTATTCTTGCTAATATTCCTGGCATAAGAGAAATCTTTTTAACTGAAGGTGAAATGAGTAGTTTTATGCAAGGTCTGTATGTGGTTGGCCTTTCTGTACTCTTGTTCTTAAGTGGATTAGATGTTGATTATACTGTTTTAAAAAGAAGAAAAGAAAAGGGGAGTATAGCAATCAATCGCTTGACGAATATTTTGCTTCTCTTAGTTATTGTCTTAAGTATAGGGGCTAGTTTTTTATTTCAAAAATACATTGAAAAAGAAAATATACTAGGCATAAGTTTACTTGTTTTGATTTTTTCTTCAACATTTGCTTCTGTGGTTATTCCAGAAGTACATGATGAAGGGCTATCTCATACTACTATAGGAAAAATTATTAATAATTATGCAACTAAAGCAGAGTTTATTTCCATCATTGGTCTTAGTGTATTGATGATTAGTATTGGTATGACAAAAGAGCAGAAACCTTGGCTGTTGTTGATTCTTGTTGTTTCGTTAATTTTGGTATATGTTTTTACACGTTATTTTCATTTTAAAATTTTCACAAAAATTACAGATGGTGTAGTTCATTTTGGATTGAGATTAACTGTAGCATTGCTCTTGGGATTGATTATTTTATGCAGTGCATCAGGAGTAGAATATATTTTAGGTGCTTTTTTAGCAGGAGCGGTTATTAAATTTGCAAAAGTTAGTGATTCTGCCATTCATAAAGTCGAAACTGTAGGATATGGTATATTTGTTCCTATATTTTACATCCTTGTAGGATTTAAGGTGGGATTAGTATCGCCATTTTCAGAATTCTTTATGTGGGAAAATATGAAGTTAGTATTGATGTTGTTTATCGTTTTAATTATTGTAAAAATACCATTTATGTATTTATGTAGATGGTTTCCGTTTTCGACAAGTTTGCAAACCATGATATTTATGGCATGCACCCTAATTGTGGGGATTACAGCTGAAGAATTTCATATTTTCAATGCCTCTTTTTGTTCTGCATTGATTGTTGCTTCTTGTTTAACTTGCATTATTCCGCCAATTTTATTTGATATCACAAAACGGTTTGGTTACAGCAAGAAAGAAAACGATAATCGGATTATTAATCCGAATCAGGAATCAAAAATAGAATTCAAAACAGAATAATAGAGGAAGAAAAAAATGGAACAAGAACAGCCAGCCGTTAAAGATAACGGAATATCAAAAAAAGAAAAATATGTTTTTCATACGTTGGAACGCAATAAAAATAACAATCAGTTAGTCAAGTCCATCACATTAGTTGTACTTGGAACGGTGATTTATTGCTTTGGTGTGGTATGGATTTTACAACTTGGAGGATTTTTTTCTGGGGGTGTAACAGGTGCTTCCCAGTTAATTGTAGGTCTCATTGAAAAATTTGGAGGGCCCAAAACAATTAGAGGATATTTGGGTGTTTTCGTTGGTTTGATTAATTTGCCATTACTGATTATAGGATACCGTGGTGTAAGCAAACATTTTGTCCTTTTAACGATTATTTCGATCGTTCTTCAGACTGTTTTAATTTCGCTTATTGCTAACCTTTCCATTAGCCCATTCATTTATTTGTTAAGTGATGGTGGAAAAGTGGGGGATGGTATTATTGACATTTTTACTAAAAAAGGATTGAATTTTGCTTATAATGAAACCAATCTATTAGCAGAAGAAGCCTTTAGGCAAAATATGCAACCAGGTACTAGATTGTTATTGGCCATTATTGGTGGATTAGTTACTGGATATGGTTCTGCCCTTTGTTTAAAAGGTGGAGGATCAACTGGTGGTATAGATATTATTTCCAATTATTTGGTAATGAAAAAAAGAGTTCCATTTACCAAATATCAGTTTTTAGTGGATATGTCTATCATCTGTGCCTCAGCCTTGATTAGTGTGGAAAATGTACTCTATACAATTATTCGTTTGATTGTATCAATGAAAGTGCTTCAAGCTCTCTATCAAGCGTACCAGACCACGCGATTAGAGATTATTACAGATAAGTCAAAAGAATTAAAAGAAGCCTTCTTGGAACATTGCCATCATAGTATGACGATTTATGATGCGGTAGGAGGATACACCAATCAAAGCAAAAAAGTCATTGAAATTTATTGTATGAATTTTGAAACACCAGAATATATGGCTTTGATTAACTCTATTGATCCAAAGGCTTTTGTCATTACAACCAAGGTAAAAATGATTAGAGGTAATTATGCACAACGTTCTATCATTTAGTAGAAATAAACGAGGGTTTATTGTTTGACAAAAAATACCTTTTCGTGTATAATATATCTGATACATTGAGTCGAGAGACTTTAAACCCACAAACTTAAGCCCTTCAAATTCAGAAGTATTAGGAGGAAACAAAAATGCGTACAACTTATATGGACACAGTTCAAAGCGCAAGAGAAAATCGTAAATGGTATGTTATTGATGCCCAAGACTTAGTTTTAGGTCGTATGGCTGTTGCAGTAGCTACTGTTTTAAAAGGAAAACACAAACCTACTTATACACCACATATTGATGGTGGTGACTATGTAGTTGTTGTTAATGCAGAAAAAGTAGTATTAACAGGAAACAAAATGCAAGGCAAAAAGTATTATCGTCATTCTCAATATGCAGGTGGTTTGAAAACTCGTACTGCTGCAGAAATGATGGATAAACAACCACAAAAAATTGTTGAATTAGCAGTCAGAGGAATGTTACCAAAAGGCCCTCAAGGTGATAATATGTATCGCCGTCTTTATGTTTATGTGGGACCTGAACATGAACAAGGTGCACAAAAACCTGAAGCATTCCCACTAGAAGTGAAATAGGAGGAAATAGAATATGGAAAAAGCAGTTTATCAAGCAACTGGCCGTCGTAAAAGTTCTGTAGCTAGAGTACGTTTAGTACCTGGTAATGGAAAGTTTGTTGTGAATGGCCGTAATTTCGTTGAATATATTCCTTCGGCAGCGATTCGTTTGGATGTTTTACAACCATTAAATATTACAAGTACAGGCACACAATATGATGTATATGTAAATGTAAATGGTGGTGGAATTAGTGGTCAAGCTGGTGCTATTCGTTTAGGTATTAGCCGTGCATTATTACTTGTGAATCCTGAATTCCGCTCTTCTTTGAAAAAAGCAGGTATGCTTACTCGTGACCCTCGTGCTACAGAACGTAAGAAATACGGTCTTCGCAAAGCTCGTCGTGCACCACAATTTTCAAAACGTTAGTCGTACTGTTTACAAGACGCTTAGCTTATGTTTATTGAGACCACAAATAAGTGTTTGTGGTCTTATTTTTCTATTTGAATAAAGAAAGGAAGATAAAATGAATCAAAAAATGGTATTAGGTGTTTGTATTTTTCTTGGAGGTATTCTAGGTAGTGGCTTATTTGCTATTGCTCAGTCTTTGTGCAATATTGCACAAACACTTGGGGAGCGTCCCCAAAATGTATGTGGCATATTGAGCTTTGCCTTCTTATTATTTGTGTTAGTAGGTATCGTCTTGATAATTTTAGAGTTTAGAAATAAGGAAAATAAATAACGAGAAAGGAAGAAAGAATATGTTTGATAAAAAAAACATAAAGTTTTATAATTCTTTATCCAATAAAATTGAAACTTTTACACCTATTCGCGAGAATGAGGTATCGATGTATGTATGTGGACCTACTGTATATAATCACATGCATATAGGAAATGCAAGACCTGTCATTTTCTTTGATGTAGTTAGACGTTTTTTAGAATACGTAGGATTTCGTGTAACCTATGTTTCTAATTTTACAGATATTGACGATAAAATTATCCGAAAAGCGATTGAACTTGGAACAACTGAAGAAGTGGTCAGTGAAAAATATATTCAGGCATACTTAGAAGCTTGCAAAAAAGTAGGCTGTTTAGAAAATGTAGTTCATCCTAGGGTAACTGAACACATTGAAGATATTATTCAATTTATTGATGAATTAGTGCAATCAGGTCATGCTTATCAAATGGGAGATGATGTATACTTTAGTGTAAGAAGTGTTAAGGAATATGGTGTACTATCTAACCAAAAATTAGATGAATTAGAAACGGGATCAAGAATTGATATCAATGCCAATAAACTAGATCCAGCTGATTTTACATTATGGAAGAAAACAAATGATGTAGGGAAAAAATGGGATAGTCCATTTGGTATGGGTAGACCAGGATGGCATACAGAATGCGTTGTTATGATAGATAAAATCTTTCATGGAAAAATCGATATTCATGGAGGAGGGAATGATTTAAAATTTCCACACCATGAGAATGAAATTGCTCAATCTATGGCATTACACCAACATATGATCGCAAATTACTGGATTCATAATGCGAGAATTGATTTAAGTGGTGAAAAGATGAGTAAATCTATCGGTAATGTGGTATGGCTAAAGGATATTATTGAAGAATATCCTCCACAGGCATATCGACTCTTTGTGCTAGCTAATCATTATCGTCAAAATATTAATTATTCTCAAGAAACTATGGAAAAAATGGTGGCAGAATGGGAAAAAATTGAAAAAACATATATAAGCTTAGCAAGACAATTGGAGATACAAGATCAATTGAAGGGTGGGAAAATACTGCCTATAATGGATAACTTTTTAGAAGAAATGGCGTATGATTTAAATACGGCCAATGCGTTAAGTGTGCTTTATGCGCATATGAAAAACATCAATAAGGATATACGCGCAAATGGCTCAATTGATGTTTTGCAAGATGATTTTGTTACACTACAAGCCATGCTGGGTATTTTTGGATTAGAAGTAGAACTCTTACCATTATCAATAGATGAAAAGCAATTGATACAATCGTGGATGGAAGCAAGAAAAAATAAAGAGTTTGAAAAAGCAGATATGCTTCGAAGTCAAATTGTGTCACAAGGTATTCGGTTATAATGCATCCACAACTTTTAAATGGCAGTAATTTGGCTTATATTGGCGACGCTTATTATGAATTAAGAGTTAGATATCATTTGTTATCAAAAGGAATAACAAAGAGTGCTGCTTTGCGTAAGGCAAGTATTGCTTATGTTAGTGCTACTGCTCATCAAAAGATATACACATCCATTCAAGCAGAGCTAAATGAAGAAGAAAAACAAATCTTTTTAAGAGGTAGAAATCATGCGCCTAAGGGCCATCGTAAAAATGTCGACAAAGCAGCATATGTGATTTCTAGTGGCCTTGAAGCGATTATTGGTTATTTATATTTAACAGGAAATCAAGTTCGATTGGACGATTTAATCCAAAAAATGTTTGATGTCGTAGAAGGAGTATAAAAATGTATATTTATGGTAAAAATACTGTAATAGAAGCCCTTAAAACCCAAAAGGAAATGGATACAATTTATCTGTCAACAAGTAATCAAGAGATGCGTTCACAAATAGAGTCTTATCTCAAAAAACAACCTACTCGAATTATAATGATGCCACTTGCTGCGATGAATCAAAAGTTTTCAGGGAATCATCAAGGTATAGTAGCAAGTGTCAAAGAATACCAGTATGCAACACTGAGTTCAGTATTGACTACTACTAAGCAACGCAATCAAGTGGCTCTTGCTATCTTAGATGGGTTAGAGGATCCACACAATTTAGGAGCAATTTTAAGAACAGCTGATGCCACTCAAATGGATGGCATTATTATACCCAAAAATCGAAGCGTAGGACTAAATGCTACAGTTGCAAAGGTTTCCACTGGTGCAATCGAGCATATTCCAGTTGTTCAGGCCACTAATTTAGTGCAGACGATTGAAACATTAAAAGAAAAAGGATTTTGGATTATTGGATTAGAGATGGATGGGTCGATTGACTATAAAAAACAAGATTATAGTGGAAAAATTGCAATTGTCATTGGATCCGAGGGAAAAGGAATTTCACGATTAGTTAAAGAACATTGCGATTTTTTCGTGCACATTCCTATGTTGGGACATGTGACGTCGTTAAATGCTTCTGTATCTGCAAGTATCATTTTTTATGAAATTGTTAGAAATCGTTTGGTGTTGTCTGAAAAGAAAAATTAGCGAAATGAAAAAATAATTTATATTTTATGATCAAATAGGGGGGATAATTTGATAAAATATAAAGCATTATTGACATACAATGATAATGAATTGTTGTATTTAGTCAAAGAAAATTCGGAAGAGGCAATCGAAATATTAGTTGAAAAATATCGCTTTTGCATATGGAACAAAATCAGAGATATGAATATAACTATAGAGGCTCGAGAAGATTTTTTACAAGAAGGACTTATCTTGTTGCATAAGGCGATTTGGTCATTTGTTGAAGAAAAAAATGTCACATTTTATAGCTACTTTCACTTGCTATTGACAAGAAAATTCATTGATTTATTGCGAAAGCAAAAAAGAGAAAAGAGAGTTGTTCCACTTGAAATGTTAGAAGAGTATGTAATAGACACAAATTCATCTGAAGACTATGTGGAAGAAGGTAATGTTCATCTTTCTACATTTGAACAAATTATTTTCCAAATGCGTTTTTTGGAAGAAAAGAAACCGAGGGAAATTGCTTGTGATTTAATGATGCCTATTCGAAAAATTTATGATGGAATTGATAGAATTAAACGAAAAATGAAGGATGAGAAAGAAAAAAAACTTAATATTTGACATTTTCATGAAAGTTTAGTATAATAGAAAAGTCAAGGTGGTATTATATGAGAGAAAAAGTAATACTCGTTTGTGAAGAATGTTTATCTCGCAATTATATTACAGAAAAAAATAAATTAAACACAACTGAACGTATGGTAGTGAAGAAATATTGCAAACGTTGTAATAAACATACGATACATAAAGAAACAAAATAGGAGGTTTTTGGGATGGCTGAAAAAGTTGTTAAGGAAGAAAAAAGAAATCGGGTAGTCGATTTTATTTTAGAAGAACATAAGGTTGAAAACTATTTATTATTATTCTTGGGTGTGTTTGCTATTGAATTAGGCATAATCTTGTTACAAGGCAAACTATTGACAATTCCCGAGGAGGCATGGCTAATTGGGGGGAAAGTTGCTACTAAAATTTTCTCATGGATATTGGTTGGATTAGGGGCTATATCTATTGTACTTGTTGCGGCATCATTTTATCGCCCATCATTTAGCGAAATTAAGCATATTAAAGGCTTAAAAAAGAAAGAATTTTTGTGGAATATTGTGAAAGTAGTATGCTTTTCAATTGTTTTGGCTTTATTCTTTATCGCATGTGATTGGGTAATTGAAAAGATTGTTCAACTTATCCAAAATCAATTATACTAGGAGTTAATCATGTATAGCGATGATATCGATAACGAAAGGGCTTGGTACATTGTTCAGTCTTATGCAGGAATGGAGTATGCAGCAAAACGCAATCTAGAGCGTAGAATTGTTTCAATGAATATGCAGGATTACATTTTTAATGTACTTATTCCTGAAGAAGTTCATCTTGAAAAAAAAGCCAATGGTGAAACAAAAGAAGTGATTGAAAATCCTTTTCCAGGTTATATCTTTATAGATATGATTGTTACTGATGAGTCGTGGTTTGTTGTGAGAAATACCCCGATGGTTACGGGATTTTTAGGATCTAGTGGAAATCGAGCAAAACCTGTTCCAGTACCTAATTATGAAATGATTCCTATTTTAAAACAATGTGGTGTTACTGTCACGGTAGATGTAAAATTTAAAGTTGGTGAAAAAGTAAGAGTTCTTTCGGAGACTTTTTTAGACCAAGAAGCAGTTGTGGAAAAAATAGATATGGAAAATCAAATTGTTACAGTTTTAATAGATATGTTTGGCAGACAAACGCCAAATGAATTAAGATTTGATGAAGTAGAACCCATAAAAGATTAAGTAGGCGTTTGCCTACTTTTTATCATATAAAATAGATAGGTGAAATTATATACAAAAGGATTGAATAAAAAAATAAAATAAGGTATAATAAAATAGATAGGAGGCATATCGATATGATACAATATTTACCTTATGATGAAAAATACCAAAAACAAATGTATGAATTGTTTAATGAATTAACTCAGGAAGAAGTTTTCTTCAAAGCGCTAACAGAAGATGAATTTTATAATAAGTTATTTAAAAGCCCTTCTTTTAAACCAGAAGGAACATTTGTTGCGATAGATGGCAACAATTTAGTCGGATTCGTTGGCGGTACAGTTCGTGACTTAGATAAGGGAAATCCAGAATCTTCAGGTTACATGCATACACTAGTGGTAAAAAAATCATATAGACGTCAAGGCATTGGGGGAAATTTATTAGAACTATTGGAAAATTATTTTAAAGAAGAAGGCAAAAATTCTTCTCGATTTGTTTTTTTGAGTGGAATTTGTTGGCCATGGTATATCCCATATACTGACAAACATGAGCATCCTGGTATGCCTGGTGTACGTATGAATTCGGATTTCTATTTGTTTTTATATCATCATGGATATTTTGTAAATAGCATTCATGAGGGATTCCATTTGCCTCTTTCTGAGTATCAATTACCGGAAAAAGTCGTTAAACAAATGGCAGAAAATGAAAAACGTGGTTTGAAAATAGAACTTTATGATGCAAATCAACATTACGGCATTGAAGAGTTCTGTGATATAATCAATAACCCTGGTTTTGCAGCATCTATACGAAATAACTTGAAACGTGATGAACCTAAACCATTCTTGGTTGCTTCGCATGACAATAAAGTTGTCGGTTGGACGGGTGCAATGTTTACAGAAGAAACAGGTCGTGGTCATTTGGATGGAATTTGTGTTGATCCAAATGAACGTGGTGGTGGACTTGGCAAGGCGTTGTTTTGCAATTTGTGTGCATACTTAAAAGAACATGGATCTACTTATATGACGTTCTTTACAGGACTCGAAAATCCAGCACGCTATATCTATTTGTTTGCAGGATTTAAAATTGCACAAAGTTTTGCAGATATGAAGAAAAAATTTTAAAATAAAAAGATAAAAAAGTCATTTATTTGACTTTTTTTCAATTTTTGATATAATAAGTATTGCGTGCAATGACGCTTTATACTATGAATTGAAAAAAGTGTGGGAGAACATCATAGTGTTCATAAACCACATCACGGACAAAATAAGGAGGTGTGTCTCGTGGCAGCAAAAGTTAAACAAGTCAAAAAAGTTGTTAAACTTCAAATTCCTGCAGCTAAAGCTAATCCGGCTCCACCAGTTGGACCAGCACTAGGACAAGCAGGGGTTAATATTCAACAATTCTGCAGCCAATTCAATGAGAAAACCGCTAATATGGCAGGCTATGTAATTCCAGTTGAAATTACCGTTTATGAAGATCGTACTTTCACTTTCATTACAAAGACTCCACCAGCATCAGACTTATTGAAAAAAGCAGCAGGAATTTCTAAGGGTTCCAACAATGCGAAAAAGAACAAAGTGGCAACTATCAGTCGTGCAAAATTATTAGAAATTGCACAAATGAAGATGCCTGATTTAAACGCATACACAGTCGAAGCAGCAGCTAATATTGTGGAAGGCACTGCTAGAAACATGGGAATCGTTGTAGAAAAATAGGTTTCTATATTCTCTTTAAATGGACTATGATTAGTCTTAGTGGGAGGAGATTCCGTTAGACCACATTTAGGAGGTAAATAAAATGGCAAAAAGAGGTAAAAAATATCAAGAAGCTTTAAAACTAGTTGACCGCCAAAAAAGATATACATTAACTGAAGCGGTTGATTTGGTGAAAAAGACAAATATAGCTAAATTTGATGCTACAGTAGAAGTTGCTTTTAAATTGAATATCGATCCTCGTAAAGCAGAACAAAATTTACGTGGTGCAGTTTCATTGCCAAATGGAACAGGTAAAACTGTACGTATTTTGGTTATTGCAAAAGGGGCTAAGGCGCAAGAAGCTCTTGCGGCAGGTGCTGATTTTGCAGGGGATACCGAGTATCTTGAAAAAATCAAAGAAGGTTGGTTTGAATTTGATACAATCATTGCAACTCCAGATATGATGGGTGAACTTGGTAAATTAGGACGCGTACTTGGTCCTAAAGGTTTAATGCCAAACCCTAAAACTGGTACTGTAACTATGAACATTGAGCAAACAGTAAAAGAATTTAAAGCTGGTAAAGTGGAATATCGTACTGATAAAGTAGGGAATATTCAAGTTCCAGTTGGTAAAGTTTCCTTTGCAAATGAAAAACTTGTTGAAAACGTTCAAGCGATTTATCGACAAATTATGCGCATCAAACCACAAACTGTTAAAGGCGTATATGTTCAAAATTTAACAATTACTTCAACTATGGGCCCTGGTATTAAAATCAGTACAGAAGTAGTCGAGTAATTACTATTCAAAAAAATTCATTAGTAAAAAGTAGTATAAAAAGTCTCTGCCGTAGACAGTAGGTGCAGATGAGATAAGACAGCTCTGAAGCTTAATTTCCTACCGAGGAACAAATCTTCCTTTCATATGGAAGGAAAAATTTTTCAGGAGGTGAAAACAATGAATGAAGCGACAATCGCTAAAAAACATGAAGAGGTCCAAGTAATTAGAGAAAAGATCTCTAAGGCTGGATCAACATTATTCGTTGATTACCTAGGATTGACTGTAGCTGAAGTAAGTGATCTTCGTGTAAAGCTACATGCTGAAAACTGTGAAATGAAAGTTGTGAAAAACAACATTTTACGCCGTGCAACCGCTGAAGAAGGTTTTGCGGGTGTAGAAGAACATTTAGTTGGGCCAAGTGCTATTGTAACTAGCCAAGATGAAGTTACTGCTGCTAAAATTGTTTATGGTTTCTTAAAAGATCATGAAAAATTATCAGTAAAAGCAGGTATCATTGATGGAAAAGTAACAAATGAAGCGGATTTAAAGGCATTATCAGCATTACCAAACAAAGAAGGTATGCTATCTATGTTACTAAGTGTTTTACAAGCACCTATTCGCAATCTTGCATGTGTTGTTAAAGCAGTATCAGAAAAAGAAAATTAATTAGGAGGAACAAACGAAATGGCAAAAATTAATAAAGAAGAATTTATTGCAGCTCTAAAGGAAATGAGCGTACTTGAATTAAACGAATTAGTAAAGGCAATTGAAGAAGAATTCGGCGTTACTGCCGCTGCTCCAGTTGCAGTTGCAGGTGGTGCTGTTGCAGCAGCTGAAGAAGCTCCAAGCGAAGTTAGTGTTATTTTAACAAGCGCTGGTGCTGCTAAATTAAACGTAATTAAACTAGTTCGTGAAGTAACAGGTTTAGGATTAAAAGAAGCTAAAGAATTAGTTGACAATGCTCCAAAACCAGTTAAAGAAAAAATCTCTCCAGAAGAAGCTGAAGCATTAAAAGCTAAATTAGTTGAAGCTGGCGCTGAAGTAGAAATTAAATAGTTAATTTGAGAAATGAGACAGGATTTGTAAGGCAATTCTTGTCTTTTTCTTTTAAAAATAATGTTATTACTGCTATATAAGGAGACGAAAATGTCTAATCAATATTTTGAAAATAATGATCAATTAAAAAGTGAAATAAGGGAACTTTCTTATTATATTCAAGGAACAACGATGCATTTTTATAGTGATAATGGTGTCTTTTCTAAAGGAAATATCGATTTTGGAAGTAGACTTCTCATTCAAACGATGATTGAATGTGCGGAAGTTTGCAATCAGAAAGATGTGCTTGATGTAGGATGCGGCTATGGTACCATTGGGTTAACAATAGCAAAGTTATTTCCTCAAATTCATATGGATATGATAGATGTCAATCTTCGCGCGATTGATCTTGCCAAGCAAAATAAAAGCAAAAATTTTATCGAAAATGCGGAAATTTTCGCTAGTAATATATATGAAAATATTCACAAAAAATACGATATAATTGTCTCTAATCCACCAATTAGAGCAGGGAAAAAAGTGGTACATGCAATTGTAGTTGGCGCAAAGGAACATTTATCATTAGGTGGTAGTATGTGGTGTGTGATCCAAAAAAAGCAAGGAGCTCCTTCTTTGATTAAAGCGCTAGAAGAAAATTTTTCAGAGGTGCATATTCGTTCTAAGGAAAAAGGGTATTATGTTATTCAATCCATTTTGAATTAAAAATGGCATTTTGAAAGGCAAGAAATGAGGAAAAACAATTCTTGCTTTTTTCTTTTTCTGACATTTATTTTGCTATATAAAAAAATCCTAAGTAAAATATCTAAAAAAGTTCTATTTTACTTGACAAAATTATCAATTCATAATATAATAAACAAGATTATGATATAATGCGGTATAATGCTTTAATATCGCACAGTATAAATCGCTCAAAATTGTAAAAAGAGGTGGCTAATTTGAGTTATAAAAATATTCAATATGGAAGAACTAGGGTTAGACGTAATTATGCTAGGGTTCAAACAAATGTAGAACTCCCTAATTTGATTGAAATCCAAACCAAATCTTTTGAATGGTTTTTGAAAGATGGGCTAGCATCATTATTTAAAGAACTATCACCTATCAAAGATCATGGTGATGGTGAAAAATTTGAATTACATTTTTTGGATCATGAATTCGATGAGCCTAAATATTCCATCAAAGAGGCAAAAATACATAAGGTTAATTATTCAAGAGCTCTGAAAGTAAATGTTGCTTTAGAAAATAAAGAAACGGGTGAGTTTGTTGAAGATAAAATCTTTATGGGCGAATTTCCTGTCATGACACCTTGGGGTACATTTATTTTTAATGGTTCTGAGCGTGTTGTAGTAACACAAATTGTTCGTTCTGCAGGTGTTTTCTTTTCAGAACAAAAGGATAAAAAATCAGGTTTATCCAATTTTTCGGGACAAATTATTCCAACACGTGGTGCATGGATAGAGTTTGAGAAAAATAATAAAGATATTTGGTTTGCCAAATTAGACCGATCCAAAAAGGTATATTTACCTACGTTTATTCGTGCATTAGGCGTAAAAAGTAATCCAGGAATGATTAGTCTATTTGTAGGTGATGATGACAAAATTGCACCAAGACCAGATAAAGTATTGAAAATATTTCAAAATAGTTTTGACAAAGATGAATCTTTTGGTGAAGATGATGCTGTCAGAAAATTATATGATAATTTAAGACCTGGTGAAAAAACTTCTGCTGATACTGCACGTAAATTCATTGCTAGTCGTCTATTTGAAATTCGTAGATATGATTTAGCCAAGGTAGGACGTTATAAATTCAATAAAAAGTTGGATGTAGTTGCTCGGGCGGTAGGGCATCGCTTAGCTAGTGATTTGATAAATCAAACAACAGGCGAAGTTATTCTTCCACAAGGAACAGAAATTACGTATCGTAAAGATCCAATAACAGGATTAAGCACAGCGGATATACTATCACAAAATCGTGAAAGTCTAAGAAAGACATACGAATATGAATTGATGTTAGAAGGCAATAGTGTAGTTTTAGAGACATTAGATGTTTTGGTTAAAACAAATGATGGTGATATTAAGGTACGTATTTTGGGAAATGATCAACGTGAAGAGCGTTGTCATGTTGTTCTTTCTGATATTTTTGCAAGCATCAGTTATTATATCAATTTACATGTTGGTGTAGGTAAAATTGATGATATTGACCATTTGAGTAACAGAAGATTGCGTCTCATTGGTGAATTATTGCAAAACCAATTTAGAATGGGTATGATGAAGGTTGAGAAGAGTGTAAGAGACAAGATGTCGACTTCTGGAGAAGCAAAAAGTGTATCTGCTCAAAACTTAGTCAATATCAAACCACTTACATCTACTTTTAGAGAGTTCTTTGGTAGTAGCCAGTTGTCACAATTTATGGATCAAATCAACCCATTGTCTGAACTTACCCATAAGAGACGTTTATCAGCACTTGGTCAAGGTGGTATTTCTCGTGATCGTGCTGGTTTTGAAGTGCGTGACGTTCATTCTTCGCATTATGGAAGAATTTGTCCAGTAGAAACACCCGAAGGTCAAAATATCGGTTTAATTAACTCATTGGCTTCTTACGCTAGAGCCAATGAATTTGGATTTATTGAAACTCCTTATTTAGTGGTTCAAAAAGATAAAGAACACAAACGAGCAGTGATTACTGATGAGGTAAAATATTTTACTGCCGATAAAGAAGAAGAATTCATTATTGCGGAAGCAAACGTAAATATGGGCCATGACCCAAAAACAGGCGAATTGATTATTTTAGATGATAAAGTTATTGCTCGTCAATATGGTGAATTTATTGAAACAGATAAAATGAATGTAGATTTGGTTGACGTATCACCAAAACAAGTTGTTGCTATTTCAACAGCATGTATTCCATTCCTAGAACACGATGATACAACTCGTGCATTGATGGGTGCCAATATGCAGCGCCAAGCTATTCCACTTTTAAAACCAGAAGCACCATTTGTTGGAACTGGTATTGAATATAAGGCGGCGAAAGACTCAGGTGTTGCAATTTGTGCTGATTGCGATGGAGTTGTTGAATATGTAGATGGTTTAAATATCATTGTTCGTGATGCCAAGGGAACTAAACATACTTATGAAATGAACAAATATGAGCGTTCTAATCATTCTACTTGTGTTAATCAAAGACCAATTGTTGTACCAGGAGAAAAGGTAAAAGCAGGAGATGTTCTTGCGGATGGTTCTTCTATGGAACAAGGGGAACTTGCTTTAGGAAGAAATGTGGTTATTGCATTTATGACATGGAACGGATACAATTTCGAAGATGCCGTTATTATGAGTGAACGTTTGGTACAAGAAGATGTCTATACTTCAATTCATATTGAGGAATATACATGTGAAGTAAGAGATACCAAATTAGGTAAAGAAGAAATTACACGAGATCTTGATGGCGAAAGTAAAGATTCCATTGCTCAACTAGATGAAAATGGTATTATTCGTTTGGGTGCAGAAGTAAAAGAAGGAGATACCCTTGTAGGTAAGGTAACACCAAAAGGAATTACTGAACCAACTCCAGAAGAAAGACTATCACAAGCATTATTTTCTGATAATTCAAAAGATGTGCGTGTAACTTCTCTGAAAGTTCCTCATGGTGGAAGTGGTATTGTACATCGAATAGAACGATTCAATCGGAAGAATGGTGCAGAATTACCACCAAATGTAAATGAAGTTGTACGTGTATATATTGTACAAAAACGTAAGATTTCTGAGGGAGACAAAATGTCTGGACGTCATGGTAATAAAGGTGTTATTTCTAATATTTTGCCTATTGAAGATATGCCATTCATGTCAGATGGTACGCCTATTGATATTATGCTTAATCCACAAGGTGTTCCATCTCGTATGAATATTGGTCAAGTATTGGAAATTCATTTAGGTATGGCAGCGAAGAAATTAGGTGTTCATGTAGCTACACCAGTATTTGATGGATTGACTCATCAAGATGTAGTAGACATTATGAACGAGGCACGACAAAAAGATGAAGAAATGGCCAAAGAGAATCCAGCCAACGCAAGAGCGATTATTGATGAAAATGGAAAAACGTACTTATATGATGGACGTACAGGACGTCAATTTGATAATAAAATATCCGTTGGTGTTATGTATATGATCAAACTTGCACACATGGTTGATGATAAACTTCATGCAAGAAGTGAAGGACCATATACACTTGTTACGCAACAACCAATGGGAGGTAAAGCTCAAAATGGTGGTCAACGTTTTGGTGAAATGGAAGTTTGGGCATTAGAAGCTTATGGAGCTGCACATACACTACAAGAAATGATGACCATTAAATCAGATGATATTATTGGCCGTAATAAAGTATATAAAGCCATTGTTGATGGCGAACCACTCCCAAATCCTGGTATTCCAGAAGCATTCCGTGCATTGATTAAAGAACTACAAGGATTAGGATTGAGTGTTAAACTTGTTGACAACGACGGTGTCGATGTTGCCAATAAGAGTCTCGTAGGTGAATTTGCTGAAGCGCAAGCAAGTAAACGAGGCTTATAATATAAGAGGTGACAAATTTGAAAAGAAAATATAAATATTTACAAATAGGGATTGCATCACCTGAAGAAATCATTTCTTGGGCTAATCCTGAGTTACAAGGAAAAGATTTTACATATGATCCACTTCACAAAGATCGTGTTACATACATTAATGAATCTGGTGAAAAGGTGGAATGTATTTTAAAAGGTGAAGTGAAAAAATCAGAGACAATCAACTATCGTACCTTGAAACCAGAAAAGGATGGGTTATACTGTGAGGTTATTTTTGGACCTACAAAAGACTATCAGTGTGCATGTGGTAAGTCTCGCAAAAATACAGGTGAGCGTAAAGTCTGCGAAAAGTGTGGCGTTGAATTAACCGAAAGCAAAGTCCGCCGTGAAAGAATGGGATACATTGCATTAGCAGCGCCTGTTGTTCATATTTGGTATTTGCGCAATACACCAAGCAAAATTGCCATTTTATTAGATATGAAAGCAAAAGATGTGTTAGAAATTGCAGCATTGTCATCGTATATCATTACGGAAGTGTTAGACGATACAATTGAGGATATTTTTCCAGGTCGCATTATCACGCAACAAGAACATAGTAGATATAGCCGGATGTATTTCGGTAAATATAAGGTAAAAACTGGTGCTGAGGCAATCAAATTCTTATTGCAAAGTTTAGACTTAAAGGAAATCGTGGATGAAATTCGTGCTGAATTGAAAGTAGCAACTAAGCAAAGAAGAGAAAAGTTAATCAAACGTCTTGAAATTGTAGAAGCATTCTATCATTCTAGTAATAAACCAGAATGGATGGTTATGGATGTAGTTCCTGTTATTCCACCTGATTTAAGACCAATGGTACAACTAGATGGTGGTCGTTTTGCTACTACTGACTTAAATGATTTGTATCGTAGAATCATTTCGAGAAATAATCGTTTACGAAAGCAAATTGAAATACGTTCTCCAGAGATGATTATCAAAAATGAAAAAAGAATGCTCCAAGAAGCAGTTGATTCTTTAATTGATAACTCCAAACGTAAGAATAAAGCTGCAGTAGATAAAAATAGACCGCTTAAATCTTTATCGGATATTCTAAGAGGTAAACAAGGACGTTTTCGTCAAAATCTATTGGGAAAACGTGTAGACTATTCAGGTCGTTCGGTTATTGTTATTGGACCAGATTTAAAAATGTATCAAGCGGGTATTCCTCGAGAAATGGCATTGATTTTATTCAAACCATTTATCATCAATTACTTGCGTCAAAAAGAGCAAAATGAAATGGCACTTACTACTGCAGAGGGTGTTCTTCAGATGCCGATTTCTAAAGATAAAGCGGGTGTAAAGCGTGCTAAAGAATTAATTGAACGTGGTGCACCTGAGGCTATGGAGGCATTAGAGAAAGTTGTTGTAGAACATCCTGTATTATTAAATCGTGCACCTACTTTGCATCGCTTGTCAATTCAAGCATTTGAACCTAAATTGGTAGAGGGAAAGGCAATTCGATTACATCCACTTGTAACAACCGCATTTAACGCTGACTTCGATGGTGACCAAATGCCGGTCCATGTTCCTTTATCAGAAGAAGCACAGGCTGAAGCAAGACTATTGATGTTAGCTTCCAAAAATATTTTGGCTCCAAAAGATGGAAAACCTGTTGTTACACCTTCACAAGATATGATTTTAGGAAACTATTATTTGTCTATTGAACGTTCACAAATTGACCGTGAATATAAAACATTTGAAGATGTATATTTAGCCTATTTGACTTGTGAAATTGAATTTAACAATCAAATTATTGTCAATGATGAGTTGACATATCGAGATATTATGGCACTGAAGAAAGATGTTGAAGCAGGTATTGCTCCTAGTGTGGGTCGCTTCTTTGTGCCTGGTAGAGAAGGAAAAGCTTTTTCATGTGAAGAAGAAGTTATTCATGCCTATGAAAAAGGTGATATTGACTTTCACACTCGTTTTGTTATTCCTGGTAAAGCCATTGCGAAACCTTTTGTTCATTTAGATCCAAAAGATCCTGATTATGAAGCAAAGGTAAAACTAAACGATGAATTAAAGAATCAATATTTAATTACAACATACGGAAAAATGATTTTTAATCAAGTTTTCCCTGAAAATTTTGTCTATGTCAATGAGCCAGAAAGAAAGAATTTAGCTGAAGGTACACCTCTACGCTATTTTGTGAAGAAAGGTGAAAATTACAAAGAGATTATTAAAAATGCTCCACTTGTTTCTCCGTTTAAAAAAGGAATGCTCAGTATGAGTATCAGTGAGGTATTTAGACAATCTAAACTAGCAGAAACATCTAAAACACTAGATAAAATGAAAGACTTGGGATTTAAGTATTCTACGATTGCTGGAATTACTGTTTCTGCATTCGATGTTGTAGTTGCTGAGGAAAAACGCGAAATTATTGCTAAGGCAGAAGAGGTTGTTAAAAAATACAATCAAATGTATCGCCGTGGTACAATGCTTCGTGCTGAAAAATCTCGTATGGTAATTGAAGTTTGGAATACTGCAACTAAAGATATTGAAGCATCCATTAAGAAAAAGATGCAAGTCGATGCGACAAAGAATCATATCTTTATGATGGCCGATTCTGGTGCTCGTGGTAGTTCAAGTAACTTTACGCAACTTGCTGGTATGCGTGGATTGATGGCTAAACCAAATGGTGAATCCATGGAAATACCAGTAAAGGGATGCTTTATTGAAGGTATGTCTATGTCCGAGTTCTTTATTTCTACTCATGGTGCTCGTAAAGGTTCTACTGATACTGCCTTAAAGACTGCTGAATCTGGATATTTAACAAGACGTCTTGTTGACGTATCTCAAGATATTACTATTACATGTGATGATTGTGGTACTGATAAGGGTATGGTTGTAAAAACATTGTACAATAAAGATCCAGACAAAACACCAAATGGTTATTCAGATAAAAACATTTGTGTTAATCTAAAAGATCGTATTATAGGTCGTTTTGCGGCGAAACCAGTAGTAGCACGTGTTGATGGTAAGAAAACAGTACTTGTGGATAAGGGAGAATTCATTACTGAAGCAATAGCACAGCGTATTGTAGATGCAAAGGTAGAAGAAGTATCTGTAAGAACATTACTAACATGTGATGCCAAAACCGGTGTTTGTATCAAATGCTATGGCTCTGACTTATCTACTACAGGAATTGTAGAACGTGGTGAAGTTGTTGGTATTGTAGCAGCTCAATCTATTGGTGAGCCTGGTACACAATTAACTATGCGTACATTCCATAGTGGTGGTGTTGCAACTAGTGGTGATGATATTACACAAGGTTTACCACGTATTCAAGAATTGTTTGAAGCTCGTGAACCAAAAGGGAAAGGTATTATTTCTGAAATTAAAGGTGTTGTATCAAATGTCAATGTGAGAGGGGATAATCGAACTGAAATTACAGTAGAAAGCCCTATTGAAGGAAATAGTAAAACATATTTGACAGATGCAGGAAAGAAATCAATTGTTGAAGTTGGTGAAGCAGTTCAAGCAGGTGATTTATTATCCGAAGGTCTAATTCATCCAAAAGAACTCTTGCGTGTTGCGCCAGTAGAAAAGGTTGTTCAATATATTTTAAAAGAAGTACAAAAAGTATATCGTTCAACTGGTGTTGCTATTTCTGATAAGCACGTAGAAATCATTGTTAAGCAAATGCTTCAAAAAGTAGTTGTCATTGATGAGGGCGATACGGAATTACTTCCTGGTACATTTATTTCAAAACCAGAAGTGTATCGTATCATTAAAGAATGTTACGATAATGGAAGAAGAATTCCTGTTGTTAAACCAGTTATTTTGGGTATCACAAGAGCATCCTTAAAAGCGGATTCATTCTTATCTGCAGCATCGTTCCAAGAAACCACTCGTGTTTTAACAGAAGCGGCTATTCGTGGTAAGATTGATAAACTTGAAGGATTAAAAGAGAATATCATTATTGGCGGATTAATTCCTGCTGGTACTGGTCTAGTCGATGAAGAAGATGTACATATTGAAGAAGATTATATGGCTCCTTTATATGATGTAAAAAAATAAAATAGAAGGTTCAAAAAGTTATTCTTTTTGAACCTTTTTTTGATTTAAAGCCTTAAATTGATAGATTTATAGAAAATATGGTATAATATATAAAACGAACAAAGGAGGATTTTGATGGTAGTACAAGTGGTTATCAATGTGTCTAGTAGTCAAGTTGATCAAGAATATACGTATTTGTTGCCTGATGAAATGTCTTCTTATGCACAAATCGGTTCACGTGTAAAAGTTCCTTTTGGTGATGCTAATCGTATAGTTATGGGATACATTTTAGATATTCAAGAAAATATGACATACACTGGAGAAATGAAATCTGTTTGTGAAGTAGTCGATTATTATCCTTTGATAACTTCTATTCAAATTGAGCTTGCTAAGAAAATCAAAGATGATGCTGTATGTCCATTGATTCGTATTTTGAATTTGATGATTCCGAAAGCAATGGTTCTCAAAACAAATAAATATTTGACAATTCAAAATTATATGGCTGTAGATGCTACTTTGGCAAAGTTATTTGTAGAAAAAGAAACCATTCCCTATACATCGAAATTATCTGCATATGATACAATTATAGCAAAAGAAATCAAAAAAGGGAATATAAAATTAGGTTATGATGCGATACCTAAGGCGAATCATAAAATGATTCACAAATATGTTGTGAATCAGGCTGTTTTAGATTACGAAATGTCAAACTTGAGGAGTGAAGCTCAAAAAGAATTTTTATCTTTTGCCAAAGATGAGGCGGCTATGACCAAGGATGAATGGATGGAAAAATGTGCGGTGAGTAGTTATTGTATAGATAGTTTATACAAAAAAGGTTTTTTGAACAAAATTCAAGAAAAGGCATCAAGGGTAAAGGTAAGGCAGATTCCGATAGAAAAAAGAGTTCGAAATTCGAAAGATTCTTTGGTTCAAGAAGTTCTTGCACAATTAGAAGAAGAGGATAAGCCTATTTTATTTGTGCCAAGTAGTGAAGATCAATTATTTAATTTCATATATCAAACCATTCATAGGTTTCAAATTGAAAAAAAGAATGTTGTGATTTTGACACCAGAAATTCTAAATAGCTATAGAGTATCGAGTTTGATTCGCCAAAAAACAGGACTTAGCGTAGCTGTTATCAATTCTGATTTATCAGATGGAGAGCGACTAGATATTTATAATGAAATATTACATGATGAATATAGCGTAATTGTAACAACCGCAACAGGGGCACTTTATCCATTTCAAAATGTAGGGATATTTATTTTGCTAGATATTGAAAGTGATAATTATTATAATGACCAAAGTCCACGATATAATTTAAAATTGGTTATGGAGCAATATGCTAGATTGATTGATGCGAAACTCATTTTCTCTTCTTTTTCGCCTAATATACTAGATTATACGTATGGATTGAAACAATATTATCATATTATTCAAGATCATCAAATGGTTGACTCAATAGATATTGAAGTGATAGATATGAAACAAGAACTGAGAATGGCTCATCAGGAGCCGATATCTACTAGATTATATCATCTATTAAAATATAATATAGAACATCATCAAGTCTCTATGCTAGTTGTAGGAAATAAACATTATAGTTCATTTGTAATGTGCAGAAGCTGTGGTGAGATTTTAAAATGTTCCAAATGTAATATCAGTTTACAATATCATAAAAAAAGAAATCTATTGATTTGTCCAAGTTGCTCCAAAAAGCTAGAAATGACATCTTGTCCTACCTGTAGTTCTAATGAATGGCAAATGGGTGGAATGGGAATTGAACAAATTGATGAACAAATAAAAAAGCAGTTTCCAACCGCCAAAGTGACAGTTTTATCAGAAACGAATTATCAACAATATTATTCTATTATGGGAGAAATAGAAGAAGGTAATTTAGACATTTTGATTACTACACCTAATTATGCTAAAAGTATTGAATCGTCTGCTTTAACGTTAATTGGTGTATTGAATTTGGATGCGACTTCTAGAATGGCTAGTTTTGATGCAAGTGAAAAGGCTTATCAAATGCTTGTTCAACTTAAGAATCGACTGAGTAAGGATGGAATATCTCGATTAATCATACAGACTTATAATAGTGAAAAAGATGATTTTTTAATCGATTTTTTGACATCAGATTATTATGGTTTCGTAAAAAATGAATTACAAACTCGAAAAGTACTTCGCAATGAACCTTATTATTATATTAATCGTATTATTGTAAAAACTAAGTATGAAGAAATGTTTAAAGAGGCAAATCAGATAAAAATGGATTTACAACGGCAATTAGGCAATAAAATTTTTGTATTAGGTCCAACTTACAATTATCAGTTTCAAGGTGTTCAAATTATTGTGAAACATCGTATAAATGAGATTAGTGAGATTTATAAAAAAATCTATAAAAAATATCAATCAACATCTACAACAATCATTGTAGATAAATATCCTAAATATGTATAGAGGTGAAATATGCTAAAAATAGTATTTATGGGAACACCTGCATTTGGTGTGCCTATCTTAGAGGCTTTAATTCAAAAATATGAGGTCATTGGCGTGGTGACTCAACCAGATAAACGTGTGGGTAGAAAACAAGAAATAGTGATGTCTCCAGTCAAAATTTGTGCGTTAGAACATCATATACCTGTTTTTCAACCCGAAAAAATTCGCAAAGACTATGATGAAATTATGGCACTTGCCCCTGACTTGATTGTGACAGCTGCCTATGGTCAACTAGTAGGGATGAAATTGTTGAATAGTCCCAAGTATCGCTCCATCAATGTTCACGCATCGCTTTTGCCACTATACCGAGGAGGTGCACCAATTCATCAAGCCATTAAGGATGGTCAAAAAAAGACAGGTGTAACGATTATGTATATGGAAAAAGAAATGGATGCGGGTGACATTCTTGCGCAAAGAGAGATTGATATTTTAGATGAAGATAATTGTGGCACTATGTTTGAAAAACTATCTTATTTGGGAAGAGATTTATTACTAGAAACAATTGAGAGACTTTGTCATCATACAATTACTCCAATTGCTCAAAATGCGGCACTTGCTACTTTTGCATATAATATTACCAAAGAAGAAGAGCAACTTGATTTTACTCAGGATGCTAAAAGAGTGTTCGATCATATTAGGGCCTATAATCCTAATCCTATTGCATATATGTTGATAAAAGGCGAACCACTTAAAATATATGAATCTCGTGTCATTGACGAAAAACACCAACTCGCACCTGGAACAATTTATGTGAAAGAAAAAAATCGTGTTTTTGTAGCATGTGGTGAGCAAACCGTATTAGAGTTGCTAGTAGTTCAACCGGTTGGCAAAAAAGTGATGCAAGCTAAAGATTTTGCAAATGGTGCACTTCGTAAATATTTATAAAAAAGGGGATAAACAATGGAACAAAAATTATATTATTCGAGAGAAGAAATGCAACGTATCAATACAGAAAAATTATTAGAACGTGGTGTAACGATTCAGGATATCGCAGTCATTGCCTATCAGCAACAATATCGTTATAATAAAGACATCAAAATGGAAGACTGTATAGAAAGTGTGGAAAAGATTCTTTCTTTAAGAGATATTTTTCATCTAGTGCAATTAGGAGCAGAGATTGACAGATTGACAGAAGAAAAGGCTTTTCGTGGGCCAATTCAGACCATTATGGAAAATGATTTGGGCGTATTTGGTGTGGATGAGATTTTTGGATTAGATATTGCTAGATTGTATGGTGCTATTGGTCAAACGAACTTTGGAGATATTGATGTCAATAAACCAGGTATTGTAGCTCAATTGAATGAAGCGGGCAAATCAGGAAAAAAAGCGTGTCATACTTTTTTAGATGATATTGTAGGAGCGATTGCTGCAGCGGCATCCACTAGAGTAGCACAAATATGGTCAGAAGAACAAGCGGCAGAAACAAAAGAAACAGCATAATGTATGGAATCTATTCTTGAAATATATAAAATAGGATACGGCCCATCAAGTTCACATACAATGGGACCTGCGATTGCTTCAAAACGCTTTTTGCAGCAACATTCTCACGCAACACGATTTTGTTGTGTTTTGTATGGTTCTTTAGCACTTACTGGAAAAGGGCATTTAACTGACTACATTATTCGAAAGACTTTTGCGGAAGAAAAGAAAACGATTCAGGTTTTATTTGACTATACGACTACATTTGCCTATCACCCCAATGCAATGAAATTTGTAGCCTATGAACAAGATGAAAAAATAGATGAATGGATCGTATTTAGTGTAGGGGGCGGAAGTCTTAAAGAGGAAAATGAGGCTAGAAATACATCAGTGGCGGATATTTATCCCCACCAAACAATGAACGAAATATTAAATTATTGTAGTTACCATCGAATTGATTTTGTGCAATATGTGCAACAGTTTGAGAATGAGACACTTGTATATGAACTATCTAAAGTATTAGCACAAATGAAAAAGACTTTGCAACATGGGCTATTTCAAGAGGGATATTTGCCGGGCAGCTTGCATATTCAAAAGAGAGCGAAAGATTTTTATCATCAATATTTGAAACGGCCATCTAAAGAAAATTTAGTTTATGCCTATGCTCTTGCTTCAAGTGAAGAAAATGCATCTGGTCATCTAGTTGTGACTGCGCCAACTTGTGGATCGTGTGCAGTATTGCCAGCCGTATTGTTTAGCTATCAAACAGAATACAATTTAGATGATCAAGTCTTAATTGAAGCGCTTATGATAGCAGGATTAATTGGAAATATTGTCAAAACCAATGCATCCATTTCTGGTGCTGAAGTAGGCTGTCAGGGTGAAATTGGTGTAGCGTGTTCGATGGCTGCAGCTGCGCTTACTTATCTACAAGGTGGTAAAAATAATGATATTGAATATGCGGCTGAAGTGGCTTTAGAACACCATTTGGGAATGACTTGTGATCCAGTAGATGGTCTTGTTCAAATTCCGTGCATTGAACGAAATGCGGTGGCGGCTATGCAAGCATATAATGTAGCAGCATATGTGAAAATTGCTGGGGCAGCACATAATATCACTTTAGATAGTGTGATTCAGGTAATGAAAGAAACCGGAACAGATCTGCACGCAAAATATCGCGAGACTTCAACTGGAGGACTTGCTATACACAATAGGAGTAATTATGGAAAATGAAGTAGAATTAAAAGAAATTAAACCAGGCATAAAATTTACTGTTGAATGTGATACATTAAATCATGAAGGGCAAGGCGTTTGCAGAATAACAGGGAAGAAAGAAGATAGAGTAATAGAAAATTTTCCTCTTTTCGTCAATGATTTTTTACCACATGAAAAAGGGATTGTAGAAATTGTAAAAGTATCTAAGCATTATGGGTACGCGAAACTATTGAAACTATTTAAAGAAACTGCTCATACTGATCGGATAGATCCATATTGTCCACATGCTGGTTTTTGTGGTGGATGCAATATTATGCATATGAACTATTCTCTACAATTAAGATTTAAGCAAAAAATGGTCATTGATACGTTAAGAAAAATTGGTGGAATTGATAATGCAATAGTTCGTCCTGTTATAGGAATGGATAACCCTATAAAATATCGTAATAAGGTGCAAGTCCCTTTTCGAAAGAAAGGATATAAGACTATATGTGGTTTCTTTAGACGAGATTCGCATGAAGTGATTCCCTTTGAAAATTGCTACATTCAATCTGATATTTCATCTGAGATAATTCACTTTACAAGAAATTTGTGTAATGAATTTAAGATTCAAGGATATAACGAAGAAAATGGCAATGGTCTCATCCGTCATGTACTTGTTCGGACAAATTCGAATATAACAAAAGCGATGGTTGTTTTAGTAATGACTGGCCCAAACTTGCCTTTTCAAGAGGAATTTATAGCAAAACTCATCAAAAGATATCCAATTATTTCTTCCGTTATTATAAATGTAAATGCACAAAAAGGGAATACCATTTTAGGGGAAACATGTTTAACCATTTATGGTGAAGATACCATTCAAGATGAACTCTGTGGTTTAATCTTTCGAATTGGACCTAAGTCATTCTATCAAGTAAATCCCACTCAAACTGAAAAACTTTATCAAAAAGCAATTGAATTAGGAGAATTAAAACCAACTGATACTTTGATAGATGCATATTGTGGAATTGGTACCATAGGACTTATTGCAGCAAAACATGTCAAAGAAGTATATGCAGTTGAAATCGTTGAAGAAGCAATTCAAAATGCCAAACAAAATGCTAAGAATAATCGAATTCGAAATATTCATTTTATTTGCAATAAAGCAGAGAAACAGATTGTAGATTGGCATAAACAACATAAGAAAATAGATGCTATTGTAGTAGATCCGCCTAGAAAAGGTTGTGATCAAATATTACTAGACACCATTAGTGAAATGGGGATACCAAAAATGATTTATGTTTCTTGCGATCCTGCTACGCTTGCTAGAGATTTGAAATATATGCGCGAAAAAGGATATAGAATTGGTCAATTGCAGCCTGTGGATATGTTTCCAATGACATCTAATGTGGAAACAATAGCAATTCTTTCTCGCGATGGGACTAATGAGTAAGTTAATAATATTTTTGAAATAAAAATGAAAATAACTAAGCAATGCTTAGTTATTTTTTTCAATTGATTGAAAAAAAATCACAATTATGGTACAATGAATATAAAGAGATTTGCTTATTTCAAATGGAAAAGGAATATGTAGATAATAGTAACACATGAAGTGCGATATGACTACTTTATCTTATATAAAACTGGTTAGACCCAGTAAATGATAATTTAAATAAGGAAAAATTTGCTTATTAAAATATAGGAGTATAAATGAAAAAATTTCAAGAAACATATAAAGAACTACTAGAATATACGCCACAAAATGAGGAAGAAGTAGCGGATAAGGAATTGATCATAGATTATTTAGAACATTATGGCAAGAAAGCTTTTTTGCGTAGCTCATTGCCAGCACATTTTACTTCTTCTGCCTTGGTTGTTAACCAGACAGCAGACAAAGTACTATTAGCTTATCACTTGATTTATCAATCCTATGGGTGGCTTGGTGGTCATGCTGATGGCGACTTTGATTTAGAATATGTTGCAAGAAAAGAATTGATGGAAGAATCTGGTCTTAATCGATTTCAATTGAAATATTGTGGAATAGCATCGATTGAAGTGATTCATGTCGATCGTCATTTCAAAAAAGGAAAAAGAATTTCCGATCATTTGCATTTAAATGTTTCGTATTTATTTGAAGCTAGTGATGATGACGATATTCGGATAAAAGAAGATGAAAACTCATCTATTTGCTGGGTAAAAATTTCAGATATGGATAAAATAATAGAAGAAAAACGTATGATTAGTATATATCAGAAGATATTAGGAAGAATAAAATGAAGATAAATATAGAAAAACTGTTTGCTTGGTATGATGCAAATCAAAGAAAACTTCCTGGTAGAGGAATTACTGACCCATATCGAATTTGGATTAGCGAAATTATGGCGCAACAAACACGAATGGAAACCGTAAAGGGATATTATGAGCGCTTCTTGAAAGAATTACCAAATATTGAGAGTTTGGCTAATGTATCAGATGAAAAGTTGATGAAACTTTGGGAAGGATTAGGATATTATTCAAGGGCTAGAAATCTTAAAGAATCTGCCATTGCTATAGTAAAAGACTATGGTGGAATATTTCCAAATTCATATAATGCAATATTAAAATTAAAAGGAATTGGTGAATATACTGCAGGGGCAATTTTATCTAGAGCATACGGATTGCCTTATGCCTCTGTTGATGGAAATATATTACGTGTGCTGACTAGGTATGAAGTGAATCCGATTGATATCGCCACTTCTAATGCTAAGATTCATTATAAAAAAGAACTGGAAAAGATGAAAGTAGATTCGTTTGGTAAACTGAATGAGGCGCTAATGGAACTAGGAGCAACTATCTGCATGCCTAAAGTAGCAAAATGCGAGTTGTGCCCGCTAAATGAAGAGTGTCAAAGTTATCATAATTCATGTGTATTCCAATATCCTGTAAAAACAAAAAAAGTAAAAATAATTGAAAATGAATATACTTGTCTTTTTCTCTGTAATAAAGCAAATAAAATCTATTTAGAAAAGAAAGAAGATGGCCTTTTAAAAGGTTTATATGCACCAATCGTGATTGAAGGAAGCTTAGAAGAAGTGAATGTTTATGATTTTTTGAGTGAAATAAGGATAAAGCGTATTTTTGAATTGACACCACAAAAGCATGTGTTTACACATCGTATATGGCATATGAGAGGGTATTTTATTCAAATCAGTGAATCAGAAATGTGCTTTCAAAAATTTTACTCGCTTGAAGAAGTGGAAAAAAATATAAGCGTTTCCACTTGCTTTCGGAAATTTTTCAATGAATTAGAAAAGAAAATGAAATAGAGAAAATAAGATTTTTGGCCAAACGAGCAGATGTAAAGGAATAAAGCCCTAGATATTTCCTTATAATATAAGGAATACAATAGATTAAAATATTTATATAAAGGGACAAAAACGCACATGGTATCATATACTAAAAAAGGTGATGAGATGAAA
>JAMPDF010000003.1:0-265651 GCA_023665755.1 Prevotella sp.
TATCTTCACGTACAAATTTAACGATTGAGTACTGTGGAAAATAATCTATTTCCTCTGATTCATTAATAAAAATTTTTTTATCTATAAATTGTACCCTAGATATGCTATCAATGAAATAATCATCAAATTCATCTAATATGACGTAATTGGGTTGTTCTTCATTTTCTAAATCATTATCAAATATATCATACGTTCCAGCCAAAAGTTCTCTATTTTTGAGATACTCTTCTTTACTATATACTTCAAATAGTTTCCCCCTCATTTGATTCAATATATGAAAATTACCTGTTCCACGATACTTATAGTTTCTCTTACATTTTTCTAAATAAAATGAGTTTTTATCATATTTTACATTTTTCTTTGCATAAACACATAATAGCATTATATCCATTTATCTGATCTCCTTATCATTACAAAAAGTCTTGTATATATAAACCATCTAGCGGGTATGTTGGTAACCTTGAGCCTGGTTTGACAGGAATTACCCCTAATTGGCCCGTTTTCTTATGTACCATAAGATTAGGATTATTACCATACTTATCTCTAGGAAAGTTTGCTTGTTTTAATATATCTTTTTTAAACTTATGAAATTCTTCACTATTCATACCATATTTTCTTTTAATTTCATTATCATTTAATAGTTTAAAATCATTGCAATCATTATGAACCAATACATTTTCTTCACTTACAAAATAATTGTGATAATCTTCTACTTCAAAATTGTATGTTATTTGTGGCTGTTCAAGTTTTTCTAGTTCAATTTTTTTAACTATACCACTCACATTATTATATAATAATACTTCATCACTTTCAATAATATTACTTGCTTTAATCCATCCTTTTCCTTCAATATAAATACGGTGACTAGGTGTACTAATGATTTCTTTAATTACTCTGGAGATAAAGTTTTTGAGAAATAATAGTATGTCAATACTTTCACACATATATATTATATATAGTCCCATAATCTCTTTGATCCAAAAAAGGCTACAGCATTTTTACAATCTGTAACCTTTTTTTAACTAAATCTTAATTAATTAGAAAAAGAATATTTTTAAACTGAATTCTTTCTTTTTTAAAGTTTGGCTTATTTAATTTTACAGTATAATTATATTTGCTATAAAACCCTATTTTAGAAACAAAATGTTCTTCATATTCAATCTCTTTTGCACCATACAATATTTGAAATAATTCAAAAAATATTTGTAAAATTTGCTTATGCGTTTTATCCCGAAGATATCCCTCATACACAATGCAACCATATGTATCGTGCACATCCGATTTACATATATCATCTATAAATAAAAATTGCTTATCATAAAGAAACATTGAAACCATACCCGAATCATAAAAATGGATATCAAAATCGTCTTTTTCTCCATCAAATGAAACACAATCAATTCTATGTATTTTATTAAGATAATCATTTGAAACACTTGTAATACTGCAATTATTCTTTATGGTTTGATAAAACAATTCACTACGCTCATCATCACAATATGAATAATCCAATTCTACATTTGATAAATTTCTTACTCTATCAAAAAAGTTTCTTTCTAACATTTCATTTGTAAACCCCATACAATATTCATTTAATTGATATAAATCTTTCATTACATATCACCCCATTTATCTAAAAGTAGTACCTATCATAAAATTTGATATAGAGTATATTGATTGACAGTATTCACATACAGAAACGATTGCTAAATTGTATGGTCGTATAGCTGCTGTCATAACAATATTATGAATTTGCCCCATTCCACCTAATTGTTCAACAACTAGCGTTTCTGCACAATATGGCAACCTATCAAAATATTTGACACCTACTGCAATTTTACTTGTCGCTTTATTGTATCCACCAACAACTGTTGCAACTTTTCTTAAATCTTTTTTAGAAAGCGTACTTCTTAACTCTGTAACTTTTTCATCCCTTGCTGCTAAAGCACGTTGTTGCAATAAACTTTCTTCACAATCATTATGAACCAATACACATTCTTCACTTACAAAATAATTGTGATAATCTTCTACTTCAAAGTTATAGGTTTCTTCTGGTTGTTCTAGTTTTTCTAATTCAATCCTTTGAACAATACCACTAGCATTATTATATAATAATACTTCATCACTTTCAATAATATTACTTGCTTTAATCCATCCTTTTCCTTCAATACAAATACGATGACTAGGTGTACAAATAATTTCTTCAATTACTTTAGAAATAGGGTTTTCTATAAATAAGTGCATCCATTCTTTTGTTTCTTTTCTAAATAATTGTTTGACTTTCTTTAACGCTTTTTCTTTTGTTTCTTCATCATAGGCCCATACTTCATCTCCTACTTGGATATCTTCTATTTTTACAAGTCCTATAGATGTCAACACCATTGTCCCCGCAATAAAACAGTCCGTATAACAATTTTTGAATAATTGTGATACGCCGATGGATGCTATAAATATTGCCATTTCTACACCTATTGTTTGGGATCAATTGTCATTGATGTAATTTATAGATATTATAATATAAAAAAGCATAGACCAAATAGAAGAATGTCTATGCTTTTTCCTAGTAAAATTTCTATATCATATTTTTTGAATAAGACACATCTGAATTATCCATCCCAGTAATTGTCATTTTCATTTTTTAAAGATATAATATATTCAATGTGTTCATATATTTGATTGTTTTTAACCATTTCTATAAATTTATTCAATGTTATGGGCCCAACTATTTTTTCTGGTCTATCTACTTGTTCACTAATTAGCAATACACAAGTTTTAACATTTGATGATTCTAATATATCTTTGAGTAGTTGTATAAATTTATTTTCCATATTTTTATTTACAAATCTAACACTAGAATAGTGTGGAAAATGTTCTACTTCTGATGATTCGTTGATAAATACCTTTCCATCTACTATGCTTACTCTAGATATGCTATTGATAAAATAATCATCAAATTCATCTAGCACTACATAATTAGGCTGTACTTCATTTTCTATATCATTATCAAATATATCAATGGAGCCTACCATTATATCACCTTTCATATAAGCTTCTCTACTATATACTTCAAATAGTTTTCCCCTTATTTGATTAAACATATGTAAATTATCTGTTCTAAAGCCACAATACCTATAATCTCTTTTACATTTTTCTAAATAGAATGAATTTTTATCATATTTTACATTTTTTTTTGCATCAACGCATAATAGCATTATATCCATTTATCTAATCTCCTTATCACTATAAAAAATCTTGTATATATAATCCATCTAGTGGATATACTGATAATTTATTTCCTAGTTTAACGCTCCTTATTCCTAATTGTCCAGTTTTCTTATGTACCATAAGATCAGGGTTATTACCATACTTACCTGTAGGAAAATCCGCTTGACCGAGTACATCGCTTTTAAATCTATGAATTTCTTCCCTAGACATTTTATAATCTTTTTTTAATTTGTTAGCATCCAATTTTTCAAAATCATTGCAATCATTATGAACCAATACACTTTCTTCACTTACAAAATAATTGTGATCATCTTCTACTTTAAAATTATAGGTTACTTCTGGTTGTTCTAGTTTTTCTAATTCAATTCTTTGAATGATACCATTAGTATTATTATATAATAATACTTCATCACTTTCAACGATATCGCTTGCTTTAATCCATCCTTTTCCTTCAATATAAATACGGTAACTAGGTGTACAAATGTTTTCTTCAGTTATTTTAAGATAGAAACATTATAATAGTAAAAAAAGCATAACTCCTTTTTATTGAGTATATGCTTTAATCTATATAATAAAGTAGGATTACTAATTAATGGTACTAAAAATGTTCTTCATCCTCACTTAATTTAAGAATAACTTGTATTTCATCATCTATAATTACTTAAACGTTTCCCATCCTCACTTAATTCAAGAATAACCTCAATTTCATCATGATATATATCAAAATATTTCTTTTTCTTTAATAACTTGCTTTTATTCAATAATTTTGTTGCCACTTTTTTCGTCTTCTCTATTATCCCTTTTTTCTTACATTTTTCTAAAAGAGCCTCATTTATAAAATATATTGTGATTTCAATAATATTTGTTTCATAAACGGCGTAAGGAAAAAACCTTATTTGTCCATTTTTTTTGATCCGCATTTTCTTTTTCATAATCTTTGTTAACTTACATTCTATATTGTTACATATATGATCACGATTGGCATCCCATTGAATGGCATCTTCTATTTCTTTTACTCCTGGGATTTCTTTGGGTTCTCTATTCCAATATATTGTTTCCAACGCTTCTACATAATTATTGCCATATAATCCCATATATCCTTCATATATGCCAAATACTCTTCCCGTCTCTGACATCATCAGTGATATATATCCTTTTTCTGTCTCTCCGATTGGTACTAGTTTTTCTCCTATCCTTGCTTCATATCTTTCACAATAACTACTCTCAAAATAGGCTTCTTGTACTGATAATACATCAAAGTGGACATAACATGATCTTAAATCATATCCTGCTCCATCTTTATTTTCCTTTTTATATACTTCTGACCAATTTGTACTTGGCATCAAATATAATCCACCAAAACTTCTTAAAAAGTCTTTTACACAATCAAATACCTCATATCCATTTTTCTCTAGTTGTTTTACATATTCACTGATATCTACATTTCTTTCTTCACTCCATCCATATTTTCTTAAAAAATGAAGGGCTCTTCCTGTTATTTCCATTATCATTATTCCTTTCTTTTTATATGGTATGATTGCTTTCTGTCACGATAAATAATACTCCCCTTAATGAAATTCGACAATTTGAACATGCGGAAAATGAGGTAAATGTGACTGTCTTCCAGTCTAATTGTAATGTTGCAACTACTAAATTTTCCATTTTAGCCCCATTTTGTAAAGCTTCATTTACAGCACTAATTTCAGCACAATTGTTAACAGTCCATTTTGTAAGGCTTTCATCTGGCATCTGTTCTAATAAGGCTTGATTGATATCTGTTGGGCGCTCTTTAGATTTTCCTTGATAAGAATCTCCCGTTTCAATATCTACTGCAACAGATACTGCACGTGGTTTCTCTTTGTCACCTTCAGAAAATAACTTGTTTGCATATGCCTCAACATTTTTCTTTGCAGTTGCTTTTGCTTGTTCAATTTTTGCATTTCTCTTATTAATCGCCCTTGTCTTAATTGCATAAGCAATAGTACTTACGCCACATTGTATAACAGTTTGTATGGATTCAATTGCTACTACAAGCGATCAATTATTATTAATATAATTAGTAAAACCACTAAAAAATGATTCTCCGCGCTTTCGCACCTGCCAACCTGCATATATTCCACCAACCAATAAAGAACTCGCTATTCCTGCAATCAAATACTGAAGTATAGTCGAGTTACCTTGGCGTATCCATACTGCAATACTCGCTGCAAGAGCAGCGACAAATACTATGCTAGCCGTTATTTTCCCTGATTTACTTTGACTAAATCTTTGCCAAAAAGTTAATTCAGGTGGATCATATTGTAATGTATTAATTTCAGAAATATTATAACTATAATACATTACGTTTATTGGATTGTCAACATTTAGGCTATATAAATTTAACCTATAAATATTTTGGTATGTAACCAATGTTGTTTCTATATCAGCTGGTGCTATAAATTCTTTCGTCACTGGTGAATAATATCTATTATTGATATAATACAGATTGCTTTCATTATCATAATATTGTGACTTCCATCTAATGGGATTGGTTGTTGCAATTCCTATCCTATCTAAAATGACTTTACAATTCCCCCATGAATCATATTCATATCTCCCTACTTCTTCTCCATCATTGATTATTGAAATTACATTACCTGTTTGGTCTTTTATATAAACGTATTCTCTTCTAAGTATGTTACCGCCATAATAATTGAAACCAATGATTTCTTCTGCATCATAAATGTACTCTAATACGATATCTGGGCTATGGATTTCTGCAAGTAATTTTTTATCATCATAAACATATGTAATTGTTTTACCATTTACATCTTCCTTTTTATATCTTATTCCACAATTATTATAATCATAGTTAAAGTTTTTACCATTTCCGCTATAATTTTTTAACAAACTTCCTCTTGTCCATATATATTTAGCACCTAAACCTTGAGTACAATTACCTAATTTATCATACTCAAATAGATATTCGTTCGTCATTTTGTTATTGCTTTCTTCACAAATAGACTTTAATTGCCCTTTTGCATATTTGAATTTTTTTGTATTGGTTGCATTATCCCTATTATTTTTTTCGAAAATTGATTCTAATAGTCCATCATCAGTATACTTATATTGAATGGTGGTATTATTCATATTATCGTTTTCTTGAACTAACCTATTGGCTTGATCATATTTGTACAATTTATCTAAGGTTTTTGTATTTTCAATTTTTGATATTTGTTTTTCTATTAAACCCCTATTATTATATTGACAATCAAATACATAATCTATATTAGGTGCCTTATTATCTTCCACCATATACTCAATTTTTTCTTTTAAATTTGTTCCTTTTTTATAACTTAATTTAACAGATAACTCCTTAAACGTCTTATCAGAGTATATATTTTGTATTTTATGTGTTTTACACTTTAACCTCCCGAGTTTATCATAATCATAGTCTGTTTGTTCATGTATGTAATACTTACTAGCATCTGTACTTTCTATATTTAATGTATGTTTCACACGCGGTGCCATTAATATATTTTCATCGTATTCTATATCAGTAGAATACCCACGTTGGTATTGTGAATCTGTATATCGATAAACTCTTTTTGTATCGCTTTCAGCATACATTTCAAAAGTTTTTTTCCCATCTCTATTTATACTATAATTTTTTAAATTATTAAAACTATCATAATCAAAATAGTGCGTTTGTTTTTCGAATGGGTCATACATTTTCGTTACCGCTGATGCACCAGCACTTTCCCAAAGAGACTGTCTTTCAAAAGTGGTAGTTTCCCCATTTTCTTCTGTTTGAATAGTTCGCCCATATTTGTCTAAATAGATTTTTTTGGTATCTACAGCATCATTATCCCTATAATATATAGTACTCGTAGTTCCATTTAATCTATTTATACTTTTTTCAACAATTAAATCGTTTACTATCTCATGATTAGTATTGCGATATAATCGAGAAAATTTGTATACGTCACCAAAATTATTATAGTCATACTTATATGCATATAAATCATTATCATTAAATTTTTTAGGTGAAATTTGTAATATCCTTCCACAATTTGAATAAATGACATCATTTCTTCCGTTTAAATTGGTTTCTGATGATTTTATTCTATGTGTATATTTATCATAATTGTTATTTTTAATTAATGAAGTTTCATCGTCTTCATCTCTTACTTTATATTGTATGCTTTCAACCTCACCATAAATATTGTCATGAAAATTGGTAACTTCACTGACTTGATCTTTAAACTTTGTGAATTGGCAATTTGTGATACGCTCGGATATAATTTCCTCATCTATTTCATCATGTCTAATAATTTTTTTATTTACTATCCCATATTCATCATATGTATAAATCGTTTGAACACCATATTCATCTTGTGTCATCAATATATTACCAAAAAAGTCTGAATATATTTTTGTAGTTGTTGTTATATTTTTTTCATCAGTTTTTAAAAATTTATTAGTTTCAGTAATTTGACAAATGCAATCATATTTCTTACCATAAATTTCTTTTTGCTTGATGAAATGTACTATATTATAACTATATAAATTTTCATCAGGAGATACAAGTTCAAAGAAAAAATTAGTTCTAGTACCATTACCATATTCATCACTACCAAAATTCATTTCAAATTCTTTTTTGTCGGTACATAAAGTTACCCCTCTTACTAACTTTTGTTTAGTGCCATCATTAAATGATATTAAATAATCTTGATTAGTTGAATCATTGCCCATTGTTTTAAATCTACTAAAATACATATTCTGTAAATCTTTTTCAGTTAAATATAAATCTTGATTAATATCTAAACTTTCTTGTAAATATGGATATGTTGAAGATATATATTTAACTTTTTTTACATTTTCAACTGCATCCCACATATTCACATTATCCGTTAGACAAAGTTTTGATGACACACTATAACATATCCTCATATCGGCTATTTTAACTAATTCATCACTATTATTAGATAAAAAAGATAATTCTATATATCCGATTTCTTTATACGGAATATTGATAGGAATTGTAACAAATTGCCAACTATGTAATGCAGAATTATCTATTGTTACAGTACTAGTAGCACCTTGAGTATCTTTCTTTTTTTCCTTAAGGGTTAATTTTATTCTATCATTAGACAATGTCTTGGTTACATTTAACCAAAATGTTACGACAAAATTTTTATAATTTTTACATTTATTTTTTAAATATTCATTAATTTTTCCTAATGAATTACCCATTTCATTGTCTACATCTGTAGATAATGTCTGATTGGTTGACAAACAATAGGCGTTTCTTGTATTAATACTTTCAATATCTGTTCCTACTTCAATCATTGATTGTCCCGGATCTTTTTCTAAAGTTCTTAAATCAAGAATATTACCATTATTTGCTTCTAGAATGGAAGTAATGTAGCCATTATCATTAAAATAATAAACCATTTTTAATCCAGATTCATTTTCTACAATAGTAATATAAACTTTATTGGTCGTTTCATGAATTCGATATTCTATCTTATTTTGACTAATTATATTATTATTTGTAGGAGTGGTATGATCTATTCTATACTCTGTAGCATATTCCTTTTCGCCTAAATAATTATTAGTAGTACAAATCATATCATCACTAGCATATATATTATTTTTTTTAGAAATTTTCACTTCATTAACTGAGGCAATCCCCTTTATAACCTCTATGACCTTGTTACCATTATATTTAAATTTTAATGTACTCTTATCAGATAATTCCACCGCTTGTGATAGTTTATTTATTTCATAGTCAAATAAGACAGTTTTAATAACTACATTATTCATAGAATATGTAACTTTGTTTAAATAGGAGTCATTATAGTAAAAATTGAATCTTGATTTTTCAATATTGTTATCTCTTATGGATATAGATTTAAGTAAATCGTTTGAAGTATAGTTGAATACAAACTTATACTTGGTTTGTCTAGCATCATATACTTCTCTAAGTTTGCCTTCTTCATCATAAATTAGCTTTTGGATGATTTTTGCATTATACCCAGATACTGTTTTTTCTAATCGATAGTTATTAAAATACATCTGATTATTATAATTATCAGTTATAATGGTTTGACCATTTTCAGTAGATAACAATAATCCTAATCCACTCGTATCGTAATATTGATTAAGAGCATATGCTTCAAAAGAATGACTTCTGCCTGATGCATCTATATAAAGATATTTACCATCTTCTTGATATAGATACTGTTGGATATTCAATTTCCATTTGTCTCCCATATTTGTACTAATATATGGTGGAAGCAACATATGTGAATTATAAAGATGTGATAAATCTATTTGATAACTATCTTTACCAATACTTCCGTCAAAATGCTCATATAGCACCCTTCCTGTGTATAAATTTACACTTGCAGCACCAGCCCCACAACTATAACTCAGTTCTGTTTGATTGATTTTACTTTGATCCATACTACCACCCAAGTTCTTTTAACACTTGTTCTACTACTTCACTATCTTTCACTAACTTCATTGTGGTAGCTGTATTACAGAGGATTCTTCTGTTTCCTCTTCCTGATATCAGAATCGCATCTCCTCGTTTGGATTCTAATATCGCTTGTCTAATCGCTTCTTCTCTATCTTCAATAATAACTGCTAGTGTTTCTCCTAGATATCCTTTGAGTTCTTTACATATATCTAATACTGAATCACTTGCATTATCACTTTCTGTTAGATACACATATTCTACTTTTCCTTTGATGAGTTCCATCGCATACTGTCTTACCTTTTGTCTTGTCTTTTTCGCTTCTTCATTATTGAATCTTTCTTCCCAGGTTTGAAATCCTGTTCCAATCGATCCTACCACCACTTTGATTTGTTGAATCTCTTTTCTTTCCTTCTTTGTGATCAATTCACTTAACATTTTTGGTAGATGTAAATCTACGATAATGGTTCTGCCATTTGCCTCATAGACAACTGCTCTACCTGGAATATGGATATCTTCAATACAATTCTGATAAGCTTCTTCATCGAAGACATCTAGGGCTTGAATTACTGTGAGGGCGGTGAGATGATTCATCACTTGATACTTGATTTGGTCTTTGGTATGAAACTGATAGGTTTGGTCTTTGATTTTGACTGTAAAGTTCATCCCTGTTTCTTTTTTATCTAGGTCTTGTAATAGGCAGGTGATATCTTTTGTTTCTACTCCTTTTACATTTGCGATATAGTTACTACTACAAGTCATCTTTGGATAATCATTGATACTTAGGAGTTCTTCCCATAATGCTTTATCATAATCTTGTAGTCCATAGACACAGATACATTCATCTTCGATATCTTGGAAGAAGGATTTCTTGATGTTGACATATTCTTCTTCTGGATAGGTTTCTAGGTTATGTTTTGGGTTTAAGTTGGTAAGGACTCTTACATCAAATGGGACATCTTTAACGATACCTTTAGCAATAGTACTTTCATTGATTTCTAGTACGAGATACTCTGCTCCATAAGCTTCTGTTTCTTCGATGATACTTAAGAGTGCTTCTTTTGAGGATACTGCGACTTCATAGGCTTCTTCTTTTTGGATATAGGAAGCGGGTGAATCTACACAGATACTACTATATAGTACTGATTTATATCCTTGTTGTTTTAGATATTGATGGAGGATATAGGCTGTGGTTGATTTGCCTGTACTTCCGGTAATACCAATGATGGTTAGAGGTGACCTAGTTGCTTTGGCTTTGGTGAGAGTTGTAGATACTCTTTTTACTTTTCTTGTTTTTCCTTGGATTTGTTCTTGTAATTGTTGTTTTAGTGTTTCTAATTTCATTCTTCTTTTCCTCCTCTTTAGTCTTCTGGATAAATAGATCCTATTATTTCAACGTTGCAACGAATCAATTTCGTATATTGTCCTGTTTCTTGATTTCCTACTTTAACTGTAAAATCAAATGTACTGATGCCACAATCTACTGGAAATTCAAAACAACTCACTGTAATATTCAATAAATTGTTTTCATATATATCCACATTTACATTAAATATATCTGAATATTCATTTCTTAATAATATACCCGAGTTTTCTGCGATTTCAATGGTTTGACTATCGATACTAGCGCTTGAGCCATCTGGGAATATATGAAAAGTTAGACTGATATCTTCATAATCAATCGCATATACCCTTTTAGGAACGCGAATAGTAAATGTGATATTCTCACTGACTTCTTCATTGGTTAGGGTTAACTTTAATACAACACTTTGATCTACTCCTGTTCTATTGACTAGTGCTACACCATTTTGAATAGTGATTCCTGTACCTGATACTACACTCCATAAGAATGTCGTACCAAAATAGCCTTGTTGTGGCAATTGAAAGTCAAAAAAAGCGGTTGTTGGCACTTCTATTTTGGACTGATCTAGTTTTATTTTCTGTGCTGGTGTACATAGAAATTGAAGTGTTTTATTTTTTTCCTCTTCTATCATTTCTTTGACTTGATGAGCTAGTGTATTATTTCTATCTTCTTCTATCATTTTTTTGACCTGATGAGTTAGTGTATTATTTCTATCTTCTTCTATCATTTCTTGAATGATTGTATTTAAGTTTTCTGCGTTTAGTGGTGTACCTTCTTGATAAACTTCTCCTTCTTCACGTTCTACATCCACTAATAATTTGGATATTTCACCATTATCTTCGTATTCAATGTTTTGGATGATAAGTCCTTTTCTATTTGGATACTGTGTATCCCTATTTTTAAATTTGTTCATTTTTTTCTTCTCCTTTGTTTTTGAATATTTGTTTAATTACCTGGTTTGTTCCAGTGGATGTGGCTCCACTCATCATTCCTATCTCTAACGCCATCCATCCATTTGTTGCATAGGGTATCATTTCCCTATTTGTCATATATATGACTATCCCTAAGATTCCTCCTACTCCTGTAACAAGTAAAGGAATCCATTTTTTGTGTTCTTCTTTCTTACATCCTTTTTTGTATATCTCTCCTACTATATAACATAGTAATACGATGATGGGTATACTTGTATATTCCATTTTATCCTCCTTTAGTTTGTACTCTTTTTTCTATACTGGTTACTTTTCCTTCTAGATTGGCTATTCTTTCTACTACATCTCGGTATCTTTCATCTACTTTATTCAAGTTCTTTTCTACTCTATCTACACATGCTTTGATATATCCGATATCGGATAGAATCAATCCTTCGTGCTTCCCTTCTTTCTTATGGTTTTCTTTTTCTGTTTTCTTGAATGCGAGTGTTGCAAAGACGATGCTTGATATCGATGCACATAGTCCTACTAGTGTTACGATGATATTGATGTTCATTGCTTTCACCTCCTGTTCTTGTTAAGGGAAGAGATAGGTAGCTCCCTTACACTATACTTGCGAAAAAAGAGGTATTTCGCGGGGTATATTTTAAAACTTTTTTATTTTTTTGTTCATTTTATCTTGGACTTGTTTGATGCTTTCTGATATACTGCTATGATGAACTCCCTCTTCTTTAGCAATTTCTTCTATTTTCGCCCCCCTTAGATATTTTTCAAACCTTGTTCTTTGTTTACTAGTAAGTGTTAGAAGAAAGGTTTCTATCTCCTTATCATATATGTTGTTTTCTTCTTCTACAATCAAAGCATCTAAAGGAGAAAGAATCTGCTCATTTTGCATATCTTCTATCTTGTCATAAGAGCTATTCCGATGATAAAATTCCCTTCGATCTTGGTTATATTCTTCTGTATAGTACACATCTAATATTTTTTGTACTTTCTTTTGCAAACTCCATCCCTCATCTACTAGAATCATATTATTTTCTATTCCAAATTCAAGCCATTCTATAGCCTCTTGTTCTGTCATATTGATTACCAAGTATTGTTTTCTTCCATTTCTGTCTAATCCGTTATAATGTAATGTTTTCATATGTACCCTTTCTTGCCCTCTAGGCATTCTTTCTTTTGCAAGCAAAGGGTACAAAAAAAGTCGGTACACCCATTTTTAACGTATACCGACTAGTGCATCTTTTTGGAGAGAACGACAAAAAATAGGTATACAATAAAAAGTTTTTTCTACTGACTCTACCAGTAGTAATGTTAACTTTTGATGTATCCCTTTGCTTATGTCGACATCCTCAGCAAGGAGATGTTTGATAAAATGATTTATATAGACAACAAAAAAAGACCTGACAAACATGCGATATTATCAGTCTATGCATAATAATATCGCATATTTGTCAGGCCATGCTCATAGTTATGATGATTCATTATTGATGACTCATTCGACAAATTTTACTATATCAACCGGATGTTCAGGGTCTTTTGACCTGCTGGTGGGCATCTCTTTTCGTTTTTTATAGCTATTTCATGTATTTGATTGATTCTTCTTTCCTATTTCTATTATAACCCTCACTTTATGGATTTATTTTTGTTTCCTTACTTCTAAATGATTTTAGGCCTTCTTTTTTCTAGATTCAATAATCGCTGTTTTTACCTGACCTTCTTCATATATTAGTACATCAACTAACCTTCTACAATTCGCACACTTTAATCGAATATGTGTATCTTTGCTTTCAGTATCACAAACTTTAGTGCCACATCTAGGGCAATGTACAGCAATAGCATTTAGCATGAATCTTAGTTCCTCCTTTCCTTCGCATTTTCATCCTTGTTTAAAAAAGAACTGAGTGGTAGTCCGCTTTTAAACTTGGCAAAACCATCATCTTGGATAATCTCGTTTTTAATGATAAACTGAACGGATTCTATATCTAAATAGTTCATAATCCGAATAAGGCTATATCCATCGGGTTTACTGCCATTATCCGCTTCCCAATTTTGATAGGTACGCAGTTGTACTCCTACTGCGTTAGCCACATCCTCTTGGGTTACCCCCATTTCTTTTCTATATATTTTTAAAGCGGAAGGATCAAATTCCATCACAGATGGACCAAAATAAATCGGATACCAATATGTCTTTGTTTTCTCTTGTTCCTCAAATGGATTTGCTAAATAAACTTTTGTATGATTATCAATGCCAATATGCAATTCTACAAGTAAACTACCTTTTTCTATTTCTTGATAAGTCTTGATATATTTTTCATTTTCTACACTAACCAATACCCAACGTTTCACGACTTCACCATGATTATCAACCGGAAATTCTCCACCTACGAGGATTTCCAATCCCGCCCTGATGAAAAATTGATGAAATCCAACAACGGGTTCTACTGGATATAAAATAGGATCCTTCCCCGCTTTTTCTAGTGCTAAGTTATATGCATATAAAATATTTTTAGGACAATAATCTGTAATTCCAAATTGACGAGCTAGTTTTAAATATGCAATCCATTTTTCAAAAATATCGTATCGTTGAATAGAGCCAGTTTGAATAGTTACATAATTAAAAATCATCTCTACTGGGATTTGATATTCATAAAATAATTCCTCTAATATGAAGTATAAGGGTTCATAATTCGGTTCTACTATATAATCTAACGTCATTATTTTTTCTTCTTTATAATTATCTAATAAATCCATTAAATCACTATGATATTTAGATTTTACATCTGGTTCATAAAAATAAAAAGGAATCCGTCTAATAAAAGTTTCGATAGAGACAACAGGAAAACCAAAACCATTATGTAACCGATAATTTTTAACCAATCTCTTGGATGGATGATATACTTGATCTACATCTTTTGTAATATATGAAAATATATCTGCTCCTACTTCATCATGTATATTCAAATACATTTTTAATTTTTGAATATCATATATACTTGAATTTACGTACTTTTTAATTGTATTTTCTTGGTCAATGGTAAGCTTGTTTACACTCATAATATGATCTCCTCCCTTCATATCGCCATTATAGCACGAAAATTATTGCGTGTCAAAGAAGAAACTTATTTTTTATAATATGCATATTTTTTCGTTATTTTATGATATTTTGTAAAAAAACAATAAGTTTTAAATCATTTTTTCACTGAATATTTTGTTCATTTTCACACTTAAAAAATAGGATTGTCATTTTGACAATCCTATTTTTTTATTTCATTTTTCTCTTTCGAAACCACACATTTAATCCTACATATATCCCAATGAAAACTAACACTGTAATAGCAACAATCATATACATAGAAATGATAGACACCGAATGTCCTAGGCAATAAATGTGTTGATCAAACCCATCTTGAAGCGCTTGTATAAATTGTTCTGGAATATGATGTTCTCTCATTTCATCTAACACACCACCCATCAAATGATTTCTTAAAAGTCCTGTACCATATGTGCCTGGTAAAAATGATACAAAAGATTGGATACCTTTTGAAAACTGTGACATAGGCATATAGGCTCCACAAATAAAACCATAAAATGCACTTACGACTGTACTTACAGCAACAATTTGCCCTTGTGTTTGTAAGAAACTATTGATAATAGAAGATAGTGCAGTACCAAATAAAACCAATAAAAAGATATCCATTATCGTCAATAAAATATCAGCGATACTCAAATACCATCCTACTATGGCTAAATAAATTATACCTATGATAAAAACAGTATAACAAATAATGAGCGTAATAAAACAACTAGATATATAATAACTAAGGGCAAGTGTAGATGATTTGACTGGTGCAATAGTAAGATCATTTTTAGAAGCTGTAACTTTATCTTGAACCATAATCATGTTGGCACAAAACGCAACCGTTACACAACTTGTTGCAAGCAGAGATGAAAATAGCCATCCTCCTACAAATCCTTCTATCCACTGTTTTTCAATTACCATTCCTTCTGGAATAATAGAGCGGAAACTATCTCTATAAACATTACCTAGAAAAGAGATAAACAATACAAGTAAAATCAGTGGGGTAATAAGCGCAGTAAAAAAGGTTCCTTTATCTTTGAAGAATAACTTGGTATTGCGTTTGACTAAAGCCATCAACGTGTTCATAGAATCTCTCCTTTCGGTAATGTCTTCCCTGTTACTGCAAGAAAAACATCATCCATTTTTCCTTTGATAATTTCGTAATCTATAAATAAATGAGGATACTGAATAATGAGATCTGTGGCTTGTTTTGTATCTTTTACTAGTAATCGATACCCATCACGTACTTCTTGATAAGGTATACCCAACAATTGCACTTGTTCTTCAGAAATATGATATATCGTTATACTATCACCTGTATATTGATTTTTCAATTGTAATGGCGTTCCTTCAGCAACAATTTGCCCTTGCTCCAAAATCACTACATAATCTGCCTCAGCTGCTTCTTCCATATAATGTGTGGTTAGCAATACCGTTAGTTGATTATTTTGTCGCAAATTGGTGATGAATCTCCATAGGGTTTGTCTAGTTTGAGGATCAAGTCCAGTAGTAGGTTCATCTAAAATTAAAATTTTAGGTTCATGGAATAATGCGCGTGCAATATCTATTTTTCTACGCTGACCGCCTGATAGTTTTCCAATAGGTCGCTTCAATAAGTCCATAAAATCTAGTGCTGTGGCAAGTTCCTTCAGTCTTTTTTCAAAAGCATCACCATAAATGCCATATAAAGCTGCACGACTTTTTAAATTATCTGTTACATTTAGTGCTTTATCTAATCCTGAATTTTGAAAAACTACGCCTAAATCCCGTTTGATTTGATCTAAATTTTCATCTAAATCAGTCCCATTGATTTGAATATGTCCATGATCTTTGGAAAGTTGACCACATAGAATGGAAATGGTTGTACTTTTTCCAGCTCCATTTTCACCGAGAAAGGCAAATAATTCTCCTTTTCGTACTGAAAAACTCAAATCCGATACTGCTTTTATCTCTTTAAACGCTTTAGATAAATGGCTAATTTGAATCATTTCTTCCATTATTTTCTCCTTTTTGGTTATTTTCATTACATAACCATTTTATAATAGATGTATTATAGCACGATTATATATAAATCTCAACCTATTCAATACACAAAATAAATATTTTCTAAATAAATGAATTTATTAATCAAATAAAAAACCTACCTGAAGAATAGTTATTACAAGTAGGTTTTTGTTTTATTCAATACTAATAGCTATTGTTTATGGTAAAACAGTGATGACAATCTTGGACACTTTACCTGTCTTCTTATGAACACAAGTAATTTTTACTGTTCCTGCTCCTTTTGCTTCTACTGTTCCAAATACACTTACTGTTGCAATAGATTCATCTGATGAGGTGAATGTATAATCTAGTCTTGATTGACTCGGTGCTGTTGGTCCTAGATAAATACATCTTGTGTATCCTACTGACATAGTTGGATCTCCATATGCTCCTCCATTTGAAGTCACTTCGGTTCCTACTGTTTGTGCACCTTCTGGATCTACTACTAAATCATAATCTGTGATGGTAAATGTTGCAACACTTCTATTTCCTGCCATATCAGTTACTGTTATTGTATATTCTCCTTTTCGGTAGAAGATAAACCCACTCTTCACTGTTCCTGTTTCCCATCTTCCACTGAATGGTTTATATAAATAAGTCATTTCTTTGACTTCATAGTTATCGCCATAGATAACTTCCATTCCTGCACTTGTGATGGCTCCATTTTCCATTGGTGTTTCTGTTAAATAATCTCTTTCTACTAAGTAGATAAGTGGATCAGCTTTGTCAATGGCAAATTCATATGTTAAAGTTTCATCTCTTCCTTTATCATATACAGTTACTTCATATTCTCCCGCTTTATCTACATAAAAATATGAATATCCTGGTTGTATTTCTCCTGTAGTTTTATTATAAACTTCCCATTCCATATTAGGATTAAGCATTCGTTCGTCATCTATATCTTCAAACCAAATAGAATGATTGTAATAATATTTTCCATCTACAAGGTTTGTTTGAATACGGTTGGTATCAATAATAGAACGATTGACATAGAAAGAGTACCATACATTAGTTGTCCAATCACCTTCATCAGATGGCATTTCATATACCAATGTCATAGTTCCACCCTTTTCAACAGTTATAGTTTCACCATTTTGAATATATTGATCAATAATATATGGTTTATAAGTTTCCATATGTCTAGTTTCTGTAAAAAGATTGAGATATCCACCTTCCGTTTTACCTGTTGCATCAAAATAAGTAACAGTAAAACTATTGGAATAAACACTGAATCCGCCTGTTTCCCCTTCTCTAATGTTAACAACAGTTCCGTCTTCAAATGTCAAAATCCATGGTGTAGAATTTGGCACTTTGGAATACGCCTTTGCTTTTGTTGTTGCACTAACTAGCATGATTCCTAAAAACAATGCAAAAAAAGCAACAAAGATTTTCTTTACACTCTTCATATTTTTTCTCCTCCTCTTCATATGATTTTGTGTTTCTTATGAGTTTTGAAGGAGTGATGAATAGTTTAGAATTTCTTCTTGCTTTTTACATCCACTTCTATCTTTGACTATATTTGGCTCCCCCCGAACTCATTTTGATTATATCCTATTTTCCTTTTTTTGTCAATTATATATATAATTTTTTGGAATATTGTCGATTCTTATCAACAAATGATAACCATAATAAAAGAATAGGATATATATACCCTATTCTTCTTTCCTCATTTTATGGTAAAACAGTAATCACAATCTTAGATACTTGTGTTGGCTTATCATTGTTTACACAGGTAATGACAACTCTACCTACAGACTTTGCTTCTATCGTACCATATGCACTTACTGTGGCGATCGTTTCATCTGATGAGGTGAATGTATAATCTAGTCTTGATTGACTTGGTGCTGTTGGTCCTAGATAAATACATCTTGTGTATCCTACTGACATAGTTGGATCTCCATATGCTCCTCCATTTGAAGTCACTTCGGTTCCTACTGTTTGTGCACCTTCTGGATCTACTACTAAATCATAATCTGTGATGGTGAATGTAGCAACACTTGTATTTCCCTCCATATCGGTTACGGTAATTGTATACTCACCTTTTCTAAAGAAAGTAAATCCACTTGGTATTGTCCATTTTTCAGATCTTCCATTAAATCTTGTATATTCATATGTAACTTCTTCAATTAGACTATCATCTGTATATGTAACTTTCATACCTGCACTCGTAATTGCGCCATCTAACATTGGTGTTTCAACTTTATAATCGGATTCTACCAAATAAATTAGTGGTTTTTCATCATCAACAATAAACTCATATGTTTCTGAATAATATGGACCACTACTGATATATTGTGTTGCAGCAGCACTGACAGTAATATAATAAAATGAAGTATTCGAATCTAGAATCTGATTCCAAACATCTACAGGCATAGTAAATTCTGTTTCTGTAGTTGTTCCAACATAGATTTCACCTAAACGACTTGTTGCTATATGAATTTGATATTCATCAAAAGGAAAATATTTACTTCCATTATCTGTATCCCATTCAAACGAAGGAAGAATATCCTTTGAAGCATCTGTGGTGCATTCCACATAACCTGGTGTGATATAAAAATCTGCTAAAAATCTACTTAGAGCATCTTTATTGATTTCATAATTATATAACGCGCGATAAAAATCACTAAACGTTTTAGTTTCATTTGTCCGAACTAGTTTCCATAATACCTTATTATTGTAATCAAATACATCATTGCCCTCTTTTCTTGCATCATCCAATTGATATAAAATTTGAGCAATTGCTACTTCATCAGTTTCTCCAAAAGGACTATAATATCCTTTTGTCAGCATACTATGATTAACCGTATTAGCCGCAGTATAACGGTCATCATTTACAAATCGAATACCTTGCAATTCAGAAGAAGAATGTTTTTGCATCATTTGACCAAAATAGGTTGCCCATCCTTCCGCCCAAGATAATCTCATTCCTCTATCTTTTGCTATATTTTTAGAATATCCCGCTTCATACTGCGAATCCGCATTATTTGTATTAATATAATGTGTTCCGCCTGGATTACGAGCTATTTCTGGAAAACACTCTTGTACGTGGTGACCATATTCATGACCTACAACATCCCAATCAGCATAACCTTGAGGATAATTTCCAGTATTGCTTATGGCTTTGATATAAATACAAGAATTTCTATCATAATATGCTCCTTTATCTCCATAACATAATGTACAATTTTCAATATTAACATTATTGTTTAAATATTTTACATATTGTGATGCATAATGTAGAGCTTGAGATAATTGAAATGCTCTTCCTAAATCAGTGGTCATATCAAAAGTGTAATTGAAATATATAGTTGATCCTGTTGGTACATTATGCGCAATAGGTGATTCATAGTAGTATTGCATTTTATTATTATCTACAACATTGGTATTTACTGAAGCTGCATATACTTTGATATAATATCCATACAAATCGTCTGTTACACTATCAATAGTATAACTGATATGACCATTTTTATCGCTATAAAGGGTATCCATTATGGTTTCATAATATGGATAATCTAATACACCACCAAAATAAACTCTCTTAATTACTTCAACTTTAGTATAATTGAGGGTATGTTTTGTTCCCCAATCATCTTCCCATTGTAAAACAATATCCATTGTAGTAGTGGGAGCTATTGCTTGTTCATAAGATTCTACATAGAATTCATTCGTAATGCCTTCTGCAAGTAAAGCATAACTTGCTACTTCATATTCACTCTTTGAAATAATTCCATTTTCTAATTGATAGAATAAGACTTCACGTTTTGCTTGTTCTTCAGAAACACAACTTGTAAAATATTTCCCATCATATTCACTAAAATATATCGTATCTTGGATTAAATTACCATTGTATTCACTCTTAATTTCAACACTTGAATCCTTAGATTCGGCTATAAAATCAAAAGTTAATGTATTATCTACTGATACATCAGTTAATGTTCCGCCATTTGTTTCGATGTTAGAAAATTTCACATCTGAATTTTTAAATGCATATTCTAGACTAATTTCATTTGATTCATAATAATCTTTAAGATTACTATATTCTGTAACTTCTTCGCAACAGATTGGACCATCATAGTCTGTATCTATCGTATCTTGATTGGCCTGAATAGTTGCAAAATTAGTTAATACTAAACATAAAAATATAAATAAACTGAATAATTTTTTCATTATCTATTTGCTCCTTGCTCCTTATAGTTTTTCTTTATTCGATGTAGATTGATTTTAGTCTTTTTATAATGCATCTGTCTGCTTAGTGTAAGACATTCATTCATTACAAAAAGACCATTCTAACGAAAAAGAATCACCTTCAGTTCTATAAATATTTTTCTGACATATTGAATTTTATACATTCCCCGCTCCCCTAATAACGTAAAAATCGACTTTGCTACATTATTATATAATTTTATATTTAATTATTTTGTCGAATTGTGTATTTTTTTTTAGAATTTTGAAGAATATTATATTATCAACATAAAAATTCCAAAGGAATTTTCCTTTGGAATGGGTAAACACGTTATATATGATGACTATTTGACATTATTTTTTCTTCCTAGATGTAGGTTGCTTTAGCAAATGATGAATGAGTGTAACCTGAATTTTGTCTGGTAAGAAATTTAAAAGTCTAAGCCCTATGTTTCGATTGAGATTATATACATATCGTGGATGTTTACTAGTGAATGCCCGAAATGCTTTTTGAGCTACTTTTTTGGGAGAAACATGCTTAGCTTCTACGCTATTGACTATTTTTTTGAATTTTTTGGAACTTTCACTATACAACTGAGTATGGTTACAAAATTCATCTAACTCTAATAACGAAACGTTGAGTAAACTAGTTTGAACTGCACCTGGACGAATGAGTGATACCTTAATGCCCAATAGAGAAGCCTCCATTCGAAGCGAGAAGGCATATTTTTCTAGAGTGCTTTTGGTAATAGAATATAATCCATTAAAAGGAAGTGGATCAAGTGGTGCAAGCTCACTAGATGTAATGATAATACGACTACCTTTTTTTAAGAGGGGCAGAAAAATTTTGTTTATTCTATATACACCAAAATAATTCGTATAAAATGCCTTCATCATTCTTTCATCCGTAATTTCTAAAAGAGAATCCATCATATAGACTCCCGCCATATGAATAATGGCATCAAATGCGTCTACTAAATCCTTAATTTGTTCATATGCTTGGTGGATACTATCTATATTTGTAATATCCGTTTGAATATAATGAATAAATGGCTCTTTTGCTTGCTCTATATAATCTAAACCCCATATCTCATATCCTTTTTGTTGGAATAGCTTAGCAGTTTCCAATCCCATTCCCCCATTGACTCCTACTATCAACACTTTCTTCATTGTTTCATCTCCTTTTAGACGATAAAATTACTATACCATACCTTTCCTATATTGTCAACCCAATCATTATATCAACAATTCAAATGTATCGTTGTCAAAGTAGTTATGATACTTTTTATAAATAATATATTTATGCTATAAACTATTCTTTCTATGCATTTGCTCGCTTTCTATTCTACCCCATCGTATAAAGATTTTGTTAAAAAATTTTTCTTTAATACCAAAGTACAGTAGATATGAGGAAAATTCTAATGGATATAGAGAAAGATATTGCCCAATTCTATTCTTATCCCCATAGGATATAACTATATAATTATCCCAATTGTTCTACTACCTCCTAATTCGATTTCTTATAGTTTCTAATTGTACACATATATCTTTACACAAAATTATATTTGATTTATGTTTTTTAAAAAAGAAAAAGTTGCTCATTTGAGCAACTAGAAAAGTCTTGGCATTTGTGATTGAAGATAAGACATTTTGATAAGTTTTACGATTATCATCAAATTCGGTTACCATATCTTCAACTATTTTTATATCTATATAGCTATTAGTTAAATAACCATTAATCGTTTTGTAATATCTATATTCGTTTTCACAAATCAAAGTTTTAACATAACTTTCATCTATTTCATTTAAAATATAATTATTATTTCTTGGTGTATAAAAAGATCCATTAGAAACTGTTGTGTCCGTAATCTTTACTGATTTTTCTCCAAAAGCAACATATTTTTTGACATTATCCCAAGGCCAAATAAGTGCTTTTGCCCCTTCTTTCGCAGCTTATTTACACTTTTTTCTTTACAAATATCTTTTTTTATTTTAATTTCTCCCTATATTTTTTACATAATTCATAAAATTTTTCATTATAATAATAATGATATACCTTTGAATCTACCTTTATAAAATATTCATTTACTATATAAAGATGTTCTTCAGTTTGAATATAAAAATTAAATGTGGATGTAATCTTCTTAAAACCAGCATATTGCGGAATAACTTTGATATCTGTTAATTCTTTTATAAATTGATTTTGTTCTTCTAATAATATATCTATTCTTCCTTCAAATTCAATATCTGTTATATATATCTCTTTGATATTCTCTTGATTATATGGAATATATGTTTCAATTTTTCTTGGAAAATACATAGTAGATAATATAATCACTATAATTATAAATACTATTATTATACTTCCTACAATGCCCATTTTTATTTTTTTTGAAAATGACATTAGCTTCCTCTTTTCTTTTATAATTTTATTAATGTGTTTAATCTCTTTTGTTTACCAATTCATATACTCATATCAAACTTTGTAAATTTTGATTTCATAGTTGTCCCCCTTTTTATCAAAAATTTGAAATGGATAATTAATTTTTTTTGACAAGATAAATTACTTTTGTTTCATTATTATCTATAAAAGTTACTCCTACACCTTCATTTAGATTTATAGTTCGATTAAAAGATACTTCAAAATTGAGATTAAATATTTGATTATGATATTCTATTTCAGCAATACCATTGTATCTTTGTGGTGCACCAGGGCAATATTTTAATCCCGTTATTTTGATTAATTCATATTGTTCTGTCTCAACTTCATATAGATATAATTCAAATAACATATATCTTGGTTCTTCTTTATCATTTGACCAACCATCTATAAATACATTGACTTCATTCACTTCTTCATATTCTTCTTTTGTTATTTCTTTTACTTCATATTTTGCTTTCGAATAAATTTCACTATCTAGTTCTTCTGAATACCCATTACTTTCTTCTATTGGATTACTATAATAAAATTTACATCCTGTTCAAAATAATACCAATAATAAACTTAATACAATACTTACTTTTTTCATTTATATCTCCCTTATTTTTTACTGATTATAATTTAACTTAAATCCAGTCTTCCTGTTTTGAATATCATTTTATAATAAATTTTGATTTTATAGTTGGACCTTTATTTTTATCATTCAAAATTTTATTTAATAGATATTACTTTTCCCATAAATACCCTTGGATTTTATCTGTATTTTTTGTTTTCTTTAGGTATAGAATTTTAATCTATCGTCAATTAATACTATGATAACTTATACAAATAAAAAATATGTCGAAATTTGCAAAAGTGATAACTATTTTTTTAGAAAATTAAAAATAACTTACTTAGCTTTAAATGATGCACTATATCTTTTTCTTAGTCTTTCATTTTTGTACAAATTGAAGTCTAGTTTTTTAATAAATTTCAAAACAAAATCTTTTTATCCCTTTTTAATAAGTCAAATTTATTTTCAAAACCATATAAAAAAATTCCAAAGCACAATGTTTTGGAATCTTTTATTTTGCAAAGATGGCGTCCGTGATTGGATTCGAACCAACGGCAGATCGCTTAGGAGGCGATTCCTCTATCCTACTGAGGTACACGGACAATATATTTCAACTCTTTTTTATTATAGTTGAAATCATGAAACCGATAATAACTTTTCTTTTTGTTCTTTCGCAATCAAATAAGACTCTCTCATTTTTTGGATTGCTTTTTTACATACAAATTCAGACCATTTTTGAATGTCTGAAAGATGCGTATAAATATGGTTAAAATCAAGACAAGCCATAGAACAAAGTAGCCATGCCACTGCCATATCCACATAATATGGGCCATATGAGATAGTAGTAAGTAAGTCAAATATTTCGTCAAAATGCTTTTGTGTGATAAAATATTTTTTCATCATCACCACTGCGGTTCTAACCACAAATTCTTCTTTGCTTTTTAACCATTTTTGGATATAACTATATAGTATATTTAGTTCATTATTTTTAAATGTAGTATTCGATACAAATGTATCTACCGTCATCCAATTGGACATTGATGATACATATTTTTCCATATAGCAATAATATTGTTCATCCTTTACTTTTCCCAATCGATTGAGCAAGAATCCATATAAGATATCTTGTTCAATATATTCGTTTAAGGGGATGGTTTCTAATATTTCATAAGTCGGTTGTACCTGTTTGGCAAATCGTTTAATAATTGGTATTTTAATACCCAAAGAAGGAATATGCCCAGGTGTCAGTTTTTCTACAAATGCCTTATGCATATCATTTTTTAATTCTTGGAATTCTTCTATTCTATTAGACATATATATATTATACCTTATTTTTGATATTTTGTCCAAGAAAATCGTTTTTGAAATCTTTTTGTGGTTTTTTTGTAACAAACATGCTATAATAGGCTAAACAAAGTGAAAAGGAAATTCCCTATGAAAAAAGAATATCAAAGTGCAACTCGTTCTAAAAGTGCCATAAAAGATGCCTATTTGACGTTGATGCAAGAAAAAAAGGATGAGAAAATATTCGTAAAAGAAATTACGGATAAAGCAAATATCAATCGTTGCACGTTCTATTCTCATTATAAAGATGTCAATCAATTGTTAGGTGACATTCATTCTCAACTGATTGATGAGATTTTACCCATTTTTGATGATATATCTGCCAAGACAGTTGGAGAATATTTTAATCTTTTCTTTATGCATTTATCTGATACATTTGAAAACAATAAATCCTATATACAAGCCATTCTTGCGCAAAACAAATCTATGGATTACTTAGAAAATATTCGAATTCGTTTGAAAGAAAAAATTATGCAAACGCCTTTCTTGTATCAACAATTATCTCATTTAGAAAATGCTTGTATTATTATTGACTATCATATAAGTGCTATTATTTATACTTATTCTAACTGGTTTAAAAATTTGATTCCTTGTGATATATATACGTTATCGCATACGCTATCAACTATATTGACACAGCAATTTGAATGGATATCTTTATCTAAAGATCAAAAGAAAAATAATATTTCTAAAAAGGTACAGAATTAATCTGTACCTTTTTTTCTATTGTTCTTCTACACACAATTTGCCTTTATAGTCTACAAGATAGTGATGATTGGGTTCAATAGTTGATGCAATGATTTGCTTAGCAAGTTCAGTTTCAATATGTTTTTGAATAAAACGTTTGATTGGTCTTGCGCCAAAAGTAGTATTGTAACTATGTTCAATGATAAATTTCTGAACTGACTCCGTGAATTCTAGATAAATCGCATTTTTGCTTAAGCGCATTTTTAAATCAGCTAATAATTTATCTACAATTTTAATTTGCACTTCATAAGATAAAGGATTGAACATCACAATTTCATCAATACGATTTAAGAATTCTGGTCTAAAGTGACGATGAACTTCTTCTAGTACTTTTTCATTCGCATTTTCTTGTTGACCTAGCAAATATTCACTACCTAAGTTGGATGTCATAATAATAATGGTATTTTTAAAATCGACTGTTCTTCCTTGTGAATCTGTCACTCTACCATCATCTAATATTTGTAAAAGGACATTGAAAATATCTCTATGGGCTTTTTCTACTTCATCAAATAAAATAATAGAATAAGGTTTTCTTCTAACCGCCTCAGTCAATTGGCCACCTTCGTCATAGCCAACATACCCAGGAGGAGCACCAATCAAACGAGAAACAGAATGTGGTTCCATATACTCACTCATATCAAATCGAACGATATGCGATTCACTATCAAATAATGCTTCAGCTAAACTTTTACATACTTCAGTTTTTCCCACTCCTGTTGGTCCTAGAAATAAAAATGATCCAATAGGTCTATTTTCATCTTTGATCCCAGAACGTTGTCGAATGATAGCATCGCTAACAAGCTCTAATGCTTGATCTTGTCCAATCACTCTTTTCGAAAGCACATTTTTTAAACCCAATAGTTTTTCCTTATCGCCTTGAACTAGTTTAGAAATAGGTATACCTGTCGATTTAGAAATAATATTGGCAATATCGTTTTCTGTAACAACTTCCGAAATCATTTTATCTGATGTGGTTTTCGCCTCATAAGCCGCAATTTCTTTTTCCAAGTTTGGAATAATTTTATAAATCAATTCACCAGCTCGGTTGTAATCCGCTTTAATCAACACATCGTCGTATTCTTTTCGATATGTTTCTAATTGTTTTTGTTTTTCTTTAATATCGGCTAATTCTTTTTTCTCTCGTTCCCATCTTTGTTTCATTTCTTCAGCAATCTTGACTTTATCACTTAGTTCTTTATTGATCTTGGACAAGCGATCTTTTGAAAGTGCATCTTTTTCTTTTTCTAATGCAGTCTTTTCAATTTCAAGTTGCATTATCTGACGTTGTAATAAATCTAATTCATTGGGCATTGAATTCATTTCTGTTCGGATGGATGCACAAGCTTCATCGATTAAATCAATGGCTTTATCTGGCAAGAAGCGATCAGTAACATATCTATTCGATAAAGTAACTGATGCAATAATAGCGGGGTCTGATATTCTTACGCCATGAAACACTTCAAATCGATTTTTTAATCCCCTTAGGATACTAATGGTATCTTCTACGGTTGGTTCATTGATATAAACCTTTTCAAAACGTCTTTCTAGTGCAGAATCTTTTTCAATATAGTTTCGATACTCATTGAGTGTTGTTGCACCAATACAGTGTAACTCACCACGTGCAAGCATTGGCTTTAGCATATTGCTTGCATCAAGTGCACCATCTGCACGACCTGCTCCAACAATCAAATGGATTTCATCTATGAATAAAATAATTTCACCATTTTTCTCTTTGATTTTATTCAGCACTGCTTTTAATCTTTCTTCAAATTCACCACGATATTTTGCCCCTGCAACAAGAGCTCCCATATCTAATTCATAAATATGACAGTGTTTCAAATTTTCTGGTACATCTTCTTTTACAATACGAGAAGCAAGACCTTCAATAATTGCGGTTTTTCCAACACCAGGTTGACCAATCAAGATAGGATTATTTTTGGTTTTCCTAGCTAAAATTTTCACAATACGAAGAATTTCCTCTTCTCTACCAATTACAGGGTCAATTTTACCTAATTTGACTTGTTCTGTTACATCACGACCGAATTTTTCTAATATTTTTTCATCTTTGGAATAATCTTGCATTTCCATATGTTTTCACCTCTTTAGCACTCTCTTCTATAGAGTGCTAATATAATTATACCCCTTTTTTCTAATTTGTCAAGAGGTTTTTGAAATTTTTTTAAAAAAACTAAAAAATCAGTCCAAGGGATATTCCTTGAACTGATTTAATTATTCTGAGCGAAGAGCATTCACTGGATCCATCTTAGCTGCAGAGCGAGATGGCACAAGTCCTGAAACAAGTGTCAATAAAATACTAATGGAAACCATGATAATGGCTTGGACTATCGTTAAATGAACTAGTGAGTAAAGGCCACTCAAACTACCAATAATCATATTAGCAATAAAAGAAATCAAATAAGTAATTCCTATTCCAAACAATCCAGATACGCCACCAATAATAAATGTTTCCGCATTAAATAAATGAGCAACATCCTTCTTTCTACCTCCAAGTGAACGAATTACACCAATTTCTTTAATCCGTTCTACAACAGATACATAAGTAATGATACCAATCATTACCGTAGATACAATAAGAGAAATCGCGGTGAAAGCAACAAGTGCTGTTGTAACAATATTAATCATCGTATTAATCATCGAAATGACAATGGATAATGTATCCGTATATGTCACTTGTGGACGCTGATCTTTAGTTAATGTTTGATTGTTAACCACCAAATCTCCATCGTTATTCCAAGCATCTAAATAAGATAGTACTGATTTTTTAATTTCAAAATTCTTTGGATAAATAGAGATACTATTAGGTAAATCATTACCACCAACATGACGAAGAGATAATGTATAAAAGGGAATACTAGCTCCACCACCAATTCCCATCATACTACTGAACATAGAATTCATAGACTGGCTACCCACAAAACCAGTTCCTGTTTTACGTGTACCTTCATACAAATATTCAAATTCATACATTACACCAAATGCTTTTCCATCAATCGGAGAAGAACCACTACTGATTTCTTGTGTCTCTAAATCCTGTATATAAGTAACAATTTCACTATCTTTGCTTTGTTCTAACATATAAGCAGTTAAAGCTGGTGTATAATAAAAGCCACTATATAAAGATCCATAATTTTTACCTTCTTTTGGACGCAAGATGCCTACTACATTTAGTTCAACGCCCTCATTTGTAAATTCTTCTGCATAAGCTTGATAGGTAAATGGTTTTCTAAGATCATAGTTTCTTGTATAAATTTGATCATTTGGGTAATAATAGAATTTTTTCCCTAAAAGTTCTTCATATGAAAATTCATTTTTATCTAGTGCTTCATTATAGGATGGTGCACCAAATGCTTTGAATGCCATATTTAAAAATTGCTCTTGATTATAATACCCTAGTTGTGCAAGCACCAAATCGGTCAATAAGGTCTCATCATTGACAACTACAAGAATTTCATTTTTCTCCCTTGCCATTTTACCTGTTAATAAGTCGTATTGTTCTAAAATATAATCTTCATTATTTAAAGATTGACCAATGGGGTGAGATAATGTAGAAATCAGTGATGCGGCATCTTTATAATCGGTTTCTTGAAGCATTGCCTGATAAATATCTTTGATTGCTGCAAGAGAAGTCATTCGAGAGGCGCTATCTTTATTTTCTGAAAAATCTGTATATATATTGTACTCTACATTGATTCCATATCCATATGACATACATTCAAGATATTCTTTAGGCATTTTTTCTAAATAATCAATATATTCCTTTTCTATCTGATTGGTTACCATAATTGATTGCATCGTCTCAGCTTGTTTTGCAATGGTTTGCAACATAGAATTCACACCTACAAAACCATTTTTCACAACAATTTCCATTTTCTCAAAATTGCTCATACTATTCATCATGGCATTGATATCATATGCTTGTTCAGAAATCGTAATAGGATTCCCCGATAGCATATCATTTTGCAAATCATCAATATAATTGCTAATCCCTGTTGATATTGCCAAAACCAAAGATACACCAATAATTCCAATTGATCCAGCTAGTCCTACCATTAGTGTCCTTTTGAATTTGCTCAATAAATTACGGAATGATAATTTAAACGCAGTCCAAAAAGACATTTTAGCTTTTTCTTGATTTTTCATTTTAGCAGAAATACCCGCGATTGGTGTAGTGTTGCTCTGATCTCTTTCTGATGCTTCTTCTTGTTCACTACAAGGATTAGAGTCATCCTCCACTTCACCATCTAATAGTTTTACAATACGAGTTGAATACTTGTGAGCTAGTTCTGGATTATGTGTGACCATGATTACCAATTTTTCTTTTGAGATTTCTTTGATCAAATCCATAATTTGAACAGATGTTGTAGTATCTAGTGCACCTGTTGGTTCATCTGCAAGCAAAATTTCTGGTTCATTAACAAGGGCTCTAGCAATAGCTACTCGTTGACATTGTCCACCTGATAATTGATTCGGTTTCTTATTGTATTGTCCTTTTAATCCTACTTTATCTAATGCCTTTTTGGCTCTATCTACTCTTTCTGTTTTTTCCATTCCCGCAATCGTTAAAGCGAGTTCAACATTTTCTAAAATCGTTTGGTGAGGAATCAAATTGTAACTTTGAAAAATAAAACCAATACGATGGTTCCGGTAAACATCCCATGCACGATCATTAAACTCTTTGGTTGAAACCCCATTGATTACCAAATCACCCGATGTATATTTGTCTAAACCACCAATGATATTCAGTAGCGTTGTTTTTCCACAACCAGATGGTCCTAAAATAGACACAAATTCATTTTTTCGAAATTGGAGTGTAACTCCTTTTAACGCTTCTACTTTGGTGTCTCCCATGACATACGTTTTTTGAATATGACTTAGTTTTAACATGATTCTTTTTTACCTCCTCCTATGTTGTTAATGCCTTCATTCATCTGTTTGGCTAAATCCAAAAACATTTGATACTTTTCTTCTCCCATTTCACCTTTCACGTTTTCTAAAAAGGGTTGATAAACCAAACAAAGTTCATCCAACACTTTCATCGCTTTTTTGGTCAAACGGATATAAAAACTTTTTTTATTGTCTACGGCTGGTTCTTTGGTAATCAATCTTTTGATGGATAAACAAACAATGGCTTGTGATACGGCCGATCTAGAAATACCTAACTCACTAGATAATTTTGACACATTCATATCTTTTTCTTTGGCAAGACCTAACATCATAAATTCTACATAATTCAAACGCATTTTCAAGCATGCTTTTGAAATCACATCTTCCATTTTTTTATTAAGTTTATACAAATCAATTAAAATGGTATTTTTCTCTTCCATAAAGAACCCCCTTTTAAAAGTTGTTAAGTTCTTAACAAGTATACAATAGAATTGAAAAAAAGTCAATATCTGATTTAATGAAAATGTTTACAAAAAATAAACATCAAAAAAACTTATACCTTTCTAGGATATAAGCCTTTTTCCATTTTTTAGTGAGATTGAATTTTTTTGTAAAATACCATCCAAGTACATCCTAAAAGTATGATTATATATATCATAGCCACACAAATATGTACCCACCATATGTCTAGTCCATTATACAAAACCGATATACCTAGAGCCTCATTTAATTCTATTTCCGATTGAAATGATGCCAAAGAGGCTGGATAAAATCCTCTTGCAACATCTTGTACAAACGTAACCATATGATAAAATGGCAAAAACTGAACAACTTGTTTCAACACAGGTATAGTAGCTAGTGGCATAAACATACCTGATCCGATTGCGGTAAGATTAATTCCCAAACTTGCTACCCCTCCTACTGCTTTATCCGATACCAATAATCCCATACAAAGACCAAAACTGATGAAGAATGAAGAAAAAAACAATCCTACTATGAAACTACCTATCACATCAATCGAAAATAAATGAAATGATACCGAGGTAAATAGACTCATGATGCTTCCCATTCCATATACGATAAGGGACTGGAAAAAAGCAATTTCTAATAGAGGCAAGAAATAGCCTAAACAAAACTGATAGGGTTTGAGAGGGGAAATACATAGTCTTGAAAAAAAGGATTCACTTCTATCTTTGGCTATCATCATACCTGAAAATAAACTTAAGAAAGAATGCGCAAATATAGCTATTGCAGGAATCAGTTTATAAGGATGAAACATGGAAACCTGAGTTTTTATCTCTACTTCCGTCTTTTCAAATAGAAAACAAAAGAAAAGTAGTAGCATTAAAACGGGAAACACAAAATTAAACACAAGGGATAGAGGGTCCCGTAATATTTCTTTTCTATTTCTTTTGGCAAGTACTCTTACTTTTGACATCAACTTATTCCTCCTTGGTGGATAGCGCAATGAATGCTGCTTCTAGTGTTTCCGCATTTGCTTTTGTTTTGATTTCTTGAATTGTTCCTACTGCTTTGAGCGTTCCTTGATTGAGTATAGCGACTCGGTCACAGAGCGCTTCTATTTCTTCTAAATAATGCGTCGTAAGGAGGATTGTCATTTTCCCTTTGAATGTAGCAATCAATTCCCATAGTTCATGCCTAGCTAAGACATCTAAACCTAAAGTGGGTTCATCTAAAATTAATATTTGAGGATGCGTTACAATGGCCATTGCAATCGATAATCTTTTTTGATACCCCCCAGAAAGTGTACCTGCTCTTTGATGTCGCACCTTTTGCAATTGCATTTGTTCAAGTACGTCTTCGACACTTTTTTGATATGTTTTATCGCCATATAACTGAGCCATTAGCATTAAATTTTCTTCAACAGTCAATTTTTTAGCAATGGCTTGTTCTTGAAAAGCGACATTGATTATGCCTTTATGTTTAGCTTCTGCTACACTATGTCCAAAAATAGAAATTTTACCCGATTCAAATGGTACTAATCCAATTAATAGATGAATCAGTGTACTCTTGCCCGCTCCATTTACACCCAAAAGACCAAATAATTCATGCTCATCAATCGAAAAACTGATTTGCTCTAAAGCAAGTTGTTTTTGATAATACTTCGTTACTTTTTCAAAATCAATAGTTTTCACGTCTTGCCTCCTCTTTTAAACCGTTAAAGACATTGGTTAACATCTTGGAAATAATTTCATCATCAAATTGAATGGTTTGTGTAGCTATCATTGTCGCAATACCATGTACAAAAATCCATGTTTCTAACTGAAATAATCTTGCTTCTTCTTGACTGATATGTGCAGTAGATGCTATCAACGACACTAACATTTCATTTCTAGATGTTTCTTCAATTTCGACATGTTGATAGTCTTGATGTAGTCTATCCATAAATAAAAAGCGAAACAAACGAGGTTCATCTTTAGCAAATTGAATATACTGTTTTCCTGTTCCCTTGAAGGGGAGTTCTTCTTGCAAACCTTGATCGATATAACTATGATATATCTGTAGTGCTTGTTTACGAATCGCTTCTTTGAGCGATTCCATATTGTTGAACAAACGGAAAATAGGTTGCGTAGAAATATTCATTTTTTGAGCAAGTGATCTTGCATGAAGTGTTTCATGCCCTTCTTCTTTTACAAATTGTAGTCCTGCTTGAATGAGTTGTTCTTTGGTTATTTTAACCCTAGGTGGCATATTCATCCCCCTTTTTTATTAAATAACACGCGTTATTTAATAATATTATACGCTAAAAGTTCTGATTTGTAAAAGAAAATGATAAAAAAAGAAACCAAGTAATTCTTGATTTCTTTTTACCTTATTAACAGATGTAAAATGCATATTCACAAATACCCTGACTATACTTCACTTGGATAATATAAATTTGATGTTGCATCAAAGGAAGCTCTTTTTGCGTGAACCACTTGGTTTGGAAAAGTTGTTGCTTGTTTTCCCCATGTTCATCATAAGTATATATTTCTAATTGCTCAAATGGATATTGCAAATTGGTTGTCCATAGCACTAACGACCACGTATATTGACTATCTAATACAACTGGTTTTGAAAGTGCATAGGCTATATTATCTATGCCTTCTTTTTGAGACTGATTCCATATATAATTAGTCGCACTTAACGCTTCGCTTTGGCTATAATTGATTTTGCCATCCGTATATTGATACGCAATGTCAAAGTGAGGGGGATTTAGTACATCACTTGGCAATGTACCAAATAAATCACGACCGTAAAGATGATAAAAAGCATAATCAGCCTTTTGAAAAATAGACTTTGGTATATGGTTTTCTCCACTAGAATACCGAATAGACCCATCCACATAGTTAATTTTCAATGTCCAACCACCACCATCGTCTATCCCACCAGGTGATGGATAGTGCTCTTTTAACCGAAGTAATCCAGCTCGATGAATTTCATTCATCAATGTAGGTACTTTTTCTATTGCAAACGTGGTCTCTACTAAATAGTCAGGTTTTTCTTCTTCAAATATATATATCCGAGAACGAACCTCCCCTTTTTCCAAATCAACCACTTGTTCTTGGGTATATCCCCCACCATAATCTATGGTAACATATTCTATATTAGCAATAGCTTTACCACGATAATCACCAAGAGTACAAGAATATAAAAAACCATATAATATAATTAAAAGTAGCGTAAAAATATATATGACTTTTGAATAGTTTTTCCTTTTAGGCATCCATTTTTCCTCCTCATATATTATATCAAATTCACAAGACCATCATACATCTATCAAAGTACGATTTACACATCTTGTGTTTGAGTAAGCTGCTTTACATATGCCTCCGCATTTAAATTAACAATAGAAGTAGCTACAGTAAATAAACCTATTCCACAAACAAATGCGACTACCCCATTGAACACAATACCTAAGATTAAAATCATTACAATTGCTATACCTGCAATTAAACTATTACTAATACATAGTTGAATGATGTTTTTCATTGTCACAATAGATTTGAATGAGACCTTTTTCCAACCATGAACAAGATAGGCTTCAAAAAGAGCAACCGCACCCGATAACAGTAAACTAAAGAGCGTAAATAACAAACCACTTGGGAGCCACAATCCTACAAACCATAAACAAAGTGAAATTAAGGTCACGTTGAGTAATGTATCAATTAAAGTAATGATTACATATTTCCATAATTTTCTTCTGGCAATAGCTCTTCGAATCCACAATTTAGTAAGCAAAATACCACTGATGAGTCCAACTAAAATAAAGAATAAACCTACTATCGTAAGTACAATCAGTTGACCAAGTGCTTCTTGAATAAGCGCTGTAATTTGTTCAATATAAACACTATTTTCACCAATCACTTGAGTAATTGCATCATAGAAACATTGTGCAAACCAGTCATCTGAAAACATAGTTTGAATGGCTTCTTGATAATTACTCCAATCCAAATGAGCAATTGAATCTACTATAGTTGTATATAGTGCAGAAACATCCAATTGCGTATTTTGACTCACTTGATTGACCTCATTCACCAAATGACGAACTACTTCTAGCAAACCAGGAATAAATAAGGTAAATGAAAAAACAATACCTAAAAATAATGTACCTAATGGTGTAAAAACATATTTTAAATGAGTAAAAAAATGCTTAATGCTTTGACGAATCATTTTGTTCCTCATTCAAATGGTTGAGATATTTCATCAATGCCTCAAAATCACCATGAGGATAGATGCTAATATCCTTATTTTCTAAATTAATCAAGCAATCAGTTAACAAAAATACCCTCATACCTAAATCTTTAACTATCATATCTTCTTTGACGTCATTCCCAATCATCAAACACTCTTCTGGTTTGCAACCAATTTGATGGACAATATCGAAATAATAATCGGGATTGGGTTTACAATAGCCAATATTCTCATAAGTTGTAATATACGTAAAGGCACTTTCGTCTATTCCTGCCCAGCGTATACGATTTAAAGTGGCTATCTTAGGAAAAATAGGATTGGTTGCAAGCACAAGAAGATATCCATTTCGTTTTGCCCAATTTACAACTACTTGAGCAGCCAGCTGAATCCCACAAACGGATTGTAGACAATTAAATTCATTTTGATAATAAGCTTCAAAAAGAGGCTTATCTGCTTGTACTGATCCTTTGCAATATTGTCCAAAAGTTTGCCAAAAAACAGCCTCATTGCTTTGTTTTCCATTATTTTTGACCATTGCATCCACCCCAGCCATAATACCTTGAACTAGCATCTGAGGTTCGTATCCATGAGGAGCGAGTGTTTGAGATAAGGTTTTAAAGTAACCTTTGATAAACTGTTCTTGATCCATTGGAAGTAGTGTTCCATCTAAATCAAATAAAATGGCTTTGATCATCTTCTTGTTCTCCTTTTTTCTTTGGTTTCTATTGATTATTATACCCCAAATAGGCTCTTAATGCAAGAAGAACGAAAAATACTGTTGCCTTTTCTAGCAACAGTATTTTTGATTTTCATTTTTATTCATTTGTACTTTTAATCATCAATTTACACATCAAATTTGAGAATTCAACACTATTGGTTAGTTTAAACCCTTCCATCAATAAGGCTTGATTATATAATAAGTAAGCATAGTCTTTGATTTCTTCTGGATGGGTAGCATATACTTTGGTAAGTGCTTGGAATAAATCATGGTGAGGATTGATTTCTAGAATTCGTTCCGCTTTGATTTTATCTGGAGTTGGCATAGCATCAATGACTTTTTCCATTTCAAATGAAATACCATCACCTGAAACAAGACAAACTGGAGAATCAATCAATCGTTTGGATAAACGTACTTCTTTGACTTCAGTCTTTAATGCTTCTTGAATCGCTTCAAGTAAATCTTTGTTTTGTGTTTTGACTTCTTCAATTTTTTCCTTTTCCTCTTCTGTTTCTACGTCATCAAAAGTCGCTTGATTGATAGATTTGAACTCATGATCATCATATTTACCTAATATCTTCAGTAAAAATTCATCTACATCATCCGTTAAAATAAGTACATCAAATCCTCTTTTCTTGATGGCATCCATTTGAGGCATTGCTAATATTTCTTCTTTTGTTTTACCAGTTGCATAATAAATATCTTTTTGGCCTTCAATCATTTGGCTAACATAGGTTTGAAAGGTAACCATCTTTTCTTGATTGATAGTGCGATAAATCAATAAATCTTGGAGTTGTTCTTTTTTGGCTCCATAATTTTCATATGCGCCAAATTTAAGCTGAATACCATAGTTTTGGAAGAAAGTCACATATTGATCATAGTCATCTTTTAAAAGACTAGCAAGACGACTTAATATTTTCTTTTCAATGTTTTTTTGCATTAACTGTAAAACTTTATCTTGTTGTAACATCTCACGGCTAATATTGAGCGATAAATCACTAGAATCCACTACCCCTTTTACAAATCGTAAATAATCAGGGATTAATTCTTTGCATTTATCCATAATGAAGACACCTTTTGAATACAATTGTAGACCTCTTTCATAGTCAATAGAATGAAGATTTCTAGGTGGCAATTGTGGAATAAATAACAGTGTATGATAATTGATATTTCCTTCAACATGGAACATCAAATGTAACATTGGTTTTTCATAGTCATAGAATTTTTGCATATAGAAATCATTCAATGCTTCTTCTATCACTTCTTGCTTTGGCTTTTTCCATAAAGGAATCATTGAATTCAATGTAGTTAGTGTTCTCACTTCTTCATATTCATCTTCTATTTCTTTTCCATTTTCATCTAATTTAGGCTCTTCTTTTGTCATATATAGCGTAATTGGATAACGGATATAATCGGAATACTTTTTCACCAAATATTGCAATGCATATTCATCTAGATATTGATCAAAATCTACTTCTATTTTATCATCTTCTGATTTGATGTTTTCTTTTAAATATAATGTAATACTTGTACCATCTGTTAATTTATCTGATTCAGTAATTTCATATGTATCTTCACCCGTTGAAATAAACCGATATCCTTGATCACTATAAGGTGATTTCGTATCTACAACTACTTTTTGTGCAACCATAAAGGCAGAATAAAAACCAACACCAAATTGACCGATGGTTTCTGGATTCTCAGTTTCTTCTGATTTACCTTCCTCTAGTTTCTTCATAAAAGCAAGCGTACCAGATTTAGCAATCGTTCCTAGATTATCGTTAACCTCTTCATAGGTCATACCAATTCCATTATCGGTAATGGTCAATGTTCTAGCATCTTTATTGATTTCTAAATGAATTTCGTAATCATTGCGTTTTGCTAGTTTTTCATCCGACAATGATAAATAGTGGTATTTATCAATTGCATCAGATGCATTAGATAACAATTCCCTTAAAAATATTTCTTGGTTTGTATAAATGGAATGAATCATCAAGTCTAAAAGTCGCTTGGATTCTGTCTTAAATTCTTTTATTTCACTCATAACATTTCTCCTTTTTAGCACTCTATATATTTGAGTGCTAATACCATTATACCACTTTTTTCCTATTTGTCAATAGAAAAGAAGTAAATATTTAGAATTCTTATGTTTTTTAAGAACATCTCAAGGCAAAAGCACCTAGCCAACTAATTGTCTAGGTGCTTGAAGTTTTAACCTTATACTAATGCCTTTCTTAACTATGTAAATAATCAATTAATGCTTGTTTTCTTGTTTGAAGTGCCTGTTTTGCTTTTTCAATATCTTCTAGATGTGCATTTTCAAATGATTCAAAAACTTGCTTTTTATATGCATTCAGTTTTTCTTCCGTATCCATTATCGCTTGAAACGTCATATCTTTGATACTTGTTGGTAATTTTGACTCTAATGCTTCCATTTGCTTTAAGATTTCTTCAAATGTATAACAGATAGCTTGATAAGTTTGATTAGCGAGTTGTTCAGCACTAGTCAGCGCTACTTCTAAAGAAGCATATTCTGCTTCTAAATAAGTCAACTGAGCGGTTTCTTTCATACGTGTCAATGCATCTGTATCTTCTGGAAGACTAGCCACATAGGCTCTTTGTTTCAATAATTCTGCTTTTTTCATAGCCAAATGATCAAGCGCGTTTTGATAATGTGATGCATCACTAACAAAATTTTCATAGTAAGATTCTTGAAGACTTTGATAAGTCTGTATGAATGTTTGATAAACTGTATCATAAGCAGTAATACTGGTTTGATAAATAGATTCTAATTGATCTACTACCCGCTTGGTGGCTTCTTTTTCTGCCAATTTAATTTCTTGCGCCTTAACCTGTTGATACATTTCCTCTAATTTTACACTAGCAAAACTTGCTACTTCTAAATGATATAGCTCAACCACATGAATCAGTTGATCATAGGTCAAATTTTGAATTTCTTCTTCAGTTAAAGTTGGATCTAATGTCTTAGCTAGCGTTTGTAACTCTCCTATCACATATCCTTTAGCTTCGTTGATTTGTGCTTTTACATTAAGTTTTTCACATGCCTTTGATATATATGATTTGGTTTTTTCTTGCATTTGTTGAGTTAACCGATTATTTTCAGCACTAATTGTGATGGTAACTTCATTCTCAGTAGTATTGACCAATAAATACCCCATTTGAGTCTCTAACCGAATAATCGTTTCCACTGCCTCATCTAAAGTTTTTCCGACAATCGCCTCACCCTCTATAATCATTTTACCTTCATCATTACACCCTCTAATGGACAAAACTTGATTATTTTCATCGACAACCATCTCAATACTCGGATTGACATCCACTTGGACAATGGTTGGATGAGCTGCTACTGGTTTTTGACCTGCCACAATAGCAATCACAATCGTTGCCACAATCATTAGACATACACATGGTGCTAGGACTTGTATCCATCTTTTATAGGATTTTTTCGTCTTTTCATTTTGAATAACACCTACACGTTTTGATACTTGATCATATAATTCTTTTCTAGGTTCACTATTTTCTTTCATTTCACTTTTCACTTTACTCCTGATTTGTTTTTCGAATTGATTCATATTTCATACACTCTCCTTAAAGTTTCTAATCCATCATAATAAAGCCCTTGTACTTTCCCGATAGTCATTCCCAAACAACAAGCAATATCTTTGAATTTATAATCATAGACAAAGCGAAGAATCATAATCCTAATGGTGTCTTCTTCTAGATGTTCACGGAATAAGTCTATCATTTCTCGGTGATGATCCGTAGCATCGGCCGCTGTGCTTACGATTTCATCACTTACAATCGTATCTTTCTCCTTATTTCTAGTTACAAAATTTAATGCTATGTGTCTTGTAATTTGACAAATCCATTCCTTGAATTTTCCTTTTTCTTGATATTGATCAATGGAATGCACTATACGTATAAACACATCACTCACAATGTCTTCAGCGTCTTCTGCATTTCTGGTGTATGAATATGCAATATGATAAATTAAATGCACATATTGATCATACAATTGATGAAACGCTTCTTCATCTTTTTGTTTTAATTGGATAATGAAATCAGTTTGGCTCATCGAATGTATTCCTTTCTCTCTTCACTAAACAAAACCCAAAAAATTCGTTTTTTATTCTATATTTTTATGATTTTTTTAAAAAAAATATATATTTACGTTTTATTCATTTGTAAATATATATTTTTTATTTTATTAACCCATTGTAAAAAAAAAGAAGACTGTAATTTGGGGGGATCAGTCTTCTTATACCCAGTCTGTAATTTGGGGGGACCAAACTAGGCATTAATATTATAACATATTTTTTTTTAAAAAGCAAGCGTTTTTCGCTATTTTTTGAAAAATTTTGCGTAAATATTATATTTTTCTTTATTTTTTGGCAACTTTAGACAAAGCATCCTTTGCTGCAGCTTGGTCGGCTTCTTTTTTGGAACGCCCCTGACCTACTCCTAAAACAATGCCTTCTAGCAATACCGCTCTAGTAAAGGTGGGTTCATTGGATGTTCCCTCCTTTTTGATCAATTCATAAACCAAATTGGATCTAGTTTCAGATTGCACATATTCTTGCAATCTACTTTTATAATCTACAAACTCCACTTGGTCATTAGCTTTAATATGTGGAAAGACAATCTTTTCCAATATCTTTTTCACATCACCAATACCATTGGTAAGATACACCGCTCCTAAAAAGGATTCAAATGCATCATTGATGACCGCATCTTTTTTTCTTCCTCCAGATTGTTCTTCACCACGTCCTAGCAAAAGCAATTGATCAATACCTAAGACTTGGGCATATTTGGCATTGGCATTTTCACATACATACGTTGCTCTTAGTTTACTCATTTTACCCTCTGGTAAATCTGGAAAGTTTTCATATATATAATGGGCTACAAGCAGTCCTAATACAGCATCCCCTAAAAATTCAATCCGTTCATTGCTTTTTAAATGATGTTCATTAGCATAAGAAGAATGGGTCATCGCAAGCAAAAAATGGGTAGTGTCTTGAATGTGAATATCAAATTGTTCTAAAATTTCATTTAATTTTTTCTTATTCAACATCCGTTTTATCCTCTAATGGGTGCGTTTCTAGATATGTTTTCATTTTACAAACAATATCCTTTTGAACCGCCTTATAAGCTAGCCGTATTGCATTTTGATAGGCTTCTGGTGAACTTGCACCATGAGCCTTAATGACAATACCATCTACACCAAATAAGGTAGCTCCACCAATTTTATCTGCGCTGAAACGTTCTTGGAATCGCTTTAAATTTTTACGCATAAATAAATAACCGATTTTTCCACCTAATGAAGATTTAATTTCTTCTTTCAATGCTCTACCAAATGCTTTAGCTGTTCCTTCAAAAGATTTCATCGCTATATTCCCTGTAAATCCATCAGTGATGATGATGTCTGCATCACTAGTAAGCAATTCTTTTGGTTCTAAATTTCCTAAGAAATTGAGTTCAGATGCTGCCAATAAATGATACACTTCTTTTTCTAATTCTCTTCCTTTTCCGGGCTCTGTTCCAATATTTAGTAAATAACATTTGGGGTTAGCAATGCCTTTGACCTCTTTGGCATAAATATTGGCAAACTGCGCATATTGTAAGATATACTCAGGTTTCATATCTGTATTGGCACCCACATCTAGCATAATTGCACCCGTTTCTTGAAATGATGGTACACTTGGACAAAGCGCTACTCGTTTCATTCCTTTGATTCTACGAATAATCAAGTGAGCAGCAACAATAACCCCTTGTGTTGGACCACATGTCACTACACCATCTACTGTTTTATCCTTTACTGCTTGAAAGGCCATCACCATTGATGTATCTTTATTTTTTCTAATTTCATGAATAGGATCCTTTTCTCCCATATCTATTAACCTTGGTGCATGAACAATTTCAATACGTTCTGTTTGACCACCCAATTCTTTTTGAATGATTGCCTCATCACCAAATAATACCAAGGTCACATCGGGATTTTCTTTAATGATTGCTTGGCAAGCCGGAATGGTTGTTTGATAACCGTAATCCCCTCCTGCCGCATCAATTGCAAGTCTAATCATATCTTCTACCTCCGTTTTTTATTTTCTTTAATCTAACTGAGTTTGTTTTCTTTGGTAATTATTTGATGCCACTTCATATAATTTTTGATAATCGGCTTCAACAAATAAACTACCATTTTGAATCATTTCTTCAGAATCTATATTGGCAAGTTCTAATAAATCACTATTTTCTCGTAAAGATGCATATTTAAAATGCATAGCACCTGATTGCTTTTCACCAAAGAATTCACCAGGACCACGATGCTTTAAATCATATTCGGCCAGTGCAAAGCCATCGGTTGTTTGTTCAACCATTTTCAAACGTTCTATACTAGACTCTGTAGGGTGATCGGTTGTAACAAAGAAACAGTACGGAATACTATCACTTCTCATAACCCTACCTCTTAATTGATGAAGAGCGGCTACCCCAAATCGCTCTGCCCCTAAAATGAGAATGGTTGTTGCATTGGGTACATTTACACCGACCTCAATAACACTTGTAGCAACCAAAATTTGGATTTCTTTATCTAAAAATTGTTGCATAATATCTTCTTTTTCAGTTGGCTTCAATTTTCCATGAATGAGCCCTACTGTAGCAATACCTTCAAAATAGCGTTTCATATTTTCATAAATTTCAGTAGCGTTCGCAGTATCCAGCACCTCTGATTCTTCAATCAAAGGTGTCACCACATAAATCTGATGTCCCGTAGCAAGTTCTTGTTTCATATGAACCATCACATCTTTTTTATGCGCTTTATCTACATATTTTGTTACTACCGCTTTCCTATTTTTAGGCATTGTTTTAATAATGGATATATCAGTATCTCCATATGCAGATATGGCCAAAGTTCTGGGAATGGGCGTCGCACTCATCTTCAAGTAATTGACATCTAATCCTTTATTTTTTATCAATACCCTCTGACGTACTCCAAACCGATGTTCTTCATCTGCAATAACTGTTCCTAGGTTATAGTATGCTACGTCTTTTTGAAAAAGGGCATGTGTTCCTACAATGATTTGAATTTCATTGGTTGCTAATTTTTGAAGGATTTCCTTTCTTTCTTTTTGGCTAGTACTTCCAGTTAAAAGTCCAATTTGAATTTGAGAAAAATCTTGAAGCAAGTCTTGAAGTGTCGCAAAATGTTGTTTGGATAAGATTTCAGTTGGACACATCAATGCAGCTTGAAATCCACCAGAAACAGTGGCCAAAAGAGCCATTACAGCAACAATCGTTTTCCCACTTCCTACTTCTCCTTGTAATAAACGATTCATAGCATAAGGCGCAGATAAATCTTTTAAAATATCTACAATGGCCTTATCTTGATCAGGTGTAAGCTCATAAGATAATTTTTGCCTTAACTGAGAAAGGACTTCTTCTTGATAGCAAATGGCAGGGCAACCAGTTTCTTTTTGCCTCATATGATGTAAGTATTTCATAGATACTTGATATTGCAACAATTCTTCATATTGCATTCTTTTTTGTGCTTGTGCTATTTCATCTAACTGATCAGAAAAATGCAAAATCCGGACCGTTTCTAATAAAGATAACAATTGGTGTTTTTCTAAGTAGAGTTTAGGCAAAGTTTCTTTAATTTGATTTTTATACTTGCGAAAAGCTGTCAATAAAATTTCAAAGTATTTTTCATTTGCTATTTCTTTTACTCTATAAGTAGGTATTACATCACGACTTAGTTCATCTACTAAGACTAAGTTACTCACAGTGAATTGATTCATTGATTGATAAAATTTCCCTTGTACACGAATAACACTACCATAATTCAATTTCCCTTTCAAATAGATGCGATTAAAAATGGTACAACGAATTTTAGTTCCCTCTACTTCTAATTGAAAGACAACGGTAGACAATTTGGATTTTAAATAATTAATGGCAATTTTGGAAACAATTGTTCCTTCTAAAATAATCGTTTCATCTAATTTGGCATCTTGTAAGGATTGCACTTTGAAATCATCATATTTAATTGGAAAATCAAATAGTAAATCTTCTATTGTTTGAATTCCTTTTTTCTTAAAAATAGTCTTATAGCGTGCTAATATATATTCTTCTTCACTTACTTGATAATCTTTTAGCATAATACCCTCCTATTTTTAAGAAAAAGTGGAGTTAGCTCCACTTTCACTTTTTCATTACTCAATTGATAAGATGTAGCTATAAACATCTTGCTTTCCAGAAATTGTTTCTACTTCAACTTTTGGATATGTTTCACTAATGTATGCTTGTAGCATTTCGAGTTCTGTCTCATCGACATCTTTACCATAGATGATCGTAATAATTTCTTTTTCATCCATATCTACATTGGTCAAAAGGCCTTTGAATGCATCTTCTTTTTCTTTTTCTGATACTACAATTTTACCATTACAGATGCCAATGTAATCTCCTTCATTGATATGTACACCCTCAATTTCAGCATTTCGAATGGAATAGGTAACAAGACCAGTCGTTACATTCGCCATAACACTTTTGATTTCTTCTAAAATGGTATCAATATCACCACTACTTAAATCTAACATCGTTAGTGCAGAATATCCTTGTGCAAGAGTTTTACTAGGCACTACATATACTTTGGCTTTTTCGTAATACTTTGCGGCTTGTTCAGCAGTCAAGACAATATTTGAATTATTTGGGAAAACAATAATATTGTCTGCATTCAAACTATCAAATCCTTTGACAAAATCCTCTGCGGCAGGATTCATACTTTGGCCACCTTCAACTACATAGTCTACGCCCATTTCTTTGAATACTTCAATCAATCCTTCGCCAGAAGCAACTGACACAATAGCAAATTTTTTATGCACATCTTTTTTTCTTGCTTCTACACATTCAGGACAATTACATTGTTCTTGATTGGCCTGTTCACCAACAGTTGTTTCAGTATGTTGAACAGACATATTCTCAATTTTTAAGGTAATATATTCACCATATTGTTGACAATGATTCAGTACTACCCCCGGTGTTTTTGTATGCACATGTACTTTTACAATATCTTCATCTTTTAAAGCGACAATACTATCTCCAAGTGTTTCTAAGAATTCAACAATCGTTTTTACTTCAAAATGAGCGACGTCTACTTTCTTATGTTGTAACTGAAGAATAAATTCTGTACAATAACCATATTCTAATTCACTATGTGCATTAAATGAACCACGATTGACTACAGATTGATGTGTAACTACTTGATCACTTACTTCAACTATTTCTCCTAAAAGGGCTTTTTGCATACCTTCTAAAATATAGATTAAACCAGCACCACCAGAATCTACTACACCTGCTTCTTGTAAAACTGGAAGTAGACTTGGTGTACGACCTAATGAAGCATGAGCCTCATCAATGAGAATTCGGAAGAATTCTTCAATTGTAGTTGTTTTCTTGGTTAATTTATATGCTTTCTTAGATGACTCTCTTGCAACGGTTAAAATTGTTCCTTCTACTGGTTTCATAACCGCATGATAAGCTTGGTCTACGCCAGATAAAAAAGCTTTCCCCAATTCTTTAGTGTTTACTTCTGCTAAACCTTTCTCAGTTGTTCCTTTAAATCCTTTGTAAATACCTCTAAAGAATTGTGATAAGATAACCCCCGAGTTACCGCGAGCTCCCATCAACATCCCCCTAGATAGAACTTTAGATATTTCATATATTGATTTGGTTTCTAAATTTCTAATCTCATTTGCGCCCGCTTCAATGGTCATACGCATATTCGTTCCTGTATCACCATCTGGAACAGGGAATACGTTTAATGCGTCTACTGCTTTATAATTCACAGAAAGATTAGCGGCACCATTGATGACAAGTTGCTTAAATAACTCGCCATCTATTTTTAAATGTTGCATAATACTCCTCCTCTATAAATGGGTATATTTTAAAATGCGTAATTATTTTACCATATTTTTCGTCTTTTGGCAAGCGATATAAGAACGACCGCTCAAAAAGAAAACACATTTTTGAATTATGTTGTAGTTTTTTGTCCAAAAATTGTCGTTTTCTACTTCATTTTATGATAGAAAAAGAAATTTTATGCTTAACAAAATATATTTTCCATAGTAATTCATTTGCAAAATGATTGGTTTTTTGATATAATAACAAAGAACTAAGTATCAATTTAAGGAGGAACCCGTTATGGCAAAATGTTATGTTACAGGTTTAGGACCTAAAGCTGGAAATAATCGTTCTCACTCATTACAATCAACTCGTCGTACTTGGAAACCCAATCTTCAAAAAGTACGCATTAAAGATGAAAAAGGTCATGTAGTTAGAGTGTACGTTTCTACACGTGCTTTACGTACTGGTCTTAAGAATGGTTCAATTGAACGCGCATAATAAAAAGGCACTCTATGGTGCCTTTTATTTTGCTTTTTTATCCTCTTTTTCTTTTTTTGAAAATAGGCTTACCAAAAAAGCGACTATTTTAGAAATAAACTTTGGTAACTTAATTACATAAAATCGCATAGCATCCCTCCTATTTGATTCATTGTATGCAATCATTCACTGATTTATACATAAAAATAAATATTCCACCTGATTGAATGATTACCCTAGCTGATGGTGCACTTGGTAGTGACTCATTGCTTACCGCATAAGTATCTTGTTTGTGCAAAGTAACCTCTTGTAAAGGATAGGCGGCATGTTCTATTGTGATTACAGAATCTACATCAGCAAAAATGGAAAAATACTGATATACTTTAGGTATGGTATAACACTTTCCTTCTTGAAGATATTGGATATGATTTTGCTCATTCAACAAATGAATTCGGTAATCTTTATATTTAGCTAGTAAGCGATAGGCTGTATATTCATGATCTAATCTTCCCCCTAAGGCATCATACACTTCTATATCTAAATGACGTGCACCTTGTAATGAGGCCATATGCATCAAAGCAAGTTCCAAATCTGTCTCATTTTTTTGGCTAGGATACATCTTTGTTTGATAGGCAAAAGACTGAATCTCTTTGTATCTATCAGTACTATCAAAATCACCAAGGGCCATATCAGGGCGAATGTGGCGTTGGTATAAGGTTATGTTTCCTCCATCCAAACCAATAAAATAATCAGATGGATTAAAATGATACTGATTTATAAAACTTTTTTCAGGACTATTGGCTACAATGATGATTTTCACAACTGCTTGAATTCCTTCCATTTTTGTTCTACATTTCCATCTTTGAAAAAGTATGTTCCCACAACCGCAATATCTACCCCCGCTTCTTTTGCTAAAGGAAGCGTTTTTTGATTCATGCCACCATCTATTTCAATCCAATAGGAATAGTGGTGGTTTTCTTTTTGTTGCTTTAACCATTTAACCTTATCTAGCATTTCTGCTTGAAAAGATTGCCCACCAAACCCTGGTTCAACGCTCATCACAAGCACCAAATCCAATTGATGCAAATAGGGTTGTAATTGTTCTACTGGTGTTTGAGGTTTAATCGCTATTCCCACTTTTTTTCCTTTTTGATGAATGATATCCATCAATAATTGTGCTTCATGCGTTGCTTCAAGATGAAACGTAATCATATCCGCACCGGCTTCTATATATTTTATGATATTGATTTCTGGTTGTTGAATCATCAAATGAGTATCAAATACCAAATGTGAATCCTTTCTGATTCTTTGAATGAGTGTTTCATCAAAGGTAAGGTTAGGTATAAATACATTATCCATCACATCTAGATGCAAAAAACGAATACCGATGCGCTCTAGTTCTTGGATAATTTTACATATATCTTGTTGATAAACGGATAATATTGACGGAGCAATTTCCATATTCATCACCACTTTCTTTTTTGTTTGATTTCGTTTGAAATTTGAAGATAATTCTCATAACGAGAAAGAAGGATTTCTTTGTTCTCCACCGCAGATTTAATGGCACAATGAGGTTCGTTGAGATGTAAACATCCATTGTATTTACAAGACGATGATTTTTGAAAAAATTCAATAAAACTGTGGGATAAATCAACCTGATCCATATCCATCAAATCAACAATGCCAAAACCAGGGCTATCTGCTACCCAACCTTCACCAAAAGAAAGTAAGGTAGTTGATCTGGTCGTATGTTTTCCTCTATTTAGTGCTTTCGATATGGCATTCGTTTGAAGCGCATAATTGGCATCTACAACATTTAGAATACTACTTTTTCCAACGCCACTTTGTCCAGTAAATACACTCACTTTATCTTTTAAATAGCCTTTAATGATATCAAATGTAGCAGGTTCTAGAGTAGATGTAATCAAAGTGTGATAGCCTATACCTTGATAATAATGAATGATTTTTTCCGCATCTTTTTTTTCGGTTTCATTCAACAAATCGACTTTATGAAAAATCAAAATAGGTAAAATAGAGTTGTATTCTAAAATAGCAATAAAACGATCTAATAAATTTAAATTTAAATTGGGTTCTTTTAAAGAAGTAACAACAAATGCTTGGTCAATATTGCATATAGCAGGACGAACCAAATCATTTCTTCTCGCTTCTACATCGGTAATAATCGAAAAAGGAATTTCTTTTTCATACCAAACCACATCTCCTACTTTAATGGTTATTTTATTGTTCCTAAAAATGCCCCTTGGTTTAGCGAGTAGAGTATGCCCCGTTTCTTTGTCATATAGCGTATACTCACCAGAAATAATCCGAATAACTCTTGCTTTATTCATGTAAATCCCCAAGTTTTTCTTTGATTTTTTGAGCACGGAGTTGTCCACAAGCCGCGGCAATATCACCACCATGTTCCATTCTAAGTGTTGCTTGAATACCCGACTGTTTTAATACTTCAAAAAAGGCCTCCGCATCTACTTTGGATGTTCTTTTATATGGTTTAGTCGAAACTTCATTATAGGGAATTAAATTGACATAACAATTGATCCCTTGAACAAGGGATGCTAGTTCTTTTGCGCAAGATAGTGAATCATTCATACCTTTTAATAGGATATACTCAAAAGTCACTCTTCGATTGGTTTTCGCAATATATCCCTTTACTGCCTCTATGATTTCTGCAATCCCATATCGCTTATTGATTTTCATTATTTGACTGCGAATGGCATCATTTGGGGCATGCAGACTGATGGCTAAATTGACTTGTAAATCAAATGTTGCAAATTCCTCAATTTTTGGAACAATACCACAAGTAGAAACGGTAATATGTCTTGCTCCTATCTCTAACCCTTTAGCATAATTGACCACTTGTAAAAAGCGAAGTACAGTATCATAATTGTCAAAAGGTTCACCAATCCCCATTACCACAATATTGGATACACGTTGATATTTCTCATCCAAATCCTTTTGAACCATCCATACTTGTTGTACCATTTCACCTAAAGATAGATTTCTCACTTTTCCAAGTTCGCCACTAGCACAAAATGCACACCCCATATTACATCCTACTTGACTAGTTACACAAACACTATTTCCATAATTGTGTTTCATCAATACAGTTTCAATGTACTTTTCATCATCTAATTCAAATAGATACTTGATGGTACCATCTTTAGAGATTTGTTTAGTCACTATTTTTAAAGGGGTAGTGGTAAACTCTGCCTCTAACATTTCTATTGTTTTTTGTGAAAGATTGGTCATATCTGAAAATTGATTGACTCTTTTTCGATATAACCATTCAAATATCTGCGTTGCTCGAAAAGGCTTTTCACCCTTTTCTACCAAAACGCTTTGTAATTCTTCTAATGTATAATCATAGATATTGTGTTTCATCCACGCACTCCTTTAATTTACAAATATAGAATCCATCCTGATCTGTCGTGGGTAAAAAGATGTGCTCTTCCACAATCTCAAATTCTTTGTGACGGGCTATAAATGTACGAATCATTTTTTCATTTTCATCTTGATTAATGGTACAAGTACTATATACCAAGATACCTCCTTTTTTCAAGTTGGCACAACTATTTTCTAGTATAGCCGCTTGTTCCTTTTTTATTGCATCGATTTTAGCCAGGTTCATATGGTATTTCAAGTCTGGCTTATGATGCATTACCCCCAGTCCAGAACAAGGTGCATCTATCAATATATAATCAAAAGGTTCAGCAAATTGGGCTGTTTTTCCATCTTTTAAACAAGTTGTTACACAAGTTACACCTAGACGACTAGCAGCTTCTTCTATCAATTTCAATTTATGCTCATAAATATCACAAGCTACAATCGTACCTTGATTGCCTATCATGGCCGCAAGATGCATTGCTTTTGATCCTGGTGCACTACATACATCTAAAATGCGTGCCCCAAAATTCGGCTGTACTACAAATCCTACTTGAATACTTGAGGCATCTTGAGGGGTAATTTTACCTTGTTGAAATAATGGATGATGCAATAAACTACTTTCTGTTTTCAATATTACACTTTTTTCTATTTGGTAAGATATGTTTTCTTGTTGTAATATTTGTTCCACTTCTACACAAGATGTCAAGAGGGTATTGATACGATACATATTCAAATGGTGACTTCGACAAGATAAAATCGATTCTATCTCTTTTGGATATTGATGTTTGAGTAAAGCAAGTAGTTCTACTGGTATACTGTAGCGTATAGCCAATGCTTCTATATTTTGACCTTCTATCTTTCTTCTCGGAGTAGTTTGATATTTTCGAAGAATGGCATTCACAAATAAAGAACCTTTGTAATCTTTTTTCTTTACTGTATCAACCAAGGCATTGACCAAAAAATAATCCTTTACTTCTAAATAATCGAGTCCATAAGCGCCCACACGTAAAGCATTTTTCAAATAAGGCTTCACTCTTTTTCCTTGAATAAATGGCTGTAATTGGTAATCTATTTTCATTTTATGCTCAACTACACCATAAACAAGTTTGGTATATAATTTTTTTTCATGTTCTGTAAAGATTGTAGAAGCTAAGGTATGAGAAACCACCAAATTGGTGAACCCGTCTTGATGTAAAATTTGAATTAAACTTTCAATTACCGCTTGAAACATGGGGATGCTCCAATCAATACAAGTAGATACCATTGTTTTAATGTATTAAAGTAATCGATGAATTCTGACTTATCTGGCAAATATTTCATTCCTTTTTGTATGCCTTGAAAAAAGATTGTATATGTTGATAAATCCCAATGGGTTATTTCCTTATCTTGTTTAAAAAAAGTAGGAATAAATTTTTGTTCATTAGGCTGAAGTTGGGTCAAAAGCGCTTCTTTTAAACGATAATAATACACTTTACATGAATAATAGGCTGCTTCTATTTGTTGAGCCACTTCCACTTGAAGGGAAGGATTAAATGAATAATTCTGCCATATTTCACCATATGCAACAATTTCTTCATATTTTAGCGTATCTAAACATAAAAAAACAGATGGTTGAAACATCGTATAAAAATCTTCCATCATCTCCATTTGCATTTCTAATAAAGTGGTGGTATCATTTTCAATATAATGGCAAAGGATACTATCGTTATCACCTGCTTCAAAGCGCTTGATGTTGTTTTGGAGAGTTTCATATGTTTTACTGGTAAACTGCCATTTTTGTATCCACTCTTCATCTTGGATAAAATCCATTAACAAACGAATCGTGAAAAAAGTACGATTGATTTTTCCTATTTGAGCAATCACTTCAACTGGTTTCATATGAATATTTTCCTCCTACTTCTATAGGTTATTTTTGTATTTTAATTTATTATATACTATTTTTATTTTTTTTTCAAATAACTCATACATATTTATTAGCCTCATGCTATTTTTGCATTTTCTATATACTTTTAGAAAAAAATGTGGTATAATACATTCATATTTAGATAAATTTTACAATGAGGAGGTAAATATATGAAACCTGAGTTACATATATTTGGTTTAGAAATTCCCACTTTTGGACTGATGGTTGCACTTGGTGTATTGTGCTGTGTATTGATTTTAATTCATCTATTCCGAAAAGTAGGTGCATCAGAAGAGACTATTGATAAGTTGATTATTGTTTGTGCCTTATCAGGCTTAATGCTTGCATTAGGCGCTATGTTCTTTGATGCTTTATGGCACAATATTGACGAGGCTAGAATCACTGGAAAATTTGAATGGCAGTGGTGGGGCATTACTTTTTCTGGCGGTATATTCACAGCTATTATCGCTTATTTCATTATTTACTATTTTATTATGAAATACGAACGTCATCATATGTTCTTCTACTTTGACTGTATTGTAATTGGAATTTGTATTGCTCATGCCTTTGGAAGAATTGGTTGTTTCTTTGGAGGATGTTGCTATGGAAAGGTTGTTCCAGAAGGTACTTTCTTTTCATTGATGTATCCAACGGATAATGGAACAGAAAATATTTTACCCACACAACTATATGAAGCTATCTTCTTATTTGGATTATTCTTTATACTCTTATTCTTGGTCAAGAAAAATCGTTCTGCTTGGTATTTGATTGGTTATAATGTATTCCGTTTCTTCTTAGAATACTTAAGGGGGGATAGTCGTGGTGCTAGTCCTTTTGGATTCTTGAGTCCTTCTCAATTTATGAGTATCATTTTACTCTTATTTGGACTAGTTCTATTGTTCTTTAGAAAACAAATTGAAAATTTCTTGATGAAAAGAAATGTTCCTTTACCTGAAGTTTCACAAGAAAATGAACCTACTGAAGTCATAGAAACAATAGCTGTAGATACTGAGGAACATGATGCATAAACTATTGTCTTGTATCGATAGAATGATTTGTATACTAGCAAGTTTACTTCTCATAACTTTAATGGGTTGTTTAGCTGTACTGCCTATTGCCAAATCAAAATCCTATTATATGAAAGAGCACGAGAAAAACCACGTTGAAACCATTTTAGAAACTGAATCATTTAATGGAAAAGCACATATCCACTATGATGAAAATCATGAATCATATTTGCATTATTTACCTGTTTATGATATTACCAAACAGGATATAGAAACGGCTACCTCTCATATTATTGATTATTTGTATCATCAAGATGTGACAAGTATGCAATTTCAATTGGATACTTCAGAAGGTAAAATTGATTTCTTTTCCAAGCAAGCCATTGATCATATGACCGATGTAAAAGTCTTATTTATAGGCGGGATTCGGCTTTGCTATATATCTATCTTATTATTCGTTTTATGTATTGTATATATTGGATTTTTCTATCGCCGGATTCAACCTATCTTGGCCAAAACCTATTTGATCACAGTGACTAGTTTTGTTGTTTTCACTTTCATTGTTGCAACATATGCTATTTTAGACTTCGATAGTGCTTTTGTATTTTTCCATCAAATTATCTTCCCTGATAGTGAAAAAGTAAATCTTGCGCTTTCGTTTAGTTATTGTGATACCCTAACTAATTTACTTACTGGAGAGTTTTTTATGCACATCGGTCTTTTGATAGGTATTATTTTTCTTGCATTACTTTTGATTAGCCTTGCTATTACTCTAGTAATTCAAAAATATGGTCATCTTTGGTTTAAAAAAATTGCTAACAAAAGTTAGCAATTTTTATTTTTTATCTACCGCTCTACATTATAAAATGCATGTAGTCCTGCATAAATCGCAGTATCTTGCAATTCATCTTCAATCCGTAACAATTGATTGTATTTGGCAATACGATCTGTCCTAGATAATGATCCCGTTTTGATTTGACCTGCATTTAAACCCACCGCAATATCTGCAATTGTTGTATCTTCAGTTTCTCCACTTCGGTGAGAAATAATAGCCGCATATCCTGCTTTTTTAGCCATCTCAATTGCGGCAAAAGTCTCAGTTAATGTACCAATTTGATTGACTTTGATTAAAATAGCATTAGCGGTATGCTCTTTAATTCCTCTTGAAAGACGTTTTGTATTGGTTACAAATAAATCGTCTCCAACTAGTTGAATCTTTTTACCTAAACGTTTCGTTAATTCTTTCCAACCTTTCCAATCATTTTGGTCGAGACCATCTTCAATGGAAAGAATTGGATATGTCTTTACCAAGTGCTCTAAATAATCTATCATTTGCTCAGAAGTCAATTGTTTATTCTCGCTTTTCAAATGATATAACTTTGTTTTCTTGTCATAAAACTCACTAGCGGCTACGTCTAACGCAAAGTAGATATCTTTACCTAGTGTATATCCTGCTTTTCCAATGGCTTGTGCAACCATTGCTAATGCTTCCTCATTCGATGATAGTGTTGGTGCATATCCTCCTTCATCTCCTACTGAAGTTACCAATCCCTTTTCCTTTAACACTGTTTTTAAATGATGAAATACTTCAGCTCCCATTTGTAAAGCTTGTTTAAATGTATGTGCCCCAGCTGGTACAATCATAATTTCTTGAATATCGATACACCAAGCTGCATGAGCTCCACCATTTAAAATATTCATCATTGGTGTAGGTAATGTATGCGCAAAGAATCCGCCAAAATAATGATATAGTGGCATATCATAATACTCACTAGCAGCTTTTGCTACAGCGAGTGATACTGCTAAAATAGCATTAGCACCTAACTTTTCTTTATTAGGTGTACCATCTAATTGAATCATCACTTCATCAATTGTCATTTGACTTGTTACATCATAGCCAATAATTTCTGGTGCAATCACATTATTGACATTTTCAACTGCTTTTAATACCCCTTTTCCTAAAAAGCGTTTTTCATTATGATCTCTTAATTCAACTGCTTCATACTCACCAGTGGATGCTCCACTGGGTACAATTGCACGTCCACAAAATCCAGATTCAGTTGTGACTTCTACTTCGACAGTAGGGTTTCCTCTTGAATCTAATACCTCACGGGCATAAACATCTACAATATATGGCATAATTTGCCTCCTTTTATTCTTATCATCATTTATTATACGCTATATCCCCTATAGATTATACTTTCTTTTTCCTCATTTTAAAAAATATATATGCTTTATTTCCTTTTCTCTACTTGGTCTTGAAAATAACCGGCTACACCAATCATAGCTGCATTATCGGTACAGTTTTTCAAAGAAGGAACGGTGAACAAAATCCCCAATGCATCCATCTCTTCTTTCATCTTAGCACGCAATCCTTGATTTGCTGCTACACCACCAGCAAGTAGCACTTGTTTGGCTTGATACGCTTTTGCTGCCTTTACTGTTTTAGAAACGAGTACATCAACTACTGCATCTTGAAAACTTGCTGCAAGATCATTGTAATCTAAAGTTTCCCCTCTTGATTGATATTTGTGGTGCAGATTGATAACTGCAGATTTTAAACCTGAAAAACTGAAATCATAACTATCTTTTGATAATTTAACATGAGGAAGTGGATAAGATGGTTTTCCTAAATGGGCCATTTTATCTAAAATAGGACCACCAGGATACCCCACTTCAACTACTCTAGCGACTTTATCATAGGCTTCCCCTACCGCATCATCTAGCGTCTCACCTAAAATTTCAAAAGAAAAATGTTCCTTCATCAAAACTAGTTCTGTATGTCCACCAGAAACAACTAATGCTATCAGTGGAAAATTAAAGTCATGTTCTAAATAATTGGCATAAATATGCCCATGAATGTGATTGACCATAATGACTGGTAAATCATATGCAAGACCAATGGTCTTAGCCGCATTCACCCCTACCATCAAAGATCCAATTAAACCAGGCTCAGCGGTAACCGCAATCTTATCGATATCAGTATAGTCTAATCCAGCTTCTTTCATCGCCGCATCTATGACATAAGTAATCTTTTCAATATGTCTACGACTAGCCACTTCTGGAACAACACCACCATACAATTTGTGTATCTCAATTTGCGTATATACAACGTTGCACCATACTTTTTGACCATCTTCTACAATGGCTACACTCGTTTCATCGCAACTAGATTCAATTGCTAATATTTTCATATATACTCCTTCAATAAAAGTAACGCATCTTCTTGATTTTGATAATAGGCCTTTCGCTTTCCCACACAAATAAATCCATTTTTTTGATAAAAACGAATTGCCTTTTCATTTGAAGAACGCACTTCTAGCGTAATTTTTTTCACATCTTTTAAATCTGTTACAACACAATCCCATAGCAACTGACCAAAGCCTTGTCTTTGGTAGGCTTCATCAATCACAAAATTTAAGATTTCTGCTTCATGTAAAAAATAATATCTACCTATATAACCTATAACCCTATGGTTATATTCCATAACATAAAAGCATACTCCATCCCCTTCACGATTCATTCTTTTTTGTTCTTCTTTTAAAAGTTCTTCGCCAAGGGTTTCTTTGAGATACGCCTTTTCAAGTTCTACAATGCGCTGAATATCTCTTGGTTCTAGTAAACGAACATTAACCATTGATTTCATTTCTCAAGTAATTGGGCACATACGTAAAAACATCTTCTACTTGATAGAGTTTTTTTTCAACGATTGCCTTTACCATTTCTTTTCTATGTTCAAACGCATCTGCACTGCCATCAATCATCGTATAGTCGCCAAATAATTGCAATTGCTCATCAGGACCAAATGTATCAGGTGTAGTAAAGGTGATTTCACCTTGTTGAATGCTCGCTCCTTTATAATAACTATGATTTTTTTTCGCCACTATTCGCGCTAGAAAAAGACCATTTTCTTTCATTTTTGAAGCAAGTAATAAATCTAACGTAGAAAAGCTATATAAAGGCTTATGCTTCACTAAAGCAAGTACTTTAGCCACTGTCCCAGATATTCTTACACCTGTATAAGACCCAGGCCCCCTACCTACCAAAATTTCATCTATAGCCTCAACTGTGATGTTATTCTTTTCTAAAAATAAATGAAGAGCATCCACTAAAGTCTCAGAATGGTTATTCTTCGCATTCTTCACCATCATATCGACTACACCATCTTCATATAGACCCAAAAATAAGTCATAAGTTGAACTATCTATTAATAATTTCATAATGTGCTCCTAAATATTTCATCAGTGATTCATCCATATTTTTACATTCTACCATTCTTTCACAATCAGATAATCGATATATATTAATATACCAAGTTTCTTCTGGTAATAAATCTTCAATAATATTGGCCCATTCAATCACGGTTAGACCTTGTTGATAAAAATATTCTTCTAATTCAAAGTCAGTGGTACTATCACTTAAACGATATACATCTAGGTGATATAATTGATGAATACCATGAATCGGTTGATGAGCGTCATACACTTTCATGATAGTAAAAGTTGGACTATTGATGATTCGCCCCACTTGAAGGGCTTGTCCAATTCCTTTGGTAAAGGTTGTTTTTCCAGCACCCAAATCACCATTTAAGGCAATGACTTGTGCAGGAAAAGCAAACTGAGCAATATCAAAAGCGAATTGTTGCATTTCTTCGATATGATGAATTTTAAATTGAATTGTTGTCATATGTTTCTACTTTCTTCTATATAACAAAGGATACCTGTATAGATTGAAAAAGCAATCTGTTGTAAGTAAGTATCACTTGTTAAATGTGCTAAATCATTTGTGTTGGTTAGAAAACCAAGTTCTACCAAACACCCTGTTTTATGGGTATGATCTAATAAATATTTACCCGAAATTGCTTTGGCTTGTCTAGGATTACTAGGATGTAATATCCGAAGTTGTTCCATCATAATAGTTGCAAACTGTTTATTTTCATTTACAGTTGTGCTATAAAATGTCTGCGCTCCTTCCACACTACTAGCAGGATATGCATTGGCATGAACACTAACATATAATAAGCAATTGGATTCATTGATCCATTTGACTCTTTTATGAATATCTTCTTTCTTAGAAGTTGAAAGGGCTTCATCTTTTGTTCTTGTCATTTTGACTTGAATACTCGTTTTTTCTAAATAGGATTGAATATAAAGGCAAGTCGTTAGTGTAATATCCTTTTCTAATATGGTTTTATCCAAGGAGGTTGCTCCCCCATCAAAACCACCATGACCAGGGTCAAGATAAATAAGCCAAGTATTGTTTGTTATCGCATACACTTTTTGAACAACAAAACAAGCCATTACTATCAATAAAATTGTTAAACTTATTTGTACGATTTTTCTTTTTTTCACAATAGTCACCAGTACTATTGTATTTGTAATATAGATAAATTATGTCATTTGATCTAACTTAAAAAAAGTTGATTGAGTTGTTCGATTAATTCTTCTTGTTGGGCTTTTGTCATTTCTGGCAATACCCCATTCTCATTTTTGATATGACTATCCACAGTGTTGAGATGAAATGCTACTACACGCCCTTGAATAACCTTTATCAGTGTGGGTGCATTTACCCTATTTTTTTCCGGATCTAAAATCGTTTGAAGATAACTTGCTACCAATTTAGAAAAATGGTCATAATCTTTGTTCTGTTCATCATCCCTCATCTGTTTGATATCCATATAATAAATGGTTTGAATATGATGGTTTTTGGCCTCTGTATTAAGAACACCCATTAGAGCTTGACACCATGGACAAGTAGGAAATCCCATAATCAAATAGAAATCTTCTTCTTGCTCAAAACGGTTGATGACTTCTTCTACTTGTATGGTTTCAAAAACATGATGTTGATCCGTAAGTCCCGGGTATTCTTCTTGTATACGGCGCTTGGACTGATTGCAACTACCTAATACAAATAGTAAAGTTCCCATTAAGGCCAAGAATACGATTGTTTCAAATCCCTTATTCATCTTTCAACTCCTTGTAATTGCTAATCCATTTAGGTAACATCTCGCCAAGTGGTTGAAATCCTACCTCATATTCTGGAACACGACATCTGACTCCTCTCGTTTTATGAATTTGTTTGTAACTTAATTTCACACGATGACTCTCCTCGTCTACTTCAATTACCTTTAAACGAAGTTCTTGACCAATTTTCACAAAATCATTGATATTCTTGACATAATTATCCGAAAACTCTGAAATGTGCACAAGTCCATCATAGTCTCCTATGACTACAAAGGCTCCATAGCCTAAAATGTTGGTGATTTTACCATTTACAATATCTCCTGGTTTCATCTTCCACCTCTTAGTCTTCGACAACTTCTACGCCAATGACACCTGGTACTTCTTCTAACAGAAGCGCTTCTACACCATTCGTAATGGTATCATCACTAGAGGAACACCCAATACATGCCCCTAATAAACGAACATAAACAATGCCGTTTTCAAATTTCACATAATCTAAATCTCCACCATCAGCATTTAGATATGGTCTTAATTTTTTAATTGTTTGTTTGATTAATTTTTCTGTTTGTTCTTGATTCATAATACTTCACCTATTTTCTATCTTATTATACACCATTTTGTTTATTTTAGGTTAAAATTTGTTACATATTTTCATTTTTTATTGAGGTAGAGCTTCAATAGTGCCATTCCCACTATAATAGTAATAAGGGATTTCGCCTTGCACCACTTGTGAAACAAGAAGAATGTGTGTAACATAATCGACTTGTTCTTTTTTTAGAGGAATAATGGTCTCCACAAAAATTTCTATTTTTAAGTAAATCTCTAATAACATATTGTTGATACCTAGTGATTTACTTTTGGTACAAATATCACTTTTATAGGCACCTATGGGAAGTACTCGAATGGGTATGCTCGGTCCAACAGTGGTAAATAACGATTTAGATAATAACAATCCTAGTGGTAGCTCAATATGTGTAATGGATTCCTCTACCACACCTTGGTCTAACAATTTGCCGATTGTTTGGTTAGTTTCAATTAAGATTTGATTGGTTATATCACTATTGATATAAATGCTCTTAATGGTGTTACTTTCATCTTTGATATAGGTAACCAATTGTTGATGATTCATATATTTTTGCGTAGGTTCTAATATGGCATTTGTCACTACATCTGTTAATTTCTTTTGAATAGCTTGTTCTAAATAAGTAGAAGATCGTACACTAAAATAATTATCAGCCATAGCAAGTAGTCCTATGGGTAAAACGACAAGAAGAATCAATAGAACTAATTTTTTCATTACAAACACCTCTTCTATTATATATATATTATTATATATGTCATGACTATCGCAATCATGAAAAAAAGAATGCAGAAATATCTACACTCTTTTCTACCTAGCCTATATTTAATCTCGTTTTCTAATCAAGACTACTGCTTCACTTGCAACACCTAATCCACTACCAATTAACCCTTGTTTTTCTAAAGTAGTTGCCTTCACATTCACATAATTAGCATGTGTGAGTGCTTTGATATGATTAGCCATACGGATTTTGTGCTCTTTCAAATTAGGTTTTTCTAAATAAACGATAACATCTAGGTTTTCTACAACATAACCTTCCATACGCACTTCTTTCATTACTTCTTCGACGAAATAACTAGAGTCTATGTTTAAAAAAGCATCGTCTGTATCTGGAAATAAAGTACCTAAATCCCCTAGTCCTAAAGCCCCCATAATAGACTCAGCTACAACATGGTAGACAACATCCGCATCACTATGTCCTTTTAGTCCCCAAGGCGTGTCAAATTGTACACCACCTAGTATCAACTTTCTTGTTTTATCAATCGGATGAAAATCAAAAGAATGCCCTACTTTATACTGATTACGATGGGTCAAATAATACGTCACTAAATCCATATCTTCAATAGTCGTTACTTTTAGATTAGGTCTTGATTCTTCTACAAAAGCAACTGGAAGTTGTTGTTCAAATAAACGAATTTCATCTGTAATTTCTATAGGTGAAATATCGGCATCAATGATTTCGGAAAATAAATCACTTCGAAAAAATTGTGGTGTTGAAACTGCCTTTAGTGCTTCTCTTGCAATTGTTTTTACACCAATTGTGGTATCTTTTACTGTGTCATATACTTTATGATATAACGTACCACATGCATATCGTTCCATTTGTTCCATCAAGTGATTGATATCTTCCATTTGAATCATTGGTCTTGCGGCATCATGAATCAAAACAAAATCCGTATTGACTTTTTGTAGCGCTCTTTGCACACTTTCAAAACGAGTTGCACCACCTTCTACAAATGTCACTTTTTCATCATCATAATTTTGATATACAATGGATTGAATTTCTTCACTAATATCAGATGATACTGGGATATATAGATGTTGAATAGCAGGATGATTAATCAACACATCTAAACTATACACAAAAAGAGGTTTTTGATGTACTTGATAAAGTAGTTTATTTTCGCTATGGCAAAAACGTTCACTTTTTCCTGCCATCAGCAAAATAGCACTAATGGTTAGATTCATGTTGTTCTCCTAACACGACATTCAATATAGACATCGTTTTTTCTAACTTAGATTGAATATTTCTAGAAGCAAGTGCTTGAATTTGATCTATATTTTCTTCTTTATGGGACGTACTTTTTCGTTTTTCTGGTGTATTTGCTCCACCAATACGAATAATAGAAAGTAATCCATAATCTTTTCTCATATAAATAGAATCTTCTTCTACTGTATAATAGGTATCCGCAATCAATAAACGATATTTTAATTTTGTAATCGAAAGACTATTGACCGTTTCAGCTTGTTCTAAATAAGCACTTACATCTTCTGGATGAATATGCGAAAAAATTTCTTCAAATACATATTCCTTTTTATCTGTTTTGGTATAGGTGCGCATACAATCCGTTGCAACATACACTGCATTTTGATAATCATAATACAAGACAACCCCTTCAGACATACTCATTAACATATCTAATTGTAAATAAGCATCTTCTAAATTGGTACAAGCAGCTTTCACCAATCCTTTTAGTTTTTCTACTACATTGATATTGTCACGATAAAAATAGACATTTCTTGCAACAAGTGTATTCTTTCGATAAACTGGTTGAATAATCCCTTCATACCGAATACATTCTGTGTCTAATTGTTTATCTTGTGCCATATTATCTACTTCCATACTGAAACGATAGACATTGTGTTTACTATTGCACTCTTTGAATTCGGATAAGAATCCCGCAACGTTATTGAGACTAAATTCTTGTTTATTGAGGGTTCGAATATTCATATTATCAAAAATAAACTTCCACCCTCGATTTTGTAAAATCTCTTTTTTAGACAACTTTGTTAGTTTCAAAATAGAGCCACTACAATCAATCACCCGATCTTTGGCGTTCATTTGGACATAAAAATCATATTCATTATTTTTAATATATTCTGCTGTTTTTTCATGGATGACCTTATGCGTATACAATAAAAGTGAAAAATCAAACAAGCTATATAACAATACCAAACTATCTAACACCAAGAATAAGATAATCCAAACTCGAGTAAGTGTAGGAATAAACATCCCACCTAGTAATAAGAAAAAAGAAAGTACACCATCTACTACTTGTTTATTTTCTAATAAACAAACTTTCATGGTATCTAAGGCTAGAACAAATACCAAGATAATGACCAAAAATAAAATTTGTGTTGGCTCAAAATGAGCAAATATAGCTAAGCTCATATCTGTTACTCCTTTACAATTAAGTGTTGTTCTAATAGTGTTCTTAATCCTTCTAATGATAATTTACCTGTGATAGTACCACCAACTGTATTGGCTACTTGTCCAGTTTCTTCTGAAACCACAATCGTAAATGCGTCACTTTGTTCACTAATCCCTATTGCGGCACGATGTCTTGAACCATAGTGCTGAGGAATATCTTTCTTTTGACTTGGTTGGAAAAATGCACTTGCACATTTGATTCTATCTCCTCTAATGATTACAGCTCCATCATGTAGTGCGGTATTAGGATGAAAGATAGACTCTAATAATTCAAATGTGATTTCCGCATCTAATTCGACTGCACCTTCAATTAAATTATTCAATGTATGTTCTTTTTCAATTGTAATAATAGCACCAATTCTTCTACTACTCAAATAATCCACTGACTTAATGAGTGTATCAATAATCATTGACTTTGTATCTTCATTGGTTAAAAACTGTTTGGTTTCTTTCTTTTCTGTTTTTAAAGCCGCATGAGTTTTATACTCAGGTATGTAAAATACAAACGTATAAATAGTAGTTAAAATAAACATTGCTGCACTAATATAATATCCTAGTTTTAATCCCATTACTAAACAAATGACAAATAAAACTAAAATAGCTAAATAGATGACAATCATTGCTTTTGATTGAACATGTCGACATAAAAAGTGAATCAATAATGACAATCCAAAAACAAGTATGACCATTTCAATGGCAAAACTAATGTAGCCATAACCAAGCGATTCTATATATTTTTGTATGGTTTCAATCATATTATCGTTCTTCTCCTTTTTTCTTATAAATTGCTTTTTCCAAAAATGAAATAATATTTTGATTTTTTTCATCTTTAGCGTAATCCATAACGGATAAATTTTTTTCATCTACTAAAAGCACATCTGCTCCTAGTGCTATCAATGTTTTAATCATTTTCTCATCCCCTAAAATAACGGCTCTATGTAATGGTGTTTGTTCAAACTCTCCAGGTATATCAATATCTGCACCAGAAAAGGCCAAATATTTCACTGCTTTTCGGTTATTTTTTTCTACAGCCAAATGCATAGGACTTACGAAATGGTCATCACACAAATTGGGATTGCTTCCTCTTGCTATTAAAAAGGGGAGCAATTTAGAATGATTTTTTTCAATGATATAATGAAGTAATGTTTTGCCTTGATCATATTTCATATTTAAATCTAATTCTTTTTGTAGCATTTTTTTGACTTGTTTTTTATAATATCGCGTTGTTTTTTGTGTGTTCTTGATTTCTTGTATAAAAACAATCGCTTCTGTCTTACTTATGCTCATCCTTTTTTCTCCAATGCCAATTGTTGCATAATGTGGCCAACCACCTCATCATAGTGTATATATAAATCATGAATATAGACAACCTCTACTTGCCAACCTCTTTTTTCATACTCCTGATGATAATAGATATAATCATCTACAAATGTAGTAGTATAATCCTCGCTTTTGCCTATAATCATAATCGCAAAAGGTTTCTTCCGTTTGATAATAATATCAAATGAACCAAATCCACTCTCTGCTTTTATTTTTTTATCTCTTAAACTTTGAATCAATAGTTGGGTAATTCCTTCTGGCTTTTTTTCTTGCATAGCATTTTTTCCAATCGTTTGTTGAATCGATTTTAAAGTGATTTCATTTTCACTTTCTAGCCGATGTTTTACATAAAATACTTGCACACTATTGTATACCGCAATAAAATTTTTAAACACTAACTCTTTTTCAGAAGCTTCTAAATCTCTAAAGTCATCATAATAGATATATACATCATTGACATAGCGATTACCTTCTGTTAAAGCATTCAAAATACGAATATGATAACATAAAATATTACCAATTTCCTCCGGGTCATAAGCATTGATTAATCCTTTTACAATGCTTGTATACGCTTTTCTTCGAGTGGATTCATTCGCAACTAATACATTGATAATGTGGGATGGATTCATAAAAAACCGCTTTAAAATATGCTCAATAAATGCTTCAAAATGATCGACTTGAATGATATCACACTGATTATCGTATGCATAAATATATTGATTATTATAGCTCCAAACATTATTGAATTTAGAATTCATTTGAATATAACGTCTTTTATAATCAACTGTACAAGCTTTTCCTAATCGCTGCATCAAAGCATTCGAAACGGAAGTTTGGAACAATTTATCACCAAAAATAATGACTTGCCTACACTCTTGAATTCGATAATATTTATTGGAAGTAGATAAATGGGCATCATCTACAATGACCAAATCAAATACTGATATATCCAAATGGCTATTGAGAATGTCCAAATCAGCTAAGAAGACGGGTATATTTTTGGATAAAGCATTAACGATGTGGTTGTAATCATTAAAGGCATACCCATGATTCAAGTTTACTTTTTTCCGAATATCTTCTACTTTTTTCTTTAATTCAATGCCATTTTTTTGGCAATAAGCGTATTCAAAATCCTGATAATCATTTAAATATTGCAATAAGGATTGAGATGATAAAAGTTCTGGATATTGTGATTCAATTGTGTGATAATAATCAAGAAATACACTATACATAAATCGTTTAGATATACCTAGTCCATATTTACAACTTCGGATACCCTCATATAAATCATTCAATTGGTAATTTGCAAATCGTTCTGTCAATACATTAATGGTTAAAATAGCATCGATTTGATCTACTTTATTGAGGTATGTTTTAAATATTTTGATATTGGCATCAAAACTATTCGATTGAAAATCATTTTGACTTCCTTTAAAACAAACAGAAAAAGCCCTAAAAGCACTAATCCACTGAGCATACATTGCATCAATATCCTTGATATCTTCTAAGAGATGATTGAAACGTTGGTCTTCAAAAAGCGCAATGATATCACAATTGGGAGATATCTTTTTCAAAAAATCATCATAATGCTCAATGGTTTGACCAATGTCACTGATGATGGTATCTAAACCTCGATAATATTTACCCAAATTTTGCTTGTATCTAGGTGCATTGGTTTCTAAGTCTTTCTGCAATTGCTGTTGCATTCTATCGTTTTCAATTAAAGTAACGATATCATCATACATTACAGTATCCTTTTGAATGAAAATACCTTTGATTTCTTGCTTCAATTCAATCACTTCTTTTAAATAGAATTGCCACAATTTAATTTTTTCAACTTTATCTAATATGCTTCCATCTACGATGTGAATATTGTAATTGCGAAGACTAGTACAAATACTAGAAGTTTGATAACCTTCTGATTTAATTTGTGTCAACAATTGATGAACCGCTTGAATATAGTGATCTTGATATTTATTTTTTTGATATTCATGCAATAATTTTTTCCAAGCGTAAACAAATTGATGATCTAGAGTCGTGGTAAATTGATTGAATTTTACAAATTGTTCCACTAGTTCAATATCAAATTCTTTTTTCCCAAATACATCTTGAATTGCATCTTGTAAAACTTCCATAGTATGATAATATTTTTTTACATGTTCGATAATAACTTTTACATCTTGCTTTTCTTTTTTTGCAATCTTACGGTTGATATAATGCATAACAAAGCGATCTTGATTTTTTTTGTGCAATTCAACATCCAAAAAACTCTTTGTTAATTGATCAAAGTGCGTAATAAATCGAGGGAGAAAAATCACCTCTTCTAGATATAATAAATAAGCATCTGTAATTGGCTTTGCATATTTACTAAAAATCATAGGTTGCTCTAAATAACAATCTACTACAAGAGAATTTAATAAATGTTGATTCAAAAATTGATCTAATTGTGTAAAAAAAAGATAACATGCATCTGTGATTTCCTTTAAACCAAAGATGTTTTTCAATTGATTCACTAGTTCAGTTGTTTGATTCACATTTTGTTCCATATCTTTGGTCAACAGCACCAATTTTTCATCAAACTGAATTAATCGATTAATAAAAATCGCATCTGTTGTTTCCCAATTTTCTTCTACGTTTAAATGGTCAGCGAGAATCACCTTTAAAATTTTTTCCATTCGTCCGGGAATATAATTATCAATGGTAGTCGCCTCATAATATTTGGATAAATTATATTTGATATCCACCAAACACTGAATTTCACGAAGTGCTTTAAGCGTTTCCCGCCTAGTTTTTTCGTCTATCCATTCTGGAAGCGGTCGAACAGAAGCAAAGTGATATACATGAGAAATGATTTTATATAACTCATGAATTGTACTAGCAGGTTTAATCCCATATTTTGCCATCGTTTTCTTTTCTTTTTGATACAACTCAATATTGATTTCTTGTAATTCTTCTAAACGTTTGATAATGCTTTCTTTGGTAATGTTATTTCGATAAATTTGTAAACGATGCCATACATTTGTTGCATAAGTATCTATCATTTTTAAAGCGTCTTCTATTTCAAGCAAATCATGATAAATTCGTTGTACTTCATGTTTTTCTAGTGTAATTTCTAACTGAATCGGCTCTATGGAAGGATTTTCTTTTCTTAAGATAGCTAGTTCTTCAAAAATATGTGGAATAGTATAACCATGTATTTTAGTCTGAAAATGATTCAAATGATTAAACAATTGCGCAAGTACATCCAAAGAAAGATCCGACTTTCCTTTGTTTTCAATATCCACTTCTGGTCTTTCAATTCTCCGCAAGTTTCTCGTTAAATTATAGGATAGGCCATCAAACCCCAAATAAGAAATACTTTTTTCTAAGTCAAATAAATTATCTAAGTCTTGATTAATATATAAAATCTTTTTCCCTTTGAGCACTTGATCAGCAAGAATATTTAAAATTGTATGGGTTTTGCCACTTCCAATTCTACCATCAATCGCAAATTTTTCCCCTTTATTCATCTTCAATAAAACATATTTTTGATCTAAATTGGTAGGTAATATGCTTTTGATGTTAGTAAAATAGTGATTGACAATCTTTTCTTCTGTTGTCTCAAAGATAGACCTTTCTGTTGTCATAAAATCTTGACCAATTAAAATATCTCCGTATTCTACGTTTCCAATCGTCAAATAGTTCGTAGGATCAACTGTTGTGTGAAGTACTTCTCCTAAATCCAAACAAAGTTTATCAATATCTTGTACAGAAGAAATTTTTCTCGATACATATTCATCGTAGAACCGTTTTTGACAATCCGTCTCATTTCCTCCAATGATTTTATACTTTGATTTTCGTAAATAATCCATTGGATTCATTTTTTCTTTTTCTATCTCTCGAAAATACAATACAGACAATTCTTTGATAATTTTCGTATTAATCATTGGTGTACTACTCGCCACAATCTCAAAATTTTGGTAATCAAAATCAAAAGGAATAAGCACAAGCGGTGCATATTTTTCGCAAGAAGACAAATCATAATATTTAATCACACCAGCAGTCAATAAAAATTTATAAGACGAGTTTTTTAGACGCAAATTGATCAAATAATTGAGTTGATAGTAGTAATCATGCGGGTTATCTCCCGTAATCATACCACTACCTTCACTAAGGATTTCAAAGTTCATCAATTCTTGTAGATTCACTTTCTCTCCCCTAATGATTTTATTCATCATCTTCATATCTATGGCACCTAGTTCGATGTAATAATCATCTTCTAAAATATTAATCAAATGCATATTACTTGAACGAATATAGTATGTATTGTCATTTTTGATTTTCATATTTTCAACCTCACTGGCAATTGCGCATAATCAGCCACTTTATTATCTATTATATCACTTTTATTTATTTTATCAAAGGAAAATGGAAAAAAAGTAACTATTCGTCTAGTTACTTATCTTGTTTTATTTCTTGTTTCTAATTGGTCTGTTTGTGGATTATAGCAATACTTGCCCTTTTTTAGCAATAAACTTTCACAAAAAACCTCTTCTTTTTTGTGTTCTGGAATATCTTGAAAATTGACAATTTGAACAGATTGTTTTTGAAATAGTTGTTGAGATAAAGTTTGATGAGATACAGTAGATAAAGTTTTTAGATGGGTAAAATGAAATTGGGATTGATGTTGTGATGAATGAATAAATCCCGTTGGATGACAATTGTTTTGTTTTCCACCTATAGCAAAAATAGCATTAGATAAATAAATGGTTCTTCCTTTATTGTCCAAAAAAGTTTCTTTTTGAAATAATTGATACAAAAATTGTTGAATAGACATATGCGCTTGATCAAAATGCCTAAAATAAACAAATGCCATCGGATAACGAATCAAATGTTCTGATAAAATCCCCCCTTGCTCATATCCTATATACCCTTTCACTGAACCGATTAAGTTATTGAGCATAATGGGATCTTGATACATTTCTAGGTCTATTTCTAGATACATTTCCTTCTTAAAGTGAAATAATTGCATCAAATCTACTATTAAATCCTGAGGCACAAAATCACGATCTACTTCTACTACAGCGATATTGTTTTTTTGAAATTTCCATTTGCCTTTTTCAATAAATGCTACATAATTTTTTTTCAATTCGGGATAATTTAATTTTGCCTTTTTCAATTCAGTTAACGTCAAATGATGAATAGAAGTCATATCCTCAATGGTATCATCAATCAATGATTGAATATTTTTATCACTCGATTTCTTCCTAGCTCCAACCTCATCCATAACATCAATTGCTTTATCTGGAAAATTGCGATTAACCAAATAATTTTTACTTTTTTGAATAATCGTCTGAATATCTTTATTTGTATATTTAACATGATGATAGTTTTCATAACTTGCCTTAATTTCTTTTAAAATATGATACGTTTCTTCTTCTGTTGGTTCATCTATAAAGACATTTTGAAACCGTCTGGAAAGTGCTTTGTCTTTATCAATATAATGATAATACTCATCTAGTGTTGTAGCTCCTATCAATTTCATATCTGAACGAGATAAATAGGGTTTTAAAATATTAGCTATATCAAGCGATCCATCATTAGAACCAGCTCCTACAATATTGTGAATCTCATCAATAAATAAAATTGCCTTTTTCTTTTTAATATACTCCATTGCTTTGGTTAACTTTTCTTCCAATTCGCCACGATATTTGGTTCCAGAAACAATACCTCCTAAATCCAATTGATAAATATCCGTTTGCAAAATTTCTGATAAGCCTTCTACAATGGCTGTTTTTCCTACCCCTGCATTGCCTATCAGTAGTGGATTATTTTTTTGTTTTTTGGATAAAATAAATTGTATCTTTTCTACATAATTGCTTCTTGACACAAAGGGATGAATTTTGGTAGTGGAAGAAAGGTGAATCAAAAATGGATAAGGTGTAGCCTCTTTTGTGAATCCTTTTTGTTCAAAAAATCCAAAAATCTCTTCTATGCTTTCCGCAAGTTCATCTAAAACTAAACCTAACTTTTCTAATACGATACAGGCAACTGAATCATACTCTTTGAGCATTACATAGAAAATATGTTCATCATATACATAATCACTATTTAAATCCGTTGCCAAATTTTCTGAAAATAAAATGATTTCTTGAAATTTTTTTGTATATGTAATATCTTGATGGTCCGTTTTCCTTAAAATAACTAATTTCTCAACTGCGTGTAATAAATCCTCATATTGAATGTTTTTTTCCTCTAATAAAAAGTGACAAATACTGTCTTTTGTTTGATACATGGCGAGTAGAAGGTGTTCACTGCCAACCCATTTTTTGCCTAAAAGTTTCGCTATCTTTAATGCCTCATCAATCATTTGAATTGCATTTGTACTAAAAGCCTCAAACATGAATTCCTCCTTAACTTTTGCTTGCATTTTATTATATGCAAGCCAATATCAAGATAGACTTTTTTTAGTTTGCTACCTAATTTACTTTTAAACAAGATTATGATACAATGATAATTAGAAAAGAGGTGATGATATGAATGAACCCATTGAAACAACAAGAGCCATATTGGTCGGTATTCCTCTTGGAACTGATGAAGACTTTGACTATCAAATGCATGAACTTGCGGGACTATGTGAGGCACGAAATATTGAAATAGTAGATACGATTACTCAAAATCTAGATCACCCTATCAGTAAAACCTATATAGGTAGCGGAAAATTATTAGAAATTAAACAACAAATTGATATATTACATGCCAATTTAGTTGTCTTCCTCGATGAATTATCTCCGATTCAGCTCAAAAACATTGAGTCTATTTTAGATTGTGAAGTCATTGATCGTACAATGCTCATTTTAGAAATTTTTGAACTACGTGCTAGGACAAAAGAGGCTATATTACAAGTAGAAATTGCCAATTTAAAATATATGCTTCCTAGACTAATTGGTTCTTATACCCACCTATCTAGAACTGGTGGTGGTGGCGCAGGTGGATCTGGTGCAAGGCGTGGTAGTGGAGAAACTAAACTAGAAGAAGACAAAAGACACATTGAAAGAAGGATCCAAAAAGCGACTGAGGAATTAAAAAGTATTGTTCAAAGTAGACAAACTGCAAGAAAACTAAGAAAGTCAAATGATACTAAAACGGTTGCTTTTGTAGGCTATACGAATGCGGGAAAATCAACTACCATCAATAGTTTATTAGACCTATTTCAACGTGATGAAGAAAAAAAAGTTTTTGCCAAAAATATGTTGTTTGCTACCCTTGAAACTGCAACAAGACTCATTAAACTGCCCACCAATCAAGAGTTTTTAATTACCGATACGGTTGGTTTTGTCAGTCACCTTCCTCATCATTTGATTGAATCGTTTAAATCCACTTTAGAAGAAATTAAAGAAGCCCATTTGATTGTCCATGTAGTAGATGCCGCAAGTCCTTATGCTTCTATGCAAATCGAAACAACAAACCGGGTTTTGGCTGAAATTGGTGTAAAAGATATTCCTCTTGTATATGCTTTTTGCAAAGCAGATTTAGTCAAGAACCCCTTATTTTTACCTCAAGTGGATACCGATTTTATTTTGATTTCAAACACAAAACATACTGGTTTTGATCAACTCATCTGCTATATTCGAAATACTTTATTTTCGGATCAAGTTACTTGCAAACTACTTATTCCTTATGCCAAAGGAGAAATCTTTTCTACTCTAAAAGAAAAGGCCCATGTGCATGATTCTTCTTATGAAAATGAAGGTATTCTTTTGACCTGTACGATGAGTAAACATTTATACCAACTTTATATGCAATATGAATTGTCTTCGTAAAAAACAAGGAAAGTATATGCTTTCCTTGTTTTTTATTCCCACTTACGATATTGTTCAAACCACTCTGTATCCTTGAAAATCACATTGTGATGAGAACAATTCACTTTAGTTCCTTCTTCATTAGATGTAATCACAATATTACCATTATAGGAAGTATATCCATTTTCAGTTGCAAGCGTGGTAACATAAATTTGATCGGTATATTGACAAATCCGTGAAGTAAAGGCTTGTGATGGAAATTGATTCAAATTATTCTTTGTATATTCATCTGACCCAGCACAACAACAAACACAAACGATTTTAGGCTTGATTACTGCTAGTAGTGCATCAGTTGTAGAAGTCGGAGAACCATGATGTCCTGCCTTAAACACCTCCACTTCTGGTAAATCATTATACTCAATCAAATACTTTTCACCTTCTTTTTCTAAATCGCCTGTAAACAAAAAATGTTTGCTTCCTTGATGAATCATGATGCATACTGAATAATTATTTTCATCGCTAGATTCATTTTCATAATAGTAGTTGTACAAAATTTCTAGTTCAATTCCCTCACTGAGTGTATAAGTTCGTTTCGCACCATTTTCATTTCGATAACACTCTAATGCGGTATAGTGATTCGCTCCTTCCGCAATTTCTATCTCACGTTTTTCATAATACTCAGAAATAAGCGCTGTTTTTGCATTAGTCTTTGGAAAATCAATAATGGTTTCACATTCAAATGCTTCAAAAATACCTTTTACTTTTGTTGTCCCTACAAATCCCGCAATATGATCTTGATGACCATGTGTGGCAATGACGTATTCTAATTTATTATCCACAACATAATTTTCCAAATAAGTTGTAATCGTTTCTGCGCTAGATTTACGAGATCCAGCGTCAATTAAAACATCTGTTTCTCCTGCCTTAATATAAACAGCATCACCAGTATACTGATTACCAACTTCTAAGAAATGAATAGATAAATCACCACTGACAATTTCTTCTACTGGCTTTTGATGACTACATTGATCGAGATAAGGTTTATAATATGGATAACCAAAATAGAGGGCTGCTCCAATTAAAAGCAATAATAAAATTCCAATAGGTAATTGAATGATTCTACGAATAGTGTTATGTTTTTTTCTTCTTGCCATCTTATCTTCTCCTTTTATTGATTTTATTGTATATTATGCTTCATTCAATATTACTTGACATATTTTTTCTAATTCTTGATAAGATTTGACACTGACAATACTACTTTTGTATGCCTTTGTGCCTGGAATTAATTTTAGATACCACCCCGCATGACTGCGCATCTCAATCATTGCAATATGCTCTCCCTTTTCTATGATGAGTCGTCTAGCATGGTCTAATAGTGTGGCAATGACAACTTGCCGAGTTGGTTTTTCAATAATAACTTGATGATTCATATACGAAGATAGTTGATCAAAAATAAACGGGTTCCCAAGAGCAGCTCTACCAATCATCACCCCATCTACACCTGTTTCTAACATTCTTTGAAGCGTAGGAATATCTTTAACATCTCCATTACCAATGACAGGAATGGATGTTGCTTCTCTAACTTGTCGAATATAATCTAAATTAACTTCCCCTGTATACAGACTTGATCTGGTTCTTCCATGGATGGCAATGGCATCTACTCCGGCTTGCGTTGCAAGTTTCGCCACTTCTCCACAACAAATGGAATGGGCATCCCAACCTGCTCGAATTTTGATGGTTACTGGAATATCTATATTTTCTTTTAGACTCTTGACAATATCGTATATTTTTTGAGGTGTTTTTAATAGTGCACTACCCGCTCCACTTTTAACGACTTTATTGACTGGACACCCCATATTTACATCCAAAATATCAATGGGAGATCGACTAATCATTTGTTTCGCAGAAGCAGTAATCGACTGATAATCAGAACCAAAAATTTGCATAGATACTGGATGCTCACTAGGTGCTATTTGAATCATTTGCAAAGTTTTGATATTTTCATAAGCCAATCCTTTGTCACTAATCATCTCTGTACAAACTAGACCTGCTTGATGTTCTAAACAAATTTGCCTATATGTAGAATTAGTCACACCTGCCATGGGTGCTAAAATGATATTATTTTTTAATGTAACATTACCAATTTGTAAACTCATGATTGTATTCCCTCTTATTGTTGCTTATTTTACCTATCATCTTATTTTAGTCTGCTCCTACATTATAACATAAATTGATGAAATTGCAAATCTCGAAGCATTCAAAATGATGCTATTGCTAATGGTTTGCATTTTTTTCATTTTATGATATAATACATTCAAGAGGTGGCGTTATGAAAGAAAAAAAGATGCAAAAAGACACTAAACAACAAGAAAATCAAATACAAACACAATCAACTGACAAAATTGATAATTTGAGATGGTTATTTGCTGTAGTAGGCTTTCTTTGTCCTGTAGCTGGCTATGTATTGTACTTGGTTTGGAAACAAAGACATACCAAAGCTTCAGATATGAGTGGTTGGGCTGCTCTTTTGGGCGTATTCGCTTATATTATTTTCTTCTTTGTTTGGGTGTTTTTTATCAAATAAATAAAATAAGACACAATTTTTCTTGTGTCTTTTTCTTTTTTATGATATAATGTGAATATATATTTGTTTCGAGGTGATAAAATGAAAAAATGTAAACATTGTAATGCCCAAGTAGATGATGAAACCAAGTTCTGTCCTTACTGTGGGGAAAAATTAGAAGAGGTCGTAATAGAAAATAATCCCTACGCTCAATACAATTATCAAACCAATTCATCTTCATCTGATTATAGTCAAAATTATAATTCTAATCAAACACTATCTGATGATGCATTTAATTTTGGATTTGCAGTACTTTCTTTTTTCTTTCCGATTGTAGGTTTGATTTTATTCTGTGTTTGGAATAAAGAATCACCCAAAAAGGCAAAAGGTTGTGGAATAGCTGCTTTGATTAGTGTTATCGTGAATATTTTATTTAGCATTTGTTGTGTGGCTATTGTTGCCGCGATGGGTGCCAATGGTTCATATTAATATATTATGAAAAAGAATACTTTTCGATGGAAAATACCAGTTATCATTATATCTGGTATTTTGTTTTCTTGTTTAACCCTAGTTTTATTCTTCTTCATCTGGAATCACACTTTTCCAGATTTAGCATTTACACCTGACTTATGGGGTAAAGTCCCCTTATGTAATAGAAATATCAATCGTGCTATTCGAATTGGGGATTTTGTTTTTCCTTTTTGTATTCGTTGTACTAGTATGGGTTGTTCTTTTTTGATTGGAATTTTACTACTTTTTATCCCAAAAATTGCCAATAAATTAAGAAAACAACCTTTCTATATATGGATGATACTCAGCATTATACTGATGATTCCTTTAGTAATAGATGGAATAAAAGTATACTTTTTCCAAGTAGATAGCCCTAATATAATGCGATATATTACTGGCATCCTATTTGGATGTGGGACAAGTCTCCTCACTAGAACATTTCTTATCCGATTAGAAAAACACTAAATGGGTAATCCATTTAGTGTTTTTTATTATGAAAATAAAATATAAAATGAATAATCTGAATTCATAAAAGCAGGAATAAATACACCATCATCATAAGATGCATTAGATAAGAAATATTCTTCTCCGTTATAAGTTCCTGTAAAACCTTGATATGAATCATATGCGGTAATCACATATTCTACTCCATTTAATGTAATTTGATTTTCTGTAATAACAAGTACATAAGTTTGACCATTAGATTCTTTTTGATATGTACCTACCCATGCCGCAGGAATTTGGATTTCTGTTGGAGTATCTTCTTTGACTACATCACATAATACATTTACTGTGAAATCACTATTCATTACCATAACTTGAGCAGGTGAGTCTCCCCATGGTGCCATATAGGTAACATAATATGTTTCACCATTATATGTACCAGTCCATCCTTCATATTCATCATATTCACTTGGAACAAAAGTTGTACCATTGATAGTAATTGCATCTTTTGTAATTACTACAATATATTCTACATCATTTTTTGTTCCTTTATATGTACCTATACTTTCTTCTGGTATAGTTACTGTTGGAGTAGGTTCTTCAACTACATCACAAGTTATTACTAAACTGTAATCACTATTCATCACCATCACTTGAGCAGGTGAATCTCCCCATGGTGCCATATAGGTAACATAATATGTTTCACCATTATATGTACCAGTCCATCCTTCATATTCATCATATTCACTTGGAACAAAAGTTGTACCATTGATAGTAATTGCATCTTTTGTAATTACTACAAYATATTCTACATCATTTTTTGTTCCTTTATATGTACCTATACTTTCTTCTGGTATAGTTACTGTTGGAGTAGGTTCTTCAACTACATCACAAGTTATTACTAAACTGTAATCACTATTCATCACCATCACTTGAGCAGGTGAATCTCCCCATGGTGCCATATAGGTAACATAATATGTTTCACTATTATATGTACCAGTCCATCCTTCATATTCATCATATTCACTTGGAACAAAAGTTGTACCATTGATAGTAATTGTATCTTTTGTAATTACTACAATATATTCTACATCATTTTTTGTTCCCTTATATGTGCCGATACTTTCTTCTGGTATAACTACCTCTGAAGGATTTGGATTATCAGCCTTTTTGGTAACAATATAGTTTTCACGCATTGTACCGATTTGAAGTTTATCATCAGAATAGTAGAAAGAAATATAATATTCACTTACTTCTCCAAGTTTTCCTTCATAACCAGTTGCATCTTTATTGGTAATGACATAACGAACATCATTGATAACAATACCTGCATATGTAATAACAACAGTAATATTATTGGCCTCATTTACCCAAGTTCCTACATATCCATCTTCTATTTCAAAATAAGCTTCTGGTGTCAATGTAGTTGCAAAAGAACTAGAGAAATCATTTCTTGCAAAATATAATTCTTTACTAATTTCATCATCTACTAAAACTAGATAATATGTTTCACCATTATATTTACCTACTAATCCAGTTTGTTCTGTATATCCTGTAATAGTAAATTCAATATCATCTACAAAGACAACTTTAGAATGAACTTCTATCTTATGTCCTTCACCTTTCCAAATTCCTTTATATGCATCTGGAATCACTACATCTTTTGTTTCTTCATCTAATGTATAAATACGTACAACATAACCTTCTGCGTTAAATTGTGCTAATTCATTGGCATTTGACCACATCATCAAACTATATGTCACACCATCTAATGTACCTACAAAACCTTCTTGGCTAGAATAACTTGTTACAATAAACTCTACACCATCTATAAAAATGCCTTCTTTTGTAACTACAACTTGATGTTGATCATCACTATTCCATGTTCCCATATATGGATCTAGTACACTAGTTTGAACCATATTTTCAAAGTTTACTGGAACAATGGTTGAATTGATATTGCTGTAAGTAAGGGTAACTGTTCCTTTATAACCATATACTACATATTCATATACAATTTGATACAATTCACCATCTTTTACAGTCATTTGTAAATAAGTCACATATGCACCTAATCGTTGTGCATCATAATCTTCACCAATCCATGTTGCAATTTCGGATGCGATTTCTGGAGTACGTGCTACAAAAGTACCATCTCCTACATATTCCATTACCGCAGGATCAAATGTATTGAATTTAGCTTGAACATCACCAATTGTTTTGAAATTAGAAAGTGCATCACCCACAGTAACAACTTTACCATCATATGCAAAACGATATACAAAACCATTTAATTCTAAGTATCCATATGTAATACCATCAGTTGCATAATCAGAATAGATCGATTTGTCATCTACATATACATTATAAACAACATCTTCTTCACCAGCCCATTCATCCACATGAACAAGCGTATAATTATTGGTAATTTTTGCTAATGCTTCTTCTAATTGGCTATGTTCAGGTGATTTTTCGAAAGGTTTTACTTCTACTCCACTCTTAGCTGTACCATGTTCAGTAATATCAAATGTATATGTAGATACATATGTATCTATAATATTACCTTCGCTATCTTCCACTTCAATTGGTTCAGTCACAAATTCTAGTTTTACAATTTTATCATCACTTACATATACATAGAATTTTTCAATAGACTCTTCCCATCCTGTGATACAAGATGCAACTGGTTTTCTGAGATATTTGAGTTCATATTTACCAGGTTCAACCATTTCAAAATCACTCACGGTTAAATCTTTAAACGGATTATCATATTCATCAAATGGTTCACCAAGATCAACTATATATACTTTATTTGTCATACTAATATATGGTTGTCCACAATTTCCTTCATAATTGATAAAACCAAGATTATACAATACCTCACCGGTTGCAAGATCTGTCTCAACTTGGGAAACAGATTCTGCATCAAAGATAGTCACTAATGTATGTTGGACAGGTGTTTCATCTTTTTCATATACAAGTGTATATTGGCCTGTACATTTTAAAGCAGTTTGAACTGATTGCAATGCGGCAAGCGGAATAGTTTTATCCACTTCTTTAGTGATGACCTCAATTTGTGTATATTTGGTCAAAACAAATTGACATGTTCCCTTTGCAAAGTCTTGAACTTCATTATTGATGCTTACACTGACAATTTCAAAATTATCTTTAGCTGTTGCAACGAATGTAACTTGTGTGCCTTCAAGATATTTTCCGTCTTCTTGCTTTGCATCCTCTGGATAACTCAACTCATATGTAACTTGTGCATCATTTGCCTTTACTGATACAGCATAATAATGAAGAGATTCTCCTTGTTTTTCGAATTGAACATTTACTTTTGTATCTTGATAAATTGCAAATACATATTTACCATTATCTAGTTCAACTCCTTTTCCATTAACATCTACTTTTACAATAGCATATCCTTCATTGGGTTGAACATCCAATGTAATGCTTGTCCCTTCTTTATATCCTTTGTCATTCGTTTCTTTTGTGTAAGTAACTGACCCCTGCTCAGAATCAAATACTATATCTAAGCTATAATATGTAACAACACATGATGTTGCAAAAGTTAAACCTAACAAAAGAGTTATTATACATAAAAACTTTTTCATACGTTTCCTCCTATTTTTTTAATATTATATCATATATTAATTGAAATAGCAATTCATATTAGTTGAAATCGTTTACAATTATAAAAAAGAAAAAAGTTGAAAGTCTCTATCTTTCAACTTTTTCTTCTTGCAACCCCTCTTTGGTTTCTTTAGCGATGACACCACTTAGAGCAAGTAGAGCAACTAAATTAGGTAATGCCATTAAAGCGTTAAAAATCTCAGCTATATTCCATATAGTATTGACTTCCAAAAAAGCCCCCATAAATAGCACGGCTATATATAGCCATTGATATACTTTTTCAATCCATTTATTTCCATTGGTCAAATAGTCTAAACAACGCACACCATATAAATTCCATCCAACGATAGTTGTAAAAGCAAAACAAGCAATACATAAGAGTAATAAAACGGATCCCACTAAACTAGGAAAAGGAAGACCTGTAGTAAAGGCATAGTTGGTAATAGAAATCCCTTGATGACCGCTAGACCATGCTCCCGTAACTACAATGCAAATACCCGTTAATGTACAAATAATGACTGTACCTAAAAATGTAGATGTCATAGCTATTAATCCTTGATGAACAGGATGATTCGACCGACCAGTCGCTAAAGCAATAGGGGCACTACCAAGACCGGCCTCATTACTAAATATTCCTTTAGCTACTCCTTCTTGAATGGCATTTCGCACTGTAATAGCTACTACTCCGCCTGCTGCAGCTTGCCCTGTGAAAGCCATTTTGACAATGGTGAGTAGACTTTCTGGTATGGCCGTGATATGTGTACAAAGGATAACCAAACAAATCACTATATAAGTTATCGCCATTATAGGTACTATTTTTTCACAAGCACTACCAATTCTTTTTACTCCACCAATCAGTATCAGTGCAGCACTCAATGTGACAATAATACCTGTAATGATGACGACAATCGATACAGGTTTACCGAATAAAGTAAACATATACATTCCATCTTTATCAAACACATTCTTAGCAGCATCGACTATACCATTCATTTGTGTCATTGTACCAATACCCAATATAGCCGCAAAGGCACCAAATATAGCAAATGCTTTTGCAAGCCATTTGAATTTTTTTCCCATTCCATATTCGATATAAGCATATGGACCGCCAATTAATCGATCATTTTCAATACGTCTATATCTAGTTGCTAAAAAACCTTCCGCATACTTTGTAGCCATACCTAAAAAAGCCGTAATGATCATCCAAAACAATGCCCCTGGACCACCAATGACAATAGCAGTGGCTACACCAGTAATATTTCCTGTACCTACTGTTGCGGAAATAGAAATACATAACGCTTGAAATGTAGATACTTCGCCACTTCCTTCTTCTTTTTGAAATAAATAGCGAAATGCTCTACCTAGTTTTGTGATTTGAATTCCCTTTAATCTAATGGTTAGCCAAAGACCGACTACCATAATCAAAACAATTAAGGGAATTCCCCAGACCAAATCATGTATGCATTGTATAAATGTGATAAACATTACCATTTCCTCTAACTTTCTATATATGTTTTTATGAAACAAGATGGACCCATAATGTAGTTTTTACCCACTATCATAACGCCTCCATCGGATTGAATTTGGATTTCTTTTGGTTGAATCAAGCCAAGACGAAGTAAAACAGCATATGTAGCCATCATCCCTGTACCACAAGTAGCCGTAAAACCTACGCCTCTTTCATAGGTTTTGATATATATTTTTTCAGTAACTTCTTCTTGTTTTACTATGTCTATATTGACATTATTTTCAAAAGGAGGATACTGATATAAATCAGGCGCATCACAAACTGCACTATCCCAATGAGAAGTAATCACTACACCATGCCAAACACCTGTATGAACCAAATAAACAGGATAGGTATGATGATTGATATCTATCCACTTGGGAAAATCGGCCATTTGATTGAAATCCTCTAAATAACTTACTTGCATATCGACACGAACTAAAAAGGGTTCTATCGAAATAATCTGAGCATGAACCACACCACTTTTTGTAATAACATCATTTTCTAATTCTGTAATCAACTGATGCATATAACAATAATGAATAAAACAACGAATACCATTGCCACACATTGTTGCTATACTACCATCTTGGTTATAAATAATCATTTCAAGAGGATGGGGTTTGACTAAGATAAAGCCATCATATTGGCTATTGCAATATTGCTTTGCGATATCACTATGATTCCATCTGTTTTGATAAAGGGCAATAATGAAGGTGTTATTACTTCCGTGATATATTTCCATTTGCTTCACCCTCTCATATACATTTTATGCAAAAATTTATATTAAAGAACACGAAGAACAACGCATTTCAAATATAGGGATTCATCACTACCTAACCGTGTAGGATGATCTGGTGATTGAATTTTAAAATCTACCATTTGTACCATTTTCTTAGCGTCAACAGCTGCTTCTTTTAGCATTTGTAAAAATAATGCTGGAGACATATGTTGTGAACAAGAAAATGTCATTAAAATACCGTTTTTTTCGAGTAGTTTTAACGCACTCATATTGATTTCTTTATATCCTCGATATGCTCTTTCAACTGTATCTTTTGATTTAGTAAAAGCAGGTGGATCAAGCACAATTACATCAAATTTACCTTTGTGTTCTTCTTGTCTTAGATAATCGAATACATCCGTACAAATAACTTCTAACTCTATTTGATTCAGTCTTGCATTTTCTAAAATATCTTGACATGCCTTTTGACTAATATCAAGTGCAGTTACGCTAGATGCACCATAATGAGCCGCATGTAACGCAAAGCCTCCTGTGTGAGAAAAGCAATCCAATACTCGTTTTCCATTCACATATTGTTTTAATGCTTTTCGATTGGTTTTCTGATCTAGAAAGTATCCTGTTTTTTGTCCATTTTCCAAGTCTACTTGTAAAAGTACACCATTTTCTTCTATAATAACATGGGGATTAAAATCTGCAGGATATAGTTTTTGCTTGATTGGTTCTAGTCCTTCCTTTAAACGAATGGGTGTATCACTTCGTTCCATAATTCCTTTGGGATGAAATATAGTTATTAATGCTTGTACAATCATATCTTTCCGCTTTTCCATACCTAATGATAATACTTGAATCGATAAATAATCCCCATATTTGTCCACAATCAGTCCAGGTAATAAATCTGCCTCACCAAACACTACACGACAGTTATTGAAAAAGCCCAAATTTTGGCGATAGGTATATGCACTAGATATGCGATCGACAAAAAAAGTTTCATCTATCATAATGGGTTCAAACGAAAGCATTCTTACCATAATTTTACTTGCGGTATTTAAAAAACCTCTCCCTATATATGTTCTATCATAGCTATATACATCACATAGTTCACCTGATGCAATTGTACCTTCAAATTTGTGAATTTCATTTGAAAAAATCCATGGATGTCCTTCTAAAATGCGTTGCTCTTCTGCTTTTTTTAAAATTACGCTTTGTATTCCCATATCTTCACCTTCATTATATTTTTTTTCATTATAGTATAATGATGTTTTTTTTTCAAATAAATAACAAATTTATTGTTTCTTGAAGAATTATGTCTTTTTGTTTAGACATATTTGTCTTCATAGTATAGACTATTTTGACCATTTTTAAAAATACAATGACATTTTAGGTTATAATGAGTAAAAAAGGGTCAAAGGTGGCAGGTTATGCATTGGTGTAAAAGAATAAAAGACTTGCGTATAGATCACGATTTAACATTAAAAGAGCTTGCGCAAAAATTAGAAATTAGTGAAAGAACACTAGCTCGGTATGAAAATGGGGTATCTAAACCGACAGTGGATGTATTAATCCAACTTGCCCTATATTTTAATGTCAGTGTAGACTATATTTGTGGAATGACAGAAGAGCGCTATGAAGAGCAACTCCATACCAAAGAAGATATTGCTTCTATTATTGAAAAGTTATATCAATTAAGTAAAAAATTATAAAAGATTACAAGGAAAAGACTCTTTTCCTTGTAATCTTTTTTTATTTTAATGTTTTACTCATAGATGCAAAAGATTGAATGATTTTGAAACCTGCTCCCATATAAATATAGCGAGCATGATTAGTTAGACCCGTATAAAAAGTCATAAATTTTGCCCCATTCATCTTATTGTAATATGCCAAAGAACTGAACAATGCTTTTCCTAGTCCTTTTCCTCTTACTTCTTCTAAAATCGCAATGCCATCAAAATGTCCTCTTCCACTTTCTTCATTCCACATTGCACCAGTCCAGCCAACAATGCGATTGTTTTTTGTAACAACTAAGAAAGGATAAGGTTTTTCTAATTCAAGATTTGCGCGAATCACTTTTTCAAAATCATAAATATTTAAGTCACGATAAAATTCATTTATACCATAGTGCTTTGAAGGATCATATAATGTAATTTCAATGCCCTCTTTTTGGTTTTCTTCTAAAATGCGTTTGATATCTGTACTCAATTCGTAATTTTCTAAATCCAAATGAAAGGCATCTTGAAAGCCATATGCCTCATAACCTCTATGTAAGTAAAAGAAATACTCTTTTGAGTTTAGTCTGATACCTGGAGCACATGGGTGATCATGTTGATTCGTTTCTGGTATATACCAACTATAACAAGAAGGAAGAAAATATGCCGCAGCCACTTTATTACGACCATGTTCTTTAAAGTATGTTTCTAATTGCTTTAAAAGGGTTGAACCAATTCCTTGTCGCCGGTACTCCTTTTTCACAATAATTGCATTGATAATTCCTGCTACATCTGGATTATGGATATAAGCTTTTCGTAAATATCCAATCGAAAAAGCTATAAGCGTTTCTTCATCATAAACGACTGTGACTGCCTTATAATCGAAATCAGGGTTTGTTAACAATTTTTCTTCAAATGTTTCATAACTCATTGGCTTCAAAAAATATTCTTCAGTGACTACTTCATTCCATAATTGATTCATAGCTACTAAGTCTGCTTGTGTTGCTTGTTGATATTTCATTTTATTTTCCTCTACTTTCTTTTAAAAATTCTTCTATTTCTGCTAGTTTAGCAAAAAAGCGTTCCCCATCCTTAACTTCTGGCAACATAAAAATATGCATTTCCGATACACTAGATATCTCATTTGATACGATTAAAATGGATTTTGCTTCCTCTGGTGTAATAAACATTTGTATAGGAAGTGTGATTAAAGCCAAAATCTTGCCATGCTCTTTTACATATTGATGAAATACATCACTTTTTTCTTGTGAAAAAAATGAATTATTGATGAGATAAAACCCCATTCGTGATGAAGTGGTGAGAAAAAAGTGCTCTATTAATAAATATGGAAAATACCGAATCCCTTGATCATATAACTCAGAATGATAATTTTGATTTTCATAGGTATAATTGGCAATATCTGATACGATAGCATCTACCCCATCAACAGGAAACTCAAGGGCATCTTGATAATACATATCCAATTCTTCCATCATCAGATTTGCTTTATGCGCCGCCACTTGTGCTAGTAAAGAATGATTATCCATCCCAATCATTTTAATATCCACTTGTGTATGATTTTGAATAGAAAACATCAAATTTCCTGTACCAAAATTATTGTCTAATATAACAATATGCTTTTGTTCTCTAAAATAAGCATCGATACACTTTGCAAAAATTATACCAATAGCATCTGGTGTAATCAAATCAAGGGGAAAATTAATATTTTTTAATGCCTTAATGTCTAGTAATAGCAGTGCCCTACGCATTTCTTCACTATTGACAGAATGCACCTCTATCATTTGTTGGAATATACTGAGCTTTTCATCAATTTGCTTTTTGACCTCTTCTGATACATATAATGATTTATTTTCTAAAAAATAATCGATTATCGCAAATAAACTTTCATAAAAATGGGTGGTTGGACGTTCTTTGTTATAATTGGTCACATCCGTATTTTCGATTTCTTCATCAATGCTGCCATAATAATGAAGCATAGTAGCCTCATCTAAGATATCTACAATTTGATTGATGATGTGTTCATCTTCTCTTTTATTTTCCACTATGTTTTTCCTCCTCAATCATTTTGAGTGCGCATTTGATACCATCAATAGCACTTGTCATAATTCCACCTGCGTAACCTGCTCCCTCTCCAATCGGATATACGCCTTCCATACTAGATACAAATCGTTCATTTCTTGTCACTTGAATGGGACTAGAAGATCGCGTTTCAACACCAGTTAATATCGCATCATGATCATCAAATCCTACAATCTTTTTGCCAAAATCCTCCATGGCTTCTATCAACGCATCATTTAACCAATTGGGAAAAATGGTTCGTAAATTAGCAAAATAATACCCTGGTAAAATAGAAGGTGAAACTGATCCCAATGCTTGGGTTTGTCGATTCAATTTAAAATCTTCCCACCTTTGAACTGGAGCCAAATATCCTTTTTGATATGCCAATTGCTCAAAATGTCGCTGATAATCTAGTCCATCTAAAGCAGAGGATTGGTAATAATCGTTTGGTTTTACTTCCACCAAGATAGCTGCATTCGCATTGGTTGCATCTCGTAAACGGTTGCTCATACCATTAACAACCAAATGTCCTTCTTCGCTACTAGCATTGACCACATGACCGCCTGGACACATACAAAAGCTATAGACTGCTCTTTGACCAGAAGGATGCGCAACAAGTTTATATGTAGCTGGAGAAAGATATCTTTTGGCTTGATGGTACAAAGCATCATTGATATTTTCTTGTAAATGTTCTATCCGTACTCCTATTGCAAATGATTTAGGTTTTAAAGTAATCCCTATTGCTTCTAACATTTGATAAGTATCCTGTGCACTATGACCAATAGCTAAAATGACACCATCATATATACCTGATTCTATTTTTCCCTCAAAGGTTGCTTTTACACCTTGTGGGTGGGTTTGAATCATTGTTAATTTTGTTTCAAAATAAATGCTTACACCCAACTCTATCAAATAGTATCTAATATTGACCAATACCTTTCTCAAAATATCTGTTCCAATATGGGGTTTGGCTTCATATAAAATATCTTTGGGAGCGCCAAACCGAACAAAGGTCTCTAGTACATATCTAGAAAGAGGTACAGTATTTCCTGTGTTGAGTTTTCCATCAGAAAAAGTGCCTGCTCCACCTTCTCCAAACTGAATATTAGAAGTAGGATTCAATTTTCCTGTATGAAAAAAAGTGTTAACATCGTTCACTCTCTCTTCTACCATTTTCCCCCTTTCAATCAACGTTACTTTGGCACCAGCCTGCGCCAAAATCAGTGTATGAAATAAACCAGCTGGCCCCATTCCAACTACTAAATAGTGTTTGTCAGAATTGAATTGAGGTATCTTTAGTTGAAAAGGTTGATACAATTCCACTTTTGAGTATCGTTTGATTAATAATTGTTCATACCTAGATTGTTGTAGAGTAAAGGCAACTTGTAAAACATATTGGGGATTATCTCTTGCATCTATGCTTTTTTTGAGTAACATACACGACTGAATAGGCATTTTAAACTTATTTTCTAACGTCTGCTTACAAAACTGAACTAGCTCATCATCGGTAACATTCGAAGTAATGGGGTAATATAAAGGACTATATTTTAGCATCTTTTTTCCCCTTTCTGTTGACAAACGATATGTCTAGCCACTTGTTTGGCACTAGCAAATGCAAAATGAAGATTATATCCTCCACATATACCATCAATATCTAATAATTCACCTATGACATAAGCACGAGGGTATTTGATTAATTCTAGATTCGTGTTTACTTCTTGGAGATCTACTCCTCCTAGTGTAATTTGTGACCTTTCAAATCCATAGTCTCCAATGATATGAAGGGGATAATGCATAATACAATTTATTATCGTATCTATATCTTGTGTCATAGATATAATTTTTTGTGCTAACATTTTAGGTAAAATTCCCATTACAATTTCTAATAAGGTTTTTTGTTGTTTTAGTCCATTTTGAATAAATGTTTGAAGATCCATTTGACTCAAATGAGGCAAGAAACGAATATATACATCAAAAGGAGATGTCAATCTTTGAATAATGCGTGAAGCGTTCATAATAACAATGCCACTAACACCATCTTCTTTAAACTGAATTTCTCCTCTTTCTTGAAATATACATTGACCATTTTTTTGGTAAATTTCTACTTCTGCTTTTTGACGAAGCCCATTTAAGCCCTTTACATCTGCGTTTACCGTCTTTAGTCCTACAAGCCCAGGATATAAAGCAGTCACCTGTATGCCTAATTTTTGCATCAACGAATAACCTTCTCCACTAGATCCAAGATATGCGGCAGATTTACCACCTGTTGCAAAAATGACAAAATCTACATCTATATCTTGATGGTTTGTTTTGATCTTATATCCACTTTGATGAGGTATAACTAACTGCACAAGTGTATTGGTTTTAATTAAAATACGAAATCTTTTGAGATTCATTATCAATACATCTAATACAGTATTTGCACTCTCTGTGACTGGATATACTCTACCTGCTTGATCAGTATAAGTCAATAGTCCTAATCTCGACATGTCTTGTTGAATGTTTTCTTCTTGATAGACCGAAAGAATGGACTGAACAAAAGGGCTATTGTAATACTTTACATTGATGTCTTGATTCGATAAATTACATTTTCCATTTCCTGTTGCCAGTATTTTCTTTCCCACTCGGTCCATTTTTTCAATAATGATGACTTCTACTTGGTCAGCAAGCATTTGTTTGAGATAAATCGCACACATTAGTCCTGATGCACCGCCACCTATAATACCAATTTTTTTCATAATTTCACATATCCTTTATCAGTATTATATCAAAAAATAAAAAGAATTGTCATATCAATAACTCTAAAAATGAAAAATGCTTGTCTATTCCTTTGATTTTCTCAAAGATAAACAAGCATAAATGGCAAATTATTTAGAAAACATTACTTTTTCACTATTGAACATCTTGGTTAAGAAGAAGACAAAAGCACTTGCATACACAACATTGGATATAATGGTTATTAAAACAGGAATAACAGCCATTTGAAAACTAAATATATTACCCATCACTTTAATACTATTATAAATAGGAATCAAATAAATCAAATAATTGCTACTTACCTCTGTAGATTTAGATAACATAGCAAACAGGCCAATAACCATTACTACAATCATCAGTGGGGTAACTAACGTAGTTGCCTCTTTTACACTCTTTGCATAGGCAGATATCACACTAATTAAACCAATTAAAATGAGAACAGTTGAAATAATAATGAGAAGGAGCCATATATAGTCTGTAAATTGATAACTTGCTGTAATCTCCAGTTCTCCCATTCCCTTCATCATATTTGGCAAAGATAAAATAGTTCCAATGAAACTACTGATAGCACAAAGCACCGCAATGACACTCAAACTCATCAGTTTACCCATAGCTAGTTCACTACGCTTCATTGGGGTAACCAATAGGGTTGCAATCGTTCCTCTTTCTTTTTCACCTGCAATAGATTCAGGTGCTACTGCCATACATCCACTAAATAAAAACATCAAAATCAAAAATGGCAATAACATTCCTAAAATGGTTGCGGTCAAATCCTCATTGGTTGCTAAATCAAACTGAATATCTGGCTGTATATTAATATCAAATTTATTGGTCAAAGTCCCTTCATAATTGGTAAATATCGTATTCAGCAAACTATATGCTGCAAAAGATTCACTTTTTACAGAGTTATAATACATTCTAATATAAGGAGCAGTTTGTCCTGAACTTACATCATATTCTGCTACCTTATTATCAAAATCTGGACTAAACTCTATGCACAAGTCAGCTTCTTTGTTTTTTATTTTGTCTTTTATATTTTCATCAAAATCATCTATCTCGTAATATTCAGCTTGAAACTGACTTGCTATAAGCAATGGTTGAATCTTTTCTTCAAAAGAAGCTGGTGCATTGATGGTATAAATAGTAGTAACATAATCCTCATCTACTTGTGTTTCATTGAAAACAGCACTTCCCATAAAAGTATATATTGTAAATATCAATAAACCTGGCAAAATCAAGGTTGTTAGGACAAGCCGTTTATCCCCAAAAAAACGTGCAAATTCTTTTTTAATGATAGTTAAAATATTCTTCATTCTACATCACCTACTTCATTTTGATAAATGTCAAAGAAAACATCTTCTAGCGATCTTCCTTGTGTAACATTAACAAGTTCATCACAAACAATCATTTTTCCGTTAATAATAATTCCTACACGATCACATATTTTTTCTACTAAACTAAAAATATGAGTAGATACCAAAATGGTTTTTCCTGCTTGTCTTAATTCTTGTAAAAAATCAGTCACTACCTTAGCTGTCAAAACATCTAAACCATTGGTAGGCTCATCAAATACAATAATACTAGGATCATGCACAATTGAAATCACTAAAGATACTTTTTGTTTCATACCTGTTGATAAATTGGCTACTTTGACTTCCGCAAATTGATCAATTCCAAATTTTTCAAATAACACTTTTTTTCGTTGTTTTGCTGTTTCCTCATCTACACCATGCAACTGGCTAAAGAAATCAAATAGATAATTAGGCGTAAAAAAATCCTCTAATTTTAATTCGCTTGTCAAAAAACCAATCCGATTTCTCACTTCTTCTGGATGCGCTTTGGCACTATACCCTTCTACTAATACATCTCCACTATCACTTTTGATGAGGGTTGAAATCATTCTCAAAGTTGTGGTTTTTCCTGCACCATTAGGTCCAAGCAATCCAAAAATCTCTCCTTTTTTTAAATCAAATGATAAGTCATTTACTGCAATCTTTTCAGCTTGATTCGTTTTTTCAATTTTTTGTTGCTTTCTCGAAAGACGAAATGTCTTCTTTAAATGCTTTGCTTCTAAAACAATGTCCACAATATACCTCCTTCACTATATATATCGGTCTATTTTACTGTTGTTTAGACTTCAAATTTTTTTTATTATATCATATTTTTATATCTTCGGTCTATGTTTACACATTATTTTATCTATAATTTCAAATGTATTTTAAGCAGTCATTATGATTATCTATTTTATAGATTTTCTTTTTTTGGAAACAAAAACTATTTTAAATTTAGACGTAAAAAAAATACAAGACACTAGTCTTGCATTTTATTCTTTTTTTCCTTTTTGAAACAATTGGAAAAATTGATGTGCCATATCTGGTATTAAATCAATTAAATTTTCTAAAATATGTGATTTTTCTTCTAAATGTAATACTTTTACATCTGTTTGAGTAATCACCAAAAAAGCAATTGGAGTAAGATTAACTGTGCCGCCTGCTGCTCCCCCAAATGGATCATCATCCCTAGTTTCTTTTTTTTGGTTGATACCCCCACTAATAAATCCACATTTGACTTTAGAAATAGGGAATACGGATATCCCATTAAACGTCATCATTTTTCCGATGACTACATTCACATCCACTAGTGACTTCATTTTCTCGGTTGATAAATTGAGCAAATCACTGAAATTATTGGTCATACTTGTTTCTCCTTTTTTGATAATATTTGCTTTACGCCTTTTAGATTTTTAAGGCTTGCTAGAACAATTTGAAATAAGGTTGCGGATAACTCAATCTCTAATTGTATTCCAACATTGGTTTCATCAAACATCACTTGGTAGTAGTCATTATCAATATATTGAAAAGTGGATTCAATATATCGTTTTACTGCAGATACTACCATCCAATTGGTAAATCCTAGTGCTGGAAACAAATTTGGATGAGAATGACTCAATCCTGATATGATGGTTACCTTATTGACTCTTGCGCATTCCAACAATAGATATACATAAAAATTATTTTTTTTTAAATCTTTTAAACTTTCATTTAAATTGGGAGTAAAACACAAATCCACAAAAGATATTATATGTTCTTTTGATTTATTATTGGCATTTTGATACATTCTTATACTCAAAATCCGTTTTTTCAATAAGTATAAATCAATGCGAAAGGGCTCTTTATTTCTTTTTTGAATTCGTCCTTTCACGGGTATAAGTAATATACAATTGATGAAAAATAAAATAATACACAATATGATTATAGCTTTTAACATATGTTTATTTTGAACTTAATTTTGTTTTTTTATACATCCTATAAGACATTTTGCCTATTTTTTGGTATAATGGGTGATAGGTGATATTATGTTTATATTCAATCGTTGGGCTATACAATTGATTTCCTTTTATCAAAAACATAAAACGGTTTCTGGTAGATGTAGACACTATCCAACTTGTTCTCATTATGGTATAGCTTGCTATCAAAAGTTTAACTTTATAAAGGCAACTTGTTTGACAGGATTTCGTATTTTGAGATGCAACCCTTTAAGTGTGAAAGTCTATGATCCTGTTCCTTTAACCAAGAAAGAAAAACAGGAGAAAGAAGAAAGATTAAAAACACTACTCCCGTTAAAACAACTTCTTCTATCGATACACCAACAATACCCAATGAGCCAAATAGAAGATGATTTGATTTTATTATTTGAAAATACCTTTTGTAAACCTACACCACTACCACCTAACCAGACTTTAGAATCAATTGGTTTTGATACCTTTCGTATATATATTCCTTCTAGTCAAGAAGAACCCACTTATACCTTTTCTGATTCATCTTTTTTGATAGATACATCCCATTTGACAATTTTTTTTGATAAGGTAGATATATTGTTGCAAATGATCAAACAAAAAGAAATAGATTATAGCTTACCTTTTTCTAAAATAAAAGAAAAGATATATCCTTATCTCAAAGGAAATATCCCCTTTACCCATAGCAAAATCTATCGACAACATTATTCAAACCAGTACATTGTAGTCAAACAAAATTTAGAAGAATCTAATAATTTAAAATAAAAAACTAAGTGTAGCATAATGTTACACTTTTTTCTTGCCTTCACTATCTATTTGCTTATTTTAAATAGTTACTACTAGCAATAACAATTGGATATACCTGATGACAGAATAATAACATATACGATAACAAAATACGCTTGAGCATATATGCTCAAGCGTATTTTCATTACAAATTGATTTATTCATTCTTTTTTAACCGTTCTATTCTATCTTTTATATTTTGTTCAAATTCTTCATCTGAATATTGAGGATCACGAGTTTGTTTCCAAATATCACAAGGCAGTTTCTCACAAGTTAAACAATCTTTATATCCATTTAAATTGACACAACAATGATAAATAGGGCATGCGGTATCATTTGGGCAATGAAAAACCTTGCCACAATGAGCATTACAACCTTTGCACATAGATGCCGTATAACAATAGCATTCTTCACAATTAGAACCACATATACTCACGTTTTTATTCATCACTATTACCTCATTTTGTCATAGTATTATTTTCCTGCACTGGAACATACAAATAACAATACTCATGCCTACCATCTTCTGGTTTAAAAAAGCCATAATATTCAACAATTGGTAGTGTGTCATTACCATAAGTATATCCAAGTTTAGGGGCTATTTGCTCGCCAATCCAATGATATGGCGGAATGCCACCCACCCATGGTTCGTGTCCGAGTGCTCTTGCTGTTTCGTCACATATTCTTATTCGCAAAAATTTTGCAGTAGGAATTTTGTAAATATCATATGAATTCGGCTGAACATCAGTTGCGACAAGAAATCCAAACATCACGCCACTAGGTCGCTCGCATGAAAGATAATTCAAACTTATACAAATATCCCAATTATCTTCACGATTGTTTGGTACGGCAGAAACAGACATAAAATCTTCCATAATTTTTTCAACATTCGGTTCATCAACATTGTTATCTGCATAACCAACTTTTCCACACCAGATAGTGTCGCTCCATACAATTAAATCAACAACAATTCCGTTGAAGTCATAAGTTTTCACAATATTTTCTTGAGGATGTTGAATATTCATTATATCTTTCCCCCTGTTTTGGTTCTAATAAAACGGAAGTTATTGTATTTTTTTACATAAACTCGAATATAGTTTTTCATATATACTTTCTCCTTTATTGTTTCTTTTAAATCCTTTTTACTTTACTTTTATTGGGATATAATAATCCATCTCTTCATATCCCATTATTTCTTTCGCAAGTGGTGACGTAATTATATTCCCTAACTTTAAACGTAGTGTATCACGCTCAAATCCGTTTTTTTGCTTATTTATGATAATTGTAAGTATGCTTTGTTGATTGCCTAAGATTTTCAACCTAATTGGATGATTTCATTAAGAATCATTATAGCGTTAGATTTTATTGTTTGTCTAAGTCCAATATTAATTTTTATTTACTATTAGCCAGTTTGATAATTTTCTTAATTTGACAATTTGAATAATTACCTACATAAACATATTTAGGATTACCATACTTTAAATTAATCTTTAAATATTTATTAAACCAGTGTTTATAATAAACTTTTGTTTGTTTTTCTTCTTCTGTAAGTTTAACTATTTCAATATCTTGGTAATTTGCATTAGAAATGTAATCGGTTAATAGTGCTCTTTTGACTTTTAATCCATCAAACGAATTAATTATTTTACTTTCTTTAATCAAACTATCAACAGCATCATCATATTCAGCAACATTCAATGTTGGATACTTGTTTAAGAATTTTTCTTTAAGTTGATTATTAAGACAAGGACCATTTGATGAAATTTCATCAAACAATTCTTTATCTAAATTAATAAAATAGTTTAACTTTAAATTTTTTAAAGCGTCAATTATTTTATCTTCTGATTTAGCGTGTAAATGTAGTGAATGTAAATTATTTAAATTTTTAGATAGCAAATCTAAAGTTTTAAAGCTACTTCTTATTTTTTCAATAACGATCATATTAATTTCAAATTTTAATAAACAATATATGGAATAATATGATTGATCTAAAAGTTGAAATTGTTCAATTGTTTTCTTGTAGGTAGGAGTATCACCCAATTCTCTTTTTATGTCTTCCTAACTTACATAATGATCATGACAATTATCAATAATTCTAAGTAAAGTTCTTCCAGACAAACCGACATCTACAAAATTAAGGAGTTTTATATTTCTTCTTTCAAAATTATTCATAAAAAAACTTAATTCCTATTTTCTTCATACAATTACCTAAATACCAAATACGATATTTTTCCTTTCACAGAACTCTAAAAATTTACCCCATTGTTTTGCTCTAGGTTCTTGTATCGATTTTTCCCATCTTGCAAGAGTAACCATAGGAATTCCAGCTTCCTTTGATAATTCCAATTGAGTTAATTGTAATTTTTCTCTTACATACCTTACTTTTTCAGCCTTTGTCATTTTTATACTCCCTTTCAAAACAAGTCGTTTTATGTCGTTTTGAATATTATACTACTTTTTGAGAAAAAAATCTAATAATATATGCAGATATTTCGACGATTATATGAAAATTGATAAAACTATTTTTAAGAAAAATATAAGACAAAATTAAATCATTAAGAATTTATTTAAAATTCTTATAAAAAACGAACCCACATTTGTTGTGTAGGTTCGTCAAATTATAAAATGAATAAGTTTTGTCAAAAGTCCATTTAATAATTGTTTACCATCTAATTCTTACTCATTAAATTTAAATTATACTTTTATAATCTTAATCCTCTAGATAAGAAGATTAATACTAATTCATAAACCACATATGTTCCCAAAGTTCCATAACCTACAACCATAAATACAATGCTAGGAATGAAATGTATTGAAAATTGATTAATAAAGAATAAAACTGTACTAGCAATTACAATAAACAATTGTATTAAATAAGGTATTACTCTTATATAAAGAAATGGAGGATTTGTCATTTTCCCTTCTTTAAATATAACCAATTTTCTCAAAAACGACTTTTTAGGAACAACGAGTTTTTTAATAGTGTTATCTGAAAAATAGCAATCGTGTTGACTTCCAAAAATCAAATTTATAAAATGCATAAATAAGACAACTAATATGCAAATAAAAAATACTATTATTTGATTTAAATCCATATTTTACCCTCCACGTTTCAATACGCATAATATAACCCACAATTTACTGCCGCAGTTCCAATTGTTACACCAGCAATTATAAGCGCCCCTTTGATCATTAAATGTCTAATGGTTGGTGCGATAGCATCTTGAACAGCATATAAAGCTACATTACCCCACAATCTAGTAGTTGCTTGAAGACCTTTCATAGAAATTTCACCAGCCAAATATCTATTAGATGCAGTAGTAATAGCCTTAACAGCACTTGCTCCTTTACCAGTTAATTTCATACTTGAAGCGATATTGGAACCATTTCTAGCTCCTGCTCCGCTAATTGCCCCACCAATAAATCCTAAACCTATAGCAGTTATAGAACCAAGTAATGTCAAATCTTCTCCGTGGAACGCTGAGCCAATTGCATATTGTGACCAACCAGCAACAGCACCTATTCCAGCAGAAGCCAATGCTCCAATTCCTGTCATTGCTAATGCAGTTGAACCTAAAGCAAATAATCCATCCACTCCAGCTTGCCAGTAGTTGATTTCATCCCATCCATAAGTTAAACCTTGACTTACTACACTTGCTCCAGCTCCTACAATGAAAGAACCAACTAATAATCCAATTACTAAAATTGCTGAATGACCACTAGGATCATAATACATAATCGGATTATTTTTAGCATAGGCATATAAATTCAATCCATTAATACTTTCAGGATCTAAATAATCAATTGAATCTGGTGAAATCCACCTACATAATTCAGGTGAATAATATCTAGAGTTGCAATAGAATAACTGAGTTTCCACATCATAAACATATCCTCTATATCGATATGGATTGATATTACCTATGAAATCTTCATTTTTGTTTTCTTTACCATTTTCATCATATACTTGATGGTTTCCATATCCATCATATTGATACCTTACAATTGTTTTTCCTTCTTCATTGATAATACCATTTATATTCCCTAGTATATCCTTTTCATAGTAGTATGTCTTTCCTTGATAGGAAAAACCAATGATTTGATTGCTTTCATCATAGTTGTATTGGATGGTATCTTCTCCTATTTGCATTTCTACTATTTGGTTATCATCATAGATATACTTGGTTGATTTTCCTTGGATTATCTTTTCTACTCTTCTTCCTAATATATCATATTTATAGTTGATATGTTCTCCTATTTTTGTTAATTGTGTTCCTTCAAAAGCCAATTTATACACTTGATTATTTTTAGTAATACTTGTTGGATTCAAAGCATAATACCTATCATAGGTTATATGGATGGTATCTTCTCCTATGATGATATCATCTAATCTAGTCTTATAGGTATTATTATATTGATAGTCGATTTGCATTCTTTTTCCTGTGATGTCATTTTGTATTACTTTTTGAGTCATATTTTGATAGTTATCATATGTATAACTAATTTCAGTTTGAGGAATAGTTTCATCTTGATATGTCGTTTCTTTGATGAGTCTACTCTTTTGAGTAAACCCACCTAATTTTTCTTATGAAAGTAATTTGCTATTTTAACTTTTTGTAATATTTATCCGAATCAATAGCCAAATACCCCATTTGATTGTAACATGACAACATTTGATTCTTGTTAACAGAAAATACATAATCTAAGAATTCTTCAATACTAGTGAATATAAGCTCTTTTTCAATACCATATGTTTCAATTGAAGCAATATTATTTTTAAAAGGATAAAGATTATTAAATGCGATAATAATTGAAGGAACCAAATTATCAAATTTACACTCTAAAGATAAGAAATTCAGTTCGGTTTCTTTATCCAAAATTCTAAATATACTTTCATTAATAAATAGTTGATATGTGCTTCAAATTCATCATGATTATATTTTCTAAAATTAATTTTTAAATAAAAATTAGCCATTCTCATGATTTTAACCTCCTATGGAACTAAGAAAAAATTGATATATCTGTACCCTAATTGTTTTAGTGCAGCCACCCTATGACGGCCATTTGTAATTTGATACATTCCATTTTGTAATTTACTAGCAAAGATTTGACCATAATCACCAGTTTGCGAAATTGAACGCACATATCCTGAAATGCCTCCATCTTTCGGATCTAATGTCACAAATTCATCTAATGGATTATTAACTAAATTATTAATATTGGTTCTAATTAGTTTATTTTAAAATTTCAACTATCTTTTATTAGTTATTAAGAAAACAATTTAATCAATATAGAAATAAATAAGACTATACCATTAATTAATAATAATAAATACAAGAATCTTTTATTATGATAATAACTAACTTTAGCATGTTTACATTTCTTTCTAATCAGATGTACCATAATGACTGATGGATTATTAATAGATAATAATTGTTTATAATCTTTATCAAACAACACCAATTGTGATGGTTTTATATTAAATCTAGTTAAATCTCCAAAATCATATGTAATATTAACTATTTCATTATAATTTATTTCCTTAACTTTTGTTTTAGTTTTAATAACTAAACATTCACCATTTACATAGTATTTTGTTTTAATAAATATTTGTACAATAAAAGAAATAATAATCAAAATGACATTTATTATTAATATAAAATATGGAACTATTAGCAATGTAGAAAACATTTCACCTATCTTATCCATCATAAAGAATAAATAAATCATAAATATCATTGGTATTAAACTTATTAAACATTCTGTAATAACACAAGCCAAAGTAATAGTTATGTTTCTTTTAAATCTCATTTTTATATCTCCTTTCCTTTTGTACTAATCCCAAAAGATTAGCCAATCAAAAAAATCATTTAAATGTCCTTCTATTGTATTTCCACCAATTTCTAATTTAGTAAGCAAATGGTTGATTGCAATGCCTACACCGACCGCGATAATTACTCCTCCTACAATAATTAAACCACCTGGGATAGCTAATGAAGATGCAGACAAAGCTCCCATAGCAGCCGTTGCAATAGCCGTTGAGGCATACATGCCACCAACACTAATACCAGTATTAATTAAACCTCCGGCAATAGAGCTATTTAAACTTGCACCTGAAGCATATTTTTCGTAACCTGCAATTATACCGCCTGCAATTGAAAGCCCCCAACCAATTCCAGTTGTAACTTTAGATAAAGTTCCTGGCAATTCTGTCACGCCATCTAACCTCATTAAATCCCACAAATCTGTAAATTGCAAACAAGCAATTGCACTTCTAATAGGATTTATCATTGTAAAACCGTGGTCTAATCCTATTGATAATGTTTCTAACCATCCAGGTATAGAAGGTAAATTTCTATATGGAGAAGATAATAAACCGACTCCACCATTAGATATAAAAACACCATCAATTGATAATCCAATAGAACTTACCATTCCACCACTATGAACTCCTCCAAAACTAGAATTACTATAGGCAATTCCAACTGTATTGTTATTGGCATAACTATACAGATTTAATCCATTGATAGATTGTGGATTTAAACAAGAAACATCTGCAGATTGAATAAATCTTCCAAGTTCTGGAGAATAATATCTTGAGGATACCCAATAAAGCTGAGTTTCGACTGGAGTATCCTATTGCAACTCCAATCAGTGTATTCCTCATTACATCTAATATTATATCACAAGTTGTTTTAAATCCACATTAATTTGATATAGAATCATCGATGAACTTGTAATATATTTTAATAGTCCTTAGGTTATCTCTATACCCAACTTCTATTCTAAATATTAATGAATGAACAATTAGAGAATTAAGTTCTTTAAACTCTAAAAATTCATTTACTTTTTCTTTTAATAATTTGTAATTTTCTATTGTAGACTCTTCTTCTTTTTTAAGATTTTTAATTGTTTCTATTTCACTTACTATCTTCTTTTGTTCTTCCTAGTATTCTTTAATCATTTTAGATGAAGTATCACTATCAATAATTTCATTTAAAGCATCATCATATACTTTCTTAGTTAATTGATATAACTTATCTTTTCTTGTTTCTAATTTAGTTATTTTAGATTCCACATCAACATTTGATGATTCTTTCTTTTTTCTTTCTATTAATTTAGTTAAGAAGTCTTCTCTATTGATGTTTTTTGTTAAATCTCTTAATTCAAGTTCTACGATTTCTTTTATTTGTCTATGAAGCAATGTATTAGGTTTAGGACAATAATCTTTATTTCTCATATAAGTTGTACATTTATAAGTATGACTTACATTACCATATTTTCTTTTTTGATGTACTAGAGCCATTCTATTGCCACAATGAGCACAATAAATAATCCCTTTAAATAAGTTTTCATGATCATCTAACCAAGGATGTGTACGTGAGGCTATCATTGATTGAACTGAATCATAATCACTTTGAGATATAATTGCTTCATGAGTATTCTTAACTATTAAATGTTTTTCTTTAGGTACAGGGACACATTTCTTTGTTTTATAGTTAATTACTTCATATTTATTGGATTCAATATGTCCCAGATACACTACATCTCCAAGTATCTTTCTTACTGTTACATAAGTCCAGCCTTGATTCTTAAATCTAGCAAACCTAATATCGCCTTGAATTCGTTTATAATAACCTGGAGTATAAATACCTTTCTCAGTCAAAATAGACGCAATTTTAGGGCAACCATGACCTTCTAATGCCAATCTATAAATAAGTTTAATAATAGGTCTAATTTCTTCATCCACGATTAGATGATTATTGTCTAGTGGATCTTTTTTATATCCATAAGGTACTTGAGCTGCAGTATATAATCCTTTTTGATTTCTACTTCTTTTAGCTGCTTTTACTTTTCTTGATAAATCTTTTGAATACATATCATTTAAAATGTTTTTAAATGGTGCTATATCATTATTATCATTAATGGTATCAATACCATCATTAATCGCAATATACCTAACCCCTACATCTTTAAAATAATGTTCTGTATAATAACCAGTTTCAATATAATTTCTTCCAAGTCTTGATAGGTCTTTAGTTATAACTAAATTAATCTTACCATCTTGAATATCTTGAATCATTCTTTGAAATCCTGGTCTATTGAAATTAAGACCCGAATAGCCATCATCTACATAAACATCATAAATCTTAAATCCATGTATCTTAGCATATTCTTCTAAAATAATCTTTTGTGTTTGAATACTACCAGATTCATTCACACTTCCATCATCTAGTGATAGTCTACAATATAAAGCTGGGTTGTATATTTTATTTTCTTTCAATTTTCCTCCTTGTGTTCCAACACAAACTTGCATCATGATGATACCACAAGTTTATGTTTACATCCATCTATTTGTTTATAAATTTTGTAAGCTGGGTATCCCAGTTACTTAACATACGGCTGTGTCAATCGGCTTTTGTGAAGCAGATTGAATCACAGCTTATCCCGTTTCCGAAAAAGTATATAATTAGTGATTTTAATTAAAATTACCATTATTAACACCTCCAATTTACTTATAAAAAGCTCCTTCAATAGTACTGGAGTTTTCAAAGCCTTTTTGAGGGGGGTTAAATTTAAAAAAATTATTAGAAACGACAAAAAAGAGTGCAACTATCTAGTGAGATAGCTACACTCTCGCAAGTTTGTGTTAATAATAATTTTATACTATTTTCTTTTGTAAATATTTTTCAATTACTATAATAATACTTTTTCTTTTGTCTAAATGAATTTCTGAGCCAGTTGTAAGATTTATTTTTAATGCCGGATTTTTCATAATATTTGTTATTTCAATATCTAATACCTCAGTCCATTTACATTCTTTAATAATTTTATTTAGAAAGACTATTTTTATACCATTATCATCAAAGATTACTTTTTGAAAAATCCAGTAAAACCCTATAAGAAAGAATAAAATTATTAAAACAAAAGACATTATTAATAGTATCCAACCATTATTGTTCTCATAATTTAAACTAGCTATAAAAGCAGTAATTAAGATTGTTTCAAATAACATTATTATTGAAAAAAAAGATATCGATTGAAATAAATTTTTATAGAATTTTTGTTTCAATATAAATAATACCTCCTAATAGTTAAAATGCAGATAATAATTTACCAATAAGATATGATATTAAATCATAAGCTGCTTCTGTTCCGCCCGCAATCATTCCAGATAGTAGTCTTAATGCAAATTTAGAATTTAAATCTGTGGCAACTCTGCCCATAGAACCAGCTATAGAAGACATTGCAGAACCCATTCCAGCAAAAATATTTAATGAACCCATAACTGCAGATGTTAGTAAAGTTTCTCCCCAGTTAATATTTACATTTTTAAAACCAGATTCGTGCCAACTTGTATAAACTGTTCCTGCTAAATTGCCTACAAAGCCTCCTGCAAAAGATGCAGTTACACCTAGTGCCATATAACCTATACATGCAAGATTAGCAACTTCAGAAGCGGCGGTAAAAGCCATTCCACCTAGTCCAGCTCCTACTCCACATAACGCCCCTGAAATAGCACCACCAATATATCCAGCAGTAAAATCTCCTCCATTAGCTTTCGTAACATAACCATTTATCAGAGAACCTGCTCCAGCGCCAATTAAGGCCCCACCAAGAACACCACCAACACCAGTAGCACATAAAATAATACCACCTACTATGGCAGATCCACTGATTAACCATGCAGCCCATTCAGGTAAGTGACCACTAGGATCATAATACATAATCGGATTATTTTTAGCATAGGCATATAAATTCAATCCATTAATACTTTCAGGATCTAAATAATCAATTGAATCTGGTGAAATCCACCTACATAATTCAGGTGAATAATATCTAGAGTTGCAATAGAATAACTGAGTTTCCACATCATAAACATATCCTCTATATCGATATGGATTGATATTACCTATGAAATCTTCATTTTTGTTTTCTTTACCATTTTCATCATATACTTGATGGTTTCCATATCCATCATATTGATACCTTACAATTGTTTTTCCTTCTTCATTGATAATACCATTTATATTCCCTAGTATATCCTTTTCATAGTAGTATGTCTTTCCTTGATAGGAAAAACCAATGATTTGATTGCTTTCATCATAGTTGTATTGGATGGTATCTTCTCCTATTTGCATTTCTACTATTTGGTTATCATCATAGATATACTTGGTTGATTTTCCTTGGATTATCTTTTCTACTCTTCTTCCTAATATATCATATTTATAGTTGATATGTTCTCCTATTTTTGTTAATTGTGTTCCTTCAAAAGCCAATTTATACACTTGATTATTTTTAGTAATACTTGTTGGATTCAAAGCATAATACCTATCATAGGTTATATGGATGGTATCTTCTCCTATGATGATATCATCTAATCTAGTCTTATAGGTATTATTATATTGATAGTCGATTTGCATTCTTTTTCCTGTGATGTCATTTTGTATTACTTTTTGAGTCATATTTTGATAGTTATCATATGTATAACTAATTTCAGTTTGAGGAATAGTTTCATCTTGATATGTCGTTTCTTTGATTAATCTACCTAGTTGATCATATGCATAACTTACTTGATCAAGAACTGTAGCATCTTCGTTCTTCCTAGTACAGATGTTGATTATTTTTTCATTATCATATTGATATTCTATTTGAGTGTCTTCTTCAATTTCGGTTTGAACTATTGGGGTAATTGAAATAGGATGATTGAGATAAGTATATGTCTTTGTAAACGTATGTTGATGTGTTTTAAACTTTGTTTCTACTAATCTATTCCAATGGTCATATTTTTTTTGATAGATACTTGGTGTAAGTATTTCTTCTACTTGATCTTCTTCTATCATCAAAGCAGAGTTTGTATAATAAAAATTCTCAATTTCACCACATAAAACATCTATAATTTCACCATTTTCTTTACCACAACCAAGATAACAAATGCTACTCGTTAAATCCACTTGTTGTACGCCTAAATCTGTTTTTTTCCCATCTATGATAATTGTAAGTATACTTTGTTGATTGCATTGAATAAGCATTGTATGCCAAATATCTGAATCAAACCGTAAACTTGCTTGTAAAGTTTGATTGTTTACGATCAATTGCATTTGCTCATGGGCTAAGATTTTTACACCTAGTTGGATGATTCCATCTCGGATAAAGCACATCAAGTATACATCATGCAATGATTTTGGTGTTTCCCATTTGACTCGAAGTCCTATCGTAAAGATGTCTTCTAATTCTAAATCATAAGCTACATAGCTTTGACCTGATAGACAAATGTCTTCTAAGTGTTTGACTTGATACATACCATAAATATGTCTATTTTCTTTTTGGTCATAATGATACTCGCGAGATAAGTTTTGAATATAACTGCTTTCTAAAGTGCTCGATTCTATTGGTCTCTTTCCCCTAATCGATGCCTTAGTTCCTCTAAGTGTAACTACATCTCCTTGTTGAGTGAGTTTTTCATTTACCCATGATGTGGTAGTATATCGATAAGATGGCGTAGTCTGACAAAGATATTGGATGCTTTGTTGATAACATGCTAAGAGGGCTTGTGAATTGAAATAGACATCGGTAATCATGATTTTGTATATCTCAAATGGCATTTGCAATGGGGTGGAATGGTTTGTTCCATTTCCAATTCTCAATTTCATATCCTGATGAAAGTTTTGAATAATATCGTGAGTGAATGTGGATTGAATGACCGTGCTTTTTTTACCATTCACACTCAAGCTTAAATCATAAGCATTCGTCATAGATGTCTTTCTTTGTATGGATACTACCAACATATTCCATTCTTCTAAGCGCATTTGTTGTGTAGTCGTATATGTATATTGATTTTCTTCTATCCAGTATAGGTATCCTTTTGCATCTATTTTTAGGTTGAGTAATTCAATACTTTCATTCAAATAACACAAGGATAGCACAGTTTCTTTTGTTCCATATGACTGATGAGGTTTTATCCACAATACAACTGTATATGTAAATGGTTCGTGTGAATTCTTTATCATTGCAATAGGCGAAAAAAGCAATTGACTATTTTGATGTTGCCAAGAAAGACACCTAGGGATTTCACTTGTTTTCCTTACCTCTTTTTGTACAAAGGATATCCCTTGGTCTGACATAGTATCATTATCAGCATCTATGCCGTCCGCATGATATGCCTGGAATAATCGTTCAAAAAAGCCTACTTTCGTATATTCGTTTTGACTATTACCCCATTCATAACTATATACTTGCTTCCTATCTTTGAGTTGAATTACTTTTTGGCGTATTTCGCCTTTTTCTTTTTGGTAGGTGATGTGAACATCTTGCATTCTCGTTTGGATGGGAAAATGTTCTTCATCATATCTATATTCTACTATGGTTTGATCTTGATCATCTTTGATTTGCATCAATTGATTCTTTTGATATATATATTTTGCTTTCAATTGATGATTGTAAGAAACACTTTCTAACTGATAGGCTTCATTATAGGTATAATTATACTGTTGATTGTTCGTATACTTTCTTTGCTTTAAAGGGCCTTCTTTTTGGTACGCATCTTCTTGCAATAGCGTATCTTGATTTTGAACAGATTGGATATTTCCAAAAATATCATAATTGATAGTATATTGATGATCTTGATTTTGTTGACATGATGCCATACGCAACCAGTTATCATAAGCTAAGTTTTGTGTGATATTGCCAATTTGTTCATCTTGTGTTCTCACATATATCGTTTTTAATTCGTCAGTAATGCCATAACTATTTCGAACAGATACGCCATTAGGATAATCTACTAACGTGATTCTATCGCGTAAATCATATTGATAGGTAGTCGTTTGTTCCATTGCATCTGTTGTACTTGTCATATGATGATCATCATCATATGTATATTCAGCTTGCTTTTGCCTTGTATTGGTGTCTTCTATCCATTGTTGAATCAAATCATTTTGTTCATTATACTCGTTTTGGTATCTAACCTGAGCATTAAGCGTACTTTGAACCACATTTTGATACTGATCATATTGATACGTAGTATGATTGAGCAGTGAATCTACTTGTTTCATACACTGACTATGTTCATTATATACATATCGTTCATATCCTGTTTTGCCTTGAATTTGAATGATATTTCCGTTTTGATCATATTTATATTCAAATACTTCTTCTCCTTTGACAAGTTCGATGCCCGCAACACGGATATCATATATATGCTGTTGAAAAATATGAAATTCAATACTTTGATAATCAACCGGTGCTTTCATTTTAACGCTAACATATTGATATCCTTTAACGTATGGTGTAACCGGAATATCATAACTATAATCACCTACATCATTTGAAAATACAAAAAGAATTTGTGGTAAATCTTCGGTTGTACTATAGGCTTGTATGAAAAAGCGAAGCGTATACGTATCTCCTTGTTTTCCTTCTACATTCATTATATATTCTAGACTCTTGCTTTGATATTGATAAGGATTGCATTGTCGCACATGTTCAAGTAGCAAACAATTAATGGGCATAGAAAGAGGAAGTGTTGTTATTGGTTCGATGACATCACCTGAAGATTGCTGATAGAGCGTGAATCCTTTTAATTTTTGAATATCTGCTTGGAAAAAGTATCCCCCATGAATATAATTGGGTTGAATCACTTCAGGCGTATCTGCTACACTGAGATCATCTATGCCAAGACTATACCCTTCTCCAGAACAAGTGATTCGAATCGTATACGATGTAGTTATCATATCTCGATAATATGCGCTTGCCTTTGGCAGGATAAATTTTTCCCATGATGTTGCTTGAATTGGCAAGGTCATAGTGGATAGCGTTTGACTATACTGTGCTAATTTTTGAATAGTTTCGTAAGTGCCACTTTCCTCACCTGGTACAAGTGCATCTATATATTTGCTATATGTACCAATGACTTCTACCTTGATTTCACAATCTATACTACTTTTCAAATGATTGAGTCGGTAATATCCGCTTAGTGTAATCACTTCATCAGCTGGATCTAGTGCAATGGTTTGTTCTATTGTTAGCTTTTCTTTGTCCTTCTTTTGAATACGTAAATATGTTCTTTGTTCTTCTTGTATTCGTTCTACATGAGAATTTAATTTTCCTTTAATGATATAATCATCTAAAGTATCCTCATCAAAACTACCATTTTCTAACCACTGCCTTTTGATTCGAGTTTGACTTTGTGTAATGACTTGATGAAAGTGGGTATGAGAAGGTAATTGATATTGATTAGAAAGTATCATATCATTTGAATTCAATTGATACAAAATTCTGCCTAAATAATCGTAATAGTAATAGATATTTTTTCCTAAATGACTGATTTGGGTATATCCTTCATGATAATCATAATACTTTGGAATAGCATTAGATAATATATACCCTATAGCAACTGATTTTACTTCACTATTTTGATATTGAATCCACATTTTTTCTTGGGTTTGTTGATGATATATCATCATTTGATTGTTTGAATAGGTAATACTCAGTTTGCGATATATATATGAATTGGTTGTTTCACCTTGAACAAGATGATATTGATAGATGAAGCCATCCACATTTTGTTTGGCATCATAGGATAGTGATAAACTTTCCTTTTGTCCTGTTGTAGATAAACCAAGTAGTGTGCCTCCGATATCATAAGAATAATAAATACTCTTTCTTTGATTAGTTACTTCTAATAACCTATGATGTACATAATGAAAAACAAGTGTTTGATAGGAATAGATAATCTTGGATAAATGGATTTGCCCATCTATGGTTTCATAATACCATGTTTCTTGATTTCCTTTTTCCACTCGGTAACTTTGATTGATTTTATCACAATAGAGTTTATCTTGTGTTTCTAAATTGATAAATTCCATCTGGTCTTCGCCATTTTCAAAATAAAAGATATCTAGGTATCCCGTAGGGTCCTCTATGATAATTTCTGTTCTATTATCATATAATTGATAATCATAGCTATGTCTCATTCGATTTTTAGGGGTTTTATTTTGTACGCCTTGATCTTGATATATCAAAGATACCCCAAAGGAAAATGGACCATCTTGAATAGCTAATCCTGGATAGATGATATAAGCATCCTTCGTATACGTATTGACTTGTTGTATCAAAAGTTCTTTCCACATATTGGTATCTAATGCAAAGCCTTTTCCTATTCCTTTGAGCGATTTGACATAACCAGATAAATAAACTTTATTAGTAGCATCTGTTGTGTAATCTAATAAAAGAAAGGAGTCTTTAGATTGAATATGCATTAAAAAAGTTAGGCTTTTTTGAGTAGATGTAAAATAATCATTAGCAAAATTGGTTAAATCAAATATGACATCTTTTGTATACCATGTTGTCGTTTGAATCAATTTTTTTTGAAAAACAGTTGTCCATTTTTGGACGTTTTGGTACAATTGCATCAATTCCTCATTTGATTTTTCAAACGATATATCGGTATCAAAATCACAATAACGGATGCTTTGATCATCGATAAGTTCAATTTGAGTATCTTTTTGAATATTGCGATTGCCATTCATTTGCCACTTTAAAGAAGCAAATCTTTCTTTTTCCTGATAGTCTGCTATCGTTATATTTACTAAAACATAGGCATTGACCTCTTCTGTCCCACTCGCTTGATAACTTTGACTTTGATCAATATTGACTCTATTTTCTCTTACAAATACCCTTTTGAATCGTAAATTGATGCCTTGAGTTAAATCTACTCCATAATTACTTTGAATATATCTCATTGCTTCCCTCCTTTTTTATTTACTTATTCTCACTAAAAATACATATTCTTTCTTGTATGGCATCTTTAGAAAAAAATGATACCGCTGGTTGGTATATTTTGATATCTACTGGTCTTTTGCAAAGTGTGGTCAAGTAGTCCTTGAGCTGTCGCAAGTTGAATTCAGACATAGCCTCAACCATCATATCAATATCACTATATTCAGTTTGTTCTTCTCTTGCGAAAGACCCATATAGCCACATATTTTGAATAGGATAATTATCTTGAATGGCTTTTTGATTTGCCCTTAGTAGCAATATGAGATTTTCTTTAGATAATGGCGCATAGACTTGATTGAAGAAAAGCGATTTTGCTTCACACATCAATAAAATTTCTTCAATAGATATATCTATCAATCCCTTATCTATTTCATTTTCAAGTTGTTCTAACAATCTATTGCCTATAATAAGTGGTAATTGATGGTGCCGAAGACGCTAGGCATTATAAACAATAGTTGCCATTTCTTTACTATAATCACCAAATAAGCGCTCCTTTATCATGTAACGGAAACGTTGAATCGGTGTCATTTGTATTTCTAAACTAACAGCCAGTTGAGGACTATAAGGGATTGGACATAAATCAAAAATACTATATGTTAATGTATTTGCTTCTACTAGATGGACAAATAGGCTAGATAATTGAAAAAAGAATACCTCAATTTCATCTTCAGGTATTCTTTTCTTTCTAAGAACCGAGCGAAACTGAAGATATTTTTCTTCTCTTTGATAAAATGGTGCCATAGTATACAACATTTTAAAAATGATTTTTTCATTGATTTTCATCAGTTTCTTCCCCCCTTTTTTTCCTTATTTTAACATATTCTTTTTTTTCTTTCAAGAGTTTATCTGATTTTTTGTGAAAAAAGCATCCTAGTTTTTAAACTAAGATGCTTTTATTTTGCAAAGAATTGCTGAATTTCTTCTACTGAAAGTTCTATATAGTGCCCAATTGGTAGATTTTTAGGTAACTTGAATGCTCCAATTTGCACTCTCTTCAAGGCAGTTACCTTTCCACCTAAATAAGAAATGATGCGTTTTACCTCATGAAACTTTCCTTCTGTTAAAGTCATATATACATTTTGATAATCAATTGGTTCTATTTGAGGAGGAAGAAATGTTGTACCATCTGCTAAAATAATCGATTCACCATAATAGGGTCTTAATGTGCCTGTGTAAGTCACCTGATACTTTTTTTCAATATGAAAGTTCGGACTGGTGAGTTTGTGCGCAAAATCACCATCATTGGTTACAAGAATCATCCCTTCTGTGTCGATATCCAACCTGCCAACTGGAAATAAAGTTTCAACTAACATTGGAGGCAAATCTTGAAATAAAGATAAAATAGTAGGTTGATAGTTATCTTGGGTGGCACTAACATACCCTTTGGGTTTATTCAGTAAGAAATAGTAGTTAGCTTGATAATGTAATCTCTGATCTTGAAATGTGATTTGATCTTTTGTTTCATCTATCCTATATCCTGCATCTTTCATCACGATACCATTTACTTTGATTTTTTGTTCCTTCAACCATTCCTTTACTTCTTTTCTGCTACCAATATAACAGCTGGTTACATATTTATCGAGACGCATGTTTTTTGAAAGTAACTGCTACTAAGGCTATTGTTATCGTGATATATATCCACATTACCACTGTACTATTGCAATTGCTACATCCTTTAGCTGGAGGAGTTGGTTCTACACTTGGTGTTTCTTGATGAATAGATTGAACTATTTTCTTAAAATCAGTAAAGAAATGTTCCATATCATCTACAAAATGATATGCATCTATTTGAGCAAATAGTTTTTCTTTTTCAAGTTCAATTTGATCTAATTCTTCTTGTGGATAGGCGAGATTTTGGATATAGTTTGTCATCTTATCCTTGATTTCTTGACGTTTTGGCAAAATCCATTGTTCTACTTCTTGTTGGAAAGTAGCATAGGCTTGTTGGACTTCTTGAATGATTTTTGCTTGTTGAATCGCTTCATCTGTTTGTTGAATCGCTTGATTGATAGCATCTTGGTAGATATAATCACTAGTTACTCCCCATTTATCTAATGCCTTTAAGGTATTTTCTTTTTCAAGTGTCAGTTTTTGATTATATTGTGTATTGAAGGCATCCACAATATCTTCTACTTCTGATACCGTTTGTGCCTTAGCAATTTGTTGTTTTGTCTTTGCAATGAGTCCTGTAATTTCTGGATCTGTTGGCATTTCTTTTTGACTAATTTCTGTTATAGCCTCATTGATTGCTGCAGTAATTTCTGTAATATAGGTTTGAACATTGTTTTTGCATTCTTCTTGTAATACCATCACATCTTGCTTTGTGCCACAAAGTATAATGTTTGCCATCGTTTCATCCGTCATTTGCCCGATATACTCATTTTGAGCATCAGTATACCATTGTTGTTGTAACTTTGATAGTTCTTCTTTGGCATTGGCTTTAGCTTGTTCTAAAGCTTTATGCGTACTTTCAATTTGTTGAATAAATTCAGTAGGATAGGCCCGAATAATCTCAATATCTGCCATTTCATCAATAGTTGCAATGGCTACTTGTTGGGCTTGTACAATGGTTATCATTTCTGCTTCATTATAAGTTAATTCATCTATAAACTTTTGAATGCTTGTTTTAGCCTGATTTTTGGCATTTTCTAGGTTTTCAAAGTATTCATTACAAGTTGCAACGACTCTGGTCCAAATGTATTCAATATCAGATACAGAAATAGCTTGACGAATTTGCTTTTTAAATGCCTCGCCTTGCTTGATGAGTTCTTGTTTGATGGCATCTGAAACATCATAACTATTGATAAGCGTATCTATCTTTTGAATATACGTTGTTTGGGCTTGTTCTAGTTGTTGCTTGAGCTCATTTAGTGCACGAATCGCTTCAAACAATTGATCCTGATTAGTTACCAATTGTTGATTAGATGGACTCAGTGATTCATATTGATGTTGAATAGATACAATTAAATTTTCTTGGTCAAGTGTAACTGGCATAATAATTCGGTTGATTTGTTCTATGACATCTTTTACTTCTTGAGGAGTGACAGGAATAGCTGTTTCTTGATCAATGTATGCTTTCGTACCTACCTCTAATTTCGTTACTGGAACAAATGGGGACCCGTTAATCAAACCATCTAAATAACGTGTGATGATAATTGCCTCGTCTGGTGCAAGCGTAATGGAACGATTCGTATCAAAACCAGTTTGTACTTCTTTTATCTTTTCATTAGCAATAATAAAATAGCCATCAGAAGCACCGCTTTTTGATTCATAGGCATCAGTTAATTTCATTGTAATTGCTTTTGGTGTTTTATTGACATAAACACCTGCGGCTGATATATGAATACAACGCTCAATCTGTGTAGGATCAGTAATTTCTTGATAATTGGTACCATTCTCATTTCCGGTAATATAGAGTACATATCGGTCTACGACTACACGATGACCCGACCAACCAATATAACCATTCGATCCAGGGCTATAATTCCCTTTATCTTCTGCTCCTATTGCACTTGGATCATTCCGATAAAATAATCCTTCTTGGTCCATTCTCGTTAATCCTACATTCACATAAAATGGTTTGCTAATAGTTTTACCATTATGCTCTAATGTTGCAATTAAGCCTATTTTTGTCGTGGCTAAATAATTTTTATATCTAACTCCTGTTTTTAAATCATATACTTGTTGATCAGACGCATTTTGATAAGAGAGTTGAATATAATCTGGAGTGGGTAATATCCGATCTGTTTGAATTTCTTTATCTAAACTATTGATATAGTCATTTAAAGTAGTTTCTAAATCAGCAAAAGCAGCAAGTTGTGCTTCTGCATCTACTAATTTTTGATAATTAGTTACGCTTGCTTGTTCTGTTGAGCTTAATAAATTATAAACAGCGCGAGTATGTTCAATTTGACTTTTGTGTTCTAGTGTAATTATTTGTGGAATTTGATTGATTAGTGCTATCACCTCTTCTACTTCTAAGGCAATGGGAACCAAAGCACCATCACTAATTTCGTTTGCCAAATTGACACTAGCTACATAATAATCATATCCTGATTCTTGTTGTAAGGCAATGGTTGTTTGTTGTGTATAACAATAGACTTGAGATATATCTTCTTGATTCAAACGACTCCCTTTAGGTACTTGATATACCATATATCCTCTAGTTTGTTCAACAGGGTTCCATGAAAGGGTATTGGTTGTTTTATCATATGTTATTCCAGTTGGATTCACCTCATCTAGTAAAGGAGCATAATAAGGCACAACAGCCCCTGGTATTTTTACTTTCCAGTAATCATTAGAAATGGTATCTACCGCATGTGCAATAGTTGCATTATATGTATTGAGCAAAGTACTATATTTGTAAAAACTTGCTCCTTTGAATTCTTTGTATTGTCCTGAAATGAGTAGTTGTAATTGCACTTCATTTACATTTCGTTTCCAATATTCATTGCTCTCTAATGTCATATATATACCAATACCTGTATATAGATTGACCTTTTTATACCGAACTGCCCAACTCCACCATTTGACAAGTTCCGCATAACTTGCGGCATCTTGTTCAATAGGATGATAACATTGTGGCATAATATAGTCAATCCATTCATGGTTAATCCAGTTTAATGTATCCGAATATAAATAATCGCCATAATGGGCAAACCCTGCCGTATTAGAATAAGTTGGACTAATCAAAGTACCATTTGCATCATAAGTAGGAGATGCAGTATAGCCTCCATTTTGGTATACATTGGATGGTGAAATTCCAATTTGAACACATTTATTATGACTAGCATTATAAGACCTAATTTCTTTGGATAAGCTTTCAATAAATAAGTCTACTTGTTTTCTTCTAAAATTGGCTATAGATAAATTTTCTGTATTATATTTGGCACGAGTATTTTCATCATTTGCACCACTGATATAAAAATAATCATCAAAATGAATGGCATCTATATCGTAATTTTCAACAAGTTCCATACAAGTATCTACAATAAAATCACGCACTTCTGGAATACCTGGATCAAAAATAATATTATTTCCTACCGTAATCAAATTATCCGGATTATTAGCAGGATTTGCTGCAGGTAGTGATTCTGCTGAAAAAGATGGGTTTTGACCATTGGTTGAAATACGATACGGATTTAACCAAGCATGAAATTCAATTCCCCTATTATGACACTCTTCTATCAACCATTCTAATGGGTCAAATTGATCAAAATTAACCCCTCTCCACCAACTCGCAAGGGGATTCAGTTCTGATTTATACATTGCATTATTGTGTGTACGTACATGATAAATAATAGCATTCATTCCCATGTTTTGCATATTATCTAATACTGTATTCATCATTGACTTATATTGGGATTCACTAGAATAAGCAGCTATGTCTCCCGCAAATACAGTAACCCAAGCTGCCCTTAATTGACTCGTTGGATAGTTATATTCTTCTAATCGGTACACTTTTTCATTACTATTTCGGTAAGTTAAGTCTGTACCATTTGATGCTTTAACGACAACTAAATTACTTGCTTCTATGTGTTTCATTTGAAATAAAAGACCTAAGCAAATAGAAATGGTTATTAGCAATAACATCATTGTTTTTTTTATATATTTCATACTTGTATACCTCTTTTCTTTCTATTTAAATCATTATACCATAAAAATGATTTATACTAAAGAGTTTTGCAAGCGTTTTTATAGTAAGTTTTGGAAGTTTGTATATATTTACATATTTTTAAAAATGATACATATAATGAAATTGAGGTATATATTATGAAATGGTTAAAACGAATTTTATTATTTTTATTTGTCTTGTTTTTATTTATTCTTCCTACACTTATTTTCAAACCTGATTTGGAATTTTATCATAGTTTAAAAGGGCCTAAACTACCTAGTTTGGTATTTCCAATTGTTTGGAGTATCATTGATGTCTGTATGAGCATCTTTTTTGTCTATCATTTTGAAAAAAGAAAAAGTTATGATAAAAAAGACTATGCTCGAGTGCTTCTTTTCTATACAATGACATACTTATCCTATTTTATGTTTCCTTATTTCTTTTTTGTAAAACATAGTTTATTTTTAGGATATGTATTTACACTCCTCAATTTTCTTTTTGCTACTTTAACACTTTTAGAATCTTTATTATTGAACAAAAAGGCCAGTTTATTGGTACTACCTTATGTATTATGGGGAATTATAGCAACGGTGTTATCTATTATTGTTTATTTGAATAATTGATTTTGGATATAAAAAAAGAAGTAGTCATCAATCATTTGGATTGGTTCACTACTTCTTTTTGTTTCCTATTTCTCATTTTCAATAAAACAACCATGCACATTATAATATCCAAGTTCACGATTGTTACCATCATATAGCCTTGCATAATCATCTACTTTATATTCACTTCTTAGGCCTTGTTCATCATATAGATATCCTAGATCGCCACGTGTATACCTTTTATTTCCAATGGTATAATAGGTTGTTGTGCCTGTTTGTGACGAATGACTAGCCAAATGGCTAAGCGCGCTGGTGATATGCATAAAACTTAAATCATTTTGATCTGCATATCCATCAGAGTAATATACTTCACGTTCTTTGAGACGTTTTTTTTCTTTCGCATAATATATTTCATATTTATCCCATAGTTCATTGTATGCATCTTGATGTTTTTCCTTACTATTTGGAGGAAGAGAAGCAAAAAGTTGATCATATGTCGATATCGTTTGATTGGCTAACCGAAGATCACTCATTTGCATTATATTATCAAAAATAGCCATTGCATAAAATCTAGTTGCCGTTAGTTTAGATTCATCATCAGTTAAATATTGCATAGCTAGTTGGTAAGATTCCATAAATGCTTTTCGTTCTGAGTCATTTCCCCATATATAATATCCAAAGACACAAATCAAATGAGCATGACCATATAAACTTTCCCAAGTCATTCGAGAATAAAAAGGATTATACATCTCATACTCTTTTAGCATTTCATCTGAATTGGTTTGTCTTAACTTTAGAATTTCTTTTAAATATGTGACTGATTTTTTCATACTATCATAGGCCATATCTTGATTCATATAACCTTCTACATATATATCCAAATAACATTTTGCTCGGTGCAATTGAAATAATCCATCTTTGATTTGCGGATGTGCTACACAAAAATGGCATAAATTATCCCACTCTTCTAACTCTTCTAAAAGCATGGCATACATACCATATGCATACGTATTTCCTAAATCACAAGCCTTTTGAAGTAACTGTTGATATTCTTGAATATTTGGCTCTGATGCTTTGACAACTTTGGGTTGAAATAAAAGTAATGCTTTGCAAAAAATTCCTCTTGCATTTTCCGTATCTGCTACAGAACAAACTTTACGATAACATTCTTCATATGCTTGATTTTGATAATCCTCCAATGCTTCTTGTAGCAATTTGTGTTGAGGGTTAATTTTTTTACGAAATAATCCCATATCTATTTTATCTTTTGTACAACCGTTGGATTTAACATATCTTGATGATTATCTTGTTTACTAATTAAAACAATGATAACCTTAAAGATATAATAAAATCGAGCTGTTGTTAATACTTTTTTAATCAATTTACGTTCTTCTTTTGTTGTATTACCCTTTTTCCATTTTGAACCAAAGGCATTGACCTTTTGGAATTCTCCCCCACGCATAGCAAGATATCCTGCAACAAGTGCTAAATTCATTGGGGTTTTCGACATTTTTCCCTTAGTACATTTTAATAATTCTTGTGTATCCATTAATAATTGGTCTTGTTCTAATGCACTAAATGTAGTGTAATCTGTTTTTGATAAGTCAATAAATTTGTAATTGTTTTTGTCAAATTTTTTCATTATTCTTCTCCTCTTTGTTTTTTTCATTATACCATAGAGGGTGCTGATAAAGTGCTAATATTTAGATGGATTTATCAAAAAAAGACTGAATATGAGAAAATACTCTTTCAGTCTTTTATAAATATACATTATTCTTCTACAATAGTATAGTTTGCTATTACATATGTATATTGGGTTTTATACCAATTGTAAGCAATTAATGTTACACAAATATTTTTTCCATTCAAAGCTTCTAATGCTTGATAATTTTCTGCATAATAATTGGCATTGGTATAATTGTACAATTCAATTTCATCACTACCTACAGATAGATAAGCTCTTTGGCTTGTTCCTTCTACATGTACTGTAGCAACAACATCTTGATACACCACTGCGCCCAATTTTGCATCTTCACCTGCTAGGCTAGCAGCAACTAAATTAGCAAATAGGATATCTTTTATAAAGGAATTGTTAGGTACTACATTTCCCTTAGAAACAACAGTAATCGTTGTATCTGTAGCAAATTGTGGTAAGCCATAATACAAATCCATATTTCCTTTTAAAATGACTTTATCCCCAATCTCAACTGTACCTTGGGTTTTGCAATATAATGTTCCTGTTTCATCAGTTACAAAGAATCCCCAAGAAGTAGCTCCTTTTGATTTCACAACAGCACTTACAATTCCTTCAACTACTACAGTTGAGCCATTTCTTTGTGCTTGTTCTCTAAATGCTGCAACAGTGATACTTTCAGCTTTAACAATTTTGAAAGAAACTTCAATAGTCGTTTGATATGTTCCGTATGCAAAATCAAGTGCCAACGTAACATCTTCTGTTTGAGTAGGAGCAGCAATCGTAAGCGTAAATACTTGACCTACTTGTGATGCACTAACTTGTTTAGAACTGCAATTATCAAGAGATAGGGTAGCTCCTTCTGGCACATTGTATGTAATAGTTGTTTCATCGGCATATTCAGAAACAAATAAATGCTCAATGGTAGATTTTTCAAAATAACCTAATAAATGATCTGGTGTTGCAACTTCACCTAATACTTGTAACACGCCTGCTTTCCAAACAAATTTCTTGCTTGATACTGCACCAATTCGAAGCGTAACATAGGCTTCTACACATTTACCAGCGTATTGTTCTAACCATGCATATTCACCTGGACCGTTTTTACCTGAATTTTGTGAATACACAATCATACTAAGTGATGGATCATTAAGATCATGAATATAATAATTGACATAAGAACCTGTTGTTCTTTCTACATACATTGTTGTTTTAAAAACCATATTACTGATATTATTGTCAGATGGATTTTGAACAAGGCTAGCAAAATCTTTTTCCTCAATATATTCAACTGGTAATTCATGTTCTTGCCAATCATGATACAAAACTTCTGCTTGATTTAAACGAATAGAGCCTGTATGGTTATTATCTTCTCTTGGTTGATATAAATCACCAAAACCAGTTACATATACATATTCACCTATTTTTAATTTGGTAATATCTGTTGTTGTATCTACCGCAGTGGATACAAATACCGCAATTGAACTGGTCTCATCCATAATTTCAAAGCCAGCTGGAGTTGTTGTTCCTTTCAAATATAAGAAACCTACAACATATCCTTGAATAGTAACTTGTTGTCCCACTGGTACTTTTCTTGCTTCTTCAATAGATATAGTTTCAATATCTGGTTTTGAAATAGCTCCTTCAAAAGAAATAGTTCTTGTTGACACTAAATCATTATATTGAAGGGTAATTTCTACTTCCATTTTAGTTAATTCTGCACCAAAATCAAGGGATATTTCATATATATCTTCTTTTTGAACTAAGGTTACCCCATTAGATACAGATGTATAACTTACCTTTGCTCCTTCTAACTGCTGATCTGTTGTTGCAAGGGTAAATGTACATGGATTATCATAGGTCTTGCTAAACTGAGTAGCTAGCCGATCTAACGCATATTCCATATAAGTTTTATCATCTACATTCACCTCATCTAAAATTTGAATAGGTACAATACGCCAAAAATTACCGCTTGCGGAAAGTTTACAATTGTGCACAGCAATTAAGCATTCTCTTACACTTCCATCGTATTCTTCAAGCCAAGCAAGATCCTTACCATTTGCAGTTGTATATGCATAATAACTATTGACACCATTTAAGTCATTAAAGTAATAATTAACAAAACCATTTCCTACAGATTTATGAATGTTTGCAACTACTTTGTATACATTAGATGTAATATTTTCTGATACAGGAATCATGCATAAATCCGCAATGGATGTTTCTTGAATAAATGATGTTGGTATAGAATGAATTTGGTTATCATTTGTAAGTGTAGTAGGGATAATTTGCTTAGCACCTGTATAACCTGCTTTTTCAGCGGAGGTTGTACTATTGGCATCAATATACTTTGTAAATTCACCTTCAATATGTACAAAGTTACCTACTTTTACTGTTTCTGCATAACTTGAACTATGGACATAAATGGAATCAGTCTCATCAAATATATAGAAGCCTACTGGTACATTCTTTTCGGTCCCGTAAACAACATAAGCTACAATTCCCTCTACTACAACAGTTTCTTTGGCATTGTATTGCTTTACCTCTTGAATAGTCGCTTTACTCTTTGCAATAACAGTAACCGAATAGACTTTCTTTTCACTGTAATCATCTTTTGTAAATGTAACAGTGATTTCTATGGTTACATTTTCAGTTTGTCGATTGACTATACCTTCGTTAGAAATGACATTTTCATCCGAAGACATATAACTGAGTGTTACCTCACCAAGTTTTGTTTTAAATTCAAGATTCGTTTCTACTTTTGACAAATCAACGTCTTTAAAACATTCAACCATTGCATCTTTAACTGCAGTTTGTGCATTATTTTGAACCACACAAGCAGTCATTCCTAAAGATGCCAAGACTAAAGCTAGAAAAACAAATACTTTTTTCATCTTTTTCAAATTTTCCTTTTCTTCAAATTTTTGGGGGGAGATGTAATCTCAAACATATTATATCTTGCTTCTGTTTTTTTTACAAGAAAAGACAATTAGAAAGCGTTGTCAAAAAAGAGTATGAAAAAAAAGATAAGGGCTATTCTTGTCTAGAAAGCCTTTATCTTGTGATTGTGTTTTAGTTTCAAATGTCTTTAGCTAGTTTAACGATATCTCTTTTTATAAATTAAATCCTATTGTTTGAGAGATTATTTTATTTTTAAGTAGGAAATTTTTATTAAACTATTTTACAAATCATTTCAAAGTAGCCTTGCCTTTTTCCTTTTGAATAGATGTCTCATAAAACTGTTGAAACACCTGTTTCATATATATCACATCCTGAGTTCCAGCAGTTTCATAACAAGAATGCATCGCTAGTTGAGCAAGTCCAATGTCTACACTAGGTATACTAAAATGTGACTGCGAAATAGCACCCAACGTACTTCCGCCTCTTATATCACTACGATTGGTATAATCTTGGTAAGGAACTTGAGCCATTTGACATATTTTTTTAAAAACAGCCTCACTATACCCATCCGTGGTATAACTTAATCCCGCTTGGTGTTTAATTACAATTCCTTGATTCATATATACTGCATTACTCATATCACTTTTTTCAGGATGGTTAGGATGTACTGCATGTGCATTATCGGCCGAAATCATAAAAGATTGGGCCATCAAAGCATAAAAATCTAGTGATAATGCTTGAGCAATTCTTGTCAATACATCGATTAGGAAACTGGAATCAGCGCCATTAGAAGATCTACTTCCTACTTCTTCATTGTTAAAAATAGCCGCTACAGCAATACCAGATGGTGTAGCATTTACTAAGGCATCTATAGATAAATAGGCACATTCTAAATCATCTAGCCGGCCTGATAATATATATTCTTGATTGGCTCCTCCAAGACATGCCTCTTCCTTATTATATAAAAATAAATCATGGGATAGGATTTTTTTCCCTTTTGCATACATTGATAATTTTTCTTCAAATGAAGTAGCAGATTGTGAAAAGATTGGCAATAAATCTATTTGTGGATTTGGTGAAAATTCATTACTTCTGTTCATATGAATGGCTACACTTGGAATGACTAATGTTTGGTCCAGTGCAACCAATTGTTCATTAATCCTATCGCCTTCATCAACAAATATTCTCCCCGCAACGCCAAGAGGTCTATCGAACCATGTATAATGTAACATACCGCCATAAGGCTCTGTATTAAGACGCGTATAATGGTTACGCATATCTTGAACTGTCATATTGGGTTTTAATTTATAACAAGGAGAATCGCTATGGCTAGCTATAATAGAACATGTAGGTTGATTAACCTCTTTGGGAATTTGAAAAGCAATGATACTCGATCCATTTTTAATAACATAGTATTTTCCACCTAATTCTATTTCCCATTTGTTTTCTTCATACAACTGAATAAATCCTGCTTGTTCTAACTTCATTTGAAGTTGGTAAATGGCATGAAAACAAGTATAGGATTGATTTAAAAATGACATTAGTGCTTTCATTAGAATACAAAGTTCCCTTCTTTAAAAATTTGAATTTGTTTTCCATCATGAGTAGTACCCATAATCTCCATATCGGCTGAGCCAAACATAAAATCCACATGAGTTAATGAAACGTTATACCCTAGTTGAACCAGTTCTTCTTCCGACATCGTTGTACCTCCTACTACATTCATTGAATAGGCATTGCCAAGCGCCAAATGACATGAAGCATTTTCATCAAACAAGGTATCATTGAATAAAATATTTAAATTGGATATAGGAGAATCATACGATATCAATGCAACTTCGCCCAATCTAGAAGAACCTTCATCTAGTTCAATTAAACTTTTTAAAGCCTCTTTTCCGACTTTTGCATCATACTCTACAACTTTCCCATCTTTGAAAATAAAATAAAAATCCTCAATCAATTGTCCTTGATAATTAAGTGGTTTGGTACTGACTACTTTACCATTTACTTTATCTTTGTGTGGCATAGTAAATACCTCTTCGGTAGGAATATTGGGTACAAAATAAACACCATTGCCACCCATTTCTCCCCCACCTGCCCAAAGATGGTTTTCAACCAATTCAACCATTAAATCCGTACCTAAACCATTTTTAAAATGCAAACTTTGAAAACGATAATCATTCATTTTTTGACTATGTTCTTCTAAAGCATGGGTATGTTTTTTCCAGTCTTCTACTGGATTGTTCTCTACACTAATTCTTGATGTATACATAATGGCATCAAATAACTTATCCCATGCTTCAGATGGTTCCACCTCTGGAAAAACGGTTTTGCACCATGCCTCATTAGGATAGGCCACAATTGTCCATTGCGATTTACTTGCACTATAGTGATTGTGGAAAAAAGCAGTTTTCGGACCAATAGCACGTTCTGCCAACATTAATCTAGACATATCCACTCCTTGCATACCATGAGGATTTCTAGAATCAATGGCAATACGGCAAGCATTTTGATCTACAAAATAATGCATCCTATCTATTTGCCATGTTGGAATATCTTGTAACGTTTCGTCTGTAGCATAGGTATAATAATTTCGGTTTAATTCATCATCACTCCAATCGATATATACCTTTTTTGCACCAACTAGGTAAGCTTCTTTTTGAATCAACTTCGCAAGTGGAGCTGCCTCTAAGGTAGATGCAACAACAACAATTTGTCCTTTTTGGACATTGGCACCTACCTTTACGGCAAGACTCGCTAATTTTTCTAATAAGATTTGTTTTTTATTCACTTTTATATTTCTCCTTTTGATATGCTATTATTTTTTCATGAATGGCTTGTAAATATGTATAGCGTTGATACAATTGTTCAAGTTTGATTTGAGCTTGTTCAATGGTTTCATTTAAAGCCAATAATTTTTGATAGTCACTTCCACAAAGAAAAGTCTCTTTTTTGTATTGTTCTAGTCTTTCTTCTTCTTCCATAATCTTTTCTTCAATGGTGTCAAACTCTTTTTTTTCTTGTGATGTAAATCGAGGTATATTTTCTTTTGTTAGAGATACTTTGGATTTTGTTTCTTTATGCTTTGCTATAGCCTCCGTTACATAATCACTAATCAAACCTGTATACTCTACCAACTTTGTATTTTGATAAATAAAACTATGTTGTATCACTTTATCCAAAAAATAACGATCATGTGAAATGACAATTACTGCTCCCTTGAACTTTTCTAAATAATCTTCTAACAGCTCAATGGTATATAAATCTAAATCATTAGTTGGTTCATCCAAAAATAAGATATTAGGATTTTGAATCAATATGGTAAGCAATTGTAGTCTTCTTTTTTCTCCACCAGATAAACAAGATACACTCATATACTGCATTGTTTTGGTAAAAAGAAAATTTTCTAATAGTTGACTAGCTGTAAGTGTTCCTTCTGGTGTATCTATTTCTTCTCCAAATTGTTTTAAATAATCAATAATTTTTATATGACTATTGGCAATTTGATCTTCTTGCCTAAAGTACCCCACTTTTACTGTATCCCCGATAATGATACTTCCCGTATCTGGCGAAATTTCGCCTAATATAGTCTTAAATAAAGTGGTTTTACCAATACCATTCATTCCTACAATACCTAAACGATCAAGACGTTTGACAAGATATGAAAACTGCTGGAACAATACTTTCCCCCCTATTGACTTCGAAAGGTTTACAATTTCGATTGTTTTTTTACCTAACCTTGTATCTTTACTAGATAAACGAATCGTTTGATTTAATTCTTGTATTTGTCTTTGATTTTGTTTGGTTTCTTCCTCTAATGCATAAAAGCGCTCTAATCGTTCCTTAGATTTTGTTGAACGCGCCTGAGGGTTAAGTGAAGCCCATGCCGCCTCTTGTTTTAAGATGGCCTTTAATTTTCGATTTGTGGCTAATTGATGTTCTAATCGTTCTGCTTTCAATAATAAATAAGCAGAATAATTGGCATCATATATATATACATTTCCTGCTTCTAAATCCATAGTTTTATTGGTAATTCGCTCTAGGAAATATCGGTCATGCGTTACTAACAATAAGGCCTTATTCCATTTGATCAAAAATTTTTCCAACCAATTGATCATCCAAATATCTAAATGATTGGTAGGCTCATCTAATATCAATAAATCACATGGTTGAACAAGCGTAATTGCAAGTGCCAATCTCCTTTTTTCTCCACCGGATAATTGGCAAACCAATTGATTATCTTTTTCTAACCCTAATTTAGAAAGCATGGATTTAATCTCATATTCATTTTCAATATGTGACCTTTTTTTGGCAATTTCTAATACAGTATCCATTTCTTCAAATATGGGCATTTGGGGAAGATAAGCTATACGAAGTCCATTCTTCTTATAAATTGTTCCTGTTAACAAATCTTTTTCACCGATAATTGTTTTAAGCAAGGTAGATTTTCCAACTCCATTGGTGCCAACAAGACCAATTTTATCCGTATCATTAATGGTAAAAGAAACATGATTCAATAGACACTTATCTGTATAACTAACAGATACATCATGAAATGTAATGAGCATATGAACCACCCTTCCTTTTTCTATTTATCTTATTATACCATATTTTTCCTATTTCAATCATTATATTGCAAAGAAAAACACGTAAGAGTCTATCACTCCTACGTGTTCTTTTTTCACTAATTCTTTTTTTGAGCTTGGGCAGCACGTTTGTTGAAACGATCAATTCTACCAGCAGCTTGAACGAATTTTTGTTCACCTGTATAAAATGGATGACATTTTGAACAAGTATCTACACGAATTTCGCCTTTTGTAGATCCAGTTTCAAATGTTGAACCACAAGATACACAAGTTACAGTTACCTTTTGATACTTTGGATGAATTCCTTCACGCATATTGTTTACACTCCTTCCGCCATGATTTGGTTGTCTATCAATCATAGTAAGTCATTAACCTTTCTCATTATATCAAATTTTTGGACAAAAGTCAAATGTTTTAAATAAAAGGATGAAAAAATAAGGTAGACCCAAAAGGGTTTACCTTATTTTATTTTAAAGTGCATTGGCTCTAGCAATAATACTTGCAAATTGTTGTACTTTTGCATCAGTCCAATAGGATTCATTATATACATATGTTCCGTTCATATATAAATCATATTCATCTTGGAACGCTGTATCTAATAATCCAGATGCCTCAAGTTGTTGTTGTACTGTAGTATTGTTTTCAATAATATTGAAAACAATACACATAACAACTGTTCTTACAGCAACACATTCATTAACCGTTGCAAAGAATTCTTTCAACTGTGCTTCATCTTGACAAGCATACACATCATTATAATCAAATGTTGAACCAGATGAAGTCTCAAATGCCATCATTTGATCTAATAAATCCATAATTTGATATGCCTCATCATTCCAATCTCTATCGTCTGTTGTATCAATACTTACCTTTGCATTATTAGGGAAGTTAAAGAAACCTCTATCATAGAAACGTGTTAACCAAAGTTGTGGTTTAGTTGTTACTGTATATAAACCATCTTCTTTGTGTTCTCTTGTTCCAAACATCAAAAGCATAATATCTTTAGCATCTTGGAGAGCAATTTCTTGACCTGTACCATACCCTACTTCTTGTAATTTGCTATAGGCTTCAAATAACTTCTCAAATTCAGTAGCCCACTTATCAGGAGTAAATCCTGGGTCAGTGAAATCAACAATATCACGATAATCTTCATTACCAAGCATTGGTTCTACCTTATCCATATAGAATTGTGGTAAGAATTGTTGTCCAACAAGGGACTTGCTCATAGCATCAACTACTTTTACAAATTGGGTTTGAATTTCCTTATTCTCTAATGCACTTGAAGATACATTATTGATATCCATTAACTTACTTAAAGATACAAGTTCTCTTAAAGCATCCATTAGTACGACTTGTTCAACTGTCCAATCTTGAACAGCATCAAAGTCAAATGTATAGGCCTTTAATGCATCAACGCGTTTAACAACTGCATTGAGTAATGTTGCTTCTAAGCCTTTTGTATACTCTAGTGCGAAGAATTCTTCTGCAAGTGTTAAGATTGGATCTAAATTATTATAATCTAATCCACCTTCAAAATAGCCTAGATCAACAACTGCTTTTAAGATATCGGAAATATGAGCATAGTCACTCATCAATTTTTCATCTGTGTAAGATGTTTGATATAAGCGATTAATATATTGATTGAATCGATTACCAAATAATTTTTGAGCTAGTTTCTCAGCGAATTGTCTTGCTACTAGAGGAAGAATAGTTGAATTTTCCATATGAGGAGTAGCATTAGCTACCGCATCTAAGAATGCATTATTCTTCATCGTAGATTTGTCATGAATATCAATTGTTGGTAATACAGTTTCCATTTCACGAAGAGCACTAGCTAATCCTTGATATTCCATCTCCCAGTTTACACTAGAGAAATCAACATCACGAATATCTATACCTACTACATAGCAAGCATATTGCATCAATTGATCTAAGTATGGTGCAAAACTTGTACTATGAACTGCTATATCAGCAAAATCAATAATACCTTGAACATTCTTATAATCTATGGTCTTCTTGAATAATCCAAGAGCATTGGCTTTTTCGACAATGGTAAAGACATCTGGTAAGAATGTATTGACAAATGTCTTATTATCCATATGTTCTAAAATGGTAATTTCAACGATATCTTTTGTGAAGATACGTACAATACCATTTGCAATTGGCATTGCAATTTGTTCAAGTACTTTTGATTCAAATGCTTGATTTACTAAAGCAGTTACTTCATTTTGGAATGACTGATCATCCAATAATTCATATTTGTCTGTCTTCAATTGATCACCATAACGTTCAACCAAATCAAGAGCTTTCATCATTGCACGATAAATTGCTTTTAATTCTACTTTTAAGCTTCCCTCAGGATATACTAAATCCACTTTACCAAGTACATACATATTCTTCTTTAATTTATTAATTGGTGTCATTGTTTTATCTGATAAGTCAAATACATTTGTGAATACACCAAATAAACGATCGGTATTTTCTGGATTAGTGAAATCGATACCCTCATTACTGAAAGCACCCATATCAAGTAAGGCGTCTAGTACAACACCGAATTCTTGACAAAGTGGTTCAATTGAATTTTCATCAATACCTAATCGATGAGCAAGATTTGCATTTTCAAGTTTAGGTAATACATATTTTTCATATCCCCAGCTAGAGATTGCTTTGAATACATTTGTATCTAATGCACCATGATATAATGCAACAAATGCGCTCATTAATTCTGTGTTACCTAGATGTTGAAGTTTAACTTTAAGTAATCCTGTTTTTGCAACAATCATTAAGATTTCTTTTGCATATGCGGAAAGAATCTTACCATCACTCGCTAAATCAACACCTGTTAAATCAAGATCACTCATATCTATTTTACCAACAAAAGTGTTAGCAAAATGAACAAGTTCTTGTTTCTTTTGATCTACAAAGTTTAGAGCAAAGACTTCTTCAATGATAGTTTGTGCAGGGATTATGCACTCATCTTTGGTCACATTGTCTTTAATACTTCCAGGAACAGCATCCATTTGAGCTACTGCTCTTGTAATACGTGCAACACGTGCCATATCTTCGTCTAAATCAGCAATTGTGTATTCATCCAAATTACCTAGTTCACTAAGTGATATAGGTAAGCGATGATATACATATCTATTGTATAGAGGTTTAAATAATTGGTTAAAGGCATCAGATAAATCTAATGTTTCCATCACTACTGCTAAACTATCTGTGTCAGCAAGTCTAGCCATAGCTTTCATTTCAGATTGAATATTGGTTCTGTTGAGAGATTTGATATATGCATATACTTCTTTTACTGTATTCCAACCACATGATTCAAATACTTCAATACCTTCTGTAATTAATGTACGTAAGTAAGTAAATTCATTTTCCCAATTTACGCCACTTAAATCAATCTCATTGGTGATTACGCCCAATGTTTCTAGTGCTTCTAAAAGAACTTCACTTCTATTGGTTAAGCAATGTAATGCTTCAAGATAATCTACTATGTTATTTAAGGCTTCCGTTCTTGTAATCTCTGTTGTTTGAGCATCTAATGTTGATATGATTTGTCCTGTAAATGGAATATCTTTATTCTTCACAACATCAATAATACCGAAATCAACAAGAGTTCTAACTAGAGTTGCGGAAAGAAGAGCATCTTCTTTTACTTGAGCAAAAGTGAGTCCATCAAATGATACTGCAGCAACTACACCACGATATTTTTCAGGAACTTTTGTTTCTACAAACTCTTTTAATTCAGGGAGAAGCAATTGATAAGTTGTTGTTTGAACAAGTTTATCATAAGCATCCACAAAATTATATCTATATTGGTTTGTGCCACTTAACATATCCTTAGTTATATTAAATCCACTATTCATAAAGGCACGAATATCTTTATATGTAGGGAATGGATTGTATTTGCTTGTTAAATAAGGAACTAAATCTTTGTACATTTGTGCGAATAAACGCATGTCACTAGCAAAATCAAATTCACTTGAATGTAATGCTTGAATACTAAATGGTAGAATAGAACGTCTATCTACAAAATTAATGATTTGATCCATATGATACTTGAAGTAATTCATATCTGCTAGACTTGATAAAATAGTCTCAACTGCATCTACATTTGCATAATCAATATCTTGGTTATTTAAAATAGATACAACATCTAATTGATGAAGTGCTTTAACTAATGCTGTAGCAAGAGCTAAGTCTTCCATAAATTCTTCATTTGTATACATACTCAAATCACTTGCATGACCTAAAGTTAATGAGTATTGTTCAATAAATGGTGTAACGATATTATTCATCATCGCTAATCCATTTTCTTGTACAAGTGTCATACGAGATAATGCACTCATTATATTTTCCATCATTACCCAATTTGCTTCTTGACTTAAGAAGGCTTTCATACCTGCTTTATTCATCAATTGCTGAATATAGGCTTTTGCGTCTTCTATATTGTTGATATTTTCTCTAGCAAACAAATCATATAACTCATTCATTACTAGTTTCATATCATCTTTATCTAACTCAAATACAGTTGTTTCAAACTTGAATGCATCTTCTGCAATTTCAAATCCAGCAATCTTCTTACCATTGATAAAGTCTTTAGCAATTAATGTAAGTACAGCTTCCATATGTCCATTTAACATATCTAGTGCAACCACATCATCAAATATACGCATTACCATATCACGCATTTGTTCTGTAAAGTATGCTTTATTTTCAATAGTTGTAGTTAAATCCATTTCTTTCATAGCAAAGACAATATCTTCTAAATATGGAATATCATGCTCTACAACATCTAAAGTCAAGTGTTCTAAGTCAAGTGCTTCATAATATTGAGGTGCGAACTTTTTCATAAGAGGAAGGGATACTAATAAAATAGCAGGCCCAGTCTTTTCATAAATCGTCGTATCCATATAAGTTAAGATGAAGTCTAATGTATTTTCATAGAAACTTGCTTGTCCGAGTAATTGCATGTTGAAGTTTTTATTCTTCACATCAGCATTGCTATTGATTGTCCAATATTTATTTTGTGTAATGTTATAGAAATAACTATACATTTCAATTATCTTAGGTGCATCTGCTTTTAAGTTTACACCATCAGCAGTAATATCACTTAAGTCTTGTGAAACTAATCCATCTACAGCTTTGATTACAGCATCAAGTCTACCATCATTATTGAAGTAATATAAACCAAATAAATGATTTACTACTGTTTCAACTACATCAGCACGATCAAATGGATATGGTGCATCTTCTTTTACAATCTTGTATAAATCTAATGTACGAATCGATTCAATTGTTGTGGCAAATGCACTTAAATCGGCTGTAAATTCTTGTGGATGATTGTAAATTTGGTGAATACCAATTAAATCAAATAATTTATTATCCTCTTTTACATATTTTTCCGAAATAGGGAAAGCAATTGCTTCTACTAATTCGGATTCGCTACATAACTTAGCTAAATCAATCATTGCATCTAAATATGTATCTGTTTGTTCGTTTACTTTCCACAATTCTTGGACAAATTCTTTAGTGAATAATGCTTTGATTTGAGAAAGTGTATTGGCTTGTTTAGCGTTGAAAACGCGATATGCAATACGAACAACTTCATTTACTTCAGACCAAGTTTGCTTATAGTCAATTGTACTCAAAGCCATTGAAGTTGTGTTAATACCTAATTTATCAAATAATGCTGTTAATAGATTTTGTTCATTATGACTCATGCAATTTAATGCTTTCATCTTATCGATTGCTGCATTGATGACATCTGCTGTAGATACATCAATTGCACCACCAAATAACATGAATTCAAGCATTCCATAATCTAATAATTCACGAGTCATAGATGCAAGTGTATGTACATCTGCTACTAACTCTTCTTTTGTTGCATCGATGAATAAATATTCCATTGCAAAACCTTTTTGACCAGTAAACTTAGCCATATGCATTGCGAATGTTGGTAATAATACTTGAAGTGTTTTTACTTCAACTGCTTGATCAACACCATTGACAAAGGCATTTACTACATTACGATTCAATGTAGCCTCTTCTTGATAAGCCTTATTCTTGAAGATATTTAAAATATCTTTTACTGTTAAGACATTAGATGCAACATAAGCTGCTTTAAATTCTTCTAACGCTTGAACAAGTTGTGGTGCTTCATCTTTGAAGATGATACCTTCAAATAAACTTGCTTCTACTCTATCGCTTGATTTTAATGCTTCTAATGTTTTGTTGGTTGCAAGTGCTGCTATATCTGACCACTTCTTATTCAAAATATGAAGTTCACTAGCTACTGTTACGATTTCTTCATAATCGTTGAAGTGTAGTGTCATTTCTTCTAATTGGATTGCTTTGAAACATACATCTACCAATTCTGCACGAATAATAGGAACAATAGCATAAGATAATTGTTTTAAATCACTTGATAATTCTTCTTTTGTAAATACATCTTTCAAGAAGGATACATCTACTCCTTTAACTTGATCTAATCCATAATTAAAGAATACAGGAAGCATCACTTCTACTACTTTAGAATCGGCAATTTCTGATACAAATGTAGCTAAAACATAACCCATAGACACATCATAGCATTCTGCTTTTGTATATGTTTTGTCATTGAAGAAAGTAACCACATCGGCAATTGTACTTAATCCTTTTTCATCCATTATCGCTTTGAACGCTACAACAGCTTTTTGGAATGTCTCAATTTCAGTTTCAAATACAACACTATTAAAGTCTTCTACTGTAACTTTGGCATCTAATTTTGCAAGGTTATATACTTTATTTACACCAAGTACCAATAAGTCTTTATAGAATAAATTAGCTAAATTCAACTGACCTACTTGATCTAAAATAGCATTGACAATAGCTGCATCTAAATCTTTACCCTCTTGTTGGAAATAATAATCAGTAATACCTAATTCATATACAAGTGGTAAAATCGTTGCGATTGTCTTTAAGTCTTCTACTTGAAGTGCGCCATTATAACGACCATTTTGTAAGAAGGCTAAATCTAAGTTCTTGCTTGCGGCATATACTACTGCATAATCAATTGCACTAGGAAGAACGATTTCTGCCAATTGAAGATGAGCCACTGCATCTAAAATATTTGCTGCCGCATTCACAGAAGCTTCTGTATAGAAACCATTTGCATTGTAATCTTTGCGTTTTATCATTTCTGTTAAGTCTTTTAATGAAGTATATTCAAGACTATCCATCCATGAACCTACACCTCTTACAACTTCAGCCAATTGTTTAAATTCAAGTGCATAATCTACTGTTGCTAAATCTTGAGTTGTAATATCTATCACAATATCTTTGATAGCTAAATCTAATGTTTCAACTACTGTAGATAATAATTCTACAATATGTTTTTGAATCATATGGAAGTCATATAATCCATCCACCATTTCAGCTATTTTTTCAACATTTAGGTTTTGAATATCTTGTGTAGTGATATATTCTAATGCACCTACGGTTACCGCATCTTTTAAGTATGCGACTAATAATTTTGCATCTTGTACCAATTCTACTTGATTCAAATCTTCTAATACAAATGAATATTGAATATGTTTTTCATCTAAATAAGTAATGATATGTGTTGTAGTAGTAGGTAATAAGACTTGTACAGTTTGTACATCTAGTAATACATCTAATGCTTCTAATAATGGATTTACTACAGTCTCATTTGCATATTTAGCATCTTTGTAGTAACCATCTCGAACAATATCAATTACATTCTTTACAGTAAAAAGATTTGCAGCAAGACAAGCTTGATCTAAGTTTGCTAACACTTGAACAAGTTGTAACGCTTCATCTTTGAAGATGATACCTTCAAATAAACTTGCTTCTACTCTATCACTTGATTTTAATGCTTCTAATGTTTTGTTGGTTGCAAGTGCTGCTATATCTGACCACTTCTTATTCAAAATATGAAGTTCACTAGCTACTGTTACGATTTCTTCATAATCGTTGAAATGTAACATCGTATCTTCAATCTTTGTGCCAAAGATAACATCAATTATTTCAGCTCTATCCATTGGTGCTACAGCTAACAGTATTTGTCTTGCATCTTCTACTAATTCTTCTTTAGTAAATGCGTCTTTTAAGAAGGCTACATCTACGCCTTTTACTTGATCTAATCCATAATTGAATACATCTGGTAATAGGAGAGCAACTGTTTCTAAATCTAATGCTTCACGTGCTACATCCACTAATGCATCTAAAGTTGCTCCTTTGTAGAATGCTCTATATTGATAATCTTTGTTATTGATAATCTTCATTACATCCTTCAAAGAAGTATATTCTAAACTATTCATTAATGGACGAATTGCTAAAATAGCTTCTGCCAAAGATGAAAATTCATTTTGATATTGAATTGTTTCAAAATCCGCTAATGTAACATTAAATGAAATAACTACTTTCTTTGTTGCTAGTTTGAATAACTCATTCATCAAGTTTGGTGCATGTTTTTGAATCATATGGAAGTCATATAATCCATCCACCATTTCAGCTATTTTTTCAACATTTAGGTTTTGAATATCTTGTGTAGTGATATATTCTAATGCACCTACGGTTACCGCATCTTTTAAGTATGCGACTAATAATTTTGCATCTTGTACCAATTCTACTTGATTCAAATCTTCTAATACAAATGCGAAATCTTTTGTTGCATCATTTTTAGTCAATTGATCACGACCCACATTAGCAACAGTTGGTAATACAACTTGTAGAGTTTGTGTGTCAAGTAATGCATCTATTGCATCAAGCAATGGATTTACTACGGCTTCATTTGCATATTTTGCATCTTTATACGCTTTGTATTGCATGATATCAATGACATCTTGTACTTTTACGATTGACGCATTTTCAAATGATTGTTGTAATGATTGAATAGTTTGAACAAGACTAGTTACTTCATCTTTAAAGACAATACCTTCAAATAGACTTGCTTCTACACGGTCTTCTACTTTTAATGCCCCTAATACTTGGTTCGTTGCAAGTGTTGCAATATCTGCCCATTTGTAATTTAAAAGATTTAAATCGCCTAAAACAGGAACCATTTCTGAATAGATATCCATATGTAGTGGCAATTCTTTTACATCTAATCCAAATACCAATTTGATCAGTTCAGCTTGAATAGCAGGAACAATCAACTTCGCTACAGTACGAATATCTTCTATCCATTCTTCTTTTGTTAATGCACCTTTTAAGAAAGATAAATCCACTTTTTTGACTTGAGTTGCTACTAAATCAATCACGTCTACAAGTACCAATTGAAGAATTTGAGAATCTACTACTTCTACTAAAATATCAGAAAGAATTTCACCAGTTTCCACATCATAGAATGCTTCTTTCTTATAAGTATCACCACTTACGAATTCTTGGATATCCGTTATAGAACGTAAATCTTGTTTATCTAATACCCTTTGTGCGTTTCTAATGATTTGTGCAAGAAGTGTGAATTCTTGTTTTACATCTACTGTCTTGACTTGTGAATCAGTTACAAATAGAGTATCATTCCACTTATCATTGATTAATTTCAATCCATAGTTGATAGCATTAAACAATAATTCGCTTTCATTTGCTTGTACAACATTTAAATCATACATATGTTCAACAATATCAGCAACTTTGTTTAAGTCAACCATTTGAATATTCTTTGTTCTAAAGTATTCTATAGCCCCAAATGAGATTGCTTCATCAAGAATATTAGCTAATGTGCCTAAATCTTCCATTAATGCTTCTTTAGAAACTTGAGCTAAATAATCGATAGAGAATGGAACTTGACCTGAACGGTTAGCCAAATTAACCAAATAAGTAAAGCCTTTTTCAATGACATTACCTACCAATTGTGATTGTTGTAAGGTTCTTAGTGCATCTGTAGCAATATAACCTACTTCATCAGTCAATACGGTTGGATAAGTATACCACTTATCTTTAAAGAAGTTTACTGCAGCATACATAGTTTGAACATTTGCTGTTTCAAAGAAATCGTATCCTAATGCAAGGAGTTCCTTGATAACTTCTTTTTCACTTGTCCAGTTGATATTTCTAAAATCAAAATCAGCTTTGCTTAGTTCAAATACTTGATCTTGTGCATAGAGCTCAATCAATTTATCATAAACTGCTTCTGCTAAACGACCATTTGCGCATTGTACTAGATTTAAATCATATAAATCATCAACAACCGAAAGAACTACAGATTCATTAGGTAAAGGCATTTCACCTTTTTCTCTATCTAGATAGTAATCTACAAGAGATAAATCTTCTACTAATTTGTGAGCAATTGTCACTAAACTATGGAAATCAGCTACCAATTGTTCATTTGTAAGTTCATAGATATAATCCACTTGAATACCTTTTTCACCAAGTAATTTTACACCATATTTGATACCTAGTGGAATAATAGCATCAATCACTTCTACATCTGCAATCTTATCAATGATATTCAATATACTTGTGGCATTGGTATCAGTTACATATATATCATAATCATGATTACCTTTTAGAATACCTTGAATAATTTCGATTGCGGTATTGACGTCAGCAACTTGGTTTTCTTTAAATAAAGCAACGATATCTGTAATGATATTCTTATATACTGCTTTTTGTCCTTGCCAATCTACATTAGAGAAATCTTCATTGATGGCACCAAGTTCAATCTTCAATAATGACGCAATATAATTTACACCCCAAGATAATGTTGCTTCCTCATGACCCCAGAATAACTCCATATCATGTAGTGCATCAATAATATTGCAAAGGGCATTACTCAATTGATCATTGATGGCAATATTGCCTTCTTTGGTCAAGAATGTTTGTGCATCTACAGAAACAAGTTGATCTAATACATATACCAAGCAACGTAAATCATGAGCAAGCGTTTGTCCACTAGCATTGGTTACATCTAGTTCTTCTACAATGCTCTTGAAATCTTCTGGAATGATATTTTTAGCTTCTACATATGTATCATAAATAGTAGGAAGTAAAACTTCAATTAATTTAGATCCACTTAGATTGATGTCTTCATAAGTACCCAATAATACTTTTACACCATTGACTAAAGTTTGTGCATTTTCATTTTCTGCCCAGAAATTAAGGTCAAGAATCAATTGATTTTGTTCATTAAATAGAGTGAATGATTCATCTTGTAATACATTACTAATTTCATCAATGAAAGAGAGTAGAATATCTTTTTCACCTGTATAATCTAACGCAATTAATTGGTTGTATACATCTCCGTCTTTTTCAATATCTAAAAGACCAGAAACTTTTAGCAATAAACGAATGATTCTACCTTCAAAGCCTTGGATAATTTTAGAGTCAAAAATACCAGAAACAATAGTCTTCATTGCATCTACTTGTTCTAATGCAAGGGCATGTAATCCATCATTTTTGATGTCTAATACGTTTAAATCAACAGCAGCTTTTACAACATCAACCAATTTAATGACTTCATTAACCAATTCTTCTGAAGAAATATGATCTAAAATATCTTTAATCAAAGCACTATCATCGATTGTTTCTAATTTTTCAATTTGTGGTACTAGATATTTATCTAAAACATTTGGTAATATCGTTAATACGACTTGAGATTCAACAATGTTTTCAAGTGCTTCTACTACATAATCTAAGAATGTATCATTTTCTAACAACTGTTCTATATTCTCAGTCAAACTAGAAAGATTATAAATATCAAATCCTTCTACATCAATCAATTTTGCGTAGGTATCGATCAAATTCAAAATAACGATAGTTTCATTGTTCCAATCTACATTTTGGAAAGCATCTTCTTCTACAACTTCAATCCAACCAAATTGTCTCATAGAAGCAAGAACAAGTTTATTCTTCAATTGATTATCACCAAGAATATGTAATCCCAATGCTTTTTCTACAATCAATTTTAAATTGGCAATAGCTTGATCACTTGTAAGATCCAAATTTTGATATACAAAAGGATTTAAATTGTCTAATACTTTGATTTCATTAGCTGCCTTAGCAATATCCAAAATATCTTTTAAATCTTCTTTCCATTCTTCATTTGACATACCATTTACATCTACAATGTTACCAAATTCATTCGCTTTTTGATCAATAAATTCATCTAAGAATTTTTGCATTGTAGGTGTACCTGCAAGTTGATACAATTGTAAATCAACCAATTGACTAGCAAATGTATTCGCAGATTCAAATTTACCTGTGTTTTCTAAAATATCTTGAACAATATCTACCCAATTTTTGGTTTGGAATTCTTCAACAGACTCAAATTCAAAAGTAAGGAATGTTTCATAAAGGCTCACCAATTGTCCAAGTTCTTTTTGCCAACCTACTTTACTAAAATCAACATTGTCTAAAGCATGTTTGGTGATATCTTGAACTTTTTCCATCGAAACGCCAACCGCTACAGCAATATTGATAATTTCATTCATCCTATCAGATGCAAATAATTTATTCACAACATTACGTAAAGTAGTTGCATCTAAATGTAGATAATCCGCTGTTACTCGGTTTGGGAATTCCTCAAAATTAGCTAAATTAGCTGCTTCTCTTACTGCACTTAGGATTTTCTTCAAATCATCAGTAGTAAGTACTTTTTTCAATTCTTCTACTGCTTCTAATTGATTTGCATCTTCTAATAATTTTCGAATCTGCTCTTGATGAAGTGCATAGTCAATTCCTACTGGAACAACAACTAAATCTGCAATTTGAAGAGATAGAATGTGATGTACCATAACCAACAAATCATCTAATTGATTTGCATCGTTTAAAATATCATGCAAAATACTATTGTAATTTTCTTTTACATTTTCAATCGTTTTTAGGTCAAACTTTTGTACTTCTTCATAAATATTAACAATAGCATGGAATTCTTGTTTCCAATTGACTTTTGTAAAATTGATTTGATCTAATGCATCACCCACAATTTCTTTCACTTGAGCTTGATTTAGTCCTACTGCCAGTCCAATTTTAACTACATCATATAAACTTGAAGTTTGTGTCTCTTTGTCCAATGTTGAAAAAATTTGATCTACAACCGCATGTAAAATGGCTACATCTAAATTCAAATAATCGACTTGGATTGTCGGATAATTCGAAAAATCAATGAGTGGTAAAGCTGTTTTTACACCAGCCACAACTGCTTTTAAATCCTCAATCGTCATTGTGAAACGAAGATCACTAAATGCATCAAACTGATCCGCATCTTCTAGAAGTTTTTTGAATCCTTCAAGATGAGAAGCATATTCAATTCCAGCAGGTACAGCAATTTGCTTAAGTAGTTCCACTTCCAAGGCTTGATTAATGATTTCAAACAATGCCTCTGTTTTCCCCACATTGTTTAGAATGTCTTTAACGAGTGCATTAGTATCTAACCCTTCAAATGATGTAACACCCAATGTTTGAAAAGTAGCATACATATCCACAAGGATATTCAATTCCTTTTTCCAATCTATGTCTTCAATACCACTTACGAATTGATAACCTATCCATTCTACAACCTTTTCATGAGATAACCCTGTATTGATTGCAATGGGAAGTATTTTTTGAATCAATTCTGTTTTGGCAAGTACATTCACAACATTTCTAAGTTGTTCTGCATTCATTGTCAAATAGTTGAACTGATCAAGTGGGAAAAGACCCAATTGGTATGCTTCAACAACAGCATCCAAAATCGCATCTAAATCTTTACCCCAGTTGATATAACGCAAACTTAAAAAGTCTGGGTCTTGATATGCATTTACTAATGCTTCTTGAATAGCAGGTATTTCATATCCGTATTCAATGACTACAGGCATACCTTCAACTAATAACTTAGATTTTTTCAATGCATTTAAGGCTTTTTGCAATTCTTCAATTGACCATTTTTCGGGATTGGATTTGCCATTTAATGCATTTGCAGCTTTGATAAAAGTGATTAATTCTTCACTTACACTAATGTTTTGGTTTTTTGTTTCAATTCTTAGCAAATCATCAAACAAGCTTTCACTAAATGATTTACCAAAGAAATAACTAGATGCATTTGCAAATTTACCTAGACCACTTTCGTCATAGGCTTTTGCAAAGTCAAATATCATTTCAATTGGATCATCTGTTGAGGTTGTTTGTTGTTCTTTCCCATTTACCAAATCGGAAATCATCCCTTTGGTTTCTGGAGTAGCTGTGTTAAGAACTGTACAAATCCCAGAAAGTGGCACACAAACTAAAATAACTACAAAGACACCTTTCAATGAGCCAGCAAGAGCACCCCACCAACGTTTTTTACCAGCAGGCTTTTTGACCAACTCATTTGCTTCTTTCGTTACTACAGCTTCTTCGACACTTTCTTCGCCAGTAGAAATTACAACTTGTTCTTTTTCTGAAACAACTGCTTTTTCACTAGCTGCTTGTTCTATAGGTTTTTTCTTCTTAGCAGCACGAATAATTAATTCAATCATATGTGTAATCAAACGAATGATTGGAGAAATGATTAGTACAACTAATGTGCCAGCAAGTAATCCGACTGCGCGGAAAATGGCGCCGACAACACTATAGAAAAGCGTGTACGTTTCCTTTCCTTCAACTAGTAAACCCTCTCCATTTGGAACAACTGTTCTAGCATACACTAAGATAGCATCCCAAATTGTAGAGATAGAATCATCTTGGACTCCTAGTATTTCAGCAACTTGTTGGCCTGCCTTTACATTGAGTAAAGTAGCTTGATCACCAAATACTAGCCAAGATAAAACTAGTAAAACTATGAAAACGGCTACGCACCTTAGTTCTCTTTTTAGTCCACCTAAAAAGCCCCAAAGCGCGAAAAGTAATACTATTGCTAGCAATCCCAAACCAGCAAATAGTAAGATTTGATTAAAATCCATCATTTTCACCTCTTTTTTTCATGACTTTACTCATTTATTCTACCAAATTTTTATTTTTTTTGCAAGTGTTTTTAACTAATTAGAATGTTTTTACATTTTTTTCGTTTTTACCTTTATATTTTATTTCCTTTTATGGTGAAATATTCCAATTTGTTATAGGAGTGTATAATAGGAATTTTTTGTTTGAATTTTGTTCTATCAAAAAAGAATTCAGATCTATTGATCTGAACTCTTTTTTGTGATTTTATTAACTTTATAATATCTCTAAATATGTTAAAACGGCAGTAATCACAGCACTTTCTTCTACTTGAGTAGCCAGTTCTGGATAATCTTGAATGTTGAATTCTTTTTGTTGATTCAACGCTTCTTGATATGTAGTGAGTGCACTAGTTAATGTAGTTGCTTCTTTAGTCCAATCTACATTTTCATCTATTTCTAGGCCTTCGTTTCCAACAACTTGTGATAACATAGCATAGGTTAAGTCTGTATGATTTTCTATTTGATCAAGTGCAGAAAAAGCAGTAGATAATCGCTGTACTGTTTCATCGGTAATATGATTTTTATCAGTGTCATGAATCGCTTGCGCAATATCAATCATCCGTCCCATCGTTTGTGCATACATCTGTAGCAATTCTGGACGCGTAAAGTCATATTGAGGTTGATGTGTAATATTATCTATTGGTAAAATATTCATTCCCTTTTCACCTAAAGCATCGTTTAAAAGTTGTCCTATTACTTTTGAGGCAAGAATAGATGTACTTGATTGCATCATAATTTGTTCAACTTCACTTCCTTGAATGTCACCTGTTTGTATTTGACCAGTGGCTGTATCTTTTAAGAATATATTTTTGCTATTTGTTAATACTGATACAAGTACACCTAATTCTTGAGTCATTGTATGTTGCATCATGATTTCTTTTTCTTGTCCTGTAAATAATACTGTAAATCCCGTTTGTTGTAATATGATGTCTAAAAGCGTAAATGTATAGGGTTGCATAATATGAGAAACATACATATCATCAAAGAATCCCCCCACTTTTTCAGCAATATCTAAAGCATTATCTAGAGTAGATATATCTTGTTCTAGGAAAGAAAGATCTGTACTTAAATCGATGATGTCTAATAATACTTGTTTTAACCTAGGTTGTTCTTCATTCCAGTCGGTCGGCGTATTTGGTGCGATATAACTCATATATTGATTCATTCCACTCATATCTAAAAATATTTGTACTAGCTGCTGTTCATTCTTTTGTAATAGTTGTAAACCGAGTAAACAATCTAATAACTGTTCTACTTGTGCTTTAGTTTTTTCATCTGTTAAATCAAGTTGATAAGCCTGATTCGTATCAAAATGATCTTTCAATTGAATCTCTTGTGCTATTCGATATGCGGTAAAAAGAGCTTCTACATCAGTTGAAAAATCTTGTTGAAGATAGTCTACTTGAATCAAGTCGACAATGGATTCTAATCCAGAATCGCGTGTTGCTTTTTGTAACATTTCAATGACTGCTGGTAAATAATACGATTTAGCAAGAGTAGAGCGATTTAAATCTTCCACTATTGTTTGAATGATACTTGCCGTATGTTCATGTTCTAATAATTTGGATAAATCATTTTGATCAAAAGGGCAAGTTACAACTAGTTCATATATATCTATGCAAATATCCAATAACACTTCTGTTTCCTTTGACCAATCTACTTCTTCTTTTACAAAAGCATCTATATCAATTCCATACTCACTTATGTCAAAACTTTTTTGTATCTGATAAGCCATCTTTTCTAAGATAGATGGGTAATTATCCTTTAACAAATAAACAGACAAAATATGGCGTTTTGCTTCTTGTAATTGTGATTTTAATTCATTAGTAAATGTATATGTCCCCTCTACTTTTCGAATATAATCTAATACTTTGGTTTCCTTTAACAATTGATAGGCACTAACTACCTCTTTTACATCACTTGCTAAATAGGTTTGAATATATATCTCATTAATCCAATCTGTCACAAATGCATATTCAGTTTCTTTCAAATAATCTTGTAAATAAAAATAGGACACCTTTGTAAAACACTCTTCAAATAACTCAACTTTCATTGCCTTTGTTAAAGCATCACTAAAGTCAGTTGCAAATGTATCGCTTGCTAATAGTTGTTCTGTTTTGAAATCATCTAAATTGATATGTTGAAGCATTTGATAAACGGATTTTAAAAAAGGTTCTGTTTCTGAAAAATTTTGATTAATATCTAGTTGTGATAAGCGATCAAAATCTAAATTCCATTTTTGAATATCGAGTTTTTCTTGTTCCGTTTGCAAATAGCCGATGATATAGGGATAAAACGCTTTAATAATTTTACTATCTCCTAAATAAGTACAAAGTAAATGAATATCTTCTTCAGTAAGTAAATCTAATTTTTCGTTGTTTGAAATATCTTGTGATGCACCTTCTACAATGCCTAAAACCCGTGGTAACATCGGTGATAGCGCATCTATTTCTTTAACAAAATTGATAGTTACACCATTAGTTTTGATTTGAAATACTTTACCTAAACGTTTAGCAGCTAGACCAAAGGATCTATTTTCTTTTTTACCTAATGTTTTTGTTGTCTTTAATATAAAGGATGAAGACACAATTTCATTGAAATTCTCTGATTGTTCTACATAACTTTCATCTTGTTTCGCTACTTCTTCTAAGGCTTGTTGCGTCACTTCTACAGCGCCATATAGTGGCAAAACGAAAGTATAAAACATAAATATAAATCCTACAAAAGCAATCCCTAGACCAAGTAGTCGGTCTAACAATAAACGATGTTTTTTCTTTCTTATTCCAGGCAGCACTAAAAAGAAAATCAATCGTAGTAATGGTGCTCCAATCAATAGCCATACAATAGCAAAAGAAAGACAAATGATGAAACGACCTACTGAAATAGCCATATCTTCAATCAAAATATCCATTTTGGCTTCCTTCAATTTATTTATATCTCCTTCAAAACATTGATTGGCAACATTTTCTTCAACCCATGCATAAAGGGAAGTTTCTTCTTCTGTAAAGATATGATTTTCTGTATGAATAACCTTTTGGGCTCCCCTTCCCGCAAAAATAAAACAAAGTATCAGCGGAACAATTTGAATTGCTACAATAATCCCTGTTCGAAGTGTTCCTTTCATAAAACCTTTTAATAGTACTATCAAACCAATAAAAAGTACCAAAATATCAATTCCTAAAACAATCATTTTGAATGTCTCATTGCTCATTTTTGACATCCTCCTTATTTCTTACATTCTGCTATATTATACTACAAATCTATGCTTTATTCAAGTGTTTCTGTCATTATCTTTCATTTTCTAAAATTTGGATAGAGATACCAATAGATGCCAATTTAGATATAATTTGTTCATAGCCTCGCAATATGATTTGAGCATTTTCAATGATTGTGGTATGTGTGGCTATTGCTCCTAATACAATACATGCAAAGCCACAGCGCAAGTCATATGCTTGTATCGTTGTACCAGTTAATATAGAAGGTAAAATATGCAGTTCATCTCCTTCTATTGTAATTTTCCCTCCCATCTTCTGTATCGCTTCTACTTGGGAAAAGCGATTCGGATAAACTAAGTCTTTTACAATAGAAGGCGAACTAGCCGTCAAGCAAACTACAGATAAAATTTGTTGTAAATCAGTTGGAAAATGAGGATATATATCTACTATAGTAGTTGTCCCTATCAGTGGTCTATCATTGGTGACCTCAATTTCATTACCCTTAATATGCATATCTAACCCCATATGTTGTAATGTATTGATAACTTCTTCTAAATACTGAATATCTACATTTTGTAATATTAAGTGAGTATGTGGAATAGCACTCGCCAAAAGCAAATAGCTTCCTGCTTCAATTCTGTCACTCATAATGGTAAAACTTGCCCCTTTTAATCTTCTTACTCCCTCAATTTGAATAGTATCTTGTGCAACCTCAATCTGTGCTCCCATTTGTTTTAACAATGCAATGACTTCTAATACCTCAGGCTCAATAGAAGCATTGTATATACCGACTTTCCCTAATCGCTTGACACTTGCTAATAAAATATTAATAGTTGTACCAACTGACTTTTGTGGTAGATATATATTCACATCCTTTTTTTTCTTAGACTTTGGGCTTTGAAAAATTAATTTACCGGATACTTCGTTAATTTGATACCCCAATTTCTCAAACGCATCAATATGATAGTCAATAGGACGCCTTGAGAAATTACATCCTCCAGGATATACCGTTTCAAAAGAAACGTTGCAACCAACTAGTGCACCCATAATATAATACGAAGCTCGAATTTGTTGAATCAAATCCATAGATAAATCTAGTTTTATCTGTTTTTTGGTCAATATCATTTTTTGTTTATCCGGAACATATTGTATTTCTACACCTATGGATTGTAAAATATCTTTCATACATAAGGTATCTGTAATATCTGGAAAATGGTACAAACCAATTGGCTCATTGGTAAGAAGTGAACATGCCATCAAAGGTAAACTAGCATTCTTAGCTCCACTAATTGATATAGTACCTTTTAACTGCTCTGCGTGATGAATTTTTAATTTCATTTTTATATCACCTTATATCATTTTATGTGAAAAAATCATTTCTAGTATTTGAATTTTAAAATTGCATTTACTTTTATTTGAAAAAAAATAAAAAGTATGGTATCATATATAAGAATGAAAAAAATTTCTAGAGGAGAAAAAAATGAGATACCGTATAGAACGAGACTCTTTAGGTGAAAGACAAGTACCGGCGGAAGCATATTATGGTATTGAAACCTTAAGAGGAAAAGAAAATTTTGAAATAACAAAAAGAGGCATTTGTAGACAATTGATCAAAGCACTAGCTATTGTAAAAAAATCTGCCGCAAAAGCCAATATTGATGCTGGAAATATTGATGAAAAAGTAGGTAAAGCAATTATGCTTGCTTGCGATGAAATTCTCAATGGTAGATTACATGGTCAATTTGTCACAGATCTTATTCAAGGTGGTGCAGGTACAAGTATCAATATGAACGCCAATGAAGTGATTGCCAATCGTGCAAATGAATTAATGGGCGGAAAAAAGGGAGTTTATGATTTCGTTCATCCTAATGATCATGTTAATTTTGGTCAATCTACAAACGATGTCATTCAAACAGCAGGTAAAATTGCAGTTATAAAACAACTCAAAAAATTACAAGTTGAATTGAAGAAATTATATAATTCTTATTTAGATAAAGCAAAAGAATTTGAAAATATTATTAAAATGGGCAGAACACATTTGCAAGAAGCTCTCCCTATTCGTCTAGGACAAGAGTTTGAAGCTTATGCTAGTGCACTTTCCCGAGATATGAAACGAATTGATACCACGATTGATGCTCTATTAGAAGTCAATATGGGGGCCACTGCCATTGGTACAGGATTAAATGCCAATGAAAAGTACATTAAAAAGGTTATCCTACACTTATCTAAATTTTCAGGTGAGCCTGTTAAACAAGCTAAAAATTTAATTGATGCAACTAGAAATTTGGATGTATTAGGGCAAACTAGCTCTATTCTTAAACTACTTGCTACCAACTTATCTAAAACGGCTAGTGATTTACGTTTAATGGCTAGTACAGGAATGAATGGTTATAGTGAAATTCTATTGCCAAATGTGCAACCAGGTTCGTCTATTATGCCTGGCAAATATAATCCAGTTATTCCTGAAATGGTTAATCAAGTTTGTTTTTATGTTATGGGGTTAGATGTAACCATTACCAAAGCAATTGAAGCGGGTCAATTAGAACTGAATGTATTTGAACCTATTATCTTAATGTCTTTATTTGAACAAATTACAACACTTCGTAGAGCAGCTAGAACATTTAATAATCTAGCAATTACAGATATGAAAGCAAGTCATCATGTCACCCATTTCCAGACCGAAAATAGTATCTTCTTTATTACTGCCCTATCCCCTCATATTGGACACGATACGGCTTGTAATATTATCAATGAGGCTTTAAGTTCAGGAAAGACCATTAAAGAAATTGTTATGGAGAAGAATCTCCTTTCTGAAGATGTCATTGATGCCATTTTAGATGTTAAAAATATGACTACTCCAGGTATTGTTGGAGAAGATTTGCTCAAGAAAAAAGCAGAGAAAGCCTAAAAAATAAGCTACAATACTATAGCTTATTTTTTATTTTTTAATTCTTTTCAATATAGGCCAATCCATATCCACCAGGACCAATATGGCAGCCAATGACTGGTGCAATATGGTCAACTTGAATGATATTGTTTTGAAAACTTGTATTAGTTAACAATCCATATAGTGTATCATAATTGGCTTTATCTTTGCTATATAGTCCATAGATAGGATAATGTTCATCTGGAAGGTGATTCATCATATAGTCTACGATATATTGCATGGCTTGTTTTTTTCCTCTCCTTTTAGAAAAAACGACAACTTTTCCATTTGATATACCAATAATTGGTTTCAACCCAATAATCGTACCTATTACAGATGAAGTTTTGCTTAATCTTCCTCCCCGATGTAGGTATTCTAGTGTATCAATTCCCGCAATGATTCGAATTCTTTCACGAAGACTTGTTATTTTTTGTAAGATTACATCTAGCGACTCATCTTGATAGCGTAATGCCTCTGCAATTAAAAACCGAAGTCCACTTACCGTGGTAAGACCATCTACTACTTGAACATGAGGATGGTCTTCAAAGAGAGCTTGCATTGCCGCATATGAACCCGATATTTCTTTCGATAACGGAAAAATAAGAATAGTATATCCTTCATCTTCATATTTTTTAACTTGTTCTTCTAATTGGTATAAATTAGGTAAGGATGTTTTAGGGAAAATACGACTCGTAACTAGTTTTTCATAAAATACTTCACTTGTTATATCTACCCCATCTAGATATTCTTCCTCATCAAAACTAAATCGGAGTGGAAATACCTCTATCCCCATTGTTGTTGCTTCTTCTTTTGTAATACCAGAAGAAGAATCGACCATTATTTTTAATTTCATGATTATTCTCCTTGATTGTCAATAATAAATATGATACAATTTGTATCATATGGTATTATACCATAGAATATGTGATACAAACAAGTGGGGTTTTGTCTATGGATAAAAGAAAAGAATTGAATCAAATCGTGAAAGAAGCCATTGCACAAAGCATTTTTCTATTGATGGATGAAAAGCCATTTTCAGAAATTACTATTACAGAGATTATCCAAAAAGCAGGTGTAGCAAGAGCTTCATTTTATCGCAATTTTTCTTATAAAGAAGAGGCTATTCGTTATTATTTAGTAGAAAAGATGAGACAATTTAAATTGCAAAATAAACAAAGTGGTATTAAAATATATCATTATAAGGCCATTTTAAATACTATGCAATTTGTAATCAACTATAAAAATGAACTAAAAAGTCTATTTACTGCCGGACTATCTCAAATATTACTAGAAGCTATCAATGCCTATCTATTTGAAACCTATCCCGTTGAACCTAATCATGAAGCAGAAAAATATATTTTATACTCTTATGGGGGATCGCTATTTAATATTATATATCACTGGGTTTCTTCTGGATTACATGAGTCTCCAGAAGAAATTGCTCATTTTATTTGTGCATAAGTTTCTATTCCTTATATAATGAACAAAAAGTTACAGCTCAAATGAGCTGTAACTTTTTGTCTAGACTGTTTTTATTTCATATCTTTGATATGAATCGTTTGGTCCCCTTCTTAAAAACTGGTGTTTTTGCTAAAATATGATTACAATATTTCTTCTTTACTTATGTTTACTTTTATTTCTAAAAAACAGCATAAGCAAGTGCTAAGAAATCGCCTTCTTCACAAGCTCTATCTGAAAAAATCGTTATCCGTATGACATATGTAGCGGTTTCTTCTACAAGATACGAAAATAATTCTACATTAGAGTCAGAACATTGTGAAGAAAGAATGATTTGTCCATCAGGTAAAAATAACCTTAAATCATAATCCCCCGTGACTGTTTTTTCCTTTTTTCCTGTTGCTTTGGCTAACCAAGCAAGAGATGCCCTTAGTGTTTGACCTTTCTTTAAATCGATATAATGTTCCATTACAGTTACTTCACTATCATCTGATGGATTTGCAGTGCAATACCCCATATAGCCAATATATATATTTCGAATTGCATTCCCCAAATGCAATTTACCTGCCCCATATCTTGGTGCTAAAGGCTTAAAGGTTTGTGGAGCGCCAAAATTCCCCAATTGTTGCGCGTTCGCACATAATATAGCAGTGACTAGTTGAGGGTAACATTTTAAATATGGGCGTTGTTCCATTAAAAGAGCGATGGATCCACTCGTAATAGCACAAGAAAAACTTGTACCATAATAATTTTCTGTAAAACCATCTGCATAGACAGTGGTTCCTCTTGCTAATATGGTTGGCTTTTCTGGTGCTCCTTTATTGTATTGATAATTGGAAAAAGAGGCATAGTCTGTTTCTTCATCATTATAAGCACCAACACTAATTACATTGTACCCTAAGGCAAGTGCACTAATATTACCGCTTTCATTCCCCACGGCGGCCACAATTGTCACCCGGTAAGTATATACAATGTAATCCATATACGCTGACAAATCACTATAATATCCATCGGGATTTCTATTTTCACAAGATAGATTAATGATATCTGCACCTTTATTCAGTAACCAGTCTATTTCATTACTAGGACTACCGTATAAATATGAAGTTAAAATGGTAGCATCAGGTGCCATTCCTCCATGACCTGCTATAATAGCAGCTACTGTAGTGGTATGCTCGCTAATAGAATTTTTATGCAAAAATTGTTTATGCGCTATTATATTTGTCCCCACTAAAGAGGCATGTTCTTTATCGGCAATGCCTACTTCTAATACCCCCACAGTTACGCCTCTGCCAGATAATTCTCTACTTTCAAATATTTCTCCTACCCCCATACCATATGCTGCTCTTGCAACTGCTGCTTCTACATTGACTTCATTGGTATGTCTTACATATGCAGTTTTAACAAAGGCTGTGTTAGATAATTTTGATAACAATTTTTGTTCACATTGTTCAAATACTTCTACCTCAAATATATATTCAATATATGGCATATAGTGAGATATATATTTATCAACATATCCCTCGATTGCTAACAATTCATCTAAAACCCTATTTTCTTCTAAGTGGTATTGTCTAATAGCTTCTCTTGTATATCCACGAATCTCATTGACCTCTCTATTTGTCATATCTTCTTTGACTTCAATTGGATTAATGGATGCTTCAATATTTTGCAATACATTTTTGTTATGTTGGTCGTAATCTAACTCAATTTCTAAAATGATCACATCATTTGTAGATTCTTCTTCAATAATATTATTATCATTGTTCAAATTGTCTAGCGCTTTTGTTTCGTATCCTATGTTATCTAGATAAATTACTTTTTGATTATCTATACCATAGGTTATCAAAAAAGATCCGAAAATAATGGCAATAGCTACCCCCATTAATGCTATTTTTTTCATTTTATTATTATTTTTCCTCCCTTATTATTACCCTTGTGTTTGATATTTTTGCAAACACCATCTATATATACGACAAACTAGTCAAAATCGCCCCAAATTCTTTACAATTTGTCAAAATTTTTTCATATTTTCATATTATAACAAAAAAAGGGATATTTATCCCTTTTAACCTACTAAAGTATATTCTTTTGTTAAGCCATCTACGTTAACTATAAAATGAAGTGCCCTTTCTTCTTCTGCAGATAGCTTTGTCAAATAACCATAAGAGGTTTTATCTATATTAATTTCTTGAGAATCTATTGAAATAGTAATGTGTTTACTACATCCATCATCTAAATGAATAACATAGAAATAATCGATATCTCTATTAATATCAAAACCTTTATATATGTACATCCATGCATTGTTATTGATACATATAGCATATTGGTAATTTTTATCTACATATGGATTGATAGAAACCATGTAACTATATTCTTCTTTGGTTAATATGTTTTTGCTTGTTTGATTGCTATTCGTATTATCCCATACCCAGTGTATATATCCTAAACTGATTATACCAAATAAAAGAAGAAATGAAATAACTACTGACACTCTAAAAGATAATTTATAATGTCTTAGCGCCTTGCTATTTTGTTCAAATCGATTTTTTAGATTCATATCGAAATACTCTGTTTTTTCAATCACATCAGATGCCTTTAATTTAGGCTGATATGTTGTTTCAAAGTCTTCCTTGAGTATCTTTTTTGTTGTTTTTTTCATTTTCTTGTTTCCCCCTTAACGAATTTTTTGACTTTTTCATGAGCATTATAGTAAATGTGTTTTACTTTACTAATCGTCATATTGCTTTCTTCCGCAATATCTGAAAACTTCATCCTTAACCCATCTTTCATATATAAAATACGATATGCTTCCACCCCAATATATCGTTCTACTTCTGATAACATAATTAGATTATCTTGATTACTCATGCAATGTGCATTTTCTACATGCTGATTGTTTGTAGCTAATACATTGCGCCTCGATTCTTTTACTTTCATTATGTCTTTTAAATGGTTATTAGCAATAGTAAACATCCAGGTTTCAAAGCTTGCCTTTTTTTCATCATATGTGTGAATGTGATCTAATACTTTTATAAATATTTCTTGTACAGCGTCTTCTGCATCTTCTACGTTGTGCGTATATTTTAAAGAATAGTAGAATAATATTTTGTTATACTTTTCAAATAATTGTTCAAAAGCAGCTTCATCTTTTTCAATGATTCCTTTTATAATTTTTTTATTCATCATACCTATTACATTTCCCTGCCCTATCCTATAGCCAATATTTCCTCCATTTTTACTATTATTTTGAATTAATTATATATTTGATGTGTATGCTTTAGATGTAAAAAACATGCCCAGAATTGACCAGGCATAATATCTTTTTTTGGAGCAGGTAACCGGAATCGAACCGGCATCTTCGCCATGGCAAGGCGGTATAATAGCCGTTATACTATACCTGCAATTAATTGCACTAATATTATAGCAAAATCTGCCTATTAATGCAACTCATTTGATTATTATTCTTCGTCTGATTCAACTAGATCTAAACCAACAACATTATGATATACATCTTGAACATCATCATCTTCTTCAAGTAAATCAAGAAGACGTTGCAATTGTTCTTTCTCTTTATCTGTTGCAAGTTCTACTGGATTCAGTGGAAGCCAAGCGACAGTATCTTCTAAAAATTCTTTTCCTTCTGGAAGTACTTCTCTTAAAGCTTCTCTAATCTTACCATATTCTGTACTAGGTGCAGTAATTGTTACTACATCTTCATCAGAAGAAATATCTTCTACATCACAATCTGCTAAAAGTAATGTTTCAAGAACTTCTTCTTCACCCATAAAGTCTATAGAAAAAATGGCTGTATTTTTAAACATGTGTGTTACACTACCACTTCCTGCAATCTTACCACCACAACGTTGTAATGCAACTTTAACTGCTGTTTGGGTACGATTGTGGTTATCAGTTAAACATTCAATGACAAACATTGAATTTCCAGGACCAAAGCCTTCTAGTGTCATCGGATCATAAGACTCTTGATTAGCACCTTTGGCCTTATCAATTGCTCTTTTGATAACATCTGCAGTCACTTGCTCTCTTTTTGCCTTTTCGATTTCCTTCTTTAAGTTTTGGTTTAAGTCTGGATCAGGCACACCGGACTTCGCAGCCATATATATGATGCGGCTCCATTTGTTATTTAATTTTGATTTTGCTGCGGCAGTTTTAGCCATTGATGCAGCACGAACTTCATGTGCTCTACCCATAAATAATCTCCTTTATTAATTGATTCGACTTATTATACCACTATTGGTAAAAATTTGAAAGTAATTTGAAAATTTTTATATACTTTTATGCCGCCTAGATTGATTAACTTTTTATTGAAAGTTGATAACAAGTCCGTTATTTTCAATATAAGTTTCGATGGTTTTAATGCGTGATCTATTTTCCTCTGATACTTCAGTTAATTTTAAAATATTGTGTTTAGAACAGCGTACCTCAATGTTTTTTCGGTTTAACTGATGATCTACAATGGCACGAAGTCCCTTGTAAAGTGCTTTATACATTGCAGTTAGTAAATCTTGTGGTGTATTGGCATAAGATCCACCACTATTGCTATAATCACTATTCTCAATGCTATATTTCCATGCAAAAGTATCACTATCTTTGATGGCTATAGGCTGAATAGATAAAACGACGGTTGCATTTGTTCCCATCGAAAGATCCACTTTAGTATCTACTAACTTAGACAAAACACGTTTTAATTTGCGATATTCACCAATAGACATATCATTGATATGTTCAACTAAATTGTTATTAGGATTTGCTACATCTAACACCATATAGTTTTTCTTTACTTGATTATCGGGATTGACACCTAGTTTTTGATAAATATCCTTTGATACTTCTATCTTTTTTCCCTTCATTAATTCGTCTAAAGCCTTAATAAAAGCATGGAGATAATCTTCATAACGATTATCTTTAAAATAACTATTGAGCGCATAATATAAAATGATTTCTATGATATATCCTGAGATGTGAATGTTTTGCTCTTCTTTATAATACTGAATAATTTTTACTGCATTTCTAAAATAAGTATAATCGCGATTGGCTAGTTCAGTAAACTGAATTTGTAGTTCATCTATAGCAGCAAGATATGCTTCTTGAGTATAACGAATAAGAAGATGAATTACGTAATTCCCCCATCTGATGGTTATACTATTTCTAGAAATATTTCTTGTGATATCGCTTAATTTTTGCACTTCTTTTGCATAAATAAAGGCATTGACGATTTCATTACATATAGCCTCGTTTTCTAACACAAAGGCAGTTTCACCTGTTGGTTCTACAATCACCATAATGTCTAGTTCTTCAGCATCATTTAGTAAAGTACCTTTGGCCCACGATCCAGCTTTTTGAATTGCCTGAATATGGGTATGTGGCGTCACATTTTTTTCTATAATGTTACTGATTTGCAATAATTTTTCATTTAAGGCATCTCTTTCATCAGATAAAATTTCTACATCTGTAACTAATCTTCTAAATTCTTTTTCGGTCATACATCCTCCTGATTGATGAGATATTGGTATTCTTTGCGTTGTATATAATACACTAGATAATTAAAACCGCAAGATTGTATCATACGCATATAATGTGAAAAAGAAGACTCATATCGCTCTACACTATGCGCATCACTCGATAAGGTTAAACGTTTCCCCCCTACTTGTTGATATAATCGCAATAAGTAGAGGGTGTGTTGATCATCATGAATGGCCTCTTGTACCTTTGTGTTGATTTCCAATGCTTTGTTATGCGTAATGAGGTTTCGATAAACCTGTTTGATTTGTTCTTCGTATGTGGATATTTTGATTGTTGAATCCATTAAATAGGCTGTTCTAAAAGCATAATCAATATGGGATAACACATTGTAGTTGGTAAAAGAACCTGTTGCTTCTATCATTTCATCAAAATAGGCTGTTAATAATTGATGTATACCATATTGTTTGAAATACTTGGGCCAATAAAAGTCCGCATAATCATTCTCATGTATACTCAAATTCACTACATCATAAGATTCACTATTGATTTGCGTATGGATTTGATCTAAATAGCTTTTTCGATACCCAACCTCAATTCCAAGTAAAAAGGAAATTTGGGGATACTTTAATCGCAATTGTTGATGTTCTTGCTTTAAACGAGCATAATCCACTGTCCAGTCCACTTGTCCTTCAACCATATCTAAATCAAAGTGTTCAGTCGTTACAAAATAAGAACACCCCAATTGAATGGCTTTTTGAACATAGGCTTCTAACTTTTCAGTCGAATCCATAGAATACATTGAATGTACGTGTTGGTCATGTAATTTCATATATATCGCCTCGAATCAGTTCATTATACCATATTTTGTAAAAAAAGTAAAGTCAAACTGCGTATCTAGTGATATATCGTCTTATTGATTTTTTTAATCTCTATTTATTTTGACTATAATAGCCACTTTCAATCTGAGTTATCCCCTTCTACTTGATACACTCTTCTAAGATAAATCCTTTTACTTTATGAATGATTACACCATAATCATCTATGACTTCCATAATTTTATCTTTCAGTCCTGTGGCTAGTTCTTTATTTTCTTCTAAAAATTTAAGTGCACTAATCAATCCCATATTTGTTGATTTGATGGCATTAATACAAATTGTAAATGCATCATGGAACACCTTCATCTTTTCTTTATAAACTCCCATAATACCTGCTGCGGTGAGGCTACTTGTAGGCTCTTCATTAAATTCTTGAATTAATGAACGAATGCCTTCTTCATGTTTTTTAAACATTTCCATAATTTCAACAATCAAGCGACTGAGTTTTTCTTCTTTTAATCTTTGTGCCTCATCGTAATAAATACGATAAATACTATTTCCCATATGTACATAAGATAAAAATTTATTTAATTCATTTGTTTTTTCCATAAAACAATCCTCCTTTTTTATAGTATTTACCATAAATGGGAAAAGTATAATTTTATTTTTTGCTTATAATATAGGAAATAATCAATTAAATTAAAATTGATTTTTTCATAATAAAGAAAAATTACCCTTCATAAAAAGGGTAATTTATTATTTATATTTGAGTATTTGACGATTATTTTTAAGTATCGTAGCTACATCATGATAGGAAATTTGGCGTATATCTTTATTCTGTTGAATAGACAATGCACCAAGCACACCAGCGGCCTCACCTAGTGCCATACAAACAGGACTTACTCGAAGAGAAGCAGCTGCTTCATGAGTCGCACCAATCATTCTTCCTGTTACAATTAAATTATTCAATCCTTTTGGTAATAGACATCGTAAAGGAATCTCAAAAGCCAAATGATTGATTGTTGTATCATCATCTACCTCTAATGCATCTCCTACTGGAGAATGAATATCCATAGGAAACGCGCTTACACATATGGCATCATTAAATTGACGATGTTCTAATACATCTTCTTTGGTCATCATATAATCACATATCATATGTCTAGTTTCTCTGACACCAATTTGATAAGGAGTTTGAACAATGTAACTATGCTCAAAGCCGGGAATATAGTGTTTTAAAAATTGAAAAGTTTCTTCTATTTGTTTTCTTCCTTCTATTTCCGCCTTTGTTAATGCTTGCGCGTCCAAAGCGGAATGCTTCAATACTCTAGTCATATTGATTGTAACTTCATTGGTACGCACATTTTCAAAAAGTAAGACCCGATCACGCTGAATAGTAAAATCAAGATTTTCTTTCGCCTGCTTTACTTCTTTGAAAAATCCACTAATACCTATGTATTGAAAATCATATTTGTCATTCAAAACAAAATTGTCAGGATGCTCTTGCATTGCTTTTCTGAGTTGATTCAAATCTACATTCCCAACCACAAAAGGCATCGTCATTGGTTGACACAATTGATCCGTATCACGTCCGATATGATACTTTGCTCCTGCGCTTGTTGCAAGATCGCCATCACCTGTTGCATCAATAAATACTTTGGCATATTGGTTTGAAACACCGCTTTTATTCGCAATTGTTACAGCTTGAATTTTCCCATTTTCTACTACAGTATGAATAATCTTTGTGTGCAATAATAAATCAATATCATATTCAACAATCATATCAAAATAAAGCTTTTTTAATGTTTCCGTATCAATTGGTGTTACTGTGCTACAAAATCCAAGGGGATCTTCAATATGACCTAATGTACCCTTCATTTGTTTCAATCGTTCAATAATTTCAGAAGCAATTCCACCTATAATAGGTTTACCTTGATTGTGATAAGTCATCAGTGGTCCAACTAAACTTAGTGTATTGGTTCCACCAAGTATTGCTGTATCTTCGATAAGCAACACTTTGGCCCCACTTCGTTTCGCAGCAATAGCTGCACATATACCAGCAGGTCCTGCCCCACCTACTATTACATCATACATCATTGGACTCTTCCTCCACCTTGATTTCAATTTCAAACATTCTACCCCAAGGTAATGTCATTTGATATGGTGTATGGTCAATCCAACCATCATATTGATGCATCCATTTTGCTACTTCTGATAATGCAAAATCAACATCAGATTCTAAATTATAAATAGAACAACCTTTTTGGATTAATGTTTCCGATGCTTTTCTTCTAGCTATATATTGATATATACAATCATCCATAATTCGCTCTTTCAAAAAAGCTATATTGGTTGTTGATTCCGGATGAACCAAATAAGCCATTGCGTTACAAAGTGCAGTACCTAGTGAATTAGATGAAGTATTCCAAGCAGAATATCCTAGTAATTTTCGATATTCTACATCTTGAAGTAATTCTATACTACCTCCATTAGGAAAAAGCAAATCTACCAATAAAACAGGTTTTTGTTGAATATAGTTATTGAGTTGTTGAATATATTGAAAATATGCTTCATCTTTTCGAATAGGTACTTCAATGTATTCTTTTAATTCTAATGGATGATTTTCTTCTTCTGCAAAGATAGCCAGTACAAACGATGCATCCTCCACTTGATCAACCAACTGAATACCTACTGTCTCTAACATTTTATACAAATTTTCCGAAAAAGGTCGATCTTCAAATAAATGACACTTCTTCAAAATGGCATTAGATGGCATATACAAATAAGCCTTAGGTGTCATTTGATATTCTTCTTTGATGATTCTAGCTAGCAATACAGCTGCGCCTTCATCTGTTCCATTATAAAATTCTACCACATCAACCAATTGGTCTTTTTCCATTTGAGCTTGAATTTCTACTTGATCAATAGCTTGAATACCATAAGGATTAGCATCTTCTTGTAACAATATCATTTTATCTATAATCTTATCTTTTGCTAGCGATAAAAAGAATTTGTTCAAAATGAGTTTGGTTTTTCTTGCTTTTAAATAGGTATTTAAAATATGAGGTGGAATACTTTCTTCTATCGTCTTTAGTTTTGCAATATCTTCTGGTTTTTGAAAAAAATAGCAAGCCCCTTTTAAACGAGCGAATTCATTCATCACATTATAATAACGATGGCTTTCTTCATCAAATGCTGTAATGGCTGTACGCATAATGGTATCAAATACATATATTTTTAAATGCGGGTATTGTTGCTTGATTTTCCTAATTACATCTAATTGTGTCAACACTTTTTCTAAGTCAATCTGTGCTTTACGGGCTTGAATAAGACCACCAAAACATAAGCCATCTGTAGAAAGAATCAAATAATCCATTTGATGCACATTTTCTTCTAACCATGGAATCATATAATCGATGTTTGCCCCTTGATATAAATTCCCACAGGCTTCTCTAGGATACATTAGCAATTGGAAATTTGCAATTTTAGCTAGACTTTCTATCCATATCGTATTACATGGTCTACTATCTAATGGGATTAATCCTACACGTATCATAAACGATCTATTGCTTCACGGAACGATTTCAAAGTTGAAAAAATAGAATCCTTTTCTTTACCCATTGAAATAGCTCCCACCATTACAGCTTTTACACCACATGCCGCAAGTGCCTTCACATCTTCTGGCAAAACGACATGTTGGGTCGGAATAATTGCTGGTATCTTAGAACGAGATGCTAAATATTTATATCGTACTAAATCTCTTGCATTTAACCTTTCTCCGTATGTTTCTGGTAAACAAATTGAAAGTTCCAAAATATCGGCAAAATCACCCTGACTTACTGCCTCAATTTCTTCTAAAGTATATGTACTATTGACAGCAAAGAAATTGGTGATATCTTTTCTAGTAATTAAAGATGCAGGTGTATGATGACCATATAATGAAATAAAATCAAATCCCATATTCACCACTTCATCTAATTGTTTTTCTGCAACAAATGCATCTTCTCCGACCACAATACCTACTGGAACGGGAGAATCTTTAAGTATTTTTTCAAATACATTCTTATTATCTTCTAATGATCCAAATGTGTTATTACTTGCGCGATGCCATACATTGATATGTACCTTAATTGCATCTGCTCCTGCTTCCCATGCTGCTTTAGCAAAATCATAGTTATTTGCGGGAATGCTCGCAATTAAACACATTTTATTTTGATTTAATTTATTTAATAATCGATTCATTTTTCTTTTCATCTTCCTTCTTCATGATTTTCTTAAACTCTTTTTCTAAATGACTCGCCATTTTCTTAAATCCTAAATCATTGGGATGAATACTATCAACAGTATACTCGTGATAATCATCTCCTAATAGTTTCGCCCCATTGATATAATAAATATGATGATCTTTTTTGCTTAATCTTTGTACTAATTGTTGTTGAAATAACCGAATTTTCTCTCGTTTTTTGCCTAGTGTATCCGGATTTAAATCATCAAATAAATATTTAATTCTAGAAATTACAACAATTGGTTTATTAGGATAATGCATTCTTATGATTTGAATCATATTTTCTAAAGTTGCCTCTAATTTTCCATTTGTCCCACCATTGGCTTCATAATCTAGCACAAACATAGATGCATTTTCAATAGAGGCCATCATTTCTGCAACAACAGCCTCACCAAAAGCATTCCCAGAAAACCCAAAATTGATGATTTCTGCTTTCATTGCTCGAGATAAAAGATTTGTATAGCATAAGCCAGGACGGCTAGCACATCCACCTTGTGTAATAGATGTGCCGTAATACACAATCTTATCATGATTAGAAAAATTCTCAAGGGGCTTATGTATATAAGCACCTTCATCAATAGCGATTTCTATATGTTCCACTCCTCCATATAAGGGGAAATTGAGCACAATCAAACGCTCTTCTTGTTTTAAGTCTTTGAATAATGTATATTCATATTCTTGCATACCTACTGCAAATCGACTAGAATCATAAAACATTAATGAATCATAATCTTTACCCACATAGCAATCAAACCCACCTTGCGCAACAAATGTCATGCCAGAAATACCAGCCATATGATGTACTTTCGCATGAATCACCAAGCAACTAGAATTGGTAATAAAATGGAGCTGTCCACCTGCTGTATGCTTACTTAAAGCAACTACTTTAGGTGAAACTTTACCAATTTCTTCTTCCCATTTTCTCGAAAGCCTTTGATACAAATGTTCTTCTTGAATCCAGTTCAAGCCATAAAATTGCACATCAGCAGTTAAAGGGTCTATCCATTTTGTCCCTACTATTGGGGTTAGTGGTATGTCAAAATTTTTATCTAAATTCATATTTCTCCTCTATTTTTTAGAGAAGTTGTGTTTAAATCTAAAATGGGTTCCTAAAAAATATTGTCTATTGTACATAAATGCACAACCATTTTCTAAGTAGCTTACAGAACTCATATATAAAGCTGATTCATTTTCAGTGCAATGTAGGATTTCTGCAACCCTCGGTGCAAGAGATCTAGCTTCAATAGCGCATTCACAATTACGAATGACAAAGCCTAATTCTGCTTGTACATATGTATGAATGGAATGTAAAAATATTTCAGGTGTTAAATCTGGATACAATTTTACTGGTAAATAAATTCTTTCATACACAAGTGGTGTATTGTTTAATTTTCTGACACGTTCTACATAGTATACTTTTTCTACAGGTAATAACTGAAGTTTTTTGATAATGATTTCATCAGGTTGCTCTACCGAAAAATTAATCACAGTATTGATTAATTCACCATCTCCACCTATCATTTCTCTAGAAAAGCTAAAGAAAGGTACCTTTGAATTTTGATCCATTTCTGTTTTGTTAAACACAACAAATGTACCTTTTCCTTTATGACGATAAATATAGCCATCTACTAATAAATTATCTACTGCGTGCCGAACGGTCATTCTGGCTACACCATATTTTGCACATAATTCAATTTCACTAGGAATCATATCGCCTTGTTTTAATTTACCGCTTAAAATATCTTTTCTTAAATCTCTTTCAATAACCTTATATATAGGTTCTTTTACTTCTACCATTTTTCCCTCCTATTGATTATTATTAGGACTTAACGTTACAACTTCTCCTCCTAAATTTGTATTGACGCCTTCATAGGAAATCTGATGTGCATTGGCAAAGCTACTAGGAGCATTGCAAGCTGCATATCGTTCGGATACCATTGGTACTTTATAAACCGTTCCATTGATATTGCGATATAAGTAAACTTCATGCCAAATACAATTTACGCTTGCTGCGTTGGTTTTTTGCGTTGGTTTACCCTCATTTGCTACTTGATCTAGTGCGCATACACGTTTAAATTCTGCTTTGTATACCCCCATACCTTTTGATGGAAATTCTGGAGACAAGAAGACTTTAGAATAGTCTAGTCCTAATTGGTAACTTGCACGTTTTTGTACATATGTTTCGATCGTTGTTTCTTCTAATAATTCAATTCTTAATTGCAAATAATTTTCTCTTGGTGAAAATACACTCATTCGAATCGTATCACCAGGGTAATAATAATAACAAGTATCTTGCCAAGCAGCATTTGCAAAATGATTACCAGAATCAATCCATCTCCAAAATGGACGATAGGCTACTGATTTTGACCAGTCTACAACCCCTGTTGTGGCATCAGCCCCTACTGTCCAAGACACACCCACATCTGATTCAGAAACGCTATTTCCACCTAAATAAACAGATGGGTTATCCATATACCGGAATGCACTTGCATCGTATGGACTAACTCCTGTTCTTTTTTCATCTGGAATAAATTCAGGAAGGGTTACAACAACCTCAATACCGGACCAATAATCACGACTAGATACACATTTGCGATATACTGCCCCCGCAAATTCACTGAGTCTACCAGGCTTAATCTCACCTTCTATTGTACCGGTAAAGACATTGGCTTTGTGCCATAAAGCAGCTGGTGAAAAATTAGAGTCTTGTGGAACAGTAATCTCAAATTTTTTTTCATGGTTATGCATATTTAAACTTAAATGTGCGGTAAGTGTTACTACTGTTTCTTGTTGAGGTAATACGACTTTACCTGTTGAATCAATAATTTCTGGATGACTGGATAGCCAAACGATGCTAACGTTTTGATTATCTGCATTTTTACTAGATGGAAGTTGAATAGATGTATCTAGTGTTTGTGGCAAAATCAAACTATTTGCTACTTTTTCTAAGGTTTGCATACTTGTATCTCCTAATACCGTAATGATAAATGTTTGCTTTAACGTTTTGCCATCAAGAGTGGCAGTACCGATTAAAATAACGGTTTGTGAAACCTCTTTTCTATGAATTACTCCTTGATTGGTCATCACACTTTCATTGCTGGACTCCCAAACCACTTGGATAGTTTTAGATTCATAGGTATAGGTATCTGTTAAATTGAGATGTTGATCCAATTCGGCAGGTATATGTAAAGAGGTAAAAAATTGCTCTAATGTGCTTGTTTTACTAGAAGTACAACTACCTAGCAATAATAGCACAAAAAGGCAAATATTGCAAAAAATTAGTCTAGATAATTTAGTCATAGTAGTCCTCATCTAAGTTATATTTTACTTTGAATGACGCTTCAATCAATGCAGAAAGGTTGGCCATCCTTGCTCTAATATCATCAATTTCTCCTTTTATAGCACTTTGAATAGTTAACATATAAGAACCTTCTGCTTGTGCTTTTGCCTCATCTAGACTATAAAAATAATCTGGATATCCTTTGGTAATAATCGAACGATGACATTCAATAGATGATACACTACCATAATAAGAAATGATTCTTTGGTCAATATATTCATCTATATAATCATCAATAGAGCATTCTTTTGTCGTTTCATCTAATTCTGGGAAAACTTGCATTTCTGACCAAATTTTAAAGATAATTTCATCATACAAAGTGGAGTTTTCATATCCTGGTTTGATGTTTGCCTTCGAATAGGAAGAAGAAATCACAAATTGTGTTTTGCCATAAACATCATTGATATAATAATCTGATAAATTATCTTTATCTTTTACATTTGGTCCTACAGGATATGGAACAAAACCAATTTGGAAGTCTTTATCTAACCATTTATTGGATTGATAAATCCAATAAGACTGACCATTGTGGAAAGCTACTTTTCCTTTTACCATTTCGGTTGAAGTAGCATTGGCTAAATCACATGAGTCAATATCCCAACGAATCGTTGAATTGAGTGTATTTAAATAAGATAGTGTATCAATAGCCGCTTGGGAAGTCAGTTGACACTTTAAATCACCATCAATGACATGTACACCATTTGCACCTAACATTTGATATGCCCAGTTATAAGCCGTTCCACCCATTACATAATAATCATTAGGTAATACTTGGTCTAGTTTGGCACAAATTTCTGTATATTTATCCCATGTCCATTCTCCATTTAACCACAATCTGCTAGGTAAATCACCATTTCCTTCGCCTAAATAGTCTTCTAATAAATCAATATTATAAAAAATTCCTTCATCAGCAGTAGGATAAATGTCTTGATAGGAATAAATTTCACCAAGAGCAGTTCCATACGCCTTTGCTTCTTTCCAGTATCCTTTTACACCATAAGCCTCAATCAGTGAAGTGAGTGGTGTAATTGAATTGGCTACGGCTAACGTACCAATAGAATAAGATGGTACTTCATAAATATGTGCTTTAGGTGTTCCAGCTGCACTATTTTGAATGATATATCTTTCTCTTGCTCCACCCCAAGATGCATCAGAAGGATAAGGTACATATTCTACTTTAATGTTGTACTTCTTCTCAACTGCTTCAATTGCTTTTACTTTTTCTTCTTTAAATAGTTTGGTGTAATTGGCGTTACGTGGGTCAGATGTAGATACAACATCTACCATAATGGTAAATTTAGCACCCATGAAGTCGTATTCTACTTCCTCTTGATTACCCCCATTTCCGCCTGTATTTCCTCCCCCATTTCCACCTGTGTTACCACCATTACCTGGAGTAGGTTTCTTTTTACATCCTACCATACTTAAAACAAGTATGAAACATAACAGTAGTGTACAAATTTTCAATTGTTTGTTTTTCATAATTAAATCCTTTCTTTTTCTTATCCAACAATACCAGATCTCTCAATTCCTTCCACAAAGAACTTTTGAAGAAAAAAATACATAATGAGTACAGGTAACATCACAAGTATGCCCGCCGTATTCAAAATCATCGATACAAATAATGGGTTACTGGTTACATCTTGCCCCATTAATTGCCAAATGTTTGCCTGGAGGAGTGCTTGTTGTAGCGACCCACCAGAAGCCATCGTTTGTAGTTGTGTAGCTAATGTATACACATCTGTGGCGCCATTAATAAAGAATAAATTGGTATAATAGTAATCATTCCATTGCCATACAAAAGCAAGTAACAATACGGTCAAAATGGTACTTCTTACGCATGGAAACATGACTTTTACAAATACTTGGAATACATTACATCCATCCATATAAGCTGCTTCTTCCAATTCTTTAGGTAATCCTTTAAAAGCTTGCCTAAACAAATAAATAAAGATACCTGATTTAATTCCCATGCCTAAACCTGCCATCAAGAATAAGACATATTTTTTCCCAATGAGTCCCGTTTTGGCAAAATTAATATACATCGGTAAAGATACCATTGTTTGTGGTACAATAATCGTAAATAAACTCAAGAAAAATAAAGCCTTTTTTCCTTTAAAATCTAATCTAGCAAATGCATATCCTGCGCAAGCAGTAGAAATCATTTGCAATATGGATACAGTTAAAGAATTGAAAAATGTTGTTCCTAATGCTTTCCAATAATTGAGGGCTGTGATAGCAATTTTAAAATTCTGAATAGAAAATTGCTCAGGAATCCACATGACTTTAGGATTATTGACATCCGTTGGTAAACGAAATGCTACAGCTAGTTGCAAAAATAATGGGTATAAAATAATAAATGAAATGCCTATCATAAATACATATTTGATAATATCAAAGATAATTTTGAGACATTTTGATCCTACAACCTTCCTTTTTTGGGGTGTTGCAAGAGATTCTTTGATGCGTTTACTGGCGTTTTCGAAAGGCTTTTTGACTATTTTATTCATGATTATTCACCGCCTTTTTTAAGATTAGATACAATAATCCCATAATTAGTAAATTCACTCCAAAATAAACAATCGCAATTGCAGAAGACATACCATAAGATATTTTGGCTCCTGATGAATCGGTTGTCATCATTCGAATCAATTCACTAGATGCAAAACTATCCACAATTGAATAAATCAATACGGGAAGAAACATCCTAGAAGCCATTGGCACAGTGATTTTACAAAAACAATCATATGCGGTAGCACCTTCAATTTTAGCGGCCTCATATAAGTGTTTGGGAATGGATTGGAGTGCTGCAATAAAAATCAAAATTTGGATACCAGATTTCGTTACAATGGTAAAGATACGATCAACTGCTTGAATCAAGAATTGAATCAAACCTTCACCAATACCCATGTCCAATAAGAATGTTTGAATGCCTGATGACATTTGCGAAAATCCACTCATTGTTGAATCCATTGTTGTACCAAATGAACCACTTAGAGCTAAACTAATCACGGTTGTGTTATAAATAACAGGTATAAAGAACACCATTTTAAAGAATTGATGACCTTTGAATTTGGTATTCAATACTACAGCAACTAGTAAACTAAATATAAAAATAACAGGAACATTGATAAGCATTTCTAAAATCGAGTTCGTTAATACTTCTAAAAAGGTTTTTGTACCAAGCATTTGGGTTTTAAATAGATTGATATAATTTTCCATACCGACCCATTTGATGGTTAATCCTCCAGCAACACTTGTAACCTCATTAAAACTCCAATAAATTGTCATACATAGTGGTATTGCAAAGAATAATGCGAAACCAATTAGCCATGGTAAGACTAAAACATATCCACCTACTGCTGATTGTCGTTTAAAACTCATCGTATTAAACTTGTGAAGCATCGATTGAAAAAAGTTAAGTTTGACATAATTTCCATTTTCTATTCGCAATTGATTGATTTGATTCTTTTGAATTTGAGTTTTGATTTTTAATTCTGTATGTTCTAATCGATTGAGTTTTTTGACGTTGGGTCTTTTTTTCGCATTTTCTATTTGAACTGTTTCAACATATTGTTTTCTCACTGTTTCTAACTTTGTCAAAAGGGTAGCCTGATGTTGATTCAATTTTTCTTGTAATCGTGTTTGTTCTTCTTGGGTCAAGTGCTTTTGTTTCATCTTATGCCCCCTTTCTTACTACTTGATATTGACCAGATGGCACAATGATTCCTTGATAGTCAAAATCCGTGTTACTATAATTGAGTACGATTTGTGTTCCATTACTATATGTGGTTTTGACAATATTCGCATCTGAATTCAAATATTCATGTCCAACTAATCTTGCTTGATAGATATCCAAATGATTTAGTTCTTGATAAACATCTAGCGTGCGTTGGTACCAATTTTGATAATATGTTGCATATAAGTAGTTATATTCTGTATCTACTAAATCAATAGTTGTCTCATATGTCCATGTCATCGCTATATTGGATAAAGTTTCAATCGCCTTCATTTTGTGATAGTCAAAAGAGTAGGCATCATTCATATTAAAAGATGTACTAGAATAATCGATATACCCACTAACAACAAGCTGATAGAAGGGAACATCATACAATACAATAGCATAATCCGTTGCATGAGTTGGCACATCTAATGCTATATGCGTATAAGGTAATGCATAATCATTTGGCATAGTTAAAAGCATTTGATATTCATTTTGATATCTATCCATCACTTCAGTAAAGTACGCTTTTGTCTGTGTTTTAAATATCATATCTTTCGATTGATAACTACCATACATCAATTGTCCAATATCAGAAAAAGCAATTTGTTGGATTTTCAATTTTTCTAAAAAGGAATCAATTTTTTCAAATGATGATGCATATGTTGTTGGTTTTAAAACATATTGTGGCGTTGTCGTTTGGTCTTGTAAATACATAGATTCTTTATTTTGATAATGCACAACTGTTTGACCATATTGATTGGCAATCAATTTTTGATTTTTAACATACTGATCCGTATAAAGCGTGGCTAGTTGAAACATGGGATAAAAAGAAATTTGTTCTTTTCTTAATGTCTCTTGCAAGTTCAGCAATTGTTTCTTAGAGGCAATCGATTGATTGAGCTTTATCCGTCCATTATAAGTAGAATGAATACCTTGATTCATAAATCCTTGATAGATGAGGTGTATATCTTGAACACCATCTTGTTTCAACTGTTGGGCAATCGTTTGTACTTCTTTAGCAGTTGTTAAACTTTCAACGGTATGATACGTTATTCCTAAACGATTACGTGTTGCTAAATATCCACCAATCAGTGTTAAATCTAACGTAACCGATGAAGTTTGATCTTGTTTGGTCAATAGTCCTTCTTGAATAAGATAGGATTGATAGGCCTTTGCCATTCCTACATATGTCGTATCCTCTTCTAGTGGCCAAATATGTAAAACAATAGAAGTATTCATCATTTCATTAGTCCAAGTTTGAATATCCCCTAAACCTGATAAAGATTCAAATCGATACGTATCCGTTTCTCTTAAATAACACCGATAATATGTTTGATTATAGCCACTCTCATTTCCTGATTGATTCATTTGTGCTACAATGGAACAGCATTCACTACCTTGTTCAATGATGTGAATCAATCCTTTACTAGATTCATCTCGATCAATTTTCATCCCATACACACCAAAAGAAATTTTGGTTTTTTCTGGTTTCATCGTGTTCGTCATCTTAGCCAAATCATCCCCATAAATCCGTTGTTCATAACTAGATGCATAAGAACGATTATTATTAAAATCCAAAATAGCACCACTGCCATCTGGAATCAAACTATAACCAGATTCTTCTATTGTGGCACAAGCAAAATAAGGTAAGATATCAATATAAATAAGTGGATACTTTTCATAATCTACGATAGATTCACGAATGAGTTCAACTTGTAATCCTTTTTCTTCTAGCGTATACCGAATGGCAACTTCAAAAGTAGGATATGTTTTTTCAACCACTACCCCATGTTCTGCATTATCAAAAGCTAAATCTTCTTTGGTATAACCACATACGTTATAGAAAAGTTCATATAAACCTGTGATAGATAGTTCATTTAATGCGGAAGGATTACTCAAAGCATAATATCCATGTTCAGTATTCAATTTATAATTTTTAAGATAAGATAAATACATCCGATACGTTGTATATTGAGGATCATTAGCTGCCTTTAATTCATCTACATAAGCTTGGCTTTTAGACTGAATCATTTCTTCAAAACGTTCTTGTGAAATTACCTGCGGAAAATCGGTATAATCTGTTTTGATTTTGCCACCTAAATAGTACAAGACTTCAATGCTATTTTCTGTTTTTCGAATGGCATAGCGATGCATTTTTTCATAATTGATAGCATAATTATAATTCCCATATTTAGTAGGTGATCCAAGGCTACCTGAATAATACAAAGTAAGTGTATCTGCTTTATTTAAACTAGCCGGTTTAGATTCATAGATTTGCTGATTGGTTTTATCCTTTAATGTAAAATGTGTAGTCGTATAATCGATTATAAACTCATACTGATTATTTTCTAATATATCTTGACTCATTTCTAAATCATCATAAGTGATAAAGCCCGTTTTATCATAGGGAGTGTGCGTTGGAAAAGCCTTTTTCCCTGTGACAACGATGATGATAATTGTGCCTAATAACAACAATATAAATAACAAAATACCAAGTTTAACAAAAGGAAATTTGAAATTTTCTTTTTTGTTTTTGATATATTGCTTAATGTTAATCCACCATTTTTTATAAAAGGGAAGGGTAAAATAATTTTCTTGCATATGTCCCTCCTAAAAGTAGCGCATTCTGATTTCACTATAGATGGCATATAGCCACCCTAGTATTTTCTCTACAAATGAAAAGAATAGTAAAATCGCAAAAATAATAATCGCTATCACCAAAATGGTAAAGATAATATTCACAATGTTCATACCGAAACCATTTTCATGAACACCCATAATTCCAAAAAACATCATCCATATAGTCAAGCCCGTTCCTGCACTCATCAAAACGGTATAATACATTGTTTCATCTGCACCAATAAAGTTACTCACAATGGTTGCTAAGATAGATAACCATACATAAGGAAAAAACGAATAATTGATGACTCTAAAAATTTCTGGCATTTTACCTTTTCCATCAAACAATGAACCTACACACCAATTGGCAACTGTACCTACTAAAACAGGTAAAAGAATGGTCAGTATGGTTTTGAATAAATGAAAATGTTTGATATCTGCACCACCTACAATAAATCCTTTGGCAGTAATATGAATAATCACTGCCAGTAACATCATCCCTAAATAAAATAAACTTACCCAATTTTTAGCGATTTTTTCATGTTTAAACTCTTCCCAACCTCGAATCGGATGAACGATCAAATAAAGGGGAACTTGAAATGTTTCACGAAAGAATGTCGATAAAAATAGTTTGATAGATCGTAATTTTGAATGTTCTTGTTTCATATCTTCCATTTTACATATCTCCTTCCTGATGGGTATTTTTCATAAAGCTGCGAATCAATAATCCAATACATCCTACTAATGCAAGGCCCAATATATATGGAGCTACTTTGCTTAATTTTTCATATCGATACTGTTTATACGCTTGGGAATAGTTGTAGACATCGTTACCAATTTTTAAATTGACTAATGCCTCTTTATAATTGCCTTGTCTAAATTGGGCTTTTCCAATTCCCGCATATGCCATTAAATAATTGCTATTGAGCGATAAGACTTCTTGCCATATTACTGCTGCTTCCTCATATTGATTTTCTTTATACAAATGGGTTGCTTCATTGACCAATTGGCCAAACGTAGTGTATTCAAATACAATTAAATTTTGATTTTTAGAATCTACTGCTAAGACTTTATCTTGAAAATAACAAAGGGCTTCTGGTAATTGAAATAATTTACTTTGATTAGAAGAAATACCATCAATCGCTGTAGCAAGACCTCCTGCTTCATACAATAGATTTCCTTCAAAATCGTAGGCAAAAATACGACCTCTAGTTTTATCTAAAGCAATATAGGTACCATCTTGATTGACATCAATATCTACAAAGGTAGAAGAATCTGTCGGCACATGACTTGTTGTTGGTTTGGTAATATCCCCATCATTAGCAATATAACCATTTCGATTTAGCACATCTTGAGCTTTGTAATTCAATCGTTTGATGAAATGATTTCCTACAATGGGAGAAGAAACGGTATATACATATTCATCTTGGTCAATACATAGATTTAAAAGAGAAGCACCAAAGTTATATCCTTGAGATTTTCGTTGTTCTTCTGATGTAAATAAAAGCCAAAATGCTTGCCATAGTGAAACAGTTGCCGCATTCACACCATAGAAACGGCTAAATGTACCATCGGCATTAAAATCTAAAATTCCTTCGTTGATTCCCTCTGCAACAACATACATTCTGCCTGTTCTACTTACCGCAATTTTTTTAGGTCTAAACGCATAATTTTCGAATACTACATCTGTTGGTGTCAATACTTCTTGGACAAGGTGATAAGTTTTATCAAAAATAGCTATTCGATTATTCCCATAATCACATACATATATATATTGATCTGTAATGTATAATCCTTGTGGATTAGAAAGTGTGGTTTCTTCTGTTGGAAAACGTGTCACATAATTGAACTTTTCATCTAGTACAACAATGGTATTGTTGCTACCATCACATAAATAAATGAATTGTTCATCATCTGCAACATCATATAGCTTACCAAATTGATAATGATTTGAAACCAAATTTCCAAATACATCCGTTAAATTAGACGAATCAATCGATGCACGTGCTACTAAACTTTCAGCACAGGCAATTTCTTCTTGATCAGGTGTATAAATATAGGCTGCTTCTATTTGCATTCCTTTTGTACACAAAAATCCTGTAAGTATACATATCCATACAATAACTAAAATTTTTTTCATATGTTCACCTACTTAATGCCAGATGATGCCATTGTTTCAAGCATTTTGGATTGATTGATAATAAACACTGTAATAGGAATGATAAGCATGATGACAGTCACCGCCGCTGCTGTACCTGTTCTTGCAATACCTCCACTCACAATTTGGCTCAGTGCATAACTAAATGGTTTTAAATTTTCTGTAAAAATATAATTTCCTCCATCAGTTCCCCACAATTGTTGAAATAACAAAATGATGAGGGTAAGCCATGCCGGTTTGACAGTTGGCATTACTATTTTCCAAAAAATAGTAAATTCATTCGCACCATCTATTTTAGCTGCTTCTAATAAATCATTAGGAATATTGGTCATAAACTGTCGCATTAAAAATAATCCAAGGGTATATCCCCAAGAAGGTATAATAATGGCCCACTGCGTATCTAATAAATGTAATCGACTAATAATCATATAAATGGGAATAGAGGTTACTGCGGTAGAAAACATCAGTGAATACACAATCAATTGATTCAGCACTTTTTTTCCAACAAATTTATGTTTAGCTAAAGGATATGCACAAAGTGAAGCTAAAATGACGTGCCCAACTGTACCCGCGAATGTAATCCAAATTGTGTTTACAAAATATCTTGAAATAGGAATCTGACTATTGCTCATTAAATTGAATAAATCAACAAAATTGCTAATCGTAAAGTGTCTTGGAAATAACTTGGGTGGAAAAATAAATAATTCATCTAAGGGCTTAAAAGCATTGCAAATGGCAAAAACAAGTGGATACGCACTAAATAAAGCAAAGACAAATAAAATCACAAATAGCACAATATCACCAAATCGAGATCGACTCAATCGTACTTTTCGATATTTTTTATGTTTTCCGTTTTTCTTCATTTCCAAGTGCTGTTTTTTCAAATCATTCACTTGTTCTTCTAAGGCGGACGAGTTAGAAAGTTGACTGAAATCTAATTCTTGATTATCGTTTTGTTTCATTTTAAGATCCCACCTTTCTAATTAATTTTTGAATGATTAAATTACTGGCCATCATCAGTAAAAATAATATGACCGCAATCGCACTAGCATATCCCATTTCTAGACGTGTGGAATTGGTGGAACCAAAATCAAGAATATGGGTAACTAGGGTATGGGCTGCATATTCGGTTGACGGCATACCGAATAAGCTTACAGAAACCATACCTATACCTAGCGAATTGGTAATTTGCATAACAGCACCAAATAATAACTGAGACTTCATTTGTGGTAAGGTAATATACCATAGTTCTTGCCAACGATTTTTGATACCATCAATGGCAGCTGCTTCATACAATGTTCTATCTACTGTTTGTAAACCTGCTCTAAATGACAAGAAACTAACCCCTAAACTCAACCATAACTGAACCAAAATCAAAATGCCTAATGCATAAGATGGTGTGCTTAACCAGTATATCGGTTCATGAATGACACCTAGATTGATTAAGAAAGAATTGATATATCCATAGCGATCTGATGAAAATAACAATTGCCAAATCAAATAGGCATTTCCAGATATAGATGGTGCATAGAAAATCAGGGTCATAAGCCATCTAATTTTATGAGGCAATTCATTGATTAACCAAGCAAATAAGAATGCCATAATATACGATAGTGGACCTGTAATTACAGCTAAAATCAAGGTATTCTTTAAAGCAATTAAGAATACATCATCATATAAAAATAAATTCACATAATTATCTAATCCAATAAATTTTGGACTTTGTAGCATATCGTAATTGGTAAAACTTAAAGCAAAACTCATCAAAACAGGAACAATAGTGAAAGTGAAAAAAATCAACAAATAAGGTGCCATCATTAGATAAGATGTTTGACTTTTTTTTAAGTTTTTAATTCTTCGTTGATGATTAAATTGTTTTTCTTCTTTGGTTTTGTATTGTTGTTTCATCATATCTTTATTCCAGTCCTAACTCTCTTTGTTTTCTTTCTAATTCTGCATTGATTTTAAGATAATAATTATATAAAGCATCACTTGGATTTGTGTTTTCATTTAAAATATTTCTAAAAGCATTATCAATATATCGGCCTACGATATAATCACCAGGAATAGTCGGGATACCTCTTGCATAACTGCGCTGTGTTTCTAAAATTTTATAATCTTTTGCGGACCAAGGTAAGTGTGCAAAGGCATATTTATTGGCAGTATTGTATCTAGCTGCAGATCCTAAAATGGATTCCATTCCCTTAGCATAATCCGTTTGTGCGCTTTCTCCTAACCACCATTTGACAAATGCCCAAGATTCTTGGATATGCTTAGAGGACGATGTAATGATAGTTCCTGATGCAGAAGATGCTGTGGCATAATTTGTTTCATTTTCTTGTTGATATCCTGGTAAAAGGGCAAATTCCCAGTTTCCACTAATTTCAGGAGCAGATACTGCAAGTGTGTTATACAAAGTAAATGATGATACTCCAATAGGCGTTTCACCAGTTCGAAAGCGGTTGGTAAAACTAGCATCTACATCAAATCCATAGTTTTTGTAAAAATCAACAAAATCATAAAAGGCCTCTGCACTTTCTTTCATCATCAAACCCGATGACTTTCCGTTATCCAAATACAGTTTTCCACCATATTGGCAAATCATAGAATATAAAAGGGGGCTAAGAGATCCTCTTGTATTAGGTAAATAATAATCTAAGTATTGTCTTTGTAAAGTAGGCAATAAATCTAAGACCTCATCCCAAGTAGTCGGTGTAACTACCTTTCCTTTTTCATCAACTAAGTTAAGTTCTTTAAAAATATCTGTACGTACAAATTGAATTTGAAAATCCTCTGTATCTGGTAATGCATATGTTGCTCCATTATACGTAAAGGGAACTACGGCACTTTCATAAAAATTTTGAACAAATTCATCGAAGCCATCTAATTGACTCATATCCACAATAGCATTTCGAATTCCCCAGTTTACTGGTATACTAGAAGAAACCCCAATAGCCACATCTGGGCCATTACCTGATAAAACCGCTTTTAACAATACTGATGAAGATACGAGCTTAATTTCTACATTAATATTGTTTTGCATCGTGAAACTTTGGTCAATCATTGAACGAAGCAGATTGGCTTGATCACGACCAGTCATAATCCATACTGTAATCGTAGCGCCATCTGTTTCAACACTACTTTTTAGTGATGTATCAGCAGTATAAGAACCCATTAATAGGATAAATTCATGACCTAATCTTTGAAAAAAGTTAATGGTTGCTTTCGGAAGGGAAGCATTAGAGCCATGTACTAAAATATAATCAATTGACAATGGTTGAGAAGAAATGGTCATTACCCAAGTACCTAGTGAAGTAATATTATTTTCTAAACTATTTAATCCTGTTTGAATATTTTTTTCGCTTTTTAAGAAGGATTCTAATTGGTCTTTTGTGGTTTCTAAACAAGATATCAGGTTACTTCTTTCCCCTGCAATGCGAATCACATTATCAATGGCATAACCCAAACGGTCAATACATACTTCAATTGTTTCTTTTAGTCCTTCAATGCTATCATATAATTGATAACTTTGGTATTTGCTTGGTGTAACTCCTGTTCTCATAATGACTTTTCGATAAATCCAATTGCAATCAGAAATGGTTTGATTGACAATTCGAACACTTTCCGCATAGCCACCAATGGTATTTTGAAGTTTCAATTCATTGATACCTTCTTTTAAATAAAAATAATAAGATTCTTCTCCATTACCTAGTGTCACATTTTGCCAATCACTTTTATAATTGAATCGAATTGCCTCACATTCTTGAAAAGGAACTACTCCGTTAATCATTAATCGTCTATTGGCTTGTAGCCCTCGATTATAATTTTGTAAGGCTTTAATGGTAATTTGATATAGTCCAGCCTGAGGCACTTCAATTTGCCAACTGATCCAGTCTCCCGCAACATCCCAATTTTGACCACCAATGGTATTATATCTTGTTAAAAATTTAGCATAGGGCTCAATTTTATAACTATTATAAGAAGCAACTGGCGTAAGAGTGGACTGGCTATGCTCATAGGAGGATTCTCCTTGTACTTTATCTACAATCTGCCCTTCGCTTTGATATGTTGCACCCTCTTCTAAATGTTGTTTCAAATAAGAGGCATAATCTATTATTTCTGCTTCTTGAAAAATAGTCATACTATGTAATACAACTGGTTCTGAAATACCTACTAAATCAATATGATTGACACCTTCTTCTAAGTAAAACAAATAGGACCCACTATAATATCCATCGCTACTTGCAATAGATTGTTCATTCCAAACCTGTTTTTCTAAAGATTGTGGTTTGAAATCATGTTTACCTGGCTCTCTTTTGCTAGCTACATCAAATTCATCTTGCCAAATTCTAGATAGTGAAAATGTGGTTGCTTCTTGAAATTGGTACTCACCATTGATTAAAATACCTTTTAAAATATGGGAACTTCTTCCTGATATGGTATAATATTTGACTTTTAAATTATAAAAACCAGATTCCTTGATATCTACTTGATAGCGTACAGTACCCGTTTCTGGTAAATAAAGCCCTTGTAATCCATCTATTGTTGTCACAGACACGTCTTCACCAAATTCTGTATCGACAAAAGAAAGATAATTTGTTGCTTGAATAACAATATTCTCTTCCAACATGGGTCTATAGATGGTGTTACCATCAATAAACTCTTGATAACTATTGTCTTTTCCATGCACATAAATGCTACCTGTATAATCACTTGGTGTATAAGCTTGTACTGTAGTACCCCGTAAAAAGCCATAGAATACCCCTAGTAAAACAATAATTACGATTCCAATTATTGTCCTTTTGATTGCCTTTGACATATCCTGTCCTCCTTGTAAGCGTTTTTATAGTTTATATATCTTATTATATCATTTTCAACTTGTCTAGTCAAGTAAATGTATATACAAGTTAATAAGAAAAAAATGTCATTTCTTGAAAGCCTTTTAAAAGGAATCTAGAAATGACATTTTGCCATATTTATATTCGTTTATATTCACTTATTATTTAACTGGTAGGGATTTAATGTGCTATACCCTTCAGGTATCAATTTGGTATAGGGCTCATCTAATAGTTTCAATGCAATCCACATAAACAGCGAAATTGAAAATAAGGGTACTGCAAAAATAAAGACGATGCCTAAATAAATAGAACCAATTAGCAACATAAAAATCATAATCATACGAAAAGCAACAACCAACATCGTTTTGAAAGCATACTTAATCACTTTAATCCATTTTAAATGAGGATAATATACCATCATAAAACAAGCATTGATGAGAGCTAGTATAAAAATGGCCTCTGTAAATAAAGCAACGTAATAACAGATGACATAGAATAGGTGTGTTGATTCTAACAACCAACAATAGAAATAAAATACACTAAAAGCGCCTAGAAAAATTAAAATTCCAAAAAGGAGGAAAACGCTAAAAGCTTTCCAATAAATTTTCTTAAAGGTTCTAAAATAGAGTTTAATCATCCCCAAAATGGTGTCATCATCGGCATTTTTAAGCATAGCCAAAAGCGAAACAAGGGCAGGTAAAAAGGAAAAAATCCCTAAACCAATTATGATAGTAAAGAAGGTGATGATATTCAATATAATGATTTGATAGACTTTGTTCATAAATCTTGCAAAGCCACCTTTTTTATTTTCTTTAGGTTCCATATGTATGCCTCCTTTGTCTTATTTTGAATGCGTACCTTTTTATTATTATACCATAAAATCATATTTTGATAAATTAATTTATCTAATAGACATAAACATACAGTTGAATGAAAAGCAGTAAACAATACTTGCTTACTGCTTTACCTTTTTTCTCTTATTCTACTACCTCTGTTATGGTATAACGAATTTGATATTCAGTATGAGCTAAATCTACTCTAGTATCACTCAATGACGCATCAGTAATGGCTGTTTTAGCAGTAATCACACTTTCTACATTGGTGTTTACAAATAACGCACATACTGCTTTCAATTGATTCTTTGAACCACAATTGGTTACAATGATTACATAATCTGTGTCTTCAATTTCATTTTCTAGATTCAAGAAATTACCACCACCTGTTGTCGCATTGACAGTATTGTTATTCCAAGTAGTAGGTGTAGTAATATGATAATCTTTATCTATAGAAGCAGCTATAACATAACCAAAGCGAACTTGTTTCACTTGTAAATCTTGATCTAATACTACAATAATACCATTTTGCATGAAAGCTTGATAAGCATTATTCGCATAATTTGCACCCTTTTTAACATAGGTATCTAAAGCCCTTTTATAAGAAGCGCCATTAAATAAGGAAGAAACGGTATCATTTAAGCGACAGTTCGCTCCACTACCACCATTCCATAATGCATTTTCAAGATTATAAGTTACATCTAATTGATGTGTACCATCTGTTACTTGAGTTGCTAAACGATATGTATGTGTTACTTTTTCACTATCTTCTTTTGCTTGTGCTTTTGCGACAACTTGAACTTTTACATCAGTATAATTGATTCCAATCGCACCAGATTTTCCAATACTAGATACATAATCTAATAAATCAAATGCATTGGTATTCATATTTTCAGCTACTAAAGCATCATTTACATATATATCATATGCCTCTGCGCCATTTACTGTTTCCCAAGATACAACACTTCCATCTACTGTAAGAACTGGGGACTCTAATTGAGATGTATTGGCTAATTTGATTTCAAATGAAGGGAAAATTTCTACTGTATGTTCACTTCTCCAAGGATCAGTAGCACTTGTATATGCACCCCAGAAATAATTTGCAAGTACGTTACGACCAGCTGTAGTAGGCATTGTAGCATTGATTGTAAATGTACCACCTGTTCTACCTATTAATAATTGATCACCTGCTTCAAGAATATTGACAAGTGGTGCAATTTGTGCAGCATTTGAAGTATAATTGATAGAAGCTGCATCTACCCATTGATAATTATAATATTGTTTTGTTGTATTTAAAATATTGATTATTGCTTTTACAACACCATTTTTATCAAATAATACCAAGAAACTATATGCTTCTACATGACTAGATGTGATTTGATCTGCATCTGTAATCAAGTATAAATAAGATTGGTTAGCATAACCAATTTCAGTTGCATCGTTTCTTCTTGCAAAATAATCCGCAGTAGTTGTAACAATTACAGGTTGTTTTTCACCACCAATAACAATGACTTGTTCTATACCACAATAATATACCACTGCGTTTGAAAGCTCTGAATCCAAATATTCTACATCATCACCTAATGCTTTTACGCTAATTTTTGCATTTGCAATTAATTTTCGAATGATTTCACTATCTTTCAAATCATATGTAGAAGTTGTCACTGTTGCGACTAGTACTGGTTCACCTAACTGAGTCGCATAAATAGCATAACCAGTTGCGCCTTCTACTTCATCCCATACAAGCATATTTTCTTCTAAACGAATCGCTGGTGCACTTAATTCTTGTGAATTAGGCATAGCATAAGCCAATGTTTCAGACATTTTAGAATCGCCATAATAACGAATATCAGAAGATATCGCTTGAACAGTAATTTGATAAGTTTCTCCATCTGCACTTGGTGCAAGATTTAGGTCAATCATTTTAATTGTTGTATTGGTTGTAGTAAGCACCACTTCACCATTAATATAAAGTACATATTCTTTTGCACCAGAAATACTTTGCCATGACAAAATATGTTTTTCCATCTTTAATTCAGGCGTATCTAGTGCATCTGGTTGTGGATAATATGTTGTATAATTTTCAATATACTCAAATTGTGCTTTTGGTAACAATTCAGTTGCAACACCTTCTACGAAATCCCATGATAATGCACCACCTGTAAAGGCATCTGATAACAAATTCTTTAATAAGAAAATCTTACAAGTGTCATTTGTACCACCAAGAGGTGAACCACACATCAAGACAAATCCACCATCAGGAATATAAGATTCAAAGTCTCCGCCTAAAATACCCGCTGGTGTTGTTGTATTTCCTACTGTTGCATCTATGAATGTTAAGTCTTGACCTTTATGTAAATTCCAAGTGTCAGTTTCTTGTTGATAAACGGCTTCAATTGCATAGGCAGCATTCCGAACAAGTACTGGTTTATAGTTTGCATCTAAAACCACAGCTACACCATAAGGTAAGAATGGACGATTGGCATTGCTTGGATAATTGGTATATAGTGTTTCTAATTGTTCTAAATAGAATGCCTTAGTCATCACTTGAACCGCATTGATTTTTCTTAATCCCATACCATATCCATCACCAGAATCAATCATAGCATTTGGATTGTTGAACTGAGCAGCATGCGTTTCATCATTAATCTTTAATACATCTTCTGTATATTTTACAGCAGGTAATAATGTAATGTCTCGTTCAGCTGTTGTTTCATTGCCTGAAGAGTCTTTCACTGCATATGTAACTGTATATGTTCCCGCAACTTCAACATTAAACCCACCATCATTTTTAACTGTTGCTTTCAAATCGGTATCATAATTATCAATAACAGATAAATACTCTAAAGCAAGTAAATCTAGTGGCGCATATTGTAACGCTTCAAATGCAGGCAACTTTCCTGTTTGAGCATTGGCATATTCAAAATATGGACTGACTGTATCTATTACATTGATTGTTCTTGTCGCTGTAGCCACATTGCCTGCCTTATCTGCAGCAGTATATGTGAGTACATATTGTCCCACTTTATTAAAGTCAAAATCTCCTAGTGCCACAACCACAGTTACATTGCCATCCATATCATCTGTTGCTGTAACATCCTTTAATAAATCTTCTTCACTTGTTTTGGTTTTAACTAAAATATTTTTTTCAGGTAAAACACCATTGATTGCATCACTGAATACAGGTTTTGTTTTGTCTGTCTTGTCATCAGTTCCGCAACTTGCTAAGCCAACAAGAAGCATAGCTAAGATTACAAATAAACCAATTTTTTTCTTCATTGTTTTCTCCTCCATTTTTATTTGTCTCTACTCACTCATTATACACTTGTCTAGACAATTTGTCAAGTAAATGTATATACAAGTACGTAAAAAAAGAGAGAAGAACGAAATAAGTTCTTCTCTTTATTCTAATCCTTTTTCCTTTTCAACGCCACAGCAACTATTGGTAATATACAAAGTGGAAAAATGAAACTTGCCCCTTTATGACAACCTTTTTTAGGTTGTTCTTCAACTTGACTAACTGGTTGATAGGTATAAGAAAAAGTTTGATTATCAGTTTTACTTTTTACTTGAATGGAACTAACTTTGTAATAATACAAAATAGAAAACGTGTATGTTTCATTTTGTGATACATGATAACTTGTTTGATAGGTCTCACCTCTTTTGATGAGGATTTGTTGATTTCCATTTTGGTCTACCAAATACACTTTGGATAATACACCACTTGGATCATCACACGAAAGAATGGCATCAAATCCTTGAGAAGTTTTTTCAAAGTTAACTTGAAAATGATGTGGTTCTATCCAAGTGACTTTGTCTGCTGCTTTGGTATCATTGACTTGAAAGGTTCGAATGATGCTTTGAATTATTTGACCCTCTTCTTCATATCTTGCTACTACCGATATGAAATTGGATGTGTCTGGATTCAAATCACCGATATCAACCCATCCTTCTGCATCTTTTTTTTCACCATTGACATAAATATCAATTTGTGGATTGAGATGAGATGGAGCGACTTGATAACGAAACTGAATACTCGTTGATGTTATAGTGGGCGATGTCATTTCTACTTTTACTTTAGGTACAACTATCAAAACGGCATCGGTTATTTTTCGATATGGTTTTTCACAAGGTTGATTCAACAATTGGAATTCACCATCTACTTTGATGGCTAGCTCTGTAGAACCTCCTCCATCTAAATTGTAGGCATCGACACACCCTAATTCTTTCATAATATAGGCCTCTTCAGTCAAAGATACACCAGCCATATTGGACTGTCTACCATCAATCGCACACAAAATAATATTTCCGTTTTGATCAAAACCAATTGAACTTCTTGGATCTCTTCCTTTACAAAATGACTCATTTTGGTCTTTCATATCGGCTATAGACTGAATATGTCCATCTAGAAGGGTTTGACTGCCAGGTCCAATGACATTTTCATATCCTTTTAGTGCACCTATCAACTTTTTTTCAATACGAATTACTGGATGGTTTTGAAGCAACTGAATGATTTCTTCAGATGTCGTTGCAATCATAGGTTGATTAGACACTTTTGTAGTAGAATCTAAAACGGTACCATATAAATAGGTACTACCATAACTAAAATGATGCATTGTATCTACCTCAAAATAGGTAACACCACTAGTTATAGATGCAGTTGTATAGTTAGAAAAAAAAGTGGTTTGTTCTTTTTGAGGCGTCGTATTTTCTCCATTCAATTGAATTTCTTTGATTGGAACGAATGTAGTAGAATCATAAATTGTCAAATCATATTGACTAGCTTGTTGATTAACTATTGAATTCACATAGTTAGACCCATCCGAGTGAAATCCCAGTGAAAAGTATTTAGTATGATTGTTCGCTTTGATGACATTTCCTTCGATTACACTAGCATTGACTGTTTCATATCTAGAACCAGTGAAAAAATATCCTCCATTAAGCGCTGCTAATACTTCATAACCAGGATGTTTTTCTTCATAGTCTTTGGCAATAGTGATAATATCACTTGCAACAATACCATTTTGATTGAGTACACAACTAGTTACCACCTTCGCTTGATTCAAACTAGATCGAATATAACTGATATTTTGTTTGGTAGTGATCCCTGATTCATTGGTTAAACTTGCTGTATAAGTATGATAACTCGTATCGTCAGACAACATACCTTCTTGGGTGATTTGTTGATCCTTTTGAATCATTTCACCTTGCGCATAAACTTTTACATTTCCAAAAGCAAAAAGAAAAACAACTAACATTATTCCTATACAAATCTTGATATATCTTTTTTTTATCATAAATCATCTCTTACTTATGCATCATTTCAGGGTGAATGGTTACTTTTTCCCCACCTTGGTCAGAATGATATGGTTTTACCGTAATTGCTTTTTCATTTGGACAAAGCATAGAACAATATAAATTTTCTGTAAATGGATATTTGTAAATTTGACCCTTGACTTCACGATACAAATAACAATTGTGCCAAGTAGCCTCGGTCATTACTGCTTTTGTATCTTTGGCATGATAACCTTCATTTCCAAATTGGTCAATTGAATTAACCCTTTTAAATTCAGCTGGTCGGACCCCTTGGCCACTAGAATGGAAAAGTGGACTATAAAAATCCATAGGCATATCATTCGGTAAATGATATCCTTTGCGAATTTGAACATACTTTTCAATAGTTGTCGCTTTTACTACCTCAATGCGCAATTGTAAATAATGAGGAAGTGGAGAGTATACTTTCATTCTGATGATATCTCCTGGAAAATAATAGTATGCTAAACTTCTTGGATCAGAAGCGTTCCATGAGTTCACATTCTTGACAAGCGTACAACCATTTTCACTTTCTCTTGTATGATATATATATCTCCAAAATGGTCTATATCCTAATTTTGGTGCATCTAACCCTAAATCATAACTCGTATCATCAGTTGGATAAGTCAAATTATAACCTACGCCACAATCCGATTCTAAGTCTGCTTTCCCCCCTAAATACACATTAGGGTTATCCATATTTCTACCTAATCCATCTAAATTATATCTTGCTGGATCGGGAATAAATTCTCCTAATTCAATTTCTGCTTCTATCCCAATCCAATTATCGACTGCAGAAACTGCCTTACGATACCATGCTCCTAAAAAACACTTTTGATTGGGAATATTTTGTTCTGGTAAATATTGGGTATCACCTAGTGGCACATTGTCAAATTTTCTTGTATCCACATAATGACTATCTAATGTAGGTTTGAATTCTTTCATTATATTCTCCTCTTTTTATCTATAAACTACGAATAGGGTGTATTATTCCTACTATTTTCGCATTTTTATTATACATTATTTATTTCAATTGTGGTAGCAAAACGCACAGATTTGTCTAGACAAGTAAAAAAGAGTATATTTTTTGAATATACTCTTTCACTTTATTCTATCAAATGATTGATTAACGATAGTAGCAATATATATACACCTATATAATGACTACTTTAATGTATATACTCTTATTGTTAGTAAGTTAGCATCAAAACCAGTTGCAATATCCTACTTTCTTTTATCCTTATTTTTTCTTGATTGCTTTTAGTTCAATATAGCCACGAGTTCCACATGGTTCAAGTTGAATACGGGGATTTTCATCATAACATACTCCCTTTCGAAATTCTTGATTGATGTCGAACTTCTAATCATAGATATTGCACAAAACTATACCTAGATTGATTTGCTTTTCTTATTAGGAAGTAATACATGATTAATGCTTTTTTAATTTAGTTGCATCAAATTTTTTGCGTTCTACCGTATCTAAAATTAATTTACGTAAACGGATGGTTTTCGGTGTTACTTCTACAAGTTCATCATCATCAATAAAAGAAAGATAATTCTCCAAACTAAATACTCGTGGTTTTTTAAGTACAACAGTGGTATCTTTTGTCGCACTTCTTTGATTGGTCATTTGTTTTTCACGTGTAATATTGACAGCTAAGTCTTCTTCACGATTGCAAATCCCTACAATCATTCCCTCATATACATTAGCACCTGGTTCGATTAATAATTCGCCCCGATCTTCTACCCCACCACAAGCATAAGCAGTTGCCATACCTTGATTGATAGAAACCAAAACACCTAATTTTCTACCTGTAAATACATCAGGTTGAATGGGTCTATAATCTAAAAAGGTATGATTAATGATGCCATAGCCATGTGTCGCGGTTAAGAAATCGGTCATAAAGCCAATGAGTCCTTTAGAAGGAATTGTATAAATTAATCGCGTTTGACCATCTTGGCTATGCATATTTTCTAAAATGCCTCGGCGATTTCCTAACATTTCAATAGCAGCACCTACATATTCATCGGGTACATCCACTTGAACATATTCATAAGGTTCACAAGTGGTTCCTTCTATTTCTTTTAAAATAACCCTTGGTCTAGACACTTGGAATTCAAAGCCTTCTCGTCTTAGATTTTCCATCAAGATGGAAAGATGTAATTCTCCTCTTCCTGATACAATCCATTCTTCTTTATTGTCTACCCGTTCAATTTTTAAACTTACATCACGTTGCGTTTCTCTGAAGAGACGATCTTCTATTTTTCGCCCTGTTACGTGTGTACCTTCTTTTCCTGAAAAAGGAGAAGTATTGGTACCAAAGTTCATTTGAACAGTTGGTTCTGAAACACGAATCAGAGGGAGTGCTTCTTCACACCCTTCTTTACAAACCGTTTCACCAACATATATATCATCTAATCCCGCAATCGCCACAATATCGCCTGCTTGGGCGGTTTCTACTTCAATCTTCTTAAGCCCTAAAAAACTATATAACTTTTGAATTCGAAATTTTTGAATACTGCCATCTACACGGATACATGAAACCATTTCATTTAGACGCATCGTTCCTCTTTGAATTCGGCCAATTCCAATTCGACCTACATAATCATTATAATCTAATAACGCAGGTTGAAATTGCAGTGGCGCTTCATTGTCATATTCAGGATCTGGAATTTCTTTTAAAATCATATCTAAAAGAGGAATCATTCCTGGTTCTTGACTAGTAGGATCTTCTGACAAACTACATGTTCCGTTTACCGCAGAAGCATATACTACTGGAAATTCTAATTGGTCATCATCTGCACCTAAATCAATAAATAAATCCAATACTTCATCAATAACAACCGCAGGGCGGGCAGATGGTTTATCAATTTTATTAATGACAACAATTGCTTTATGATGATATTCTAAGGCTTTTTTCAGTACAAAACGAGTTTGAGGCATAGTACCTTCATATGCATCTACTACCAAGAGCACGCCATCAACCATCCCCATAATACGCTCTACCTCACCAGAGAAGTCCGCATGCCCTGGTGTATCTAAAATATTAATTTTATAATCCTGATAATGTACCGCGGTAGTCTTCGCTAAAATAGTAATACCTCTTTCGCGTTCAATATCGTTTGAATCCATTACACAAGTTTCTACTGTTTCGTTGGTACGAAAAGTTTCTGTTGATTTTAACAACTGGTCAACAAGGGTTGTTTTTCCATGGTCAACATGGGCAATAATGGCTATATTTTTAATTTTCATATGTATACCTTCTTTTTTCCTTACCTATTTTACAAAAAGATAGCCTATTTGTCAAAAAACAGGCTTTCTAAAACGATTACACTTTTTTGATAGGTATCCACTCTTGCTTTTACCCCAATAGGTACATTGACAAATGGACGGTTATGACCAGTTGGGAAACCCAATACAATAGGGCATGTCAAATCTTTTGTATAATCTTTTAACACATCTTGTAAGCACTGAGTCCCATCTTCTTCTTTTCTATCACAATCAGTAAAATAGCCAAATAGAATTGCTTTTGCCTCTTGTAATTTATGAGCAAGTTTCAGTGTACATAAATACCGGTCAATTGCATAAGGCTCTTCTGTAACTTCTTCTAATAAAAGAATTTTATCTTTCGTATCAATTTCATAAGGTGTGCCCATTAAACTCGCTACTAAACATAGATTTCCACCTACAATTTCACCTTCGACAATACCTTCATTTTGGAAATGTACATCATAATTTGTGGTTAATAATTCACTAGGTGCAGTGTCCAATAAAGTATCAATCAAGTGTGCAAATGAAGCATCCTCATTTTCCAACATCGTTTCTTGAAAAACACATCCCATTTCACCATGTAGCGTAGGTATGCCTGTTCTTTGATAAATGGCATTTAGTAGTACTGTTACATCACTAAAACCGACTAGTAGTTTCGGATGTTTTTTGATTTGATCATAATCAATTTGGTCTAAAAACCGAGCCGCACCATAACCGCCTCGAAAGCATAAAATTGCATCAATTTCATCATCTTGGAAAAATTGATTGAGGTCATCTGCTCGAAGCGTATCTGATCCTGCTAAATAACCTTCCTTGGCAAACATAGATTTTCCTAGTTGGTAAGAAAAGCCCTTTTGATTCAAATATTGTAAAAACCATTCTAACTTTTTTGGTTCTTTCATTCTAGAAGAAGGGCACATAATACCCAATGTAGCGCCTTTTTGTATTCTTTTACATTTCATAAATTATCCTACAATTGGTTGTATTTTGTACTTTTGCCATAACATTTTTCAACTGGATACTTGGTTTCGTTTTTAGCCATTTTTTGGTTCACAATCGTATCCATATCTAAATGATATTTTTCACATAAATAAGTGACATAAACAAGTACATCAGCCAATTCATCTTGTAATGCCTCCATATCGGTTGGTTCTTCTTGCCATAAAAAGAGTTCTAAGACTTCCGCAGCTTCTATCGATAACCCTTTGGCAAGATTTGCACCTGTATGAAATTGTTCCCAGTTTCTATCCTTTGTGAATTGGCGAATTCGCTGAATGGTTTCTGTCTTCATATCTTAATACCTCCTGTAATACCCCTTCTTGTAATGTTGTAATTCCTGATGGTCTATACGTATATCTTGCCCCATTACACATACAAATATATCCATAATTGGCATTAAAGAACATAAAACTTCTAAGCCCATAGGCACTTCCTGTATGTCCGTAGAGTCTTGGTCCATAATCATCTAAAATCAGCAATTGTAATCCTTTTTGTTGATATAATCCAATGGGCTGATTAGTATGCCAGTGAATTTGTTTCATCAATTGAACTGTTGTTTGTTTGAGATATCGTTTTCCTTCAAATGTCCCCTCATTCATTAGCATTCTCATAATTTTAGATAAATCAAGGGGACTAATCAATAGTCCTCCCGCAGGACCTCTAAAATTGTTGCCAAGTGGATACTTTGGAAAACAAACTTCTTCAAATCGTTTGGTATCACGAATCAATACCCAAGTATTATTTTCATATTCATATAGACTGGCAATGCGTTCTTTATGCTCAATATCTTCTATTCTAAAACTGGCATCTAGCCCCATTGGAATAAACAAACGTTGTCTGACAAAATCAGTAAAATACATACCCGTCACTTTTTCAATAATACAAGCCAAAATACCACATCCAAAGTTGGAGTAACAATACTTGGTTCCCGGTTTTTCTTGTAAATACGTCTTAGAGGTATAATAAGCATATCCTGGATTGGTTAATAATTGTTCTAAGTCAACAAAAAAAGTGGGACCATTGACACCATCATAGCCATAGATTTGATCTTCACCATCACATATACTAGAAGTCTGTGTCATCAACATCCGCAGTGTAATAGAATCATTAGGAAAATAAGGGTTTCTCACATGATATCCCAAATATTTACTGATATCTTCATAAATATCCACTAAACCTTCATCATAAAGCATCATGATACAAGTGGCTACAATGACTTTAGAAACCGAAGCAATTCGGTAAATAGTATGAATATCTGTGGGCTTTTTTTCTTCAAGTGATGCATATCCATAGGTAAACTGTTCTATTACATCGCTTGTATTTGCAATCAAGACATTGAGTCCTACAGCTTGGCTTTCGTTAAAAATAGCATTTAATTTTTGTTTCATATTCTACTCCTTCTTTCCTTTCTGTTGAATAGATGTTGTATTTTTGTAATTTATATGTATTATACCATAGGTATTTAAAAATCACTATTAAAAAGAAGTACTTTTTCAAGAGTACTTCTTTTATTGTGGTGCGAACTCAGTATAAAAGGTCCGACACTCTTGTTTGGTTCCTTTTCGGATACAAATTTGATAAGATCCGTTTGCTTTTTTTGTCATTCTTCCATTTGGCTGAATATGACTACTTAAAGGGATACAGTTGATTTCATATCCTTCTTGAGTAAAACATAACATTTGATATTCTACTTGTACTAAATCTAAGAAGTGACTCCACAAGTGATTTCTTCTTAACGTTTCAGGACAGTTCTTACCACTAAAATAATGGTGTTGTTTGATATTTTCTAAGGTGAGTTGATACTGATTCATTAAATAGGCTGTTAGTTTTGCGGCAAGTTGAAGGGTGTAATATATATCTGTTTGTTGGTTCACACACATTTCAATGCCAATACCATTATTATTTCCACCTCGATTTGCAACACGTTTGTAGGTTTCATTATAATAGGTTTCACCTATATAGTACTTCCCTTGAATAGATGTACAAAGTACACCTAAATCATTGATATTCTCAGTAGTACCTCCAAAAGGTGCTTTAATCATAGTAGCTGCTTCATTAATCGCATAGAAACCGTTTTGGATTGTCACATGTGGAAATAAGTCCCCTTCTATTCCTGTATCATATAAAGTGTAATCATATTGTGTACTATCTCCCGCATGATAAGCAATTTCATTATCTGGAATATTATGGTAAATTCCATCATTACCTACAACATATTGGAAACTAGCCCCATAGGGTTTTCCTTCATTTTGTTCCGTCCATACTACTTTGCTCCAAAACTGTGCATTTCGGTGGGGTGCCGTATCTCCTGTATCATGAATCACAATATAGTGTTTGGTTTTGATACGTCCATCTCGGTTTTGATTGGTGATAGGAACAATATTTTCTTGAATGCGTAAAGGCTCAAATAGATAGGGAATCACACTAGATATGAGTTCTGTTTCAAATTGTTCTTCCCAGCCATAAACCTTGATTGGCTTGGCAAAAGAATTTTGTTGTTGCAATGATTCAATATAACGCCATACTTTTTCCATATGTACACCTACTTTTTCCAAGTACGAGGATGAAATAAAATGAGAACAGGAAGAATTTCCAACCGGCCTATCAACATAGCAAGCGTCAATATGATTTTAGAAAAACCACTATACATTGCAAAACTACTATATGGTCCTACTGCCTCTAGTCCTGGTCCAATATTAGAAAGACAAGAAATAGTTGCACTAAAATTAGTCATAATACCATGCTCTACTACTACACCGTCAATGGTATGTATCGCCCCATTGCAAGGATCAAAAGCCAAAATAATGGTAATCGCAAAGGCAAGTAACACATACATAGTTAAAAAAGCAAATACATCATCAATAGTACTAGATTCTAAGGACTTTCCCTCAAATTTAGTTTTCGCAACATACCTAGGATTGATTAATTTTCGAATTCTTAATCCAATTCCTTTCACAGCAATCACCAATCGGGAAACTTTGATACCACCACCAGTAGATCCTGCCATAGCACCACAAAACATTAAAATGAGAATGACTGTTTTGGCTAAAACAGGCCAATATGCATCATAATTGATTGTTGAAAAACCCGTTGTTGTAATAATAGAAGCTACCTGAAAATAGGCATGTCTAAATGTTTCTTCAAATAGTTCTAGTGTAAGGCTATGTAAGGTATCTATCTTATGATAAATAACATTGAATACAATCAAAGCAATGGCTACCACAATGATCGTTAAATACGTACGTAATTCTTCACTTTTGAATATTTCTTTGACCTTTCCAATTAATAAAACGTAATATAAACTAAAATTGATACCAAAGATGATAAGAAATGTAGCAATAACATATTGAGTATACGGACTAAAATATTCCATACTGTTGGCTACAAAGCCAAATCCACCTGTACCTGCACTACCAAAAGAAGCCAAAAGGGAGTTGAATAAATCCATCTTATACACGATACCATCAGGTCCAATATGTTCTGGGCTAAAGAGTAACAAAATCACTTCAAGAATCGTTAATCCCAAATAGATTAAATATAAAATTCTGGTTGTTATCTTCATTTTAGAAGCAATTTTACCGACTTGCGGACCTGGAGATTCTGCTTTTAAAAGGTGAAGTGATGATCCATCATCACTTTCAGGAATGAAAATAAGGATAAATACTAAAATACCCATACCACCAATCCAGTGGGTAAAACTACGCCAAAATAATGAACTATGAGATAAAGCAGTTACATCATTAACAATGCTTGCTCCTGTTGTAGTAAAACCCGACATCGTCTCAAATAAAGCATCAATATAATTGGGAATATCTTGATTGATAACAAAAGGAAGTGCTCCAAAAATAGTCATAACAAGCCATGCAATAGCACATAGAGCAAAGCCTTCTTTTTGGTATAATCCTTTTCTTGGTGGTTGTAATAATTGAAGCAAAAATCCTATGCCAATCAATATCACAATGGGAATAATAAATGAAAGTGTATATCTTACTTCTTCTTGATAAAAAAGAGAAACTACTAGTGGAAAGCACATTAAGATGCCTTCTAACACCATAATTTTGCCAATAATTTTGCCTAATAATTTGAGATTCATATATGCACCCTATTCAAAAGCATCCATCAAATCATCAAAGTTTTGATGAGTGGTCACAATCAATACGCTATCATTTAAGGTAATACAATCATTCCCATTAGGAATAATTACTTTCCCCTCTCGGATAATACAAGCAATCAAACAATCATGACGAATATGTAAATCTTTGAGTGGTTTATCAAATATTTTTTCTTTCTTTTTGGCATGGAATTCTAGTGCCTCTACTTGGTTGTTAACTAGTTTATATAAAGTAAGTACATTACTACCTTTTTTATTGGCTAGTGCACGAATATAACTGATGATACGATTGGCCACAATATCTTTAGGTGAAACTGTATTAGCAATCCCTAGATCACTGACCATCCCCATAAAACTACTTCTTTTGACTTTAGCGATAACCTTTTTGACTTTTAGTTTTTGAGCATACATCGATACAATGATATTTTCTTCGTCAATATTAGTTAAAGCAATACAAGCGTCACTGCTTTCAATCCCTTCTTCCAATAACAAATCGTGATCGGTTCCATCACCGTAAATAATGGTAGCCTTAGGTAAGAGTTCTGCCAAATCTTCTGCACGCTCTGCATTGTTTTCAATCATTTTGACATGATAACGTTTATCAAGTAATTCTTTCGCTAGATAATAACTAATTTTTCCTCCTCCTATAATGAGGATATGTTTTAGAGGTGTTTTAATTAAATTCAATTCTTTTAAGAAATTAACCAAAGAACTAGCATCTGCGGTTAAGTTAATTCGGTCTCCTTTTTGAATTTTAAAATTACCTGTTGGAATAATGACTTGATTGTTTCGTTGTACTGCGCAGATTAATACTTTCGTGGTCAATTTTTTGCTTAATGATATCAGTGTTTCATCTTTTAATAGACTGTCTTCATCCACTAATAATTCGATTAAGTTGACTTTTCCTTTTGCGAAAGGTTCAATTTTCAATAAAGATGGTAAATCGATCATACTAGTAATTTCATCTGCAGTTTCTTGTTCAGGATTAACTACCATAGAAAGTCCCAATTCTTCTTGCATAATAATTGTTTGTCTAGAATATTCTGGATTTCTAACTCGAGCAATTGTACTTTTTGCGCCTAATTTTTTGGCAACCATACAAGCCAAAATGTTGATTTCATCTTCTGGTGTCACCGCAATCACCAAATCGGCCCCTCTTACACCTGCTTCTTCTTGAATATCTAAACTTGCTCCATTACCTACTACACCTAGTACATCAAAATGTTCAATTAGTGCTTCCACACGTTTTTTATTATCATCAATGATAACAAGATTATGTCCTTCTTTAGACACATGTTCAATAATCGTTCCACCAATTGTACCACATCCAATCACTACGATTTTCATCTTTCAATCCTTTCTATTGGGTCAAGAAAAAAGTGGGAAAGTTATCCCATCATTTGACTCATTTTACGCATATATTTATGTTACTTATTATATCACATCTGCTATATCGTGTCAATTTTTATTCATTCTATTGAAAAGAAAAACTATTGAGCAAAGCCAATAGTCTTCTTGATGGTATCTATTTGATTTTATCTAACTGGAAATTGTTTGGTTAACTGAAGCACCTCTTCTTTGATTTGATTCAAACGTGCTTCATCATCTGGTGATTGTAATGCTTGATCAATCCAATCTGCAATTTGAATCATTTCTTGTTCTTTCATACCTCTTGATGTTAAAGCAGGTGTACCTAACCGAATGCCACTGGTTACAAAAGGAGATTCAGTATCATGAGGAATGGTATTTTTATTGCATGTAATATGTACACGGTCTAATACCTCTTCAGCTTTTTTCCCTGTAATATGAGCGCCCGCTTTGACATTGACTAACATCAAATGGTTATCCGTTCCACCACTAACCAAAGGATACCCTTTTTGCATTAAAGCTTTTGCTAATACTTTAGCATTTAGAACCACTTGTTTTTGATAGACCTCAAAAGACGGGTCTAATGCTTCTTGAAAAGCCACAGCTTTTGCGGCAATAATATGCATAAGTGGACCACCTTGTATTCTTGGAAAAACTGCCTTATCTATTTTTTTAGCAAGCTCTGCATCATTCGTTAAAATGATACCACCCCTTGGCCCCCTTAACGTTTTATGGGTAGTAGAGGTTGTAATATGCGCATAAGGAATAGGGCTCATATGAAGTTTTGTTGCAACAAGTCCCGCAATGTGAGCCATATCTACCATCAAATATGCCCCTACTTCGTCTGCAATCTCCCTAAATCGCTTGAAATCAATTTCTCTAGGATAGGCACTTGCTCCAGTGACAATTAATTTGGGATGTACTTCTTTGGCAATTCTTCTTACCTCATCATAATCAATGTACCCTTCCTCATTTAAATAATAGGGGACAAAGTGATAATCTAAACCAGAAAAACTAAGTGCATGACCATGTGTCAAGTGCCCCCCATCCGTTAGGGCTAATCCCATCACGGTGTCTCCTTTTTCAATCAGTGCTGCATAGGCTGCCATATTGGCTTGACTACCCGAGTGAGGCTGAACATTGACATATTGAGCCCCAAATAATTGTTTCAATCTTTCCTTAGCTAAATTTTCAATTTTATCTACATATTCACATCCGCCATAATAGCGTTTTTTAGGATATCCTTCTGCGTATTTATTAGTGAGAATAGAACCAGTGACTAGCCTCACTTCCTCAGATGCATAGTTTTCAGAAGCAATCAATTCTAGGTGATCATTTTGACGTTTTTCTTCTTGTTCAATATAGTGCCTAATTTCTAGGTCTTTCATATGATATTCCCTCTTTCTGTTTTCGTTTATCTAACACAATTGTAAAAAAACCAAATCCAAATAGACCAATAGATATATATCCTAATAAAACAATCCAATGTCTAAGTGATGGAACTTGCTCTTCTTGAATCAAACAAACCATAACATACAGACTTAAAAATACCATTACACCCATTCCAGTACTCATATATCCAATGATTCGTTTATGATTCATCTGTGTTCACCTGTTTGATATTTTCACCAATCGCCAGTGCAGTTTTCACAAGCTGTCCTGTGATTTCTAAAGTAATATCACTTTGAATATGATCATTGAAAAACATAATACTTCCCCCGTCTACATCCATTTGGATAGTTTTTCCATCTAAATCATTGATAATCCATTTGCCATTTGTTGTTTTTGTCGTGGTTTCTAAAATCGTATTTTGAGTCATCTCAATGGTTGTTTTTTGAACTGTACTATGAAAAGTATCCATAAAAGAAGATAATATTTCTACCTTACCACTTTTTAATGTAGCTTCTACTGTACAAGGTGCTACAAATGCGTTATATGCATCTATTTTTTGTTGGACCTTTTCATCTTCTGAAGTTGCAGTAGTGTTTTGTCCAAACTGATGCATATATATCGTTGTATGTTCTGTGGATAGTTGATATAACTTGGTTTTCAAACAATTGATTTGAATCGTATCTGCTTGAAAATTCCCTTGTACTGTTTCTTCTACAATAATGCGATCTAAGTTGATTTTGGTATTGCCATTTCCCGTAAGAACAAGATTTTGAAAATAAGAATCTTGAAAGTAATCTTCTGAAACACGACTAGAAAAAGTAAGGATACTTGCTTTTATTCGGTTAAAGGCAGATTTAGCTGACTCATTGTTGATCTTACCATCTTCAAATTGTACATCTTCTAACACCAATGTACCTAAGTGGTTTTGAATTTGGATATTTTGATATATATCTTTCACAGCATAATATTTTCCAGACTCTAATTTTATGTCTAAATTTGTAATATTATTTTCTTCAAAAGCACTTATCAAGCCATATCCATCAATTGTACATGTATCAAATGTCGATCTAGTAATAGCTATTGTTCCTTTTGTCCCTGAAATTGTTAAACTTCCTTTTTGATGATAATCTACAATATCCAAAATACCATCATTTAAAGCAATATCTAAACTTTCAATCGTCATAGTCTTGGGAATGCTGATTTTGATAACTGGTCTTGGTTCATCCAGAAGTCCTAATACATCAAATGTGTCCACATATAATGGCGCAATTTTTAGTGTTCCTTCTGTCATTTCATATTTTACATCCTTGGCAAATTCAGCTGTATATTCGATTTGAATATGTTGTAATACATCACTTTCTACAATCTGGATGAAAGAAGCATTGCTTGGCATCACGATTTGTTTGACATCTTCTTCAATTTCAATCTTTTGTGTATTACTTGCCTCATCATGAAAAGACCGATAAATATATCCTTTCGTAGCATAACTTGTAATACCTAACCCGAGCCACACCAAAGCGATGATCCCCATTATCTTTAAGACCAATTTGTTTTTATGAGTAGCTGTATCTAGGAAAGAACTGATTGTAAAATCCATAAAGGCATATTCTTTTTCTTTCTTTCCAAATAGCCATAATACATCTTGAAGAAAGTGCATCGTCATAATATAAAATAAATCGAAAACATAGATATAGATACCTATCAAGATTCCCATATAACAAAGACAAAATAAAACCAATAAAGCCGTATCGATAAAGGAAAAAAAGGAAAAAGACTTACCAATCAGCGTACCTAGTTGAATGATATACCGAATAATAAAATACGAAATGACAAAAAAAGCACTGACCACAAGTAACAAAATCAAAATACTTATAATACTACTTATGATCTGTTTTCGTTTCAATTCTTTTTTTCGTTTATTGACATATTCAATTCCTTTTGATGCATATATCTCTTCCGCAATCTTTTTAGGTTCTGGTAAAGTTGCCATAACCTTTTGTAAACTTTCTCCATAGTCTAAGGCAATATTGATTTTATCTCGATAATATTTCAACACTTGACTTGCATCTTTGGCATTTAAATATCTTAATTCTTCTTCTAATTCTCCTAAAAATTCTGCTTGTGTTCTCATGTGTTCTCCTTTCATTATCTCGTTTCTTATTGAATTTATTATACCACAGGAATCGAATTTTATCAAAAGAAAACACATCGATAACAAAAAAGAGTTAGTATTCTAAAGCAAAATAGATTTCCACTAACTCTTATCTTTTTGTTTTTTATTCTTTTGCATCATACCAAGGCATAACTTTTTATAAATCCGATATGCATGTTCTTCATATTCATCCTTTCATATACCATCTGAACTGAAGCATTCTTCTTCTATCCTCATTTCATGTACCGCATATACATTATGCAATAATCCCACGTATTTCTTGCTTCATCCATCTTTATATGTATTTGTATGAATAACAAAAATAGGGTTTTGATTGTATCTGTCTCTTATAACATCAGTAGTAATACATATACAAAATAGGAGTGCTATCATCACCAATATGCTGATAATAATTCTACATCTTTTTTCATTCCATTAGTATTAATTTTCTATTCAACTATTGTCAAATGTATCATAAGAACTACTCTTGTATTTAACACATAGTTTGCAATTAATATGGCATCTCCTGGACCTGTTGATGTTATTAAATGATGATATTCCATGTCTATACTAATATCACTTAAACACTCTATATCCCATATATAATAACCTACATAAGGATATGGACTATTTGTAAAATCTAACTCTAATGTATACAATCCATTTTCCTGTGTATATGAATAACTCATATTACTTTCTATTACTATTTCCTCAGTTTTTGTTTCTTTTAAAATAGTAAGTTCTTTTTTATAAACTATCGATGGATCTTTTTTATTTATGGCATATATAGTAACTCTTGTATCTTTAGTTACATTAAGTCCTAACACTGTTCCATAAGCTGTTACTTTAGCTATTATTTCATTACTTGAATACCAATCATATTCTAGTCTTGACATTGGATCTCTTAATCTATCTTCTACCATCAGATAAATATTTCTTGTAAATCCTTCAGTTATCGTATTTCCTCCTAATACTCCATTATTGAATGTAACCTCACTTCCTAATGGGTATCCTTGATTATACGCTGGATCTGTAACTAAAACTCCATCAATGTTTAAATCTTGATTCACAATTCTTCTTAAACCAAACTGAATACTTACATTTTTAAAATTATCAAAATATCCTATGTAATATGTTCCAGGATTCAATATAATAGTAAATATAGGACTTCTATTTATATTTGTTATATCCTCTTTTAGTTTTTCTATTATATAATAATGTTCATCTCCTGCCTCATATCCTAGTTCTTTTTGCTTTTCAAGTATATATACAGGTATACTATCTTCCATGGTTCCATTTGTTACGATATCTAATTCTAGTTTTGAACGATGACTGATTGTTATTTCTTTAAAATAACTTTGTGATTTTCTATTGAAAAACAATTCGCTAAAGCCTATATTTTCAAGTGAAGAAGAGTAATCAATAGATTTTTTTTCTGATTCTTCTATTGTAAATATGATTGAAGAATAATTTGAAGAAGGTAAATCTATACTTATATAATAATATCCATTTTTTGGCAAATAGATATACATCTCATTTTCATCTTGATTTGAAGAAGATAAATTTAATTTATCATCAAGACCAAATCTATTCAAAAGGCTCGTTCTATTGCTATTATCATAAATTTTAATTGTTCCTTCAGGATATAATGCATTTGTACCAGCATTCAAATAAATTTTAAAAAAACTTGCTCCATTATTATTTAAAAAATAAAATTTACCATGGCACTTATTATCTATAGTATTGTGAATGCTTGTTTTCATATTTGTAGTTCCAGTTGATAAGAAAGCATCATTACCTGGCCATCTCAGTGTTATACTCATTTCTATTTGGCCAGTAGCTTCTTTATCAATAAATTCAAACGATAAATAATATATTCCACAAGATAAGAAAACATCGCTTGAATTGGTGCTATTATCTATTACATTCATATTAGAATCATAAATTATTATGGACACATCATTTAATGAAGTAGCAACAATTTTATATGATTTGGAGCAATTCGCATTAAGTTGATAAAATTCATTATATCTAGGATTTAGAGTTATATTTTCATTTACATTATGCTCACAATCCATACTTAATAAAGAATAATTGCTTGATGGGACTATGTTATTTCGATAAGAACTCCAGTATTCTTTGTTCTTGTATTCAGCTATTCTTTCTGTCGGGACTACAATTTCTAAATCACTACTGCATCCATCAAATACATTTTCTCCAAGATTTGTGATTCCAGTAATTGCTCTTAATATATTTACTCTTGATAAATTACTACAACCATTAAAAGCAAACCTATCAATATGCTCAACACTATTTGGTATAGTGATACTTGAAAGGCTAGCACAACCTTGAAATGCAGATGTTCCTATCGCATATAAATTATTTGATAGTGATACATCTTGTAAATACGCACAGCCTTCAAATGCGCTTGAATCTATGTTTGTAACACTACTTGGAATAGTAATGCTTGCAAGACTTGCACACCCTTTGAATACGGATGATCCTATTGAAACCATATTATTAGATAAATTAATAGTTTGTAAGTATGCACAGCCCTCAAAAGCACTGGAATCAATATGTGTTACACTATTAGGAATATTGATACTAGCTAAACTAGTACAATTTTTAAATGCAGATGATCCTATAGATACTAAATTAGATGACAGTGTTATCGATTGAAGATATGAACAATTTTCAAAAGCAGAATACGCAACTTCTGTAACTGTTTCTGGAATTACAATTTTTGTTATGTTTCTATTATTAACAAACGCATTAGGTCCTATTTTACTTACTTTTCTTCCTTCTAAAGAAGACGGTATATTAAAAACCCCTGACACATTAAAGTTTAAGCCGTCTAATTGAATTGTTCCATCATCTAATACACTTGTATTAAAACTATCATTTGTAATTGGCGTTACATCTAGTTCATTCATAACATTAGACATCCTACATGCGTATCCTTTATTTTTATTAAAAAGTTTTGTTCCTCTTCCAAAAACAATTCCTATTAAATAAAGTTTTTCACCTGCATTTACATAAATCGGTCCTCCACTATCTCCACTTTCTGGTGGATTAGAAAAGGTAAATAAATTAGTTAATCTTTTTCCATTTATCCAAGAACTTACGTTTCTACTTTTAATCTTACCAGCCGTTACTCCACTTGTTTGTCCAATTCTAATTATTGGTTGTCCAGAAATTATTTGTCCTTCGTTACCTAACCATATATTATCATAAGTAGTTGAACCATATTTACCATACGGTGTTATTTCCCAATCTTCTTGATTACTGAAAGGGACATATGCTGCATCAATAGAATGATATTGTTTGGATATCGATGCAGTACCTATATATTTTTCCATCGAAAATGAGTGGGTTTCTGCATTATAGTTTCCCCCATAATACATTGGTCTATCATATGGTGCAACATGTGAGTTTGTTAAAACACCCAATGAACCTGTTCTATTAGAAACGGCATTCATTGTTAAAGTACCTCTTGCTTTATTATTAGAACTATATCTATATAATATTGATTCTCCTCCATATGCAATGGTAGATGTTTCAATTATCTCCCCAGTTGGATTAGTTTCAAAAATTACTGCATTTTCTTTATACAAACCTTCATTTTGTAAATACTGAATTATAACTTGTATATCTTCTTCATCGTTTAATTCAATAAATACTTGATTAAGTTCTTCATCAATACCTACAGTATAGATACTTATATTTGACATTATACTTTCTATTGAATTTAATATTTTTTGAAGATAATTATACGAATAATTAAACTCTTGATAAACTATATTATTATCATTTATTAAATATTCTACAGATGTTTCATCATTTTTTACCATTGCAATATTTAATATCCCCTTATCATCTATATATGCACCAGCATAATTATCATCATAAATCACAAATTCTTTATCATTAAAAATATTTACTCCAACCTGAAATTTTGGCAAAATTTGTGAATATATATCTAAACTATTTGTTAAATTAGACATATATGAATGATTTATAGCAGTATTAGTAGTTATTTCAAATGCATAAAGTTTTTGGGTATTTATACAAAAAACAAATATAAAAATTAAAAAAAATATTGCCACTAAAATTTTCTTCTTCATATATTCTCCTATTTAATATTAATTATTAAATTAATATTATCTAAATTTAATTTGTCTATCTCAATAACCATTAACCAATCATATGCTTCAGTAGTAAAATTACCATATTTAGTAGTTTGCTTTAAATTTACACTTAATATCGAATCATTTAATACTATATTTTTAACTTTAGTTTTTAAATAATTCCCTGTTTCAAATGAAATAATAATTAAATTTTTTTCATTAAAAAATTGTTCATCATAACTTCTAATTAATTTGGATAACTCGCTATTATAATTTATACTGCTTTCATTCAATGCATCATTATTCCATTCGATACAATCATTTAATAATTGCTCATACGATAAAACTACACTATCATGATATTTATAAGTTACATTGTCTATATGTTTGTAACCAAATATCCCCATTTGATTATATACTAGATTATAATCTAATTTATTTGAATTCTTACACCCTGATAAACTCATTACCATCATGATAATTGTTACAACAATATATGCTTTTTTCAAAAATGCATTCTCCTTTATTAATTTTTCTTTATATTAACTATAATCTTAATAGTTACTCTTTCATTTTCATTTATTATAGAAAGAAAAAATTCCTACTACAAAAATAAGTAAAAAATATTTATTAGTTTCTTCTTTAGATAACACTATTATTTTCTTATCGTCTGAAAAATCATTTGGCGTATATGTCAAAAATTTTTTTGTTTCTATTTCATTTAATGTTACAATTACTGAATCAGTACGTATATTTTCTTTCGATATATCTAAACTTTTGCACCCACATTTATACTATACCAATTATTATTCTTAGTTTTTTAAACTTTTTTCTTATTCACTAACAAATTTGATTAATATCACTACTATATTTATTAAATAATTTTATTAGTTTCAATAAATGAATAGCACTACAAAGCAAAGTCCTTCCAAAACTCTATTTCATACTCTTTTGTGATTACAAACTCCTTTGATGCAATATTACTAATTATAATTTCAAAACTCTCATTTTTTGCTTGCACTATATAATTCAATAATATCTAAATCCTAAAATAAATTATTTAAATTTTCATTCACTTTATATAAAATGTTTTTCTAATCTATGATTTATTTTTTCCCCATACTCTTTCTATGTTAAACAATAAAATGCTAATAACCCTAAGATTTAATTCCACATCTCAATGAAATTCTATATTTATTATACACTACTTCTACTGTTCCACTATCGTCTTGTATATTTTATAATAAAATTAATATATATACAGATTCTATTAGTAATTCTTTTTGTGTCTTAACAGCAATATGTTAATACTAATATATTAACTAAATGTTGAACTAATCATTTTTTGATGGACTCTTAAAGAGATCTAAAAATTCTTCAAAATCAGTATCACAATCAAATTCGATTTCTTCACCATTACTTTTTTTAAATATTATTTTATTATTTTTTAATTTTTTCATCTTTCATTAATTCAGAAAGTTCTTCTTCACTTAAAATTTTTTCTCTAAATTTTTCTGTATTAGGAATATTCCTATTAACCAAATTTTTACCCATTAAGGAATTTAAGTATAGTGCAAGTTCAACTAAGATGTATAGTTCTTCATCTGATTCTAAACCATTATAAAAAATATATCTATCAAGAAACTCCTTCTTTTCATATACTAAGTCTCTAGCAAATATTCTATCTTCTACAGTATCAGAAATTAAATGTCTAGTTTTTGAAAGATTGTACCCATATTTTGAAAAATCTCCTTCGAAAGATCTACAATGCTCTAAGGCATCAAATAAGGGGATTTGATATGTAGCGTCTTTGAACTTTATCCCTGTATTTTGAAATCCTTCAAAACTCATATTTTGAATTGCATTATATTGAAAGGTAGCTGCATATCTAATTGCATTTTTATATTTCTCCAATTTTATTTGATTTTTTTCATTAGACAAACGAATATTAAATATTTTAATATATTTATCATAAATATATCCCATATCATTGCTAAATCTACGTTCTTCTTCTTCTCTTAAATAATATAAATACTCTACATAAGATGCAAATGATTCCATAGATTTCAAGGTTTGTTTTTTGAATTCTTCATTAACGTTATCACAATAATTTTCAATAGCTTCAATTACTTCATTTATAAATTCCACCCATTTGTTTAAATAATTTTCAAACTGCTTTATATACAATGGAATCCTAATTGTGGTACCATCTCTTTTTGATGTATATATATGAGCAACTAAATCGCAATCGTTATGACTATTAAAAATCCAATAATTTTTATGTGTAACAAATGCACAACAATGCAGTTTGGAATCTAACAAATAAGGATGATCGTGAGTAGTATTTATTGGGTGAACAACACACACAGAACGAATGTATTTAAAAAACTTGGAATCATTACCATTAGCATTTAATACATTTCCAAAAACATCTTGAGAGTTTTCAATTTCTTTTATTTTGACTATATCTATATTGAAAATTTTACCAATTGTCTTAATACAATCAATTATAACATAAGCATTATTAATAAATTCATAAAATGAAAATTGTGAACGATGATTATTTAATACTAATCCTGTTTCATTAACATAATGAAGAGTATCTTCCAATCTATCCATAATAGCACAGATTCTATTCCATGCCCAATATTGACTAGAATCTTTTAATTTTAATTTATGTTCTATATTAAATGAAACATTTAATCTATCATTTATTATTTCTCGAAGATACTCTACTAAAGTTATATTAAATTGAAAAGTAAACGTCTTATTTATCATATTAAAGACTCCTTTTCAAAGCACATTGAAAATGAATTATTTTTAATAGTCTTTATTGAAAAAGTAATAATCATTTTTTCTAATAATGAACATCCTATAAATTCACTATCATCAATCATTGTTGCAAATAAATCTTCATAAGTCGATGGTATTACAATCTCTTTTATTGTCCCATTAGCAATCATTATTTTGTAATATTGTGTCTTACTATTTGATATAAATGATAAATCAAATATGCTTATTTGGGCATTTGCTGTAAAAATATCATCCAGGCTTACAACAATATTGGGAAGTACAAATACACTAGTCATAAATAGCACCACACGAATAATTAATTTTTCTGAGTTTCATTCTATCCCCCTTATTTTTCTTATTAAATTCCTATTAATTTTCGATCTCTTCATCTCCTGTTTTAGAAACATTAATTTTTAAATTTTAAAAAATTTCTTCAATATTCTGAAATAATTCATATAAAAAAAGCATATTTATAAATATTATATATTTTTTCTCATTATATCATATATTCAGATTTTATACAAACGTTTTTATAGTTTGAATTTCATTTACTATGTTAAACTTATTGTAGTTTTTTTATTAAACATTTTATAATAAAAAAGACCCAATCTAATGATTGAGTCTCATATGCAAATATAAAAAATGGTAGGGCTAGGAGGATTCGAACCTACGAGTGACGGAGTCAAAGTCCGTTGCCTTACCGCTTGGCTATAGCCCTACATAAAAAAATGGTGGGAGGGGACGGATTCGAACCATCGAACTCGGAGAGAGCGGATTTACAGTCCGCCGCGTTTAGCCACTTCGCTACCCTCCCATTTATTTTAGCCTGCTAATTCTAACACGCTAAAATATTATACTATATTTTTTACATTTTGTAAACTATTATGCAAAATTATTTCTCTTTTTTTTCTTTCTTTTTTCTTTTTATCAAAGATGAACAAGTATCTTTGATAATTTTTTGATAATGTTTCCATCCTTTTTTCATTCCTTGTACGACGGGTTTAGAATAGATAAAGGGTTGAATGACTTTTTTAAGAAATGCACATATCTTCTTGATGACATAAAATGAAACTGTTAGTGTTTTGATAAAGACCTTTTTAAATATATATCGATAAAGGATATATCCTGCTAGAATAAACAAAATAAAATAAATAGGCAAATAACCATCCAATAACCGATAACTAAATAGATATGTAATATAACACTGAACTACCCAGTACAACATTTGAAGAATGCCTTTAATCCATTTTTTTTGAATTCGTTTGGTACATTCTTCCATCATATCAAGCGTAGCAAAAAGATATATCCCATATGCTATCAAATACAACATGAGATATACTTCTTCTTTTAGGGGATATAGATTCATAGGCTATTTGAATACTTTACCAAAAAAGTTTGTTTTTTCTTTTTTTGTTGGTGCTTCTACATATTCAATAGCACTAACTAATCCGACTATCCAAAGGTTACCTTTATCCATATCTAGTTGTTGCATTTCTAATTCTTGACCTTTCACTAGTAACAAACCTAATTTAGTATCAATCAGAAATTCTTCACTATTGAGACTTTCCACTTTTTTAATACCTGATATTTCTAATCGTTTCCGATCTTTTAAAATAATATTTTGACCGCTAATCGCAGTAGTTTGATCATAATTCACTTTCATCACTCCTAGAATATCCTATTCTAATGTTTTCTTTTTTATGATTATTTTTTGATTCTATGTAAATATTTGGTTATTTTTTTGAAAGTGTGTTATAATACATTTAATGAAAAAACTATAGTTATATAGGAGGAAAGTATGGAAGATATACGTCTAACCGAACAAGAAATCGTTCGACGTAATAAAATGCAAGAATTAAAAGAAAAAGGTATAGATCCATTTGGTAGCCGTTTTGAACGAAATGCAAGTTCTAAGTCTATTAAAGATCAATATTTATCCTACACCAAAGAACAACTAGAAGAAATGCATATCACAGTAAAACTAGCTGGACGAATTATGACCAAACGCCGTCAAGGTAAGATTGGCTTTATGCATATTCAAGATCGTTTTGGTCAAATTCAAATCTTTTTAAGATATGATGCACTTGGTGAGGCGCAATATGAACTCTATAAGGTAGCAGATATTGGTGATATCGTAGGTATTGAAGGGGAAGTCATGAAAACCCAAACGGGAGAACTGAGTGTACGAGCAAACGTGTACACGCATTTAACTAAAGCGCTAAAACCTCTTCCTGAAAAATTCCATGGCTTACAAGATAAAGAGGAAGCTAGACGCAGACGTTATTTAGATTTGATTATGAATGACGATGCACGCCGTATTGCTTTTACTAGACCTAGAATCATCCGTGGCATTCAACATTATTTAGATAGTAAAGGCTATGTGGAAGTAGAAACACCTGTTTTAAATCCAATTTTAGGTGGTGCTGCCGCAAGACCATTTGTGACCTATCATAATGCTTTAGATATGAATTTCTATTTGCGAATTGCAACAGAACTTCATTTAAAACGATTAATTGTTGGTGGTATGGAAGCCGTTTATGAAATTGGTCGTTTATTTAGAAACGAGGGAATGGATGCTACCCATAATCCAGAATTTACTACCGTGGAAGCTTATCTTGCTTATGGTGATTTATCTGATATGATGTCACTTGTAGAAGGATTAATTGAAACACTAGCTAAAGATGTCATCGGTACAACTGAGATTACTTATTGTAACAATGCCATTTCTTTACAAGCTCCATTTAGAAGGCTCCATATGGTCGATGCGATTAAAGAACAAACAGGGATTGATTTTTGGCAAATTACAGATGTAGAAGAAGCAATGCGTCTTGCCAAAGAATATCATATTGAAGTACCTAAACATCAACAATCAGTAGGTCATATTATCAATTTATTCTTTGAAGAATTTGTTGAAAAAACATTGATTCAACCTACTATTCTTTATGGTCATCCAATCGAAATTAGTCCACTCACCAAAAAAAATCCAGAAAATCCACGCTTTACTGACCGTTTTGAATTATTTATCAATGGTAAAGAATATGCCAATGCGTATACAGAGTTAAATGATCCAATTGATCAAAAAGAACGTTTCTTGAACCAACTCAAAGAACGTGAATTAGGTAACGATGAAGCAACAGATATGGACTACGATTTTGTTGAGGCACTAGAATATGGTATGCCCCCAACTGGTGGAATTGGAATTGGGATTGACCGCTTGGTGATGTTACTTACAGGAACAGATACCATTCGTGATGTACTACTATTCCCACATATGCGAAACAAACAATAAAAATTTTAAATTAAAAAATAGAGGTGAACTTATCTTGAGTTCACCTCTATTTTCATTAATACTTACTATTTATAAAAAATAAAATAGAATAATAGACTGCCCATAAAATCTATTATTATTTAGAAAATATGAATAAATGAAAACGGATATTTACCAAAACAAATTTTTAATGCCTTCTAGGTCAAAAAGAAAAGAACTCAAAATAAGCGTTCTTTAATACTATAAATCTGTATAATCTTCAAAATATTTTCTGTTTTCTTTTGTCATTGTTATTTCACCATCTTTAATTGCTTTTTCTAAAATCTCAATCTTTTTTTCTATATAATCTGGATTCCCATTTTCTGTTTTTAGCATTGTTAGTAATTTATTTTGCAATTCAGAATATGGAACAAACATATAAAATTCTAATGACAACCAATCTAATAAAGTTTGTCCACCTTCTTCATATGCCGTTTGTTTCATAATTTCGCAAATATTATCACCTGGTTTTAAAATTTCATCATTTTTCATTTTTAATCCTTTCTAGAGCAATGTCCTTTCCAAAGAATCATACGTTTTTGGGAACAACTTCTTAAATTCATCTAATTGTTCGTTTGCATTTTGAACTTTTAAAGCCATAAAATTTGCAAACAATTCAGCAGATATACTTTCCAAATCTCTAAATTCAGAACCATGTCCCCCAACTTACACCATATCCTTTTCTTATATTTTCTTTTGATGTTGTTCTTCCATATGTCATTGCATCTATCATATCATAAAATAATATATTCTACTTTCTCACCTTATTATTATTTAGCATACCTAGCAAACGGAGGGAAACCCGTTCCAGAGGAAGGGTAGGTATAGTATTTATCATATTTAGCATACCTAGCAAACTCTATTGATGCATAGCTCTCAATAATTGTAGTATAGTATTTATCATATTTAGCATACCTAGCAAACATTAGTTTACTATTCCCACTATTCCATACTGTATAGTATTTATCATATTTAGCATACCTAGCAAACCCTGAGAAACAATTTCAATACCTTGAGCTTGTATAGTATTTATCATATTTAGCATACCTAGCAAACACAATTTCAAATTTAATCATAAATAATCCTGTATAGTATTTATCATATTTAGCATACCTAGCAAACGGAAGGTCGAGCTTTCCTTGATTTGTTAGCGTATAGTATTTATCATATTTAGCATACCTAGCAAACATACAGATAAAAAGTATAACATAATCTATGGTATAGTATTTATCATATTTAGCATACCTAGCAAACCGAGGGCTGGCAGATGCTCACAACTAATGAGTATAGTATTTATCATATTTAGCATACCTAGCAAACATAGTCTACAGAAGAGGAGCCAGAACCAGAGTATAGTATTTATCATATTTAGCATACCTAGCAAACATCAATGAACGCTGTTCTTTCTTACCTGAAGTATAGTATTTATCATATTTAGCATACCTAGCAAACCAAAACCCAAGAATATTCATTATTGATTAGTATAGTATTTATCATATTTAGCATACCTAGCAAACCCTCTTTCATTTATTTACACTAACATTATAGTATAGTATTTATCATATTTAGCATACCTAGCAAACCTCAAATCCAATATTTGTGGTTTGCTAGTCCTATATGCTTATGACAATTAAAATGAACACCAATCAGAATCTATCATTAAATCTACACCTTTTTCTACTTTAGAAACTAATTCTAGGTCAATTATATGAATTGATAATAATCCTAATTCCTTTTCCAAAAGATTTAATTCTTGATTGGATAATATTTTGGTTATTCCATTCGATATTATTACATTAAAATTATTAATTTCTAAATTTACTTTGATGTATGTTATTAAACTTTCAAGATAATCCTCACATTTCGCTTCACAAATTGAGACGCGAAAAATATTTAACAAATTTATTATACTGAAATTATTTTCATAAGTAATTTTAATTTCACTATCTAAAGAAATCTCTTCTAAGATATTTAAAATTTCCGTTTCAATAAATGATATTTTTTGTCTTTGGTTTTCATTTAAAGTGTTACTAATTCTTTTATATAACGAATTTAATATTTTTTTATCATTTAATTCTAAATGAAAAGGATTCATAATTCTTAAAATATGTTTATCAAAATCTTTAACGACATCATCAATACTATATATTATATATTCTTCTAATAAAAAAATAAAATTTCTATAAATAATTACATCATCAAATGTCAATTGAATAATTGGTTTATTTAATTCTATTAATTTATTTAGAGGTTTTATAAATATTTTTTTCATTATAGAACTAAGGTCCTTTCGTCCGTAGTAACAACATCAGTTTTATTATCTCCCACTAAAATTTTTAATTGTGAGAATTGTTTTTCTGTAACACTAAGAACCATAATATTTCCTTTGGAAGGGACTATGCTCTTTACTCTCTTTATCATTGATTCCATCACTTGATAATCTATTGACATTTTCACGTAAACTGATTCTTGAATCATATAAAACCCCAATTTTTTTATTTCCTTTACAAATTTTCTATAATTCCTTTGATCAATAGCCGTAAGTGTTGGTAAGTCAAAAAATAATATGGAACGCATAAATCTATAACTCATATTCAATAAATTTTAAATTGAATTCATCATGATCTTTCATATAATTTATCAAATCAATAACATATAAATGAATTGCATTATCTAAAAATATTTTTTTGCCATTATACTCTACATATGATGATAACATTTCTACAAAACGAAATTTAAAATTTTCTTCATTAACACATTCCTTGATAATATAACTATCTATCAACGGTCGAATCGGCTCAATTAAATCACATGATAAATTAAAAGGATTAGATTCTCCAATATGATGTATGCCAAGTTCTGTCAAATATCCTAATGACCTAATTTCTCTATTAATTGCTGATAAAACAATTGAATAACCATAGTTTAAATATTTATTAATTAAAATATCTTTATCTCTATTAAAATCCACTCCAAATAAGGCATTAAAATAAACCTTGGCACTATGCCCTTCTCGGTTTGTTTGATCTGCCTCTGTTACTTCACTTTGATATTTCATCAATAAACTATATTCTTCTTCATAATTTTTGTAAAGTAAATTCTTTGCTTGATTTTCTATCTTTTTCTGAACGATTTTTTTCCAAAGATAACCTTTATTTTCTTGGACAAATTGAATTTGCTCCTTAATCTTTCTATAGGCATAATAGTTATTTTCATATGGGGTTAACTCACACTCTGGATTATATTGTTCATTACAAAAAATAAGTTTGATTTTATTTTGAGATAGCATACATACCAAACTTGTAGTAATAGAAACTTGTGTAGATAAAATAACGATTAATTTTATTTCATCAAGAAGAACCCTTTTCTCTTCTGCTCCCCGTCTACAAATCAGATAATTTAATGAATACTCTAATTTGCATCTTTCATTAATGATAATGTTTCTAAACCCCACTAGGCACCTCAAATAAAATTTTACGATAATATCCAGTAATTGATTCACTAATAAACTTCATACCTGGCTTCAATACCTTCCCCATAGTTAGTAATCCTGTTTTTTCTTTCATGTCAATTATTCTCAAATCAGCAGTTTCCCTAGTATTCGTTTTTAACAATTTTAATAACTCTATGACTAATTGAATATATTCTTTTAAACTTAATTCTGATATATGATTTAATTTATCTACTATTGTCTCGATTATTCCATAAGAATATATATTTTTTGAATAAGCTTTTTTTATTTCATTTAAAGCATATAGACAATCATCCATTGATATTGTTAATGCCTCTTTTTTATCACTTGACGGTGCTACAATAATTTTATTCCTTGTTTCATCCATAGGTATTTCCATTCGAGATTGGTTATTATATTTTTCTATACATTTAATAATCTTTGTAAAGTGATATGAAAAATTTCTATCCAACAAATTCTTTATTAAATAATTCTCACCACTTTTTCCCGTTATACAATATTTCTTTCTTTCATGCATTATAACGACGTTAGTTTTTATACAATCATGAACAATTTTAAATGATGTATATTTTTGTGGGGTTATAATTCCTTGAATATACTTTTCAATAGAGTTTTCAAAAACTTTAGGAATAGCTTCTAATATGTAGCACTTTTTTTGCTTTTTATCTATCAACTCCACAATGCAATATTTGCTATATGCATATGATGTTATTCCACCATATTTTTCTAAATTGCATCGTTTATCCGTTGTTTTAATTGGAACATTACCATTTTTAATGATTGAAGTTTTTTTAAACATTTCATTTGAACAATATGAACGGATTGTTTCATGAATATCAAATCTTTGTTGCAAGTTTTTTCTTATTAGTTTTAATGTTTCTTCCTTTTCCCAAATTATTATATCTATTCCTTTTCGTTTAACAATACGATCTTTCGATAGAATAACTTCTGGATTGATGGTATAACCACTATTTTTCATTCTTTCTAAATCCGTTTGGTTATTGAAATAATGTATTTTATAGTATTCATTTAACGTTTTTCCAATAACTGCATTCAAATAGGCATCATGTGCGTGGTGATAATTATTCACTGTACGTGATTTTAATAAATCATACTTTTGTCTAAAATCTGATATATTTTCTGCTTTTGAATAAATAATATGGCTTTCATCAACTTGCTTATATAGTTTTAATGTCTCTATCAATCCTTTAACAGCTTGGTTAGTTACAACAAGTTGTCTATTTACAAAACCATTTAGTTCTTCTGGTTTTATCTCTTTTTGAGTTAATCTTCTAAATTTTTCTTTAGTAATTAGTTTTAATTCCAATAATTTTTTATAAAAGTTAATAGCATTTGGTGGTAAAAAATTAGGAATATCACAAATAAATTGATCTTTTTTTATATGTTGATTAATATGTGATTCAACTAAAACTTTATTACTAAATGAATCATCCTTGATTAAAGATTGAGGATAAATATGATCTATATCATAAGTTTTTCCATTTAATTTTACTAAATCAATATCCTGTAAAGTATATAGACTTTTACCTAATTGAGTAAAATAAAGGTATATCTTTTCTTGGCGCAAGTTATCTTTATTTTCCTCTAAAGAGGCGTTTAATTTATTAATATTGATATGAAATTTATTTAAAAGATCTGCTTGTTTCTTGCATTCATTATAAAATTCTTTTAACTGATTATATCTAGATGAAGTAGTTTTTTTTGCAGCTTTATTAGTACGTGTACATTCTATACAATAATAATCTATCTTTTGTTTTAAGATTGTTTCAATTTCTTCAATAAGTTTATATGTTTGGATTAAAGGTCGTTTCATAATTGGAGAAATATAAATATGATTATCAATGAACTCATTTATTCCTTCCTCTTCATCTTTCACCAAATTTTTATTGTATTGATCAATAACTTTCATAAAATTATACTTATCATCGAAAAGAATTTGCTGTAAATTTAAATTAGTATTTCTCATAATTTGAATAATGGATCCATAAACTTCACCTGTATTCTCATCAACAGATACTAAATCAGTTAATAATTTTTTACTTAGCGTTGCATAACCTTTATAATTCAATTGTTTTATCTTTCCTATTTTTTCATCATCCAAACAATATATGTCTTTTAATCTTCTTTCTAATATTTTTTTATCTTCAAATATAGTAATATCTTTTATTATTTCTTCTATTATCCCTTTTTTGGAATAAAATTCTTCTCCAAATATTTCCTTAAATTTTATATAAGAAGACATATCACATGTAATTTCTTCTATTTTAGAAGTAAAACTAGATGGTTCATACCCATGATTAGCCTCTAAATATTCTTCTATTTTTTTGCGTGTAGGTTTACTATATTTTAAAAAAATATTATTAAACAAATCTTCTTTCATTTCCTTTTTAATTAATTGACCATTTATTTTCAAACGATTTAGGTATTGTAAGCAGTTATATTCAGAGAATAATAATGACTTTTTGGGTAGACAATAGTCGTTATCTCCATGTAAATACGTGCATTTATTTTGCATTCTTTCAATAAATTGTTTAGCAGTAGTATCTAGATCTATAACCTTCTCATAATTCCAGGGGGTGATTTTTTCATTTGTTCTTGTTACCCAACTATATGGAGATTTATTATTTAATGGCCCCACATAATAGGGTAAATGATATTTAAAAATTGAAACTATTCTTTCAATCCTTGTATATTCACCATCACGCTCTAGTAAAAAAGGATAATATTTTGATTGATTCTTTAATATTGTTTCTAGCTCCATTAAATTTAATTGCATCGGAATAACCGTATTATGTCCAGAATTTTGTCTCGATAAATAATCTCCTTGTTCTATATTTTTTAGAATTTCATTTTTTAATTCCTCTGCTTTTTCATCTTTAACTTTATTTATTTGTTTTTTTAAATAATCGTAAAATTTATCTTTTGTACAATGAGAAAATCTTTTTAATTGCTTTTTTGTAGAATTCATTCCTATATAATGAGGATAATTATATATTTTTTTATCATATTTTCTAAAACACTCATTATAATATTCTGATAAATAGGTTTTAAAAAAGAATTTTAATTTTTTTAAATCTTCTTGATGTTTATCATAACTTCTTACCATAGCATCACTGAGATAATCACTCTCACCAATCAGTCCTAATAAATAATACGTATCTACAATTTCTTTTAAGGGAATTATACTGTCGAACAATTGTGCTAGTTCTACTACTATTTTTTTTGAAGTTTCTATTTTTTCTAATAATTCTTCGTTTTCTAAATCAATTTCACATTTTTCATAGTGTTGTTCTTGTACAAAGGTCAATTTACTTATATTTACAGAACTTCCAACTAATAATTGTATTATAAACTCATTAACAAAAGTCTTTTTTTCAACACCAAACAACTGCCTCAGTTTTGATTTTTGATCATTTTTTGTAGATATATTTAAAAATATATTTTCTAATTCATTTAAAAAATTATCACCTATTTGGATTTTTTCAAAATAATCCTCATCATCCTCAAATTTTACTCTTGTTTCTGCTAATAATTCATTAATTATATCAAAATTATTTTTAATTTGAGAATGGTTCCCCTTATCATAATCTACACCTTCATTGAGAAAATGCCCTCTATATTTGATAATATGATGTACAGCAAGATATAGCATTCTAAGATCAACGGGTTCATCTACTTCCAATAAATGTTTTCTCAAATGATAAATAGTAGGATAAGCATTAAAATATTGTTTATCTGTTAATACATCATCAAAGAAGGTATACTTATTATTATTCTGCTTATCCTCTAGTTTATAAAACGAATCATTTAATCTTTGAAAAAACAAGGCATCTATTTTTTGTATTTTTTCAATAAATTCATCTTGCAACCATTTTATTCTTTGGCTTCTTCTAAATATTCTTCGCCTAGAGCCTCTGAAGGTTCGACGTTCTTTTGCATCATGGGCTTCTTCCATCATCCTTACTCCCCAAAGAGCAAAGCCATTTTTCTTAACAATCTCATTATTCTCATCTACTACTGCCCACCCAATGGAATTTGTACCGACATCTAATCCTAATGTATATTTTTTCATATATTTCCTCCCCATATTTATTTTTCTTGACATTCTTTATTTATTTTGATATACTATTATTGTATTTAGCATACCGAGTGCAAATAAGCATTTATGCGATACCTTAGAGCCCCATTGTGAGGGGCCATTTTTTATTTCTAATACACAAATTCAAACATATCAATATTACTAATTTTTTACATATAATAAGTTTATTTTACTATATATAATATTTTTTTTCAAGAAATTATATAATAATAATAAATGATATACTATTTATGTTTTAATATGAGGTGCAAATATGAATCATTTTACAACTTTCCAAATTAACGATCATATCTATCAAATCAAAGACCCAATGGGTGTATTGATGACGCTTGTTATCGGGAAAACCCATGCATTACTAGTCGATACTGGGTATGGGCTATTCAACATCAAAGAATATATATCTCATATCACAACGCTTCCTTTAATCGTTGTAGACAGTCATGGTCATATGGATCACACAGGAGGCAACTATTTATTTGATCAAGTCTACATCCATCCACTGGATATGGATTTGTGCAAACTACACAATAGTCCTACTTGGAGATACAATGTTTATGAAAATGCCTGTGCTATGCACCTAATAGATGATACATTTGATATAGATGCATTCATAAAGCAAAAAGAAGGACATCTTCTTCCTTTATCGAATCACCAAGTATTTGATTTAGGAGATATTCATGCAAAAGTCATTCCAATGGAAGGACATACTAAAGGCAGTATTGGTATTTTACTTGAAGAAGATGCAATCTTAATTGTAACAGATGCCACATGCCCATTCGTATGGTTATTTTTGCCAGAATCTACAACAGTTACTACTTATATACAAATGCTGACTAGAACCTTAAATTTGCCATTTCAGCACATTTTACTCGGTCATGGTAAGGGGATCACTCTTCCTCGTTCAAAGGTAGAAGATTTCCTATATACTGCTCAAACGATTGATATGAAAAAAGCTGTAAAAGTAACATTCCATAACTTTGAACAAGAAAATAGTTATTGTTATACCTTAGGTAAAATGTATGATCAAAATGATGTAGGGATTGTATTTGACCCAAATAAATTAAAGTAAAAAATAGTATGCATATATATGCATACTATTTTTAAACCAATTCTAGTTCTTCTGCAATCAGTTGGAATACCGCATATGCTGGTTGATACTCATGTTGATGCATACCTAAATCCTCAAGTGCCGCATCTAGAGAAAGCGTATATTCACTTGCTACTTCCTTTTGATGAGTGAAGATACCGTCTAGTTGCTCTAAAAGGCGATTGAGTTCTTTTTCTGTTTCTGCTGTGAGCAATTCTTCTGAAGAAAGAAAGGATTTATAATCTTCTATACAAATAGAATACAGTAATAATTCACTATAGTGTTCAAATGTCTCTTTATTTTTATCAAAGCAATCTTCATAATACGTTTTCATATCAGCTAACACATTGGATAAAAATCCATAACCAATATCAAAGATTTCTTCTAGATCTTCATTCACCTTTGTACCTGTTTCATATTGGTGATAGATATATTCTGTTACCTTTAGTACATCAGAGATGGCATAGTATACATTAGCCCCATGCGTTTTTAACATATCTAATAACTCGTCACATTCTCCAATGTATTTTTCATAGTCTTCATAAATATTCATATGGATACCTCTTTTTTCTTGTTGATTGATTAGTTATATTATATACCAATGATTGGGTTTTACGCAAATAGAATGCGAAAAGTATTTTTTTGTTTTTATTTTCCAAATTGTGGTATACTAAACATAAGAAAATAGAATATAAAGAGGTGAAAAGATGAAAGATGAAATTGTAAAAGCACTCGCCTATCAAAAGTCAGTCCGAGTATATGCGGTATCCACAAAAGAGGTATTAAATGAAATTGGAGATCGTTTTCAATTTTATCCTAGTGCACTAGATGCAATGGGAAGATCCTTGAGTATGGGAGCAATGATGGGATCTATGCTTAAGTTGAATGAAACCTTGACGCTTAAAATTGAAGGAGATGGACCGATTGGAAAAATCTTGATTGATAGTGATGCTCATGGACATATTCGGGGATATGCTCAAAACCCCCATTGTCATTTTGAATACGTGGATGGAAGATTAAATGCTAAAGAAACAGTGGGTACAACTGGTTTTATTAGTGTCATTAAAGATTTAAAACTAAAAGAACCTTTTATTGGTTCTACACCTTTGATTAGTGGGGAGATTGCGGAAGACTTTGCCTACTATTTTCAGGTGAGTGAACAAGTCCCCTCCGCAGTAGGACTTGGTGTGCTTGTCAATGAAGAAACGCATGCTGTAGCAAGTGGTGGATTTATTATTCAACTGCTTCCCAATACACCTGAAGAGGTCATTCAAAAACTAGAACAAAAACTATCCATGATACCTAGTGTTTCAGATATGTTATCTTCCGGATATACGCCAACTGATATCATTTACAATATCGTAGATGATGTAGAAATTATTGAAACAATACCCGTTACTTTTCAATGTAGTTGTAGTAAAGAACGTTTTGCCAGAGGAATTTTATCCCTTGGTCAAGAAGAAATTCAAGAAATGATTAATGAAAACAAACCTCAAGAAACCATTTGCCATTTTTGCGCAAAACAATATCTGTTTACAACAGATGAATTAAAAGAATTATATGCTATTGCAAAACAAAAGGAGTAAGATGATGTTAGATATTCAATTATTAAAACAATTAACTTCTATACCCAGTCCATCTGGATATACAATGCATCAAGTGGAATTTATCAAACAGTATGTAAAATCACTAGGATATACCCCTTTCCAAAATCAAAAAGGAAATGTATTTGTGGAAGTAAAAGGTAAGTCTACCTATAAAACCGCCCTTTGTGCACATATTGATACCCTGGGCTTAATGGTTAGAAGCATTGATGCTGAAGGTCAAATTTTATTTACTACAATTGGGGGGCCACTACTTCAAACATATGATGGTGTATATTGTAAAATCCATACTCGAACAGGAAAAGTCTATACTGGAACAGTTCTTTCTACTTCTCCTAGTGTTCACGTTTTTCCTGATGCTAAAACCAAAGCAAGAGATACTGATCATATGTATGTACGCTTAGATGAGCTGGTTTATAGCAAACAAGATGTACTTGATTTAGGCATTGAGGTAGGGGATTTTATTTCCATTGACCCTCAGTTTGAATATACTGAGAAAGGATTTATTAAAACAAGATTTTTAGATGATTTAGCCAGTGCCTTTTTGCTACTTGAATTATTAAAAGCCATTCAAGAACAGCACTTTATACCAGAACATAGTTTATTATTTGCCTTTACTACCTATGAAGAAGTAGGCCATGGTTGTTCCCATATTCCACCTGTGGATGAAATGTTGGTAGTCGATATGGGGTGTGTTGGTGCTGATTTAACTTGTACAGAAGAAATGGTTTCGATTTGTGCGAAAGATGCTTCTGGTCCTTATGATTACCAAATGACATCTACTTTGATTCAACTAGCAAAAGACAATCATCTACACTATGCTATAGATGTATATCCGATGTATTCTTCTGATGGCTCTAGTGCGTTACGCGGTGGAAATGATGTAAAGTGTGCTTTAATTGGCTCAGGTATTCAAGCTTCTCATGGCATGGAAAGAACCCATATTCATGGTTTAATTCAAACCTATCAACTGATTCAACTGTATATTGGAATGAAATCATAACCACCCGTAAAACGGGTGGTTTGCTCTGAGGGTATAACCCTCTTTTTCTTTACCGAGTCTCAAGGCTCGTGAAATCAGCCAAGTGCACTTGTTTTCATGCTGCTACTGAAGTAGCTTATTTACTGTTTCTTATTTGTTGCCTCTTGTGAAAACGGATCTTTATATTCTTTTACACTCACTCTGTCCTGAGCAATATCGTCATCAAGTTGATGACGAATATACTCCTCGATTACTTTCTTATTTCTACCTACGGTATCAACATAGTAACCTTCGCACCAAAATCTTCGATTTCCATATTTATATTTCAAATTTGCAAATTTATCAAATATCATCAAGCTGCTTTTTCCTTTCAGATATCCCATAAATGATGATACTGATATCTTTGGTGGAATTGATACTAACATATGTATATGGTTCCCATATATTACTTGTCTTCTATATTTTGGGCAAAATACTATATGATACTTGCAATTCCATTTAGTATGTGATAAACTATTATTATCCATTATTGGATACCTCCTATATAATTAGTTTTGTCTTGGCCGACTTCAACTAATTATATCACGGAGGCTTTTTTTACTAAAGCAAAGCTGTAAGCTTTTTGGTACCACCCGAATATCGGGTGGTTTTGAGCCATAAAAATGATACACTGTATCATTGTTTAAGGCTAATAAAAAATACGATATCATTACGATATCGTATTTTTGTTCTTGTGCTTTTTATTTTTACGAGAACCACCTATGTCTAGGTCTAAATCCAAATCAAAGTCACCACCTAATATGATGATAGCAATCATAATCGCTACAATGATAACTGAATAAGAACAAAGCAAAAGTCGTTTTATCAATTGAGGCATATCTTCACTATGCGTATATACCGCAAGCATCAAAGCCAACTGAATCACCATATCATACCCAAAAGTGGAAAGCCAAGTGGTTTTTACAAATAATATCAAAAAGATATAGGCAACAACTGATACAATAACCAAAATGATAACAACTAGTTTCGTTAAAAAAGGATTTTGTTGGATAATAGGAATGCTTGTAATGAGATAAACCAACCATAAAAAAGCAAGACAAAGGCCACTAATACCCAGAAGTTGGATAAAAGATAAATCATAGTCTTTATAAACCAACCAAGCATGAATAGCAAATCCCATAGCAACACCATTTAAAAATAAGCAAAGGATATGGAAGGGGGTACTATTTCGACCTATGATAGCTAGTAATACACTAAAGGCCAAAATCACAAATGTGATTATAATGAGATTTTTGGGTATAATTGTTGTGGTATTTAACAACAAATGGGTCAGTGATGCTACTAGAAAAAAGAGCGCTGAGCAAATAGAAACTACTTTCATTTTAAACATACTATCACTTCCTTTTTCTTATTATACAAAAGAATGGCACAATTTGTCAATGTTTTTTACATTCCCTTTATTACTCTAGATGCGTTTGAATATATTGGTATAATTCACTTAAATATACTTCTAGAACTTCTTTTTCAACACGCTCAAAACTATCTTGTTCTGGCATTAAAGTAAGTGTCAAACCAATAATGGCTTCTAACAATTGATATGAAAGCTCTGTTGTTTTGGATTGTGCATCTAATGTTGTCGTCAATTCAATTAATGTGGGAATATGTGATAATGTCGTATCAATTTTTTGAGTAATTTCATTCAGTACTTTTTCTTTATTATTCAACCAATCGTCTAAATGAATCCCTTGATAAAAACTCGTATAAGCACTTAATTTTTTTAGCATATTGAATAATGCGGGATTTTTAGGATTGTCTTTCATAATGACCTTAGCCAAAACCGCTTGGGCATATAAATCCATATTGGCTAATATATCATACCTGGAAAATAATTCTGTTTGTTCTATAGCATTGTCAATAATAAATTCCGATAGGTGCATAACTTCTAGATATTGTGTGTGAATTAAATCAAACAATTGTTTATTGTATTTCATGTTCAAACTCCTTTAGTTCTTGATAAACACGGCAAATGGGTAAACCCACTACATTATAATAGTCCCCCTCAATCTTAGATATATAAGTACAAAAACTGCCCTGAATGGCATAAGAACCTGCTTTATCATATACGTTCTCTTTTTGAATATAGTCAAGAATTTGACTCATCGTTAAGGGAATAACCGCTACTTTAGTAACCTCATGGAAGGTTTTTACTTTTCCTTGATAGATAATAGTTATACCCGTTACGACTTGATGCGTTTTTCCACTTAAACTTTGAAGCATTTGAATGGCTTCTTGTTCATGATGGGGTTTACCTAAAATCTGACCATCTATGGCAACTATAGTATCTGCACCAAGAATCACATCATTCGGGTAATCCTTGGCCACATCTAATGCCTTTTGATAAGATAAATTTTCCACTACCTCAAATAATGATAACCCATCAGGTACAATTTCTGGGCAAGTAGAGGGTATAACTTGGTGTTTGATGTGGGCAAGTCTAAGAATTTCTGTTCTTCTTGGCGAATTAGAGGCAAGAATAAGAGCCATAGTGTTCATCTCCTCTTGTAATATGCTTGATTTATTATACCATATTTGTGACCATAATGGTCGTTTTTGGCAATAAAAAAATAGCAAGAAAATCTTGCTATTTTGAATTAAGCTACTTTAGCGGATTTCGCCCATTCAATAAATTGATCTTTAGAAGCATCAAAGTTCTTTTCAAAGCACCAAAAGTTGAGTGTATAATACTTATCTTTTCCCTCTTTAGAAACAGTCATATATCCATAGGTTTTTCCTTCTACTTCTGCGGTATAGCATACATATTCAAAAGTTTGCTGATCATCTTTATATTCTTGAATGGTTAAACCATCACGTCCAGCATTGGATAACACCAATTCTGTATATGCATGTAACGTATTTACATTGAGTGCAGATTTATCATTTCCAATAGCACTGAATCCATATTTATTAGATGCATATGCCATTTCAAAGTCACCACCATCAATTTCTTTAAATTGATTGGTTAGTGTAATTGTGATATCCCCTTTTGTAAATGTCTTTTCTTTTGCAAAACAAGAGGTAAGTAAAACAGCAAGTAATACTAAGCAACTTATTTTTATCGTTTTCATGATTTTATTCATATTTTCCTTCTTCCTTTCCTTTTTATATTGTACCAAAAAATGGTGATTTATACAAGGAAATACACTTTTTTCTAATTGATATTCTTATTATAAAGCAGATTTAAAAAAGTTGTAAGTAGGATTACTTACAACTTTTGCATTTTAATCTTTGAACGTTTCACTCACTAGTTCATACATCAAACTTGCATCTGACTTTTTCGTAGAATCTAGTAGTGAGGTAATCTCCACTTCGACAATTCTTCTTCCGTATGTGATGGTAAGATGATCACCCATTTTTACTTCCTTAGAAGGTTTGGCAACAACTCCATTTACCAAAATACGATCTGCTTCACTTGCTTCTTTGGCAAGAGTTCTTCTTTTGATGAGCCTAGATACTTTTAAATATTTGTCTAGTCGCATATTGCTTTCCCTATTCTTCTTTGGTATCGCTTGAATTGGTTTGGTCAGAAGGTGTTGCATCAGATGCTGAGTTTTCGTTTTCTACACTTACTCTTTCTACTGGAGTATCATCAATCATTGCATCTTGAGCCATTTTGGCTTTTTTCTTTTCCCACCAGTTGAGTTTTCCCGTATTGACAAGTTCATCAATATCTTCTTTTGTAAGGGTTTCTACTTCAACTAAGTGTTTTGCGATTAAATCAAGGAGTGCTCTATTTTCTTTGATGATTTCAACACCTTGTTGATAGCATTCATCAATGATTTTTCTTACTTCTAAATCAATTTCATGAGCGACTTTGTCTGAAAAGTTTTTATCACTCATATAATCACGACCTAAAAATACATTATGTGATCCACTTTCATATTGAACAGGACCAAGTGAACTCATACCATATTCAGTAACCATCGAACGAGCAATAATAGTGGCACGTTCAAAGTCATTGTGTGCCCCAGTTGTCATTTGACCGAAGACAAGTTCTTCCGCAATTCTACCCGCAAGATAACTCGTAATGTTCGCAGTTAAAGATTGTTTTGTTTCTAAGAACGTTTCTTCTTCTGGTGTCATTAAGTTATATCCACCTGCGTGTCCACGTGGCACAATCGTTACTTTTTGTACAACAACAGCGTGTTTTAATTTTAGTCCAATAACGGCATGACCTGCTTCGTGATAAGCCACAAGCGCTTTTTCAGTATCTGTATATTTTTTACTTCGTTTTGCTGGACCCATCATCACTCTATCGATAGCCTCATCCACATGATAAATTTTAATTTCCCGGCAATTTTCTCTTGCGGCAAGTAGTGCTGCTTCATTGAGTAAATTTTCTAAATCAGCGCCACTAAATCCTGGTGTACGTCTTGCTACATCAGCAAGATTAACCCTAGGAGATAAATGCTTGTTTCTAGCATGTACTTTTAAAATAGCTTCACGTGATAATAAATCTGGATTACTAATTGTAATTTGCCTATCAAATCTTCCAGGTCTAAGTAGCGCTGGGTCTAAGATATCTGCTCGATTGGTTGCAGCAATGACAATAACACCTGAGTTTGGTGCAAAACCATCCATTTCAACAAGTAACTGATTGAGTGTTTGTTCTCTTTCATCATGACCACCACCAAGACCAGCACCACGTTGACGTCCTACTGCATCAATTTCATCAATAAATAAAATACATGGTGCATTTTGTTTTGCTGTTTTAAACATATCTCTTACACGGCTAGCACCTACACCTACATATAATTCAACAAAATCAGAACCTGAAATGGTATAAAATGGTACTCCAGCTTCTCCAGCAACTGCTCTTGCCATTAAGGTTTTACCTGTACCAGGACTACCTAATAATAATACACCTTTTGGAATTCTAGCACCCATATCATAATATTTTTTAGGGTTCTTTAAGAAATCTACTAGTTCTACCATTTCTTCTTTTTCTTCTTCAAGACCTGCTACATCCTTAAATGTTACACCTGAACGTTTTGCAAGTTTAGCACGACTTCTTCCAAAGTCAAAAGCTTGATTATTCGATTTGGCATTTCTGAGCAAGGAGAATGCAACAATACCTACTACAAGTACTGTAGCAACAATCATTACAATACTAAATACATCAACTGTTTTGTTTGCTTTAGGATTGATTTGAATCGTTGTATAAAGTGGATTGGTTAATCCTAACTCAGCATTGCTTGCTTTGATTTCTTCATTTTTAGCAATAATTTGATTGACAATTTCTAAAATTAAATCTCTATCTCGTTCTGTACCTTGGAATGCATAGGCTTTGCCTTCTGCTGCAATTCCCATACAATTAGAAGATGACTTTTCATATAATGTAAAAATATAAAAATCATTGCCATCACCTGTTGCCCCACGCCATATGATTTTATTAATATTGAGCTTATCAGGTGCTAAAATTGCTTCTCTTAACTCTTCATCTTTTAATTCACATTCATAAGCTTTTGCACCATCAGATGCACTATTGAAGAATTTTTCGTAGAATTCTTCTCGTTTTTTGATTTCAGTAGCTCTTGATCCTACGCATGACCCCGCAAACACTGTAGCGATAATTGCAAGAATAATACCAAAAATAATGATGTCTCCAATGAGACGTCTTTTAGGCGTTTTTTTCATATCTGCCATAATTTTCCTCCTTGTTACTTTTTAGTGTAGCCAAGTACTGCTACAACACAATTGTTTTGATTACATAATAATAATATTTTTTGTCTTTCTAAATACGGTACTTTTGAATCTGTCAAATAATCACTAATGCTTTTTGTACCTGATTTCAATTTGATTTTATCACCGTCTTCTCTTGTTCGAATGATAAACGGATAACCAGGGTTATTATACCACAACTGTTGTTTGGATGTGATAAAAGTACAAATATTTTTGCCTACTTCTATCTTACGATTTTCTGGTAAAATATATGTCCCCTCTTTTACTATTGTGCAATGAAACTTCATTTTCTCAATGCTTCTTGTAGTCAAAATAACATACCCATATTCTTTGATAAAATTTAATTGTAAGTTGATTGGATAGACTATTCTTGATTTTGATGAAGCCATTTGGTTTTGTATATTGTGAATAGCCTCTTTTGATAAATCAAATGGCTTGAGTAGTCTAAATAAAACTTGTTCTTGTAAAAATATATCCAATTGTTCAAAATCGACAATATTTATTTTTACAAAATAATCATTATTAGTATGAACCAAATTCAATGTTTTAATAAAATTTATTTCCAATTTTTCGAAATAATCTGATGCATGAAAAAGCGTTGTACTATAATTGACAATGGCTTTGGTTAGATTGGGATTTTCTTGTTTGAGAAGCGGGATGACGTGATGTCTTATTCTATTTCTCATATAGTCATCTGTATCATTTGATGCATCTTCATAATAAGTAATATGGTTATCTTTTGCATAAGTATAGATTTCATCTTTTGTAATACTTAAAAGCGGTCGATACAGTACACAATCTTGGTAATGCGATAATGTTCTTATGCCTGCATATCCCTCTAGTGACGCAGAGCGAATCAATCGCATCAAAATGGTTTCTAAGTTGTCATCCGCATGATGAGCAAGCAAAATCATATCAATGTGTTCTTGTTTAGCAATGGTATAAAAATGCTGATATCTTAATGTTCGTGCCCATTCTTGAAAGTTACTACCTTCGTAGTGAGGCAGTTTGTGTGTATAACAAATCATACCTAATTTTTGAGCATACGCTTGAATAAACGCTTCTTCTTCTATAGAGGCAAGACGTTTTTGATGATTGATATGTACAACAACAATATCTTCTTTTGCTTTTATCAAACCAAGAAGATGAAGTAGCACCATTGAATCAACACCTGTTGAGCAAGCCAAAAGCACTTTCTTGTCTTTCAACATCTCTTTCATTTGATGAAGCACACGGTTTATATTTTGATTTTCAGTCCATTGCTTTTTCATGTTTCACCCATTATTACTCCATTATGTATTATACTATAATTTCCAAATTTTGTAAAACAAATGATTTTAAAGTAAGATTTATTTTTAAATCTTTTAGAATAACTTCACATTTCAATTTTGTTTTTTCTTTTATTGTTTATTCATTTTTTCCTATTTATACTAAAAACACTTTACGTATAAGTAAAGTGTTTTTTTTGGACAATCATTATTTTCTTTTCGATAAAATAACCTTATCAATTAATCCATATTGGTGGGCTTCAACCGCAGTCATAATGTAGTCTCGATCGGTGTCTTTTTGGATGGTTTGAATAGATTGTCCTGTATTTTCGGATAGAATGCGGTTCAACCTATCTCTTGTTTTTTTCAAATGATCAGCGACAAGAATAATATCTGAAGCTTGTCCTTGCGCTCCTCCTAAAGGTTGATGAATCAATATTTCACAATTTTCAGTTGCCATTCGCATTCCTTTTGTACCTGCTGATAATAGAAATGCACCCATACTTGCCGCAAGACCTAATCCAACAGTTACAATTTTAGCATCAATATAATTCATCGTGTCATAAATCGCTAGTCCATCGGATATACTTCCCCCAGGACTATTAATCTGTATGGTTATCACTCTATCTTCTAACGGAATATCTTTGGTTTTGAACTTATTATCCAAATACTGTAACTGACTAATCACCATTTCTGCCATCGCTGTATCAATGGGACCAAAAATATTGACTGTGTTTCTATCTAATGCATACATTGGGCTAAATTTTTCATCGTATGTTCTTGCCATCCTATTTCTCCTTATCTATTAATTTTGATGAATAAATGTGATGAGATCATCCACTGTTATTGTTCCTGCATTCATTTGAAATAACAAAGGGTGATACCTATTTACTGTACTACAAGCGCAATCTATCATATATTGAATGACATCTTTTGAAAGTAGGCTACCATCAAAAATGCATGTCACTCTAAATAATACTCTTCCTTCATTTAAATCCATATCAAAATGGCCATTGATTAAAGAATAATTGATATACGATGTAGCTAGTGCGACTTCTACTTTTTTGTGTTCATCTATACAAAACGGAAAAAAAGAAAGAAGTGATATATATTGTCCTTCTGTTTCTGCGCTCATTAAAAATTGCATATGTATTTGATTGCTACTCACCGAAAAAGCCACTCTTTGATTTTCTTCATCAGCATGATATTGCCATTTTCTATCTTCTAATGCATATAGCATTGTTTGATAGACGACTTTAGCTGGTTTGGATTTGATATCTAGATTCATCTATATCTCCTCACTTTCTAGTTGCATCATGAAGTCTTGTAAGGATATTACACCATCTACCAATTGAATTATTTTAGGACTATACTTTTCTACTGTATTGACTACAGTTGCGAGTAAATCCTGAATAGTTTCAAGTCCAATGATGCTATTTTGAAAAGGTGTTACAGCGCGAAAATACATTTTACCTGTTGTAAAATCATAGTCAAATCCACCAATATTCAGTGTATAATTGATAGCTGTAATGGCTCCTGCCATCATTTTACGTTTTTCATAAGGAATGAGAATGTTTTGAGGTGAATGCACTAAAATGAGGCTTCGATTGCTATCGATTTGAATTTGTACATCAAAAGTTGTTTGTTCTGCCTCATAACGAAATACCGCTTTTAACGTATCTTCATGATGACGATAATCTAGCTCAAATGCATCTAGTGCCTTACATACAACTGTAAAGGTTGTTTTTGCTTGCCGCTTTTTATTTTCATCTATCATATGTTTTCTCCCTTTTAATAAAAGCCATACCGTTCTTTTTTGGCCATCATTGTTTTAAATTCACTTTCTGAAGTGGAACGAATAAAATCATCTTTTTCAAGAATAAGGCTATCTTTTTTTTCTAATTGACAGCGCATTGCGGCCTTCGCCCACGTTCTTTCAAATAAATTGCGCACAAACCGACCATTGCTAAATTCTTTGGACTGAAGCATTTCATCTGATAACTGATCAAAATAGGCTTTGGAGGCTTGAAATAGAGATTCATGGTAAGCAAATTTCTTTTTCACCATCGATACAAAAATGGCTTGTAAATCATCTTTCGTAAAATTAGGAAAATCAATTTGATAAGGCATCCTACTCGCAAGCCCCACATTAGCTTTCATCAATTGATCCATATCCTCTGTGTATCCAGCCATAATCACCAATAAATCAGAACGATGATTTTCCATTTCCGCAATCAGTGTATCTAGTGCTTCTCTTCCATAGTCTTTATCATTATCTGTACTGCGATATAATGCATAAGCCTCATCAATGAATAAAACTGATCCATATGCATCTCTACACATACTTGCTGTTTTAGGAGCAGTTTCTCCAACATATCTACCACAAAAATCTCTTCCTGAATATTCATAAAAATTACCTACTCGAAGGATTCCTTTTTCTTTTAAGATTTTGCCAATCAGCCTTGCGACAGTGGTTTTTCCTGTTCCAGGGTTTCCTAAAAAGCGCATATGAATACAAGGCATATCGACAGATTTATTTTGTTTGGCAAATTCAATTTGAGTAATAATTTCTTCAATACTTGCTTTAATTTGTTTTCCACCAATCAATTCATCTAATAACTCCATCGCTGATGCTCCCCCCATTTTCAAATCATTACACAACAATCGTGTATCGGGCGCTTCAATGATAAAGTGATTTTCATTCTGATTAACATTAGATAATTGTTTCTTATATAGCAATTCGCGTACTACTTTTTGAACTGTATTTAAGCCATAAAACTTACCATCACTTTTTTCTTCCGTAATGCGTTCATGAAAATAGGACCATGCTTGATCTTGTACTTCAAATCCATACTTCCTAATTTCTGATAATGCAAAAATTTGCAATTCTTCATTGGTAAAAGGTTGAAAAGATATATCTCTAACAAATAATAAATCATTTAAACTATACCGAATTTTAGCTAAAATTTCTTTATCCACAAAAGGGATTCTAAAAATCACAATATATGATCTCAGTTCATTTTCTAAGGTTTGTAAGAAATATTTAAAGGCCCTGTGGTTGGTTTCATTCATCCACTCACTCATATCAATGCAAAGGATTCTGCCCTTTTCCCTTTTTCCTTTAGCAATTTGTTCCATTGCATATGCGAAGGGTTCTAATGTTTCTCCTTTTGGTGCTTCTAACTTGATTTCCAAAATAGGATCATGAATAAACATGGGTTGTAAACCTAATGCGTCTACTAGTTTTGCAAAAAGAGACAAATACGAAGTTAGACCATATCCATCATTAATTGAAAAAATATAACTTTGATAAAGAAAGGTATCAAAGGTTTGATTATGAATAATTTGTGGAGCTACTTTTGCAATTTCATGCATTAAGCCTTTGTATTCTTCTGCTCCAATTAATTGATCTATCCTAGTAAGTATTTCATCTACTGACCTAGATTCTTTTGTCTTTTCTTGATTTTCCTCGAATAATTGGGCCACTTTTTCAATATTGTACTTAGACTGAACTCCGTCAAGTGGAATTGGTGTATATTCTACAGTATAAATAGGCTCTCTTACGCTATATCTTTCTTGTAGGAGATTTTGGATAAAAGTTTCCAATTGAGGACCTATTTCTTCTGTTTCAATCATAAAATCCATAGAGACTAAATCTGTTTTTTCCACTTTTACTGGTAAAGGACACTTTTGTTGTATATGGTGCTCAATCCATGCAATGGGTAGTATATCGTCATTTCGGTGTGCTAATATCCATTCATTGGAAAATACGATTGTCATCTTGATGTTCATATATTGCTCCTTCGTTTTTGCATTTTTCTACAAATCATTCTATTATTTTTTTATTATACTACAAATAAAAACAATAGTCAAACTATATAAAGAGTAAAATGATTGAAAATCTTTTGGCTATTTTGATTCAAGAACAAACAAAAAGTCTACACTTTATGTGTAGACCTTGCCTTTTTAATATCCTATCCCATTATAACAATCGATACACAAAAGAAGGATCATACTGTGTTCTAGGTGGTTTAACTTCATTAGGATATCCGATATAAATAAGTCCAAGAGGTATCATTTCTTTTGGTAAGTCTAGTATCATTTTAGTCCTTTTTACTGAACGTTTTACTGGATATATACCACACCAAAGACTTCCTAGTCCTAAGGCTGTACTCGCAAGCAATATATTTTCAATGGCGCTAGAACAATCTTGAATCCAAAAGTCATTTGCTTTTGTAGAAAGGGAACGTTTGGTATTGCCGCAAACAACAATTGCAAGTGGTGCTTGATGATTGGAATATTTGGAAATCTTTCTTAATTCTTCTTTTTTATCCCGATTTTGGACCACATAAAATGCCCAAGGTTGTTTATTGCACGCACTAGGAGCGGCCATGGCTGCTTGTAACAATTGATCAATGATCCCCTCATCAATAGGGTCTTCCTTAAATTTTCGAATACTTCTTCTTTGATATATACATTCCATGGTATCCATATACTTATCTCCTTTTTAAATCGGCTAGTACCCACAAAAATTTACCTGTAGTATGACCCCAGATTTCTTTGAACACCGCGTTGGTTATCGTAGGCCAGTAAGGTTCATCATCATATCCTTTGGTTTGTATACCTACTGGTAGAGCACCTACGATTTGTTTTGAAAAGGCTACATATAGCGGATGGCAATGATGCCCTTCCCCGTACATTGTAGAAGCAGCAAATGGATTTTTTCCTAATATCCATTCTAGTTGATCAATTGCGATTTGATATAATTTTTCATCACCTAGTACCCTAGCAATCATACTGACTGCCTTAGTTTTACTTAGCAGCGTTGCATGAAATCCCCTTCTTTGTACTGCGATTGGAAAGATTCTAAGATATACGTCTTGATCTAATGCTATACCCTGTCTTGCTTGTTCTTTTAAGTTTTCCATACCTTCTTCTTTTGTGCCATGACTTGCGGGAATGGTAAAACGTTCTACATTTAATTTATTGATGTCGTAAATATGAGCAGGAAGCAATCCATAAGGAGCTGTGATATCAATGGTTGCCATGACATATTCTTTATACAATAATAATCCTTCTTTCCATTTTTCGGCATTGGCATGATGGGGTGCAACTTCATATAATCTCGCTAAGCCTTGTACTGGGGTTTGTTCATGTCCTCTATGTTCATATGTCAATATCTTTGTGTGTTTGGGGTCTTCATAGAAAAAGCCTCTGATGGGTGTTTTCCAGTTTGGATATTCACTTTGTTGACAAGCTAATACAATATCACCATACTTACTTGCTAGCTCTATATATTGCTCGTCTTGTGTAATTATATATAACTCAGCTGCAGCAAGCATAGCTTCACCACAAACCTGTGCATCAATATTGGTTCCCCATCGTTTGGTATATATGCCTTGCTCATAACCTATTTTGGCAAATTCAAAATCTTCTTTAGCAACCCTTAGACACCAATTCGCAAATACGAGGTCTTCTTGTTGGAATAATCTTGCGGCAACCGCTTCGGCAGCTGCAGCACAGAAATTTTCAAATGGACCATTTTCTGCAACATTATTTTCGACTGCTTTGTTTTCCTTAGTTAAAATATTGGATCTCCATATTACATATCCAACAGCCATAGCACGCATACCATCACCAAACCGAGTTCGAAGTAACCAGTTAATGCCCACCTTTGCCTCTTCTAAAAGGCGATTACTTAATGCGGGATCACTTTCTTTATAGGTCTCCGCTAAATCTAAAATCGCATGAGCCATTTCAGCGGTACAAATTTCAAATTGTGAGACATCTCCAGCATCATGCCATCCACCATGATTAGGTACCATTCTACCATCTGGATGTACTGTTTTACAGTGCAAATGACAAGCACTATGCACTCCCGCAACGTCTTCACCACATCTAAGCATTCGTAAAAATTGCATGCTTTTCCATATAGCACTAGCATAAGGAGTATCACTAATTTCAAACAGTTCTGTTTTTCGATTCTCTACTTGTAAATAATAAACTCCTTCTTGGTTAAAAGAAGAAAAATCAAGTTGATGATATGTCCCCCAATCTACCTGAATATTTTGAACAGGTCCTTCCCACACTGTTTGATGTTGTTCATTTCGTATGGAAAATGTATTTACCTGAATACCTTGTGTTAGGGCTATCTTTTGGGCATGTGAATAATATCCACTATGGCTATATGCAATCCGGTTGTCTAGTTTCCAACCTTTTTCATATTCTGGATCTACTTGTTCTGCAACTATCCTATCTAGATATACACGGAGAATAGGTTCTGCTTCTGGTGGGCATCCCATTAAGAAAGGTGTAATTCTCATTTGTTCTACACAGTCTCGCTCTACATCATTGATTTCCCACATGACTCTATTCCACTCATTAGCCACTAAACTTGGTGCATGAGAACATTCTTTACCTTTATTGCCAATGGAAAGGTGAAAATAGAAATTTTGAAATCCTACTGCTTCTGGATATATCCAAACCGAAATCCGGTTATATGTGGATAAGTCTAATTTAGGCAGTTGGATTTGCATAGAACAAGTGGGTCTAGAAAAAGGACTTTGGCATGTATTTTCAATATCTGTATTGGTTGTTAACACCACACTACCTTCTTGAAAATATCCTTTATCCGAACTATATTCTACTGTACAAGGACCATAAAATTGAAGAGACTGTCTATCACTTGGTGTGAATAGTATCTTTTCTTGATATACTTTTTTATTCAGCCAATCCCCTGTCGCATCATCTTTTGGATCTATTTTTACTTCTTTATGCGCATACTGACTTTGTTCTATAAAACTTTTTGTATTGATCATATCGATTTCTCCTACTTTATTTATTTTAATTTGTATTATAACATTTCTTTTCTTTCTGTCAAGGATTTAGGTTTAAGTATCTAAATAACAACTTCATATATATATTATATATTCATAATAGCATTTCCTTTTCTAAATAAAAAAGCCTATAAAATGAACCAAAAAATTTCATATATAGGCTTATCTTTTTTATATTAATGTGATAACATGTTCCATTTCATTTTCGCCTAAAGTATCTAGGGCAAATGTAAAATCAAGTATATCTATACTGCACGCTAACCTTTTTTCTAAATTATCTTTTAATTCTAGTCTTTCCGTATTCAGTAGTTCTTCATTCAAAATGACTAGAAAATCAACATCACTATTTTGGTGATTTGTTCCTTTGGCATAAGATCCAAATAAATATAATCTCTTTACACCATATGTATCTATTAATTCATCTTTTATGCTCTTTATCATTTCTATGATTTCATTTCTAGAATATTGACATGGAAGACTATTGTCTTTTACATATTCAATATCAAAAAATACTCTTATTAAGTCAGATAATTGATTTGTATCTATTGCACGTTGATAATATAGATGCACATACTCATATGGTATAAGTATCCCTTTGTTTTTCTTCATCATTACATAATTAGAAATGAGAAATGCAAACTCAATACTTTCTTGTTTTATATTATGAATAATGAATAAATGTAAGAGTGATGCTATGTAATGTGCTGAATTATCATAGTTTTCATAATATACACATACCAATTCTTTTAATATCTTTTCATCTAATAACTGATTAGTCAATAAAAAATAAAGTTGGTTAACTATGTCACCATTTAATGTTTGATTCACATTATTTAATACATAGTTAAAGGCATTGACTAATCTTTTCAGATAAAATTCTTCTTCTGTCAAGCATTTGATTTCATCATTTGCTATTTGGATTATTTTTTCTTTAGGTATTTTATGGTTAGTGAATATACATATATAATATATAAATTTATGTATTAGTTTTTGTTTGTACATGGTTATATCCTTCTTTATATTTATTTTACACATACTTTGATAGAAATGATATCAATAGCCCATTTATGCTATACAATAACTATATAACTCATATACACTATGTTTTTCAATTTCTAAATGAATTTCTTTTAAAAATCTTTTCGTTTCTTTTAAATTATTTTTCTTTCCTAATAGAGTTGATATTCCCGAAATTTTCTATATCTAAGAAGTTGTTTTTATAAAAATAATATTATCATTTAAAATGAATTCCTCCATAAATTGAAATTTTAATATTATCCTAGTTCTTCACTATATACCTTTATTTTTTTATTATCTTCATTAATAGCTTTAATCGAAATATATCCAAATAAAATTGAATAATCATCTTCAGTTAAGCCCTCATTCCCATTACTCTCTACATCATCAAAATCCCAATAATTCTTTATTAAAATTTCTACTTTATATGACTTACCTATATTTTTATTAAAAACTTTTTCAATGAATTCATAGTTTACCCTTTTATTTAAATCAAAATCTGCTGAATCACATCCATGAATACGATTATCAAAAAGAAGATGTTCTTTACCACACTTTGAACATTTCACTTTAATAATAGTAGTATAATCAATAGGATTTATTTGATTGATTTCTTTTTGGTCCAAAGGAAATTCTCCATAATTTAATTTAAAATAGCGAACTATTCTTTCTTTATCAATTTCCTTGTCAAATTTTCTATTTTCAGTTTCTCTTTCATTATATATAAATATTTCTTTATATCCTAATTCAGGATATTCATAAAAAACAGCACGATTAGGGGCTCCAATCAATGGATAATATTCAGTCCACCACCATTTTTCCGATGCTTTAATTAATTTTTTCTGTTCATTCGTTAACACAGTTTTTTTTGATATATTCTTTAAAAAAACAAAATCATCACAACCACATTGACAGCATATATGCATTGTTAAACTTTCATTTTTTTCTTTTATTTTAGTTGCTATTTTTTTTAAATGTTTAGGAATTGGTATCATATATTTATTTCCTTTCTAGCATATTCTAAATGTCTAAATCTATTCTCTAAATTGGAATTTATCTATTTTCATTATTTATAAAGAACGGTCCGTTCTCTGCATCATCATCTTCATGAGAACAAACATAAGACCAACTCCAGTCTTTACTGACTATAAATAGTTCTGGAATGATACCCTCTCCATTAGATATTTCTTCATCATAATATTTAACATCATATTCTTGAGTTTCATCATCAAACCACATTTCTATACATAGTGCACCTTTTCTATCCATTTTAAAAAATTCTTTTTTTGCGTTAATACCAGACAAAAATTTTTCTTTGGTTTTTAAAAAGAAAGCTTCCCACAAATAATTATAATCTTCATTTTTTAATTCTTTTCCAAATATATCAATCCATTTTTCTATAAAATCTGTTTTTTTCATGTTTCAGACCACCCACAAATTACAATTTATCTTTCTTTTATTATATCATTTTTCACTATTTTATTCTATAAATATATCTTAATAAAAAAGGGCATTATCATCTTTTTGATGAAACACCCCTTAACAATATTAAATTGTTTTGTCTAAGTCCAATTTTAATTAAAACTTTTCTAAATCATTCCATTTTTTATTAATTAGAGTAAATGTAAATAAATTCATTAAATAACCACCAACTATAAATGCAACAAATATTCCATAACTATTTATAAAACTAGTTATATCAGTTAAGGAAAGTATTGTTCAGTATAATATCCAGTTTATAAATAATCTCTTCCAAGTCTAGATAAGTCTTTTGTAATTACTAAATTTATCTTTCCTGATTCAATATCTGCGATTAATCTTTTAAATGCTAGTCTATCAAAATTTAATCCTGAATAACCATCATCAATATAAACTTCTTTAATAGTAAAGTTATTATCACGACAATATTTTTCTAGCATCATCTTTTGTGTTTGAATACTACCTGATTCTCCTAAAGATCCATCATCTAAAGATAATCTACAATATATAGCAGTCTTATACAAAATAGATTCTATCATATCATCGCCTCCTTACCATTATAATTTTAAGCTGGGTATCCCAGTTAAAACAGGTGACATGCAAGACTAAGTGATGCAAAGTGAAGCACGTCTTATCCTGTTTACAATTATTTAATTATTTGTTCGACTTTATTATCTTTTAATATTTTCTCAAACTCATCTTTATATCTTGTATTAATTAAAACTTTTTTGTCTTTTATGAATAAATTAAATTGATAAAATACAGATTTCCTATATCTGTTACATGTATATTTTTTAACATCATATATATTAAGCTCTATCTTTTTAAATAAAGTTTTTAAATAAATTCTTTCATTATCAAACTCAACTCTATATTTAATAGCATATAGCCATCCATATAAGCCGATTGTTCCAAACATAAACCCTACAATTGCGAACAAAATAATATCTTTATCACTATATTTATCGTTATTAATTAAATAGACAAAGGCATTAATATTGCAAAAATATATCCCAAAAGCATAATATTTCTAAATGGTTTGCCTTCTTTTTTCATTCCATCAACTATTCTATTATCCATAATTTCCTCCCTATTTAGTTAAAAATATCAATCAATAATATTACACAGGCCGCAGCACCCGCAAGCACTCTAGCGCCCGGCATTGGTATTGCTGCAATTCCTGCACATACAAGGTATGCTCCAGCAATAGTGCCCCAACCTACATTTGCAGTAATTTCTTGAGTAGTATTACCAGAAATTGTACCAAATGAGAAAGAAATACCATCTTGCAAACTAATTTCTGCTCCATAAGTAATCCATGGTGTCAATTGCATACTAGTACCAAACCCAATGTTTGATGAAACATAAGCGCTAATTCCATACCAATTTCCTAAATTCATTCCAATACCAGCACTATATCCTCCGTTACCTACATTACTATAAGAATAAAACATTTCCGAATCATTCAATTGTGTTGTTACAGTATAAGAAATATTACCAAAGAAAGATCCAATAAATGCATTTTCAATCAATGAAGTAGTATAGTGTGTCATAACAACCGAATTTGCCTTTGGCCAATTTATACTACCTAAACTTGATTCACCTAACGAACCAAAACCACTAATTTTTGTTCCGCTAATTACACTTCCACCAATAGTACTGAATGTTCCACTTGCGGAACCAGCCATTCCACCACTAGATGTTCCGCCAACACAAGCGCTACTATAAGCAATTCCAATTGGGTTATTGTTTGCATAACTATATAAGTTAAGTCCATTAATACTAGATGGGTTTAAAGTTGTTACCTCTGCTGGTTGAATGAATCTGCAAAGTTCAGGACTGTAGTATCTTGTTTGACAATAATATAGATTCGTTTCTACATCATAATAGTATCCTTTATATCTAAATGGATTATAGTATAATACACATCTATCTATATCATTCGATATTGATAATTCCTTTACTTCACAGTTTCCCCATCCATCATAAATATATTCTCCTATCATTTTTCCACGATACATAACTTTAGAGATATTCCCAAGTGGATCCTTGATGAGATTAAAGTAATGATCCTCATCCCCTATAATATAGTTGATACCACATATTCCTTCCTCATCATAAAAATATCTAAACTTTCTAATGATTTGTTGGTGGGTATCTACTACGTCTTCTCCTATCATTTTAGAACCATCTAAGTAATAATTGACTGTATATTCTGCTTCTTTTTGTTTTTTATACCGATTTCCTTGATAGTTATAATCGAATGTATATACCTCATGGTCATTTATCTTATATGCTTCCATTAAATTTCTATCGTTATATGTAATACTTGCTAGATGGGTTTGTATGATATTACCATAGTTATCATATTCTATATTTGTCATTATACCATTATTTGTAATATTCGTCAACTTTCCTGAGTGGTATTCTAATGATTTGACAATCATGTTATTCTTCTTTTTTTCTTTCAATCAGTTTAGTTAAAAATTCTTCTCTATTAATGTTTTTTGTTAAATCTTTTACAATCACAGATTTATTTTTTTATTTTCAATATCTTGTAATAACCTCTAGAATCATAATCTATTAAGGTCAAGACCTAAATATTCACTATCAATATAGACTTCTACAATTTTAAAGTTATGAGGTCTTTCATATTCTTCCAAAATAATCGTTTGTATTTAAATTGAACCTAATTCACTAATATTACCATTCAACTATTTATTTATAAATCATAAGCTAGGTATCCCAGTTGTGAAACTTCTAACGTAAACTTGATTTGTAATACAAAGAGATTAACTTCTTATTCTGTTTACGAAAACACATTAAAATTAGCTATATTCTTAAATATCTTATTATAATAAAAAAACTTTCTCACTTATACTATGCTTTTGTTATGATTAAAAAGAAAAAATGTGTCTATCCTTAATAGTATAGACACATTAATGTACAGAAAAAGTTATATTAATTTAATTTTTTATTAATTTCTTATTTTTTTATTACCCATCTAAATTTTTCTTTAAAATCATTAAAACATTTTTTGCAAATCCAACGATATTCATCTATTGTAGAATAAACATCTTGTTCATATTTATTTGAAATAGTTTCCATACAAAATTCACAATGTTCATGCCATAAATCGTTTTTGTTTTTAATTCCTTGTTGATTTACTTTTTTCAATTCTACATTTAATAAATATTCTTCTTGTCCTGTTAATCTCCAATCGTTCATATCAAAACCTCCTATTTTGGAAACTTGCCATTTTTAAAGATTCTCCACCATTGTCTTAAAATATCTCTAAAATCCCAATGCGGACCAATAGGTTGTGGGTGATTTAAATCCGGATGTAGTATTTCACCTGTAGATGGATTATACCAGTTTCCTTGTGAACTTCCTGGTTTACCATTACCTCTCCATTCAAACCCATCCGGAGCTTTTGTTGGATCATCTCCAGGACATCTACCATCATAAAACATTATTGTACTTGCTATAGCAGATAATGCACCTATAGAAACAATTGATCCAGCCAAAGCCAATTGTCCTACAAAACTAATTGCAATCCCCGCACCTGCAGAACCCATTCCTCCAGCAAATACAAGTGTGTCTCCAATTGTTCCTGTCGAAGATAACATAGCTGCGATGCCAGGAGCAGCAAAATATCCAAAGATACCTCCAATTAAAGCTCCTACAAAAATATCTCCAGCTAGTTCCCAGCCTGTGTTTCCATTATTATAACTATTAACACCTGCGACAGTTCCACCAACAATTGCTCCAACTGCGATCAATCCTAATATAATTAAAGTACTAATTGCAAAATGCCCTAAAGGATCGCAATAATTAACCGGATCATTTAAACAATAGCAATACAAATTTAATCCATTTACTGATTCAGGGTCAAGATATTCAATATCATCAAGACTTAAGAAGCATCCCCATTCAGGATTGTAATATCTTGTTTGACAATAATATAGATTCGTTTCGACTGGTTTATTACAAGCATCCTCATAATAACCTCACTATAATTATAGTTGTTAGTAATTTAATTGGTACTCATTTGCATATATAAAACATCTGGAGAAATATTATAAAATAATATTTTCCTTATGTTCTTTCTAAATATGCAAAATCTATTAAAATTTTTAAGACATTTTATATACTCTTATGATGAAAATTTGTTTTTTTATTTATTTCCAATTATTCATTTCTTTAAATTCTATAAATTCTGTTTTGTAATCATATACATTTGAAGGAACAATAATATTTAATTTTTTAAAAACGTCTTTTTGAGTTTCAATTAAACCAACAAAATAAATATCCTCCCCATCATTTTTTTGTATATATCCATATATTATATAGTTTGAATTATCTGAGTCACTTGTTAAAAAATCCATAAACAACGAATATTGTCCCTTAACTAAATCAAAATTATAAATTATTTCTTTTTCTATTTCTTTTTCATTAGGAATATCTAATTTACTTTTTGTCAATTCTTTTTTTATACATTTATCATGATTAATTTCCTTATTCCAATCATTAATTAATTTTAACTGTTCAATTTCTTCATCATCAAATTCTTTGAGGTTTTGTGCATATATAACTTGTTCTTTAACAATATAATTTATATCTTCATAATAAAACACTTCTTTTTCATTTAAATCTTGGCAAATTATCAAAGCTGAAAATGATATATCTGCACCACTATAATATTTTTCATAATATGTAAACATTTTTCTACCATATATATCTTCATCTATTATTTCTATTTGGGGGTCACACTCAAAATCAGCACCCCAAGAATGTCCATTTAGCCATAACACACTATTTATAGCTACTGTATATAAGTCTAAATGATCACCAGAATATCCCTTATATGCACATGAAGTTAGAATGCTCAAAAAGAATACAGACAATAATATAAATACTAACTTTTTCATTTTACTCTCCTTTAACTTTTTACATTTTTCAAATAATTTAATTAATAAAATATGTATTGAAATATATTATAAATATTCACAATCGGAATCATAGCTCTTATATAATAATTACGAGCCTTCCTTTTTTGCTCTTCTGAATAACCATTAGCTAAATCCGAACCACCTAACATACTTGCAGATAGTTCCCAAGGTGTCTCATCTCCATTTTTCCATACTGATGGTATACCTATTTGAATGAGATAATTACCTAGCCCCATAGACATTAATTGTGTATTATGACCTCTCTCATGATTTAGCACTTCAACACCTTGACTTTTATCAATAAAAATTGCACCTAAAGACATTGATCCTCCCATTCCGCTAATTTGAAACACTGGAACCCCCTTATAAAAAGATACATTGTTTGAGACCATTACTTTGTTTTCATCTGTATTAAATAGATTCCATTTAATGCTACACATATCTGACCACGCGCCGTCTCCATTATTAAATATTAAATCTCCTACTGCCCATCCAGTAGTTACTACATAACCAATAGTAGAAGCGGCTGCTTGAGTTACAATCCCTCCCACTGGTGTAAACAATAACAATGTAACTAAAATTAACCATGGAAAGTGACCATTAGGATCGGCATAATTAATAGGATTATTAAAGCAATAGCAATACAAATTTAATCCATTTACTGATTCAGGGTCAAGATATTCGATTGAATCGGGTGAAATCCAACAACATAATTCAGGCGAATAATATCTAGAGTTACAATAGAAAAGCCCAGTTTCTACATCATAATAGTATCCTTTATATCTAAATGGATTATAGTATAATACACATCTATCTATATCATTCGATATTGATAATTCCTTTACTTCACAGTTTCCCCATCCATCATAAATATATTCTCCTATCATTTTTCCACGATACATAACTTTAGAGATATTCCCAAGTGGATCCTTGATGAGATTAAAGTATGCTGAACTATAAAATGATAATCATACATAGGAATTCCATAATAATAATCGTACAGACTTGTGCTACATCTTATCGCAATTCTATATTCATTAGATTTTATATTAGAATTATAATTACCTATTATTCTTCCGAATCTTTCCCATATTCTTTAAGTTAGAAATAACACATTCAGCAATTAAATCAATATCATTAAATATAAGTAATTTATCGGATTTATTATTATTGCCAGATTAGCAAGTGCTGATTTTCTTTTTAATTTAAATTCTAACAATTAAGACATATAGTTAAACCTATCCATTATACAATAGATGCTTGGTAGTAAATATTATATTTTTAATCATATTATATTGTCAAATATTTTGAATATTGTTAATAATTTTTTCAGCAATCATATAGCAATCCTGTAATGAATAATTAAATGTTTCTCCAAAATTCATTTTAAATACATTATGTATTATCTTAGATAATTCATTTACATCATTTACATATTTATTAGAAATTTCAAATGTCTCATCATTATATTCATCCATAGGCGTATGTATCAATACTTTTATTGGATCCCACTCATTAATTATTTGAGAAATTTTAAAAATTTTTATAGGATTATAATTAGAGTTTTTTATATTTATAATTAAATCATAGTAAAAATCTGAATTTTCTGAATTTTCGATTATCATATCGATATTTTCACTTTTTTCTAAAATATTGTATATTTCTAGATTATTAAATTTATCAATTTGAAAATTCTCTTTTTTTATGAAGTATAAAAACTTTTTTTCTATTGTAAAACAAGGCCAATCATCTAATATTATGTTTAATTCACATTCATTATTTAATAAAACAAATAATTCTGGCAATTTACTTTTAAATTTTCTTTTATCAAAATATAAAAAATTAAAATTTCCATAATTTTTCTTAACAGACTTATACGTATATATTGGGGATATTAATCTAAAAATTATGACATAATCATTTACTTTTGTAAAAGTCTCCAATATTTGAGTGAAATTTTCAATTTCTTCTTCCTTTGATAATAATAGATTATATTCATTAGTCATTATTTCTTTTTCTCCCATGTTAGTGGATTCACGTATAGCAATGGATATTTCCACAAAGGTCTTTGTGTTTTGCCTATTTTTACTTCAACTTGAATATGGAAAAAACATTCTCCAGTTTTAGGATGAGGAGCATGTAACATTATTATTAAAGTATCGCTTATATTTATACCAAATATATTTCCATCTAAATTTGGTCCAAATCCTTTAATTGAGAATTTCTTTTTTCAATCTTATTAATAGCATTCAACAATTTTTTTGAATTTTTGGCTAAAAATTTAGGACCTAATGCAGCGCCAATTATTCCGCCCAATCCTGCAAAAGTCGCTGTCACAATTGCAGTTGTCTTATTATCTAGTGCCAAAATTCGACATGTTATAAAAGCCAATGTCCCAAAAACTGCCGCAGATGCAACTCCACATACGACACACTCTAACCATATTCCATCATAATCTCCATTATTAACAGGATTATTCTCACAATAACTGAATAAATTATAGCTAAGTACTGTACCACTAGCACCAAGATAACTTATATCATCCATTGTAATGAATCTTTTAGTTAATGGATCATAATATCTTGAATTTAAATAATACCATCCAGTTTCATCATCTTGATAATAGCTTCTGTATCTAAATGGATTAATATGTGCTAAATCTATTCCTGATGTATCAACATTATCAATAATTGTTCCATATCCATCATAGTAATATTTTACCACAATACTTCCTGTTTCATCAACTATTCCGATTACATCATTTTGAAGATTCTTTAAATATAAGTATTTCGTATCATGATAAGTAAAACCTACAATATTATCATTAAAATCATAATAGTAATTTAATTCATCTGTATCTCTACCATCAATTATTTCACATATTATTTTGTTTCCTTCTAATATGTATGATGTAGTATTTGTTTCATTAGGTGTTAATACTTCTTTGTATGTTCTTATGCCATTTGCATTATATGAATAATATACTGTAGAATTACCTTTTATAATACTAGTGATTTGATTCATATAATATGTTATATTCCTTCCTAAATAAGAATCTGGAAGTCCTATACTTGAATAAGTCATATTATAGGTTACACCATTTATTGTGGCTGTTACCAGTTCATTATTTATATTATAAGTAAATTCACATGAATTTATCGTTTCATTTAATGTTTGGTTTTGTAAATAGAACCCTATTATATTACCTCTTGTATCATATCCACATTCATACATATAATTGCAGTTATTGGCATATACCAATTGAGCAATTAATTGATTAAACTCATCATAATAGTTTTCTTCACTATATACTAAGACACTATTTGCATATCCTTCTATTTTAGTGATGTTATTTGTATATGTTACTTCTTTAATGCGACCAGTATAAAGTGTTTCATTACTAGTTGTAGTTATTGTTTCATTTGTGTAATTTACATCTATTTGATTATTGTTAATATAATAACTTACTACGTTTAGGTTTTTAAATAAATCACTTGCATAAGTATATGTTATATTTCTTCCGTTATTTCAAAAACAGCCCTTTTATCTGAAGTATGAGGAACAAAGATGCTTGCATCTTTTCTACTTCTTTTAGAGTTTATCATAGTATGAAGTACTCATTATCAATAATTAAATCAAGTTTTGTAATATAAACATATGCTTTGACTTGATTTAGCTATAGCATACTAAAACTATGTAAACAAAAATTTTGTTATATCAAATCAAGAATTGCATTATCCAATTTTTGCTTTTTAAAACTATGTTCTATTCTTTTTCTATAAATATAATAAAAAAGTTAGTAAACATATTTTTAGGTGTTTGCTAACTTTTTGCCATTGTTTATGTTTTTGAATATTTCGTTTTACCTATTTTTTATTATTACTCTTATTCAAATAACTTTTTTAAACTAAAAACAGTACCAATAATTCCTAATATCATGAATGGTAAAATGGCAAATACCTCTTCAAAAGTATAAATTAAATCTAAAAAATAACAAATTGTAGGTGATACTAAAAATAATATGCTTACAATACATATAATTACTAAAATTGTCTTTTTCATATTTTACCTCTTTTTATATAAATTATATCATATAAAATTTTTATATATTTAAATTTTGCATTTTTCATGTATTGTTAAAAAAATAAAAAACTTTAATAACACTGTATTAAAGTCTTTGCATCCAAATGGTGCTGACGACTGGAGTCGAACCAGCGACCTCCTCCTTACCATGGAGGTGCACTACCTATTGTGCTACGTCAGCAATATCTATGATATAGTTGTATTATATCATAGATATATATAAATTGCATTTATTTCGCACCTAGTTTTAGTGATTTTTTGTTAAACACATTAGAATCAAATGTTGTTTTCTTTTGATCCGTGCTATGCTTAGTTAAAATCGCATTTGTGATTAAGATTTGGGTTAACTTTTCAAATGAGATGCCCATTGGTTCAAATAAATAAAAAGAAAGAGAACCAGGAATATTATTGACCTCATTGACGTAAAGTTTACCTGTTTGATTGTCATACAAATAATCGATTCGGACTACTCCATTTAAATCTAAATACTGATAGAGATTGATTGAAGTTTCTTTAATAGTTTGTTCTAGTGTTTCTGGTAAAAAAGCAGGGATAATCCGATTTGAAGAAGATTCTAATTTACTTAAATCTTTTTCATATTTTTCAACAAAAGATAATATGTCTTCTTCATGTTTGACCTCTTCAATCACAGATGCAATGCATTGTTGATGATCTTTGATGACTGCACAGTTGTATTCTTTGTAATCTGTTAGAGCATATTCAATGATAATTTTATCCGTATAATGATACGCTTCTTCTACAGCAGTTTGTAATTCTGGTTCATTCTTAGCTACTTGAATACCAATACTAGAACCAAGATAAGCTGGTTTTACAATCACAGGGTATTTTATTTCTTCATAAGGTATGCTTTCATATTCGTAATACGTTTTTGATGGTAAAACAGGATATTGTCTTTCTTTTAAAACCGCTTTGGTTACCGCTTTATCTTGAAGGACTGCAGATGGAATCAGTCTACTAGATGAATAGGGGACTTCTAATAATTCCAACATTCCCGCAAGCGTTCCATCTTCTACCCCATAGCCATGAACCACTGGAATGATGACATCAAGCGGAATTGGTTTTTTCCTTTTTCTGATATATTGATAATATAGTTGATCCTGTTCTTTGTAAAAATAAATTTCATCTTTTGGGTCTATGATGTTTTCTTTATAGGTATCAATATTGGTATATTTTTCTCCTGTATAAAAATGATTGTGTTTATCTAGGTAAATGATGACCACATCATATTTTTCTTTATTGACTGCAAAATACGATTGTAAGCCCGAAATGAGCGAAATATCGTGTTCTACACTCTTACCCCCTATCATTATGCCTACTTGAATTTTTAAATCGTTCATTTTACCTACCTTTCTAAAAAACTATCTGGTAAATCATTTTCAATCAACAAATGTACTTGTTCTTTGTTGGTGGGTTCTTCTCCCATATATTTATCTATTAGATAAGTATACGCTTCTTTGAAGGTTGAAAAGATTTGGAAAGATACGTTTTTTTCCTCAAGTAAATGTATGATGATTTCACTTGCTTTATTCTTAATGATACAAATTTCATTTATATCTTCATATAGATAGGTAGTAATTTCTTGATTGAGCTTGATTTCTTGTTTTCCCCCATCTACAATACCTGGTGTAATAATACAGCGAATGCCAATTTGGTTTTTAAGTACTTCTATTGCATATTGGAATCCTTTGACATTGGAACTATAAGAATCATCATAAATATGTAATCTTCCCTGACGTTGATAACTTAAGCGGTGAAGAGTCGGGGTTAGGGAAGCAATAGCTTTTTGAAATGCGGCATCACTGATATCAATGTGATACTCTTTTAAAGCTTGAATGATGGTGTATACGGCTAAAATGTTAATCACATTATGTCTTCCAAGTAATGGCGTCACTACACTGATTTGCTTTTTTTCATTTTGATAAATATCAAAACGAGTTTGATGGTCTTGATAACTGATAAATCTAGCCTGATAGATTCCCTGTTCTAACCCATATGTATAAGAACTTGCAAATGGATGTGTCTTGATATAGGGATTATCTACATAAAAGATACCTATATCTGTTTCACCCAAATAGGATAGGATTTCAAATTTTGCTTTAGCTACTTGTTCAATCGATTTAAAGGTAGATAGGTGTTGTGGACCAACTTCTGTAATGATACGAATATTCGGCCGAACGGCTTCTACCATTTCTTCAATTTCCCCTTTTTGAAATGCTCCCATTTCAATAATGAGCACTTCAACTCCTTTTAAGCTTGAGGTATTGATGGTTTTGGATATCCCCATCATTGTATTATAAGAAGCAGGAGTCTTTAATGTCACATATGATGGAGATAAGACTTGATACAAAATATCTTTTGTAGAAGTTTTTCCATAACTTCCTGTAATGGCAATTTTAACACTATCTGGATTGGCTCTTAATTTAGAAATTGCTTTTTTCTTGTAATAACGCTGGATACATTTTTCAATCGGTGCATTAATAATAGACGAAACGATTAAAATAAATGGTAAACATAAATAAAGGTACAGTACAATATACCAAGATAAGAAATAAAATCCCACCCCGTAAAGGATACCTAACCCTAACAAACAGGTTATGATTAACCGGTAAATGCGCTTAGTCATTTTAAGTTGTATGATATAATAGTCACGAATCAAAATAGTCACACCAATAAAAATCAAGGCAAATAAATAAAGTAATAGGTTTTGACTAGCAAAATAGCCTGCAGTTGTGAAAATCAAAAAGAAATAATACAAATAAATATGTGGTTTTAACAAATAATAGGCTTTTAAACACGTCAATAATTTCTTGATATCATAATGGTTTTGTTGATAGATATTGAGTAAATAATACCCACCTTTAGCAATATATAATGTATAAATGACACAAAGGGTAATTTCTAATCCACTCATGTGTTCACCCCCAAATAAGAATACAAAATCTTATAAAAAGCATAAGGTTCATCCACAAAAGGAAAGTGTCCCGCTTTTTGAATGGTGACTAATCCACTATGTTTTATCAAACGATTCATTTTCATACCTTCTTCATATGGTGTAGTCCTATCTTCTTTTCCCCAAATGAGGAGAGTATCCACATCAATTTGTTTTAAATCGGGTTCTAAGAATTCATTTACCACATAAGATAACGTTTGTTTTAAAATCGGTGTTGCATTTTGATAATCTGAACTTCCACTATGTGTGACTAATCTTTGATAGCTACTTACATTTTTAGTGAGCTTATACCATTTTTTTTGGAGTTTATACTTATAAATCTTGAGTTTGGTTTTGAAATGTCCCTTTGGTTTTATCCCTGCACTATCAACTAAGATAAGCTGTTTGACATCTTTATACCGACTCGTATATCGAATGGCCATTCTACCACCAAATGAGTGCCCCAAAAGAATAGGAGTAGAAATCTCTAATTGTTCTATAAAGGTGCGAAGAAACAAAACGTAGTCATCTAAATGATAGGCATGTGACGGTTCTTCACTTTTACCAAACCCTGGTAAATCGATACGATAAACGGTATACTTTGTCTCAATACCTTTAGCTAAATATTCAAATACTTGACTACTACTTCCCCATCCATGTAATAAAATGATGGGTGGGCCTATACCCGTTTTTTCATAATATATTTTTTTGTGATCATATGCAAAATACATATAGTCCCCTCTTTCTTTTTATTTTATTCAAAGATCAATAATAAAATGAATGAATATTGAATAAACTATTACTAGATTGAAAGAGTGAGGTAATATATGTATTTAGATCAACACTATCCTTTTGAGATGGTACCCTTAAATTATCCCTTAACAGGGTTTGATGATTTTCTTGATTTTCAAACCATGAGTATTCATTATAATCAGATTTATAAAGAATACATTGATGATTTGAATCACTTATTAGAAAATGAAAAGAATTTACAAAATTTAACGTTAGATGAAATTTTATTTAATCCTACTTATTTGCCCGCAGCCAAAAGAGAAAGTATTATACATGCGGCAAACGGCGTATACAATCACCAAGTCATTTTTCAATCAATGAATCCAAATCCAGTGATGATGGTATCTGTAGAATTAAAGAATGCGATTGAAAAAAAATATCATTCTATGCGAGAATTTTATCAAGAGTTTAAAAAGGCTTGTTTATCCCTTGGTAGTTGCGGATTTGTTTTCTTGGTTTGTGATGAGCATGGTGATGTGCATATTGAAAAAATATTAGGTAGTGCAACGACAGTTCCACTGAATCTTTGTCCCATTCTTGGCATTGACTTATATGAACATGCTTATTATTTAAATTACAAACACAATATTAAAGCATACGTAGAACAATGGATGAAGTATATTTGTTTTGATTATGCCAATCAAGAATATGATTTTTGTTTAAAAGCAATTCAAAGTGAAAAAGAGCAACCCAAAAGTTGATTTATACTTGTAAAAAACAAAAAGACTCCTATTGAATATATCAATAGGAGTCTTTTCAATTCCTCTTTTATTTTTTATCCAATTGAATTCTTCATTTCAAGTTTAATCAATTGATTGAGTTCAACTGCATATTCCATTGGAAGTTCTTTTGCAAATGGTTCAATAAATCCCATTACAATCATTTCCGTTGCTTGTTCTTCTGTTAAACCTCTACTCATGAGATAAAACAATTGTTCTTCACTCACCTTTGAAACAGTGGCTTCGTGCTCAATATAAGACGTATCATTTTCTACGATATTTGTTGGGATAGTATCACTTGTTGAAATATCATCTAAAATAATCGTATCGCATTCCACATGACTTTTTGCATTTGTCGCCTTTTTGGTATGTTTCACAAGACCACGGTAGTTGACTTTTCCTCCACCACGACAAATGGATTTGGAAATAATTTGACTGGTTGTATTAGGTGCTAAATGAATCATTTTCGCACCAGTATCTTGAATTTGACCTGGTCCTGCAAAGGCAATTGAAATCGTTGTTCCTTTTGCACCTTCTCCAGCAAGAATACATGCGGGATACTTCATATTGATATTAGAACCAATGTTACCATCAATCCATTCCATATGGCCACCTGCTTCTACATAAGTTCTTTTGGTTACCAAGTTGATAATGTTATTAGACCAATTTTGAACAGTAGAATATCTACAATATGCATTTTTTCCAACATAGATTTCAACTACTGCCGCATGTAAAGAGTCTTTCGAATATTGTGGGGCAGTGCATCCTTCTACATAATGAACACTAGCCTCATCATCGACAATAATCAATGTGCGTTCAAATTGCCCCATTTGTTCCGTGTTGATTCTAAAATAAGACTGTAATGGTTTATCTAATTTTACACCTTTAGGCACATAAATAAATGATCCACCACTCCACACGGCTGTATTCAGTGATGCAAACATATTATCGGTAGCAGGTACTACTTTCGCAAAATAGGCTTTGACCAATTCTGGATACTGTCTCACAGCGGTATCTGTATCACAGAAAATAACCCCTTTTTGTTCTAATTCTTGAATGGTATTGTGATAAACCACTTCTGATTCAAACTGAGTTGAAACACCTGCTAAATACTTTTGTTCTGCTTCTCGAATGCCTAATTTATCAAAAGTATCTTTAATAGCCTTAGGCACATCATCCCAACTACTTTCTGTTTTTTGACTAGACTTAATATAGTATATATATTCATCAAAAGTAACACTAGACAAATCAGGTCCAAAAGAAGGCCATTTCATTTTAGCAAATTCACGATAAGCCTTTACCCGAATATCTAACATCCAGTCAGGTTCATTTTTCATTTTAGAAATCAATCGTACTACATCTTCATTGATGCCACGACCTGTATCAAATACATTTTCTACATCCGTTTTAAAACCATATTTATAATCCCCAACTATATGGTTGATATCTTGATTTTGATCACTCATCTTCTTGTTCTCCTTCATCTCCTAGAAGTAATGCCCCCGCAGCACGCCAAGCAAGTGTAGCACATTTTGCTCTTGGAGGAAAATTATGAATATTAACATATACAATTGCATCTTCTAAACGATCTTCATCTTCTGGCATATTGCCTTTGATAAGTTCATAAAAGTCATCTATAATTTCATTGGCCTCTTCTATTGTTTTTCCAATTAATACTTCACTCATCACAGAAGCGGATGAACAGCAAATGACACATCCTGTTCCATCATGTCTTACGTCTACAATGACGTTATCTTTTACATTCACTTGAATCGTCACATCATCACCACAAGATGGATTTTTCAAATGCAAAGTTTTATATCCTTCAATGAGTCCTTTATTTCTTGGATATTTTCTATGCTCATTGATAACTTGATTATATAAATCTGAAATATGATTTTGCATATTACCACTCCTCAAAATAAGCTGCTGCTGCTTTAACAGCTTCCACAAATTGATCAATATCTTGATAATCATTATATATATATATGCAAGCGCGAAGTGTAGCCACACATTCAAGCCATTTGGTAATCAGTTGTGCACAATGATGCCCTGCTCTGAGTGCTACATGATGTTCATCAAAAATGGTGGCGGCATCATGTGGATGAGCTTTATTGATATTAAACGTAATGATAGCCGTTTCCGCAGTAGGGTTATATATGGTAATACCTGGGATATCTTTTAATTTTTCTCTTGCATATGCTAACAGTGCTTGTTCATGAACATGAATGTTTTCATACCCAATTGATTCAATGTACTCAATAGCCGCTTTAAAAGCAATGGCCTCCGCAACAGGTGGTGTACCTGTTTCAAATTTAAATGGTGGATCTTTAGGTATCGCGTCAAACTTTTCTACAATATCAATCATATCCCCACCAAATTCAATCGGATGCATTTGTTTTAAATACTTATATTTGCCATATAAGATTCCAAAACCAGTTGGTCCCATCATCTTATGAGCAGAAAAAGCAAGAAAATCACAATCTAATTCCTTCACATCAATTTTCATATGTGGTACAGCTTGAGCTGCATCTACTACTACAATCGCACCCACTTCATGAGCAAGAGCTATGATTTCTTTGATGGGTGTAATATAGCCCATTACATTAGAAACATAAGTCAAAGCTACGACTTTTGTTTTGGGTGAAAGCACCTTTTGAAATGCATCTACAGTGATTCTTCCAGTTGAATCTAACTCTACATATTTGAGTATACATTTATTTTCTTTGGCAATCTCCATCCAAGGTAGCACATTACTATGATGCTCTAATTCAGAAGTAATAATCTCATCTCCTTCTTGAAGAAGATATCTACCATATCCTAATGCCACCATATTGAGTCCATTACTTGCGCCTTTTGTAAAAACAATTTCTTTTTCTTTGGCATTTAAGAATTTTGCCGTTAATGTCCTTGTTTCTTCATATTCTAACGTAGCTTGATAACTCAGTTGGTATACTCCTCTGTTGACATTAACCCCATAATTGTTGTAATACTCATTCATTTTATCTATGACACAATTCGGTTTTAAAGCAGTTGCACCAGTATCAAGATATGCAAGCTCTGGGTGATACTTTAAAACGGGAAAATCTTTTTTTACATCAAGCAATTTGTCCATCTGCTTTAACTCCTTTCTTTTTTACTTTTCACCAAGTAAGTATAGTGAAAATTCTTTTTCAATTCTATGTTTTAAATCCTGATTATGAATATGGTCTAAAATGGGTTGAACATATCCCATAACGATAATTTTAGATGCTTCTTCCTGGGTCATTCCCCTACTCATTAAATAGAATAAATCTTCTTTATTAATGGAACCAATTGAACATGCATGGTTAGCTATTACATCATATTCATCTATATATAAATTGGGTAGGGCTTTAATCTTTGCCAATTTGGATAAGGTTAATCCTTTCGTAGATTGATGGGCGATAGATTTGGAACAAGCTGTTTTAATGGTTGCGTTATTATTCAGTGTAATACTCGCTTGATCTTTAGCAATAGCATAATTGGATAGACTACTTGAAGTATTTTGGCTTGAATGAAATATTTCTATCTTACTATCTAAGACTGCATCTTGTGTCGAAAGTAATAAATTCATTACCTCAACCTCGGCGCCTTCTTCATCTAGATAAATATTTTGTGTTATCGTTGAAGATGCTTTTGATGTGACAATATTATAAATTTCAAGTTTCGCATTTTGTTGTAAATGTGCTTGTATACTATTTTGTGTAACACTATCCATCGTACAATCGAATGTGATGCAAGTTAAATGTGCATCTGGTTCTAAACTCACTTCCCCTTGATATACATCTGTTACTTCAATAAATAATATTTCTTGTTTTCCTTTTTCAATATGGATTTTTGTTTTATCTTGTACCTTTGTTTTAGTCATTTTTTTCACCTAAAGCATTCTTGACTGCACATGTACCAATAATACCACCTGTTCTAGTTTCAATTGGTTCATCTTCTAAACCAAACTCATCTTTGACCCAGTCATATCCTTCTGTATCTATTTTACCAATGAGTTCTAAACCACCTGTAGTAACGATTTTACCTTGCATCAAGATATGTACTTTATCAATCGTAAGATAATCTAACAGCCTTTCGTAGTGAGTAATTACAAGGGCACCAAAGTTTTCTGATTTCATAGCATTGACATTTTCACCAACAATACGAAGTGCATCTACATCAAGTCCTGAATCAATCTCATCTAATAGTGCAAATTTAGGCTGTAACATTTTCATTTGGAGGATTTCATTTCGCTTCTTTTCTCCTCCAGAAAATCCAACATTAACATATCGATGTGGCAAATCCTCTCTCATTTTAAGTTCTTTTGTTGCACGCTCAAAATTCTTAATGTATTTCATTAAGGAAAATTTTTGTCCCTTCTCACTTCTAGCATGAAGCGCTGCTTTGATAAAGTCAGAATTGGTTACACCTTCAATTTCACTTGGATATTGCATGGCCAAAAAAAGTCCCTTTCTACTTCTTTCATCTACACTCATTTGAAGAACATCTTCTCCATCTAATAAAATTTGTCCTTGTGTAACTTCATATTTATAATGTCCCATTAAAGTAGAAACCAGAGTAGATTTCCCTGTACCATTAGGTCCCATGATGACATGAAACTCACCTGTGTTCATTTCAAGGTTAACTCCTTTTAAAATTTCTTTTCCTTCTACACTGACATGTAAATCAATAATTTGTAATTTTGACATATATAACACCTCATTTTAACATCTTTTTGCTAAATATATAAATTTAAGTTATGTTTCCTCTAATATATTATTATACCATTATTTGAAAATTTACACTAGTAAAATGAAAAAAAAGTATTGAGAGTATGGAAATAGCAAAAAGGTGTGGAAACCCACACCCTTTCTTACTTTGGTTAATTAAGCAAAATCTTTCATGCCTTGTTCTGTTCCATAGTAAAGCCATTTACCAGATTGCTTTACACCAGGTTTTTCAGCTTGTTTTTCAGCATATTCTTTTACTGCATCAAATGAATCTTTTGCTTGTGCTTTTTCTTTGAATAAAATTACTGTTACAGATTCAACTTTATCATTTTCTGCTTTCTTAGTAGCAACTAAAACAGTTTCAACACCTTCAACCTTTAAAAGTCTTAATGCTGCAGGGATAATGGTACCATCAGCAACAACAGTGTAACCTTTGTCTTCTAATTTTTGTTTTGCAGCAGGTGCATCTTTAGGCGCACATGCAGTTAAAGTAAGTAGAGCCATTAAAACGATAGCTAAACTAGATAATCTTAAAGCTTTCTTCATTTCTATTTCCTCCATATTTAAAAACTTTACAGAAACATTATATCACGTTTTTTATATTTTATCAATAAAAGTTAAAATAGAATGCATTTTTTTATGTCTAGATAGCAAGTCCTGGCTTTATTTTAATCCATAAGGCAACAAGTTCATTGTTTCGTATTACGACAATCACATCAGTCATCACTTCAATGGCTTCATCTAATACTGTTGATTTTCTTTCTCCTGCGACAAGCCATCCAGAGCGATTATCATAATAAATGTCTTGATTTTTTAGAGCCTGAATGACTGTCTTTTGCGTAAGCTCAAATCCAACTGCTTGAATTTTAATTTTCCCTTTTTTAGCCATAGGAGACTTCAAGTGTTTTTTATACCAAATGGATTTAGGCATCACACCACAAATACCCACTAATTCTTGATTATACCCTTTGAATTCTAATCCTGCAAAACTAACCCCTACAGTCAAAATGATGGCATTTTCATTAGCAAGACCAAATGAAAAATGTTCTTCATTATAATTGGGCACTTTATCAATAATTTGATCTGTTAATTCATAACTCCACTCTAATTGAACTGTACGATTTAATTCTATTCCTTGATAGGATTGTAATCTTTTGATATAAGCAACGATTTCTTTGGTTTCTTTGTCATAATTATAGATGCGCTTTGTATTTTGAATTTTGGAAAAATAACTATTATACCAACTTCCAATAGGAAATAACACAATTAGAACCAACATTAAAATAAAGTAAACTATATGAAACTCATTTCCCCATCTGATTTTAAGATAGATTGTACCTACTAATAATATACAAGCAAATATAGTATTGATAATAGGAATGATTTTGTTTGGTTTATTTTTTCTTAAATTTTCTTCTTTCACTTTTGGATTGTTCATATTTGCCTCCTTAGCATTGATAATCTTGAAAATGGGTTGAATAATGAATTTGATAATTTGCATCGATCCACATCGCCTCGGTTTGTTCCAATTCCGCAATAAGTGCCATTCCTTCTTCTAAACTTAGATTAAATAAAGCAGTTGAAAGAGCATCCGCCATGCCAGAATGAGGACTCACCACAGTTACGGATACAAATGTATCATTTGGCATTAAAGTAATCGGTGATATGATATGATGATATTGTTTTCCATTCACTGTGAAATACCTTTGATAAGAGCCACTTGTGACTACTGCGAAATTTCGGATCGATACTATTTCTATTTGTGACTGACTACTGGATGAATCAGGATTTTGAATTCCTACATTCCACTGACTGCCATCAGGTTTCAAGCCAAGCACTCTAATGTTTCCTCCTGCATTGATTACATAAGGGATTTCACCATCTTTGGTCAAATATGTTGCAATTTGTTCAGTTGCAAAACCTTTAGCAATCGCACCCACATCTATAGACATTCCCTCTTCTTTTAAAAATATGGTTTGATTGGCTTCATCTATAATAATATTATCTATATTGGTATGAAGATTTGCTTGTTCTAACTCTTGCATAGAAGGAATGGTTGCAAGTTCTGGATAATCCATGGCAAAACTTCTTGCTTCGTGCCAAAGAGATAAAACAGGTCCCATTGCAATATTCATCATTTGATGACTTTTTTCATACATATCTTTTGCATATACAATTAAATCAATAATTTTTTGATCTACTTGCACTGGTTGTTTACCCGCTTGTTGATTCACAGTATACAAATTATTCACACCTTGATATGCATAATAGATATCATAAAGTTGATTGTATTCTTGAAGTAGCTTTTCTATTTGTCTGTTTTTTTCAATAAAAGTAGATTCTTGTTTTTCATATCCTATAATGGTAATGATGGTATCAAAATATTCGAAATACGTTTTACTATATTGTTTATCTTTTGAAAAAGCACATTGACAACTTGTACATACAAAAATGCTCAAAAATCCAACCCATAAATAGGCCATTTTGTTTATTTTTAAGCGCATTCTTAGACTCCTTTAATATAAAAATAAGAGGATTACTCCTCTTACTATTGTAACGAATTTAGATACAATTGTCAAATGCTTGGCAATATCTAACTCATTCATGAAAAATGTTTTGAGTATATTTCAATACAAGAATAGCCAAAAGACCAACACCTATCCCAGAAATGACTCCAGTAATCACAAGAATAGGTAAATAATAGATTATCTCTTTGGTACTCATAATCAAAATAGCTACACCAATTTGCCCCATATTGTGCATTACTGCTCCTACAATACTGATAGTAATAGCATGAAATGAAGTATACTTTTTAAGTAAAATCATTGTCAATAAACTCAGTATTGCACCAACAAGGCTATAGGATAGTGTTACAACCGTTCCAAATAACAAAGCTGAAAGAAATACTCTTAAAATAGATGCTATAATGGCTTCTTTTATACCTAATCGATATAATACATAAATGGTGGCAATATTAGCTAATCCTAGTTTAATACCTGGAATAGTAACCACGATAGGAATCAATGAATCTACATAGGATAGGACTAATGAAAGACCAATCATAATGGATAAAATAGCAAATCTTTTGGTTTCTTTTTTCATGATTTCCCACTTACTACATCTACATTAGACTGTTCATCTCCAATGATTTTGACAACCATTTTATTGGGAAGACAAACTAATGTTTCATTCACCTTTGAAATACTTCTTTGTTTGACACACAATTGATCAGGACAAGTCGCAGTAGATATATATGCTTTTTGATTTTGTATGACTAAAACATTATATTTTCCTTCTTGATAAGGTATTGATATTTGCCTATCTTCATTTAATGCGTATTTAGCAATTTCTTTTCCATTTTGGGTAATGACTACATATTTTCCTGGTTTTTTCGTCCATTGAAATAACGCAAATAGCAATAGTGCCACCCCTAATATAGCAACAATCAATATAATATCTTTCTTATATTTTTGAATCATTTGCTGCTCTATGACTTCCTGAGAAATTGGCTTCTGTAATACAACCTACTGGACATACTTCTGCACATTTTCCACAATGAATACATAAATCATAATCAATTTCAGCCAAATTATTTTTCACTTTTATCGCATTTGTAGGACAATTGTTTTCACACTTTTTACATTTGATACATGCATTTGTACATTGTTTACGAGCAATGGCACCCTTTTCTCTATTGCTACAAGTAACAGCCATATTTTCTACATCTGCAAATAATGTAATCAAATGATTTGGACATACTTTTTCGCAAAGTCCACAGCCTATACACTTTCTTTGATTGACATGAGCGATTCCATTTTCTATACAAATAGCATCTACTGGACATACCTTTACACAATCTCCATACCCTAAACAACCATAAGAGCAACTTGATTCACCACTATAAAGCATATTTGCAGCGGCACAGCTTTCTAATCCTTCATATATATGCTTATCAGAACATCTATTGCAATCACCTAAACAATGAATAAAGGCTACTTGTTCAACTACATCTTCAGGTTCTACACCTAAAACGTCAGCTATGTCTTTTGCCACTTTATCTGCACCTGGTACGCAAAGATTTGTTTTAATTCCTTTTTGAGTGGCAAGTGCTTTAGCATAACTATCGCAACCTGTATACCCACATGCGCCACAATTTACACCTGGTAAACATTCTCTAATTTTCTTTTCGGTTTCATCAACTGGTACACGCATAAAGTGAGATGCTAATACTAACATGCCACTACACAATAGACCAATTGCAGTAATTAATATAATTGATATTAAAATTGTCATAATTACCCCTTACATAAACAAATTTTCGACAATTCCAGCAAACCCAAAGAAAGCACATGATACAATAGCTGCTGCAATCAATGTAAGTGGTAACCCTTCAAATGATTTTGGAGGCTTAGCTGTTTCTAATCTTGAGCGAACTCCCGCAAATAATACCATAGCAAGTAAGAAACCAAGACCACAACCAAGTGAACTAACCATAGATTCTATGAAATTATAGTTATCTGTGATGTTGTTAATAGTTACGCCTAAAACAGCACAGTTGGTTGTAATGAGTGGTAAATATACGCCCAGCGACTGATGAAGCCCAGGAATATATCTTTTTAATATAATTTCAACCAATTGAACTAGTGCTGCAATGACCAAAATAAATACAATTGTTTGCATGAATACTAAATCATTTGGTAAAAGTAAAAATTTATAAATGGGCCAAGTAACAAGTGTAGCAAGAAGCATAACAAATATTACCGCAACACCCATTCCTACTGCTTGATTTAATTTTTTAGATACACCTAAAAAGGGGCAAATTCCTAAAAACTTATTTAATACATAGTTATTGACCAAAACAGATGTCATCAATATAATAACTAGACTTTTAAGCATAATTAGTTACTCTCCTTTTCTACTTGAATTTCTTGGACATTTCCAGCATCACAACCTGTTTTTCCACATACGGCTTGTGATGGGCAACCTGCACATCCAAATTCTTTTTTCTTAATGGCTTTGCCTTTGGAAATTTTGTTTACCAAAGCAATCATACAACCAAACACAAAGAATCCACCAGGAGCCATCGTTAAAATAGAAATTTTATAAGGTTCTAAGAATGGAATGGTTATTCCAGCAAAACTTGCATTACCAAATACTTCTCTAATCGTTGCCATAGCAAATAGTGCAAGAGTAAATCCTATCCCCATACCAATACCATCTAGTGCTGAATCTATGACATTATTTTTACTAGCATACATTTCTGCACGACCTAATATAATACAGTTTACCACGATTAAGGCAAGATATACACCAAGCATTTCATATAGACTTGGTAAATATGCTTGTAGAAGCATTTGAACCATAGTTACAAATCCTGCAATAATAACAATATAACTAGGGATACGCACTTGATCTGGAATGACTTTACGTAATAATGAAATAACAATATTGGAACAAAGTAAAACTAGTGTTGCGGAAACACCCATAGCTACAGCCGAAATAACACTATTGGACATAGCTAGTGTAGGACATGTACCTAAAATGAGTACCAATACTGGGTTTTCTTGAATCAATCCTTTGAGAAGAATGCCTAATTTATTTTGTTTATTCATTTTGGCTACCTCCTTTTACTACTTCAAACGCATGAAATGCGGCTTGAATAGCTGCTCTATAAGCATTAGAAGTTTTTGTAGCACCACTGATATTTTGCACATTAGAAAGTTCAGATTCAGATATACCATTGTATTGATTAGCATAAGCGGGTTCTGTTGCTTTGCTACCATATCCTGTACTTTCTTGAGTAGCGACTGTTTTGATGCTTGTAATTTTACCATCTAAATCAATACCACAAAGAATAATTAATCCAGAACTATACCCCGATGTTTCCATTTCAAATGTATATCCAATTACTGTTTGATCTTTATCTAATGCTTGATAAATTCTTTTCACTACATCTGTAGTTCCTTTTTCTACTACTTTAAAATCATCTGCAGAAGGCATAACTTCAAAACAAGAAGCAAGTGCCTTTTTCCGATTGGTTTCTTCAACGATTGGAGCCGTAAAATGGTTAGTTAAAGCAAGAACTGCGCCAACAACTAAACAAATCATCGTTAAAACGATTACACTTTTTACATTTTTATTCATGTTTTACACCTCCAAATGGTTTCTTTTCAACCCATTTATCAATATATGGTGTAAGTATATTCATAAATAAAATGGAATATGATACACCTTCTGGTAAATTTCCCCATCTGCGAATCGCTACTGTAATCAATGCACAACCTATCGCAAAAATCACTTTTCCAAGGGGTCTAGATGGAGTCGTTGTATAATCTGTTGCCATAAAGATAGCACCAAGGAATAATCCACCTGAAAGAATTTCATAAAGAGCAATTTCTAAATCACCATTTAATAGAAAACTGAGTACCAGTACAGTACCAATATATACTACTGGTGTATGCCATGTAATAACTTTTCTCACTAATAGATAAATAAATCCAAGTAGTAGTGCCGCAATACATCCTTCACCAATTGCTCCTCCCCTTAAACCAATAAACATTTCTCCTAATGTTTGAACAGGCAATTTTGAAGGTAAAATAGCAAGTGGCGTAGCGCTTGATGTAATATCACCAATCACTGGTTGTACACTAGCACCTACAGTGCCAAAAGCAAGTAACATAATAATTCTTGATGTAATGGCTGGATTAGCAAAATTTTTACCAATACCACCAAATAATCCTTTTACAACAACTACAGCAATTAAACTACCAATCATACCTTGCCACCAAGTTACACTAGATGGTAAATTTAAAGCGAGCAATAATCCAGTAACTGCTGCTGATAAGTCACCAATGACTACTTTCTGTTTGCATATTTTTTGAAATGCCCATTCAAAGAAAACAGCAGATGCAGTACAAACTAAAACCAAAATCAATGCTTTATATCCAAATAATACAATGGATGCAATTGTTGCAGGGAGTAACGCAATCAAAACATCTAACATAATTTTTTGGGTAGTTGACTTACTAAAAATGTGTGGAGATGAACTGACATAAAATGGATGATCGATATGATAGGCATCTGTTGATTTTGTATCCATACTATGTGATGCAATTTGAACATCTGGTTCACTTTGATGTATTTCATTTGTTTGTTTTGTTTTATCTAACATCGCTAGTTGCTCCTTTCAAATGAAATTTATTCTGGAAAAAGGATTTTTTATTCTTCATTTTCTTTTTCCTCTTCTTTCTTCTTTGCAATATATCTTCTTAGTTCTGCTTTAGCCAATCGATTATTTTGAACAAGTGGACGTTTTGCAGGACAAATGAAAGAGCACACACCACATTCCATACAAAGATTAACTTTTAACTTTTCTAACTCTTCTGGTTGATCTAATTCTAGTGCTTTTGCAAATGCAGGTGGGTTTAAATGAAGTGGACAATGATTGATACATCTACCACATTTAATACATGCGCTAGGTTCGGGAAGATGCGCTTCTTTTTCATTAAAAGCTAATATTGCATTGGTAGATTTTAAAATGGGTACATCAAGATGTGGTACTGCTATTCCCATCATAGGCCCACCATACATTACTTTGTATGGTGCTTCTTTAAATCCTTCACAATAATTAAATACATCTTTTAGTCTTGTTCCAATAGGTACAATGACATTTTGAGGTTTTGCAACACACGATCCATCTACAGTTACTACCTTTTCAACGAGTGGCATACCTGTTTCAATGTATTTTGCTATCATTGCAAGTGTTGTAATATTCAATATCACTACACCAACATCAAGTGGTAATTTTCCTTCAGGTACTACTTTTTTGGTTGAATGATAAATCAGCACCTTTTCACCACCTTGTGGATAAATGGCAGGAAGAACGTGTACCGAAAGTGCTTCATCTTTTTGAGCCAATGTTTGTAAAGAAGCAATGGCTTCTTTTTTGTTATTTTCAATACCAAAAATAATTTTTTTGGCTTGCAAATATTGCTTTAATAATTGAATTCCTTTTTCAACATAAGCAATGTCATCTATCATCGTTCTTGTATCAGCAGTAATATAAGGCTCACACTCTGCACAATTGATAATTATTTCTTCAATTTTAGATATATCTTTTACATCTAATTTGACATAAGTTGGAAAGCCAGCACCGCCAAGACCAACAATACCACTTTCTTTAATGGCTTGTACAAATGAGGTTTGATCAGTGAGTTCAACTGGTTTTACTGATTCTGATATTTCCATTTTTCCATCTGATTCAATTAAAATGGCAGGTACATAATTCCCATTTGACATCAATATATCTTCCATTTTCTTTACTGTTCCAGAAATGGATGCATGAATAGGACTAGAAATATAACCTCCAGCCTCGGCAATTTTTTGACCTACTTTTACTTTATCTCCAGTTTGAACAAGTGGTTTAGCTGGAGCACCAATGTGCATAGACATAGGTATGAGTACTTCATGAGGAATAGGCATTTTCGTAGCCTTCAAATTTGCGGTATTTTTATGGTGTGGTACATGAACACCAGGTAATTTAAATAACGGCATAACCTTTCTCCTTTGTTATTTTATATTTATCATTTTACTATGAAATATCTTCCTTGTCAAATGTATTACAAAATAAGACATTTGAATAAAGGAAAACACTTACATATTCTACTTTTATTATGAGCAATAATTATTTTTTAATAAGCGATAATTTCTTATTGTTTACTTATTTATACAAGAATAGTTGCTTCTTTTCTTTTTTATACATTTATTTAAAAAGTATGCAAAAATAGATTGACTATTTTAAAAGGACAAAAGTCACTTCAAACTTGAAGTGACTTCTTTTTTTATTATTCAGCAAAATCCATTTTTAAGAATCTTTGATAACTCTTATAACGTCTTTGTGCTTCTTCTTTATTCTTTGCAAGTAATTTTTCTGCTTCAACAGGATTGATATTTTTCAATTGAGCATAACGTGTTTCACTCATTAAGTATTCATCATATAAATCCCAATTTGGTTCTTTTGAATCGAGTTGAAGTGGATTCTTACCTTCTGCTACAAGACGTGGATCATATCTTAATAATGTCCAATAACCACATTCTACAGCAAGTTTAGCTTGTTCTTGTGCTTTACCCATACCACGTTTTAAACCATGATTGATACATGGAGAATAAGCTATAACAATTGATGGTCCATGATAACTTTCTGCTTCTCTCATTGCCTTTAATAATTGAGCTTGACTTGCACCATGTGAAACATAAGCAACATATACATGACCATAGCTCATAGCGATTGCGGCTAAGTCTTTCTTCTTCCCATGCTTACCTGCAGCAGTAAATTTAGCAATAGAAGCTGTAGGTGATGATTTAGAAGATTGACCTCCTGTATTAGAGTATACCTCTGTATCAAGTACTAAAATATTTACATCTTCTTGGTTAGCAATAACATGGTCTAATCCACCATAACCGATATCGTAAGCCCATCCGTCACCACCAAAAATCCATTGTGAACGTTTTACAAGATGATCTTTCAAGTCATAAATTGCTTTAGCATGAACGCCTTCTTTTCCTTCAAGTAAAGGAACAAGTTCATTGGCAACTTCTCTTGTTACTTTATAGTCTTCTCTATTTTCTAGCCATAATTTAAATAATTCGTGAATACGTGTATCACATTCTGGACATTCTTCTAAAGCTTGTTCCATGTGTGTTGCAATTTGATCACGAAGTGCAACACTTGCTGCAACCATACCAAAACCGAATTCAGCATTATCTTCAAATAATGAATTTGCCCAAGCTGGACCATGTCCTTCTTTATTTGTTGTATAAGGAGTTGCTGGGAAACTACCTCCATAAATAGATGAACATCCAGTTGCATTTGCTACTACCATATGATCACCAAATAATTGTGTAACAAGTTTTACATATGGAGTTTCACCACATCCACCACAAGCACCAGAGAATTCAAATAAAGGTTGTGCGAATTGGCTATTTTTAGGATTTGCCATCTTATCTACAAGATTATCTTTATAAGAAACCTCATTGAAGAAATATTTTGCCTCAACTGCTTGACCTTTTTCAAGTGCTTCTGCAATTGGTACCATCTTAAGAGCTTTTTCACCTTTCTTACCAGGACAAGTATTGACACAAACTTCACATCCAGTACAATCTAATGTAGAAATTTGAAGTGAGTATTTCATACCTTCAAAGCCTTTTCCTGTTGGAGTTAAATAAAGAGTCCCTTCAGGAGCATTAGCAGCTTCTTCTTCAGTCACTAAGAATGGACGAACAACAGCGTGTGGACATACGAATGAACATTGATTACATTGAATACAATTTTCAGGCAACCACATAGGAACAAAGTTTGCAGTACCACGTTTTTCATATGCTGCTGTACCATTTGGCATAGTTCCGTCCTCATAGCCATTAAATGCAGATACTGGTAAATCATATCCTTTGACTTGATTTACAGGGTCAGCAATTGTTTTTACAAAATGAGGGCGATTTTCATCTACTACTTTTTCTTCAACTGGTAAACTCTTCCATGCTGATTTTACTTTAATTTCAACTAATCCTTCAGCACCTTTATCGATAGCTTGATAGTTCAATTGAACAACTGCTTCACCTTTTTTACCATATGTCTTTGCAGCATATTTTTTCATTAAATCTTGTGCAGTTTCATAAGGCATAATTTGTTCATTTAATTTAAAGAATGCAGATTGTAAAATGGTATTTGTTCTATTACCTAATCCAATTTCTCTTGCAAGATGTACTGCATCAATAATATAGAATTTAGCGTGTTTTTCAGCAAGTTGTTTTTTAAAGAAATTAGGCAAATGTGCTTCAATTTCTTTTTCGTTATAAACAGTGTTAAGTAAGAATGTGCCACCATTTTTTAAACAACTCAACATATCATATTTTTCAACATATGCTTCCAAACTACAGCTTACAAAATCTGCATGGCTTACTAAATAAGGGGCAGTAATTGGTTTTGGACCAAAACGTAAGTGTGAACGAGTTACACCACCTGATTTTTTAGAGTCATATGCAAAATAAGCTTGTGCATAAAGATCTGTATTATCACCAATAATTTTAATAGTATTTTTATTTGCACCAACAGTACCATCACTACCAAGACCAAAGAATACTAGTTCGGAAGTATCTTCTAATAATTTGATTTCTTTTCCTACTGGAATACTTAAATTGGTTACATCATCTTCAATACCTACAGTAAAGCCATCAAAGCCATTTTTCTTTAAATGATCAAATACAGCAATCATTTGGGCTGGTGTAGTATCTTTACTTGATAGTCCATATCTACCACCAATAATAACTGGAGCACCTTTTACACCATAGAAAGCAGCTTTTACATCTAAGTATAGTGGTTCACCAAGTGATCCTGGTTCTTTTGTTCTATCAAGTACTGCCATACGTTTTACAGTTTGTGGAAGAACTTTAAATAAATAATCTTTTGCAAATGGACGATACAAGTGAACCGTTACACATCCTACCTTCTTTCCTTTTGCATTTAAATAATCTACTACTTGTTTAATTGTTTCAGTGGCTGAGCCCATAGCAACAATAACATCTGTAGCATCTTCTGCTCCATAATAAACAAATGGTGCATAATTTCTGCCTGTTACTTCACTAATCTTTGCCATATAATCTGCAACAACTGCAGGAACTTCATTGTAGAATTTATTTTGTGCTTCTCTTGTTTGGAAATAAACGTCATCGTTTTGAGCAGATCCTCTTGTTACTGGATGTTCAAATGTTAATGCTCTTTCGCGGAAACGTTTAACAGCATCTCTATCTAATAATTGATCAAATACTTCATAATCCATTACTTCTACTTTTTGGATTTCATGTGAAGTTCTAAACCCATCAAAGAAGTGCATAAATGGAACGCTTGTTTTGATAGCCGCAAGATGGGCAACACCAGCTAAATCCATTACTTCTTGCACAGAAGATGTAGCCATCATCGCAAATCCAGTTTGACGACATGCCATAACATCTTGGTGATCACCAAAAATAGATAAAGCTTGCGCAGCCAAACTTCTTGCTGAAACATGAATTACACCTGGAAGTAATTCACCAGCAATTTTATACATATTAGGAATCTTTAATAGTAATCCTTGACTCGCAGTAAATGTTGTAGTAAGTGCACCTGCTTGTAGTGAGCCGTGAACAGATCCTGCTGCACCAGCTTCTGATTGCATTTCCACAATTTTAACAGGCATACCAAATAAATTCTTTTTTCCTTTTGATGCCCATTCTTCCGCATACTCAGCCATTGGTGATGATGGTGTAATTGGATAAATACCAGCTACTTCGGTAAACGCATATGCCGCATGTGCTGCTGCTTGGTTACCATCCATAGATTGGAAAACTTTTTTAGACATAAATTGCTCCTCCTATTTATTTCTATTTTTCATACTCATTTATTATAGCACATTTCGTCAATTTGGTAAACAAATACACATAGATTTTCAATATTTTAAGATTTTAGTAAAAATGGACAGACCGATTGAAACTAAAAAGCCAATAAAGGCGTACCAACAAATCGTTGTTCCTTTAACAATCATAGCAAATGTAGCCACATAGTCATTAATGTTTTTCATTTCCGTGACACTAGACTGAAATATAGCTGGCATACAAAGCAAAGCAAGACTCACCACAGCACCAAAAATAGATATACGCATCAAACGTGTTTTTCTTTTTTCCATAATTCCTTTTACCGAACGGAAAATCACTAAAAAGGCACAAGCAAATTCAAAGGCTAAAAGAAGCACTAATAATAAAAAGGGAAACGGATTAGCCCAATTATCAAAAAAGAGGGTTCTCTTTTCTGCGTTAGAAAGCGACAGTCCCTGAATAATCTTATATAGTTTCACATCATAAGTAATTTGGTTTTTGACACCATTAGCCAAATCAGTATATTTAATACCCTTATCTTTTAGACGATATACATCAAACATAATCGACTCATTATCATTCAAAGAACCAATTACTCCATTATCTTCATCATAAACAACATCAGTTGCACTATAATACATTTGAAGAGCAATACTTGTATCATAAATGATTTCATTGATACCTGCTTCTTTCAATTCTTCTTTGGTTTTATTTTCTTCAGTAGACTCTTCTACATAACGATCTATCAAAGTTTGATGACTTTTATAAATAGCCTCACGATCAAATTCTAAAATAGGGAAAAACAACATACCTAAACACATTGCAATTGCAAGAACTAATGTAATGCCAAAACATATTTTCTTTATCATTTTTAAAAACCCCTTTCTTTTTATTTATTATACTGAAAATCATTTTTTTCTCAAATCTTTCGACCCCTATTTTTTGCTTTTTATGTTATAATACTATAGAGGTGACAAATATGCAATCTTTACTTATTGGTATTAATGCAAAATACATCCATCCTGCGATTGCAATCTATCAATTGCAGAAAAATACAACCATGCCTTGTATTGTACAAGAATACACAATCAAAGAACAAAATATAGGTATCTATCGGGATATTCAAAAACAAATTGAAACCCATCAGGTCGATTTAATTGGATTTAGTTGCTACCTTTGGAATATTGAAAAGGTGCTAGATATTGCTTTTTTAGTTAAGCAAAATTTTCCTAAAATACATATCATGTGCGGTGGACCAGAAGTAGGTTTTACTGCCCGTTATTATTTAGAAAAATACCCTTTCATTGATTCTATTATTCAAGGTGAGGGAGAAATTGCTTTTCATCAATTGTGCCTTTATATAGACCATCAGCTACCTATAGAATCTGTTACAAACCTTTGCTATATCAAACATCATATATATACTGAAAATGTCATTCAAGTACCTGATTTATCAAAAATTGAACTGGCTACTCTAGATGTAAAAGATTTAGAAAATCGCATTGTTTATTTGGAGTCGGGTAGAGGGTGTCCTTATCAATGTAGTTATTGTACTGCATCACTTGATAATCATGTGAGATTTTTCCCTTTAGATAAAGTGATGTCTATTGTGAAAGAATTAATGAAAAGAAAAGTAAAAACAGTTAAATTTTTAGATAGAACTTTTAATGCCAATATGAATTATATGATTCAACTACTGGACTTGATTGATCAATATAACGATTGTACTACATTTCAATTTGAAATTGTAGTAGAAAAATTAACGCCTTTAGCCATTGAGCGGATTCGACATTTAAAACAAAAATTTCTTAGGTTTGAAATTGGTATTCAGTCTGCCCATGATGATGTCAACTTAGCCGTTTGTAGAAAACAAAATATAGTCCAATTAGAACAAAAATTGAAAGCACTACAGGCCACTCATCAAGTAGATTTGCACGTTGATTTGATTGCAGGTCTTCCCTATGAAACAAAGGAACGCTTTATTGAATCATTTAATCGCGTATTTTTCTATGGTGCAAAAGAATTACAACTTGGTTTTTTAAAATTTCTAAAAGGAACCAAGTTAATGAACGAAATTGATGAGCATGAATATATATATGATGATCGTCCACCATATGAAATTATTCAAAATAAATATATGAGCAAAGCCGATTTGAATGAAATTCATTTGGTTGAAGAAATGTTAGATATCTACTACAATAAAGGAAAAATGAAAAAAACTTTTGAATACTTGATTCAACATAAAAAAATTAAACATCCTTATTATTTTTTCCTCAACTTATCTACTTCTATGCACCAAAAACAATTGTATGAAATATTTATTCATTTTGATCATTATTGCAAAAAGTACTTATTAGAAGATTACAATATGATTCATTTTCTTTTGATTCAAGACTATCTACAAGCACATAAAACCAAACCTAAAAGATGGTGGGAAACAACCATTTCAAAAGATAATCGTAAAACCATATTCACCTATCTTTCTAAACAAACCCATGTGCCCCTTGAAGACATCTATCGTTATGGTGTTGTCTACCAAAACCAAGCAACATCTAGTTTGTTTATGATCATTTATCAAAATTTTAAACCTATATCCTATTGTATAGATTAAGATTTTATACATAATTTTATTGTTCTTCACATATACTATTGATAGGTGATAGCAGTGTTATTAAGTGAATTGTACCCAGAAACAAATTTTCAAACTGAAATTACAGGTTTAGCAACCGATTCAAGGTTTGTACAAGCTGGTCATTTATTTTTACCTATTAAGGGAAAAAACTTTATTGGAGAAGAATTTTTTATTGAAGCCGTAACTAAAGGTGCAACGGCTATTGTATATGATCAGGTCATTCAGAACTTGCCTATTCCCGTAATCGTCGTCAATGATTTGGAAAAAGAACTGTATCGCTTGATTGATATTTTTTATGGTAAACCTTTTGACCATTTGAAATTGATTGGCGTAACAGGAACGGATGGAAAAACAAGTGTATCTACGCTTACTTCTTATCTACTCAATCATATTTCATCTTGTGCCAATATCGGTACAAATGGAATTACCTATTGCAATCAAATTATGGATAATATGTTCACAACTCCACCACTTGTTGAAAACTATCGCTTATTGGATTTATTTCAAAAAAAGGGAATTCCGTATGTATCTATGGAAGTATCTAGCCAAGGTATTGCCAACAAAAGAATCGAAGGATTACAGTTTGATTATGGCATCTTCACCAATTTATCCCATGAGCATTTAGATACCCATAAAACAATGCATAACTATTTTTTGACCAAACTGAAATTATTCAAACAATTAAAATCAAATGGAATAATGATTGTCAACAAGGATGATCATTATGCTAAATTTTTTGATAAATATGACAATGTCATCTATTATAGCTTATTTACTCCTTCTGACTATCAAGCAGTCAATATTCGCTATTACCAAAATCATACTGTATTTGATTTAAAAGGGAAAAATATTTTACTTGAAAAAATTCGCGTTAATCGAACCGAAGAATATAATATCTATAATATTATACCTCCTATTATTATTGCGCTAAAAGAAGGAATTGATGTTCATTTATTATATGAACTTTTAATTGATTTACCGATTATACCTGGTCGCTTAGAAAAAGTTCCTGTTAAATATCCATTTGATGTTTACATTGATTTTGCCCATACGCCTAACGGACTCAAAAATGTATTAAAAGCCATGCGAACAAAAACCAAAAATCAGGTTATTCTTGTATGTGGGGCGGCTGGTAATAAAGACAAAACGAAGCGTCCCTTAATGGGAAGTATTGCGTTAGAATATGCTGACTTTGTTATTTTTACATCAGAAGATCCAAGAAACGAAAACCCTAATGAAATTATATCAGAAATGCTTAGTGCCACTGATTTAACACACCAAAACTATCGTATTATTATTAATCGTAGTGAGGCACTTACCTATGCATTTAAAATTGCCAAAAAAGACGATATTATTTTAGTTACAGGAAAAGGAAGAGAAAACTTTTTTGAAGAAAATAATATTATGATTCCTTACTCAGACTTTGATTATTTATTAGATATTAAAATATAAATATAATTAAAACCAGTTTTGTTATAAAAACTGGCTTTTTTCATTTTATTACCATTACCCTTATAAATCAAAAAGCATAGGCAATTCTATTTTGTCTATGCTTTAATCTATAATAAAATAGATTAAATATGTTAACTTAAAGGAACTCTATTCTCACTTCATTTAAATACAATCTTAATTTTATCAGCTGAAGCTAAATAAATGCTTCCCACCCTCACTTAATTCAAGAATAACTTCAATTTCATCATGATATATATCAAAATATTTCTCTTCTTTTAATGTCTTACTTGTGTTCAATAACTTTGTTGCTACTTTTTTCGTCTTCTCTATTATCCATTTCTTCTTGCATTTTTCTAAAAGAGCCTCATTTATAAAATATATTGTGATTTCAATAATATTTCTTTCAGAAAGAGCATACGGAAAAAAACTGATTTGCCCATTTTTTTTGA
>JAMPDF010000003.1:265751-293020 GCA_023665755.1 Prevotella sp.
TCACGATAAATAATACTCCCCTTAATGAAATTCGACAATTTGAACATGCGGAAAAAGAGGTAATGAATGACATTGCTGAATTGACGATCAGAAAATAACTAGATAAAAATCCTGTTCAATATCAAACTGAACAGGACATTGATAAACTATTTTCTCTTAACCATTTCACTATAAGAAATTAATTTTATTTATTTCTTTTTGAGTTGTTGGTAGATGATACTTTTTGAAATACCTCTATCTTTAGCAACTAATTTCATTGCATCTCTTTCAGTATATCCTTGTTCCATATAATGTGCCATGTGCTCTACAAGAGGTGCGTCTATCCATTTCGATTTGATTTCTTGATTTGTCGCACCTTCAATTACAATAACCATTTCACCTTTAATTTCACTAACCACGTCTAGTATTTCGGATGGTGTGCCATGAAGATATTCCTCATATGTTTTTGTCAATTCTCTTGCTAGGCATATATGTCTTGTAGGCATTAATTCTGCAAGCATTTCTAATGTTTCTTTGATTCGATGAGGCGATTCATATAGAATAAGAGTTTCTTCCTTATCTTTTAGTTTTTCTAGTTCTTTTTTTCGTTTATTATCTCCGCTATTTAAAAATCCAGTAAATAAAATACGATTAGAAGAAATGCCACTTCCTACTAATGCGGTGACAAAAGCGGATGGTCCTGGAATGACTACTACATCCACATCATTTTGAATGGCTTCACGTACAGCAAGGAATCCAGGATCACTAATAATAGGCATACCAGCATCGCTTACCACCGCAACATTTTTTCCCTCTTTAATTAAATCTAATAATTGATTCGTAATTTCATTTTCATTAAAGGTATGATAACTCTTTAAAGGCTTATCAATAGAAAAATGGTTTAATAATTTTTTAGTTACCCTAGTATCCTCGCAATAAATCATATCTACCATTTGGAGTGTTTGGACACCACGATAGGTCATATCATCAAAGTTACCAATTGGTACACCCACCATATATAATTTACTTTGTTGATTCATATGCGTTTTTTGACGTTTTAGCATAATGTTTCTTCTTTCTTGTAATTGAATATTTTGAGAATTTCTTCTGTATAACGACCATCTTCTGTTTCAACATACAAAGGGGGTAATACTTGAATGCCTCCATCTTTGCCTTTTTTCTTTGCTTCAATTAAAATGGCCAAGGCTGTCTTAGATGTTGTCTTTGGATAAACAAAACGAATACGCTTAATTTTAAAATTATGTTGTTCTAATGTACTGCATATTTCCATCATTCGTTCAGCCCGATGTACCATTGCAAATGTCCCTCCATCTTTTAAGAGAATATTAGCCTCTTGAATGGCCTCTTCTAATGTTATTTTCACTTCATGTCTTGCAATAGTCAAATATTCATTCTCATTGATATTACTAGATGGTAAATATTTAAAATAAGGTGGATTGCATGTTGCTACATCAAATGTACACTGACCAACCTTTTTATAGATTCCTTTCATATCCGCATTGATAATGGTAATTTGTTCTTCTAAATGGTTGATGGCAACACTTCTAATCGCTAAATTCGCAATTTCTGGTTGAATCTCTATACCATAAATTTTAGCCTTTGTTCTTAGCGTGAGAAAAATAGGAATATAACCATTACCACATCCAAGATCTATTATCTTCTTATCAGATGGACGAATGCCTACAAAATCAGCTAATACCGTTGAATCGAGTGAAAAGTGAAATACATCAGGGCGTTGAATAATTTTTAATCCTTCATATCCGAGTAAATCATTCACTATCTCGACTTTGTCTTTTGGCATTTGGCTTTTTTCCTTTATAATGCTTTTGGTTTTTATGATGATTTTTCTTCTCTTTTGAATCATTTGAAGAATTAGTTTCTTCTAAGGTTACGGATTTGGTTTCAAATTCATCACTTTTTTCTTCTTCTAATATAATGATTTCACGTTCTTTTCCTTTTACTTCTTTTGGGATGGTCACAACTACTTTGGCATCATCCCTTACTTCTTTAGAAAAATCAATGATTTCTACTTCATTTGCAGGATGTGCAGTAGGCGCACCACTAGGATTTTCATTAGTTCTTACAATTTTTTTCATATAATCTACAGAAACCACTTTACAGCAATTGCAGCTTGGCGTTTTTACCATTTGTCCCACATTAGGTAATTCCTTTTTTAATTCTTGATATAGTTCATGCTCATATGCAATACAACACATTAACTTATCACAAATGCCACTAATCTTATTGGTATTTAAGGCCATACCTTGTTCTTTGGCCATTTTCATCGTTACAAAATCAAAATTAGAAAGGTGTGTTTTGCAACAAAGTTCCCTACCACAACTACCTACTCCACCAATCACACGAGCAGCTTCACGTGTACCAATTTGACGTAATTCAACTCGAATCCGAAATTTAGGGGCAAGGACTTTTAAGAGTTCTCTAAAATCAACCCGATCCTCTGCTGAATAATAGAAAATAACTTTAGAAGAGTCAATTGTGTATTCACAATATAGCGGCTTCATATCTAAATCAAATTCTTTAACCAATTGTTTAAATGTCTCAAAGCTCTTTTTTGCTAATTCATTATTTTTTTCTTCTTGGCGAATGTCCTCTTCTGTTGCTCGCCTGATAACTGGTTTTAATTCATGCTCTAATTGGTCATCTTCTATTTCCCGATTACCAATAGAAACAAATCCTAGCTCTAAACCACGAACCGTTTCAACAATGGCATGATCTCCTCTTGAAAACGGATTATCTAGAGGGTCAAAATAATATACCCTACCTCCACCTTTAAATTGTATTCCTACAACTGTTTTCATACAGTATCCTCCTATAATTTCGCAAAAAGACTAGTATATTGTAAATCAAGATTTACATAATAATTCAGTCTTTCTTGATATACATTGATACGTTCTAATTTTCGAATAATTTCATCTTTATTGACATCTTCTAATTTTATATGTTGAAGGATGTCTTCAAAATAGCCTTCTCCATCATGCATTGTTCTTTTCAATAGTTCTTGATACATTAAAATCAGTATATCTAAGAAGAATCTGTGATAGGTTTTATCTTTTTCTTCTAAAAAGTATGAACGATTCCGATAGTATTCTACATATGGATCTTTGCGTTTGATATCTTTGTCAACAATTTTTTTAGCAATGTTTAAAAAATTGGTTATTTTCCCTTCTTCAATATACTTCATAGCTATATCTAATTCAGTTGTCAAGAAACTCACTAAATAAGCAATATCCATATCTACACCACAATTTTGAAGTTGCTTCATCAAGTATGTTTTTGGCACTGGTTTAAAATGAAGCAATTGACATCTAGATACAATGGTATCTAGCAGTTTTTTTTCATTTGTTGTGGTCAGAATTGCGTAATGGTTGGGATTGGGTTCTTCTAGAAATTTTAATAGTGAATTTGCGGCAGCAGTATTCATCTTTTCTGCATCCTGAATAATATATACCTTGGGTCCATTATCAAAACTAGACATTGAGAACTCATGAATCAATCTTTCGATTTGTTCTTTTTTGATCATATCCCCCTCTGGTGCTATATATAAAAAATTAAAATGCATATGTGCATCAATTCGTTTGCAATCCTCACATTCCATACATGGCGAATCAGGTGATTTACAAATTAGTTTTTTAGCCATATATATAGCTGCATCCGTCGTGCCTATCCCGGTTTCCCCATCAAATAAATAAGCATGTACTAATTTTTGCTTTTGGTAAGCGTTCATTAAAAGCTGCATAACCTCATTTTGATATTGAAATAAATCTTGATATTTCATACTAATCTTCCCCAATAAAACGTAAAACAATATCCAGTGCATCTAGGCGCACTTCTTCTTTTGTTTTTTCACCATCAATCATTTGAATACGATTTGGAAATTTTTTTTGAACTGCTAAATAACCCTGGTATACTTTTTGATGAAATTCCATCTTTTCACTTTCCAAGCGATCTAACTCTCCTCTATGATTTTGGGTGATTCTAGCTATGCCTATTTCTGGTTTTACACAAACTAAAATGGTCAAGTCAGGAAGGAGACCTTCTGTTGCATATAGGTTCATATTGTAGACTTCATCTATTCCAAGACCTCTTGCATAACCCTGATAAGCAAGTGATGAGTCGATAAAGCGATCACATAAAACAATTTGACCCGCTTCTAGTGCAGGGCGAATTGTTTTTTCAATATGCTCTCTTCTACTTGCGGCATAAAGAAGTGCTTCGGTCCTAGCATCCATACCTGTATTTTCTACATCTAAAATAACTTTACGAATGTTTTCCGCAATCTGACTTCCACCTGGTTCTCTTGTATAGACTACAGGATATCCTTTTTCTTCAAGCGTTTTTCGAATCGCTTCAATTACGCTTGATTTACCGCTTCCATCATTACCTTCTAATGTAATCAATATTCCCTTCATTACGCCTTTCCTTCTTTCCTTTGATGTTATTTTTTATTATACCACAAAATCATTATTTTATAAAGTAATAAGTTAAGGAAAAAATTTTTATTTATACATATATTTTTAAATTTGCGCACAAAATAAATATGGGGTGAAATCAAAATGAATCGACATGAATTTATTAAACCAAATAAATTGAATAACGATATGAAACGAAAATTTGACGATCAAACTGAATTTGCTGAAGAATTTCATTCTAGAAAATTATTTCAGGGTGATGGCTTATTTGATAATGAAACTTATATCCTTCCAGAGGAAGATAAAGAAAAAAAGAAAGATTAATATTTCTTATGTAAAAAGCTAAGCGAACCAACTTGTTCGCCTAGCTTTTTTTATTGATTCGTTTTGGGGATATCCTGCCATTTTCCACCATTTAATCTGTGCATTTCCTCTGTAACTAAAAACCATTTCTCCACTGTTTGATGTTTAGGATAAAACTCGACAAACTCTCCTTGATAAAATGTATAGAATCTAGAAACATCTGTACACATACCATAGGTTGGTAGTTCAGAGGTATTGATGTGAAAATAATATGGTTTACCTTGTCTAGTTCCTTCATAGGTGAGTCCTTCTTTTGTAAAAGTAATTTGACCACTTCCTACAATTTCTGATGTTTTTTGATGTTTTAAATAGTGATATGAAGGTAAAATACCCAATTCAACTTTTTCAGTTAGACAAAAATTTTCATCTTGAATTTCTCTTTTTACATTTTGGCGTTGCATATCAAACCATTTGGTTTGCGTTTCAGGAATAACACATTGCTCATCAAAAGGATGCATTGTATATGTGTCATCAATCCTCGCCCCATTCCCACAATGTTTGCAATAAATTTTGTCCTTTTCACCTACCATACCATATTCTTTATGACATTTTGGACACCAGTAAAGTAAGATTTCTAAATGTTTCGCAATCTCTCCTTTTACTTTATAATGATGTTGCTCTTGTCGATTCCACTTGTAGTCATCATGGTGAATAGCTTGATTCACTTTTTGTTCAATTTCTTCAGCACTAAGTTTTTCAATTTCATCTATTGTAAACAGTTGATCAAATACAACTTCTACATGACCTAATCGCTCATCTAAATCATATTTCGGACTGGTCAAATATCCTCCTTTAATCACGGCATAATATACAGGTACTTGACAGTGCTTTATCAACTTTCCTGTTCCTACTGCAACAGGTTGATTGCTCCCCGAAATAGAACTCATTCCTTCTGGAAAGATGATGATTTTCCCTTTTTGTTCCAAAACTCTCTTAATTTGTTTAATCGTATATATATCTGCAGTAAAATTTTTCTTAGGAATCACTTGAGCTATACGAAATACACCCTTTAAATGCGAGCGAAAAAATTCATTATATCCTGCGACAAAATTATATCTATTGGGTAAAAGTGGTAATCCTGTATACATATAATCTAATCGTGACGCATGATTACTAATTAAAATATAGGGTCCTTGTTCTTTCCTAAAGTCTTTTTTGAAAATAACCTTTACACCATATTTTTTAAAAAATAATGATTTCCATAATCTTCCTAAAATACCATATATAAAATTGGGTTTTTTAATTTTTCTTTTGACTAATTTTTGTTGTAGTGTATATTTTTCTTTCATAATTTTCCATTCCTTCAGTTGTTATCATATCATATATATATGATTTTTTCAAATAAAATACCTAGAGCCCATTTATACTCTAGGTACAATATTTATTATGAGACAAATTGAAATACACAAAATGCAGCATAAATGATGAGTAACAATATCCCCTGTGAACGAGATAACTTTCCTCTAAATAATGCAGGTAATGCCATAATTGCCATTGCACAAAGCATTACAGGAATATCAACTAAAAGAGATGCATTGATGCCCGCAATCATCTTTTCTTGAGGAATGGAAAAAGGCATTAGCGTTATTGACATTCCACTTACCAAAACCAAGTTAAATAAGTTGGCTCCAATAATATTACCTAAAGAAAGAGCCCCATGTCCTTTAACTAACGAAGTAATTGCTGTGACTAACTCTGGTAGTGAAGTACCTAATGCAACAAATGTTAATGCTATTACTGATTCTGGCACACCTAGTGAGGTTGCGATTTTCGTTCCATTATCAACTAATAAATTGGCTCCTATTGCAATCAATACTGCCCCTATAATTAAAAGGAAAATATCTTTGATAGTTTGCTTTTTAGAGTTAATTGGCTTGCTGTCTTCTGATTCTATTGCTTGATCTTGCATTTGTTTTTCCTCTTTTATGCTTTTTTTAGCTTGCAAAATCAATACAATCATATATATAACAAAAATAACCAATAGCAAAATGCCCACAATTCTACTGAAATAACCTACCGTATAGGAGATAATGGCGTAAAAGATAGCTGTGCCAAAGAAAAAGAGTACTGGCAATCTAAAGCTCTTGGGATCTACTTTTGATGGCTTTACTGCAATTGTAATAGCTGCTATCAGTGCAGTATTACAAATAATAGAACCAATAGCATTTCCATATGACATTTCTCCATGACCACTCATCGCAGAAGTCGCAGAAACCATTACTTCTGGTAAAGTTGTACCTATTGAAACAACTGTTGCTCCAATAATTAATTCTGGAATATGTAATTTATGCGCAATTCCTGTTGCTCCATCAACAAACCAATCTCCTCCTTTAATTAATAAAATTAATCCTAGTATAAATAATACATATGGCCACATATATGTTCCTCCTTTTTATATTCTTGATAATAAATCGGTAATGAATATTTCAAGACCGATAATAATTAAAATAATACCACCAAATATTTCTGCCTTATTCGATAACTTAGTTCCAAATTTTTTGCCTAACCATATCCCCAAAAGAGAAAGAAAAAAAGTGACTACAGCAATAATAACTGCACATATCAGCGCCATCCATACATTATATTCAGAAATAGTAAACCCTACCGAAAGTGCATCAATTGAAGTAGCTATACCTTGTATTATCAAAGCCAAGAAACCTACTTTTGGTTTTTCTAATTCGTTGTGATTATGTTTGATTCCTTCTACTATCATCTTAATGCCAATAGTCCCTAAAAGCAATAATGCAAGCCAAGGAATAATCCGTTCAAATGCGGTAAAATACTCAACAATGGTATGTATACATATCCATCCAATCATGGGCATTACGGCTTGAAAAAAAGCAAATACAAATGCTATTCCTGTTATCTTTTTAATTCGCATATGGGGCTCATTTAAGCCATTGGCCAAAGAAACAGAAAAAGCATCCATTGCAAGACCGATGCCTAAAAAAATGCTAGTCATTACAAATTGAAGTGTCATAATATTCTCCCTACTTATAGTCTTCATAATATTAAAAAATCCATACATACTTATGCATGGATTTTATTTTTCTTTTTGAAACTGCATGCATAGTATAGTTGGATATATATACATGAGTCTCGCATATTAAAACAAGCCAGACCAAATGGTCAGGATGTTGACTTGTTACACGAATAATTCGTGTCTGCTACTCCCTCATCGGATGTAGTTGTATTTTACCATAAATTTGACTTTTTGTCAAATGATTCCTCTTCTAGTATATGACTTTTTAATAGTAAACTTTCCAAAGATATAGTCCTTGTGCTGGTGCAACATAAGGTGCATATTTCCTAGATTTTCCTTCAATAATGGTCTTGATATCGCTTGGAGTAAATTTTCCTTCTCCTACTTTTAACATTAATGCAATAACAATTCGTACCATATTATACATAAAACCATTCCCAATAATGGCAAACTCAAGTATTCCATCATGAACATCTAACGTAAAAGAATCAATAGTACGAATAGTATTCTTTAGATCATGATTTTTGGAAAAGCTTCTAAAATCATGCGTTCCAACAATATAGGTCATTGCTTCTCTTATTTTGGATAAATCTAGTCTATCATGAAAAAAGTGCATATAATTGACTTTTAGTGGATCAAAAGTATTTAGAGATACTAGGTAATGATACTCCTTTTTGATCGCACTTTTCCTACTATGAAATGTTTCATCTACTATTGCTACATCTATTACATATATGTGTGGATGTATTTTTTTATTCACAATTTTTTTTAAGTTTTCTGGTGGAACTAACTGTGTAGAATCAAAATGAACCACTTGTCCTTTTGCATGTACCCCCGCATCTGTTCTACCAGAAGGATGAATAATAATATTTGTTTTTAAAATCTCTGTTAGTTTTTCCTCTAATACTTGTTGAACAGATATGTAATGAGTTTGTCGCTGAAAGCCATGAAAAAAAGTACCATCATAACTAACAATCATTTTATAACGCATATATACCACATTTTCCTAAAATCAGTAAAATGAATAAAATGATAATCCCTCCTAATACCATATAATCAGATACCTTAAACGTCATCTTCACTAATCTTGTTCGTTTTTCACCAGGAATATAGCCTCTTGCTTCCATCGCATCTGCTAAGTCTTCTGCTTTTTTGATAGATATTACAAACATAGGTACTAGTAAAGATACCATTTGACCAATTTGCTCTTTTAAGTTAGACTCATTGAAATCAGCACCACGTGAGGCCTGTGCTTTTAAGATGCGATTTGTCTCATTAAATAGCGTAGGAATAGACCTCAGTGCTATTGATATCATCATCGCAAAAATACTCGTTTTAATCTTTATCCTCTCTAGAGGTTTGAGTAACCATTCTAATGCATTGGTTAAATCGGTCGGTTTGGTTGTTAGTGTTAAACTAGTTGATGCTAAAATAATCACAAAGACACGGCCAATCAAAAATAAACCATGAATAACTCCTTCTTGATAGATGTGAAATGAAAAGGAATGCATAATATGACCATAAATAGGGTATCGAAATAAGTAGGTTGCTCCTATCAATAGTAATACAAATATCAAAAACTTAAATGGTAAATACTTTCTAACTAAAAAATATATAATAAATACCAAAACAACTACTGCAATATTGACTATAGTAAATTGAATAGGCAGGCTGAGTAGAAGTGCTCCATTATGATTACCAATCAATTGAAAAACAAAAGAAAATAGCATCACAAATGCAATTTGTTTTAAGCTTTTTAGATATTTAAAAAGAGATATTTTAGAAAAAAGAATAGCAAGAAGAGGTATTAAGAAGGCAATACCTAGTAAAATGAAATGATCTTTTGGAATTAGAAATACACCAACCATAATCAGTACTAATGCAATAAGTTTTACTCTAGCATCTAGTTTATGCATGAAGCTATTGCGATAGATATATTGACCAAATACAATACTATCATTCATTAGGTTCACCACCTTTCACAATGGCTGTGTATAACTGTGACTTCGTCAGTGGTAGTCTTTGATAATGGAGAAGACCTTTTTCTTTTAATCCTTTAGCAAGAAGAGCAGAAGTAGGCAAATCTAAATTATATTGTTTTAAATAAAATTCGTTTTCAAATAATGCTTGTACTGATCCATCATAGACCAACTTTCCATGATTCATAACCAGTACGCGTTTGGCATAATTAGCTACTATATCCATATCATGAGTAATCATAATAATTGTTTTGTGGGTTTTTTGTTGAATATCTACAAGCAAATCCATTAGTTCATCTTTTCCCTTTGGATCAAGCCCAACCGTTGGTTCATCTAAAATTAAAATATCTGGATCAATGGCAAGAGATCCCGCAATAGCCACTCTTCTCATTTGTCCTCCACTTAGGTTAAAAGGAGATCGTTCTAACATATCAGAGGTAATACCTATTAATTGACAAGCATCCTTAGCTAGTTGTTCTGCCTCTTCTTTGGTTTTACCAAAGTTTTTAGGACCAAACATCACATCTTTTAAAACCGTAGATTCAAAAATCTGATATTCTGGAAATTGAAATACCAATCCAATATGACGACGAATAGGTTTCAACTTTAGTTTCTTACTTCGAATGATATTTTGATCAAAGATACGTACCTGTCCACCACTTGCAAGCAATAGTCCATTCATATGCTGTACGAGTGTAGATTTACCAGATCCTGTTTGACCAAGAATCATCACAAATTCATCTTTTGCTTGAATAGAAAAAGAGACTTGATCTAGTTGTTTTATGGCTGCCTTTTTGGCATATTTAAAATCTACATTTTGAAAATCAATTCCCATAATGCCTCCATAATTTGTATCTTATTATCAAAATCAACTTGTCCTAATCGATTGAGTACATCTAATCCATCAATTAATTTTAACCCACTTGCTTCTAAAATATCTTTTTCTTTTAAAACCTCTTGAGGTGTACCATCTAATACAATTTTTCCCTCGTTTAATACAATGACCCTATCTGCAAAAATGGCCTCTTCTAATTGATGTGTAATGGTGATAATTGATTTTTGAAAATTCTCTTTTAAATTACGCATCATAAGATTAATCTCTTTTGTTCCTTTTGGGTCTAACATTGATGTCGACTCATCAAAAATAATAAGCTCTGTCTCCATCGCCAGTGCACCTGCAATAGCTACTCGTTGCTTTTGTCCACCCGATAATTTTTCAGGGCTTTTATCTAGATAGTCTTTCATGTCCACAAGAGCAGCATATTTTTCAATTTGTTGAATCATTTCTTCTCTTGGCACTTGATGGTTTTCTAAACCAAAAGCGATGTCATCTCTTACGGTTACACCGACAAATTGATTGTCTGGATTTTGAAAAATAATTCCCATTCTTTTTCTTATTTCATCTATGGTTTGTTCGGTTAGTTCTACATCATCAATTAAAATTTGCCCTGATGTAGGTACAAGTAACCCCACTATCAATTTAGCGATTGTGCTTTTGCCACTTCCATTGTGACCAAGTATGGCGGTTGTTGTACCATGTTCTATCGTAAAAGATAACTGTTCAAACACAGGTTTTTCTTCACTATAATATTGAAATGTTACATCTTTGAATTCTATCTTCATATACCGAACCACCTTTCTTTTTTTACATTCTATTTATTATATCATTTTTTCTTGTTTTACGCAACTTGTTTAGTATATATATCGCCATATTGAAATATTAATTAAATTCATTTTAAAATGAAAAAAACCGCCCTAGGGCAGTCCTTTATTTTAGATTATATTAAATAAGGCCAAATAGTATCAATACCATTCTTAACAAGAAATAAAATATCTTTTCAACAAGCACAGATACAAAAGATATACCACTTCCATACATAGATGATAGAACTAAAAAACCTGCCAATATGAAAAAGCCATAACGTTGAATTTTCATATACATATCATATGCCTTATCACTTAAAAATGCTCCTAATATTTTTGAACCATCTAGTGGTGGAATTGGAATCAAATTAAAAATACCTAATCCTAAATTGATAATGGCAAGATACTGGAAGAAATTCAATAAAATTTCTAAAGCTAAAGGTAAATCAGCCATCGTATAAGTCAACTTGATAATGAGGCCAAATAGAAATATAGATAGAACAGATAAAATGAAATTGGTTACAGGACCTGCTAATGCCACCAACGCCATTCCCCATTTCTTATTTTTGTAATATTCAGGATTGACCACAACAGGTTTAGCCCACCCAACATGAAAAAAGATAAGACAAATGGTACCTAATGGATCTAGATGTTTTGCGGGATTTAAGGAAAGTCTTCCCTGTCTTTTGGGTGTTGGATCCCCTAGCCAATGAGAAACTAGCCCATGAGCAATTTCATGTAACATAATTGCAATTAATGCAGCAGGAATAATATATAAATAATCAATGAGTATATCTAACATAAAATCACTCCTTTTCATTTATTATACTTATTTTTTCAAAATTATCAATTAATATGTATGCTTTTAAAAAAAGCCTCTAGAAATCTAGAGACTATTTTAGTGCAATGAATATAACAATTGATTGTTATATATATATTATTCAACAAATTCAATAATTGCCATTTCAGTTGCATCACCACGACGAGGACCAAGTTTTAAAACTCTTGTATAACCACCATTGCGATTAGCAAATTTTGGGGCGATTTCATTGAATAATTTTTGAAGCGCATAGTTACCTTCTTCGTCTTTTTCAAAACGAATCATTTTAGCAGCTTGTCTACGTGCAGCTAAATCACCTTTTTTGCCAAGTGTAACCATTTTATCAGCAAGGCGTTTTAGTTCTTTTGCTTTAGCTTCTGTAGTTTCTATGCGACCATTTAAAATTAAATCTGTAATCAAGTCGCGAAACAAGGCTTTTCTTTGGTAGCTTTTACGACTTAAAGTACGATATCCTAATGCCATAATTAATTTCTCCTTCTAAAGAATATTGGGTATTTGATTATTCATCCGATTCATCATCTTCTAAATCATCGTCATCATCAAATAAAGTACTACTATTTTTAAGATCTAGACCGATTTCACGAAGCTTTTGAACAACCTCTTTTAAAGATTTGCGTCCAAGGTTTCTTACCTTCATCATTTCTTCTTCTGTCTTTTGTGTCAATTCACCTACTGTATTGATGTTGGCACGTTTTAAACAATTGTAAGAACGAACTGATAAATCTAAATCTTCTATCTTCTTATCAAGTTTGCTATCAACCACTTTTTCTTCGGTTTCTATCATATATTTTCTTTGTTCAATTTCAACATTCAAATTTTGAATGACTTCAAAATGCTCAATTAAAAATTTTGATGCGAGAGAAAGTGCATTGGTCGCCTTAATAGAACCATTTGTCCAAACTTCAAGAATCAATTGGTCACAGTCAAAATTATCACCATATCTTGTTTTAGTGACATCATATCGACATCTAACTACTGGTGTAAAGATAGAATCAATAGCAAGACGATTAATAATTCTACTATTACCTTCTTTACAGAATTTTTTATTTTCATCAGCATTTACATAACCAACACCATTTCTAACAAATAGTTCCATTTTTAATTTTCCACCTGCAGAAAGGGTTGCAATTTCTTGTTCACCATTGATTACTTTAATGTCTTCGGTTGATGCGGTGTTGATATCACCTGCTGTTACTACTTTTGAGTAAATTAATTCTTCTTCTGGTACACCATTTTTTCTTTGTTCTTCGATAGTTGGTAAAGATTCTATGAGTTCTAGGCGATATGTTTTGTCTTGATCACCGAAATCACCAGTTTCATTTAGAGATGCATTAATTGTAAATACAACCTTTTTTAAATTCAAGATAATTTCTGTTACATCTTCACGAATTCCTTCTACTGCACAAAATTCATGTTCAACACCTTCAATGGTAATAGCAACAATGGCAGCTCCTGGTAAAGATGATAACAACACCCTTCTTAAAGAATTACCAATTGTCCAACCATAACCTCTTTCAAGGGGTGACAACTTTAACTTGCAATAGTAATCATTTGATTCAAGAACATCTTCGTTAATTTTTAATTCTGGTTTAATAAATTCAACTCTTCTCATTTCATCCTCCTCTAATGATCAAGTTTATTAGGTATTTTTTACCTGAATGATAATGCAATTAAGCCATTATCCACGAGGTCTTTTTGGAGGACGGCATCCGTTATGTGGAACTGGAGTAACATCTTGAATAGAAACAATTTCAAGACCTGCTACTTGTAAAGAACGAATGGCAGCTTCACGACCAGGACCTGGTCCTTTAACTGTTACTTCTACTTTTACCATACCGTTATCCATTGCGGCTTTTGCTGCGGCTTCTGATGCCATTTGAGCTGCAAATGGAGTAGATTTTTTACTACCTTTGAAACCAACTGCCCCAGCACTGCTCCAAGAAACAACATTACCAACTGGATCAGTGATTGTTACGATTGTATTATTGAATGTTGAATGAATATGTGCAACACCAAGAGGTATATTCTTTCTAACACGACGTTTACGAATTACTTTTTTAGCCATTGAATTCACGCCTCCTATTTCTTCTTATTCGCTACAGTCTTAGCAGGACCTTTTCTAGTACGAGCATTTGTTCTTGTTCTTTGTCCTCTAACTGGTAAGCCTTTTCTATGACGTAAGCCTCTGTAGCTTCCGATTTCCATTAATCTCTTAATGTTCATAGCTACTTCACGGCGTAAGTCACCTTCTACATGATATTTAGCAACTTCTTGACGAATTGCTGTAAGCTCTGCTTCTGATAAATCTTTTACTCTTTTATCAAAACTAACGTTGGCATTTTTAAGAATTTCTTCTGCTGTTGGTTTGCCAATACCATAAATATATGTAAGTGATATTACTACGCGTTTATTGCTAGGAATATCAACACCAGATATACGTGCCATAGTTTAATATGCCTCCTATTATCCTTGTCTTTGTTTGTGTTTTGGGTAAGCTGAGCAGATTACCATAACACGTCCATGTCTTTTAATAACTTTACATTTATCACAAATTGGTTTTACAGATGGTCTAACCTTCATTGTGTACCTCCTATGTATTTTAGTTTTTCATTATATAACTTATTTGTGACGATAAGTTATACGTCCACGTGTTAAGTCATATGGTGATATTTCAACAGTCACTCTGTCACCTGGTAAAATGCGAATCGTATTCATACGGATTTTACCAGAAACGTGGGCTACTATGATTTGCCCATTTGCAGTTAACTTTACTTTAAACACTGTGTTGGGCAACACTTCAACGACTGTTCCTTCCATTTCGAAAACATCATTTTTCGACATTAATCGTTCTCCTTTATTTTAGTTAAAATTTCATAACCGTTATCAGTAATTACAATTGTATTTTCATAATGTGCACTAGGTTTATGATCTTGCGTAACTGTTGTCCAACCATCTGGTAATATACGAACACGATGTGTGCCCATATTAATCATTGGCTCAATAGCTAGTGTCATACCCTTTCTGAGTAATGGTCCTTCTCCTTCTTTTCCATAATTTGGTACAGCAGGATCTTCATGTAGTTTACTTCCTACACCATGACCAGTAAAATCTCGAACAACACCATATTGATATTGTTTTGCGTGCATTTCAATTGCATGAGATATATCGGATAATCGATTCCCAGGACGAGCGTACTTTAATCCTTCATAGAATGATTGTTCCGTAACTTCAATTAATTTTAAGCGCTCTTTTGACACATGTCCACATGGCCAAGTTCTTGCGCAATCTCCATGATATCCTTTATATTTTGCACCGATATCAATGGATATAATATCACCATCTTTTAAAATTTGTTTGTTGCTTGGAATTCCATGAATCACAATTTCGTTTATTGATGCACAGATGGATGCTGGATACCCATTATAATTTAAAAATGATGGAGTAGCTCCATGAGATGTGATTACATCATAAGCTATTTTATCTAATTCTTTTGTAGAAACACCAGGACGAATGGCTTGCCGAATAGCCTCATGCGCAAGCATAGCAATATGACCCGCCTCTTTCATCAAAGCAATTTCGCGATCACTTTTAATTGTAATCATTATGCCTCCAATTTTCGAATGATTTCAGTATTTACATCATCAATATTTTGATTACTATTGACTGAAACTAAAATTCCAAGTGCTTTATAATACGCAACAATAGGTTTTGTTTGTGTGTTATAAATCATCAAACGTTCACCGATTGTCTCTATTGTGTCATCTTTTCTTTGATATAAATTGCCTCCGCAATCATCACACATACCTTCTTTTAAAGGGGGTAACGAAATGAGATTATATCCTTTTCCACAATTTGAGCAAATACGTCGGTTGATAATTCTTTTTTCAATTATTTCATCTTCAATTTCCAAATTAATCGCTGCATCGAGTGTTATATTTAATTCGTTCAAAATTACTGATAAGGCTTTAGCTTGATCCAAACTACGAGGAAACCCATCTAAAAGAAAACCCTTTTTACAATCGTCTTCCGATAATCTTTCTTTTACAATTTCATTTGTTATCTCGTCAGGTACCAATTGGCCCTTATCAATATATTCTTTTGCAATAACTCCAATTGGAGTTTTTTCATTGATCGCTTTTCTAAATATGTCCCCTGTGGATATGTGGGGAATGCTGTAGTAATCTTTCAATGCTACAGCACAAGTCCCCTTACCAGATCCAGGAGCACCCATGATTAATAGATGCATAAATTATTTCACCTGATTACATAAAACCGTGGTAATCTTGAGATTGACCTTCAGTTTTAATTTGTTTTACTGTTTCAATAGCAACACCAACTACGATCATAAGTGAGGTACCACCAATCTGAACAGATGATGGAAGCGATGGGAAAATGAATGTGACAATTACTGGAATAGATGCAAGTATTGCTAAATAAGTTGCACCAAGTAATGTTACCTTAAACAATACTTTAGAAATAAATGTCGCTGTATCTTCTCCAGGCTTTATACCAGGAATATGAGCATTTTGTTTTTTCAAATTATCTGCCATTTTATCTGGGTCTATTTGTAAGAACGAATAGAAGAATGCAAATACAAAAATAAGTATAATGTAAATAGCAAACCCAATTGGTTTTTGATAACTGAAAATAGTGTACCACCATTCGCTTACTGTTTTTCCGCTTGCTGCAATAAATTCAAGCACTGTCGTTGGAAGTGATAATAGTGTTGATGCAAAAATTACTGGAATAACAGATGCAGAGTTTAATTTAATTGGAATATTTGAATCTTGTTGACCAATTAATTTTGATCCCGCTGGACGATTTGCATATACGACAGGAATCTTTCTTTGCAAGCCTTCCATCCATACTACCGCAACCACAATGCCTAAGAAAATTAACATCATTACAATATACAAGACGACACCCTGCCAGCCTAGTACACCATCTGTACGATATGTACTTTCTGATCCTAAGAAATATTGGAATAATTGATACATCATAGTTGGTAAACTTACGACGATACCAGCAACGATTAACATAGATGATCCATTTCCTATACCACGCATAGTAATTTGATCAGCTAACCATAATGTAAATGCTGTACCTGCAGTAAGAACAATTGCAATATAGATATATGTAAATGCATTAAATTCAGATACATCCCTAAAATAAACATTGCTTGTTGCCTTTAAACCTAATATTAAAGCTAATGCTTGAACAAAGGCAATGAACAAGGCAATGTATCTAGTCCAACGATTTAATTTTTCTTTTCCTTCTTCACCTTCTTCAGCCCATTCTTTAAATGCTGGAATAATGTCTAATTGTAACATTTCCACAACAATTGAAGATGTGATATATGGACTAATACCTAGTGATAGGATTGAAAATTGAGATAAACCTCCACCAGCAAATACATCTAAGAAACCAAAGATATTGGCATTACCAGAAGTAGGTAATGTAGAATAATTGGCAAATGGAAATTTAATATGGATTCCTACTCTCCATACCAATAAGCATAGAGCTGTGAAAAGAATCATTCCTATTAATTTTTTATACTTCCCGAAGAACTTTTTCATTTTAAGCCACCTCAACTGTTCCGCCAGCAGCGTTGATTTTCTCAACTGCAGCTTTAGAGAATTTCTTAGCTTTAATAGTTAAAGCTTTTGTTACTTCTCCGTTGCTTAAAATTTTCACTCCTTCATACTCTTTTTTTACAAGGCCAGCAGTTTTTAATGCTTGCACATCTACAACTGCGCCACTTTCAAATTTTTCATTAATATCGCCTAAATTTACTACGGCATATTCTTTACGGTTTACATTTGTAAAACCACGTTTAGGTAAACGTTTAAATAATTGTGTTTGACCGCCCTCGTAACCTGGTCTTACTCCACCACCGCTACGTGCGTTTTGGCCCTTGTGACCACGTGTAGCAGTTTTTCCCATACCACTACCAATACCACGACCAACACGTTTTTTTGCATGTCTAGCACCATCTACTGGTTTTAATTCATTTAAATACATAAATGCGCCTCCTATGCTTCAATAACAGTTACTAAATGAGAAACTGTTTTGATCATACCACGAATAGCAGCATTATCAACTTTTGTAACTGTTTGACCAATTTTTGATAAACCAAGAGCTTTTAATGTTGCCCTTTGATTTTTAGGATGAGTGATAGGACTTTTTACTAATTTAATTGTAACTGTTTTTTCCATATACTCACCATCCTATAAAATTTCAGATTTATCTTTTCCACGAAGTGCAGCAACCTCTTCAACTGTACGAAGTGCTGCAAGTCCTTTAAATGTAGCACGTACAATGTTGATTGGTGTATTTGAACCTTGTGATTTAGATACGATATCTTTGATACCTGCAAGTTCAACTACGTTACGAACTGGACCACCCGCAATGATACCAGTACCAGCAGGAGCAGGTTTTAAGAATACTTGTCCTGCACCATGAACACCAGTAATTTCATGTGGAATAGTTGTTCCAACAATAGGAACTTCGATTAAATTCTTTTTAGCATCTTCAACTGCTTTTTTGATAGCCTCAGGAACTTCTTGAGCTTTACCACTACCGAAACCAACATGACCATTATAGTCACCAACTACGACAAGTGCTGCAAAGCGGAATCTTCTACCACCTTTAACAACCTTTGTAACACGGTTAATTACAACTACACGTTCTTCATATTGTTTTTCTTCAGCTTGAGTATTGACAACAACTTTTTCTTGTTCACTCATGTTGATACCTCCTAAAACTTAAGTCCGGCTTCACGAGCCGCTTCAGCTAATGCTTGTACACGTCCATGGAATAAGAATCCACCACGGTCAAATACAACAGTTGTAATTCCAGCTTCTAAAGCACGTTTTGCAACCATTTCTCCAACCTTTTTAGCAGCTTCAATATTTGAACCATTTTCAAATTTGCTTCCATTTTCGAATGTAGATGCAGAAACTAAAGTCATTTGTTTTTCATCATCAATAATTTGTGCAGAAATATGTTTGTTAGAACGATATACCGCAAGACGAGGTCTAGCGTTAGTGCCTTCAACAACAGCTCTTACACGATTATGTCTAGCTTGACGGGCAATTTTCTTAGATTTCTTAACGATCATTTCCTATAGTCTCTCCTTTCTACTTAGCTTTCTTTCCTTCTTTACGACGTACATATTCGCCTTGATAACGGATACCCTTACCTTTATATGGTTCAGGTTTACGTATAGCTCTGATTTCAGCCGCAAATTCACCTACAACTTGTTTGTCGCATCCAGTGATTTGGATTTCAGTAGGTGTAGGACAAACTACCTTTATACCTTCAGGTAATTTCATTGGAACAGTGTGAGAATAACCTGCAGAAACTACTAGAGTATCTCCTTGTAATTGTGCACGATAACCTACACCATTGATTTCTAAAATTTTTGTAAAGCCTTCAGATACGCCAACTACCATATTGTGAATTAATGCACGAGTTGTACCATGCAATGCACGATGATTTTTGTCATCAGTTGGACGCTTTACATTGATTTGGTTGCCTTCTACTTCAACAATTATATCTGGATTGAATGTATAAGTTAAAGTACCTTTAGCACCTTTTACTGTAATTGTATTTGCATCTAATTGTATTTCAACACCTGCAGGAATGTCGATATGTTTATTACCAATTCTTGACATATATACCTCCTACCACACAAATGCTAGCACTTCTCCACCAAGCTTGTTTTGACGAGCTTCGCGGTCAGTCATAATTCCATTTGAAGTTGAAACAATAGCAATACCAAGGCCATTTAATACCTTAGGTAATTCATTTGCTTTAGCATAGACTCTTAGTCCTGGTTTAGAGATTCTTCTTAATCCCTTGATAACACGTACTTTATCAACATATTTTAAAGTAACTTTAATAATACCTTGTTTTCCGTCTTCGATTTTTTCATATTCACTGATATAACCTTCGTTTTTAAGTACATTTAAAATTTCTAATTTTAAACGAGATGCAGGCATAGAAACTGTTTCATGTTTCATTTGATTTGCATTACGAATTCTTGTTAACATATCAGCAATTGGATCAGTCATCACCATAGAATAACCTCCTTCTACCAACTAGCTTTTGTAACGCCTGGAATTAATCCATCATATGCTAATTCTCTAAAGCAAACTCTACATACTTTGAATTTGCGATAAACTGCATGAGGACGTCCACAACGTTCACATCTAGTGTAATTTCTTGTTGAAAATTTTGCTGGTCTAGCACATTTTATTTTTAATGATTTTTTAGCCATTTTTTACCTCCTACTTCTTTGCAAAAGGCATGCCTAAATATGATAATAATGCACGGCCTTCTTCATCAGTTTGAGCAGTAGTTACGATAACGATATCCATACCACGGATCTTTAATACTTTATCATAATTGATTTCAGGGAAAATTAATTGTTCTTTTACACCAATAGTGTAATTTCCTCTTCCATCAAATGAGTTAGGGTTAACACCACGGAAATCCCTAACACGAGGTAATGCGATTGAAATAAGTTTATCGTAGAATTCATACATTCTTTCACCACGAAGCGTTACTTTTGCTCCAATTGACATACCTTCACGTAATTTAAACACAGCAATTGATTTTTTAGCTTTTGTTACTAATGGTTTTTGACCAGTAATTTGAGTTAAATCTTCTACTGCAGCATCTAATAATTTTGAGTTGCTGATTGAATCACCAACACCCATATTGACAACAATTTTGTCAATCTTAGGAACTTGCATGATTGTTGTATAACCAAATTGTTCAGTTAATTTTGCAACTACTTCATCTTTATATTGTTGTAATACACGATTCATAATTTACTACAAGCTCCTTTCCTATTTAATAACAGTGCCAGAAAGTTTGCAATAGCGAACCTTCTTGCCATCTACTACTTTATAACCAATTTTGGTTGGTTTCTTTTCTACTGGATCTAAGTAAGCAACATTCGAAATATGAATTGGTGCTTCCTTCTTTGTAATACCACCATCAGGATTAGCGTTTGATGGACGGTTATGTTTTGTAACAATATTTACGCCTTTTACTAAAACGCGATTTTGTAATGGATATACAGCTAATACTTCACCAGTTGTATATGTACCATGATTGGGTTTATTATTTCCTGTTGTAACAACAACAACATCACCTTTTTTAATTCTCATACGCTTCTCCTTTCTATAGTACTTCAGGTGCCAAAGACACAATTTTCATAAAATCTTTTTCACGTAATTCTCTAGCTACTGGGCCAAAAATACGTGTTCCACGAGGATTCTTATCTTCTTTTACTATAACGGCTGCGTTATCATCAAATTTGATATAAGATCCATCAGGTCTTTTTACTGCTTTTTTTGTACGTACAATTACTGCTTTTACAACATCACCCTTTTTAACCATACCACCAGTAGTAGCAGATTTAACAGAGCAGATGCAGATATCACCAATTGTTGCAGTCTTGTGGAATGAACCACCTAAAACTTTAATAATTAAAAGTTCTTTTGCGCCAGTATTATCGGCTACTTTTACTCTAGTCTCTTGTTGAACCATAAGTGACCTCCGATTAAATAATTACAGCTTCTTGAACTATCTTCACTAAACGGTAACGTTTTGTTGCAGAAAGTGGACGAGTTTCCATAATTTCTACAATATCTCCCTCTTTAGCAGTATTTAGTTCATCATGAGCTCTAAATTTCTTTGAGTATTTTACTCTTTTTCCATATAAAGGATGTTTACGATAAGTTTCAACTAAAACAGTAATCGTTTTATCATTCTTTGCAGAAACAACTTTACCTACGTAAACTTTACGACTATTTCTTTCCATCGTTTACCTCCCATTACTTAGCGTTATTACGTTCAGTAAGAACGGTATAACATCTAGCAATCTCTTTTTTCACTTTCTTGAGTTGAGCAGTATTTTCTAATTTACCAACCTCAGCTTGGAAACGTAAATTGAATAATTCTTGTTTTAATTCGTTAATCTTTGTTTGAATTTCTGCTTCGTTTAATTCACGAAGTTTACCAGCAGGTGTTTTCTTTTCTGCAATTTTCTTTGCAAGTTTTTTATCAACTTTTTGTTTTGCTGCCATTAACGATCACCACTTTCTTTAACTACAAATTTTGTTTTAACTGGAAGTTTATGTGCAGCAAGTCTTAATGCTTCACGTGCAATTTCTTCAGAAACGCCTCCAATTTCAAACATAACTGTACCATCTTTTACTACTGCTACATAGCCGTCAGGGGCACCTTTACCAGAACCCATACGAACTTCTAGCGGTTTTTTAGTTCTAATATTGTGAGGGAAAATTTTAATCCAAACTTTACCATCACGTTTCATATAACGTGTCATTGCAATACGGGCTGCTTCGATTTGACGATCAGTAACCCATGCACCTTCTAAAGATTGAAGACCAAATTCACCAAATGTTACTGTCTTTCCACCTTTAGCTTTTCCTTCATAGCTTACACGATGAGGACGACGATATTTAGTTCTTTTAGGCATTAACATAATTACTTAGCCTCCTTACTAGATGTAGGTTTTTTCGCAGTTGGTAATACTTCACCTTTGTTAATCCAAACCTTAACTCCAAGTTTTCCGTAAGTAGTTGATGCTTCTGCAGTTGCATAATCAATATCCGCACGAAGTGTATGTAGTGGAACACTACCTTCAATATAAGATTCACTACGTGCAATTTCGGCACCACCAAGACGACCAGAAACCATTGTTTTGATTCCTTTTGCGCCACTCTTTAATGCTTTTTGAATAGCCATCTTTTGTACACGGCGGAAAGATGCACGATTTTCAAGATCTTCTGCCATTTTACGAGCAACTAATCTTGCATCTTTATCTGCTTCTGCTTGTTTAATTTCAACTACTGTAATAAATACAGTTTTTCCTGTAATTTTTTCTAAAGCTTTTACAGCTTCATTTTTCTTTGAACCTTGTGAACCAATAACTAGACCTGGTTTTGCAGCACGAATCGTAACGATTACTCTTTTTCCAGTACGTTTTATTTCGATGCGTGAAACATATGCAGATTTATAGAAGTTATTTAAAAATTCACGAATCTTCAAATCTTCATGTAAAAGATTTGCAACTTTCGCTTTAGGTGCATACCATTTAGCATCCCATTCGCGAATGATTCCGATTCTCATTCCAATTGGATTTACCTTTTGACCCATATGTTCCTCCTTCTAGTTCTTTTCTGCCACTACAACAGTGATGTGGCTAGTTCTTTTTAAGATTCTATTACCGCTACCTTTTGCGCGTGCACGCATTCTTTTTAAAGTAGCGCCTTCGTTAACATAAATTTCTTTCACATATAATGTGTTTACATCCATACCATAGTTATGATCTGCATTTGCGACTGCTGAATTTAATACTTTTAAGATACTTTCAGTAGCAGTACTTTTTGTAGTATGTAAAATACCTACTGCCTCTCCTACTTTCTTTCCACGAATTAAATCAATTACTAGTCTTGCTTTTCGAGGTGATACTCGAATTGATTTTGCCATTGCTTTTGCTTCTGCCATTGTCTGCCACCTCTACTTTCTAGCTGCTTTCTTATCCTTGCCGTGACCACGATAAGTTCTAGTTGGTGCAAATTCACCAAATTTATGACCTACCATATCTTCAGTTACATATACAGGTAAATGTTCTTTACCATTATATACTGCTACTGTATGTCCAACAAATTCAGGATAAATTGTTGATCTTCTAGACCAAGTTTGAATTACTTTCTTTTGATTGTTTGCATTTAATGTTTCTACTTTTTTCATTAAATGTTCATCAATAAAAGGACCTTTTTTAAGTGAACGTGCCATATACTTGGTTCCCTCCTATTTATCATTTCTACGACGAACGATAAGTCCGTTTGATTTATTTTTTGTTTTTCTTGTTTTAAGACCAAGAGCAATCTTACCCCAAGGTGTCATTGGTGCTTTTCTACCAACTGGTTGACGACCTTCACCACCTCCATGAGGGTGATCATTAGGGTTCATAACTGAACCACGAACAGTAGGGCGAATACCCATATGACGAGTACGACCTGCTTTACCTATATTTACAAGTGAGTAATCTACATTTCCCACTGTTCCTATTGTTGCACGACATTCATTTAAAACACGGCGAACCTCACCGCTTCCTAAACGAACGAGTACATAGCGATCTTCACGACCTAAGATTTGAGCATTTGCACCAGCAGCTCTAACCAATTGTCCGCCATGTCCTGGATGCAATTCAATATTATGAATTGTTGTACCTACAGGAATATTGACGATTGGAAGTGCATTACCAATAGTGATATCTGCATTTGCGCCAGACATAATTTTTTGACCAACCTTAAGATCTTTTGGAGCTAAAATATAACGTTTTTCACCATCTGCATAGGCAACTAACGCAATATTAGCACTACGATTTGGATCATATTCAATTGTTTTTACCACTGCAGGGATATTATCTTTATTACGTTTAAAGTCAATAACACGATATTTTCTTTTTTCTGCTCCGCCTTTATGACGAACTGTAATTACACCTTGAGCATTACGTCCTGCTTTTTTATTTAGAGGAACTAGAAGGCTCTTCTCAGGTTTGTCAGTTGTAATTTCATCATATACTAAAACTGACATGTTACGTCTACCATTGGTGGTAGGTTTATATTTTCTAATAGCCATATTTTCTTCCTCCTATTACTAAATTTCGAATACATCAATAGTTTGGCCTTTAGCAAGTCTTACAATTGCTTTTTTGTAAGCAGCTTTATAGCCCTCATATCTTTGTAGTCTTTTAGGTTTTCTATGAACATTTACTGTTCTAATTGCTTCAACTTTTACATTGAAGATTTCTTCAATCGCTTTTTTGATTTCAACTTTGTTAGCATCTACTGCAACTTCAAATGTGTATTGTAATTTATCTACTAAACCACTTGATTTTTCAGTGATGATTGGTCTTTTAATAATATCATAATTTGATTTCATTATTGAAGAACCTCCTCAAATTTTTCTACTGCAGCCTTAGTAATTACTAGATTTTTTGCGTTCATCATTTGATATACAGATACATGACTATATTGTTGAACAAGAACATTAGGAATATTTCTTCCTGCAAGTTCTACATTACCATTTGCTTCTGCTAATACTAAAACTACTTTTTCGTTTTCTAGATTAAATGTTTTTAAAACTTCTACTAATCCTTTAGTTTTGAAAGTTTCTAATGCAATTTGATCTAAAACGACCATTTTTTCTTCACGTAATTTACTGCTTAATGCACAACGCATTGCAAGTTTAACCACTTTTTTATTGACTTTAATAGCATGAGATCTTGGAGTTGGAGCAAATACAACACCACCACCACGCCATTGTGGAGAACGGATTGAACCTTGTCTAGCACGGCCTGTCCCTTTTTGACGCCATGGCTTACGACCACCACCACGAACTTCAGAGCGTGTTTTTGCTTTTTGAGTACCTTGTCTCATTGCCGCACGTTCTGCAACAATTGTATCAAATATTGCTTGTTGATTATCTTCTACAGCGAATACATTGTTGTTTAATTCTAATTCACCAACTTGTGAACCATTTTGATTGTATAATACAACTTTTGGCATGATTTAACTCCTTTCTTAAGCTAATGCTTCAGGGTTAACTTCTGGTTTTTTTGCTTTTACCGCATTCATAACAACTACATATGAATTTTTAGCACCAGGAACATTACCCTTGATTAAAATTACATTGTTCTCTGCATCGTATTTTACGAATTCAAGATTTTGAACAGTTGATGTTTCACCGCCCATACGACCTGGCATTTTTTTACCTGGTTTAATACGAGCTGGTTGAATAGATCCCATTGAACCTGTTCCACGATGATATCCTGAACCATGTGACATAGGTCCTCTTGAATAGTTCCAACGTTTGATAACGCCTTGGTACCCTTTTCCTTTTGAAGTACCTGTAACGTCAACTAATTCACCTTCAACGAAGATATTTCCTTTAACCTCTTGCCCAACTTCAAACGCTAGCATCTCTTCCCCAGCGATTTCTTTAACGAAGCGCTTAGGGGCTGTTTGAGCTTTAGCAGCATGTCCTTTTTCAGGTTTTGTAGCTAATCTTTCTTTCTTATCAGCATAACCTAATTGAACCGCTGCATAACCATCAGTTTCAACAGTCTTTTTTTGTAATACTACGTTCGGAGTTACTTCAATTACTGTAACTGGGATTAAAGCGCCAGATTCAGTAAAAATTTGTGTCATTCCGATTTTCTTACCTAAGATTCCTTTGGCCATGAGTACACCTCCATTTTCTCACTATTTTAAAACGATTTCGACACCAGATGGAAGTTCTAGATGAACTAACGCATCCATTGTTTTAGGAGTAATATTTGCAATATCGATTAAACGTTTGTGAGTACGTCTTTCGAATTGTTCACGACTATCTTTATATTTATGTGGTGAACGAATAATTGTAAATACTTCCTTTTCTGTAGGTAGTGGAATAGGACCAGAAACTTTTGCTCCAGTTCTCTTACACGCCTCTACAATTTTTTTTGCAGATTCATCAAGTAATCTGTGATCATAAGATAATAATCTTATTCTTAATTTTTTTTCTTTTGCCATGTTTTTCCTCCTAGCTTGATTCTATAAGCTACACCGGCTCCATCCGAATTCCCTGAATCAACACACTCATGACAACTCTTCCGTGTGTATCAGCAACCTCGCATATCATTGCCTTCTTTTTAGCCTTTTATATTATACGCATTTTCCATTTTTTTGCAAACAAGATGCTTTTTTTGTTTATATTTTCTAACTTCTATTTATTTATTTTTGATATTATCTTTCGATTTTTTCCTATTTTTTGTAATAAGAGCAAAAAAACATAGTTACCCCTTAGGATAACTATGCTTTGATTTTCCTCTTTAATTTTCAATTATCTTTTCTTTCTAAATATCATCAAGGTTGTTGTAAGTGTAAGGATACTTATGATGAGTGTCATTGCACTTGCTTTCTTACATCCTTTTAATGGTTCTC
>JAMPDF010000004.1 GCA_023665755.1 Prevotella sp.
GGCGTGGATTCTGCATATTTACTGTTTAATCCGGGGTCTCTTGCGACGATAAACACAGCATTAGCAACTGCTCGTTCATGTCCATCTGATGGCCGGTTGATAATTTCAAATTCACCATATCGATTTCTTACAAATAAATTTACACTCCCCCCACTATCTAAATTACAAGCATAAGTTGCCCCAGCAAGACGCATCAATTCACCTGCTTCAAATAAAGTTACTCCCACTTTTTGATCAAATGGTGTTCCTTTACCATCTACACACATCATAATTAATGATCCATCTGCTTTATATCCAAGTAACGTTCTTGGGTATTTGATATATATATGTGAATCTCCTGTACTAACTGCTTGATGTTGGGCTTTTCCATCTTCTACAACATAATAATTAAACCCTACCGTATGTTGGACATTGTCCCATTCACCATTTAAGTCATATTGACAAACGACTGTAGCCCCCACAATCAAATCGTTTTGCAATTCTTGTTGTCTAGAGACCAAGTAAAACTCCTGTTGGTCTGTTGGTCTTTCTCCAGTTTCGCCTTCTCTTATATCTGCAATTGTACCCTTTAAAAATAGACTACCTTCATCTGACTTTCTATACAAGTTATAATGACCTATATATACCATGTAACCTGTTAAATCCAATTGTTGATACATATCCTTTGTTAGTAAAGTGATACCATTAGGGTCTATCACTTGGTTGATTTGAGTTATCTTATACTCCTTTTCTTGAAGAGAATCAATATGTAATGTCATTGTACTATCTACAGTAGGTAGTCCCATCTGATAACTATTATCTTCATTTACCCCAAAGACACCTCTATGCACTGCTGGAATACCATTAGGTCTAAGTACGAATCCTTCTTGAACAAATACATTTGTTGGTTCTTTGGTATTTGTTGATGATGCATCTTTGTAGAAATCACCATTGACACCTGCTAAAACAATCCAACCAGGGTGACTTTTTTCATACTCATTAGCCATCAGTGTGGGTTCTTTTAGACTCCAATTATCTGTGCTATTGGGGCCATATACAACTGTTTGATACGTATTTGCGCTATTTGCGTTACATTCTACCCATTGAACTGTATTGGCATTCCACTCACCCTTAGTAGTATCCCCATTAAATAATGTCTGAACGATTTCTTTATGTAATGTTACTCCACTATCTATATTGCTATTGATCACTTCTTCTATAGGCTTTACATAATTCGACTCCATTTTAGCAAATACATCTGACTTTCCAACATTACTGCTTATAATAAATAGAAATCCAATGATATAAAACAAACAAAATATCTTTTTCATTATGTACCTCATTTCTTCTCATTTCCCCTTATTAGTATATCATATTTTGATGATTAAAAAAAGAAAAACATCTTTAAACAGAACAAAAACGTTCCGATTTTAAAGATGTTTTTTGCGTTTTAGGCTAATCTTTGAAGACGAGTCTTGGCATGTTTATTGCCTTTATCGGCAGCTTTAGTATACCATTCAATGGCTTTTTGAATGTCTTTTTCGACACCCTTTCCATATTCATAGCAACTACCCAAATTATCTTGTGCCCAGCCATTTCCTTTATTAGCAGCCTTTGTGTACCATTCTACGGCTAATTCATAACTTTGATCTACACCATAACCATTAGCGTAACAATCACCTAGTTTATTGATAGCTCCTTCAATATTTTGTTCAGCTGCTTGTAAATACCATTCTACGGCTTTAGTATAATCTTGTTCTACGCCATAACCGTTGAAATAGCAATTTCCTAAATTGTATTTAGATATATTGTGACCTGCCTCAGCTGCTTTTTGATAATATCCGAAGGCTTTGTCATAATCTTGGTCTACACCACGACCATAATAATAACAATCTGCTAAACGACTCATTGAATTTTTATTGCCTGATTCAGCAGATTTTGCAAAGTATTCTACGGCTTTAGTATAATCTTGTTCTACGCCATCACCATAATAGTAGCAATTGGCTAATTTATTTTGAGCCCATTCATTACCTGCCTCAGCTGCTTTTTCATACCATTTTACAGCCTCACCAAAATCCTTAGCTACACCATTTCCATATGCATAGCAATCACCTAAATTAGATTGTGCCAATGCATTCCCAGCTTCAGCAGCTTTAGTATAATACATAGCGGCTTTGGTTTGATCTACCTCAACCCCTTTACCATAATTATAACATTCGCCTAAATAATAATTTGCCCAGTCACTACCCTTTTCGGCAGATTGTTCGAAATAGTGTATAGCTTGTCCAAAGTCTTGTACTACCCCTTCACCACGATAATAACAATTTGCTATGCTTTCTAGTGCATATTCTTGACCTTTATTGGCAGCTTGGCGATACCAATAAACAGCCTTTTTATAGTTTCTTGGAACACCTTGTCCAAAGTAAAAGCAATCCCCGATTGCATTTTGTGCTTCTGTATGTTCTAACATTGCAGCAAGTTCAAAATAATATGATGCCTTTTTATCATCTTTATCAACACCAATTCCTGCTTGATATAATTGTGCTAGTTCATATTCAGCCTCAGCAGAATCTAACCTTACTGCTTGTTCATAATAACCTACTGCTAATTCATAATCTTGTTTCTCAAAGCATTCTTTAGCAAGTACATATACTTGCTCTTTTGTTAACTTTGGTTCATTGTTTTCTAATGTTTCTTTTTTTGCCATAATTTTTTCCCTTCACCTGTAAAATTTTTCTATTTTTGACTCCTTCTTCTTTTGACGAGCCGGTTAACATTATACCATTTTTCGATTTTTTTTGAGGTGGATTTGATAATATTTTTTATCTTTATTTTTGATTTTTTTCATAAATAAATGTACTTTTTTACATTTTATTTCCAAATATTTTTCCGAAACCTATTTCATCAATGAATGAAAAAATTCTTTTTTTATATATATGAATTTATCGAACTTCTTTATAACATTTATAAAAAAATTGGTTAGTAAAACCAATTTTTTTACATTTTAATTAATAACCTAATTTTTGATAGTGTTCAAGCAATTCTTTAAAACGTTGATAGTGAACAATTTCACGCTGTCTTAAAAAAAGCAATGGTTGTATAACTTCTTGATTATTTGTCATTCGAATTAGATTTTCATATACAGCACGTGCTTTTTGTTCTGCTGCCATATCCTCTACAATATTGGCAATCACATCACCTGTGGATGACATATATGCAGTAGTGTAGGGTTCCCCTGTTGGTGTTTGTGGAAAAACATCTTTTCCATGTTCTGCATAATATCCTGCTAAGCCTGCTGCTTTCAATTCATCTATGGTTGCATCTTTCATCAACATATGAATCATCGTTTGCAGCATCTCAATGTGAGCTAATTCCTCAATTCCAATGTCATTTAACAAACTTCTTCCATAGTCATCTGGCATAGTAATCCGTTGATTCAAATATCGAATTGCAGCATTAAGTTCTCCTTGTGGGCCACCATATTGACTAACCAGTAATTTAGCCATATTCAAATCCTTTTTGGTAATATTTAGTGGATATTCTAATAATTTTAAATATTCAACCATGATTATTTCTCCCCCGCAAAAGGCCAGTTGTGTTCCCAAACCCAGTTTTTAGTTAAATTGTATTTGGACTCCAATGTCAATGGCCCTTCCTTTCTTTCAATTTCTTCTTTCATTTTTCTAAACTCTTCTAAATATTTATTGAAAAGTTCTTTTACCACAACATCATCTGGATGAACATCTAGATAAAGTTGCAAATCAATCATAGCAAACAAGAACGCTCTAAGTAACACTTTAGGATCTTTTTCATCTAATTTTTTAGATACATAATTAGCAAAAGGGTCATAAAGTGCTACATCCATATTTCCTTTTGACAAACCCTCTACTGCTAATGCAAACTTAACACTTGCCCTTTGATTATTGGTAAGTTCTTGGTTCAAATGATTGAGATCAAAATAATTAATGTGATTTTGCATATTCTTTCTCCTCCCTTATTAAAATATGTCATTATGAAAAAAAAGAATGGGCTTATCGTAAGATTACCCATTCACATTCTAACTGAATATGCTTTTCATGTAGTGCTTTTTGTTGAATAAATTCTATCAAATCCATCATATCTTGAAAGGTGGCCTCTTTCTCATTCACTAAAAAATTGGCATGCTTATAACTAATTCTTGCATCGTGCACAGCATAGCCTCTAAGACCAAGCGTGTCGATCACTTCCCACGCCTTTCTTGTTGGTGTGTTTTTAAAAGTAGAACCTGCCGTATTTTGACCTATTGGCTGCGTTTCCTTTCGGTTCTTTTTATATGTAATGATTTTTTCTAATGGCAACTTCACCGACACCGCTTTCTCTACACAAAAAATAGCCTCAATAATAATACCTTGTTTTTGTTGAAATATGCTTGTTCGATAACCAAACTGACAGTCTTTTGGATGATAGGTCTTCAATTTTCCATCTTCTAAATAGATGACTTCTTGAATCAAATGAGCTATGTCTTGATGATATGCTCCTGCATTCATATAAATCAGTCCCCCAATAGAACCAGGAATGGTAGATAAAAACTCCATTTTGGTATATCCTAGTTTAGACAAATGCGTAGCCAAATGAGCTCCTGTCACTCCTGCTTCAACTTGAAATACTCCAGGTTTTAATTCGACTATATGATTTAAATACTCAAGTGAAATCACAATTGTTTCAAAGGGTTCATCACTTGCTAAAATATTTGATCCTTTACCGATTATAAAATAGGGTAATTGTTTTTCTGAAATGTACTTCATGGCCTGCACCAAATGATCTAAAGTATGAGGTATATATAAACACTTGATTTTACCCCCAATTTTAAGCGTAGTTAAATCTTTAAAAGATTTATGTGTAACAATATCCCCCAACTGAAATTGATAGATATATGTTATAAATTGTGACAACAAATTTTATTCCTCCTTATTCAAATAAACTTCTATGTGTTGCATAAATGTTTGCACAACAAGTGGTGGAGAATACATCTTCAAATTGTGTTTAATCGTATCATATTGTTGTTCTGCTTTCAAAATCCAGGCAAACAAGCCTTCTTTTGTTAATTGTTGCTCATCTACTAAACAAATCAGATGTTGTTCTGAGAAATTTTTAGCATTATAATATTGATGGTTTTTGGTAACATGTGGTGAGGGCACTACAATTGATACACTTTTTGTAGCGATGATTTCGAATAAAGTCGTAGACCCTGCCCTAGAAACAACAATACCTGCTTGTTTTAGTAACGCAAGCATATTAGATGTATAAGGCAGAACTTGATAATGGTATCCTGGTTGTAATTGCTCTTTGACTTGTTGATAATACTTCTTTCCAGTAATTAGTGTAGTTGTATAAGCATGAGAGGCCTCATGATTTAAAAAAGCGACTGCTTCTTGATTCATACAAGCCGATCCAAGACTACCAGAGACAATTAAAAGATTGGATTTAGCTTGATAACAAGATGGAGGAGTCTCTAAAGCAACATCATACCTAGGATTTCCTATACAAACTACTTTATCGTTATATTTAGAAGGAATATTCGTGTTTGGAAAAGTTGTGAATATTTTATCCACCTTCTTAAGCACCAACCGATTCGCAAATCCAACAATACTATTTTGCTCATGTACAATGGTTGGGATACGACAGGCTTGGCTTGCCAATATAGTAATACCACTGACATATCCTCCCATACCAATCGATAACATAATAGATTTTTGTTGAATAATTTTTTTCATTTGTTGATAACTACGATAGTTAACTATGCAATGTTTAGGTAATTTCATCACATTTTTAGGTATACCATAAACATGAAAATAGTGTATCTCATCGATATATCCATTGTGTTTTAAAATATCTAAGTCTGCCTCTTTTTGAGTAGCAAAAAAAATAATAGATAAATGAGGATATGCTTGCTTGACTTGTTGAATAAAAGAAAGAGCTGGATAAATATGTCCTAATGTTCCTCCACCAGAAAATAAAATCGACGCCATTAATCCACCATTCCTTGCTCTGTATACTGACTAATATTGATGACTAAACCTAAAAATACAAGAGTCAACACTAAACTAGATCCACCATAAGAAATAATAGGTAGAGTAATCCCTGTAACAGGTAATAGACCAATAACTACCCCTATATTGATAAATACTTGAACAAATAAAGATAGACCTATGCCAAGTGATAAAAATTTTAAATATAGCTGATCTACATTTACAGATATTTTAATAATTTTGATGCATAAAAACAAAAATAAGCCTAGTAAAATGACGCCGCCAATTAATCCTAATTCTTCACAAACAATAGCAAAAATAAAATCATTTTGAGGTTCTGGTAAGAAAAAGTGCTTTTGCATACTTTTATTGTATCCTAAGCCAAAAAGTCCACTTGGTGCAATAGCAAACAAGGCTTGAATGCCTTGAAATCCACTACCTAAAGGATCACTCCATGGATCTAAAAAAGCAAAAATACGCGTCAACCGGTAAGGCGCACTGGCAATTAAAGCAATCAACCCCACTACACCTAGTCCAATCAAAATCAAAAAATATTTCCATCTTCCTCCTGCATTAAAAAGCAATAGAATACTAGATAAAACAAGTACGAGCCCTGTACCAAAATCGGGTTGTAGCATAATTAAACCAAATGAAGATATGATTAAAAATAATACTTGAATAAATGGCCAAGGTTTTTGTAGATCTTTGTGATGGCGCGATAAATATTTGGATAAGAGTAGAATAATAGATAATTTCATAAATTCTGATGGTTGAATCGAAAAAGACCCTATACCAATCCAAGATCTTGCTCCACCTCTTACTCTTCCAATTCCTGGTATCAATACTAAAATGAGGAGGAGTAAAGAAATAATATATATAACTGTTGTCGCTCGAAATACCTTCCGAATATCTAGATGGATGACCAAAAACATAAGGGCAACCCCTATAAGAGCAAAAATACATTGTCTTTTCAAAAAATAAGCTTTATCATTATATTTATACAATGCCACAATGTTGCTTGCACTATAAACCATAAAAAGGCCAAAAACAACCAAAAGCAGTACTACAATTAAAATACTATAATCTATCTTATGTTTCTTCAAGATTATCACCCATTCATTTTATGAAACGATATGCCCCACTATGACTAAAAGAAAAAGAGATGATATTTTCATATCACCTCTTCTATTATATGATTGATCTTTATTGATTGAAAATCGCAGTTACTACATATTGACCATTTTCATTTAATGCATAACGAACTTGGACATTTTCTTGAGTGGTTGTAGTATATTGATGAATAATAGCACCACTACCCACTGATTGACCAGCTGTACCTAATAAATCAACTACTTGATCAATAGTCATACCTACTGACAATTGTCCCATTAATGAAGATGACACAGTTGGTACTGTGTTTACACCATAAATAGGTTGTTGTAATTGTGCAACAGATAATGTTTTTGAAGTAGTTGCTTGATACATATTATCCCAGCTAGATACTGCATAGAAACCTAAGAATAAATCATATTCAAAGTAGCCATTTCTTCTATCTGCTGTTTCTGGATCAATAATTAAATTACCACTATAGTCATATCTTGTAACTGCAGTCCCACCAGGTTTATGTGACCAATATCCATCTGCATCTTGACGATACCAATGATAATCTTCGTTTGAACTATTTGCAACTAATGCCACTTTATACGTACCCGCAGGACATGCGTCATATTTTCCGATTGGTTGGAATACAAGATTTGTACCAAAGTCTTCATTGTATTTAACAAAGTCACTTAGTACAGCAGCTCTCATTTCTTCCTCATTTGTGAAATCTTCTGCCCAATTACCTGCGTATTCACCAGGTTGTTGAAACCAAAGCCAATTAGTTCCAGGATATACTTGATTATTTAAAGCATATGCATAACAATTATTATAAGGTCTTGTTTGTCCATTCCAAAGACTAGGATTGTATTCTTTTTCATATCCAGACAAAGCTAGTGTAACAAATACGGAAAGAACAATTCTCACTCTTTTATTATATTTATAATTACCTAAAATAAGAATATTCTTACCTAATGCTGATTCTCCTACTTTCATTAATCCCCAACCTGTAACAGTAATATCTGCTGGTTTTGAAGAAACCCACTCATAATCAGATAATATATTAATTGGAACATCTACACCATTTAAATCGATAAGTGTCTCTTTACCTGCCGCTACTGTCATAGATACTGGTATATCAATTGGAGTAACACTTGTATCTTGAAGAATGGTAAATTCTCTTACATATGTAATTGCAGGATTCTTTTTGTACACCGCAACAATATTTACTGTTTCGCTTGCTTTTGCAATTGGTAAAGCTAAAACTGTACCATAGGAACTCACTGTAGCCACTTTAGTATTACTAGAATACCAATCATAATCTAAACGAGATTGGCTAGGTGCAGTTGCTTCCATGAAAATTAAACGGGTAAATCCTTCTGTAATAAAGGATTGATTATAGCTCTTAGCAGTACTATTTTTTTCATTGACTGTAATTTCACTTCCAGTTAAACCTTTACGTGGATCAGTCATCAACATATTGGTTACTGGAGAAGTAACTTTTCTAGTCATATCTAAACGAATAGTAGCTGAATTAGATAAATTAAAATATCCAATATAATAAGTGCTAGCATCTAAATCTACTGTTTGTGCATAATTTGTACGAGCACTATAACTATAGATTACTTTTCTAGAAGAATTAAACAATACTACAACGTAATCATTTGACAATGTTCCTGTAACTGTACTTTTGATTTCAAATCTACCTGGTTGTTTAACTACAAATCTTTTTACTTGATCTCCTGCTACACCTTGTTGAAGTAGGTTTGCTGTAAAAGTAGTAGGATTATTATAATCAAACATATTGATATCAGTAGTATTATCTGAAGATCCAGCGTTCTCAACAGTTAATGTTAATGATGTTAAATTAGCAGTATTATAATTTATTTCTACATAATATTTTGCTATTTTTGGTAATTGTACACTTAGATTGTTAACATTGTCGTTAGTTGCATTCATATCATATTCTGCAACATTTAATTTTTTCATCAATTGATAATTGGCATCTTTGACTTGAATAGCACCTGCTGGATAAGTTACTTCGCCATTAGTCTTAGTTGCTTTTAAGGTAATATTAACAAATCCAGTATTACCAGAAAATCGGAATACTCCAAAATTATTATCCATATTCGAAAGAATATCAGTAGTTTTGTTTGTTGAAATAGTTGTAAAGTCTGTTGGTACCACTGGTGCCGCAAATACATTAGCGAATTTTCCTGTCACAAAAGTAAGACATGCTAATAATAAAGTTAATGTTAATAATTTTTTCACAATTTTTTTCATTTTCTATTTCCTCCCCTATTGAATTTAAATTGTAAAATGTTTAATCTGAACTTTATTATTTTTTATATCACTATAACTAAAAATATAAGATAATATCTCATCATTTTCCCCCCCTTTCAAATATAAAAGCACATTTATAAAAAATGACCTTTATCTATAAAAAACAAAAATCCCCTCCTATTGCTAAGAGAGTCTTTACTAATACTTTATATTTGATATTGTAATTATGAATAGATATGTACATCTTCTATTCAAACTATCTTTGCATATAGACTTTTCCCTATTTGTATTATACCAAATAATTCAAATTTAGTCAAATATTTACTTTTTATGACATTTTTTTAAATTCTCCTATCTACATAATAATAAAAATCATATACTTGAATAAGATAAAAAACCCTTTCTAAAAAGGGTTTTTTATTCATCTATCCGATACACATAGCGTACTTCAGACATTGCTGGCTTTTGCGGAAGAGATACTTCTAATAGTTCTACCGCATAAATCGCATATTCTACTGGATGCTCTAGCGTAAATGTAATTGAGAGCAAATCATTTTTTGCAAGTGACATCTCAGAATATAAAATGTCAGTTAAATCAAAATAAGCTATATTTCTTCCTGATTTATCCCCATCTAAAGCAAAGTAGGATGTATCATTGATGCGAATGGACGAAGGAAGCAAATTTTCTACAATTTGATTGTTTTTCTTATACTGCACTGCTAAAATAAAATGTTTGCCTTCATGTCTCATATCACCTACAATATCACGATAGACTCTATATTTGGTGATATTATCATTTATTTTTTCTTCTACCAATTCACGTGATTGTGTATTAATGATATACTCCATTCCATAGAGACTGCCTTTATAATAGATGTTCTTACATCGTATTTCATTTAAAGAAGCATTATCTATTCTAAAATATTGATAATGTTTGCCCATATCAAACGAAACACTATATTCTTGATATTCATAATCATCTACATCTATTATATCTACCCATTCCCAATCTCCCTCTTCTTGTTTCCCATATATATTTACTTTTCCTTTTCCATAACCAAGTGTCAATTTAATTTCTAAAATACCGACTTCTAATTGACTAGATTCTAAAATAGTATTTCGATGTTCTTCATCAAATAATTGAAACATTCCCACACCATTTTCATATAAAAAGGCACCATCCATTAGTGTTATATCTAATAAAGAACACTTTTGTTGATCTGTAAATGTATATGTATTGCTATCTTGCTGTTTAAGAACTGTTTTTCTAGATGGCATCACCGAATAAATCCCCACTTGCTTTGCTGTTTCAAACTGAAGTGTTTGCGTAAAGGCATCTTCTAATGGAATGTTAGCTATACTACCATTTGAACGAATTCCTTTGATATAGTCATCTTCAATTGTATCATAATAACCGCCATACGTAATTTGATTGACAATTTTACCATATTCGCCTGTATTGGTATCATAGCCATTAGGTGGCGTAATCACAAAATAATATACTTCAGAAACCGTTTCATTTGTTCCAAGCATCTTCTCAAATGTTTCTGGTTCAAAAGCTGATGTAGAACCATCTAATGTTTGAAACTCACTCAGTAGTAATTTCGTTATTCCTTCCCGATCCGTTACGTCATATTGACCTACAGTGATTCTAGTAGGTGTAATTGAGCCATTGACATATCGATTATAATAGACATCTATATGGGTATACTGAGGCAAATAACGAGGGATAACATCCATTTGTTTGGTTGTTTGATTGTATATTTGCGTATAAAATTCTAATAAAATATTTTTTTCTATATATAAGTTACTCTTGTTCTCACTCGCATTAGGATTGGTTAAATCTTTTCCACTATTGTAAATATAGGATTGATCCGATGTTTTGTTTTGATGATTGACTATATATTTAAAAGTATAGATACCATCTTCTGGTAACATATTGTCCATAATTGGATCTGTGTGTTCGCCTACTATGACATTAGAATGCCCTACTGATGTTGTAATGACCAAGTAACCTTGTATTTGTTCTGGAAAAATACGATATACTTGATTGGACTCTTGATGGATTTCAATCTCTGTTACAACCAATTCTTCTGCTTCATGTTTTACAATATATGCATTGATACTAGTATCTCCAATAAAATCAGGGTCTGTATCAATTGTAAAAGCATATCCTTGTTTGTGATGGATAGGAACAGAAATAGCCTTTCTTAACCCCAACTTTTCAAGTTCCTCAGGTGGCAATGTAATCCCATTTTCATCCTTACCAATATCATGCATAAATGAATCTGTAAAGACAGTATGTATATATGTACCAGGTGCTTCTATGAGCTCGATCAAAAAATTCCACCTAGCATAAAAAACATATGATGATGCAATTTCTAAATTCCAATCTAACAATTCTTCAAAATTCATACCATAACTTTCTTCACTATTAGCGTTATCTACCAAATAAAAGCCACTAAACCGATATCCCTCAATCGTCGCATTTTGACGCCACTGGTATAGTTCATCTAGTTTGTCTTCAAAAAAATCTTGAAAATAAGTTCCTGAACCAATTTTATATTTCTTGGCTTGTGGATATGTATGATCGCTAGCGAAATCATCATTTTGTAAATAAAACGAAATCGTATACACTGGTAAAAATTCAATCTGAATAAAAATTTCATCTGTAATATAAGCTTTAGGTATACGCAGTTCATAAAAAGATTGTTCTAAATCCCATGTAGTTATCGGAAGACCATTTTCATCATAAAGCCACTGGTATGCACTATTGACTGTATTTGAATCCTTTGATTTTAACTCATATAACGTATTGCCAATGCGAATCCAAAATTCATTTGGAATACCTCCATATTGTTCCAAACACGTACTAGATAAAACATAATCTGTTTGGTCAGTAGCATAAAGCAAACCTTCTGCTACTGCACCAGTTAGATTATAAGAAACAGATTTTCCTGTTACAATCCGGAAATAAATTCGTTTAGTTTGTGATTTATTCTCTCTTAACGTCACATCAAAATAATAAACTTGATTGGACACCACTGTACTTTGAGTGACCAATTCACCATTTGGTTTGATAATCCCGATTGAAGTATCACTCAAAACATAATCCACTTGATTGACATTGAGTTCTTCACTATATTCAGGAAGTTTTCCATTCACTGGTAAGTCATTTTGTTTTGTAAATATAGGTATAAATTTAATAATACTTCCTGCTCGAATCAAATAAGGATGTTCTAATGAACCATCAATTGTTTCATCTTTATATCCAATCGGAGGTGTATAACTTGCATGTTGAACCGATTGAATTGTTTTAGCATTATGTATCAATTCTATTTCAAAGAAAATGGAAGCTAATTTTTCATCCGTATTGATAATTTTAAATCCTAAATAAAAATGTTGATTGGATTCAATTTTTCCATTTGGCTCAAAAACAAATTGATATGTAATAAATTCATAATTAGAAGCAATTAAGGATACATGCGAATGTGCTTGATATGATCCATAATTGTTCAATGAGATTTCACTACTGATATCATTTTTTTGCTCATCATAGAAAACAGGCCATAATGAAGATGCTTTTTCATCATCCCTTTGATTTATGATTGTAAACTGTATTTTTAAGTCTGGCATATCATCACGAACAAAAATTTGAATGGTTTTAAATATATTTATTTGATTGGTACCAATTGTAATGGATTGATTGGAATCCATTTCTTTATACCCAATATTTTCTACTGTATGATAAGGATAACTTGTACTTTGGAAACAATCATTTTCTATAGAATACTGGTATGTATTCTCACCATCTAAATAACTGATTTCTGTATCTTCAATTTGCCCACTCATTTCTGTTTTGCCATTATAGATAATTACATCTCCTAATTTAAACCATCCGTTTTGATAATTTATTTCATCTGTTGCACTCACATCAACAGTATCATTAGATCCATCTTTTTTAGCATTTATCCAAATACTTGCTATATTGGTAATATTACTTTGTTTTGAAAGATTCACTGTTAAGATATTATAGCCATTACTTTTTTGCTCTGCTACGGTAAAGCGCCCTTCTTTATACAAATGAATATGATATTTATTAGCTATTTTATTTTGTGCATTCATGCTTGGAAACAAATCTGTTCCATCTTTTTGAATTTCTTTATCAGTGAAATCTAGTCCAATGCCTTCACCATATGAACCCTTTGCCTGTTGTATAACATAATAAGAAGTTGTAGCTGTTGCATCATTACTTAGACCATATCGATTAGTTGTATGTCCAGTTCCTTCTAAAGTAGCATTGCTATAACAATTTTCAATGGTCAAATCATTATTGGCATAAGATCCTGCAATACCATGTGTTGTTGCAATAGATTGATTGGAATCTGCCTTTAAAATTGTGTCTATTACAACAGATTGAGAAATGGTTGTTTTCGATCCTGAATAACAATTTGGAACAATACCTGCTACATAACTCCAACCTTTATTCCCATTTTCACTACCCAAAACAACACCTGAAATATTACAATCATATATATAACAATTGGAAATATGAGAGCTACCTGACCAAGTAATTCCCGCAATCATCCCACCAATATAAACTTCTATTCTATCATTTCCTCTTCCTTCTACTTCTGTACGATATACTCGACATCCATCTGAAGAAAGACCGCCATTGATGTTATCATGAATATAAATAGCACCTATCATTCCACCCACATACATATCTGGATTGTCGTAATTTAATCGGTTAGTCGTTGCCCCATACACACTTGCATCAGCAACCTCACAATTATTGACAATGGCTTTTCCTCCCGCATTATTTTTAATAAAACCAATTAATCCACCTACAAACGCTGAATCAGGAGATTGGTGTCCTCTCATTTGAATATAATCTTGATTCGTTTTTGAACCCTGATATTTTGTATCATACACATTGCCACAATACATACGCCCAATAACACCACCAACATAATTTTCACCTCTATAGTCACCACCACCAGGAATAACGTTTTGTGTAGATATAATTTTTGATGTTGTACCTATTTCTACTCCTTTTTCATCATCAAATCCTGAAACAACAACATGATTCATTTGTGCCAATTGCAAAGCATCACCAACAAACTCACCAATACATCCACCAACAAATACATTATTTCCTTCTGCTTTATACTCACTTTCATACGATAAACTCATCCCTTCAATATCACAATCATTTAAATAAAGATTGATATAATGGTAATTTGTTCCATTAGAATATCCCATAAAACCTGCCGTATGCATATCCCCATATGTTCTAGAAGAAAGTTCTCGTGTAGATATAGCCTTACTAGAATGAGTATAAACATTGATATATTCATAACTATATTTTTGATATTCATGATGCGTCAAGCCAAATACCAAACTAGCAATACAATGTTCTATTAAATTTTCTCCTTGGGTTGAAGCAAGTGAAGTTTTTGTTGCCTTCACATGCAATTGATATTCTTTTGGTGAAAGTAAAATATTAGAAAAATAATCCGTTGTCCCATTGATGTCAAACAATCCTTTTGCTACTAAGCCTGCAGCAACCGCTTTACCATATGAATTTCCACCTTGACCACTTTGCTTTGACTCAATTTCAATATTTCCATTGAAAATATAATTATATTGATGATAAATTTTATCGTCTACTTTTTTTTCAATAATTCCCTCTTTAAAGCCTGATGTTGCCTTCAATTGATTACCTTCTACATAAGCAAACAGCCCTGCTGTATACAAATTCGTTTGGCTTTGATTAGATTGTGATGCGGCCCTAATATAAGAGGTTTTATTTTTATCCGTCATTTCAAATCGAATATGTCCAATTTCTAGTAACGCTGTTGTTTGAATATATCCAATTAAACCTGCCGTATAGGCATTTCCAAAATCAACTAGGGTAAAAATTGTTTCCCCTTTATTTCCAGTAAGACGCACATCTTCTATGCACATAGGTGAAGTAGCAATAAATTGCCCACATAAATTCCCCATATAGGTATTTAGAGTAGGATTTTTGTATTGAGCCCCTTTATCAATGTATTGTATATACATCCCAAATTCACTTATTTTTAAATCAATTTCTTTTATATATGTGTTTTCTAGTCTGCCTGACATTAAACCTACATACATATTCGCATAAGGCTGATCAATTTCTAACATCCAATTAGAAGTATTCCCATTGCAAATTACACCACTTTTATCATCTATTCCTCCTTCTATTTGTCCTGCTAAACCACCTACATATAATTGAGTCATATTTGAACTAGTTCCACCAGTGATATGAATAGAAACATAGGGAATAATTTCTAGATTTCTTAATAATGCATTTTCAATTGTCCCTGCTAAACCACCTATATAAAGATGATGGGCTACTTCGTTTGTAGCCTTAGATATCGTAACTGATGTTTGAATTTTTAAATTACGAATTACTGCTTGTTCTCCAAGAACACCAAACAAACCATAATAGTTATCCCCTGTATGTTCTGTATCCCGAATAACTAAACTGATAAATTGACTATCACTACCATTTGCACCACACACAACGCCTTGAAAAGGATACGTATTATTTCCAATTCCTGTAAATGTATAGTCTTTTTCAAACAATAAAAAACTTTCTTCTACTTTAAAATACCCCTTTTGAATTTTACTAAAGTATTCTTGTTGAATAGCTTTTTTCTTTTCTTCAAAGGTGAATGCTCGGTATACTTCATCTGCTTGAAAAAAATGATCATAGGCACTGATTACTTCATCATCTATCTGGGATAAATTAGAACCAGCATTAAACATTTGTTGCAAACGTTGTAAGTCGAGAGCCGCTTGAATAGAAAATGCATTGGATATATAACAGCCTCTATCTTTTGCGACTGGGTCTCTTCGGTCAACAGATACTTCCATATCTTTTGTAGGAATCATTGTACATATAGTTTCTGTACTTCCATTTATAGTTGCATCATTACTTTTCCATTTTGTAAATAGTTTTGATTCATTGATTGCCCGAAATGTTACACTTGTTCCCGGTTTTACCTGATAAATTTCTTTTTCTTTTGTACTCGATTCCCAAGTTACACCAGGACCACTCACATAAATCGTCACTGTCGAAACTTGATTGACTGTAATCTGATATGTCCCTTCTGTGGATGCAAAAGGAATATGGCTTCGAAGGCTCCATACACTCATCAAAAAAATAATGATACAAATGCCGATTGCGGCAAGTACAGAACCACAAATATAAATTCTTTTTGTTGTATGTTTCATTATGAATGGCTCCTTTCTTCATTTCCTGTTTCGTGATATATCCTTTCAATTCCTTGTTCATATCCTCCCCAAGGATGTACATCATATAACACATAAACCTTTGCTGTCTCATCATAAATATAGATTGTCGCCTGCAATTGATAAGTATCGCTCACTGCTAAATATCGTAAATTAAAGTCAGATGCTTGAGGTACATATAAGCTTAGTGTACCCCCAGAATCAGATTGTTGGATATGAAGTACATATGAATCGGTTATATCTAATCCATATAATTGATCTGTATGTTGCTCAATTGGTCTTTTTGCTCCATTATGAAGTGGGGTTAAACTATTTTCATCTAACAGCATTCCTTGCCATGATAGTTGGACTAAAAAAGCTTTAGAAGAAAAGGGGTGATTATTTTCATTCAAACGTGGTACTGAATTTAATGTTGTTTCTTCTTGCAAGTGAGAAAAAATATTGGCTGTTTGAATATGCACCATATTGAAATCCACTCCTAATATTTGGTTTGTTGTCTTAGAAAATACAATCAACTGATTAGAAATGGTTAAATCAATAATATAAACTTCTTTATATGGTTTTTGTAATTGAATGACAATGCTAACATGTTCCGTATTTGTCATTTTGGGTGCGTCTTGCTTTCGTTTTAATTGAACTGTAATATGATGCTTTTTTCCTATTCCCTCATCACTTGATTCATCACGTTTTTCATAACGAAATACATACTCATCCGTATCCTCATCAATGGTTGCATCACTTGACAGGACCTGAATATCGTATTTATATGTATCTATTCCTACCATTTGTGGCTTTTTCCATACATCTAATACATATAAATCTTGTGTGCCATCCACTATTTCCATCGGTTTTCCTTGTTGATTATAAAACGTATCAATCGTTGGAATAGTATAAGTAATATCCCTTTTGGTCACATGATTATCTTTATAGTTCATTAGTGTCAAATCAATCCATCCTTCATTGTTTTCAAGTACAACCCCAGAACCACTGACTTGGCTATCAAAATATAATGATGTATAATATCCTCTAATCTCATCCTTTTGTCTTTGTATATATCTTGTAGATGTTTTTTCTAGTACTAATACAAATAGCAAACCTATACCAAGAATTATCAACATCGTCATTAAAGCATAAAATTTTCTTTTTTGTTCCATATGCATCTCCCTATTTATCCTTTTGAAATATCATTTGCTGCATCAATAAATAAGTAAATAGATAGTGTTGCACCAATATAATCATCATTTGAAGTGGCAACAACTTGATCATCTAAAATAACCGATATTTGAAACTCATATTGTTGTTTGATAATGCCATCTGATATTTGTAAAGGTAAATCTACATCTTTTGTTAAATCTTTAAACGCACTTGTACTACCATCTTCATTGATTTGCCTATATGTAACTCTACAAGATAATTCATAATTGGCTTGATGCACAGGCATAGATAATATGGCATTGGCTGAAACGTGAAAAATCCCCAAAATGCCATTATATTCTATTGTTTCTTCGTTTAGGTTGCTCACATAAAACTGATAGGTCAAATTATCTCCTGGCGAAACATCCATTGTTTCTATTCGTCTAGAAGTTTTTTTAATTGTACCATCTTCATTGGTTTGAACCTCTTCAACAGGAATTCCTATAGTCAGTTGATTATTGCGAAATAAATCCCCACGTTGATAGTGAAAATATAATTTTTCACCTACATAAAATTCACCTGTTGTATTTTTTTCAGTTGTATATTTAGCTAAAGTAGATGATGAAATATATATCACACCTACAAAAAGAACGTAAATTAAAATAAACTTGATTTTTCTACTCATCATCTTCTCCTTTCTGATTTCACTATTATCTTTTGTTCATCTTTTTTTCAAACAAAGAAAAACTGCCAAACAAAATTCCACCTAACAAAACGATACAAATGATGCCTTGAGGAGATTTTAAAAATTCAATATGCTTACCATAATTGTGCCAAACCCCTCGCACTTCCCCTAAAATCTGATTTATATCAAATGAGGTATCTGGAACTGTGTTTCCACTTTGATTGATACCTTGTGTTATAACTTGATTCCCATGAATCTCCACAATTTGATGCGTAATAGGCATCTTTTGATCATCTATTCTATAAGTTACTACCATACCTACTTGATAATCGTTGTTTTTTCTTTTTTTTACAAAAATTAAATCCCCTTTAGCTAATGATTGCTTTGATGTTTCGTTATACATACTCCATGAGGACACTTCAAAAATAGAATAACCAAAAAATGGTTTATCATTTCCTTTATTTATCACTCTATGGATGATATAACAAACTAAAATAACAATAATCATTGTCAATATGATTCCTATGACTTTTTCGATGATTCGAACAATCTTTAAGCCCATATTAGTCCACCTGTTCTACTTTAAAATGAAATTCAATGCTACATTTGAGTCCATAGTTCAAATAAGTTAAAACTTGTAATGATCTTTCTTGATCTAACAAAAATAATGTGTATTGTTGATACTCATATTTTTCAATCAAATGTTGTAAATCCTCTACACTTTCTGCACTTTGATAAGACAGTATTGTTTGACGTTGTAAATCAGTTAGTTCGCTATATCTAACAAGTAATTTGGCATCTGGCAAATAGAAATTTTCATCTTTAAAACTAAACAGAGGTTCTCCTCCTAATGAAGAACTATATTTCTGATACTCAAAAAAGGGAAGTTGTTGTTGAGCAATAATATATGTTTTTCCATTTATAACATAAGAATCTATCCTTTGATAACCTGTAGGTATAGTATCCTGATACAATTGATAGCGACAATACATAGAGTCTTTTTCTACATCCGTTTGATTCTTTATGAAATCAGCTTGAACTTGCCAATTGACTTGAATGGTTACATTTTGTTCGGGTTGTGCTAATCCTAAATCTAGTATATCGTTTTCTAATTGCGTCAAATTTATATCTGTATAATAATAATAAATTTGTCTTGCGTTAACAATTTCTTGAGCTTTAACAAAAGTTTGATTGGAAGTGATAAACATTTCCATTCCTTCCATATTTTCTTTGATTTCTTCTTGATAATTGGTTTGCTCATCTTGATTCGGTAATGCCCAATATTGTTTATACGTTAATACATTCACTCTATTTTCAATATGTCTATATTGAACAATATCCTCTATTTTTCCTTTATATAACATAATGCGAAATGTGACGGGATTCTCAATGGTTTGGTTTTCTACGTTATTTAAAAAATTCCAAGAAATGATGTTTTTACTATTACTTGAATACGAATCATGGTCTAATCGAAAACGAACAAAAGAATCCTTTTCATTGATTTTTGCTCTTACCTCTGATTGATTTTCCATTTCAAAAAACCAATTGCCTGTTCCTGTAATGATATTTTGAGCAAATCCTGCACTCATATCTATTTGTTTTCCTTCTTTTTTAGTAACACCAGTAATATCCCATTTAGCAACTCTTGTATGTATAGTATTGCCTACTTCTGTATGGTAAGCCGCCCGAGTACTATTTTTTTCGAAATCAGCAAGACAAAAAAGAATAATCCCTATCCCCAATAAGATAAAGCATATGCCATATTTTAAACGATTTTTATATATGTCCATAATTACCTCCTTTAGATTGATTTGGATAAACTAGTTCACTTGTTACTTCTACACAAATGGTATATGTTGCTAGTCCATTAATTGCCATATTAGTATCTTTTTGCTCGTCATCTTGATTTTCCTGCCACCACCACTCTAATTCACAAACAATTGAAGATTGGGCTAGAATAACGATATCTTGTGCATATAATTGGTTAATGGAAATCCAATCATTTTGATCTTCTTGACGATAACTACCATCTACCTTTAATCGATATACCATTGGAATCTCATTCTTATTTTGTTCTTTAAATAAAATATCAATTGAAACTGCCTTTGGATTATTATTGGTTAACATAAATGTATATATTGCACGCTTTCCTGGATAAATTACTCTATCAAATGAATTTTTACCAAATATATTCCATTGTGTAGTTACAATTCCTCCATCCGTTTCACTGATAATCAGGTCTGTTGGTCGTGAATTATTCTGTGTTTTTTGCAATACAATAAACATAATCAACAAAGTCAATAAAGCAAGTAACGCACATCGAATAACAAATAATAAGGCTTTTGTTGCATGATATAATGAACCAAAATATTGATGATCAATCGTAAATAGATTATAATATTGATCACTGCTACCTAATACTTGATTACTTCTTTGATCTATAATCGTATACCGAACAGCTTTATGTTCTAATTTCAAGTTCGGAATGGGTTGGATGAGACGGATAAATTCATCATCATCTATTAGAATTGATTGATTTTTTATTCTTCCAATTGTCTTTCCTTTCGCATTTTTAATAATATGAAAATACACATAATAACTTAATATTTTTCTTTCTTTTTTTTTCATATGATACTCCTTGAAATATTCATTTTGAATTTCTACCAAAATAGACACACTTGAATCCACTTTGGTAGAAATGTGATATAATCATCACCTACATCTTTCATTTGAACTAAAAATCATCTGTATAGATATAGAGAAGCCACAATTACTCTATACCTATACATGATTTGTGGCTCTTGTTAAAAGTTTTTATAAAATACAAATTAATCTACTTGTACGAATTCTACTATTAATTTAACTGAAACTTGTGGTGCAGTTGTTGCCGTACCTAAAGTAGTATCTGTGCTATCATTACCACTAAAAGCCCATGCCCAATTCAATTCCCATGTAGTTCCGGTAGTATCATTCATATCTAGCGTTATTTCAGCTTGATATGAATTTCCGTCTGCAAAAAGTGTTTCTTCACCTAAAGTAAATGTAAGTGGAATATTACTAGTATTTGTCAATTCAAGTTTTACAATTGCTTTTGCATTTACTTCACCTGTATTTTTGAAAGTAAAACTTGCATTACCTTTTGTTCCTGGTGCAATTAAACCTGCCTTTACATCTGTTTCTTCTTTACCATTCGTGTCTAATATAGTAGCAAATAGATTAAAATCTATAGTATTTGTAGACAAATCTACACCATCAAATGACCATTTCGCTACTGTAGCTGTACTTGTTCCTGATACTGAACTTGTATATTTTGCCCATGTACTTGAAACTAGAGATAATGAGATGAATGCAACAAAAGTAACAATCAATCCCAATGCAAAAATTTTATTTTTTTTCATAATTTCTCCTTTTATAATATCTTCCTTCATATATATCCTCTTGTGTGGCCAAGTTGATATCAAATTATATTCCACTAATTATAGTGGAGATTCATCCTTAGTTTCTTGGTTTTCTGAGGATGCTACTTGTGCTTGCTTTAGCAAAGACAACTCTGCTTCAAGCTCTGCCGTTTTCTTTTCATTTTTTTTCTTTTCTTTGTTGTTAGTAATCCAGTCTACACCAAGCATTACAAATAGTGGTACACCTAATAGGGTAAGTATGCCCACTGGTGTTTGTAAAAACATAGCTATACTGCCTATTCCCGCAATTCTGCTTTTGTAAATACCTATGATTTGACTATATTTGATAGTGGAAACTACAGGTGAATTATAATCACCTTGGGTTTCTAATGCTTTTTCTCCATCATACATTAAGGGATTTCCTTCTTGATCATACATAGTAATAATCCTATGTGTAACAATCAATCCATTATCTTCTTTGTAAGTAATAATATCACCTACATTTAAATCTTCAGGATTTACCTTTTGTATAAAGATTAAGTCTCCTTCATTAAAGGCACCAGTACCTGTTTTGGGATTAATTGTCATAGAGGGGGATAGTACAATCAAAGGGGCAGTATCAAATACCATGGGTATTTGATTGGGATGAATTGCACTTTTTACCACAATAACCATATTTACAATAATAATAGGTAGAAAAATGATGATTAAAACTATTCCAATTATGTTAAATATATGAATTCTTCTAGAATTTGTTTTTTGATATAATCGATGAGCCATATTCAAACTCCTTTCTCATTGATTTTATATCATCCATCTATTATTATAATAGGCGCATATAATAATGGTATATTGTAAGAAAGTGGATGAATCATATTATTGTTGTCACAAAAAAATATCTTTTATGCCTATAAAATTGTTTTATTAGCCGAAAAAAAAGCCATCTATTATAATAATAGATGACTTTTTTATTAGAATTGTTTTATTATTTTAAAGATGGGTCAAATAAACCTTGGGGGATGAACAAAATATAATTTTTTACTTTGGAGGTATTTTAATGATATTAAAAGATTGGTTATTCATTTGGTTAAACAAATATATGAAATATGCTATCAAATTAAAGACATTTATTTGTTATCAAAATATTTGTAATAATCATATTATTCCTATATTAGGAAATAAGCAGATGAATGAGTTAACAGTTGATATAATTCAAGAGTTTTTATATCACAAATTAGAAAAGGGGAACTTAAAGACAGGTAATTCACTTTCTATCAATTCATTACTTGCTATTGTATCTGTTTTGAAACAAGCCTTAAAACAGGCTACTATATTGAAAATTGTTGAACTAGATTGTACCATTGGATTAAAAATTCCTAGTAGTTATGAAAAGCAAGTAGAAGCATTTGATCGTCACGAACAATCCATAATTGAACATTTTTGTTTGCATCATCCGCATAAAAATTATATTGGTATTCTCATTTGCTTATATACAGGTATTCGCCTAGGTGAATTGCTCGCTTTAACCTGGACAGACATTGATTTTGAAAGAGGTTGGTTAACCATCAATAAAACAGTATCTTTTATTTGCCAAAATGGGAAATATACAAAATATATAGATTCACCTAAAACAAAACAGTCTAATCGAACAATTCCTCTTTCTAAAGAACTCCTTCTATTATTAAAAGAACAAAAAAAAGCCCATTGTTCTATATATGTTTTGTCTACTAAACAGGGTAATATTGTATCTAGTCGCTCTTACCAAAGAACTTTTCAAAATCTTTTAGAACGTTGTCAAATTCCCTATAAAAACTTTCATGCTTTAAGACATACTTTTGCTACTCGTGCTTTAGAACTAGGTATGGATGTTAAAACACTTTCAGAAATTTTAGGACACAAAGATGCAACAATCACACTGAATCGATATTCACATTCTTTAATGGATTATAAAACATCCTTATTAAATAAATTAGGTGAAAATTTGGGAAAAATTTAATTGTCCTTAGTTTTTAATTATACACTTTTTTCATTCATCAGTCAAGATATATTCTTTCATTTTATCTTGATATCCTACTAATTTCTCCTTTTTTATGCAATATATGAGATTTGAAAAGCAGGTAACTGTTCATTACGATTTGTCGATTCATTTAATCCTAATTTTGTGACGCTAAAGTCTATACTAAACGTATTTCCTAAATAGTCAAATACAAACATTCCTTTTTCCATTCTACCATTACAATGAGTGATATACCATTCTTTTGTCTTTTCAATCTGCTCTTCTAGTACTGTAGTTTGACTTGTAATATAATCAGGATAATAGAAAATATAATATCCCTCTTTTGCTTCTGTATCTACATACTTATCTACATTTTGATCCTTTACATTCTTACCAATCAATTTGTCTAATTCAATATTATCAGATACGATATATTTGGTATCGTATGGCAAAGGAAGTAGTACGAGTTTATTTGCATTATTTTTCTTGACAACCATAAATGGCATATGCATATATATCATCATATTTTCCACATAACGATAGACATAATACGTTTTTCCTTCACTCACAAATGTGCGATAGGAATAAGAAATTCTTGTACCATCTTCTAGTGTCACTATTATCATTTCTTCTTTAGAAATAGTGCCTTCATCTAAAACTAATCTATCTTTACCTACTCTAGCTTGAAGTGTATCCTTTTGTTGTTCTACTGAACTTGTTACAATAATCTGATCTTTTTGATATGCTTCTAAATGATTTTTAAAGGCATCACTTAAAGCATATTGATCATTTTGAACAAAAACAATTTTATTATCAGTTGAATAATTTGAAATTTTTACACCATCATAGTCAAAACGAACCATAGGAAGTGGTGTAGAATATAATAAATAATCTTGATACGTCTTTGGAATCGTAATATCTATCCCATGCTCTTTCACAATATATTTATTTTGTAAATTGGAACAACTACATCCTGAAAGAGTCAATATGCTTATGAGCCCTAAAAATAATCCTATTATCCTTTTCATATTAAAAATCCTTTTCTGATTCATTTAAGCCATATTTTGCATAAAATTCTTCTTTAAATTCAAGGAATCGATCTTCTTGAATGGCTTTTCGAATATTTTTCATTAAATTTTCTAAAAATTGAACATTATGAATACTGATGAGTCTCGCAGCAAGAATCTCTTCTGCTTTAACCAAATGGCGAATATAAGCCCTCGTATAATTTTGACAAGTATAACAGTCACATTCATCATCAATAGGACGAAAATCACTTTCAAATGCTTGATTTTTGAGAATAATCCTACCATGTGATGTCATCGCACAAGAATGTCTAGCAATTCTAGTGGGTAAAACACAATCGAACATATCAATGCCTCGTTCTACACCATCTAATATAGCTCCAGGACTACCCACCCCCATCAAATATCTAGGTTTATCTTTAGGAAGACATGGCGTAGTATAACTTAACACGTGATTTTGAATAGCCTTAGGCTCTCCTACACTGAGTCCACCAATAGAATAGCCATCAAAAGGAAGAGATGTTAACTCCTTTGCACAATATTTTCGAATATCTTCGTATTCCCCACCTTGAACAATACCAAATAAACCTTGAACGTCTTTTCTACGATGTGCTTCTAATCCACGTTTTGCCCAGCGAATAGTACGCTCTACTGATTTTTCCATATATTCTCTTGTAGAAGGATACGGAGGACACTCATCAAAACTCATCATAATATCACTACCTAAACTATTTTCAATTTCAATTGCTAATTCAGGGGATAAAAATAGTGGTTTACCACTTTTATGGTGTTTAAAATAAACTCCCTCTTCCTTAATATCCCGCAATTTTGCGAGAGAAAAAACTTGAAATCCACCAGAATCTGTTAAAATAGACCGTTCCCAATTCATAAATTGATGTAATCCACCTGCCTTTTCAATTAAATGATGACCTGGTTGATTCCAAAGATGATAGGTATTACCTAAAATAATTTGTGCACCAGTTGCTTCTATTTCTTCTTTTGAAAGAGCTTTTACGGTTGCTTGTGTACCCACAGGCATAAAACAAGGTGTATCAATTTCTGAATGAGGTGTGGTAATTTTCCCAAGTCTTGCCATAGATTTGGGATCTTCTTTTAATAGTTGATATCGAATAACCAAAGTACCTACCTCCTATATAGTATTTTTATTTATTATATCATATTTTGACCCTTTTTTCAATTGATATTACTTTTTAGGATATTCATTATTTCTCCATATAAAAAACATATACAAGTTAAAGAAAAAAAACTTGTATATGTTTTATTTTTTATAATCTTTCCTTTAATTTGGCAAGAAGTGCTTCATAACCAGGTTTACCTAAAAGGGCAAACATATTCTTTTTATAATCTTCTACACCTGGCTGATTAAATGGATTAACACCTAGTATATATCCACTTATACCACAAGCAAACATAAAGAAATAAAGTAAATAACCCAAATGATAAGCATCTAATTGTTCTATGTTCAATACTAAATTAGGTACTTCTCCATCTACATGGGCAAGAATAGTTCCTTGCATTGCTTTTTTTGCCACACTATCTAAATTTCTTCCTTCTAAATAGTTAAGTCCATCTAAATCAGTTGGTTCCTTTTGAAGAACAATATCCGAAGATGGTTGATTAATATTGATAACTGTTTCAAACATCATTCGTTTACCATCTTGAATATATTGCCCCATTGAATGTAAATCAGTTGAATATACAAGGCTTGCTGGAAAAATACCTTGATGATCTTTTCCCTCAGACTCACCATACAATTGTTTCCACCATTCACTAATGAAGGATACCTTTGGTTCAAATGTAACAAGTACCTCGGTCATTTTTCCCTTTTGATACAATAGATTTCGTATACTGGCATAAAGAAGAGCAGGGTTTTCTAAATAAGATTTTGTAACCGCATCTTGGTATGCCATTTTCGCGCCTTGCATCAATGCATCAATGTCGATTCCAGCACTTGCAATTGGGAGAAGACCAACTGCTGTAAACCAAGAATATCGCCCACCTACATCATCTGGAACAACAAACGTCGTATAGCCTTCCTCAATAGCTAAATTTCTGAGTGCTCCCTTTTCTTTATCGGTTGTTGCATAGATTCGCTCAGCTGCACGACCTTGATATTTTTTGTTTAATAGGGCTTTATATAATCTAAAAGCTATAGCTGGTTCTGTAGTAGTTCCCGATTTTGAAATTACATTAATTGAAAAATCTTTATTTTCTAAATAATCTAATAATTCTTTATGATATGCCGCAGAAAGAGAGTTTCCAGCAAAAATGATTTCTAATTCTTTTTCTTTTGGAAAATAGGGTTGTAATGCTTCAATTACTGCTTTTGCTCCTAAATAAGACCCACCAATGCCAATGACTACTAGTACTTCACTATCTTGCCTAATTTTTTTTGCGGCTTGTTTGATTTTTTCAAACTCTACTTGATCATATTGATTTGGATATTCAATCCACCCTAAAAAATCATTTCCTTTTCCTGTTTTTTCGAGAAGTGTTTTTTTAGCTTCCAATACAACTGATGCGTTCTCTTTTATTTCTTCTTCGGTCACAAAACCCAATACATTTTTATAATTGATATTTAACATATTTATACCTCCTCAATTGAATCAATCATTTGTAAAATTTCTTGCTTTAATGTAGTTACTAAAGTTTCTGCTTCTTGTTTCGTATCTGCTTTAATAGCTATATATATTTTTAATTTTGGTTCAGTTCCAGACGGTCTAAGTACAAACCATCCACCATCATCAAAAATATATTTTACAACAAATGATTGAGGAAGTGTTAATGAAGAAGTCACACCCTCACTGATACGAATGGATTGTTCATAATCTTCAAACACTTGTATATGTTTACCCGCTATATTTTGTAAATTTGCATTTTGAAAATATCGCATAATTTTTTCAATTTTTGCACTACCTTCAATTCCCACTAAAGATATATTATGCACACCCTCTACATAATAGCCAAATTCTTCAAATAAATCATCTAGCACTTGTATTAATGTTTTGCCTTGTGATTTATAATAGGAGGCTACTTCTGCAAGTAATAATGTTGCTTGAAATGAGTCTTTATCTCGTACAAAATCCTGGATTACATATCCATAAGACTCTTCATATCCAAAGAAGAATGCTTCATTAGTTCCTTCTAATTTAGCTGCCTGTTCACCAATATATTTAAATCCTGTTAGAGTTTGAACCAATTTCAGTTGATATTTATCACAAATCGCTTTTGCTAAATTAGATGTAACAATAGTATTGAAAACAACGCCTTGTTTATCTAATTTTTTGAATTTTCCTAGATAATCCAGTAAAATGGCTCCTGTTTGATTTCCTGTTAATAATACATACTCACCTTCAGCATTTTTTGCAGCAATTCCCATTCGATCCGCATCAGGATCAGTTGCAATTAAAATATCCGCATTCTTTTCTTTTCCTAGTTGAATGGCATATTCAAATGCACTTGCTTCTTCTGGATTAGGTGATTTCAGTGTACTAAAATTACCATCTGGCACCATTTGTTCTGTTACTGGATATACAGTATAGCCACTTGATTCTAATAGATTTACCATATGAGTGGCACCAGTTCCATGTAGAGGTGTATACACAATACGAATATTATTTTTTTCTACAGGTTGAACAGAAACTGTTTTTACAGCTTGTAAATAACTCTGATCCACTACTTGGTCAATTAATTCAATCATTCCCTCTGAGACAAGTTGTTCAAAAGGTTTTGTTGCAATATGGAACATATCTTCTATTTGATTGATTTCTTCAATCACTTGATCAGCAAGTTCTGGAATCAACTGACATCCTTCATAATCATAAATTTTATATCCATTATACATAGGAGGATTATGACTCGCAGTAATCATAATTCCACCTGCGCATTTCAAATGTCGAACAGTATAACTTAACTGAGGAGTAGAACGAATCGATGTATATAGGTATGCTTTTACACCCTGACTTGCAATGACTTCTGCCGCATGCTTGGCAAATAAATAGGAATTTTTTCTACAATCATATGAAATAGCTACACCTTGGGTTTGAATATGAGGGTACTTTTTCATCATATAATTTAAAAATCCCAGTGTTGATTTTCGAACTACATATATATTCATTCGATTTGTACCCACACCTAAAATTCCTCTTAGCCCCCCTGTACCAAAAGCGATATCTTGATAGAAAGCATCCATCAATGCTGTTTCATCTTGCATCAATGTTTCTAGTTCAACTTTTAAATCCTTGTCTAACTCCTTAAAATTAGCCCACATACTTACTTTTTGAAATGTTTTTTGATCCATTATTTATTCTTCTCCTTGTATTCTATAAAGTTAAAATAAGCGCCCATCATACCACCATCGTTTCTAAATTTAGCAGTATGTACTTTGGCAGTATATCGAAATCCTGATAATAAATGAGAATTCATAAATTTTTCTACATCACTTGAAAAAGTTTCTCTTTTGGAAATTCCTCCACCAATAATGATGGCCTCAGGATTAAATGCATACACCAAATTGGCCATACCAATCCCTAATAAATCATAAAATCGACTGACTACTGCCATTGCAATTGGATCATGATTATCATACAACTGGAATAATTCTATACCATTATTGACATCTAATCCAGCTCTCTTGGCCTCTTTGATTAAAGCAGAGGTGGATGCCACACTTTCCCATTTGGCATTCCCAATCAATATTCTTCCTACTTCTCCTGCGTTATAGTTTTTTCCACGCCAAATCTCATCGTTCATGACAATAGCACCACCAATTCCAGTCCCCACTGTAATGACAATAAAATGATCATAATCTTTGCCTGCTCCACTTACACACTCTGCTTTTGCAAAACTATTGACATCATTATCTGCTATACAGTCTAATCCCACTCCTTCTTTAAAAATGGTTCGAAAATCCCAATCAGAAAATTCAGGAAGTGCATCTGGAGCAGTATGAATATACGCATGTTCAAAATCTACACTACCTGCACAAGAAATACCAATACCTTCTATTTGATATTTTTCTTTCATTTGTTTAGCTATATCTATTAGTTTATTGGTTAAATAGGTCTTGCCTAAATAAGCATCTGTATCAAATAAACCTTTTTCTAAAAATTGTTCTTGTTCAATGACACCATATTTAATATTGGTGCCACCAATGTCAAAGCAAAGTACTCTCATGCTATTTCTCCTTATATTTTTTTGATATGATTGACAATCACCTGAAGGGTTACTCGTCTTTGTGGTGCTCCACTAACCATTATAATATTTCCTGTTATTAGTGGACGCGCTTCTTGATAAGTTCTAGGAAAGAAAACAAGTTCGATACTAGATTCATCATCCATTAATTCAATAAATGCCATTATTTCATTTTGTTTGGTTTTAATTTCTTTTATTTTTTTGATAATTCCTATGGTATGAACTGGTTGATTTTCTTTAATATCTATAATTTTTTGTAAATGATATTGTGTATAAAACGAAGAAAATTGACGAAAAAAATTATAAACTAAATTAATTCCTAATACTTCTAATTCCTTAGTCTGTAATAGTCCATATGCAAATTCTTCATTCGTATAATTTCCCTCTAACATATCTTTAATAAAGTGATATTCCGATTTATCAATGATGGCTTGGTATCCTTCAATCATTGCTTTTTTTGTTAAACCAAAACAGTCTAATGCACCACTGTAAATAATATTTTCTATGATAGAACTTGCAAAAATATGCTTCGTTCGTATTAAAAAGTTTTCGAATGAGGTAAATAAACCTTTTTTTCTTTCTTCTAAACACTGCTTTGTTTTCATTTCTCCTAATCCTCTAATAATAGTAAGAGGAAAATAAATAGCACCATCAATTACCGAAAATTCATCTTGACTTGCATTAATATGTGGTGGTTGAATATTGACTTTTTTTCGAATGGCTTCTTTGGTATATTCTAATACTTCTGTCGTACTTGCCATAAAAGAAGTCAATAAAGTAGACATATAATAAGCGAAATAATGACACTTTAAATAGGCTGTGAGATAAGCGACCTTAGCATAGGCAACACTATGCGCTTTATTGAATCCATAATCTGCAAATTTGACAATATAGTCATAAATCATATTCGCATCTTCTTTGGTATATCCGTGTTGAATAGAAGATTGGACAAAATTCAATCGTTCTTCTTCAAGTACTTCTTTTTTCTTTTTAGATACAGCACGACGTAATATATCTGCTCTACCCAAACTATATCCTGCAAATTGGCAAGCAATAAGCATGATTTGATCTTGATAAACAATCATTCCATAAGTTTCATCCAAAATACTTTTTAAATCCGGATGAGGATAACTGACCTGTTCTTGACCAAATTTACGCTTGATAAAGGTCGGTATAATCTCCATTGGTCCAGGTCGATAAAGAGCAAGTGCTTGGGTAATATCATCAAAATGAGAAGTATGTAATTGCATAATTAGTTTGCGCATTCCCGCTGATTCTAATTGGAATACACCCGTTAAATCACCAGACGCCATCATTTGATAAGTTGCTTTATCATTTTCATCTTTTGGCAGTGTAAAATGAGGCATATCCTTTTGGATTAATGCTACGGTTTTAGCAATATTGGTTAAATTTTTCAAGCCCAAAAAGTCCATTTTTAGAAGTCCAAGTGCTTCTAAATCCTCTGCTTCATATTGTGTTTGATAAATCCCATCTAATCCCTCATCAAGAGGTGTATAATTCACTAAATCAAAACGGGTAATAACAATTCCCGCCGCATGCGTAGAAATATTGCGAGGAATATCTTGAATCTTAGAAGCAATACTGAGTACTTTGTTAATATCTTCATGATCGGCCATCAACATCATTAATTCATCGTTATTTTCAATCACTTCTTTCAAAGATACATTCTCATAAGGTTTGATTTTAACCTGATTACCTATTATTTTATAAATTTGTTTTAACTTTGTATCACTTAACTGATAAACTCTAGCACAATCATTAATGGCCAATTTCATTCGAAATGTACCAAACGTTAAAATATGAGCCACCTTTTCTTTACCATATTTTTCTCCCACATAACGTATGACTTCATCTCTCCTATCATCCGGGAAATCAATATCAATATCTGGCATAGAAATACGTTCTTGATTCAAGAAACGTTCAAATAGCAATCGATGATAAATAGGATCAATATCTGTAATTCCTAGGATATAAGCAACAAGTGATGCTGGAGCAGAACCCCTACCAGGACCTACATAAATTTGATTCTTTTTGGCAAACTTGACATAATCATATACTATCAAAAAATAATCACAAAATCCCATTTTTTGAATGACATTTAACTCATAAAACAATCGTTCATAGTATGCATTTAAATCATATGGATATTGAAATTGAGAAATTCTTTTATCTAATCCTTTTTGGCATAATTCTTTTAAATATTGAAAACTATCTAATCCTTCTTGATAAAGTGGTAGTTGATATTTTCCAAAGACAATATCAACTTGGCACATATGTGCCAAACGATTGGTTTGTTCTAATAAATGAGGATAATCTGCATATATTTTGGATAATTCCAATTGTGTATACATATAATGCATTTTTTCAACAGGTGGAAGTTGCATCAACCGACCATTATTCTTAATTGATTTTAAAGTCATGTATGCGCCATAATCATCTTGCTCTATAAAACTTACTTTGGGTAAAGCAACCATTGCATAATGTTTACTATTCAATAGGTCATAAATGGGTTGCATATGTGCATTTTGAATGGTTTCTGGTCCAAAACCAACAAAACACATGTCATATGTTGCACATAACAATTGCATAGTGGAAAGAGCGTCTTGAATTGCATTTCTATCTAAATATCGTTTAAGAATTGATTCTTCAAAGGGAACGATAGCCAAAATACCCATTGTGGCTTTTTGCAAATATTCAAAATCAATAACGCCTCCTGCTAGTTTACAACGGCTTGATATCTTCATTAAATTTTTATAACCAAAATCATTGATAGCATAAAGCAACAAACTACTTTCTCTATCGTTATAAGTATAATTTACTTTTAAACCGATCATGGGATGGATACCTTCTTTTTTACAGGCTTTATAAAAACGAATGGTCCCATACATTGTACCTTCATCTGTAATTGCACAAGAGGTAATTTGCAATTGTTTTAACTTTTGAATTAGATCATTTATTTTACAAGCACTTTGTAAAATAGAATATTCAGTTTGTACATACAAATAAGAAAACATTGGTATTACCTCCTTTTAAATAGTATATCATACAACTTTTTTTTTTACAAGAAAATCAAAAAGAAAAACCACATTGAGAGCTTATATTATTTTTTTCTATTTATCAAGGTAAAAAATATTTTATATTTTTCTTTGCTTTCTTTTTTTATACCACCGATAGCATATCATAATCACAATGATTACTATACTCAAAATAATAGATATATACTGAATGAGATTTTTCTTTTTAAATTGAAAAGACATTGTCATATCCTTTTCACCAATTTGAACCATTTGAACTTCTAGTTTTTCATTACATAACCCTTGAATACTTAGACATTGAAATGTATCTTTTTCAGTTGAAAATACAAGTTGAATGGGAGTCTTACTGCGAGAGGATACTTTGAATTCCATACAAGATATTTTTTGAATATGCTGGCCATCATCACACAATAGGTAAATTTTGAGATGGGTAAGACGTTTAGATAATGCTATTGTTTGAGACTGAAAATGAGTATATAGTGTTGATTGAAGATAGTCATCTTGATAATATTCAATTATACAATCTAAAATAGCACCATCTAAATCAGTCGCTTGATAATGAATATTTTGTTCTAGTGCCTCTATTTCAATGTGAGGTAGGCGTTTTAATGTATATATATTCCACACTTTATGAATAGGTATTATTTTTCCATCTTCTAATATCATTTTTGAAATATCATATGTCATTACTTGACCCGGTGTAGTTGCTGGAAGAGAAACCCATATATTAGTTCCATCTTGTTCAAATGGATAAGCCGATTGATTTACAATAACCTCCCTTACCCTTTCATTTTCTGAAAGTGTGATTTGATAATTCATACTGGTATCTGGCATCAAATACATATCGATTTGATGTAAACGATTTTCAAGATGAGGCACATCCTGATTTGTAATATATATAGTATACGTAGCCGTTGCTTCTTTCGTTTGATGAATGAGTGTATGCAATCCTAAAGTTTTTAACTTTTCCCCATTATATACTGTTTGTCCATCTACGATTAGTTCATCTGTGAATAGGAGTGGATATCCTATTTTGTATATACCTAAATTCACTATATTAATATATTGGGGTACAATATAAGGAGTAATCATCTCAAAATAAGATCCATCTTCTCTTTTTACCTCATATATTGCTTGATAAGTTCCTGACCGAGCAAGTGAAATGACTGTATCATTTTGTTCACTATAGTTAATGGTTAACTCTTCAAAATCAGATGCTATTTGTATATGGGATGTATCTTTTGGATTTTGATTGTAACGGTTATAAATATAGTCTTCTTGTTTTAAAATATGATATTCTGTAACTTCAAAATGCTCACAAGATGAAAATAGCTTTGAAAAAATATGCAATTTTCCTCTTTCAATAGTAGCATAATCCAATCCACTACAAGGAGCAATTTCATAGTGATTCCATTTTTGATCTCTCCAGACCCCATAATACAATTTGTGATGAAATGTATAAATAAAAATAAACGACTCTGGATGTGATTTCACTGACACCACTTTGATATGTTGAAATGAGAATTGTTCTGATAAATTATATTTTTCTATTTTTTGAAGTTCCATATCTAACCTATATAAGTGATATTGATTCTTCTCATCTTGAAGAATAAAAGCGAGTTCCTCTTCTCCAAAAGCAATATCAAAAAATATTTCGAATCCAGTTTGTTCATTGATATAAAAACTATTTACAATTTGGAACCCTTTATCCAATTGGACAATAAAAGATTTCATATCATCCATATTACCAACATGCGAAAAAGGGCTTCCCTTGCTATATGCTTTTTTTTCACCAAATAAAAAAAGCATATCTTCTTTTTGTTCAATATGTACCCATCTTTCTAATGCTTCTCCTCCTAAACAAACCTTTTGGACCAATTGTAAATCAGTTTGATATACATATATACAAGCATCTTCTGATTCTTCTCCAACTACAACCACTCTTCCATCAAAATAGGTAATATCATATAGTCTAGCCGAAATTACCTTTTCTCTTTTTTCCTTGCTTTTTAAATTGATTTGATATAAAACGCTATTGGTAGTACCATAGATGATGCCATAAACAGATTCCTCATTTGCCACATATGCCTCAGTCATCCCCTCTACGATTAATTGATACTGATCAAAATAAGTGTGACTCATACTCACATATGTAAATTCATCTAATACTTTTACAATTTGTTCTTCTTTTTGAATAATCTGAGAAGTCTGATGAATTACAGAATTTGCTTTACATAAAATACCTTGTTTTATACTTAAACAATAAATAAAACACGTGCAACAGAAAATATAAATACCTTTTTTCATGTTAACCTCTTTTTTTAATATAAATATATGATGCAATTAAAGTAGATAATGGGAGAAAAAGAAACCATACTTGAGGATGTGTTTTTCTTTGAAAACTATTATGATTTAGCGTATTGTTCAAAGTAACTTGATTTTCAATTGTTTCTTGTATGATCAAGTCTTGGTCTTGTATAGTCAGTAAATCTTTTTTCCTCATGACTGCTGCATCTGAAAGGTGAGCAATTCGAAAATGAAGTTCTATTTGCTCTTGTTGGTTTCCTTCTACAACTAGTGTATACTCTCCTTCATCTTCTATTGTATATCCTGATGGAATAATTTGATTATTTAAATATCCCCTCCCATTGAATGTGAGTTCTATATTTATATCATAAATTTCTTGATTCGCTATATTGATTTGAGGTAATACCCTTATTTTATCTAAAAATGCAACTTCTACATCTTGTGTCAAAAATACATAATACATATCATAGTCACCAAAAACAGGACTATTTAATGGCAGATAAGATAATTCTTCATCTATTGTATATACTTCTTGATTGGTATAAAGTGTAGGATAACTTAACGAAGCAAAAGATGATATTTGCTGATTACTTTTGTATTGCATATATAAAAAAATGATATGATGGACTGATAAACTATTTTGACTTGTCAAAACAAGATCTATGGTAGAATCTCCCACAAAACCCTGAATAGATTCGTTTGAACAATATTGCTCGATTTGGGTTTGAACTTCACTATCTTCAATACATTGATATAAATAGCCATAAGGTTTTTCTTGATTCGGTTGATATAAGCTAAACAATATGATTTGTTCTCGCTCATTTAAAGGAACAAAATCTAAAAATGTAATATTCTCAAAATGATCCCCATATATTTGATAAATCAGTTCTTTTTCATAGTTATCCTTTATATGATATAAATTTGTGATATATTTTTGAATGCTATACAAATAATCACTTGTTGCAATATACAATTGATTATTTTCATCTACTTTTAATTTTAAAAAAGTTTCTGTAAGTGTGGTAGTAAAATATTTTTTCTCTAATTGTGACTGATGCATACCATTGAGATACCAAATATCCATTACTTTCATTCGCTTCATTGGATCAAAATATCGTGTAAGAATGACAATGTTTTGGTCTTGAATTGTTGCGTCAATGACATCAGTATCAGCACAATTAGATAAATAATGACGACCCACTAGTTGATAATTATTTTTTCGAATACAGAAAACGAACCCACATTTATGCAATTGTTGCGTAAAAAAATATTCATCTTTTGATGTAGTTTCACCAATAATATAGTAATTATTTTTATCCATTAACAATTTTTTTCCAAATTCTATTTCACTTCCAAAGTAGCAAGTTTCAAATAGAATTTCTCCTATCTCATTTAAAACAACTAGATATAAATCTTGCCTTGTTGAGATATTATCTTTTTCTATCAATAAAATTGTTTTTTCTTGATCAACAATAAAGTCAACAATCCTTCCTTTTACTTGTGTAAATATGGTCGTTTGAAATAAAATTTCTTCTAAATTGAGTTTCATAATACCTATATCATATGCTTCTTCTTTTCCTTCTGTTGGCAGAAGATAACTAACTATATAATTCCCATCTTCTGCTTTTTTGGTTTGATGATATATATAATTCTTGTAATTTTTAACATACAATTCTACTTGTTCTTGTAATACTATCCCATTCATCAAATCATTTTCTGACCTTACCTCTATTTGTTTTTCTATTCTTTCTTTGGTTTTTTCGTCCTCATAGGTAATTTGATATCGTCCACAACAATTGAAATCTACATTAGATGATACAATTCTATACCCTGGATAGGTTAACTGTTGATAATATGATGTACCTACCTTGCACACAAATGTTTTTTGAATCAATTTATCATCTATAGCCGCTTGAACAGGTTGTAAAAAAGCATAAAACATCCATATATTTAAAATCATTGCAACCCATAATAATATTTTTTTCATATAATTTCTCCTTTCAAAATATATTACGTATGATTATTTCTTTTTTACGCTTTTATTTGTAAATTGCATAATAAAAAAACATGATATCTTACTAGATATCATGTCCTTCTATATATAACTTTTTTCTTAATTCTTCTAGAGCAACATTAGTATTTACTGTAGTTGTAACCAATTCAACATCTAAATCTTGTACTTGTTGTGGCTCCTCATTATAAAATTTTTGAACCGCCTCTACCGCAAGATCAGCCATCGCAGTCATCCCTTTTATATTTGGATGTACTGTATCTACTAAATACTCTTTTGAATGAAATGCATTGGCAAAATCAATCAAAGGCAATTGATACTCTTGTGCTAGTTTTTGGATAACTTGGTTAAGTGCTTGCGAATTTGCAATATGTTGCAAATAAATGCTTTCTTCTTTAGACTGATAATTGGTTTCATAAGTGAGCGTACACAAAAACAATTGCACTTCTGGATATAATTGATATATATTATTTAGCATATTCCGATAAGCTTTTTCGAATTCAGCCTCATTTAATCCATAGGGTGCTGCTAAAGAATCATTCATTCCCATGAATATGATTAAAATATCTGGTGGCAAATTATCAAATCGCTTAGATTTCAACAATCTTGAAACGGATTCACCTGCAGTAGATGCACCATATTTTTGACTTACACATGTACCACTATACGAATTATTGATTCCTAATTTACATCCTATTCGGTCAACAGTCATTTTCCACCAAGTTTGTTCAACTAATAAATCACAGTATTGTGGATAAAAATAACTATATCCCGCAGGAATATATCCTTTAAACGTCGAAATGCTATCTCCTAAAAATCCCATATATGCATTTTTTAAACTTTTTTCTTCCCATTTTGCATATAGTGTAATATTTCTATGTTCACCCATTTGCAAGATATTATAACGTGCACCACTATAATCCGCCTCTTCATACCAACCTCTAAAATAATATCCTTCTTTGGTTGGTATAGCAAGAGGAATGGGTTCATACTGAATTTGATTAGGTAAATAAGAAGTCAGTAAATCAGTAGCTATACCCCCGTTTAATTCATATGAAATCGTATAAATTGGATCAAATCGTGCATACAAATCCATATCCATTGTAATAATTCTACTCATCATAAATACAGTTGTACAAGATTCATCTACACAATAATACATAAATTGATGATTTTCTTTAACTGGATCTTCTAACGGATATACAGCCAAAATCGTTTTCCCCTCAGGAACTAAGATTTGAATATTGTCTTCTCCATTATTAGGATGAACAGTTACAGTATATACACGCGTCCATTTGGCTACCAAATGAAGGTTTTGTGTAATTTTAGTTTCTGGTGAAAACGGCTTACCTGATACATACCACCCCACAAATGAATACCCATCTTTTGTAGGTACAACTGGAGTCATGATTTCCTCATAACCGACCTCCTGAGTATCAAGAGGTAAACCGCCATCTGTATCAAAAGTAATGGTATATATTTGTTTTTCCCACAATGCATAAAACACACTATTTTCTTTGACCCTATAGGTATCTAGTTGAACTAATTGTTGATCTTTCATCCAACCTTTAAACACATATCCTTCTCTTTTTGGTGGTTCGATTTGTAATAAATCTCCTGTATTGACAATCATGGTTTGATATATTGCATCCTCATCTTCATAAAAGATAACAGTCCGTTGATTGGATTCAAATTTGGCAACCAAAACGATATCTTGTTGGATAGGAGTATCAAAATCAAATTTTGTCCCCTCTTTTTCCCAATGTAAAAAAGTATAACCTGGTTGAGTAGGTTGATCTATTGGAGATACTGTCTTATTTTTCTTTACCTTTACTATTGTATAGATTTCACCCGTTTCATCTTGGAAAGTGACCTGATAAGTTGTTTGACAACTAGACAAAAATAACAAACCAAAAATCATCATACAACCTACTATAAGATATGCTCTATGCCGACCATTCATTTTTATTTTATTCTTCATCATTTCCTCCTAATAAAAAATCTCAACTTAGATCCCCCCACCCACAAGTTACATAAGCTTAAGGCTGCTTCGATCAAGACCTGACCTGGTTCACCATGGAACCTTGGATGAAGGTATCTAAGTTGAGATAATTCGAAGTTATAAAAAGAAAGCATTTTTTCTAATTACAAAGATATTATACTATACTTTTTCATTTTTGTCAATCTATTCTAATGGTTTATTTTTTGCTTTTTGTCTTTTTTCTCTAAAAAATTGTTGTAATAATTGTGCGGATTCTTCTTTTAATACACCACTTGTTACTTGCACTTGATGATTAAAAACATCTTGACAAAATACATCCATTACACTCCCCAATACACCAAATTTGGGTTCAAAAGCGCCATAAACTACTCTTTTGATTCTAGATTGCAAAATAGCACCTGCACACATTAGGCAAGGCTCAAGTGTTACATAAAGAGTAGCATCTTCTAAAATCCAAGCATTTTGTTGTTTCGTTGCTTTTTGAATGGCTTTGATTTCTGCATGTCCTAATACGTCATGATATTTTTGTCTTACATTATGTGCCCTAGCGATAATTTGATTATCAACTACAATCACACATCCTACAGGGACTTCATCTTGTTCATACGACTTTTGTGCTTCACGAAGTGCCTGTTTCATAAAGTAGTTATCATCTTTTAACATTATTTTTCCTGACATGGTACTTGATGACAATGCCTACAACGTGATTCATATTTTTCACTAGCACTTACCAAAATAGTTGGATCATCATAACTCGCAGGACGTCCATTGATTAGGCGTTGTGTACGTGTTGCTGGAGCACCACAGACCATACAAATTCCTTGTAATTTAGTCACATACTCTGCTCTTGACATCAATTCTGGCATAATGCCAAAGGGCTCTCCTCTGAAATCCTGATCTAACCCTGCTACAATCACCCTAACCCCCGAATTAGCCAAGCGCTCAATGACATCAATTAATCCTTTATCAAAAAATTGGGCCTCATCAAAGGCTACCGCATAGGGTAATTTTTCAATATGAGTCAATACCTCTTTAGAACTCGCAATAGGAATAGAATCCACACGATGATTCGAATGAGATACCACTTGTGTCTTATCATATCGATCATCAATGATAGGTTTAAATACTATTACTTCTTTCTTTGCATATTTGATTCGATTAATACGCCGAATCAATTCTTCCGTTTTCCCCGCAAACATACATCCACAGATAACTTCTAGCCATCCATCTTTACTTTTTAAATCCATATTTGCTCCTCTATTTGTCTTCTATTTTACTTGTCGTATTATAACAAAAAAAGAAAAAAAAGTCATTCAATTGGCTAACAAAAATACGGTCATCATTATCATATTTTTTTATTTTTCCATAATTTGGATATTTTTTATACTTTTATAAATGACTATTTTAAAACCACATGATTGATTATTTTGCTTTTTTCAAAGAGCTATGATAAAATAAAGTAGGAGGTATCCTATATGATCAAACAATTGATGGAACAATTTATACAAGGTAGCATTTCTATACCCGATTATTTAAAAGCCATTGTCCCTCTTAGACAACAAGATATACAAGATATATATTCCTATAACGATACGACTCATTTAGATGAAATGATGCATGCCTATATTTTACTTTGGAGTTTAAAATATAACTACATTGATTTAACCTATCCAAAAGAGCATATCTATCTATCTTATTTATCTAGTTTATTAGAAGATGAATCTATTAAACATGTTTCCTTTTTGGATATCCAGTTTAGTTCAGCCATAGTTGAAATATTTACTACACAAGGAAATATCTATTTCTTTATCAATCATAGTTTAAAAGAAACCATCTTAAATGTACCCAAAGAGATTCAATATCAAACTGTATATTGTTTGAATTGTAATGATGATATGACTCTAGGTACTCATTTAGATATGCCTGAATTTAGCTTTTATGCATTTAAAAAATAACTTCTGTAACAGAAGTTATTTTTTATTATGATTGTATCCTCTTTTGCATATCAATTGTTTTGACTTGTTTATACTTTTCTTTTTGGCGATGCTTGCGATTTTCTTTGTATAACACCTTTGTTTGCTCAAGGTCAGTAAGCAAGCAACTATTTTTATTTTCTTGGTAAAGTAACACACTTTGTGTTAACAATTGAATCTGTGTTAACATCTTATGATACAAATAACTTGTATCATGATACTGCATATGTAATGTATTATATGTATGAATGCGATCAATTTGAAAGCTATAATAATATGCATAACAAACCCTTGTATCTACGATTTGAATTGTCGCCTTTTTTTGTTGAAAAGTACAAATCAATTGTGGATGTATCAATTTCAGTTCATCATTTTCAATTTGAATATCTATATGACCAATACATTCTTCTAGTGGCAATATCAAATTTTTTTCAAATAATTTTCTTTCGAAGTCTTTTTTTATTCTTTGATAATAACTACCTTTTCTATTCTTCTTGGCCTGAATTAATTGTTGTTGATATATTTTAGTTATCAGATAAAAAATAAGAGGGACTAAAACAACAAGAAAAACAAATAGCAAAGAAAGCCCATGGTGAAATTCAAAATTAGTCGTTATTTTAAATATGACTAAAATAATAATCCACCACAAGAGAATAATGATATTGCGATACATTGCAAGAAATGTTTTAAATTTCATGATGATACGCCTTGGCAATTTGAGCCGCTAACTCACAATTGTGATATACCAATTGAATATTGGAAGATAGACTTTCTCCCTTTGTTAAATCTTTAATCGTAGCCAACAAGTAAGGTGTAGTTTCTTTTCCTTGAATTCCTAGTTGATGCATCATTTCTAAAGCTTGATCGATGGCTTGTTGCATTAGCGTTTCATCTAATGAATATGCTTCTGGTATAGGATTGGTGACCAAAACACCACCATGTAACCCTAAATCCCATTTGGTTTGCAACATATGCGCAATTTCTTCTGGTGTATCCATTTGATAATCTACTTGATAGGGACTTGTTCTAGTATAAAAAGCTGGCAATATTGATGTTTGATATCCAATCACAGGAACTCCCTTAGTTTCTAAATACTCTAAAGTTTTTGGTAAATCTAAAATCGCTTTTGCGCCTGCACATACAACTAGTACATCTGTTTTAGCAAATTCATCTAAATCAGCAGAAATATCCATTGTAACTTCAGCTCCACGATGTACACCACCAATACCTCCTGTTGCAAAAATAGCAATGTTAGCTAGACTAGCAATATACATCGTAGCACTTACAGTTGTAGCGCCATCTAGTCTTTTAGAAACAATAACAGGAATATCTCGTCTTGATGTTTTCACTACATCTTTTCCTTTTTTAGCAATATATTCGATTTGAGAAGCATTTAAACCTACACAAATTTTTCCTTCTATAATGGCAATTGTTGCAGGTACTGCCCCATTTTCTCTAATAATAGATTCACACTGAAGTGCAGTCTCTACATTTTTTGGATAAGGCATACCATGCGAAATAATGGTAGATTCTAATGCAACAATAGGCAAATGATGCTGTAAAGCATATTGTACTTCTGGACTAATTTGTAAATAGTTTTCTAATGCATTATGCTTCACTTGCTACCTCCGGCAATAAATGAATAACAGATGTTGATTGATATGTTTTGCCATTTCTTTGTACTTTTACTTGGAATTGAACATCTACAGGTTGCTTTACTTCTTTGTTATAATAAAGCCCATTGGCACCCTTTATAAACAAATTATCCAATACGGATTCTGTAGAACTATATGTATCAGTTGACAAATCATATGTTACACTAGACTGTCCAAAATATTTTTGAAGTAAATATTCCATCCGAATCATTTCTAAAAATTCTTCATAGCGAGCTGTACGAATCAAATAGCTTGGACATTCTTTACCTTTTGGATCCATATCATGATGACGTTTTACATTATCCATATTAAGATTATACTTTAACATCAAACTTGCAACTAGTTTAGCGTTATTTGCTAATGTACCTTCATAATTACCATCTTGATTTACACACATTTCAATACCAATACCATTGTTATTTCCTGTACCTCTTGTTGCAGTACCATCACTTGCATGCCAACAAATGATATTATCTGCAAAACTTTGATAAATACTATAAGCATCTACTTGATAATTCCAAGAAGCCTCACGTCCACCATCTTGGAAAGCATAACGATATTGCATACTAGCTAAGAATGCTGCATTTTGCCCATTGATAGTCATTGCACTTTCATGAACCACTACCCATAAAACATTATCTTCATTTGGCATTTGATAGCCTTCATAAAATCTACTATCTAAAGTACTTTGTGGAACAGTTGGTTTATATACTGTACCTAATGTACCAGAACCAAAAAACTTAGCTACAAAATCAGTTCTTTTTTCATCAATTAAATATTCCTTGTTCACATTGAGTGGTGTAGTTTGGAATAAATTTAATACACCATATGAGTTGATTCTTTCTTGATAATCTAAATAAAGCTCATCATTGTATTCTTTATGTAAATGATTAATTGAACCTTTTAATTCTATTTTGCTATAAGCATCTAATAAGGCTTGTAAATATGTATCCTCATCAATCATTCCGCCCACTTGTTTTAAATCAAATTCCATTGTGCTACTACTACCTTCATATTTAATTACACATTTTAAACGTACATCGGTTTTTTCCATTGGTGTCAATACCACTTGATCTAAAACAATAAATTCAGGAACATTTGCACTCCATGCTAAATCTGTTTCATATGTATCACAATATAGTGGCAATGTGCTTTCTTTTCCTTCTGCAAATGCAGTTACCATTTGTTGAACCTCTGTTTTTGCAAGATCTACTCGCTTTAAGCCACTCCAAGCAGATACAATTACTTCGGTAGGATATATAATGGCTATTCCATCTTTGATAACATATATATTTAAAATAACAGTTTGATCTCGTTTACCTTGGGTAATTTCACCCTTTGATGTCATAATATTTGAATCTAGGCTCTCATATAAAACAGAACATCCATTGTAATCTCTTGTAATCAATGTTACATTTTTATTTAATGCTTTGGCGACTTTTGTTTGATAATAATTATATGCATAGTCGTAAGCACCTTTAGATACACTCGTTGTTTTTACTGTAATTTGATAATTTCTTTTGTAAGTTGTTCCATCAATTGTTATTTCGGCAACTAAAATTACCTCTTTATCCGCATCTTGATATACAAGTGTACCATCATCCAATAATACATCGTGGTCAAGCGATGTCCACTTGATATCATACGTTTCCAATTGTTTTGGCAAAACAAGCGCTGAAGAAGTCTCTTGAGGAAGTAGGGATTCCAATTGTTGATCAATTAAATCTTTTGAGAAAACTTTTTGACAAACAGAACAATAACTTCCCTTATCATAAGTAGCATTCACTATCGTATGTCCTAATGCTTCCCCTTCTGTACTATGACACCTATCACAAGTTTTTGGATTTTCACAATCTGCATCTTTCCAGTTATGTCCAAGAGGAGAACCCTCCGTTGTTTGACATACACTACACATTTTTGCATTTGTACAAGTAGCCTCTACCCATGTATGGCCATTTTGTTCACATTCACTTTTTGGCTTATTCTTTTTGCACCCTATTAAAGAAAGTACGCAAAGTAACATAATTATACATAAACCATATCCTTTTTTATTCATTTTATATTACCTCTTTTCTACCCTCATATTATAACATATTTTTTTGAAAAAGCAAATACCTAAACCAATAATTTTGCCCTTCTTGTCTAAACAATACATCTTTTTAATAAAAAAACTTTCCCAATAAGGAAAGTTTCGCTAAATCATTTTTAATATCTTGGGCCTCCAAATCCCCCTCCTGGACGATTGGGACCTACAGCTTTTCCAATTTGATTTAAAATATTTGTCAATGTTACCGACTGATTATTTGCACCTACTGTAATAGTATACGTGTGTTGTAGGATAAAATCTGGTAAACTCACAATTAAAGATTGAAATTGTTTTTTGGATATTGTTTCAAATAAAATATCACTAGACTCATTTTGAATTTGCACTTTAGTATTGGCTGACACCATATTCGATAAATTATATGATACAAAACACTGTTCCGAATTTTTAGATGGGGTCTCAACCATTCCTGATGATCCCATAGCAATTACAATTCCCCCATTTATTAAAATTCCTCTATCTGCATCAATGGCAGCATCTCCATTAGATACTGGTCCATGAACAATTGTAATGCCCCCTGCAAATTCAATTGTACCATTACTATCTATCCCATCTCCTAAGGCATCAATTTGAATATTTCCTCCACCAATATATATATTGAAGTCATATTGTGATAAATCTTTGTTTGCAGCATTAAGTGCATCATCCCTACTAATGATATCAATTCGACCACCATAAATTTCTACTTTGGCACCTTCAATACCTTCATAACATTTAGAAATGGTTATATCTCCAGATACTATTTTGGAAACGTATTCTGCATGAATACCATCATCACCACTTTCTATTTCAAATGTACCACTTTGAATAATCAGATTCCCTTTAGAAGAAATCGCATCACTATTGCTATTGATTATATATTTCCCACCATCAATGACAAGCATATAGTTATGCTCACATTGAGAAACTAAATCTATTTTAGTAGTATCGGTTACATATTCAATCCCATCTACTTTTATGGCTTTTCCATCCGCATGATCCGATGAATATTCTGTAATAATATCGGGTGCACCTGTATTGGTCGTAATATCAATAACTATATCATCATCATTTTCTATATATAAAAATGAATTGGCTGAAATACCATCATCACCAGATACTATTTTCATTCCTGTATTATGAATATAGATATATCCTTGATAAGGGTCTTTTGTATATATGTCTTTTTCCTCTTCAGTTTCTGCCTCAATTCCTGTTTTTATACCATCTCCTAAAGCATTAATTTCTAAAGTGGCATCTGTCAAGTTGATTCTTTCATCTGCTTTTATCCCATTGTTGGGTACATTCATGTGGATTGTTGTACCAAAAATATCTAATTCTTTTTTTACCTTTAAACCAGTTGTATCTTCACCTTTTGCATTTAAAATCAATTTACCTTTTCCATTGATAACTAAACTTGACTTTTTAGCTTGAATAATGGCTGAGTCTCCATCTATTTTTGTATCAGCAGAACTATCTGATAAATAATTTAATGTATTTTCTTGAACAGTCAATATTCTCATTCCATCATTTTTTGCAAATACAAGTGGGGCTTGTGCTTGATTATCTTTAGTTTCAATTGTTACATTATTTAAAATGATTCTTACGTAACTTGGTTTACCAGAAATAGAAATTGCACCACAAAATGTCGAAGTAAACATATATACTCCATCTTTGATAATGGTGAATACATCTTCTTGATACGTATAATAATCTGTATTCTCATTTTCTACTAGTTTGGATAAATCTATTTGTATGGCGTCAGTTGTAGATGTATCTAACAATTCTTCACTTGGATGCAATACCTTTTCTAAATTGACCAAACTATCTTTTTGAATAGTAGATAGATCTGATTTTTCACCTGTTTGACCACCTCCTAAATGATCAAAATCAGGATTTTCTTGATTCATTTTACATCCTACTAATCCTATCCCCATAAACACTATCAATGCCAAATAAACTATCTTTCTAAACATTTTTTCCATTTTATTATCTCCTTATATTCTTGCATATTCATTATACTTTACCATAATGAATTTTTACTGAATAAATTTGAGAATATCAGAGAATGTTTTAGCAATCATTTCTACACCATGTACTTTCAAAAACGCTTCTCCTCTAAACCCCCAAGCAGCTCCGATACAAGGTAATTGTGCATTTTGTGCAGTTAAAACATCTATATCACTATCTCCTACATATACTGTAGTAGCAGGATCTGCTTGAAGTTGTTTCATTGCTAAATCTACCATATCTCTACTTGGTTTTTTGGCATAACCTGGTTGTTCACCAATCATTACATCCATATACTTACCAAATAAAGGTGTACATATTTCAGTTACCCCTTGTTGATATTTATTCGAAACAATGGCCATTCGGATACCTTTTGCTTTCAAAACTGCTAATGTTTCAAATACACCTTGATAAGGTGCTGTTTTATTTGTTTTATTTTTTTCATAATGGGTTAAAAAGGTTTGGTAAACCGCGTCAAAATTTTTTATATTTTGAGGAAGGGCTCTTTCAATCATAACTCGAATACCACTACCTACAAAAAATTTAACCTCTTCATAAGTATGTGTAGCATATCCCTCTTTTGCCAGTGCATAGTTTAAACTATCAGCCAAATCATCTAGTGTATTCAGTAAAGTACCATCTAAGTCAAAAATAATTGTTGTATATTTCATTTGCCTACCTATTTGAACTTTCTTCTATCATAATCATATTCTGGATCTATTTCACCAAAAAAGCGTCTTCCAGTTTTCATTGTAGCAATACTTGCTTCCATAAAAACATCTTTATATTTAGATTTACTTAAAGTAGAATTGCTATATCCTTGTTCAATGATTTCTAAATTCAAAAGCACGCCATCTACCCAAACAAACCCCAAATATCTACCATATGTTTCTGTTCTAGCCCCTTCTGCTTCTAGAACAATTGTTTTCGCTTCATTTAATCTTGCTTTGGTATAACGTGATGCTGCAAGACCCCAAGGATCTTCTCCCGCATATACTTCTGGTGTATCTATACCAAGAAAACGAAGTTTAAATGTTTGCCCTGTAATGATATCTTCAAAGGTCGCCGTATCACCATCTGTACCATAAACTAACCTAACTTGACCTACTCCATCTTGAATGAAACTCTTTCCTTCCCATTCAAAATCCATTTCTAATGTACTAGATAAAGTAGAAGTTAACGGAAGTACAGTAGTATAAATTGATAGATGTTTATCTTTGGGATACGAATCTCCAGCACAATAACCATTTCCATATCGAACAAATTGATTTAATTCATCATCACTTTTAATGATTTGTTTCTCAAAATAAAAAGAATAAGTAATATCATAATCTGCTAATTTTTCTATAATTTGTTCTCTTGTCATTCCTGTTAAATCAGGTAATATCAATTTAGTAGAATCTACAATACCTGTTGTACATCCTACAAGTAATAAAACTAAACATATATATCCTGTTATCCACAATTTTCTCATTATACTTTCTCCTTTTTGAATTGTATTATATCATACTTTTTTCTTTTTTTCAATCATTACTTCTCCTTGTAAATTTTCTATTTACATATAAGTATTGTTTTTTTTTGATTTATTTGTTATAATAAATTGTAATTTTATAAAAACGTATACAAAATTATGATTTGTAATAAAGCTGTGAAAACATTTTAAGCTCTTTATTACAAATGTGTCAATATGTTTTGCATGTTTGCTCTATCCATCTAAATAAGCACAAAATTTTATCTAAAAAATTCTACTTTTGCACATTGTGATGTTCATCCATTTCAATTTTGTTGCAACGAGTGTAACAAATTAGATAAAATGTATGAATGGTGTAAAACATTTGAACTATGTTTTCATAGGCATAATAAATAATTTATTAAAAGAAAGGTAGATGAGAATGAAGAAAAGATTATTTTTTATTTTAATGTTTGCGTTATGTATTTGTACAAGTTGTAAAAAAACACCCCCAAAAAGTGAGTGCGAACAAAATGGTCATACATGGCAAGAAGCTACTTGTACTAGCGCTAGAACGTGTACTATTTGCCAAAAAACAGATGGTAATGCTCTTGGTCATGATTGGATAGATGCCACTTGTTTTTCACCCAAAACTTGTTCTGTTTGTCATGCAACAGAAGGAACTGCTCTTAATCATATTTGGGCAGAGGCTACTTGTACTTTGGCAAAACACTGTACACTATGTAATATGACAGAAGGATTACCGCTTGAACATCAATATACAGAACCTACTTTAGATGATCCTGCAACTTGTACTTTGTGCGGACACACTAAAGGAACCCCCTTATCTCCAATTCAATACGATTTGATAATAGACTATATATCCATCGATGAGACTACAATGATTTGGATAGATGATTATTTTGAACTCGATCCTTTTGATATCACTTACACTCAAGATAATATTATTCAAATTGATCGTTTTGGCACAATTAAAGCTCTTCAAGTAGGAAAAACCAAAGTAAAATTTACCTTAAAAGCTAATCCACTTTTGTATTTCGAATTTGATTTCGAAGTTATTCCTAAGATGCCGAGTATTTATGTTACTTATGAAAAAATGACCATTGGCGATAGTACTCATATTTATTTTAGAGATAAATCTATGTGCATTGACGATTACGATATTACATTTTCTAATCATTCTTTAGTACTAAAACCCGACTTATCAATTGAAGCTGTTCAATATGGTTCTAGTAAGATTACTATTACATCTAAACTAGATCAACGGTTAACCGCAACTTGCGAAGTATCTGTTGTTAATAAAGATAGCTTTTTATTACTATATGCGGAAAACAAGACAGAATCAGTTCCTGCTGGTGAAAGATTTAGAATGTCTAATTCTTTCAATTTGTCTAATGATAATTTGGTATGGATTAGTTCTAATAAAGAGGTTGCTGTAGTATCGGATAAAGGCGTTATTACCACAAAATCAGAAGGATACACTATTATTAGTGTTTATGATAAAAACAACATCAATGATAAATCCAAAAAAACTAACTTTTATCTAGATGTGACTGGTTCTATTGAAGTCGATTATTTAAGTCGGTTTATCCTAACCGCTCTTGAAGAAAACGGGACAGAGGAAGTTGGAAATAACATTCAAAAATATGGTGAATGGTATCCGAACAATGGTCAACCTTGGTGTGCAATGTTTGTATCTTGGTGTTGGAATCAAGCAGGTTTATCCACAGATATTTTGTGTAAGTATCAAGGATGTACTGCAGGTATGAAATGGTGTACTGAAAATGGTATTATGCATTACGTTCAAGATTTCCGCTTTAGCGAACCATTAGAACAAGGGGCTTCACAAAATCAATATAAAGAAGATTATAAACCTGTAACAGGAGACATTGTGTTCTTCTTAAGTAGCGGAATGTCTCATACTGGCATTTGTATTTATGCAGACGATACCTATCTATATACCATTGAGGGCAATACTTCAGATCGTGTGGCCATTAAGAGATGGTCTTTACAAGATGCTAGAATTACTGGTTACGCTCATCCAAAATATCCTGAATATAGTGGTGTTCGAGAAGATTTTAGTTGGATTAAAGAACTCAAAAACGATGGTACTTACTGGTGGACAAATGTTTCTGAACAACAAAAAGTAGATTAAAATGAAAAGATAAAGCGAGTTGCTTTATCTTTTTTTAGAATTGGTATATAATGTTAGCGTTTGAAAAAACATATATATCCTAATGGGGAGCATCTGCTGAGAGGTTATTTAGTTAACGACCCAAAACCTGATCTAGGTAATGCTAGCGTAGGGAAACATGCAAATTTTCATTTTGTTGAATTTGCATATCTTAGCAATGTTCTTTGGATAAAACCAAAGAATTTTTTTGTTAATAGGAGGTTTTATAATGAAACATATTTTTGGTTTTACTGTAAGAGATATAGCTGAAATTGCTATATTATGTGCTATCGCTGTAGTACTAGACAAATTTGTGAAATTGTCTATTGGTGCAACAGGTGGATCTATCAATATTGCCATGGTACCACTTTTTATTATTGCTTTAAGACATGGCTGGTTTAAAGGCTTAATTGCTGGAGGACTCGTTTATGGTCTTATTAGTTGTTTATTAGATGGATACGGCCTAATTACTTATCCACTAGAATATCTTGTTGCTTTTGGATCAGTTGCAATTACTGGTTTAGTGGCAAAATGGATTAATCAATTCTATTTGAATAAAACTACAAAAAGTGTTATACTATCTTTCTTATGTTTAATCGGTTCTATGCTTGCTGCATTTATCATTCGTTTCATCTGTGGTTCAATAGACTCTGTTCTTCTTTACGATTATACTTGGTCAGCTGCTTTTGTTTACAATGCCCCATACGTATTTATATCTGGTGCTGCCGTAGCAGTAATTATGTGTCTTCTTTTACCTAGTATTGTTTTACTAAATCGTGAATATCCTACTCAATATTTAAAAGGTGAATAGTTTTGTTTATGATATAAAATGACTGTACAATATGTACAGTCATTTTTTCTTTTTTTATGCATCTATTTTGGTTTCTTCAAATGGTTTTGTTTCTTTAGTTTGTTCTGGTTGTGTATTTTTATCTTGTTTTACTTGAGTAACTAATTTCCCACCTAAATATCCAGCAAGAATAGATTTAATATCAATACCTAACGTTTGTTCTAAACTTTGTATCAATTGGGATCCATTACTAGTAACTTCTTTGGCTAATTTTGCTGTATTCCCTTCTCCATACATTGTAATCGAACCAATTTGACCATATGCTTCAGCAAGAGGTTCTGAATAAGCCTTGACAACGTCTGGTAATACACCCGAATTTAAAATCAATTCAAGGACGGATGCTTCACCCATCTTCTTCATAGCCTCAGCCTTTTTCTCAATAGCTTCAGCCTCTGCTTCACCTTTTGCAAGTATACCGGCTGCTTCTTGTTCTGCTGCATATCTAGATGCCTCAGATTGTGCTTTTAACGCATAAGCACGTTGTTCTTCTTCATAGCGAGATGCTTCTGCTGCTTTTTGTCGTTTAAATAATTCTGCTTGAGCAATTTGTTCTGCTGCATATTTTTCTGCATCTGCTGTTTTCTTGATTTGAGCTTCTAATTGGCGTTCTTGAAGTTCGACTTCTTTTTGTCCAAGTTCGACTTCCCTTTCACGCTTAGCAATATCTGCATTTACTTTTGCAACATTGATTTCTTGTTGACGTTTTTGCTCTTCGATGGAATAGGCCGCATCTGCTGTTGCTCTTGCTGTATCAGTTTTCATTTTTAACTCTGCTTGACGAAGAGCAAGACTTGTATTTTGTTCAACAATAAGCGTTTCTGCATCTATTCTAGCCTTATTTGCTGTTTCGTTTGCTTCTGACTGTGCAATGGCAACATCTCGTTCAGCTTGGGCTCTTGCTATACTTGCATTTTTTGAAATTTGTGCAATATTATCTACACCAAGATTTTCAATTACACGATTATCATCAATAAAATTTTGGATAGTTAAATTAATGATTTGAAGTCCCATTCTTGCCATATCTTGTGTTGCATTTTCTTTTACTTTTTCTGCAAATAAATCACGATTATGAACCAAATCCTCTAATTTCATTTGCCCAATGATTTCACGCATATTTCCTTCTAAAACTTCTTTTGCAATAGAACGAATGCCATCTAAGTTTTGTTGTAAGAAAATTTGTGATGCTTTTGAAAGCGCCTCAGGTTCTGAATCAATTTTAATATTAGCAACACCATCTACAAAAATATTAATAAATTCTTTTGTTGGCACTGCATTAGATGTTTTAATATCCACTTGGATTAAACTAAGTGGTATTTTATCTACTCTTTCTAGTCCTGGGAATCGAAATCCTGCTCGACCAATTAATACTCTTTGTTTGAATGGGCCTGTAATAATAAAAGCAGTATCCGGTGGTGCTTTTACATACGATATGCCAATTAAAATTAGCACAATGAGTACTATGGCAGCAATAATAATATAAGTTATGTAGTCCATTTTATTTTCTCCTTTTCTTTAATCTACACTTATATTATACAATATTTGTAAAAATATGTCAATGTATTTTTATGTATTTTTTGTATTTTTCTTCTAAATCCTATTATTCATAAATATAAATAATAAAAAGATTGCTAAATAAAAGCAATCTTTTTTCATTTTATTCTTCAGCTAATAGTTTTTCTAATTCTTCTACAAGTACATCCATTCTTTCTACTACTGCCATATAAGCATCTTTTTTGGTAAAATCTACACCTGCTTCCTTCACTTGCTCAACTGGATATTTAGATCCTCCAGAACGAAGCAATTGAATATACCGATCGAATGCACCTGGTACATTATCTTTGACATCTTTGTAAATTTTAAAACTTGCTGCAAAACTAGTTGCATATTGGTATACATAAAATGGTGTATAGAATAGATGTGGAATATATGCCCAAACGTATTGTTTTACACCTTCTTTAGTAATATCCATACCATAGTATTTTTTATACAAATCTATCATAATGCTAGATAACACTTCATAATTGATAGGTTTACCTTGCGCTACTTCTTGATTAGCCAAATACTCATATTCAGCAAATAAAGTTTGGCGATAGAAAGTACTCATAATTTCATCAATTGCTTTTTGAATTACCATAATTTTTTCTTCTTTAGATGCATTAGGTAAGGTTAAAAAGTAATCAAGCAATGCGTGTTCATTAAATGTAGAGGCAATCTCTGCTACGAAAATAGTATAATCTTGTAACATTGTTGGTTGTGTTTCTGCCGCATACATAGAATGAATAGAATGTCCTGCCTCATGTGCTACTGTAAATACACTATCTAAGGTCTTATCATAATTCAATAAAATGAATGGATGCAAATTGGCAACACTTGAAGAATATGCCCCTGTTGCTTTGCCATCGCGTTCTTCTACATCAACAAAACCATCTTTTAATACTTCATGCGCTTTTTCTTGAAAATCAGCTGGAAAATTTTGAATAGATGTGAAGAAGAGATTCTTTGCCTCTTCATATGTATATTCTTTATTAGAATGAGCAAGTTCAAGAAAACGGTCATATGTACAATATTTTTTTAAGCCCAGTGCTTTTTTACGTAATTTAATGTATTTTTTAACAGATTGATTATGCTTGCCGGCTACATTAATTAAATTCAAAAAAACAGATGTGTCAATATTATTATTATATAAATAACTTTCTAATACAGATGCATAGTTTCTTGCTTTAGCACTAGCTTTATTATCTTGTAATACATTATTATAAATGCTAGCATAAGTATGCTTGTGTGCTTCGAATGTATTAAACACAGCTTCAAAAATCTTTTTACGATCACTTGCTTCTTTAGATTGAGCAATCAATGCACGATAATTGCCTTGTGTAACTGTAACAACTTGCTTGTTTTTCAATTTGACTTCTACACTTTTTCCATCCCCCACAGCTAAAGCACTATAAAGTTCTCCTGCTGATGATGTTACTGGCGCATATAGCGAAAGTAATTTTTCACTTGCACTATCTAAAACATGCTTACTTCCCCTAAATAATTTTTCTAATGAAAAACGAAACTCTTCAATTTCTTTATGTCGACTAAGCATCTCCATTACTTTTTCTTCACCAATTGATATCAATTCTGGTTCAACATAAGCAGTTGTCTCAGATAATGTATAAAATGCCATTCTGCATCTATTGAGCGCTGCAGCATTTTCTACATCTTTTTTATTTAAATCACTTTTTAATGATGCATACTGATAAACGCGTGAAGCTTCTTCTTCAAATTTTTTCATCAATAAGCAATAAGCAACAAAAGAATCCTCTTCTCCAAGATGTCCTTGAAATGTTGCAAATTGATTAACCATTTGATAGACACCCTGTAAGGCTTCCTCAAATGCTTCTTTGGTATTAAAATGATAAGTTAAATCCCATTGCATATATATTTTCTCCTTTTTTCTCTGTATTATTTTACCACATTTTCAATATTTTAACATAGCAAATGGTAATAAAAATAAATATACAAGGAAGATAAATATATTTTTACTTACCCTATAAAAAAGAAAATAGGGCTTATGCCCTACTTTCTATTGAGGATTATATTTATCTCCATTATTGAAATAACCAAAAGTAAATGCCATACCTTGATAATACATACATAGATATTCACCTTGATATATTGCATTCGTTGGATCTACAATTTGTGAATTGGTAATATCAAATAAACCATTTGTTGTACCATATGCATATCCTGCAGTTGCTGTAGCTGCAGAAGTTTGGAATACAGGTGCACCTTGTCCACCTGCTTGTGCAAGCAAACCTGCAATATATGGATTATTTTCACCAAATTCAAATGCTTGGTAATTATCAAATTGAAGTGATCCTTTGATAATGTCATTGGTTAATCCTTCAGCATCACCTGATTTATTGACACAGATTAAATTCATATATGTTAATGTATTATCTAAATTGCTCTTTAAGAATGAACGACCAAATGGTGTAAATAGCGCATTTAATCCTTTGATTTGTGGTACAAAAGCACTTGCTTTTACCACAGTAAACCAACCTTCACTACCTGTTACATAAGATTCTAATGTAGAATTTTCAATAAATGTTTTAGCAGGATATCCACCATTAGCCGATTTTGGACTTACATGGTCTTGAATAATAACTGGACCACCAGCACCAATCATTTCAGAATCCTTAATAGTTACTTTGTCAGAACCCCAGTTATATACAAAGCAGTTGAAAGAATCATATGCACGACATTTTTCAATCAAATATGGTTGAGATGTACGATTAGGGAAATATGCAATAAATGAACAAGATGTAATATTGTTATAAGCAGTGAATGTACCTGCTTCTACCTTCATGAAAATTTGACCACCTGATTTGATTACATTTTCAACGCGTGGTGCATTACCAATGATGTTCACGCCTTCAATTGAAGATGTAGCTGTTTCAGCGCCTCGTAATTTAATTAATGTAGCATGAGAAATCACTTCTCCTTCTGCAACAATTTTATTGTCACCACGAACTACTTCTTTAAAAGATTGTGTATCTAATGTAAAATAGTTTCCATAGATATGTAGTTCTTCATCATCTACTAATTCTCTAATATAAAAATCCATCCAGTCTTTCATAGAACCAAGTGCTCTTTCATAGTCAGAATCAGATTTTGAAAGTTCATGTTCTTGATAGAAGAAATAGCTTGGTACATCTTTTGCGGTAAGAACAATATCATTTTGGAAAATAAATGCTTGTGGATGAAAGTCAAGTTGTAATCCATTTTCAGTCTTGAATGCATTCCATGCCTCTGCTTCATTACCACTTTTTCTATTTTCTAAATAAGCAAGTTCTTTTGATGTATAAACGTTATATCCGTCTACTACATCAAATTCATACGTTACTGTATATTTTTCTTTATTTTCTAATTGCTTTTCAGTTAATCCTTTTGGTAATACAGAGATTTGGAATGATTGACCAATTGCTTCTTCTGAGAAGTCTACTGTGCAAGCAACATAATCTAATTGTTCTACATAACGATTCAAATTTGTTTCATCTAAAACAACATAATCACCATTTTCTAAAATAGCAATTGTAATTTCATATTCCCAAGATTCTACTGTAGTTGGTGTTGTTTTTCCTGTTGCAAGTTCATATTTTACAAAACTAACCTTAGGTTCTGCACGCCAAGGATTATCATCACCTACTAAGTAATTTTTTGTCAAATCCATAAATTCAATACGCTTATTGTCTTTTTCTTTTTTATTGGCTTGATATAGCACAATATTAGAAGGCAATTGTACATCATTGATTAGTATTTTATTTTGTGATGCATCTACTTCCCATCTTGCATATAAAGTAATACTTTCGTTTACTACTTCTTCAAATGTATATTCAGTTGCATATGTTTTTTCTAAATACCAACCTTTAAATTCATACCCTTCTCTTGTAGGGTCTTCTGGCTTTTCAACCTTTTGACCTTCTTCTACTTCAACTTCTTTAATGGTGGATCCACCCATTGTGTCAAATGTAACCTTATATGTCTTGGTTTCTATACATGAAGCCATCAAAAGACCAAAGACTACAAAGATGCCTAATAAGAAAACTTTTTTTAAACTCTTCATATTTTTCTCCTTTTTCATTTTTTACCACATTTTTTTAATCTACATTATTCTTTTTGTGGTGTAAAAGAATATGTTTTAAAACCAATCATTATCCATTGCATAGATTTCTATTTCTATGCTTTTTTTCTTGTTATCTGTCGCACGAATAATAATGGTTGCGGTACCCTTTTCATGAAACTCAATGGTTGCGGTACCATCAGCATTTTCAGTAACACTGAATACTCTTGATTTTTCATCATATGCATATTCCAATTTTTGATTGGTTGCATTATCTGGTTTCAATTGACATTTGATGACAACCTTTAAACCAGGTGTAAATTGTTCACTGATATACCCTTCAATCCCTTGATCGATTTTAGGCTTTTCATCAGGCTTTAATGGGTCATATTTTGTATATCCATCTGTAATGCATATAATTTCCTCAACATACTTTGTTTCATTATATACTCTCATTCTAAGCCCAATGAAACCAGGAACAACAATAGCAATAATAAATATCACACCTATTGTTAAAATAACTGATTTTTTCATAGCAATTACCCCTGTATTTCATAATAATATGCTTTAATTTTTTTCAAAAACATATATAAACTAGAGCCAAAAATAACTAAACTAATCAATAATAACTTCACAAAACCAATCGTCAAATCATTATTATATAAACTAGCCTCTGATAATAGCTTATAGGCAACAACCGCATAAATAATAGAAATAATAAATGCAAGTCCTGTAGATTTATTTTCATTTGGGTTATCAATGGAAACACCAGTTGTGGCATATTGCTCATTTTGAGGATGAATGATATCTAATGTAGCACTATATATCATGTGACCTATATGTAAAAATAAGATTGCAAAACCAAATAAGACAATATCACCTACATGAAACTGCACAGAATGACCAAAAATAGCTACAGTTGCAAATACGCTTGGTATAGAAAACAAGATATTAAAGAATAACTTAGCAAGTAGCGGATAAACCGCATCAATAGGCTTTGTTTTCTTCATATATCCGGCACGTCCTTCTCTACTATAATAAGTAGAAATCAGTGCATTAGAAGCCAAAAGCGGTAAACAAATCAATAATACATTAAATGTATAAATTAGCCAATTTCCTAGTTCTCTTGTATCCATAGCTTTATAAATGGCGTTTAGTAGTAGAATTAAAATAGGTACAATAATATAAACCATTAAATAATTAATTGATATATCAATTGTTCTTAAATTAATCTTAAATTCTTTATTGACAAAAGTCAAATAATGCCCATGCTTTTTATTTTTTCCATTTGTTTTATTGCTTTTGTTTAATTCAAAATTTTTAGCCATCATCACAAAGAATAATGGTCTAGACGCAAAATAAGATATAAAGAATAAAATAGCAGATACTCCAATTAAAATAGCAAATTTACCTATGGTAAAGAAATTGATACCAAAAGCGCCACCTTTTGACTGTTCACCAATCATAATTCGAATCAACTGATTCATTAGAAATAATTTTTGTTCTACAAGTAGTAAAAATTCACGAATACTATTTCGAATGGTTGGCCATTGGTTAATCAAATCAATATTTTCTGGGATAAGACCTATCAAGTATACTGCAAGCCAAATAAGTCCAGCAAGTACGAGTAGAAAAACAATAAACTCTATGATTGCGTTTTTCTTCAAAAATCTATAGATATATAATACCGGTATAGAGAAAATAGCACCAAGCAATACTGGAAGCGCTACAATCAACAATAATGGTATCCACATCCAAATATATACCCAAAATGAACAATAACCCTGTGTAAATAATAACGTAATACAAGACAAGCTAATAGGTATTAATAAACTAAAACTTTTCTTTAATTCATATACATAAAATACAATAATCTTAGAAATAAAAATCTGATTGGCTCTAACGGGTAAAGTAATTAATACTCTATTATCTTCTGCAAAATATAAATTTTTCATTAATTCTACTGTACAAGAGATAAAAGATAAGGCCAGTGATATAGTGAGTACAAGTACCATAATCCGTGGTGATTCATCATATAAAAAGATACCAAATCGATTACACAATGATAAAATAATATATATAACTGCCGTAATAATAAGAAATTTAACCAAGGATAAAATGACTTTTCGTAAAGCTTCTTTCTTATTTTTAATCCACCCTAAATCAATCTTATCCCGAAGTTGCATCACGACAAGTGTCTTCAAGTGATTCATATCTTATTCCTCATGACTTTCAATGGTATCTAAATAAAATTGCTCAAGCGTAGTTCCTGATGATTCAATTTCTTCTAATGTTTTTATGCATTGAATCTGTCCTTTTTTGATGATAGCGATTCTTCCACAAAGCTTTTCTACAATGTCAATCAAATGAGAACTAAAGAAAACAATATTTCCTTCTGCGGCATGTTGTTTCATGCACTCTTTGACTTGATAAATACTTGTTGGATCAAGACCTGTAAGAGGTTCATCTAAAATCCACACTTTTGGATTGTGAACAAGTGCAGACATAATCGTAATTTTTTGTTTCATTCCATGAGAATAAGTTTTAATTTTACTATCAATAGAACCTTGTAATTCAAATATTTGAATGTATTTTTCAATCCGAGTATTTCGATCTTCTTCTGATACATTATAAATATCGGCAATATAATTTATATATTCTCTTCCAGTTAATTTTTCATATAATGCATAGTGGTCAGGTACATAACCAATATTAGATTTTGCATCTACTGGTGAAGTGGCTACATCATAACCACAAATTTCAATAGCTCCTTCTGTAATCGGTTGTATACCTACTGTGCTTTTGATAATAGTTGATTTACCTGCTCCATTAGGTCCAAGAAAACCAAAAATTTCACCTGCATGAACCTCTAAATTGGCATCCTTTACTGCGTATACTTTACTAGTCGCATATTTTTTTGAAAAATGCTTTAACTCCATTTTTGCTTCAATTGATTCATTCATCTTATTCTCCTTTCCTATACCAGCACACAAGGCAGCATACTCATGTAATCGAATGGCTCTTAATTTCATATGTAATTCATAATGACTATCTGCTATTCTAAAGAATTCACCATAAATGAACCACACCCCAAGTCCAAGCGCTACATAAACTAAGAAAAAAACAAGTTGATATAACGGATGAAATTCAAGTTCTAATCCCGCTATATGAATAGTCGTACTTAAATTAAATATTTTTTCTGCCCATGTACCCAGTTTATCCGCAACATAATCGCTATTGATAAAGAAATAATCAACTGGATGTCCTTTTGCACTAAACACAACATTGAGTACCAACACTAAGAAAAAGTAACCAAAAAACCAAATCATTGACCATTTGAATTCCTTTAATGTAGGACGCTTGAATTGTTTTAATGCAACAAGTAAAATTGGCATAAAGAAAGCAATCCAGTGGTTGTACCAAAAATTGAAAATACGCATACTAAACAAATTCACACTATCTGGATAGTTTGGCATAAGCATAGCAATCAATGCACCCATTACATTGATAAAATAAGTAAAATAAAATAAGCGCTTGCGTTTAAAGATTAAGCAAATTGGAATAATGAACATTGCTGTATTGCAAAGATGAAATGGCCATGTCCAAGGTTCCAAAAAGTTTGTATAATTAAAATTAACTAAAAATCCAACCATTGTTGCTATACTAATAAATATTAAACTAAATCGAATTACTTCTTCTCGTTGATTACGTAGCGTAAAATATAACACAAAAGGCACAATAATACCAATGTATATTAATATACGATGTGCAAAACTAATATCCTTTACAACAATAGAAGCTTTTGCCTCACCCAACATAAACTGTGGTAAATAAGATGGTAAACATGCGATAAGCAATAATACAAATATACCAAGCATTTGAAAAATATCTTGTGCTCGCGTTTTCATCCCTCTATCTATAATCAAATAATAGATACTTTCTATTATACCGATGATTGCCTCTAGCATATATACAATACTCAATAAATGGATTCCTGTTTTACCACACAACAATTGCGAAATAGGTAAGGCTAGTACTAAATTGAGAATATGAATAGGTAAACAAGCAAATCTAGCTAAATTTTTAGCCGTCTTAAAATGAAAGAAAGGTCTCATTAATATAATTAAAATAGCCACAAAGTTAAACCATATCGCAAGTAAGCAAATAATCGTTAACCCTTTATTTGCTAGTGGAGATGTATCTAACCCTACATACCCACCGATTGTTTGTTGATAGCAAAATAAACGAAACGTAAATAATGCCATAAAAAAGAAAGGAATAATTCTTTCAAATATTAATTTCCGTGTTTTCATAGAAATCTCCTTTTTACTCCTCAATATTTTACATCAATTTGACATAATTTGCAATACTCTTTCAACTAGGTGGCATAAATTGCTAGGTAAAAGGCATTAAAAAAGACTATTTATGAAATGAAATAGCCTTTATTTTTGTTCATGTTATTGTTTTACTTTGTGAAAGAGTAAACTCAATAATACAATATTAATAGCGGATAATAGAATGGCACTCGCACACATTAGAATAATGATAGTAGATTGATGTTGAATCAAAGATACAAGCATATATATAACAGCCACACAAAGTGTAACTATTTCCAATACAAATAATGCTATAGCTGACGTTTTAGGATATATCTTTTTAAAGACCAAATTTTTAGACAATAATAAATATACTAATCCAATGATAAGTACGATACCAAAGGCAATCAAACTAAAAACACCTATTACTTTTGCACAACCTTCAGCAATTCCCGCCCCAATTTCTCCAACAGGCTGGTTTGGATCTGGAGTAACGGCTGAGCCAGTAATGAGTCCAATTCCACTAAATAATAATACAATTGCACCTACTAATAATACTATACTTTTAATAAATAATAAAATACCTGATATTTTTTGTAATTGCTGTTTATCCATATTTATCCTCCTGATAAATCGATTTTAAATGAAAACCCAGATGAGTCGTTATCACAGGATGCGCAACCGCATCTAGAATAAGGTGGTAAACTTGAGTCATATATCGGGATTCCTACATCCAATAGGAGCAAGCTTTCGACACCAATATGACAATCGTTTCCTAAGTTGTTTTGTTCGGGCCGCTAAATAAAAAGTGAAAATGCGAGCTCTCCAGGCACCAATATTATATCATATCTATATTCCTTTTTCAACCATATGCTTATAATTTTATTTGAAAAAATGTACCAATTCTGCTAACTGAATTAAAAACATTGGGATGACCTATTTTTATTTTTTCCAAATTCAGATTTTTTATACCTATTTTTTCCTTTTCTTTATTTACTTGCAAAAAAGGCGTTTTTTCAGTATAATAATAAAATCAAAGATGAGAGGAAAAGTATGGAAAAATATCAACAAATTGAACATTCAATTATTACAAAATTTAGACCCACCATCTATCGATTATTTGTTCGTGCCATTGAAGAATATCAATTGATTCAAGATGGGGATAAAATTGCTGTATGCATATCAGGTGGTAAAGATTCTATGCTGCTTGCTAAGTGTATGGAGGAATTTCAAAAACATGGCCCGATTTCATTTGAAGTTATCTATATGTGTATGGATCCTGGTTATAGTCCAAAACATTTAAAACAGTTGTTAACTACCGCAAATCTATTGCATATTCCCTTAGATATTTTTCAAACAGATATTTTTCATATTGTCCATGAAATGAAGGATTCACCTTGTTATATATGTGCAAGAATGCGAAGGGGACACCTATATGCAAACGCCAAAAAAAGGGGATGCAATAAAATTGCTTTAGGTCATCATTTTGATGATGTAATTGAAACCGTATTGATGAGTATGATTTATGGAGCAGAATATAAAACAATGATGCCTAAAATCTTGAGTGAAAATTATCCTGGTTTAGAACTTATTCGACCACTCTATTTGGTTAAAGAAGAAAATATAAAAAAATGGGTTACCTACAATCAATTAGAGTTTTTGCAATGTGCTTGCCGTTTTACAGAAGAAAATCATATGTCAGCACAAGGTTCATCTAAACGTCAAGAAATCAAAGCACTGATTCAACAACTTCGCGCCAATTATCCTAATAGTGATATCAATATTTTTAGAAGTTTCCATGATGTCAATCTCAATACTTTAATCGGATATCATACAGATAAAATGACATACCATTTTTTAGACGACTATCAAGATCGAAAAGAAAAGCAAAAACAAAAAGAAGAGTAACTTATTCTATTTAATGTATGCGTTTTCATTTTATTATTATTTTAGTTGAAAATTTTCTTATCTTTTAGTATAATGAAAAAAGTATGAATTGACTATATGAGGTGACATTATGGAAATAAAAAAGAAGAGCACTATTTTATTCCTTGGTGATTGTATTACTGGAGCAGATCGTAATCTTGAAGATCCAAATGATTTAGGCCATGGTTATGTGGCACGGATCAATGATGCTTTAAAAAATTATCGAATTAAAATTGTAAATCGTGGACTTGATGGAAATCGTACATTACATTTACTTGAACAATACGAAGAAAATGTACTTCAAGTTCAGCCAGACTTTATTACCATTTATATAGGAATGAATGATGTATGGCACCACTATTCTAGAAATATTGAAACAAGTAATATTGCATTTGAACAACAACTGCGAACCCTACTTGAAAAAATCAAACAAGATTTAAATGTGCCAATTTTAATTATTGAACCATTTATTATTGATATTACACCTGAACTAACCAAGATGCGTGAAGAGTTATGGCAAAAAGTTGATATTATCCGAAAACTAGCTAGAGAATATGCCTCAGAATATGTTGCATTAGATGGATCATTTGCCAGTGCTTGTATCAAACATGAACCAACCTTTTATTCCATTGATGGAGTACATCCTACTGAAGAGGGGCACAAATTTATTGCTAGACGTTGGCTTAGAAATGTAATTGTTGAAGACTAACGAAAAGAAAAGAAGTTGTACGACTAAACTCGTACAGCTTCTTCTTTTTTTCTCTTTACTTCTTGGGGAATTTCTCCCGATTTGGCTAGTGCTATTTTGGTAATAACAGGTCCAAACAATTCATAAATCAATGTTGCACAAAGCACAATGGTAACAACACTTGTAGCAATACCCATTGTTGCAGAATGACTACCAAATTTCTTGGATACCATTTGGGCCATACCAATCGCAACACCTGCTTGTGGAAATAAAGTTAATCCTAGATATTTCACAACATTTTGATCAGCATGAACTGCCTTTGCGCCAAAATAAGCACCAAAATATTTTCCTAAACATCTTGCAATTAAATAAACAACGCCTACTACACCAATTTTAGCTAGATTACTCATATCTAGTTCTGCACTTGATAAAATAAAGAATAACATAAATAGTGGCGGAGTCCAGCGCTCACATCCATCCATAATGCCCAGCGCTTCTTGGCTAAGATTACAAAATGTGGCACCAATCATCATACAAAGAAGTAACGATGATAATCCAAATGGCAAATTTAATGTTTCAAATAACTCACAAAGTCCTACTCCTAAAAAGACTGCTGTAATCATTAAAATAAGACGATTGGCACGAGATTTAAACCATTTTGTAGCAAACGCAAGCATTGCTCCTATGATTGCTCCTATCCCTAATGATACAACAATTTCCACAATTGGCCATACTAAAATATTTAATACAGTCAATTGTTCTCCTGTGGCAAATGCCTTGGCAAGAGCAAAAGATAATGAAAAAAACATAAGACCAAATGCATCGTCTAATGCAACTACGGGTAAAAGCGTATCTGTAACAGGGCCTCTTGCCTTATATTGACGCACGACCATTAATGTAGCCGCAGGAGCAGTTGCTGTAGCGATAGCACCTAATACAAGAGAAAGTGCTAAATTTTCATTATTATATGATTTCATACATACAAAGGTAATTACAACAAATACATCTACTAAAACTAATGCTGCCATACTTTGAGCAAATGTAATTGAAAAAATACTTTTTCCTAGTTTTTTCAAACTTGAAATTTTAAACTCACCACCAATAGAAAAGGCAATGAAGCCTAAAGCCAAATCCACAATAATAGTGAATGCTTGAATACTATCTTCTGTTAATAGATTAAAACAAGATGGTCCTATCAATAATCCCACTACTAAGTATCCCGTTACATTTGGCAAATGTAATATCTTCACAATTCTAGTCGACAAAAGTCCCGCAACCAGTGCAATAACAATACTCAATATTGGTGACATATTATTCTATACCTTCTAAGAAGTCAATTGGTAAAGCATACATAAATCCTTTATCTTTGATACCACCAGTTGCCTCATTAATTAAACGGGCAAGTGTCTTTACTTCTTCATCTTCTTTGACAACAACAAAAACCATAGGCCTTGGCGAGTGATCATATTCAATGACTTTACTGATACCACCAAACATAGGCACAGGTTCATTGTGATTATTTAGCAATGCTTTCTTAATGCTTAGTGTTGGCATTACACTACCATGGAAGTTATGATCAGATAATTTTTTCAAAATTTTAGGCATATATTCGCCTTCCACTAATACTGTAACAAATAATTTCATTAAAATTCCTTCTTTCTTCTAGTTATATATTATAGCACTTTTTCTCTATATATTGCAAGATTTTTAAATTAGAAAAGTTTTTACAATAAATAAAAAAACTACCTTAAAATAGTTTCTCCTATTGTTAAAGTAGTTTTTTATATTTCATTTATTTACTTATTTATTTTGTTGCGTTTTGATATGCTCTTTGTGCAACTTTATAATAATCTAATGCATCAGTCAATGTAGCTTGTGATGTAACACCATCAAAAGTCCATGTATTGCCTTCTTTTACAATTTTGCTTTCTGCTGCATCCATTTTTGTACCAACAAGTGCATCTGATAAATATTGCATATTTTTCTTCCAACCAAGACCACTTCCACCTGCAGGCCAATAGTTAGCTGCAGTTTTTGTGAAACCACTTGTCTTACCATAGAAATCGAATGTAGCTTCTTTGAATGTAGCATCTGCAACTTTTGCATTTTTTGCAAGTAATGCTTCAGCATACCATTTTGCATTTTCTTCACTTTCTTGTATATAAGCTGTTAAATCAGCAATTCCTTCTGCGCTATATGTTACAGTATAAGTTAAATCATCACCTTCACCACTAGCAGTTGAAGTTCCTGTAAATTTCTTATCACCAATCAAAATATATTTAGCAAGTTGAACATGACTGCCATGTGATGTATAAAGAATAGTTAAATCTTCTGATACACCTTCACCAGTTACTTGTGCCCATGTAGATGGTAAAAATACTTCTTCAAAAGTAAGCTCAGTTACTCTTTCTTTTTTAACTTTCATTGTTGCGATGCCTACATAGCCTTTGTTATGAACAAGACCATATCCAACACCTTCTGTTTCCTTGCTCTTCTTACATCCTGTTGCAAAACTTAAAGTAAAAAGAAGCACCATTGTCATTAAAATAAAAACTCTTTTTTTCATCTTTGTTTCTTTTCCTTTCTTTATTGTTTTTATTATATGTAAGTAATATTACTTCATACCTATTTTATCTTTGATAAGTTTTTGCCTATCATTTTAGTTGAAATTTCATATATACAGGATTATGATCGCTGTATAAAAAATCAGTATCTACGTTGATAATTTCTTCAACCACTATATTATCGGATACAATAAATCCATCTAATACGACTGTATAATTTTCGCCTTTTTGGTAAGGCATATCGGTACTTCTACAAGTAGGGATTTGATTGTTTGTTGCAAAAGTATAGTGATTCGTTAAATCATTTTCTTTTAACACATAAACCCAGTCTGGTTTTTCTTGAGTAGTTTCAAAAAGCCCCACACTATCTGCAATATCATGGTTAAAATCTCCACCACAAATCACATAATTTCCTTTTTGGTATTCTTCATCTAAAAAAGTATTGAGCGTTTCCCATTGTTTCTTTCGATACACTCCACCCTCATCATATGCAGATAGATGTACATTGACAATGACTAAATCATGATCTGTCTCAGTTGCAATATAAGTTGCGGAAAAACAGCGGTCTAAATCAAAAAACTTAGTAGGGAAAGCATCACTGATTTCTAAACTATGACGAACAACTTGTTTGACTTGATAACTAGAAAATGTTGCTATACCACTATTGACTTGTCCATGAGGATTAAGCAATGGATAAAACAAATAGGCTGAGTGAAAATTAGAAACATGCACATTGGCCATATCGACAAAAGATTGGCATAACATTTCAAATTGATTCACTTGATAACTTCTACTAGCCGCAGTATCTACTTCTTGAAAAAAACAAAAGTCTGGCTCTAATTCTTGAATCACTTGTATAGCACCAGTAGTATTTTGAATGACAGTTTGTTCAGAAGCTGCTCGTGAACCTGTTCCAGATACTTTTTTTCCATTTTTCATCGTACCACTATCCATAAAAAAGGAGAAATTATGACTATATGCACCAAACCCAATATTATATGTAGTAATACCATAATGCGTATTTAAAGATACTTGTTCATTTTGATTTTGCTTGACCGTCTGAGTATAATCTTTTAAATCTTCTATTCGATAATATTGAATGGAAATATATACCACATAAGTAATGAGTAGTAAGATTATACACGCAAAAAAACCTATAATCAATCGCAATGCAATTTTAAAATTTTTATTCATATGCTTTTAGTACAATGTCCGTATATCCCTCTTGGGTTAATTTTTCTTTTTGAAATTTGAAATTTTTAGATTTATATACAACTAAAACTTGTTTATTTTCTTGTTCTCGCAAACGCTTTGCTTCTTGTAGGGTTTCAATTAATGCTACTTTAGATATATTTTTCTCAATAACAAATGCTACTTTTTCAGCATCATCAATAGGTAGATGGTGTTCCTTTTCTTTTAAAATGGTAATTATGCGTTCAAACCCAATGGAAAAACCACATGCAGGTACATTCATATTGGTAAATTTTTCAATCATTTTATCATACCGACCACCTCCAGCAACACTACTTGCTAGCTCTATCATTTCAATTTCAAAAATAGTACCCGTATAATAAGACATTCCTCTTACTAAAGTTGGATCAAAAGTAATATCAAATTGTTGATGCGATGTAGCTTCTGTTGTATCGATGATTTGGTCAATGTTTTCTAATACATCTGCTTCAATACAGTCAATATCAATGCTTTGAAAATAAGATTTTGCATTACCTATAAAACTTTCTTCTTTAAATAGTTGCATATATTTTTCTAAGGATTTTTGTTCATAACCTGCATCTAATAGTTCTTGGTAAACACCTGATTTTCCAATCTTATCCATTTTATCTAAAATAATAAATATAGCATCGCTTTTTTCTTCTGGTAATCCACAATATAAAGCCATTTGTTTGAGAATTCTTCTATCATTGACTCTAACCTTAAAATTAGAAAAACCAATTTTAGTAAGCAATGTAGTTGTCGCTTGAATCAATTCTATTTCCGCTAAATTGCTTTTTTCACCCAAAATATCAATATCACATTGCATAAATTGACGAAACCTTCCTTTTTGGGGACGTTCTGCTCGCCATACATTGCCAATTTGTAAACCTTTAAATGGGCTTGGTAATTTGGCCATATTATTGGCATAATATCTTGATAGTGGAACAGTTAAATCGTAACGCATTCCCATATCTACTAAATCATTTTCCGTTTCAATATGGGTTGTATCTAACTTTTCCCCTCTTTTTAGTATTTTAAAAATTAATTTCTCATTATCCCCACCTTGTTTTGAACACAGATTTTCAATATGTTCCATACAAGGTGTTTCAATAATATTGAAACCAAACTTGCCATATGTATCTTTAATTTCTCGAATTACATATTCTCTTAATCGCATTTCATCTGGTAAAAATTCATTCATTCCTTTTACAGGTATTTTGATAAACGCCATAGTGCACCTCTTCTACTTATTGTATTTTTTCTTCTAAAATATTGGTTGTAACATAATCTACTCCAAAATTGAGTAGTTTTTGATAGATTTCTTGATCATCTACGGTCCATACATTGATCTCAAGACCTTTTTGATGAAAACGATTAACCAATTCTTGTGTTACTAAATCATATCGAATATCTAAACTAATACCCTCTTCTAAGCATTTATTGATAATATCTTCACTATACAACATTCCCAACAAAAATTGAATATGATAATCGGGATATGTTTTTTTAATATATAAAACTGTATCAAATGTATAACAAATTATCATACTTTTATCATACATATCTTCATCTAATAATAAACGCATTAATTCATCAACAGCTTGATTATCAAACCCCCATTTGAGTTCAATCACAGGATACTTTTGATAGTGCTTACAAATTCTTAAATATTCTAATGGAGTTGTAATATGGTAATGATAAGTGTGGTAGTTTCCTTTTGCATTTAACTCTATACGTAAAGCTTCTTTATAATTGAGATTTCTAATGGCAATATCTTGCCCTGCAAGACGTTTTAAATCATCATCATGAAATAATACCATAGAACGATCTTTTAATAAAACAACATCTGTTTCAATTCCAAAATAGGAACGATTTGCTGCAGCAAGAAAAGCTTCTTTAGTATTTTCCAGCTCATATTTAGAATACCCTCTATGTGCTATCATTTTCATATCTACCAACCCCTTAATTTTCCAATCCAGCAATATTTTACCATATCTTTATTTTATTTTCAACAACTATAATCTAAGATGTTATTAAGTGACTATTATGTGTTATACTATTGACGGGGTGACACAAATGAAAAAGAAATATATCATTTATCCTTACCTAGGAATCCATATTATCTTATACCTTCTAATTTATGTAGTACAAATTTTTCCCTATGATATAGAAATTGCTATAGACTATAATATTATTGTCAGTTGTTTTTTGATGGTATTGTTCTTTTTGTGTATAGAAAAAAAGGTTTCCTCATTTTTGTTGTGTATAGCCTTTTTCTTTACTGTCATATCCGATACCATTCTATTATGGCTTGATAGTGATTATGAATGGGCTCTTCTTTCATTTATATTTGTACAATTTACGTATTTTATATATATACTTCACAAATTGTATGATAAAAGCGACTGGAAAAAACAAATTGATTATCGCTTAGGAATAGTTGTTCTTTTATGTATAATCTACTTTTTTTTAGATTTTCCAAACCGACTTTTCATTTGTTTGGTTATATTTTACATGATTCAATTGTTGTGGAATGTCATTTTAAGTCTAAGAACAAAAAATAAATTCCTTTCTCTGGGACTGATTTTATTTTTATTATGTGATATATGTGTAGGATGTATGAATATAATTGATTTTTTTCCTACTTTATCTTCTAATTTTTTGAATACAATTGCCCACTCAGCCATCAATTTTTCATGGTTATTTTATCATCCATCCCAAGTACTCCTCTCTCTTTGTGATTACGATTTTTTCTAAAAAATGGTAAGCATTTTCATATGTAATCTCTTCTACTCTTTTTTGGTTTTATGCTACAATACTACACGATAAGAGGTGAATTATAGCATATGAAAATTTTTAAACAAATAGCCTTAATTACAGGATTTTGCCTCATTGGTGAGTGTATTTCTTTTGGGCTTTCCAAACTGATTCCAGGATTTTTCTTTCCTGGCTCTTTAATTGGAATGATTGTTTTATTTATATTATTATATTTAAAAATTATTCATTTTGAATGGATTGCAGAAGTAGGCACATTTTTTGTAGACAATATGGGATTTTTCTTTGTTCCTGCTGCGGTATCTGTTATGAGTTATTTTGATATTATCAAACCCAATCTTTGGAAAATGCTTTTACTTTGTATTATTTGCTTTTTCACAACGTTTACAGCAATCGCATTATCCGTACATATAACATTACTCATTCAAGAAAAAATTCATGAAGAAAAGGGGCATGGCCATGAGTAATATCTTCAATAGTCCACTATTTTATATTTTTTTCACTTTTGGATTATATGCCTTTTTTACATATATCTATAAAAAGGTCAAATCTCCCTTTTGCAATCCTTTGCTCCTTACTACTGTTTGCATTATCCTCTATTTGGTCATCACTTCATTTCCTGTAGAGCAATATACAGAAAGTCTCTCTATGATTGGTTATTTCTTGTCTCCACTAACCGTTTGTCTAGCTATTCCTGTATTTAATCGCATTCAAATTGTCAAACATTACTGGCTTCCTATTTTAGTAGGTACAATAGTAGGTGCTGGGGTTTCTATTGGTAGTGTACTTCTATTTGGACATTTACTTGAATTAGATGAAAATATCATTATGTCATTTGTTCCAAAATCAGTAACTACACCAATCGCCTTAGAAGTATCAGAAAAATTAGGTGGTATCAAGGGAATTACTGTATCTGCAGTTATCCTAACTGGAATTTTAGGTGCATTACTTGGTCCACTCATTTTAAAACTATTACATATTAAACGTTCTCCCGCAGTGGGTATGTCACTTGGTGGTACATCACATGCAGTAGGGACATCAAAAGCAGTAGAAATGAGTGCTAGAGCTGGGGCTATTTCATCTGTTGCCATTGTAACAAGTGGAATTGCTACAGTAATTATTGCTTTATTTTTATAAAGGATGCTTGATTTTTCAAGCATCTTTTGATTTATAATAGGGTTAATATGAGATATAAAAATAAAATACGAAAACAATCTAGTACTGGTTTTCGTATTTTTTATAATTTTTTATTTGTGCTCTTGCTTTTGATTTTTCTTAAAAATTTGTTCCCTAAATAAAATAACAAGCAATAAAATCAACAAAACTACAATAATGCCAAAACAAATCCAAGTAGCCATTCTACTTTTTGGTGCGTAACTTGCTAAAAACATAATTGGAAGTCCAAAAATGATAGCTGGTAAATTTTGATAGACCAAATTGTCTGATACGGGAGTTTCAAAGTTGGGATCAATTTCACGAAGTAAAATAATACCTGTACTTGCGGTACCAGTAAGCATACCATACATGGCAAAAAATTGTTCATATTGATATTGTGGGAAAAGAGTTTTGCTAACCCATTTAATATATATAAAGGTAATGACTGCACCTAACACCCCCATAATAATAACCAATGCCCAGTATTGCCTAATCACTTCTAAGTCTATTGCTGCAATACCTGCTACAATCATGATATCAAAGGCAACGCCACCTATTCTATTCATCATAAAATTATTGACATATTCCCTTTTAACAATATTTTTCTTTTTTAATCCTTGTAAGATTATTTTGAACAATACCGCAATCAATGTTCCAATTAAAAAGTTAAAACCATATATAGTAGCTTTTAATCCCTCTCCAACAATACTACCTAATCCATGCATAATAAAATATGATACTGCATATATGCAAACCACTATTGCTAATTGAATGGTAAATTTATCAATGGATCCATTTACTGGTATTTCGTTTTTTTCTTGTACATGTTCTAATGTTAATGCTTCTGCCTCATCTACATTTTTTATTTTTAGTTTATTTTTTCTTCTTAAATAATTTAGATAGATAACTCCACCTAAACTTGCTGATAAAAATCCTAAAGCGGCAATCGTTAAACCAAAGTTAGCTCCTCCTACAAACCCATATGTGTTTTCGTATATTCTACCATAATTTAAAGCTTGACCTGTACCTTGTCCATATCCTAAAGCCAAAATAATGCCTGATGCTTCAATCAACCCACTCATTTTAGGTGCTAAACATAATGTTAATGTAAGACCAATTAAGGCTTGAATAAGATATGTGGATACGGTTGTCACACCTGTATTGAATATTTCTTTTGTTCGTTGTTTCGACTTTTCCTTTTTATTGTGTCTTAGAGCCATAGCAATAAATCCAATAGCCAAGCAATGGTATGTAATGGTTTCTAAAATAGCACTACCACTCATTACGTTGCCACTATCACTAGCAATTGAGAATATGGCCAATTCAAAAAGCGATTCCTTTGTAATGGCTTTATAGATAGTTGTAATGAGTAAAATAATTAAACCACCCAATACGGAAGCAGGAATCAATGAATGTTTTAAAAAAGGCAAATTGCGTTTCAATATATGCGCAAGTATCATGCTAAATAACAATACTGCTATGAGCAAAAGAAACGACCATATGTTATAATCCCAAAAATTTGTCATCTATATTCTCTCCTTTTTCAATCTTGTATTTGTATAACAATTGCACATATTTAATCGCATTAAAGTGAACATCAGATTTGATTTGATACGCTTCATCCTTAGTAAAGAAACTAATTTTATTGCGTCCAAATACCCCAGCAGAAACTATATCATCAAAGAAAAATACATATTCATCAGTGCAGGATGAATCTACCATCTTCCACCGATTAGGGTAGATTTCTATTTTCACATTTTTCATTAATAGTTGCTTCTTCTTTCTAGGTATATAGGCATACAAAGAAACCCTATCCTCAGATAAAACTTGATTTATATCATATTGTAACAATTGCATTTGGTATAGACTTTCTTTTTGATATTCATACCAATCATTGAGTGTTTCAAATGGAGAAACTCCTTCGACTCCTTCAAAATGATTATATTCATTATAAATCCAACTTGTATGGCAGGTTGTACAAACCAGTCGATCTTGGTGAGAAAGAAAATGCGTTATACCACAAGTAGGGCATCGATAAATCACACGCTCTAAATACTCTGCACTATGTTTTGACTTATACCTTTGATGGATTCTCGATTCGTCTACATATAAATTATGCTGAATCAATTGATTCAATTCATCTACTGACATTTCTTTGTAATCTTCATACTCATATACTTGGTATACATATCCTTGACACTTTCCTTTTCTTGGTTTGTCAGCAAATCTTGGATGTACACCAAATCCTCCCTTGATATGGATAAATACTAGTGGTAATTTTAAAAATTGTACCATTTTTGCAGTAGAAGGTTTAATATATTCCGTCTTCCCACTAAAGGTGCGATTTCCCTCTGCTGCTATAGCAATGGATCCGCCTTCATTTGCTACCTTCTTACAATTCTTTAAAATAGAAAAATCAGTAGAAGACTTCTTATAGGGAATGGGATGGACTAAAAAAGATAGTACACGGGATACAAAAGGAATCGACGCTAAATCATCACTCATTACATAATAGGTTTTATGATTACAAATGAGTCCAACAAAAAATTGGTCCATCACAGTTTGATGATTATATAGAATTAGACAAGGCCGATTATGCCCTTTATATTTTTGATAATGATACCCATATTTTAAACGCAAATATGGTCCCATAATCATTTTGGCAAGTTGAATCACTACTTTATGCCGGAAATGTATCCATTTTTTTGGCATATAAATGCACCCCATTTTCTTAAATAAGTATTTTTTCATCATATACTATATATGTATATTGTATTGCATTTTTAAAATTATCGCAAATAATATACTTTGGACAAAAGTTAAATCAGTTCTTTTTTTCATTATAAAGAAAAAACATCTTTTCATGATTATATTCTCCAACATTACTATTTAATTTTTTCCTATTTTTATTTATACAAAAAAAGAACTATCCTATTTCTAAGGATAGTTCTTTTACATCAACCAATAATCATATTTTATTTGACTTGAATATTTGTATTCTATTAGCCTCTTGACTCAAGGTACGCCATACGATTACAAATCGCATCTGTTAAAATGTTATCATAATCATATCCATACTCCCAAAACATAATACCCATTCCATTTTGGAAAGCATAATCAGTTTTGGCAATTAAAGACTCTTCATCTTCATATGTAATAAAAATCGCTTTAGATTCACTATACAAATAAGGAACTTGAGCAGCAGTATCATAATAACGTATATAAGAACTATCATTTAAAATATTACTAGCAATCCATTTATAGGTTACCGTTCCTGATTGGTACTGTAAGTGAATAAGCTCTGCAGATGCACCAAGCCCAGGATACTTAGTTGGATTTTGAGCAGTTCCAATTACCTTATAGGCTTTACCATAAAAGGCACCACCAATAATAATTTTATTTGGATCAAGTCCTGCTTTTGTAAATTTTTCAATCCCATCGTCAATACCATATCCTACGTTTCCATCATTAAATGCTTTGAATAATGGGCAAAGATGTGTTGTTTTTCCTGCCGCATTCATATCATAAGACATCATATTCACATAATCTAAATATTCATTTAATGTTTTTAAATCAAATTTCGAATAAGATGCATGAGATGGAATAGCTGCAGTGAGTAGATATGGTGTACAGTTTTCACCAGTCATTGCATTTAATTTCAATCTTAGGCTTTGGCAAAGTAAATTCATATTGATTTGATCCTCACCAGTAGATGGAAATTCCCAGTCTATATCTACACCATCTAAATTGTGTTGTTTTACATAAGCTAAAATATTATCAGCTACTTTACTTGGTCCTACTCTTCTACATGCTTCACTAAAATTATCTGCTCCTCCAGCAACCGATAAAACCATTCGAATGCCTCGTTTTCTAAGTTCTTTTGCATCACTTACAAAGTTATTAAAACCAGTTATACCTTCTACAGATACTCTACCTGTTGCATCTACTTTGACAAATGCATAATAGGCAATATCCAAATTTTCAAGTACTGCTTCTGTTTTAGTTGCAATATTAATCGTATAGAAATAACCTGCTACAGGATTATCCACATCATCAAAATGAATAGCCTCAATTGTCACTTCCTTAGATAATGAGAAAATTTCATCTTGAAAAGTAATTTCAACAGTTATGGTTGCTGTTTTATTTTGATGAGATTGATATATATTTCCTTTTGCATCAATAATACTAAAATCAGAACTATTCCAATATAATTTTGTACCTTGATATTCAATTGGAAGTGTTAAATCATCATAAGTTTGATCCGGTACAATTTCATTTAAAATGACATGAACATAATTTTTATCTATCAGATTCCATTTAGCATAATAAGTTTGATTGCCTTTGGTGTCTCCATTTTGAACCCGAACAGGATCTGTTGTAAAAGTATCATCTGTATACCAACCCAAAAATTCAAAACCTTCTTTAGTAGGTATTGGCAGTTGTTTAATAATGCCTTCATAATAAGCATCATTTTCTGGTTGATCCATTACACCACCATTTACAACAAGATGAAGTTCACGTAATTCCCCAGGTCTACGATATTTAGCCATAACGACCATATCTTGGGTTACTTTCATACCTTCTTCAACATAAACACCACTTGAATAATCATACCAACCATTAAATAAACGTTCACCCGCAGTAGGAATTTCTCCGTATGAAAAAGGTGTATCCGATTTGGCATAAATCACTTTTTCGCTTGTACCATCTAAAAACATTCCTGTCATAGTACGATATGTGATTTTATAAGCTACTTCTTGCAAATCCGCAACAAGTACCATATCCTCTGTAACTACATCACTTGCTTTTATCTCTTCTTCTGTATTTTCCTTCACCCATCTAACTAGCGTATAGCCAGAAACGTCGACATCTGGAAACTGGATAGACTCTTCATACGCAAATGATTGTGTATGATACACTTCTCCATTTACTTTATATGTAACATGACATACTTCAGGTCCCCACTTAGCTACTAAATGCATATCTTTTTCTACCTTCATATTTTCTTTACAAATCGTACCATCTAGCATCCATCCGACAAATACAAACGATTCTTTCGTTGGCCCTTCACTTAAAACCAAATTTCCCCCCTTTTTATATTTCTGGGTAAATGTGATTGACCCATCTGAAAATTTTCCCCCATTTGCTTCGTAAGTTACTGTATATTTTTTACCACAACCAGTAAGCATAACTAAACCAATTGAACATATCATCAACAATACTACATATAAACTTTTTCTCATAGATGCCTCCTTCTATTTTTTATATTATACTAAAATGAAGTAGTGATGTCAATCTTTTGGGTCTAAAGAAATATGGTTATTTTTTCCCCATTTTATTGCTGTGTAAAAAGAATGAAAAATAAATGAATGTTTTCTAAACAAAAACAAAGATACTTTTTAGGTATCTTTGTTCATACTATGTATTATTTACAACTTGTCGTATGTTTTACTCGGTTTTCCACTTCATCTCGTTTAGCATCATTAAAGCGATCTAATGTGCCTACTAAATATCCTGTAATTCTTCGAATACGCTGAAAGGGAATTGGACTAGTATGATAATGTAGATTGACATATTCTCCATCCACTTCAATATCAATGGCTTCTAAATGATTCCCATACTTTTTTAAACCTCTATCAATATAGGCTTGTTGTTCTTCTTTGGAAATTTCTCCCCCTGTGATATGTAATTCCACCATTATTTCACCCACAATCCATGTAAATTGCAATAAGCATATACATGTAATAGGGTTTCATCTGCTTCTAGTGTGAATGTAGCCTCTGGAGATTCTCCAGGTAATAATTTTCTTCTTTTAGCGCCTTTATCAGTTTCTGCAATAATCCATTCAATATAGTGTACATCTTGCATAGGGTGAGCAACAGATCCCACTGTTACATATACTTGATTTCCTTTTACTTCCACTACTGGGATATGCTTTTCATGAGCAGCTTCTACTGCACCTGGAACAAGTTCTTCCATAACTTCATTACAACAAATGGTATCAGTTGGTACTTCATTTACCATTGCTACTATTTTTTTACAATGTTTACAAATATAAAATTTCATTTTTGTCACCTCTTTTTATTTTACTTTTTTGATATATTATACTATAATAATGTTATCATGTATGTTGTTTTTGCAACAAAAGGAGTTTTTTATGCATCAAAATGATCATTCCCTATCCTCATGCCCTCTATTTACTCATATGGCAGATTTGGATATACATAACTTATTTCATTGCTTTCAAATTCAAGAGAAAGTGTTTCAAAAAAATGAATACATCATTCAAGCAGGTATGCCTATTACAGATATTATACTCATTGAAGAAGGACTTGCTCACATTGTGGAAGATGATTACTGGGGAAATCGTACCTTAATTGATTGTGTCAATCAGCACAGTGTCTTTGGTATTGGTTATGCCTATTCTCCTTTTTCTATTTATCCTGTATCCTTAGTTGCCAAAAAGAAAACAAAAGTGCTCTTTATCAATGCCACTAAAGTATTTACCCCTTGTGGAAATCACTGTATGCATCATCAACAATTGATTCAAAATGCAGTTTCTATACTAGCTCATAAAAACGTTGGATTAATTGATAAAATTACTCATCTATCCAGAAGATCAACCAAAGACAAAATTCTTTCCTTTTTGTCATTTTATAGTAAAAAAGTTGCTTCTGATGATTTTTATATCCCATTTGATAGGCAAGAGCTAGCAGATTATCTATCTGTCGACCGAAGTGCTTTATCTAAAGAACTAGGCAAACTCAAGCAAGAAGGCATCATTGATTTTGAAAAGAATCACTTTATTTTGAAATATAAACATTAAACTTTTACCGATTTTGTTCAATATACCATATAATATTGTCCTTTAAATGTAAGGTGTCAATATTACCTAGATTCGTTAGAAAAATACACTGAATATCATAATCTTTAGAAAAAAGAATCAGCGTATTCGTACCAATCGTATCTCCCCAGTGGTAATAGATTTTCTTATCTTGAATAGAAATAACTCCCATACCCATTCCATATGCTGTATCTAACCCATTTGCAAGTACATATGTACAAAACATTGTGTTTTGAAGGGCTTCTTCTTGATTTAATAAATAATTTATCCAACGCTTTAAATCTGCTATAGTAGAATAAATTCCTCCATCCGCAATCGTTGCACTACACCAATACTGATCTTGAATGATCAGTTTTTTATTTTCTAAAACATGACCATAAGCCCTATTCTTGATTTTTGTAATCCCTTGGTGATTCACAAGTGTATCTTGTAAACCTGCCTTTTCAAACACATGGATTTTGAGGTAATCATCTAATGTTGTACTTGATACCGCCTCTATAACTCTCCCTAGTAATATATATCCAGTATTACTATAGCGATACTGTGTCCCTGGTGTAAAATAGGTTGTTGTGGTTGTTTTTAAAAATGGAATAATATCTTCATCATGAATTTGAGGATCCATATCTTGGTGTGGCATATCTTCATAATCTAAAATGCCTGATGTGTGATGAAGAAGTTGAAAAATAGTAATCTCTTGAAAATAGGCAGGTAAATCGGTATATATATCTAAAATCGGTGTATCGAACCTAAGATTTCCACTTTCAACTAACTGGATGATGGCATAAGCAATAAACTGTTTAGAAATAGAAGCAAGACGAAAATGCGTATCAAATGTAATATTGGCACTTAAACTATCTTTTTCCTTTCCATTGCATAATGAAAGAATCTTACCTTTGTGTTCAAAATAAAATGCATATCCTTGATAAGGATGTATAATGATATCTTGGGATAACTGAAAAAATAAATCCTGTGGATGCATATAATGACCTCCTATGATTTGATTAAGATATTAATTCTTTATATACATTACATTATAACACAAATAAAAGCCATTTTTAAGCAAAACGAAAAGTATTTCTTTAAAATTATGGCATAATACATATGAGGTGACGCTATGAACACATTAGAAAAATTGAAACAAATCATTGAAACTTCTTCATCCATTGTTTTCTTTGGAGGTGCAGGGGTTTCAACTGAAAGTAATATTCCTGACTTTAGAAGCACGAATGGTCTTTATCAAAAAAGGAATTATCCATATCCTGCAGAGCAAATTCTATCTTATAGTTTCTTTACTCACCATAAAGATATCTTCTATGAGTTTTATATTCATGAAATGATTTATCCAAATGCCCTACCTAATCTTGCTCATCATGCTCTTGCAAAACTTGAAGCAAGCGGAAAGCTCAAAGCCATTATCACCCAAAACATTGATGGACTCCATCAAATGGCAGGAAGTTTAAATGTGATTGAATTACATGGAAGCATCAAACGCAACCATTGCCTTACTTGCAATGCCTTTTATGATGAACATATGGTGATGAAAACCAAAGGCATATGTCCAAAATGTAATGGCTATATCAAACCAGATGTTATCCTATATGAAGAATTATTAGACGATGATGTAATAGACCAAGCTATCTACTATCTTTCTTCTTGTGATACCTTAATAGTAGGTGGAACTTCACTACGCGTCTATCCCGCAGCAGGACTTATCCGCTATTTTAAAGGAAAACACCTTGTTCTCATCAATAAAGAAAAAACACCCTTTGATGAGGATGCAGAGATTGTTATTCATGATAGTATTGGACAGGTTTTAAATGAAGTAATAAAGTAAAACAGGATGATACCCAATGTAGGTATCATCCTGTTTTACAATATAATTTTTTATTTATGCAAATTTTTGCTAAACTGTTTGTCCATTCTTCTTATTATCTTTCTTTCCCTTACTTATAAAATCACCATAGCATATCCGTTTTTTACAATCTATTTAGCTTGCAATATATTATACATTCATTATATAAAGAAATCTTATTTTACTCCTCATTTAATACATCCTGATATATTAAATATTCATACTGCAATTTATCTAATTCTTTTATTTTTTGTTCAAATTCTTTTTTATTTATTTTTATCATATTCCCCCTATTCATCTTATTATCTAAATATCCAGAATACATGGTAAAATATTGCCCCCTTTTTTCATTTATAAACAAAATATACTGATTACAATTTCCATAAGCACTTTCAATTGGTGTATACATACCTCTCCATTCTTCTATAGTTTGAAGTATTTGATCTAACATTTCATATGTATGAAAATCATACTCTTCTTGGTCATCTTCCTCTAAATCATCTTCTGAAAAGAAAGATAATGCATCTAAATAATTAAATATTTCTGATTTTATGATTTGCTGTATTATATTCTCTTTATATAATCTTTTCATTGTACGTTTACTAAAGCCACCATTAATTATCCAATTATATAAATTTGCCCAACTTGCTAAATAGCAATCTGTCACTTCTTTATTTAAATATTTATCAATAGCTTTTTTAATCATCTTTACTTCATAATATTTTTCAAATGGTTTTTCTTTGTCATAATGAAGACTAGTTGTAGAAATATTAATCTCATCAGATGTAGCTGTTACATTACATATTTTTTCTATTAATTCTTTGTCAACCATTTTTAATTTTCCTATCCCTATATTTATATTCCTTATTTAAAGACTAATTATACATCATTATACCAAAACATCCTATATTTATCAAATAACTTATCTTTATTGGGAATACATATTACAATTTATATCCACCATTTAGGTGTAAGTTCTCCTAGTGTAACTATCTCCCCTGTTTCATAATCTACCATAATTTCAATTTCTTGATAGTTATTGGGCATCAGTTGTACCATCAATTCCCGACAAGCCCCACAAGGTGTGCCTGTTTTTCCATTGGGCATAATTGCAAGTACTTTTTTGATTTCTTTTTCTCCATTTGTAATCATTTGAAATATGGCATTTCTTTCTGCACAAATACCAAGAGTAGAACAAGTATCTATACATACACCAGTATAGATTGTACCGCTTGTAGAAAGGATTGCTGCAGCAACACCTCCTGCTTCAACATATTTAGAAATGCTTCGATCATTTTGAACTGCTTTTGCTGCAAGGTATAGTTTTTCCCATATAGAATCTACTAATTTTATCCTTTCTGCTTTCCATATACATTGTATTTGTTCTATTGCTTTGGCATCTGCTTCTGCAAAATCAACAGTATTTAATTGCTCAATGTTACACCATATACTATCTTGATGTTCTACAAGTTCTATTTTTCCTTTTTCTAATGTGCAAAAATATATATACATTGTAATAGAAAAAGTCTCATACTGATGATTGATTGTAGTAATGTATTGATCTACTCTAATTTCCACATTTAATTCTTCTTGGATTTCTCTAGTCAATGCTTCTTGATGGGTTTCACCTTGTTCAATTTTTCCACCTGGAAATTCCCATTTGTTAGGACACTCTTTTTCTTTGTTTCTTTTACAACAAAATATTTTCCCATTTTGTTCTATTGCTGCAGCAACAACATCATAATGTTTCATAGTTTTATTATTCTCCTTCTATCTTTATGCATTATATCACACTTTTAAATTATTCCATACAAAATACACGATATTAATTTGAACATTTATATTATATTCCCTTATATACTTTATAAAATAACAAAAAAGAGCAGCAAGTCTTGAAATACTGTATGGCATTTTAAGATTTGTTGCTCCAATTTAATTTTTATAATTAAATTCAATCGTAATAACTTTTTACTTCTACTAACACTCATGTTAGCATCTTTTTCTAAAATCTCTATAATAGTTTTTCTATTACTTTTTCTATATCGTCATTAATACAAATAGATTGATTTTGAATTTCTGTTGGTACTGCTATTTCCCCAAGATTAATACAAGCATAAGTAGCATGAGGATAGGCATAAGTCATTTGCCAAAAGGGATATTTAATAATGACTGGTGTATTGTACCCAACCCCTAGTTCTAAAAATAATATCTTTTTTTGTTTCCTTGTTTGAATGAACTCTCTATATCTTTTAGCAGCTTGATGCCATCCTTCATCTTCTACAAAATATTCATCTTTTCTTAAATTCGTATCCATTTCCTTTCCACATACCGGACAAATTGGTATCAAATTTGTAGGGATTTTACCACCCTTTGCTTGCTTCACCATTGACATGATTACTTCTTGATTATCATATGTTTTAAAGTGACAGGCATTTGAGCATTGAAATAATCCATAATCTCCTTGAGTATAAAATAATCTATCTTTATCAAATCCAGCGAGTTGAAATTGATGATCGACATTAGTAGTAATAACAAAATAATCTTTGTTTTTTATCAGTTGTAATAATTGTTGATATAACGGAGTAGCACCTTTGCTATACCGATTAAGATATATAAATTTGGACCAATATCCCCATTTTTCTTCACTAGTTGGAAACGAATGGAACCCTGCAGTATACATATCCTGATACCCATACTGATCATACATATATTTGAAATGTTTTAAAAATGTTTTGTCACCATATTCAAATCCGGCCGCACTAGATAATCCAGCTCCTGCGCCAATCACAATCACTTCTGCATTATCAAGACATTGTTTCAATTGTTTTATAGTAGACATCATAATCCTCCTTGCTGAAGACGTCAAATATAATCTTTATACTTTGGTCTTGTTTTATATAATCACTTACCGCTTTTAATGCAATCTTTGCTGCCTGTTCAATTGGATAACCATATAATCCTGTTGAGATAGAACAAAATGCAACCGAATTTAAATGATATGCACTAGCCAATGTTAAACATGAATAATAGCAATGATATAAATCTTGTTCATCCTCTTTACTTGGGTTTTGCTTGATGATAGGTCCTACCGTATGTAAAATATACTGAGATGGCAGATTATGTGCTTTCGTTATTTTAGCTCTTCCGTTTGGTTCATCATATCCTTGCTCTTGCATTATTTTTAATAAATCTCTTCGAACTTGAAGACCTGCATAAGAATGAATGGCATTATCAATACAACTATGTAAGGGTTGAAAACAACCAAGCAATTTGCTATTACAAGCATTGACAATGGCGTCACACCGAATAAGAGTAATGTCTCCTTGATATAAATATATATTCGGTTTTAATGGTGTTAAATCAGATATATCTACTATCTTTTTTTGACAAAGTAATTCTTGTAATACTTTATTCTGTCTCTCATAATAGATATCACTCAAATGAAATGGCATTGTAATATTCATTAGTGCTCTAAATAACTCTATAGGAGGTAACAAAACGTCTTTTTTTATATAATTTACTTGCTTTAAATAATCGATACAAAAATCAATATCTTTCATTTTATTTCCTCCTTATATACGATATTCAAAATAGTTCAATAGAATTACTTTGAAACTACGCTAATTCTTTCTCTAATGTGCTTTGCATTTTCAATTTCATCTACTAAAGCAATGGCATAATCTGCATAAGAAATCATACTTTCTCCTTTAGAATTGAATATTAATTCTTCTCCACCTAAAGTGTATTCCCCTGTTCTTTCTCCATCAGCAACAAAATCACAAGCAGGAGATAGATATGTCCAATATAACTGATTCGATTTTCTTAAATAAGCCAATCCTTCACCATGAGCCGCTGATAATGGCTTCCATGAATCTGGGAATTCTGGTCCCATATCTACTGTAACAGTATGTTCCTGATTTACAAATAAACTTCCAGCACCACCAACTACTAAAAGTCTAGTTTGAGTATTGGATAAAATATCCGCTAAGTGTTTCATTACATCTGTAATATTGTGAATGGTTTCAGGTGTCCATCCACCAACTGCATCTACAACAACGTCAAAATCTTTTAAGTCATTCTCTGTTAAATCTAGGGCATTTTTTTCAATATAGTTAAGAACAAGAGAGGTGTTTTTCCCATTAGCTATTCCTGTTACCTCCAATCCTCGTTCCAAAGCCTCTTTTACTACTAATTCTCCAACTCTTCCATTAGATCCAATTACTGCTATTTTTTTCATATTGATTTCCTCCATATATTTTATTTTATTGATCAAATGAGGTTTACTCGAGATTGCCTCTTCTTGATTACACAGACATTATATCATTATTGTATTATATTGTAAAGTACGCACTTTAAAGTGGTATAGTATCTTTTTTGAAACCTTTGCATAATTGTGATATAATAAATATATAAAAATAAATTGTGGAGGTTATGATGACTAATAAAACAAATTTACCCGCATGTCCAGTTGAAACAACACTGCTTATTATCGGAGATAAATGGAAGGTATTGATTTTAAGAGATTTATTGATGAAGGAAACACTACGATTTTCTGAGTTAAAAAAATCGCTTCATCCTATTACACAAAAAATGCTTACACAACAATTAAGAGAAATGGAGGCAGATGGATTAATTCACCGAGAGGTTTATCCTGTTGTTCCCCCGAAAGTAGAATATTCCTTAACAGATTTAGGATTATCTTTGAAACCTGTTTTAGATACCTTAATGACCTGGGGATTAGAATTTAAAAAATCATTTGATGGATAAAAAAGACTCTATGGATGCTTATACAATATAGCATTCATAAAGTCTTTTTATTTTTACTATCTTTCAATTATTTGATAATTACAACGGAATTGTATTGATACTTCACTTCTAAAATGATAAGCAAGTGATGATAGCCTAAACAACTTGTTCTCTTTTATTTGCCACTATAAACCTAAGCAAGTCAAAATTGATTATGCCTCAAAATAATATGTATCATTTTGATTATTTTAAATGGTAGCATGCTTAGGAACTACTTTTAATATATGATATATATTATATATGTCTGGATAAACACTAGTCATTCCCATAATGGCCATACCAAACATCATCCCATTGAATATCCTTAAATGAATAGGACTAATACAAAATAAAATTAATGGAATAATACCTAAAATAATTGGCAATATACTCATCCATATCCATCGATTTCTTTTAACGGGACTTGCGGACAAAGCGACTGCAGCAAAACTTTTAGGCATAATGCCAATATACACTATTGCGCCTTTAGGAAAAGCAATAGCATGTAAAAATTCATGAACAATAAGAAGAATAAAACCTATTACAAGTCCTATCAATAAAAAGCTAATATATATGACTTGCTGATGTGCAATAAATGTTTTTACAAACATACATATCAAACAGATTAAAATAGATGGTATCAGAAAAGGTAGAGCTTTCATTTGCATTTTCTTTATATCCTCTTCACTATCTATTTTTATAGCATTCTCAGGAATATTTGCAGTAGGGAAATCGTCCTCACTTTTAATTATCCCTTTCCATATGATTTTGGGCATACGCTCATCTCCTATCTAATTGAAAACTCAATGTCTTATCAATTGTTTGATATAATCATCAATATTTTTTCTAAAATAATCACAATGATTCAAAGAAGAAATCTGAACAATTTGGCTATCTTTATATTTTTTAATTCTAGGTATACAAAACCTAGCTATATCTTTTGTTCCATAAACAAACGTCATTTTTCTTTGTGAGACGATATCTAATTTTGGCATTGGATTATGATAGCAACTTTCTACCAAATTCTTTAAACTCTCTAATGTGACTATAGGGGCCACATATTGTTGATCCTCACCCATACCATGAAAACATTTATTTAATGTTTCAACCTTTTTTTCGGGGTGTTTTCTAATCTGTATTAAGCATTTCTTATACTTGTTATAAAAATATTTTTTTACAATATTAGGAAATTGAAAAAGAGGTGCACTATCTATAATTACTTGATCTACACAATTACTATGATGACAAAAATAATGAAAGGCAATATTTCCACCTAAGGAAAAGCCTATGACTACTTTTAAATGAGTAATATGATTTTCTTGCAAGAACAAATCAATTGATTTTTCTTCATCTTCAATAGATATATAAGTTGAATATTCGTCATGTCCTTTATATGTAGGTATAATTAAATAATAATGATCAATCCATTTATCTATGGAAAAATCAAAAAAATGGGCATCTGTAAACATCGGATGTAACAATAATATTTTTTCATTTTCTGGGTTACCATAAGTCAATATTTTCAACTTTACCATCTCCTTTCTACATTCTTTTTCTTAGTCATTTTTATCTTCTTATTATTTTTTATATACCATAAAATATAATTCCCAATATTCCCGATAATACAATTAACACTATTGGAGAAGCTTTCTTTTTTCTATTTTGCATATCCAAATGAAATAATACATATTATTACGAATATGTTCAAAGTTCTCCAAATCCAATAAAACCTTACTTTCGATTGTCTTCATATTGAATATTAAACTCAAAAACATCTGTGGCCAAAACTAATCCAATACTAGCACGATGAATTCCATCTAAAATTACTCTTACTCCTGCATATTTTAATATATGCTGAAGAAACATTACAATCAAAAGGATAATAACAAATGATAGTAAATCTTACTCATTTTATTATATCATTAAATCTATCCATTCACAAATAATAATCATTCTTTTATCACCAATTACCAAAATAATATCTTTGGTATCAAAAAAAATATAGTTTAAGTTCTTTCATATAGCGGTTTTTTGGCAACTTTCTTGAATCAAAATAAATTCCCCTTGCCTAATATTTAAACAAAGGGAGTTAAAAACTAATTTCATTGTAACATAATAAAATTCAAGCTTTTTATAATTTGACTATTTGGGTTGCCACCATATTTCTAAAGGCTTGATCATGTTCTACAAATATCATTGTCGGTGAAAACATTTGGATGAGTTGCTCTATTTGCATTCTTGAATAAATATCTATAAAATTGAGTGGCTCATCCCACACATATAAATGTGCATGCTCACAGAGACTTTTAGCGATGAGCACTTTTTTCTTTTGCCCACCCGAAAAATCTCGAATATCTTTTTCAAATTGAATTTGTTCAACATCTAATTTTCTTAAGATAGCCTTGAATAAGCTCTCATCAATGTTATTTTCTTGAGCAAATTGTGACAAACTTCCTTGTAAATGAGAAGTATCCTGTGGTACATATGAAATGATAAGACCAGATTCTTTATGAATACAGCCCGTATATGAAATATCTTCTCCAACCAAAGCTTTTAATAAACTACTTTTCCCACTACCATTTTTACCATCTAATACAATTCGCTCTCCTTGTCGTATCGCAAATGAAAGTGGCCCACATATCTTGTGTTCACCATAATAAATGAAAACATCAGAATAATTAACAAGTGTATCCGAATAATGCACCAAAGGAAAAAGTTTTAATGCTTCTACTGTTTCCATATTTTTTAAAAGGGCTTTTTTTTGTTCAATGGCCTGTTGTTGCCTTTCTTCTATCACCTTTGATCGCTTCATCATTTTTGCGGCTTTATGGCCAACAAAACCTCTATCCGGTTTTAGACCGGAAGATTGTACCCCATATTTACTTGCCTCTACTTGATTAGACCAAGTAGACGTACGTTTAACTGCTTGTTTTAACCTATGAATATCTTTTTCTAATCGCTCATTTTGGGTTAATTCAAAATCCTGTTGTCGTTCAAAATTGATCATCCAAGATGAAAAATTTCCACTTTGTACTTCAATGTTGGTTCTATTGAGTGATAAAATATGATCCACACAACCATCTAGAAATTGACGATCATGAGATACCAATATAAATCCTTTCTTCTTTTTTAAATAATCTGAAACAATTCGTCGTGCTTTTGTATCTAAATGATTGGTTGGTTCATCAATTAATAAAAAGTGACCTTCGTTTAAAAAGAGTGCCGCAAGTAAAACTTTGGTTTGCTCACCACTTGAAAGTGTTGCAAAGGGACGATAGAGTACTTCTGAGTCCACCTCAAGATAAGATAATTCTTTTATGATTTCCCATTCTTCTATGTAGGGACAAATATTTTGTAAAATATATATTGTATCTACACTTTTATTCGCTATATCATATGGAAAATAATCGAATTGAACTGAACTAACTATCTTCCCATTATATTCATATTTTCCAAGTAAAAGATTGAAAAAAGTTGTTTTTCCCCTACCATTTCTTCCTATAAAGCCAAGTTTCCAATCGGTATCAATTTGAAAGTTCACATTTTCAAAAATATTATGGTAACTACCAGGATAAGAAAAGGTAAGATTTTCTATTTTAATCATTGACATAAACAATATCCTCCTTTGTTGTTTGATTTCATACAAAATCGGTATCATCTACAATACTTACTATATATCGACTTTACCGAATTATGCTCACATTCCACATTTTCTCACTTCCTTCCCTAAAAAAATAAGGCCCCAAGAAAATCCATTCTTGCGACTCTTCATAACCTATTATTACTACATAAAATAGTAATCACTTAGCAATGTAGAGAAAAAAGACGAATCGTTTTCTTGCCACAAACAAAGCAGTATTATAAAAAATAAATACTACTCTCTGTTCTCATTTATCTGCAAGAAATACAATTCATCTTTCCACCTCTTTTTCATTTTATATAATTATACCATCAATTTAAAAATAAATCAAATCATATTGGACAATTTCTAATATACTATTCTATCTTGTTTACATATTGATCTATTTGAATATAATCTTTCAATATCTGATTGATAACCATACCCAATTCCTGATGAGAACTCCAAAGATTAACATCTAAATGAGAAGTACCATTTATCCAACACTCACCATCAACCCCTGTACCAGTAATACTTATGATAATATTTCCATTTGCCTCCACATCACCAACATGAATCATATGAGGATATATATCAAATTGAATGTCCCTTAATAGTTGATAAATTGCTTTTAAATCATGAGAAGACAACTCAAGTGTTGTTTCATTGCCATATCCATATTTTAACTGATGAGTCATAGAATCAAAATAAAGGCTATTAGAATCTATGATAAAAATGCGAAAGTTACTAGGCATATCGATGGGCAAACTAGTTTGGTAATCATTCTTGTTAACTAATTCATAATCACGATTTTCCTTTTGTATTGTTATACTTGATAAATTACTCATTTCGTTTTTTGACAATTCATAAAATACAACCCAATAAGCCATATCACAAGTACTCCCCATATTTGTTAATACAACGCGAAGTGTTAAGTTTCCTTTAGAATTGATACCTTTAGATTGAATTTGATGTTGGTTTCCACCACTTACTTCGCTTATCAAAAAAGCAACAAGCGAATGGGTAGAAAAATAGGCCTGATTATACTTTTCTTTTGCTAAATCATTACTATAATATGACTTACAAAAATCATTAAATTCATCAACTGAATCCATGCGATAATAGCATTTTTCACTAATGACCTCAATACCGCACTTATATTCAGTGTAACTTCTAAAAGCCATATTGGTGCTATTACAACTTCCCAACAATATCGAAAATACCAATACAAAAACCATGCATATATATTTCTTCATCAATTTTTTCCTTTCCATAATTTTGATTATTAAATCCATTCAAAATTAATCTTGATATGATTATATTATATACAATTCCTAAATTTACGCAACAATAATAATATGATTCATCTATCAATTGGTCACTTGTATTCTTCTTTTTAATTCATTGAATATAAATTCTTTTTGTTGTGGCGTATATAGATTTAATACAATTCCTTCTAAATGTGACGAATTTTTTAGATAAATGCAGATTATATCCAAATCTAAGCTACTATACTGTCGATAATAACTTGGTTTTTCTTTAATTATCCCCCTTCTATTTCGAAGAGGTCCCTCTCTTTCATTCAATACAATGTCTCCACCTTGCGTGTTTTTAAATCTAACAGTTATGATATTTATATCTTTTATATCCATATAACGGATTACACATTTTTTTTGAGCCTGATGAACTTTAAATAAATGATCACTTCTTACAATAAGTTTATCTTTTTTAAAAAGACATATGCTAAAGGTCATATATATACTTCCTATTAGAAGATAAATTAAAACAGGAATAAATATCAAATAGCCCCATTGAAAATCGGAAAAAATAATAAGAAAAACAATATGTAGAGAAAATCTCAAAATACCAAAAAATGAACAACCAACAAACCTTCTATTGTGTCTATATTTTTTTGTATTCTCTCCAAATTGTAGCAAATTCCCCATTGTTTTAGAGCTATAATTTGCACCTCTAGTATATTTATGACCTATAGCATCAATTAACGCCAAAACAAAACCAAGGCAAAAACACACTAAACCAACAATCTCTATCATTTGCATATAAGTATATTGTTGTTTAGTTACTTCCGTATATCTTCCATGCGCAAATAAATAATAATGGCCCTCTTGATATAAACTATATTGTGTAGCAGCATTATTAAAAGCGCTATCCCCTAAGTGAACTGAAGAAAACAAAAAAATAGTAAAGAGGAACATAAGACACAAAAAGATCAAATTCTTCCATTCTCTTTTTTGAATTGTCCTAATGATATATATAATATTAAATATGATCAATGCTATTTAGATAATCGGTAGAATTTTTATCATTTCATCCTCCTCCATCAATATCCTTTTCTACTATAATATATTATCAAATCTTATCCATACCTACTTTGCTCCATTCTATTTGATTATCAGTCCATAGAGCTATTTACTTAAGATAAGTTTATCTTATAGACGAGTTTCGTTTTCAATCCAAAACGAATCCCCCTTACCTATAATTGTTAAATTGTTATTTATTCAAACTTGCTTACCTTATACCTTTTTCGAATTGCGTTAGCATTCTTTGAAATAAAGGACTTTTTTTTACATTGCAATATTATTTTTCTTCCTAAATCAGAATAAACATACTTTGCTTCCATATTACCTATGATACTTTTCAAGTGAGAATTAAGAATATTTGCACCACTTCCATCTTTACCAATAATTGTAGGACACGCAAAAGAATATTTATAAACGTATTGTCCAAAATTATTTTTTTTAATAATAACATACCTAGGATTTTCAATCGGTGATAATAACTCTTTAATAGCATCATGAAATATATTTTGTTCATAAATAGTAGCATTATTCAAAGAAACTAGTATGGATAAATCTAAATCATCAGAAATGACATTTAATTTAGCACCATCATGTACTAGTTTCATTTCTTGCAATGTACTGAGTATAGCTTTACTTAATCCCTTAATTGATTTTTTGGGGCTACTATTTTTTACAATAAACACAAGTATCTTACGCATAAAGAATAGCACCAATATCATTATGAATATAGTTAATATGGCCACTAAAATTGTAATATTAGAATGATTCATAATTCTTCCTATATTCGATATAAAACTGATGCATCCTACTTGAATAGTTATTGCAGTGATTAAACCAAGTATATTCTGATAAGTAAAAGTAGGAATTTTTACTTCTTTGATCACTTTGTTTTCAATGACTGTTTTACCAGTAACAGCAATCGCATGATTCCAATCATGAATTAAACCCTCCCTATTTTGTGACCTTTTAAACATCATTTTATTGATTTCTTCAATATGAGATTGAGTATATGGACCTTTAATATATGTCAGTCTTTCGATTCCACTTTCTATTTCACCTGTATCATAATTTGGCCCAACGAAGCATTCAAATCTTCGACATAAAGTTTGATAATCATATGATGTTATATTTTTTTTATCCTCTTGAATTTTTAAAGCTATTTTTTTAACTATGTCATCTTCAAATACATATTCTGGTTCTAATGTTACTAAATGCCAAATATTAGCTGTCTTATTTGGATTTTTTTGATATGTCCTTATAGCTCTACCTCTCATTTGATTAGAAAGCATAAATGATCCCACATAACTAGATAAAATTAATGAATTAATGCAAGGTGAATCCCAGCCTTCTCCTAACAATGATTGTGTCCCAATTAATACTGAAATATGTCCACTTTCAAATATTTTAGAAACAATCTCCACTTTTTCCCTATTACTACCTCTAAAATGAATAATAGAATAATCCGTATTTTCTAAAATAGTAGTTTTGTATTCACTTTCAGAAACACCATAAGTTTCTAACTTATCAATGACAAGATTGGGGAGAATAACTAAACTTCCAGATAAACATCCAATCAAAATATTAGAATTATTTTTTCTTAATTCTTCAAATATAGAAACAATACTAATGCTGTCCATAGGAATATCTCTACCAATATGATGTATCGTATCTTTTTTGATATAGTCAGTTAAAACTAACATTCTTAAATCTTTTTGTAAATTCTCATATTCTGACTTTACAATTTTTGAAATACTAGTAAGTTTGCCCGCTGATGATATTAAATTTCGTTTTAATTTTTCAGTTAAATCTAAGGTAACTTTTTTTCTTTCAATTAAAGAATATTTTTTTAATATTAATTTTATATCCTCTTTTTGTGATTCTATAATAAAATCTTCATTTAATAAAAATTGTATACTCCTTTCAGCAAATTTCTTATTCAGATAGGGGATAGTTCTACTATTAGTTAATTTATAAAAAATCTTTTTATTAGGCGTATATCCGATATGATTTAAAAATATCATTAGAGCTACAATTTCAGCAAACTTCTCATAAACATATTCTATTTTATTGTTGTACAAATCACTTATTCTATTATTTAACTTAGAAAAACAGCTAAGTTCACCAATTTCTGAAATCGCTAAATATGCATTAGACCGCTGATGTTGAAATGATTCTATTTCCTTTTGCGTAGGATAATTCAATATGACATAATCTTGATGAGGACATAATGTATTTTCTTTAACCAATTCAGACACAAATATTTCATCATCAATGATACCACAAGTTGAAATATATCTATTCCATTCAGTTGGATTAGCATCATATGGAGGTGTTGCGGTCAAAGATATCACTTTAATATCTTTACTTAACCCCTTTATAAACTTGTCCAACGCCTTTTGCCATTCATTTTGTAAATGATGTGCTTCGTCTAAACAAATTGTTTTGATATTATTCTCTTTAATTATATGAAATAACTCAATGTTAGAATAGTCAATCTCTTCATCTTTTGTTGAAGAGGCTATTTTATTAATGGCAGAATATAAGGCTTGATAGGTAATTGAGTTTAGTAATTTTATATCGTTAAGATTATAAGACACATATTCATTGATCATATCTGTATCCTCTAAAAATGATTCATTAAATCTTTGACCCCACTGCTGTCTAATTGTGGTAGTAGGCGATAAAATTATACATGGGGAGTTTAATCTTTTAATCAATTCAAGGCCTAGTATTGTTTTTCCACTACCTGGTGCTGCAACTATGTTTATTTTATTATCTTTTAAGAATTCATTTGAGTGATCAAGCACTCTTTGTTGATACACTCTAAAAACACCTTTAAATTTTACATTTGAAAAATCCATCATGATATTCACCTTTATCCATCAATAAGTTACATATAGTATATCATATTTTTAAAAATAAAACCACTCATACTAGAGCTCTTACCCATAATCATTATACGGTTGTAAAATAGATTACCTATTTTGATATGAATTTGAAACTAAAATTAAAAATAGGCATTTTTGCCTGCTTCCTTATATTTTCAAGATATTGATTTCTTTTAATTTGCATAGTTGTTCACCTTGCATCTAGTATACTACAAAAGTTAAAAAAGTGTTACCATTTTGAAAATAACAAAAAAGCAGATATCCCTATCTACTTTTTTATACTTTATTCAATTTATAACTAAAGACAAACTGCCATCAATAAATTCAAATTCATCTACTATATCTATTGGCAAGGACGATACATTTTGATACATTTGCACACCCCTAAAATGTAATTATAATTATAGAATAATGTTATTTTTATTATTTTCTATAAATTCTCTTGAATAAACTTTCGGTAAATCGGAATCACGCAGTATTTTCCAAAATCGTCGTGCCGTTTCAAATTTGTTATGATAGGAATTATTGATTTCATCATCACAAAAATCCTTCAAAAACTTATTCCATTGACAACTTGATTTGTCATAAACGGCGTAAACTTTCTTTCCAAGTTTGATATCGAGCAAATCGCCAAGCGTAAACTCTTTATCATTATTATTCTTTACAGATTTTACTGTAGCAACCATATCGGCTGTATACTTAAAGTTTTTATCGCCCGTTACCTGTATATAAAAATCTCTGAATCGCTGTCCGAAAGTAAATTCACAGTCGATTAAACCCGTTTCGAGTGTTAAAACTTCAACTTTACACTTAATCTTTGCTTGTGGCTTGTGCGGAATAATCACACCATCAAAGTATGCCTTAATCACACTATTCAGTTCGAATTTTCCACCCTTATATTCCAAATGCAAACTTTTACATATTGATTGCAATTCTTCCAAATACCAATAGTATTTGACAAATTCTTCATACAATTTTATATCTTTAAACTGCGGTCTTTCCATAATTAGTCCTCACCTAATTTTGTGTGCTGTGATTATTGTGTAACTATGAGCATTTATCGTAATTTTTATATTTTCAATTTCACAATACCAATTTTTCCCCTGCCTATAAATGTTACACGTATTATCCAAAATCTTTTGTTTACAATACTCAACTACATTTTCTGATTCAATTTTTAAATTTTTTTTAATTCTATCTATGCCCATTTCGGTTGAATGAACTAATTTTATGTTGTTGAGTAAAATTTGTTTATCTTCCATAAATATACCTTTAATAAATTACTGTTTATCTTTCTGTTGCTAATCTCAATTTCATAAACATTATATCACAAAACTTGCAAAAATGCGAAAATAGAAGCCCTACTTGAGAGCTTCAATTTTTATTTCTGCTCCATTGTTGAAGATGAAGGTTATGCTTTTATCTTTATAAACTATTCCTTTATCTACAAATAATGCCCAGCAAGAACTATCCCACTCATCTAGCACGAGTGGTTTTTCTTCAAGTGCTTTAATAAATACTTTTATTGCTCTTACTTGAAAAAAATATGTAATTTAAATGAATTTATATCATCGTATTTTCTTACATAATTATCTCTATATCAAAAAATTTTTCTTGAAATTGAACCAGTTTATTTATTTCTTCTTTAGAAAAAGATTTATCCTTAGAGCATACTACAAGTTTATTTTCAATATCGTTTTTACGAATAATAATCGCTTTTACTATACCCGTATACTCTTGAACAGGTTTATCAGCACCAACAATATAGGCGTCTTGTTCCTCACCATCTGAAGCACATGTGTTTGGTAAGTATCCATAATTTAATTTGTAAATTAAATCACTATATTTAGGATGAACCGAGCCCAATGGTCTATCAACTTTAACAAAGACTTTTTTACCAAGATAGTCTAATACTTCATTTCTTTTTTCAATCTCCTTAATTCTAGGATGCTTATCTAAATATGCCAAATATTCAGAATCATTATTTCTTACTGCAACTATTTCATTCTTATTGATACAATACTCATTTAGCTTTTCATCAAAATACATTAGTACCCTATAAACAACTTTACTTACTTTGACAAACATTTTAATGTTATCAATTACTTTTAGAGGTTTTTCTAATGATTTATTAATGGTTTCAGAAGCAATAAATGCTATAGTACTTCTAAGCATATTTTTTTGATCATTAGACATATCGTTGCAAGAGATTTTAACTAAAATTGTAGCTAGTCCATCCGAAATATGAGAAATAATCTTTGAACTCCTATAATTTCTAATTTCATCTAAAATTAATTTTTGCGGAACGAATTTTATTCTGTGTGTTTTAGGTTTAATTTTAGATATGGTGGAAATTGGAGTTTCTTTCTTTTTTGGAATATAATTTTCTTTACTATTAGAGCCAAATATCAAATCTTTAAATGTACTAAAAAATGAAGAATGTTTTTCTAATTTTTCCTTTTCTTTATAATATATTCTACTTCTTTCCTTTTTTGTTTTTCCTCTTTTAGCTCTTTTATAAGCCTCAGCATTTGTTCCTTTGAATGGCATTTTATACCATCACCTCCTATGATTTAAATTTAATTTATTTTAATACATGAATAGACATCTTATAATAAATTATACCACACTTTTGAGGAAAATTATATATTTCCGCTAAACTATGTCGATATACTTCTATATTTTTTTAAGATTTCTATGAGATATAATGTGTAATCGTTAAACTACCGCCTTATTTTTGCTAGGTTTGCTCATAAATTTTCTGCTGAAGATGTACTCAAAACCGCAAAAATAAGCCAACACCGCCCAAATTTGCCCTCGGTTATGCAAAATTTAAGCCGTTTTAACGTTTAAAACCATATTTTGGGTATGAAAAAGGTTTTGACACCAATCGTTAATTGTATCAAAACCTATGTTTACTTATGTCTTGGACGATACATTTTAATACATTTGCGCACCATCTAAGGTAAAAAACTTTTATGATTTTCTTTTATGAAATAAAATCTATTATTGATTTTTAAAATTCTTTAATAAAACTATTATTTTATCATTTTCAATAATTTTATCTTTCCTTTTTAAATTATATTTATGACGTTCTATTTTTAATATTTTCGCCTCATTTACAACACTTTTAAATATTTCAATGAAATATGGTGTTTCTTCATCACTTCCATATATTGCCACAATATGAAGTTTACTAATAAACTCATCCCACTTCTCTTCATTATGATTAAAATAATCCTGCATTCTTTCAGATAGGATAAAATATAAAGAAGACGAATTTCCACTATACATAGGTACAATAAATACTATCTTTTTATACTTAGTCATACAATTAAGTAATTCATAGATATCATCATAACGATATTTGCATACTGATGAAAAACATTCATAATTACATTTTGAACAAGGATTATAGAATATATCTTTAAATGATATTAATCTATCGTTATTATCCATTAAATAATTAGCAATATCTATGGAATTACCATTATTACGAGCACTAAAAGATATATAAATAACCGATTCATTAGTAGATGGTTCAAAAATATCTTTATGATCTCGATCAAACAATTCATCCATAGATACTTCATACTTTTTTATTAAAAGCATAAGTTTTTCATAACTTATTTCATTAATTCCTTTTTCTATTTTATTAATTGTTGATCTAGAACTATATCCTAATTCTTTTGCAAATTCATCCTGACTTAAGCCCTCTTTAAGTCTTATCCCTTTAATTTTTTCTCCAAGCTTACTCATTTTCAACCCTCTTAATTGCTTTAACATTATTATCATTAAATAATTTCTTTTGACGATTTGCTTCTTTATTCAAAATAATTAACCTATCTTTTTGAGCCATATTCTCCTTTATTAATAAGGAATTATGATATTCAAGATTAGAAAGTATAGCTAGTTCAATAGTTGAAGCATAATCGCGCATATTTCCTTCTTTATTTGGATGCAAATCACGCCATTCCTTTGCCTTCATTCCAAACAAAGCAACATTTAATATATCTGCTTCACTTGCATAAATATAATTTATCTGCTCTAAAGTTAGATTAACGAGCATTAAATTCTCTTTTATCGCATCAGTATGAATTAGATAATTAAGTTTTGTTAGTAATCTCTTCCCATACCATTCCATTTGTTCTGCTTCTTGCAACTTTAGCCTTTGAAATTCCTTTATTATATATAGTTTGATTTCAGGTGATATCCAAGAAGCAAATTCCAAAGCAATATCTTTATGTGCAAATGTACCTCCATTTTTAGTGGGCCTTACTCTTATTCCAATTGCATTTACTTCATTAATCCATCTAGTTGGTGACATTGTAAAAGAATTCCTACCACTTTCCTGTAATAGGGGGTCGAATTCGACCCGTTTAAATTTTTCATTATTTAATATTTCCCATAAGCCAAGAAATTCTAAAGTTGCTCTTAATCTGATCCAATTTTTAACAACATCTTTAGGTTCTTTTGCATTTTTTATTCTAGCAATATCAGTTAAACTTACATAATCATCATCACCAATGCCTGTAATACTAATCTCTTTTTCTTTAATAGTAATGCTTTTCATCTTTGACCTCCAATTTTATTCATTGTAACACATTGTAGATTATAAATCAACAATACTGTTTTGTTCATTGCCTTTTGCAATATTAACATTGAATTTGTACAGTTTATGTGTCCAGTTTACAGAGTACATTTTAAATCGTTAAATTATGGGGGATAATCGTTATTTTATCCCCCTAATCGTTAAATTGTCCTAGTAATCGTTTAAACTATACCCCGTAAAGTAGACAAAAGAAATTGTGTAAAACCCAAAAAGTAGACAGTTATATTGTGTAATTCCCAAAAAGTTTGTTAATTTTAAGCCAAATATTGCTTTTTTTGCCCATTTTGGCAAAGAAAAAAGGTACTGACACCTATCGTTAATCGTATCAATACCTATGTTTACTTATGACAAAGGCGATACATTTTGATACAATGCACACCCTTAACCTATAATTTGCACACCCTTTGAGCATTTTGAACACCTTTGAAAGTGTCTGCACACCCCATAAAAATTGAAATTTAATACAATGTACTGATATGTACTTCTATTGTGTACTAAAAATTGTTTTTACCTCAGCAATTTCATTAATTAAATCATCTAAAGAAATGTTCATAGCAAAATTAAATGGAATAATTTGGCTTTTGTAATGCGAGTCTTGGTTTAACATAACTTTTTTCATCATAAAACGTTCACTTAAATAATTCGGAAACATATTTTTAAATTCACTCATTGATTGAACCACATTTAGTCTTTCAAGTGTAGTATTTTTTGAATTAAATGATTTTGAGATATTACTTTTTTGTGGTCCATTTAATGACAAAATAAAGTTTCTAATTTTATTTTCAATCCATACTCTTATACCACAAATATATAGTATTTTAGTAATTGTGTTTTCTTCAAAGGAATTTTTATATGTAACAGATGTATTTTCTATTAAATTGAGTAAATAATCATTATTTAACCCATTAAACTTTTGCTCATTAGGATTATTAGAATTAAAAGTAAATGATGAATCGTAGTGAAATACTTTATGTCCACTAAATAAAGGACCCTCCTCACAATTTTCTCTATAGACTAGCAAGTCTATATATTGGTTCATATTTCTTATACTTTCTAATGATAAAATAGAATTTATAATATTTTCCGATTTAATTTGTTCTAATATTAATTTTGAATTGTGCTTTTCAATATAATAATATTTAAATTGATTACTGTACTGAGTATTAATAATATTAATTGTTTCAATATTATGCGTAAATACAATTATTTTTTTATCATTTTTTGTTGCTTCCACGATTCTAAATATAATTCTATATTGATTAACGAAATCATAACTACTTAATGGATCATCAATAATTAATAATTGCTTACTACTACCTTTAAATGATAACAATTTGATAACCAAACACAGTTCATTTAATTCACCAGTGCTATATGTATTAAACTCTCTTGGTAAATCTATTTTAATTTCTTTATTTTTATCATTAAAAGTAATTTTTGCACCTTTATAGATTTGTTCAAATTGTTCTTTTACAAAGTTTTTATTTTCTGACATTGCTTTATAAAAAGTATCTCTTTGAACTTCTATAGTTGAAATTTTCTTTTCTATTTTGACCAATTGAGTACTATCGTTTACTATTTTTTTATATTCTTCATAATTGAAATTGGATATGCAAATTGAAATAAGTGTTTCAACATTCACTTCTTTTGAAACCTCTATCAATTCGTTTAATGCTTGAGCTTGTTCAGTTTTATTTTTAGAAGTAATATAAGAAAATTTTCCAAATAGATTCGTACTTAAAGATAATAATTCTTTTCTTTTTGAATTAATATAACCAAATACATCAACATTTTCTGTGCCACAAACTGGACATTTTGTTACCGACTTATTTAAATTACTTTCTAATATATCAAAAACATTTAACAAATATTTTTCAGCGTAATCTTTTATTTCTGTAGAAATATCAGTTATTTTAATAATTTCATTAATATTTCTAATTAATTCTGGAATCTCATTTGGTTGTACACAAGCAACAATTTTTTTATAAATAGTTTCATCAACTTTAGTTATACTAAATGCTTTTTTACCATTATAGAAATCCGAAAAATCGGTATTTAAGGATTCTGCATCAGCTTTATTTTTAATTCCTAATGTTTTAAAATAGTCTTTTACTGATAATCTTTTATTAATATTATCTCTTTCTAAATACAAAAGATTTAATTCAGATAGGTCTATTGAAATTGTAATCTTTTTTCCCGAACCAATAAATTTTGGTTTATTTTCGTAGTCAAGGAATTGATAATTATCTCCTTGTGTTTTCTTTAAATAATTATATATAGACGTTTTGCCTACTCCATTAAAACCAAAAATAATTTTATTAGAATCATCAAATTCAAAATTATCATCAAATAATAAATAGTTTATGCCATCTTTATCAAAATCAGTTCTAGAAAAAATTTTCATATGCTTAATACTCCTTGTATAACTAAAATTCTTTATTTTGTTAGCATTATATTAATGTCATATAAAACTAAAAGTTTTTTACTAGAATCAATCCAGTGTTTCTAGTAAAACATTACATTCAAATGATTTTGAAAATTTACTATGAAGCATAAATTAACATATAATTATAATGAAACACATATAATCTTTTTATTTTATAAACATATATTATTGTTTTTCTTTTTTTATTAGCTCACTTATAGCAGGAATTGAAATTAATTCTTCATAAAAATATATAATATTATCACTAGCATCTTTTTTTCTTTCTTCTAATATATCTTCATATGATATTTCAAGAATTTCACAAAGCTCTTTTCCTGTCATTACATGATCTAAAGAAAATTGATTTTTAAATCCTGTGACTATTGCTTCTTTACTTAATTGATTAAAGCAGCATATGTAATAATCAACAACGAAAGGAATTTTTGCGCCAAAATGCAAACTAAAAGCCTCTAAATGTTCATGTTCACCAGATGCTTTTTTAGTATCAAAAGAATCACCATCTTTTAACTCAATAATTTTACATATTCTTCTTTGCTGAATAATAAAAATCAATAAATCAGGCTCATTACCATCTAATTTATACTTACTTTTTTTAAGTATCCTTTTTGTGCAAACATAAGTACCATTGGGCTTAACTCCTATAGTAACATTTTCAATAAATTCTTCTAAATCTAAAATATTATTTGTTTTGGATAAAATTATTTTCTCTAACTCATTCCCATTTGAAATTACTGTTGATTGAACTTTTGCCATTAATTGACCTATTTCTTTATTATCGAAAACTCTATTATATCCACCACTAGAAGTATTAACTTTTGCATTACATATTTTCGCCATTGTTATTCATCTCCAAACTCAATATCTCCACCCAAAAAAACACGATTTGTTAATTTACATGCTTCAAAAACTGAATAACCACCAGATGCAGGATCTACTACAAGATCATCAACATCAGTAACAGCTTCTATTAATTTACATTGCAAATTTATTGGTTTAGAATGTGGGTGATTTTTATTTATTTTTTCAATCCATACATCTCCTAAAGTATGATCCTTCCAAGTGGATTTAGCCTTTAAAGGCTCTTTTTGTATGACAATCAAATACTCAGATTTTCTACGCGTACGATAGCCCATACCAATTTTATCCTTATCCCATACAATCATATCTACACATTTTAAATTAGTTTTCACCAGCCACGAACCAACTCCTTCAACTAAGTGAAATTTATCAACCCATAAAAATAGATATCCACTTTCTCTTAAACAACGATTGATTTGTAATATAAATTTTCTAATGATTTTACTATCCATCTGTGTAAGTGAACTTCTATTTTTTCCTCTATTAACGCCCTCATTGCCATACGATAATTTATCTAACACACCTCGGTATTGCGGATCAAAAAAAACACATTTGATCATTTCATTAGGTATACTTTCAAGTAATTTTATACCATCACATTTGTTTTTGAAATTAATTTTATATTTTCCACTGTATTCCATTTTCAAATTCAGTACCTTTCTTTATTTGGAGAAAGTATCAAATACTATGATTTTTTAGAGTTGTGAAAAAATTAGAATTTATTGAACTTTTTTTGTAATATTTTTGCTTTTTTGATAAAAATTTGCTATAATTAGTTGAAATTATAAAGGTATCAAAAGGTATACATTTCTATATCGTTTTGATGCCTTTTTTTATTTGCATATAACTTGATAAAAAATCATTTTTGAGGTTATATACACTTAAGAGGTGATTTTTATGATCTACGCATATATTCGTGTTTCAACAAAATATCAAAATATTGATAGACAATATGAAGAAATTAAAACTTTAAATATAGATGATAAGTATATCTATATTGATAAAGAATCAGGAAAAGATTTTGATAGAACTAAATATCAAAAGTTAATTAAAAAGATAAAAAAAGATGACCTATTAATAGTAAAATCAATAGATCGGCTTGGAAGAAACTATCAAATGATATTAGAGGAATGGGCTAGAATTACTAAAAAGATAGGTGCTGATATTAAAGTACTTGATATGCCACTTCTTGACACTAGAATTGAGGGTAAGAATTTAGTTGGTACGTTTATAAGTGATATTGTTCTTCAAGTACTTTCGTTTGTTGCAGAAAACGAAAGAATTAATATTAAGCAGCGTCAAGCTGAAGGAATTAAAATTGCAAAAGAAAAAGGTGTTAAGTTTGGTAGACCTAAAGTAGCCTTACCACCTAACACCAATAAAATATTAGATAAATATATTAATAAAGAATTAACAAATATTGAAGCAGCAAAAATAATTAAAGTATCTAGGGGTACTTTCTTTAGATTAGTGAAAGAAAGAAAAACAATAAATTAAGTAATCGTTAAATCGTGGGTAATCGTTATTTTGTACCACTAATCGTTAAATTGTAGGAGTAATCGTTATTTTGTGGTTTCATTTTTTCTGAGTTTGCTCGTAAATTTTCGTTTGAAGATGTGCTTTAAATAGTAAAAACGAGCCAATACTGCCCAAATTTAAGTCAAATATTGCCGTTTTTAAGCATTTTTGCATAGAAAAAAGGTATTGACGACACATTTTCAGTGCATCAATACCTATGTTTTTTAATGGTGGACTAGCCGAGACTCGAACTCGGGTCCGAATCATCTTCCATTTTGCTTTCTACATGCTTAGTTGATTTGTCATTTCTTATAATTCATTACCAAACAAACAAAGTAATGAACTACCAGTTCTATTTCTCGATTCATACCTAGAACAGCAGCACTTCATCAAAGCCTACTCTCTTTCCCTTATTACACACGTAGGCAAGCATAATAAGAGATAAACCTCAATAATTGAGGGTCTGCTATTTTAGCCTAGCAGAAAGCGTAATTTGTGTTTGCGTTTATTTAAAAACCTCGGTGTTTTTACGTGCACAACCACGACATGCTTACATTACTTCTAACAACCCGTCGAAACCAGTTACTAGCCCGTATATGTACTTTATTATTATAGCACATATATATTTAAAAAGCAAGATATTTTTATATACCTAAACTAACTTTACAAATTTGATAAATATCTGTATTATCAATATACATGGGTAGAGGCCTTTTAAGAGGACTCTTTGTGTAAATATAATATTTTACATCTTGTCTACTATGCCTAGTTCTTGTATATAAATCATTGTTAATAACTTGGGGACGATTCTTATTCCATTTTAAACCACCTGTCTCATGATCAGCAGTTACAATCATCGTTACATCTTCTGTTGGTGTTAATCTTTGATATACAGTTTGAATGGCTTCGTCAAAACCTTTTAAATATTCCATCATACCTTTAATATCATTTTTGTGACTTCTTTTATCTATATGAGCCCCTTCAATCATCAAAAAATATCCACGAGGATAGTGATATTCCATAAACTCTATCGCAAAAATAGCTAGCATTTCTAGAGTAGGTGATGTGTTGGATCCCTTCTTACTTTCAATATCTTCAAATGTACCTATCAGTTTATTTTCTTCTACAGAAAGAGCATCATATGTATTTGTATATGTATATCCTTCTTGAATAAAATAATCTTTATAATCTTCATAAGTACTTTTACCTGATCCTAAAAATAAATCTATTTTACTATTGGATTGTCCTAAAATAATATCTTTGGTATCACCTCTATCTTTAGCGTGTGCAGAAAAGCAAGCAGGTGTTGCCCCTGCAAGACTATCAGTTGTAACAATACCTACTCCCATCCCTTTTTCTTTGACTGATTCACTAATCGTTTTTAGTTCTTGATTTCCCTTTTGGGCTACAAAACGATTCTTTACCTTTTGTCCTGTAGCAAGAGCGGTTGCGGAAGCGGCACTATCTGTTGGTGCAAATAACGCTTTTGAAAAAGTCGATACATAACCCTGATTGGGAAAAGAAGTAAAGAAAATGGGAGAGCGATAATAATATTTTGTAACCTCAATATGGTTTTCTCCCATACCATCACCAATCCACAAAATCACTTTTTGACTAGGATGCATATATTCTTGAAAATCATACCGATTCAATTTTTGCTTTCGGGCACTATATATCGTAGTTATTGTGATTGTACTGATACATGCAATAAGCAATATACAACTAACTATGATTTTATATATTCTTTTTTTCATTTGTATCACCTCTATTATATATATTATATCAAAAAAAATAATTTTTAAAAAAGAAGTTACATTTTCCTCTTATAAAATAGTAACTTCTTTTTTGATTTGGATGATTTATCTTTTCTTTCTAAATATCATCAAGGTTGTTGTAAGTGTAAGGATGCTTATGATGAGTGTCATTGCACTTGCTTTCTTACATCCTTTTAATGGTTCTCCCT
>JAMPDF010000005.1 GCA_023665755.1 Prevotella sp.
GGGTGATGGTTGTTGGCGTGGATTCTGCATATTTACTGTTTAATCCGGGGTCTCTAACCACAAAGAATAAACCAGAAAACACACCACGACCATCTGTTGATGGACTAACATTTTCAAAAGTTCCATCATCTTTTCTGTAAATTGACATAACAGATCCACCACCATCATCTTGGAAAGCTGTATAAGCGTTGTAATAACTTAAAATAGCATTGGTTTCTGCATAGGCGGTACCACCACTTGCCTTATTTTTTCTAACAGTAAACAAGAAATAAGAGCCATCTTCTAATACACCAAAAATAGATCTTGGTCTATCACTATTATTATAGTCACCACTTCCTGCATTATTGTATTCACCATTTCTTACGTGAACGGTATGATATCCTGTTACAGATTCAGCCTTATTTGCATCTGACGGCAAATATTGTTGTTCAACAATCACTTTTACCCCTTCTGCCAACTTTTGTTTGACTTCTTCATCTGTTGTTTCAATTGCAAATTGTCCTCTAGTTAAAGTAGTTGTTGTGCCTGTTGTACTAATCACACCACGGCCATAAAATGAATCTGTTGGCCCATATTCCGTATTTCCTTCAGCATAATCTCTCGAATTATTCATAAATGCAAGTTCTGCATTCTCAATAATATAAAGCATATTAGAAGTTGTAACTTCCCTTGGCGTAAACGTGCCTAATTCTTTAGCACTCATGCAACCACTCCAAACTGTTGTTGCTCCTGCACCAGGGGTTTGATTGTATCCAGAAACTGGATATGTCGCAATTAATCGATCATTTGCATCATAAATTTGAAGTTCAATTCCTTGAGAATCATATATATCAATAATTGGATTGGCAGAATCATTCATAATAGCTACGCCATTACCACGTGTATTTAACGGACTAATCGTAAATAAGTTTTGTCCATCTACAGTAAACGGATAATAGGTTTGATTTTTATAATAAAAATATCCCCCTGTTTGGTTATACATATCAGTACCATAATACCACTGATCAGCATTGATTCCCGCAACAACAATCCAACCAGGATGTTTTTGCTCATAATCTTTGGCAATAACTGAAAGTTGTTGGGTTACAAAAGCATCGTTTCCAGATTGAATAGCCCAAGTTACTAATTTAGAATTTTCGCCATCTGTTTTCATACTAAAGAAATTAGCATTTAAGTCGACACTTTTTGCCCCATTATTCATTGTAGTTCCAATTGCGTGTGAATAATGTAATCCATATTTATCAGAAGTTTCCTCATTTGATACTGTCCATGTTGCAGTACCCGTATTATCTATACTATCATAAGCATAGGTAGGTTTTACATTTGTTTGTAATAATGCTACAAATGTAAAAACACAAATCAATAGGATTAATGATAATTTTTTAATTTTTTTCACTGTTTTGTCCTCCTTTATATTTTCCTTTTAATCCTCTTATATAATCAAATCTCGCTTCTTCCATCATATAAAATTTATCTCGGTAATTCGGATCTCTTACTTTCATTTCATGACGCTCTGCCTTATATAACTTTTTATCCATTTTTACATATTTAGCATCCAACGTAGCATATTCATCCCATAAATAAAACCGATTTCTTGTTTGATAATACATATCCATTAAATCATAATCAAAGGTAGAGAGCTTAAAAAATAGAATTCTTTTCTCAATCAAATAATAGTTACTATTTCTCAACACCTCATTTTGGAACAATAATATGCTATATCCTTTTAATCTTGCCCGAATGCAATATTCATAATCAAAAGTAGTTTGATAATATTCTAATTTAAATCCTCCTAATTCTTGAAATAATTTTAAATTCAAAAGTGCGCCCACAAAATTGCATCCCATACAAGGTCGTACCTTTTCTGCTTGGCGTTCTAAAACCTCACATCCTCTTAGAGGCATTGGTGTTGCAATAGCTATTTTTGAATAATCATTTTCAACGAGATGCCTTCTGATAGCTAACAATGCATTTTCTTCAAAATAATAACCTTGTTCCATAATCATACCAAAATCTGCTTGTGTTTCTAGAAGTTGCTCATAAATCATTTGATAATTCGCTACTTGTCCAAAATCTTCACAATCCGTAAAAGAAATATTATCATACTTTTTTAACATTTGATAAAACTCATTTAAGTCTTGATTTGTCAAATTATATATATATAAGTGATCAACATAACGAATATATGTAGTAATTTGTCTGACGTATTCTTTCATATCCACTTGATCTATCATTCTTTTTTGTATAATAAGTGCCGCATTCACATGGATATCATAAAACTGATTTTGTTGTTCTTCCATACTTTTACCTCATATTCATCTTATTATATCATAAATTATTTTTTTTGAAAATAGGTTCATACTATTTTCTTAAATATTATAAATATTCGTGGTCTACCAAATACAAAACAAAAAAGTCTAATTCTAGTATTTGACGAGAATTAGACTGAATTATTCTTTTTATTCTATTTGTTATAACAAACAGGTGGTCTAGAGCGTTCATTAAAATATGTATAAGCGGATTTTAACCAATTGATAAATTCTTTACAACTATCACCACTAGTAAATTTTTGTTCTTCAGGTAAAAGACGACAATTCAAATCTAAAAAAGTTTCGTAAAGTGACATATCAAAACCATAAGCCCCATAACTAAATTCTTTAGGATATACTTTTCCATCACTCACTTCAGCCAAACAATCTACTAATACTAAGTCCAAATCTGTACTACTATGTTGTAAATAGGTTAAGTTTATACATCCAATCTCTTCTCCATCTGCTCCTTTTACTTTAGTCCAAGATCCACCTTGAGCAATGTATTCTTTTCCAACTTCAAATAAATCAACCACTTTTGACGAAACGCAAATTCTACTATAAGTCTCTATTTCTCCTGATTCTTCTATCTCACTTTGATATATTTGTTGATAATATGCAAAACTTTCATCAAATTCAGTTTCTTTTCCCCGTTGTATATATGTATTATAGTTTTCTTTAAGGATAACATACAAGATGCTTGTATCTCTATTTTTTTTATCTTTAAAACCATACTCTATGTTGACTACCTCAAACCTAAACAAATCATAGAAGAAACTTCCATATTGAGCAGGAATATATATATCTGGATTGGAAGTTTCAGGCCCTTGACCTTCTTGATTATTTATTGAATTACCATTTTGGTTTCCTTGAAATTCTTCATTATCCTCATTTTTATTTTTCACTTCGATTTCTTTAATCCCCAAATATTCGCTCTTTCCTTTTGCCAACTCATTTCGTTTTTCCCCGCAACTTGATAAGCCAATTAGTAGTAAAAATGCAATTAAAATAATTATATTTTTTTTATTCATTTTTCTCACCCCCTTAGTATTATTATATGCATACAAATATATATTTTATTGTAACATATTATTTTTATATTGTCAATATTTTATACAAATTAGTCAATTAAATTACCTTTATCTCTATCATAGCAACGAAATTAGAATTATATTTATATACTCCTGCAATTATTACAGTCCCTTTTTTATCTTTGGCTAAAATAGTACCATAACTACTAACTGTAGCTATACTATCGTCACTTGAAGTCCATATAAAGTCTTGTATACTATCGGTTGGATGATTTTTTTTAAAGCATATAAGCCTTGTAAACCCACTATGAATCGTAATCTCCTTAGGAGATCCTCCATTTTGTGATACTTCCGTTCCACATATCGGGCCAGATATTCTTTCATCAGTTGTCAATTGAACTTCTTTTATGCCACTAGTAGTATCGGGGAAAATTGTTAATGTAATACTTCTAATTTCTTTAACATTGAATTTGGATACCGCAATAATTTTTACTTGTGATACTTCCGTTACAGGCATTGCAGTAACTGTACCATATGCACTAACCTTTGCTTTTTCTTCATCTAAAGAATACCAATAATAATTGAGTCTAGAATCATCTTGATTCCATGTATAAAGTACTCTAGTATATCCAGAGGTAATATTTGTGCCTCGATATACTCCTTGATTTAATCTAACCTCTGATCCCACTGTTACATTTTCGTTCAAATCTGTATATAAAACATCCTCTTTTTCAACCACTCTATGCATTGAAAAATCCATTATAGTATTCTTGTTTGCGCCATAATATCCTATATAATAAGTTGCATTTTGATTGAGCGCCATTTCAAATTCAGCAAAGCAAGATTGATTTAATTTTGTTTCGTATTGCACACGAATAGTATCATTATACATAGATAAGAGGACAACTACCATATTTGATGCATCTTGGTTTTCATCCATATGAATTTGAAAATGATAGTATCCTACATGTTTATTGTCTAATTTATACATCTTTTCACATACATTGGTCTCATATTGAATATACTCGTTTATGTTCACATCATCTACAAGAATTGTCTCTAAATTTTTAGTTACATATAGTTCAATAGTGTTATAATTTTGCAACCAGTTGTAACCCTTTAAACTCACATAATAACTTTCTCCTGCTTGCAAACTGACAACAATTTGATGGCTGTTTATTACATTTGATGCATCTAATTCTGCTAAATCTCCATCATACTTTTTCATAGGTTCCAGATATTTATTTAAAATTTTAATAAACGATGGCGTAATGTCCTGCTTTTTTATGCCATTTTTTATAATTTGGAAAGAAAATGTATACACTCCTGATTCTTTAGGTATAAACCGATAGCTTACATCATTTCTTCCTGATGACCAATGCAAGTGTTCTTTCATATTAACTGGTTGATTTTCCTCAATATCTTGCATTATATGTTCATAAGTAACACTATACCTTATTTTTACTTTCTGTGATGCTTTTTTATAATTTTCAACCATAAATACAATTCTATTATCCACATCATCACTCTTATTATTTTTTACAATTGTAATCAATTGGCCATTAGGTACAATTTCATTTCGAATCAATTCACCATCTTTATTTTGATAACATTGTGCAAGCACTATAGGGTCATAATTATCAATGTTAAACGTCAAAAACAAATTACAATCAGACCAATTCTTAGTTTCAAAATGTTGATAATAACTAGAATAATATGGTAAAGTAATTTCCATTTCTTTCAACTTATTTGAATAATAAAGATTCTCTATAATTTCATTTTTTTCATTTTCTTTTCTATCCCAACTATTTTTATATTCATCTATTATTTCTAAGAATTGATCGTCCATAAAGGACATGGCTATACAATACTGTCTAAACAATTCATCTGCTGATGTTTGATAATTGTGTAACACCCTATCTAATATTTCAAATTTTTCCTTTTCATTACAATATGAACTCATAATATCCTTGATACATTGCAGCCCAAATTGATCGTAAATATATAACCAAAAACAAAAAGTTTCATATTCTCGTCTATGTACGCTTTCATAATCATCTATTGATGTTGTGGTATTCTGCCAATATGCTTTTAAATCTCTGTACATTTGGCCCCAGGCATATACATTTTCTTGCATATTTCCATATTCGTCTTTATTATTTATACTTTTTTGATTTATATAACAACAACTTGCAAAGTTAGCCATAGACTCATAGTACCAATGTTCATTGATATATATTCCCTTCATTGTATTAAATTGGATACTATGAAAATACTCATGTGCAAATATATATTCAAAACAATTGGATTTAAAATCTTGTGTGTTGTATTCCATAAAATTATAATTCATTACAATATATGAACATTCTCCTACTTGCTGAGCATATCCTCCTATACTAAAATCATAATTTTGACTGACTATATCATCATACTCTATAATAATTTCATAATATCCAAAAGAATCACTCGTTTTAGGAACCTGAAAGCCCCATTGATTTTCATCACAAAAATAGTTTTGAACATCCTCTACTACATGTGCTACATCTTCTATATTATCTTTTATCATTTTCTCCACATCATAATAAATCTTAAATTTGCGATTGGGACTAAAAACATATGAAACATTGCTGTAACTTGTTTGATAATACGTCGGTTTCTCAACATCCCCATTCAGTTCTTGCACAGGTAGAGATAAAGCTGATTTCACTTGTGTTATATTGCCACATAAAAATGAGTGATTAATATCTAACCCCATAGTAGTTTTTTCTTCTATTGCTACTTCATACGTTATTGACTGGTTTTTTACTTGAATATTGGTTGCCTCTACATCTTGATTCTCCGAAACTATTTGATATGGTGCATATATTCTTTCTTTTTCCACATTCATAAATTTCACATTAAATTGATTATCTTCATCTTGATACAAAGATAAATCTGCTATTTCATTAATATAAAACACACTCTTTCTAATTTCTGTTGTCACAAATATTTGTGTTTGTTTAACACCATAGCCTTCTGGCAATGTATCTAAATCAATTTTTAGCAATAACAACTCACTTGGTCTATCTATAATTATTTCATTATTGATGTTTGTATATATATTGCATAATTCATGTGTGTAATACAGCAATTCTCCATTATTATATACTGGATTGGCATTATATACTTCTATTTTTACATCACTAAGATCTACTTCTGTGTTATCATTATTTAAAACTTGGATAATAAATTTCTCATCATTAATGGTTTTTTCACTTTTCGCTAATACTGAGTCATTTATCTTTATACCAAAAAAAGTAATAATTGCTATAGATATTATTGTAATATAAATTTTTTTCATTACTCCTAATTTCCTTTTTCTTTATATATAAATTTTTCTATTTCTTATTTGCATTTCATAAACTTTAGAATTTATAAAATATAAAGAGTACAATGCTATCCTAAACCAAAGCATTATACTCTTTTAAATATCTAGTTTGCCTTATTTACAGATCCAAACACATTCATCTTTTCAGTTACTGACATTGCAATACCTTTTGCTGCAGGACCAATTAATTTACGTGGATCATATACTTTTGCATTTTTTTCATCTGCTAAAAATTCTCTTAGTAATTTATTAAATGCTAATTGACATTCTGTATTGACATTAATTTTACATGTGCCACAAGCAATGGCTTTTTGAATTTTTTCATCAGGAATACCTGTTCCTCCATGAAGTACCAAAGGAAGATTTGTAGCTTTCCCAATGGCTTCCATTTCCACAAATCCTAATACTGGTTCACCTTGATATGGACCATGAACTGAACCTAGTGCAGGAGCAAGTGCATCTACTTTTGCTTCATTGACTAAACGTACACATTCATTTAAATCTGCATATTTAATTCCACCAACAACACCATCTTCATTTCCACCTACTGTTCCAACTTCAGCTTCTACACTTACACCTTTTGCATGAGCATAATCTACAACTTCTTTAGTCATTTGAATATTTTCATCAATTGGATGATGTGATCCATCAATCATCACTGAAGTAAAACCTGCATCAATAGCCGCTTTACAACTTTCAAAACTAGAACCATGGTCCAAGTGAATAGCTACTTCAACGGTTGTATTTAAAAATTTCATTAATCCTTTTACCATACCTACTACAGTATCAAATCCACCCATATATTTTGCTGCACCTTCTGATACGCCTAAAATGACTGGTGATTGATTTTTTTCAGCAGTTTCAAGAATAGTTTTTGTCCATTCTAGATTATTGATATTAAATTGCCCTACAGCATATTTACCTGCTTTGGCATTTGCCAACATATTACACATATTAACTAGTGGCATATTTTTGTTCCTCCTATTTGTTTTAATTTTATTTTGAACATATATATATTACCTTAAAATCCACCAAAAGTAAACCGGAATACCTTTTTATTTTGTTTGTTCTGTCTTCTTAAATAAATATTTATCTACCTTATCTTTTATTTTTTCAGGAATTTCTCTATCAATCGGGAATACTTGATAATGTTGCAATCTTTCTGAAAACATTTCTATAAAAGAATACGTGTGATATAATGCATCTTCACCAATAAAATGCATCGTATCATAACGATTGTGTATATGCGCTGAATTACCAATGCCAAAGCGCATAAAATTCACTGCAGGAATTCCTTTATCTGCAAAAGGAATACAGTCACTTGAATAAATATCTTGTGTAACATCAATAGGAAATCCTACTTCTTTAGCTAAATAAGTAATCATATGCATTAGAGCATCATTTCCTAATACGACTGAGCTGTCTTTTCCAAGAATAGCCCCCGCAACGTCTACATTCACATTGAGTACAATGTTTCCTAAATCTTCTTTTGATAGTTGGGATACGTAGTATTTGCTACCTAATAATCCTCTTTCTTCACTACCACACCATATGAAACGTATAGTTCTTGTTGGTTTGTGATGCATAAAATAATCATATAACCCTAAAAGAATCACACATCCTGCGCCATTATCATATGCGCCTTTACTAAATAATACACTATCATAATGTGCCGTATAGACAATCACTTCATTTTCATATGTAGAACCTTTTATTTCAGATATAACATTATGGGAATCCACCATTTTTTCTTCTTTCAACAAAGTCAGTGTTAATGTTTTTGGATTTTCTTCTACTAAATGCATTGCATCAATGGTACGCATGTGTACACCAGGAAGTTTACCTAATTCAAAAAAAGGCTCTCTTAGTTCTCTAATATCAATATCTGCTTGTTCATCATAAACATCACCATCAAATGTAATGAAACCAACTGCACCTGCTTGAATCAGCGCTTCATAAGTAGGTTTTCTTAAATATCCATTTACTAAAACAATTTTATCCTTTGCATATATATAATGGATGGGATTGGTTGAATCCATATAATAAAAAGGAGCCTCTATTCCTTCTTCTTGAGTATCGAGACTACACCGATATCCAGTTACTTCATACTCTCGTCCATCACAATTAGCTAAACTTACTTTTTGAAAGTCAGTTTGTGAAACTTGAAAAGGCACAACACTTGCTACTCCACCCATTTGTTCTATCTCGGTTTTTAACCAATGAGCACAAGTAAGTTCTTCATTTGATCCGCTTGGTCTTGTTATACTCATTTGTTCTAATAATTGATACATCTTCTTTTTATTCATTTATTTCACCTCTAGGGTATTATAACATAAAAAGCGATGAACTAGCAATTCATCGCTTTTTGTTTTATTCACTTATTGTATAAATATAATCGTACACGATTTGCATCGCTTCAAAAGGGCTATATACTTCTGATTGTTTACCTAACCTTGCTGTTTCATATTCAACAAAAGCCTTTTTATCATCATTCGTTTGTAGTTGTGACCCACTTTTCATATAATTGAATAAAAAGTTAATATATCCTACATTATATTTATTTGATACTGAAAAATCACCATAATCAAATAAAGAAATTCTAGATAGCATCCCCATCCCTTCATATATTTGTTTTTCTTGGCATTGTAAAAATAATTCAATAGATTCTTCATCTAAATAATAACTTAAATTATCTTTCATAATTTCTTCTTCGCTAATTGTTGATTTTTCTCTATAACCTGATTCTAAATCATAGATAATACGAAAAGCAATTTCTGGATTAAATCCATTCTCCATTGTTTCAAAGTTAAATACTGCATAACCTGGTGCACTTGTTACAGCAATCTTACTGCTTTCAAAATTAAAATTTGGATAAGGCACCAATGATAATTTTTTTGTAGGCAAATTTAATTCTTGTGCATTATCAAAGCGATTTAATCTTAAATTAAAATGTGATTGTTGTGCACCAAAAGCAAAAATTTTATTTTCATACAGATCTTTCATTTCATCATATATTTGTATTGCTTCTAAGTTATTCCCCACTACTTTTTGATTTTCCACAAATGTAAATCTTTTAGCAGATGCCATTCCATAAGTCATGTTAGAAAAATCTTCCATACCTTCGACTGAAATAACTGGTTTACTCGAATCCTTTTGTTGCAATTCTAAACACAATTTCTTTAACGTTTCATTATCCCATTTGCCTTGTTGATATAATTCTTGTGGATCATCTATCCCCATTTGTAAAAATGATTCCTTATCGTAATACAGAAAATGATAGGTATAAATAGGTTGTGGAATATATAAATAGGTATTTTGATAATAGGTAGATAAATCCTTTCTCATATTTGTTGGAATAATGTCTAAATCTTTCATAATTCCCATATCCGTTGATGTGTTATATAAAGAATAATATAATTTTTCTAAAACGTTGTTTTTTTGATATGCGCCAGAAGAAGAGTAATTCTCTTTTAAACTAATTGTACTAAATAAAGAATCAGTAATCACAGCATGCATACCATTTAGATTGTCGTATGCAATCACCTCTTCAATTGGTCTATAAGAGTATTGATTTGTTATATAACAAATGGTAACATTATACTTCTTTTCAATTTCTCTTATATAATTTTGTTTTTCCCTTTTATCTTTTGCAATATAATTATCGGAAAACGGATTATAAATCGATTCCATTTCGGCAGTTGTAAGTAATGAAGAATCATACATGGATCCGTATGCATTTAAATAGATATTAAATTGCATTCCTTGTCCATTAAAAGGCAATTCCGTTTGTGCTGATGAATGATTATTGTTAGATGAATTATTATTATCGGATTGTTGAGTATTATTTTGTTCTGTATTATTTTTATTTGATGATGGGGCTAATGTATTCTTTTTACATGAAACAAGCATCATGGTCAATGATAAGAATATCATGATATTAATTAAAACTTTTTTCATTTTCCCTCCTTCTACTGATAGATTTCTATATAAATAGACACTCTATGCCTTGTATTATATTTATAGACTCCAATTGCAATGCCAACATTTGCCTCATTTTCAATATATTTTTTTGCAGTAATGGTTCCAAAGGAACTAATTGAAATATTCTCTGCACTTAATCCATATATTGACCAATCAAAATCTTGAATATAAGGTGTTGGACTATCCTTTCCTAAACAAATAAGACGGTTATTGCCCACCTTGATTCTTACTAAATTATCACTTGTATAATTTGAAATAGGTATAATTTGTCCAAAACCTAAAGTTACTTCTGTACCACTTTTTAATCCACTATTTCTACAATCCATACCATAGCTTAAATAAATAGGAGTAGTACTTTTATCTGGGATTACTTCCATTACAATTTTTGATGCAACGCTATAGTCCTTATTAGCATTAGCTTTAATCATCAAGTTAGTATTCAAAAGCAATATAGTGCTAGTTAAAAAAAATAGTATCAACATTATTAAAAATTTTTTTATCATATGCCCCCCACATTTTAAATACTTCCCATAATAATTTAAAACAAAAAAGAGAATTGACTCTTTTATTTTTAATTGAAGATTAATTCTCTTTCTTAGTTGCTATTATCATTGGGTAGTTCTTCATTATCATTATACTAAAGAAAATTCATATGTCAATTGATTCACATTTTCTATAAAAAATAGTTGTTGCTATAGCGAGTGCAACAACTATTTTTATTATACTATCCTTCTAAATATCTTCCCATAAACATACCACCAAATTCCGCAAGCGATTTTTCTACATCGGTAATTGCATCACTTAACACAATAACAGACCCAGATATATCTCCCAACACATTAATTGGTTTAATAATAGCAGATTTAGATATGGGATAATCTTCTAAGAATTCAAAGTTTTCTGCTTTATCTACGACTTGAGTTTGACGTTTGCTCATTTTTTCTTCTAAACGAAGTGATATTCTTTTGTTAGATATGTCTTGTTTAAAGTTTCCTGCATAAGCAATAACCTTTTCATTATCTGTAATAATAATATCTTTTTTGTTGGAAGCATATAGACTTTCAACAAATTCTTCGACAAAATCATTTACATTTTGTACCGGAGAATATTTCTTTAATATAATTCGATCTGTTCCATCTGTATATATTTCTAAAGATTCCCCTTCTTTGATGCGCATTGTTCTTCTTAATTCTTTAGGTAAGACAATTCTTCCCAAATCATCTATTCTTCTAACAACACCAGTTGCTTTCATAATAACCTCCGTAACAATTTTTCTCTATAGTTATTATGGAGTATTTTTACTTTTTTATGCAGAATTTCTCAATTATTTTCTAATCATGATTTTGTCTACTACATTTTCTAAAAATGAAGTTAATCCATATATATAACTTCTTGTGGTAGCTTTAGGATCAATAGTGATTATAATTTTTTTATTGCGATAATCAAATTTATATTTTAAGTGTAAATCAATCGATAAATCAAAAAGTTTGCTTGCATTGATACGAGTTGTTGCTTCTTCTTCGAAAACAATAGTAATTTCCGTTTGTGTTTGCTTGAATGTTTCAACCCCGGATTTTTTTAGTAAATATTCTAAATATTTTTCTTCCATATAAAGCAAGATTTCTTCACTTAACTTTCCATATCGATCGGTATATTCTTCTATAAGCATTTGTATTTGTTGTCTAGAAGTAATCTTACTGATTGATTTATGAATATCGATTCGAATTGCATCATCTTCTACATAGCTTTCATCAACATGTCTAGAAATATCAATTGGGAATTTTCTTGTATTTGTCTCTTCTACCGAAAGTCCTTTTTCTTCTTGAATTGCTTCATTTAGTAATTTCATATATAAGTCCATTCCTACTGCATCAATATAACCGGACTGTTCACTACCTAAAATATCACCTGAGCCACGAATTGCCAAATCACGCATTGCAATCTTGTACCCACTACCTAATTCTGTAAATTCTTTAATTGCTTCTAGGCGTTTAACGGCATTTTCAGTAATAATTTTACTTTTATCATACATCAAATAAGCATAAGATATTCGGTCGCTTCTTCCTACCCTTCCTCTTACTTGATATAATTGAGAAAGCCCTAATGTATCTGATCTTTCGATAATCAGTGTATTGGCATTGGGTATATCTATACCAGTTTCAATAATAGTTGTGCAAATTAACACGTCATATCCTTTATCCAAAAAAATCATCAATTCATTTTCAATATCATCCTTGTCCATTTTTCCATGGATTAAACCTATTTTAGCTTTGGGTACTAATTGATGCACCTTTGAACGAATATGATCTAATTCTGATATACGGTTGAGCAAATAAAACACTTGCCCGCCTCGTCCCATTTCTCGGTTAATAGCTTCACGAATGACAGAATCATTGCTTTCAAGTACATAAGTTTGAATGGGCAAACGATTATTTGGTGCTGTTTCAATCAAAGATAAGTCTCTTAAGCCAGAAAGAGCCATTTGAAGTGTTCTAGGAATAGGTGTTGCAGAAAGCGTTAAAACATCAATATTAGATTTCATTGTTTTAATTCGCTCTTTATGTTCTACACCAAAACGTTGTTCTTCATCAATAATGAGTAATCCTAGGTCTTTAAATACGATATCTTTTGATAAAATACGATGTGTTCCGATAATAATATCCACATATCCCCTTTTTAGACCATCAATAATATTTTTTTGTTGTTGGAGGGAAACAAAGCGATTGAGCAACTCCACTCTTACCCCATATTTTTCAAATCTCTCTTTAAAAGTATAATAGTGTTGCCTTGTAAGTACCGTTGTTGGAGCAAGATAGGCTACTTGTTTTCCATTATCAACAGCTTTAAAGGCAGCGCGCATTGCAATTTCTGTTTTACCAAACCCTACATCCCCACAAATCAAACGATCTAGTGGATGAGGGCTTTCCATATCTTTTTTAACTTCCTCAATTGCTTTTAATTGGTCAGCTGTTTCAGTATACTCAAAATCACTTTCAAATTCTAACTGTTCTACTGTATCTTCACGATATACAAATCCTGGTCTTGCATCTCGTTCAGCTTGTACTTTAATTAATTTTTTAGCTATATCTTTGGTTTTCTCTTTAATCTTCGCCTTTTTTTTCTGCCACTCTTTGCTTTTTAGGCTATTTAACTTAGGCAATTTATCCTTTGAACCAATATATTTTTCTAGGACATAAATATTTTCTACTGGTATCAATAACCTTGACTCTTCTGCATACTCTATACACAAGAAATCATTGATTGTATTTCTAATTTCTCTTGTTTGAATGCCAACGTATCTACCAATACCATAATCCTGGTGAACCACATAATCACCTGGATTGAGTTCTTCTTTATTGTAAATTTTAACAGAATCTTTCAAAAACTTTTGATATTTTGAATTCTTAACGATTTTACCTGGTGCAAATTCATTCGGAGAAATCAAAACAAATTGGGATTCTAAATCCTCAAATCCATATCCATCAGGCATTATCGCAACATTGACTTGATGTTGCTTTATATCTTTTATGTGGTCTATTTCAACATATTCTATTTGATTTGCTGCAAAAGTTTCTTTTAGAAACAATAATTTTTTTTCATCAATATGGGTAATCAAATAGGTTTTTTTAGAGTTTGCTTTGATGTCTTCAATCATTGATTTAATATTATTATTGTATTCAAAACAATTGGTTGTAGCAAGCACAATATGTTGATCTAGTTTCATTCCTACTAATGAAGAATTAAAAATAGACGTAAATATATTGGTTTTAGCAATATACAAACCACTATCTAATGTCACAAAAAAGTCATCGGGAGCAATATTTTTATTTTTTGAAAAATAATCAGCTATTTCATTGAACATTGCCTTTTCATGTTCTAAACAAGCCTGATAATCTTCATAAATACAAATAGGTTGATCCAAAAGTTGATAAAATGGTTGGTATTCAGATGTAAAATAAGGCAAATAGATATATAACTGATCTAAATTTTGATAATTTTCAATGGACTCTAGATTCATTTTTACCTTATCAGTTAATTCTTGTTGTTTGATAATGTTTGCTTTAATTTGTGGAATATTTTTTTCATCATAATAAATTTCATACAAGGGATAAATCGATACTTTTGGTATAGACCCCTTAGACATCTGTGTTTCTACATCTATTTTTTTGATGTTTTCAATCTCATCATCAAAGAAACTAATTCGAATAGGTAAGTCTTCATTAATAGGATAAACATCTATTAAACTCCCTCGTACACTAAATGTTCCTCTTACTGAAGTAATTGCGGTTTTTTTATATCCTCTAATAATTAAGTCTTGAACTAATGTTTGTCTATTGATGGTTAAACCAATTTGATAAGACAAAATGGATTCTTGAAGAGACTTTTTAGACATCATTTGTCTTGTAAAGCCCTCAACATTGGTTACAATAATTTGAGGATGATTTTGAACAATATGATGTAATGTTAACATTCTAGCTAACCTAAATGCTTCACTAGTTGCTACTAGTTCACTAGAAATAAACTCTTCTGCGGGAAAAAAACTGACATTGTCAGTTCCTGTTATATCACATAAGACTTCATATGCTTTTGATGCTTCATAAATAGAAGAAGTAACATATACTACAGTTTGCTTATTTTGAGCAAATAGATAAGCAGTTAGTAATTTAGAAAGGTGAGAGGCACATTCTGTGACATAAATATTTGTTGTTTTTTGATAATTTTGATGAAGCAATAAATCGTGAAATGGTTTTGTAAAAGCTAACTTACTTTCTAATAAATCTAAATAACGCATTGGTTCACCCATTGTAATGATTCATAATATAGTCCATACCATAATTGAGTAAATCGTCTACAATTTGAGGCATTTTTTCTAATGTTGGCTGCAAAACAGATAATTCTTTTTTAGAAAACTTAGATAACACATAATCAATTGTATCTACTTCTTTTTGTTTTTGGATGCCTATTCTTAATCTAGCAAATTCACTGGTTCCTAAATGAGAAATAATAGATTTGATGCCATTATGTCCTCCAGCTGAACCATTTTTACGAATTCTAATACGTCCTAGTGATAAATCTAAATCATCGTAGATGACAAATATATCTTCTGGCGTTTGATGATAATACTCCATAATAGCCTTTACACTTATTCCTGAATTATTCATATAAGTCATCGGTTTGATAAAATAATGTTTTTGCCCTTGATACACATACTCTGCTACATATGCTTGAAATTTTTTTTCTTGTAAAAAGGAAAATTGATTAGCTAAAGCAATTTGATCTAATGCCATAAATCCTGCATTATGGTGTGTTCCTTCGTATGATTTACCGATATTACCAAGTCCTACAATAATCATATATGTTCTCCTAAATTGATTTTTAAAATATGTTGATATGCTAAAATAGTATTTTCCAAAAGAGAAGCAATGGTTAATGGACCTACACCACCTGGGACAGGAGTAATATAAGCACATTTATCTTTAACTTGCTCAAAATCAACATCACCATATAATTTTTCTCCAACTCGATTGGTACCTACATCAATTACGACAGCATTTTCTTTAACCATATCTGCTGTAATAAAACGATTTCTACCAATTGCAACGACTAAGATATCTGCATTTTTAGTTATTTCTTTTAAATTTTGCGTTTTAGAATGACAGATCGTTACAGTTGCATGATGATTCAACAATAACATTGCCATAGGTTTACCTACAATATTACTTCTTCCTACAACACATGCATTTTTTCCAGAAACATCAATATTATATGCCTCCAAAAGCCTCATAATCCCCCTAGGTGTTGCACTTTCAATAGCGGGAAGACCACTAAAAAGTCTCCCTTTATTTTGAATACCAAAACCATCTACATCTTTTGTATAAGCAATGGTATCAATGATACGTTGCTCATTAATATGACTAGGAAGTGGTAATTGTACAATAATACCATGAATAGTATCATCTTGGTTAAGTTGTTGAATACAATCTATCAATTCTTTTTCCGTAATCGTTGTTGGAAAATCCATTCTTTTAGCTGCTATTCCACAATAACTTGCTGCTTTCATTTTATTTCGCACATAAATTTGGCTAGCTGCATCTTCTCCAACCAATACAATAGCTAAACCGGGAACGATGGATGTTTGTGTAACTAGAGCTGAAATTTGTTTTTTTAATTGCTCTTTTAATGTTTTGCTTAAAGCCTTGCCATCTAATATTGTCATTTTCATTCTCCTTTTTTCTAATTCATTCATATATATGTCAAAAACATTAGACTTATCATCTAATGATTTCATTTTTTAGTTGCTCTTTTTTATTTTCATATTCAAAAAGAGCATCTTGAATAATTTGTAAAGCGACATCTTTTCCCTCTAATTTAAAACCTGTTGTTGTTTTATGTTCTAAATTTTTGTATACACTAAAAAAATGACTCATCTCATTGATCATGTGTTCAGGTACATCTTCTAATTCTTTATAGTGATTTAAATTGGGATCATGAAATGGAATAGCGACTATTTTATCATCTATATAATTGCCATCAATCATTCGAATAACACCGATAGGATAGCAACGAACCAGACTCATAGGCACTAAAGCCTCACTACAAAGTACAAGTACATCAAGCGGATCTAAATCGTTAGCATAAGTCAAGGGAATAAAACCATAATTGGCAGGATAATGGGTAGATGTATATAAAATTCTATCTAACATAATGAGTCCTGTTTTTTTATCTAGCTCATATTTATTTTTACTTCCCTTGCTAATTTCAATGACCGCATAAAAATCATCACAATGGATTCTATCTTTTTCAATATCATGCCAAATATTCATTATTCTTTCTCCTTTTTTTGCTTGTATGCATAAGCAATAGCATTTTGAAATAATGTATCACAGCATTCACCTAACGGATTCAAATGAAGACAATCTTCTTGTTGTTGTTTACCTAAATACTTTAATACATCCTTTTTTGTTAAATTTTGTTCATCTATATGTTGTACCAATTCTACAATATCATTCAAATCAATTTGATGACAGTAACAAACCCTATATTGATCATATTTTTCTTTAAACCAAATCGGCACTAATACTTCTTCTTTAACGTAATATTTAGGATGATTTTCTTGATAATATACTACTGAACACTTTTTACCCACACACATATAGATTGCTTGACTTTCATCAAACAAAAAATCTCCTTTTATGAGAGATTTTACTGTCACACTAGATACGTTTTTCCCTTTTGTGCCACAAATGGGACAAGATTTTCCACATATTGAAGCGCAACTCTTACAATTACTATTACATTCCACATTCTTCACCTTACATTGATTTCATTATACATCAAATTCTTTTTTTTTGCAAAGATATCATTTTATTTTATCATATTTTTGCATTTGCCTACGTATACTACATCAGGTGATAAAATGGCAACAATCAAATATAATGAAAAAGAAGTAGAGTTACTTGCTAGATTGATGCGAGCAGAAGCAGAAGGCGAAGGCGAACTGGGGATGCTTATGGTCGGTAATGTTGGTGTAAATCGCGTACTCGCTAATTGTCTAGGATTTGAGGATATTACTTCCATTGAAGATATGGTTTTTCAACATCCAGGTGGATTTGAATCTACACTCTATTCTTATTTTTACGAACCCGTTAGAGAGTGTGATATTGCTCTTGCTAGAAGGGTGTTAAAAGGCGAAAAGTTCTTCCCTGCAAGCCAAGCACTATGGTTTTATAATGCAGGAGATGATGATTGCAGAAGCAAATGGTGGGGACAGTGGAATACAGGAAGATATAAATCCCATTGTTTCTATGGCCCAGTCGAAAGTGAAAATTGTTATGTATAATTTTAACTTAACTCTAATATAATGCATTGTAAAAAGAAAATTACGAAAGGAGCATTATGACGATTAATTATCAATTTCCTTACTACCCACAATACGGCCAATATGGTCAACCTAACTGTAACAATTATGGTTACCCACCTATGTACAACCAACAAAACCCTTATAGAACTTTTGAACATTCCTTTATTGAAAACATTTTACGTATGAATTTAGGTAAAAATATTACTGTTTATATGAACTTTGAAAATAGTCAATGGGGATCAAAAGTATTTAAAGGTGAATTGCTTGGAGCAGGACGAGACCATATTTTACTGAAAGACGAGCAAACTGATACCACTTATTTATTACTCCGTATTTATTTATCTTATGTTACATTTGATGAAGATATTGAATATGAATATCCTTTTGCATAAAAAGTAGCCTATGTCTACTTTTTATTTTAGGCCAAAAACGAACTTATTTTAACTTTTCTAATAATAGTGTATATAATTTTACAATTCGATAAAGACATTTTAATTTTTACGTGTTTTTGGCTTTATATCCATATTATTTTTCTATTTAACTTTACAATATATTTTGTTTTTGATAAAATACAATTATATAAACAAATAGGAGAAATCAATTATGTGTGTATTTTGTAAAATTATAAATGGCGAAATTCCTGCCTATAAATTATATGAAAATGGATTTGTAACTTGTTTTTTAGATATTTCACAAGCCACAAAAGGTCATTGTTTAGTTGTACCTAAAAAACATATTCAAGATATTTTTGATCTTCCAGAAATATATGCCGAAGAAGTAATGAAAGCAGCTACAGTCATATCTCATCTTCTAAAAGAAAAACTAGGCATCACAGACATTAATTTATTAAACAACTCTGGTGTTAGAGCAGGTCAAACCGTTATGCATTTTCACTTGCATGTTCTTCCCCGATATATAGACGATGAAATTGATTTTCATCAAGTTGATCATGAACCTAATTTTGCTGAGTTAGACAAGTTATATGCTAAACTAACCCAATAAACTTTCTCATTATGGCCAAAACAAAACTCTCGTTTTTACTTTAAAACGAGAGTTTTTTATTAACGAATTTCTTTTACACCCATATAAGGGACTAAAACATCTGGAACACGAATAGAACCATCTTCTTGTTGATAATTTTCTAATACAGCAATTACGGTTCTTCCAACTGCAAGGCCAGAACCATTCAGTGTATGTACAAGTTCCGTTTTACTATCTTTCGTTCTTCTAAAACGAATATTAGCACGACGTGCTTGGAAATCTTCTGCATTACTAATTGACCCAATTTCACGATAACAATTTTGACCAGGTAACCACACCTCTATATCAAAAGTTTTTGCCATACCAAATCCCATATCCCCTGTACAAAGTTCCACTACATGATAAGGAATTTGCAATTGTTTAAGTACTTCTTCTGAATTTTGTAACATTTTTTCTAGTTCATCATATGAATCTTCAGGCTTTGTAAACTTAATTAATTCTACTTTATTGAATTGATGTTGTCTTAAAATCCCCCTTGTATCACGACCAGCTGAACCTGCTTCTGCCCTAAACGCTGTTGTATAAGAACAAAATTGAATAGGTAGCTTATCCCCATCGATAATTTCATCACGATACATATTGATGCTAGGCACTTCTGCGGTTGGATTTAAATACCAATCTGCATCGTCACCTTGACCAGCTGTTACTTTATATGCATCTTCTTGGAATTTTGGAAATTGTCCAGTTCCTAACATACTTGCTCCATTTACAATATACGGTGGCATTAATTCTGTATATCCATGTTTTTTAGCATGTAAATCCATCATAAAACTAATTAATGCTCTTTCTAATCTAGCACCCAATCCTTTATAAACAACAAATCTAGCACCTGTTATTTTTGCAGCTCGTTCAAAATCTAGTATATCTAATTTTTCTGCAAGTGCTACATGATCTTTAGGTACAAAATCAAACTTTGTTGGCTCCATAAAACGTCTAATTTCTCTATTTTCAGTTTCATCTTTTCCAACTTTGGTGGTTAAACTTACTAAATTGGGAGTTCTAAGCATATAATACTTAATTTTTTCATCTAATTCATCTAGTTCTTTTTCTAATAAAGCGACTTCTTCGCCAATATGAGCAACAGCGTTTAACACCTCTGTTGCATCCATTTTATTTCGTTTATACTCGCCAATTAATTTACTCTTTTGGTTTTTCTCATTTTTCAAAGATTCAACTGTACTTAAGATATTTCTTCTTCTTTCATCCATTGCCTTAACTTCTCTTAAATAAGCATAGTCGCCACCTCTTGTATTTAGTCTTTGAATTACCTCTTCAACATCTTCTCTAATTAATTTAATATCTAACATATTTTTTCTCCTTTTGACATATAAAAATCCCTGTTACAAAGGATTTTTTTCTTTTGTAACAGGGACGAACCATTTTGATAGTCCGCGGTGCCACCCCGATTAGAGCATGCTCTCGCTTAATATAGAAAGATAACGGTTTCTTACCGGAAGTAGTTTGCTACTTCTTCTCCAAGGTAGATTCACTAATATTATATCTTGATTTTCACCAACCATCAAGTCTCTACAATATAACCATTTAGTTACTAATCCTTTTCGCTGAATTTAATTGTTCAAATTATAATCTCTTTTGTTTAGTTTGTCAAGAAAAATCTTCTTTATTCGTCTATATTTTCTTCTAGCTCTTCGTCTTCTTCAATATCTTCTGTTTCCATTGTTTCTAGTAAACGAAGTTTTTCATTCATCATTTCTGTTTCATCGATTGTATCTTCTTCCTCTGATTCTTCTTGACGCGGAACAATAGCAATCGTTGATACTAAATGACCATCATTTAATTTAATCACCCGAACACCTTGTGTATCCCTACCAATAACAGAAATATCTGATAAATGCGTCCGAATAACCATACCTTTATCCGTAATAATAATTAAATCATCCTCACCAGTAGATGGAGCTAAACTTACAGGTCTACCACTTTTCTCAGTAATATTCATATATTTTACACCTTTTCCGTTACGACCTTTAATCTTAAAATCGCTAGTAGGTGTTCTTTTACCATATCCATATTCTGTAACAACTGTAATCTCGTCTTCTTCTCCATTTACCGCAACAAGTCCAATAGCGTGTTCATCTTCTGCCACACGAATGCCTTTTACCCCACTTGCGGCACGATTTGTAGCCCGAACGGTTGATTCATTGAAACAAGCAGCTTTTCCATTAGATGCTCCAAAAATAATATCTTGTGTGCCATTTGTTCTTGCTACTGCAATCAATTCATCCGTTTCTCCTAAAATTAGAGCACGAATACCTGTACTTCTAATATTTTTATATTGAACTAATTCCGTCTTTTTGATAATACCATTTTTGGTTCCAAAAATAACATAACCAGGATCATCTAATGATTTCACATTAATAACTGCAGCTAACTTTTCGTTATTTTCAAACTTTAACAAATTGATTAAAGGTAATCCTTTAGACGTTCTACTTGCAGCAGGAATTTGGAAGGCTTTTAACAAATATACTTTTCCGAAATTACTAAAGAAAAGCATATTATCATGAGTGGATGTATAAATAACCTTCTCAATAAAATCATCTTCTTGCATTTTACTTCCAGTAATTCCCTTGCCTCCACGACGTTGTGCACGATAAGTATCTACTGTCATCCGTTTGATATACCCTTTATTTGTTATCGTGATAATAACATCTTCTACAGGTATTAAATCCTCATCTTCAACTTCTAAATCCTCACTAAGATCAATACTTGAGCGTCTATCATCACCATATTTTCTTTGTACTTCTGTCAATTCTGTGACAATGACGTGCATTAATTTTTCGTGATTACCTAAAATGTCTTCTAAATAAGCAACTACTTCTGTTAACTCTTTCTTCTCTGACTGCAACTTTTCAATTTCTAAACCAGTCAAACGTTGCAATCTCATATCTAAAATAGCTTTAGCTTGAATTTCTGTCAATAAGAATTTTGTTGTTAACTGTTGAATCGCTTCATCCCCTGTTTTAGATGCTTTGATAGTTGCAACTACCTCATCAATATTTACTAATGCAATCAATAATCCTTCTACAATATGTAATCTTGCTAAAGCCTTATCTAAGTCATACTGAGTCCTTCTTGTTACAACCTCAATTTGATGTTTTACATAACATTCTAGAATTTGTTTTAAATTGAGTACTCTTGGTTGACCATGGTCTAACGCAATCATATTAACACTATATGTAGTTTGCATTTGAGTATGCTTATATAAGTTATTTAAAATCACATTTACATTGGCATCACGCCTTAATTCAATGATAATCCGCATTCCTTTTCGGTTCGATTCATCTCTTAAATCTGTAATACCATCTATTATTTTATCCTTTGCAAGTTCTGCAATTCGTTCAATCAAACGAGTTTTATTTACTTGATAAGGAATTTCAGTAACAACAATTTCTTTTTTACCATTCTGAAGAGAAACAATATCTACTTTTGAACGAACAGTAACTGTTCCCATACCCGTTTGATAAGCTTTTCTTACACTAGAAAGCCCCATAATGGTAGCACCAGTTGGGAAATCAGGAGCTGGAATATACTCCATTAGTTTATCAATCGTAATATCTGGATTCTCAATCAAAGCAAGTGTTCCATTAATTACTTCAGTTAAATTATGTGGTGGCACACTTGTTGCCATACCTACGGCAATACCAGAGGCACCATTCACTAATAAACTAGGAAATCTCGCAGGCAAAATTGCAGGTTCCTTTTCAGAACCATCATAGTTATCCACAAAATCTACTGTATTTTTATTTAAATCACGAAGCATTTCACTAGCAAGTTTACTCATTCTTGCTTCTGTATAACGCATTGCTGCAGCTCCATCGCCATCGACGGAACCAAAATTTCCATGTCCATCCACTAAAGGATATCGATAACTAAAATCTTGAGCCATCCGTACCATTGCTTCATATACTGCAGTATCACCATGTGGATGATACTTACCAATAACATCACCAACGATACGAGCTGATTTTTTATGCGCTTTATCACTATATATACCCAATTCATTCATGGCATATAAAATTCTTCTATGAACTGGTTTTAAACCATCACGAACATCAGGCAATGCTCTTGATACAATAACACTCATTGCATAACTTAAAAATGATGTTCTCATTTCATTTTTTAAATCTACTGGCTGAATTTTATCGTAATCTTCTTTTTCGCTTAATAAATTTTCATCAATTTTAGTAAGTTCAGGATCAATATCAGGGTTGTTTTCTTCATCTGCATTTTCTTCTTCTAGAATATCTTCTTCATCAATATTTATGTTTTTTTCATTATCAGACATGAATTAACCTCCTATATATCCAAATTTTGAACGAATACTGCATTTTCTTCTATAAACTTTCTTCTTGGTTCAACATCTTCACCCATTAGCATTGAAAATGTTTCATTTGCTTGTTCAGCATCTCCCATTGTTACCTGTAATAAAATACGTCGTTTGGGATCCATCGTGGTTTCCCACAATTGATCAGCATTCATTTCACCTAATCCTTTATAGCGTTGAATATCTCTTCTTCCTTGCATTTCGCTTAATTTTAGATTTAATTCTTCATCACTATATGCGTACTCTATTCTTTTACCTTGTTGAATTTTAAATAGCGGTGGTTGAGCAATATAAACATAACCTTTCTCTATCACTTGTGGCATAAAACGATAAAAGAAAGTAAGTAGCAATGTACGAATATGTGCACCATCGACATCGGCATCGGTCATAATTACAATTTTATGGTAACGTGCATTTTCAATTTGAAACTCATTTCCAATCCCAGTACCTATTGCTTGTATCATAGAAAGAATTTCTTTATTACTTAACACTTTTGACATTGTTGCTTTTTCAACATTTAATACTTTACCACGAAGGGGTAATATGGCTTGATAATAACTTTCTCGTCCCATTTTTGCAGAACCACCTGCTGAATCCCCTTCGACAATATACATTTCCGCAAGTTGTGGATCTTTTGTTCGACAATCTGATAATTTAGAAGCAAAACCCAAAGAATCTAACGGACTCTTTCTTCTCGTTGCTTCTCGTGCCTTTTTTGCCGCAATCCTGGCTCTTAACGCCAACAATGACTTTTCAACTATCATTTTAGCGTTTGTTGGATTTTCTAACAAATATGCCTCAAATTTATCAGTCATTGCTTGTGAAACAATTCTTCTTACTTCAGTATTACCTAATTTTGTTTTTGTTTGGCCTTCAAATTGAGGATCACTGATTTTACAAGAAACAATAGCAGTCAAACCTTCTCGAACGTCATCTCCAGACAAACTTTCATCTTTTTTAAAAATATTAGCTGTTTTCCCATATGCATTAAGGATTCTAGTCAAACTATTTCTAAATCCTTCTTCATGAGTTCCACCTTCATTATTGGTAATGTTATTGGTAAACGATCTAATATTACAACTGTAATCTTCTGTATACTGAAAAGCAATTTCTATTTGCGTACCTTCTATTTCTTCTTCTACAGAAATAACATCACTATGTAGAGACTTTTTTCCTTTATTTAAATATTCAACATATTCAATAATACCACCTTCATAGTGATACTCCCCTGATTTTATATTTTCTGGATTTCTTAAATCTTTAATCGTTAATTTTAGACCTTTATTTAGAAAAGCAAGTTCTTGAATACGATGCCTTAGGGTTTCATAATCAAATATTGTAGTTTCCTTAAAAATTTCTTTATCTGGACAAAACAATACTACTGTACCAGTATGCTCGGTTTCTCCTATAATTTCCAATTGGCTTTTTACAATACCTCTTTCAAACCTTTGATGGTGTATATGACCATTTCTATGCACAAACACTTCTAAGTATTCACTTAAGGCATTAACTACTGAAGCTCCTACTCCATGCAAACCACCTGACACTTTATAACTATTGTTATCAAATTTACCTCCCGCATGTAGCACAGTAAAAATAGTTTCAGTTGCACTAACATGTGTTTTAGGATGAATATCTGTTGGCATTCCTCTTCCGTTATCCACAACTTTGATGGTGTTATTCCCATAGTTATCCACATTTATTTCCACATCTATTTGATTACAATACCCTGCAAGAGCCTCATCGACTGAATTATCTACAATTTCCCAAACCAAATGATGCAAGCCCCTAGGACCAGTAGAACCGATATACATACCCGGTCTTTTTCTAACCGCTTCTAATCCTTCTAGTACTTGAATACTACCAGAATCATAGTTTTTTTCAGCTTCAATTGTGGCTAATTCTTTTTCATCCATAATCACACACTCCTTTTTTCCAGCGTTATAACCTTTGCTTTAGATAATAAATCAGGATTTATTTCCGACAACGTAGCAGAAGATATAATAGCTTGAACTGACGAATTAATCGCCTTTAATAAATTATTTTGTCTAATACTATCTAACTCACTTAGAACATCATCTAACAACAATATTGGATAATCACCTTTTACCGATTTTATTAATTCTACAAATGCTAATTTAATTGTAATTAGCATATTTTTTTGTTGTCCTAAAGAACCATAATGGATTATATTTTTATTATTAATAATAAAAATATAATCGTCTTTATGAGGTCCATAATTGGTATACCCTTTTTTCAAATCTTCATTAAAATTTTTTTCTAAACTTTTCATTATTTCCCCGTCTTTTACTGAAGGTAAATATTCTATTTTTATAGTCTCAAATGCACTCGAAATTTTATTGTGTATTTGCTCTAAAAAAACATTGAGATTATTTATAAAGTTTTTTCTTTCCTCTATTACTTTTTTTCCGTAATCATCCATTCTCCCATCAATAACTTTCAACACTTCTAACAGTTTATTGTTATTTTCAAAAATGAGGCGTTTTAACAAAGCATTTCTCTCAGATAAAACTCTTTTATAAGAATTATAAACCCCTACATAAAAAGGCGATATTTGGCAAATTATCGGCTCAAATATTTTCCTTCGATCAGCAGCTGCTCCGACTAACATCATTAAATCAGCATTACAATAACTAACTACCAATAGTTCTCCTAAATATTCACTTATTTTTTTATATCGAAAATTGTTAGAAAAGACAGATTTACCTTGTTTTTGCTTTAAAATGCGTAATTTTTTTTCCTGATTTTGAGTAAACACTGTCCCTAAGACAACCAATTCACCTTGTCCTTCTCGAATCAAATCCAATTCAAACGCTTCCCTAAAACTTTTAGTGACACCTAAATATCCTATACTTTCCAATAAAGAAGTCTTCCCAACTGCATTCATTCCAGTAACAATATTAATGCCAGGGGAAAAAAAGATTTCTAGTTGTTCAAATTGCCTAAAATTAAATAATTTTATTGCTTTTACAAACATTTTTCACTCACAAGAATATATTTTTTATCATTTATAGTGATAACATCGCCTAATTGCAACTGTTTTCCTTTACATTTTTCTATATTTCCATTAACAAAAACACTGTTTCTATTAATAAATTCTTTAGTCTCGCCACCTGTATAAACTAGACCAGTTAGCTTTAAAAACTGACTTAATTTTATAGCGTTTGTATGAATTCTTACTTCTTCCATAAAAGCACCTCTTTTTTACACTTTAATTATACCATAATAATGTTTTTTTATCAACTTTTTAGCCCTAAAAAAACGTGCCTTTTTTTCATTGTTTTTTCTGCGTTTTTTTGTGTTTTTTATCGCTTTTTCTTTTTAAAATTGTTTTTCGATTTTTTCCTATAAAAAAAACGACATTCACTAAAATACAAGCCATTATTTGGTCTTTTTTACATAAATAAGTATATTCCTTATTATTATATATAGTATATTTTTTTAAAACATTTAATATTGATGTGTTTTAGCTTTTTTAAGTATCCTTTATGTTTTTTTTATCAAAAACGTCGTTTTTTTTATTACTTTTTGTTTAAAACATTTTAAAAATTAAATACAAAAATAAAACTTTTTTTATTTTTGTATTTACAAACGTATATGCTTATATATTTTTTTGTTTTTTTAAATACATAAATAAATATTATTTTATTATTTTATTTAATTATGTATTTTTTAAATAAATAGGTAGAAACCTATATCAATAATTATTTAAAAATTTATTTACTTTTATATTTAAAAGTTATTTTGTTATATAATGTTTTATATTAAATGTTATTGTATTATAAGCATTTATTTTTATATTTATTTGTTTTTATATTTATTTAAATTTAAGTTTTTTTATTTATTTTTAATTTAGTTATAATACAAACGTTTTTTATTGTGTTTAAATTAAAACTTTATTTTTAAAACGTTTTTTAATTATATTTTAATTTAAAACAAATTATCTATTTTTAATCAAGCAACATCGTTTTAAATTAAATGTTTGTTTTAAAAATATACTTTTAATCTACAACAATGTGTTATATTTTTTGTTTTAAATTAAACAAATTTTTGTTACTTTTGTTTTATTTTAAAGTAAAAAACTATTAAAGTAAAAGTTTTTTTGTATCTCTGAACTTTTTTTGTGAGGAAAAACGAAGAAATAGTGCTTTTTTGGATTTTATGTTTTTACATATATATTTATATACTTATTTTGTTAAAATCTTTTTGTGAGTACATTGTCCATTTATCTGCTTTGCTATTGCTTTTTTTACTTTTTCAAAAACGGCCGTTTTTTTGATTTTACCCCCTAGGGTATGAATAATTTTTCATATTTTTGATTAAAATTTATTTTTGACCTTTTTTTTGGCGTCATTTTATGTTTTTAACTTTCTTTTTTGATGCACTTTACAATCCAACAAAATATTCACTTAAAATCATTGGTTTTGATTGTTTTACTCAAAAATAAGTTTTTATGTATATATGGTTGTATTTTTTTAATTATCTAAATAAATATTGCGTTTTATTTGAATTAAAAAGACTAGCGTGATATAATGTACGAGTAAATAGGAGGTATTATAAATGACACAACAACCAATAAAAAGAAGAAACCCTTTTGAAAGGGCTGTGGAAGAAAAACCGGCTCCAAAACCAGCTGCTGTTGTTTTAGAACCAGAAGATGCAATAGAAGATGATACTTTTATTGAAGAAGAGCCTGTTATTGTAAAGCCAGTTCGTCAACAACCTGCTCCAAGACAACAGAGAACAACATCAAGACAGCAGTATTATGTTCCAGAAGAGGTTAGACGAGAAAAGTATACTTCCACAATGGAAGTTAATTTGAAAAGACAGATAAAAATTGTGTGTGCAACAAGAGGAATTATGTTTGCAAAGTTTGTTGAAGACGCATGTAGAGAAAAATTAGCAAGGGAGGGAATTAAATAATGCCAATCATTTCTGCATTTTGTAAAAAAGGTGGGGTAGGTAAGACTACTTTTCTTGGTTATCTCGCCCATTATTATGCTACACAGGGAAAAACAGTTTTAGTAATTAGTGCGGATGATCAAAATAGTATTTTTAAAATTTTCGGTGTAGATAATTTTGTAACAGAAAAAGATGATGATTTTTTTGAACATCTACTTGTTGGTGAAAAAGAGCCACAAGATATTACTTTTGAGGCAAGAATAAATATGTATTTAATGAAAACTTTAAATACAGACAGACTTTCGCTAAATTTAACCTTAAAAAGATCTGAAGAAAAGCATTTAAGAGCAATAATTGAAGGATTTACTCAATTTTTTGATTATATTTTTATCGATTTTCCACCTTCAAGTAGTAGATTAAGTGAAATTTTACTTGACATCAGTCAGTCTATTTTAATTGTTGTCGGCTTAGACACGCTTGGATTGCAAGGATTTTCGAATACAATTCAGTATTTTGTTGATACTGACATCGATTTAGACAAAATTAGGTACGTTGTTCCCGTTGGATACATCAAAGGAAGACGCGCTCCTATGAAGTGTTTGAAGGAGTTAATCGAACAAGCAAAAAACCTTACTCCAAAGGCTAAAATTACCACTCCAATCAAGGACAAAGCAGAGATCAAAAACATTCAGTCTGATGGCATTTCTATTTTTGATAATCAACCTATGAAAGACCGATTCCATCAAAAAAACTTTGATGAGATAAAAAAGGACCTTATTTCTTTGTATAATGAACTAATTTTAGACTAAAAAACAATAAAAAAGCCCAATAATTGGGCTTTTTTATTTCAATTTATGTTAAAAAACGCGTACTGGCAAAAGCAATTGCATCAAATTTGAACTTTCCGTTGATTTTATTACAGTAGGCTTTATTTCCCCTGTAAAAAAGAAACTAATTTGGTCTGAATCAAAAGATCTAATTGCTTCCATCAAATATTTTGTGCTAAACGCAATTTGAAAATGTACATCATCAATTTCATTTAATAAACTAATATCTTCAACAACTTTTCCAATTTCTGATGAATTTGAAGAGATTTCTACTCGATTTTTATTGGAAAAATTAAATTTTACTATGCTTAAATTATCTAAACTAGTAAATAAAGATGCTCTATCAACCGCATTTAATAACTCGTTTTTATTAAATGTAGCAAAAAATAGCGTTTCTTTAGGGAACAAACTTGTCGTATCTGGATAGTTTCCTTCGACTAATCTTGTTACAAAAACCATATTTTTATATTCAAATAAAGCTTTATTATTCTCTAAATATAATTTTACAAATGTTGAATCATCCTCTAAAATCTTATTCAATTCCTCTAATGATTTACTTGGAATGTTTACTTGAATTTCAGCTTCTTCTGCTAATTTAGAAACTTTTTTGGCCAACCTAAAACTATCTGTAGCAACAATTTCTAGACTACCATTTTTAGCTCTAAAATTTAGACTTGTTAAAACGATTCTCGATTCTGATGTTGCACAGGCAAAAGCAGTTTGTCGAATTATCTTTTTTAACTCTTTGCTATCAAAAAGAATGGGTTCTGTTGAAAATGAAAAATTAGTAGTTGGATAGTTAGTTTTATCATATGCTATTAATGTAAAGTCCGAACGATCTGAAACGATTTGAATGGTTGACTCTTCATATAAAGAGAAGTCAACATTTTTTCCTTCAACTTTTTTTACAATTTCTATAAAATATTTTCCAGGAACAACACATTCTCCGTTTTCATAAAGTTTTACTTTTTCACTTTTTGTAAGCTCTACTTTAATAGCTATTTCTTTATTTGTTGTAATAAAATAAATTTTTTCATCTCTAACAATAATTTGAACTCCTGTTAAAACAGGCATTGGTGTTTTTTGAGAAAGACCTTTTGATACAATTGATAATGTATTGGTTAGTAATTCTCTTTCTATTGAAAATTTCATAATTTGTAACCTCTTATTATTTTTATTTTTTTATTAATTTACTTATTATTAGTCATGTGGATAAGTGGATAACTTTTTTAGAAGTGAATTTTCTAGTCCTTATATTATAACAAATTATTTGTTTAATTTATCCACAATATTTTTCACATCCAGTTGAATATACTCATCATTTTTTATGCCATAGTCTATCTTATCAATTGCATGAGCGATTGTTGCATGATCTCTATTTCCTAAACATTCGCCTATTTTTTTAAGTCCGACATTATATTTAGTACGAATTAAATAAATAGCAATACTTCGTGCATAGACAATATCTTGCTTTCTAGAAGAACCAGATAAATCCTTAACATTAATATTAAAATAGGAAGATACAACATTTTTGACTAATTCTATATTTCGATTAGATCCCTCAGAATTTCTTTCTCTTTCCGAAGGAAGAATTGATTCTAGTGACGTTATTGCATTTTCAATATTATATTTAATGTCAAAGGCAACACAATAATTAACAAACCTTCTTAAAGCACCTTCAAGTTCTCTAATATTTTCTTGAAAATTTGTTGCAATATACTCTAAAACTTCATCAGGGACATCGTTTGGATTGACAATAAGGGTGGATAATTTGTTTCTTAAAATAGATTTTCTAAGCTCATGATTAGGCTTTTGAACATCTACTTGCATTCCCCAAGTAAATCGAGATTTCAAACGATCCATAATGTTTAATTCACTAGCTTTTCGGTCCGATGTAACAATAATTTGTTTGTTGTTTTCAAAAAGGTATTCAAATAATTTAAAAAATTCATCTTGCGACCCCTGTCTATCAGCAAGATATTGAATATCATCGACTAAAAGCACATCAGCAGAGCGATAATATTTGTCAAATGAATCAGAGATATTAGTGTTTTTTTGATTTTTATTCTTTGATTTAAAATAATCTTCTACAAATTGTTGGGCAGTAGTATAAACAATATTTGTATTGACATTATTTTTTAAAATATAATGTCCTATTGCCATCATCAAGTGTGTTTTACCTAAACCTACATCACCAAAAATATAAAATGGATTGATTGTTACATGGGGAGATTCGGCAACTTTCATTGAAAAAATAAAAGCCTCTCTATTAGAAATGCCTGTAACAAAATTGTCAAAAGTATATTCAGGTCTTAAAACACGCTCTCGAATTACTTTTTCGCTTGGATCAACGGTTGTTAATATTGGTGTATTCATTTTTTTTACTTCTGCTTCCGCATCTTGAGATGTAATGAATTGAAAATACATTTTTTCAGGTGCAACAGTACAAAGATATTCATTCATTTTAGTCAAATACAATTTAGAGAGCCTAAATACTTCTAATTTATTTGAAACAATAAGGTAAATGTTACCATTTTCTACCTTATGTATTTGTTTAAGCCCTTCAAATGTATTTTTGTATACTGCAATAGGAAGTTCATTTTTTAAATTTTCTTTTACCTTATCTAGTAATTGATAAGCTTGCTCCATAGCATCACCTCTTATATATGATATCAAAAAATGTAAAAAAAACAAAGTAGATAGTAAAAAAAGTTTTCCTCATAGTTATCCACATTTTATCCACAAATTCTAAATAAAACAATAAACATTTTATTCACTTTGTGGATAAGTGGATAAAGCGAAAACATAGATTAACATATTTAACTTGCCAAAAAAAAAGATTTATGATAAAATGATTAAAAATAAAGAGGTGTATTATGAAAAACGGAGTATTAAATGCAAAATTTAAAATTTTGATTATAACAGTTTATACTGTTTCTATATTTCTTTTGATTGGTTGTGCTTTTCTTTTGAAACCCTCTAATCGTAGAGAAAGTTTTTCAAATTATGGAACGAAACCATATGATGATAATTTAGGGATTGCTTTAAGAGAAACTGAAGATAGAAAGTCTGTTTTGGAAACGTATTCAAGTTCTAAGACAACAGATGTAGAAAGAAAAGCAGGAAAACATGAGAAATCAACGTATAATTTACAATTAACTCTTGTAAAACTTACAACTAAAGAATTAAATAATATTAAAATTATTATTGCAGCAAGAACAGAAGATGGTGGATACAGATATGCTGATTATACAACAAATTCAAAATATCTAAGCGCACAGACTTTTACTTCAGTTACTACATTTTCTTCTTTTTCTAGTAAAACTATAGAAGAAAAAGAGAAAAACAATTCAACTATAGATGTGAAATTTGATGAAACACCAGTAGAATTTTTTATCAAAATATTATATAGTGTAGATGAAAATCATAAAATATTAGAATATAAAGTAAGTCCTTTAGAGGTCGAAGCATCTACTTTTTCAACTTATGAAAAAAGAAATATAATTAATGCTGGAAATGGTGAGAATTCGTTATTCATCAATCCGATGAATGATGTATTTCGCTTAAAACTATCAAAAACTGAAGTAGATGAAACTAGCACCATTGATACTATTCATCGAGATACATTAAAATTGGAATTAAGAACGAATTTATCTGGATTAAGTAATTATAAGTATGAATTGGATTATCTAAGAGAGCACCAATTGAAAAAAATAGAAGTTCCAAAGGAAAATGTATGGGATATTGATCCCGAAGTAGCAGAAATGAAATTAGAAGTTTGGGGAAAAATTGATTCAAAAGATAGTGCATTTTCTAATTATGTGAAATTGTATGCTTTGTACGGATTCTTTAGTTCGCAAAGAACAATGTCATTAACAACGGTTACTATTGACGAATCTTTAAATTTAAGTGATATTTATATTGTGATGAATGGTGAAATTTATAACGGAACTGTAGACCAAATTCACACTTCCTATCAAATTGATTATAAAAGTTTGCCAAATATTTAAATAATTTGAAAATAAAATTTTGAAAAAGCAAATTGTATTGACAAATATATCGAAAAGATGTATAATAAGTAAGCATGGTTTTTAATTGGAGGTGCTCATATGAAAAGAACATACCAACCTAATAAACGTAAACATAGTAAAACTCATGGTTTCCGTGCTCGTATGGCTACAGTAGGCGGAAGAAAAGTACTAGCGCGTAGACGTTCAAAAGGTAGAGCTGTATTATCAGCATAAATACATAGTTATTATTAAACTTGGACCACTTCAGTCATAAATGTAAGTGGTCTTTTATTTTTTAAAATTAGAGGTCAATATGAAAAAAGAAAATAGAATAAAGAAAAACCATGAAATAGCCTCAATTGTAAATAAAAGAAAAAAAGTTGTGAATCAAAATTACATTTTATATTATCAAATATCAGAAGATGATAAATTAAGAGTAGCCATTTCTGTATCTAAAAAATATGGGCATGCTTTTGAAAGAAATAAAGCTAAAAGAATTGTAAGAAATATAGTGCGAAAATATGTGCATACTGTGGCTAATCTGAATATTGTTGTTGTAATCAAACCACAATCAAAATTACAATCATTTGAAGTTTTATCAAATGAATTAAATTTTTTATTTAAATTAATCTTAAGAAAAACTCAAGGAGGAAAAAGTGAAATTTTATCAGGATTATAGAAAAATATTTTGTCTTGTATTAGTTGTTTTTTTGACATTTTTGACATCTTGTAGTTGTACTGGTTCGAACAAGCCTAAAAATAGTTATGCAAAATCAGAAACAACCAAAAATAAAATTGAATGGGTAAATGAACAAATAAAAAATAAATCTACAGAAAAAATAGATGCTAAAAAAGCAGAATTAGAATTGTTAAATCAAACTATTACAGAAGAAGAAATATTGCAATTGACCAAAGACGCAGCAATTGAAATTGTAGAAGGTTATGTAGATTATGAAGCTGTTGTATATAAAAAGAAATTTCAATATCAAGCAGATATTTTAGAACTTAGTATTGTACCACAATATATTGGATATCTTGAAAATGCGACTCTTTCTAAGGATACTGACACACAAGAAGGCAGTGCTTGGGTTGCTGCAGCAACGTATGTTCAAAGTTGTACGGGAGCTTCTAATAAAAATAGTCGAGATATGATTGAATTAATTGAAGGAAATGCAGATAACGATAACAAAACCAATATTAATGATATTGTTTGTGCTTTTGTATTGAGAGTAGATGAAACGACTACTACTCAAGAAACAGAACCTATTCGTTTTTATACAGGTAAAGCGTTTTGGAGTCATTTGTTTAATAATTTATTAGTGTTCCCATTAGCTTGGCTAATTTATCAAATATCGAGCCTATTTGGCGGATTTTATATTATTGGCTTGTTTGTTATTACAGTATTAGTTCGAACTGTTGCTTGGCCAATTTATGCCAAAACAAACGACATGTCATTAAAGATGTCGTTGATGCAACCAGAACTTCAATCAATTCAAGACAAATATGCGGCACGTCAAGACGAAAGATCAAAGCAAATGCAACAGATGGAAATGGCTCAGTTATATAAAAAATATAAAGTAGGTATTGGTGGATGTTTAATGCCGTTTTTACAATTTCCGATCTTTATGGCCATTTATCGTGCTGTTTCAAGAATCCCTTACACAGTTGAATACACTGGAACTATATATTCAAACAATTGGGCTAATGAATTAAATCCTAATTTTTTAGGTATCAATCTTTTTGAAGATAGAACAACCGGAACAGGTCAAATGGTAGGTATTATTATTTTAATGATAATTGTTGTTGGAACACAGTTTTTAAGTCAGTGGCTTTCTCAAAGAAGACAAAAGAAAAATCAAGATGCAGCACAAGCAGATATTCCAGCATATCGAAGAAAATCTTATGAACAAACTAAAAATAGTTCTCAAACATCTATGAAAATGATGATGTATATGATGATGCTTATGATGGGATTGTTTGTCTTTACAAGCAAAGCTGGTCTTGGTGTATACTGGTGTATTGGTAACCTTTATTCCATTCTACAGATGGAAATTAATCATCGGACAAGTGCCAAACGATTAGAAAAATTAAAGAAAAGTATTTAGGTGAGGAAATATGAAAGAAAAAATGTATATAGGAAAAAGCCTAGAAGATATAGAAAAGTTAGCAGTTCAAGAATTAGGTGTTGCTAAAGAGGATTTATATTTTGATGTAATTACTGAAAATATTGAAACAAGAGATGAAATTCAAGTTCAAGTTATGGTTGATGCTAATCCTGTAAAAAAAGGAAAAGATTTTTTAGAAAACTTCTTAAGATTAGGTGAAATTGATGGCTATGTAGAAAGAAAAATGAGGGATAATATTGTAGAATATAGTATTACTACTGCAGATGCTAATGGTGCATTGATTGGTCATAATTCTCAAACCCTTGCTGCTTTACAATACGTAACATCTCTAGTTGTAAATCAATATTTTGATCGTGAAAAAGAAAGTGGTTTAATTGTAAAAGTAGACATTGGCGATTATCGTAAAAATAGAGATGAAAAACTAGAAAGAATGGCTGTTCGAATTGCAAGAGAAGTAGCCAAAACCAAAGTACCAGTTAATTTACGTTACATGAATGCTTATGAAAGAAAAGTAATTCATACAAAACTTTCAAATTGGAAAGATGTAACTACACATTCTGAAGGTATAGAGCCTAAAAGGTATTTAGTTATAGAACCTAAAAACAAAGAATAAAAAATAAAAAAAAAGAAGACACTTACTAAAAAAGTAAGTGTCTTCTTTTTTAAAAAGAAACGAGAATTGAATAAAAATTAAGGATTCTCTTTGTAACAGGTAGGAGTTCTACTACAAAGAGCAAGTAAAGTTTACTATAAAAAAACGAAAAAACAAACAATAATGCTTTTGAAAAGGTTTACAGTCTTTTTTAGTGCAAAAATAGGGTAGAAGAAGGAAATATTATGTATAATAAAACAAGGAAGTGATAGTATGAAATTGTTTGATGATACCATTATTGGAATATCCACAGCGCTTGCCCAAGGAGCGATTTCAATCATTCGGTTAAGTGGAGATAGGGCGATTGAAATTGTAGATTCTTGTTTTAGAGGAAAAAATCTAACAAAGGTTAATCCGAATACCATTCATTATGGACATATCATAGATTCGAATAGCAAACAAGTTATAGACGAGGTTTTAGTGTCTATTTTTAAAGCGCCAAAATCCTATACTACAGAAGATGTTGTCGAAATCAATTGCCATGGTGGACTTTTTGTTACCAATCAAATTTATGAATTGTTGGTTTTAAAAGGGGCACGTCCTGCTGAGCCTGGCGAATTTACCAAAAGAGCGTTCTTGTTAGGTAGGATAGATCTTACTAAAGCAGAAGCGGTTATGGATGTGATAGAAGCAGAAAATCGCGCCGCTTTGCGAATAGCAACAAGTGCCTTAGATGGAAAAATTAGTCAATTTGTGCACCAAAAGCGTCAAACTTTATTACAAATTATTGCTACAATTTCAGTGAATATTGATTATCCTGAATACGATGATGTAGAAGAATTAACAAATAAAGATATTTTACCACCACTATATCAAATGAAAAATGAATTATTTGATGTATTAGAATATGCAAAAAGTGCAAAACTATTAAAAAATGGTATTCGTACTGCTATTATTGGCAGACCTAATGTGGGGAAAAGTAGTCTTTTAAATGCTTTATTACAAGAAAACAAAGCAATTGTAACGGATATTCCTGGAACAACTAGAGATGTTATAGAAGCAAGTATCAATTTAGAAAGTATTACTCTGCATTTACTAGATACAGCAGGTATTCGTGTAACAAATGATATTGTAGAACAAATGGGGGTAAAAAAATCTTATGATGCACTAGAACAGGCTGATTTAATTTTACTTGTTTTAGATGGCTCGGATGATTTTACAGAAGAAGATGCAAAACTATTAGAAATAGTGAAGCATAAGTGTCATATTATTATCATCAATAAAAATGATTTGCCAACCAAATGGGTATCTACAATAGATGCTATTTCAATAAATACAAAAGATAGTGTTTCTATTGCTAAATTAGAGCAAAAAATAATAGAAGTATTAGCTATTCATCAACTCCAAAATAAAGATATTACTTATATCAGTAATGCTAGGCAAATTGAAAAACTGAATTTGGCATTAAAAGCTATAGAGGAAGCTATTGAGACTATTGTAGCTGAACAAGCGATTGATTTTGCAGATATGTATATTCGAAAAGCTTGGTTATATTTAGGAGAAATCATTGGAGAGACAAGTACAGATAGCTTATTAGATGAATTGTTTTCAAAATTTTGTTTGGGTAAGTAAGTATTTTTGACAATTCTATTAAAATAGTATATAATTGAATTATAAATGCGTTTGAAGAGAAGAGTAGATTTGAATCGAATGAAACAAGGGACCTAATGAAAGTGAAAAATTAGGCATTTCTCAAATTGAAAAACACCTCTTAGCAGATAGAAGAAAGGATATGTATATATTTGATTAGAACTATCCGTTTGGCTTTGCGTTAAAAAGCAAAAAGGGCAAAGAATTTTTTCTTTGAACTAAGGTGGTACCGCGAATATTTCGTCCTTAGGCTATTGTGGCCTAAGGATTTTTTTAGGAGGAAGATATGAAAAGAACAAAAATAAAAGAATTATTTAGTAAACAACAATACTATCAAAATCAAAAAGTGATTTTGTGTGGATGGGTTAGAACCAATAGAGCTCAGGCACAGTTTGGTTTTTTAAATATCAATGATGGATCTTATTTAGACAATCTACAGGTAGTATATGATGAAAAACTAGAAAACTTTGAAGAGGTTTCTAAATATCGTGTGGGCGTATCGGTTTGTGTGGAAGGAATTGTGGTTTTAACGCCCGAAATGAAGCAACCTTTAGAAGTTCATGCAACATCTGTGAAAATGTTAGGGGATTGCCCTGAAACGTATCCTATACAGCCTAAACGGCATACAAGAGAGTTTTTAAGAGAAGTGGCACATTTGCGTCCAAGAACCAATTTGTTCTCTGCAGTATTCCGTGTCCGTAGCGTAGCCGCATATGCGATTCACACTTATTTTCAAGAAAGAGGCTATGTTTATGTACATACCCCACTCATTACTTGTGCTGATTGTGAAGGCTCTGATCAAATGTTTAAAATTACCACTTTAAAAATGGACCAATTACCATTTACTGAAACAGGAAGTGTAGACTATACAAAAGATTTATTTGGAAAACAAGCTTTTATTACAGGTTCTGGTCAACTTCAAGGAGAAACCTTTGCTATGGCTTTTGGGGATATCTATACTTTTGGACCCACTTTTAGAACCGAAAATTCTAATACAAAAACGCATGCTAACGAGTTTTGGATGATTGAACCAGAAATGGCGTTTTGTGATTTAGAAGGGTTAATGGATATTGAAGAAGAAATGTTGAAATTTGTGGTTCAATATGTATTAGATCATTGTAAAGAAGAAATTGAATTTTTTGATAAATTTGTAGAAAAAGGTTTAAAACAAAGAATTCTTTCTTTATTAAATAGTCAATTTGTACGTATTTCACATCACGATGTTGTAGATATTTTAAAACAATCTAACATCAAATGGGAGTTTGAACCAGGATACAACGAAGATATTTCTAAAGAACATGAAAGGTACATTACGGAGTATTTTAAGGGGCCTGTATTTATAACAGATTGGCCTAAAGATATTAAAGCGTATTATATGAAATTGAATGAAGATGGCAAAACGGTTGCTGCAGTAGATTTAGTTGTACCAGGAGCTGGTGAGTTAATGGGAGGTTCACAAAGAGAAGAAAACCTAGATCGTTTAATGAACCGTATGAAAGAAATGAATGTAGATTCTGATGGCATCGATTGGTATTTAGATACGCGTAGGTATGGTGGATGTGTGCATTCTGGATTTGGTATGGGGTTTGAAAGACTCATTATGTATTTAACAGGGGTAGAAAATATTAGGGATGTTATTCCGTTTCCAAGAACACCAAAGAATTGTGAATTTTAAAAAAAAATAAAAAGATAGAAAATCGTTTTCTATCTTTTTTGTTTAGGTTCAAATGTCCAAATAACACCTAATAGAGCAGAAATGACAGCACTTACAACGAAGGTAATGGCACAACTTGTAATAATTTTTGGTTTAACAAAGGTATTGTAATCGGGTTGCTTGTAAGATTCACTATAACCTGTTAATACATTTTTTTGTTGTAAATAATTGGTGGTGCTTACCACTTCTTCGTCAAACATTTCTGGTTCAAAGGTTCCTTCTAAGATATTAATCATTATAGGGGAGTTGTTTGTATCTTTTCCCATATAATAAATTGAAAATGTTACACCACTTGAAGAACCAAAGGTTGTTTTGTTATCATAGCTTTTATTATTACTATTTCGATAAATATAGTAAAGTTGATCTTCTTTATCATCTTTATACACATCTTGTGCAGTATCCTTTAGGGTATAAGTGGCAAGAACGTCCTTTTGGTTTTCTGCCAAATAAGAATAGTGATAAGGAGAAGACATATTGCCAATTGAAACCTCAGTATCAATTGTTTCATCTATGGCTTCTTGAAGTAATTGATCACTTTCTTCACCAATTCCTTCTACGAATGTAGCGTGAATGTTGTCAGGATCAAAATTTGGAATAGTATTGTAATTGATATTGGAGAAAAAGAAATAGTAATTGATTCTAGCTTTTTCTTCTGCACTTTCCGCATTTGAAAATTCTACGTATTGGCTATAAAAGTTGACATCAAAATAATTAGGAAGATGTAAGGTTTCACCATCAAAATATGCATTTACATTTAGCACATCTCCGTCTAATTTTTCGCTTCCAATCGGCGTTTTTGTAGGATAAGGATTTACACCTGGATCCCTGAACGTTATTTTTCCAGGATTTTTGATGTAATAGGCGCTTTCCCATTTTAATGCATTTTCGATTTTTTCTTGATTGGATATAGTCTTTTTGTCATGAATATCAAAATACTCATCTAAAAATTGTGTTTTATAAGCTACATAGCCATAATAGTTATAAAAACCTACGCCTAATGTTGTTAAAACCGTAATGCATACACATACAATCACAACAATTAGTGTGTGTTTCACTTTTTTTGTTTTCATAAGGCCTCCTATATATGAAAATATTATAACAAAAAAAAATACTTTTATCAATAAAATTAGCTTTTGTTCACTAAAAGTTCAAAAACAAAAAAATACATTTTTAACATTTTTTACATTTTGTGTTGACAAGCATACATAAAAAGAGTATAATAATGATATAGGAGGTTATAATTATGAAAATAGAATGGATTACACAAGATAAAAATAATAGTGCAGTTACAATTTATGATAATAATATCACGTTAAGTAAACAAGCCGCCAATTATTTTGATAATGCCTATGGTGTGGCTGTAGGATTTGATACCGAAAATAAACAACTTATTATGAAAAAAATTACTAAAGAAGAAGTGTTAAACAAAGATATTGATAAAGAAGATATATATGCCTTATCAATGAAACCAAGTTTTGGAAGAATCAATAGTAAAAAGATGGTTGTTGAATTATCCAAATACTTAGATTTGAATTTTTTAGAAAAAAAATCATATAAATTTACCGCAAAATGGAATACTGGCTTAAAAATGTTAATAATAGATACAAAGGAGGTTAGTAAAAATGATTAATGTAATGTCATTATCAGGTATGCAAATCTCTATGATTGTGATTTGGATTATTGTTGCTGTGGCTGCTATTATTATTGAGTTTGAAACTGTAGAACTTGTTTCAATTTGGTTTGCTGGTGGAGCAATAGCAGGTGCTGTATGTGCAGTTTTGGAGCAACCGATTTGGTTACAATTTGTATTGTTTGCTGCCGTGAGCGCTGTTTTTGTTTTAGGAACAAGACCATTTGTAAAAAAAATAAGCGATAATCAAACCATTCTTACGAATGTAGATCGTTTTGTTGGGATGGTCGCTCAAGTTACCAAGCCGATTGCAAAGGATAAAAAGGGTGAGGTTGAAATCGAATTTCAAAAGTGGACAGCAATCGCTAAGAAAGACAAGGATTTTCAAGTAGGAAATCGTGTAGTCATTGTAGAAATATCTGGAAATAAATTGATTGTAGATGAGATAGAAGAAATAGATGTTTAAAAAGGAAAGGAAGATAAAAAAATGAGAAACATGTATAATTTTATGGCTGCCATAACAGGTGGTCAAATTGCACTTATTGTATTAGGTGTGTTTATTGTAATTTTTGTAGCCGTTATTATAAATGGCATTAAGATTGTTCCACAAACACAATCTTATGTAGTTGAAAGATTTGGAAAATATTATAAAACATGGGGTACAGGAGTTCACTTTTTAGTACCATTTATTGATCACATTGCAGTAGATACTAGTGCACCTGCACTTGGTGGTGGAAAACTAGATACACCACGTGTGATTGGAAAGGTCAATTTAAAAGAACAAGTAATTGATTTTGATCCTCAACCGGTTATTACCAAAGATAATGTTACAATGCAAATAGATACGGTTATTTATTATCAAATCAGTGATGCAAAGTCATATGTATATGGGGTAACTAAACCATTAAAAGCGTTAGATAATTTAACCACAACAACGATTCGTAATATCATTGGTTCACTTGATTTAGACCAAACATTAACTAGTAGAAATATTATCAATGAACAAATGAGAGAAATATTAGATGAAGCAACTGATCCTTGGGGAATTAAAGTATTCCGTGTAGAAGTTAAAAACATTATGCCGCCAAAGGATATTCGTGAAGCGATGGAAAAGCAAATGCGTGCAGAACGTGAAAGACGTGAGGCTATTTTGCTTGCAGAAGGTGAAAAAAAATCAGCTATTTTAAAAGCAGAAGGTATCAAAGAATCAGAAATTTTAAGGGCACAAGCGGAAAAAGAGGCAGAAATTTTACGTGCAGAAGCAAAAAAGGAAGCTATGATTAGAGAGGCTGAAGGTCAAGCAGAGGCGATTTTAAAAGTTCAAGAAGCCACAGCGCAAGGTTTAGAAATGATTAAGAACGTGAATGTTGACCATGGTGTATTAACACTTAAGGCGTATGAATCTCTTGAAAAAGTAGCAGATGGTCAAGCAACAAAGATTATTATTCCATCTGAATTACAAGGATTAGCAGGCCTTGCTATGAGTGCTAGTGAAATTATGAAAGATAATCAAAAATAAAGTAGGGAACCTTACCTTATATTTTATTAGAAAAGTGTGTAAAAGCACTTTTCTTTTTTTGATTATATGGTAAAATAAATCAAAAGGAGATCAAAAAGATGTTTTTACCTATTTCCAAACAAGACTTAATAGAAAGAAATATTGAACAACTAGATTTTGTATATATATCAGGGGATGCTTATGTTGATCACCCTTCTTTTGGTCATGCCATTATCAGCCGAGTTTTAGAAGCACACGGATATACAATTGGCATATTACCACAGCCCAATATTCATCAAAAGGGATGGATGGATACATTAGGTATTCCTAAACTGGCTTATCTGGTGACTGCTGGTAATATTGATTCAATGGTCAATCATTACTATGTAAGCAAGAAAAGAAGAGAAAAAGATAATTATTCACCTGATGGGGTAATGGGCAATAGACCAGATCATACAACAATTACATATTGCAAGAAGTTGAAAGAGGCACATCCCCATATCCCTATTGTTATAGGAGGAATAGAGGCCTCTCTTAGGAGATTAGCCCATTACGATTATATTAGTGATACTTTAATGAGGTCAATTCTTCTCGATTCGCAAGCAGATTTATTATTGTACGGCATGGGGGAAAGAAGCATCGTAGAAATGGCAGATAGTTTATCATCTGGGTTGGCAATTGAAGATGTTATATATATTAGAGGAAGCGTATGGAAAACAAAAAATCGAAACAATTTACCAAGCGATGCTATCATATTACCTACATATGATAAATTGGTACAAGATAAAATGAATTATGCACAAAGTTTTTCAATTCAGTATGAAAATACGGATCCATTTCGTAGTAAACCTCTTGTTGAGCCTTATGATGATATTTATGTTGTACAGAATTTACCATCATTACCACTAGATCAAGATTTGATGGATTGGACTTACAGTTTACCTTATGAAAGAACGTATCATCCTATATACGATAAACATCCTATTCCTGCTTTAGAAGAAGTGCAAAATAGTATTGTCATTAATAGAGGATGTTTTGGGAGTTGTAGTTTTTGTGCCTTAACAATGCACCAAGGTAGAATTATTCAGTCTAGAAGCAAAATGTCTGTTGTAGAAGAGGCTAAGAAAATCATCAATGGAAAGTCTTTTAAAGGTTATATCCACGATGTAGGAGGACCTACCGCTAATTTTTATCATCCATCTTGTCAAAAACAGTTAAAAAATGGCACTTGCCCTAAAAAACAATGTTTGCATCCGGAAAAATGTAAGAATTTAGAAGTTTCTCATGATGATTATTTGGATATCCTTCGTACACTCCGGCAATTAGATAAAGTGAAAAAGGTATTTATTCGAAGTGGTATTCGGTATGATTATGTGATGTATGACCCTGATGATACATTTTTTGAAGAATTAGTACAATATCATATATCAGGTCAATTGAAAGTTGCACCAGAACATGTAAGTAATCGTGTTCTATTCTATATGCAAAAACCACGTCATGAATTATATGTTAAATTTGTTAGAAAGTATAAAATCATCAATCAAAAATATCATAAGGATCAATATTTGGTTCCATATTTAATGAGTAGTCATCCGGGTTGTACGCTAGATGATGCTATATTGCTTGCGCAATACATCCAAAAAGAAAGGTTATATATCGAACAAGTTCAAGATTTTTATCCAACACCTGCGACATTGGCCACTTGTATGTATTATACAGGAGTAGATCCTAGGACAATGAAAAAAGTATATGTGGCTAAAACAAAAGAGGAAAAAGCAATGCAACGGGCATTGATTCAGTATAAAAATCCACGTAATTACGCATTAGTGAAAAAGGCTCTTCAACTAGCCCACCGGGAGGATTTGATTGGGAATGGACCTAAGTGTTTGATTAAAAATGAACCACCTATTGGATTAGAAAAAGCAAAAAAAGGTTCAAATCAAAAAGCAAACCGCTTGTATAAATAGTTTGCTTTTTGTTTCGTTTTATGGTATAATAAAAAAGAAGTATAGAAAAGTAGAAAGGGGAAATTAATATGGCATATGTGGCGTTGTATAGGAGCTATCGGCCAAAGCAATTTCAAGAAGTTGTAGGCCAAAAACACGTTATACAGACACTAAAACATGCGGTGGTGGAGAAAAAAACATCACATGCATATATATTCAGTGGTCTTAGGGGGATAGGAAAGACAACAATAGCAAGAATATTGGCTAAGGCAGTCAACTGCGAAAATACGATTGATGGTGAGCCTTGTAATGCTTGTAGGAATTGTCTAGCTATTGCTCGTGATGAAACCACAGATATAGTTGAACTAGATGCCGCAAGTAATAATGGTGTAGATGAAATGAGAGAAATACTGGAAAAAGTGAATTTTTTACCAAGTATGCTCAGAAAGAAAGTCTACATTATCGATGAAGCACATATGTTAAGTACTGCTGCTTTTAATGCATTACTTAAAACGTTAGAAGAACCGCCCCTACATGTCATGTTTATTTTAGCAACAACGGAACCTCATAAAATTCCCCAAACTATTTTGTCAAGATGTCAAAGATTTGATTTTAAGCAATTATCTAATTTAGAAATAGAACACAACTTAAAATCAGTTTGCGAAAAAGAACATATTGAAATCGAAGATGATGCCCTTCGTGCTATAGCTGAAAGCGCAGAAGGTGGTATGCGTGATGCATTAGGTATCTTAGATCAAGCGAATGTGTATAGTAATGGTGTTATAAAAGTAGAGGATGTAAGCAGTGTTACGGGTAAAATCTCTACTCATAAATTGATAGAATTAATGGATGCATTAAAAGAAAAAAATGCTAGTTTATCTATAGGTATTATTAATGAATTGATAGATAGCGGAAAAGAAGTCTCTAGAGTAGTTGGTGGAGCAATTCAATTTTGTCGCGATACCTTGTTATATAAAAATATTTCAGGGGTAGATCAAACTAAAAATATATATAATTATGATGCATTTATTACTTTTGCAACTAAAATTAGTGAAAAAGAATTATTCTATTATATCGATGTATTTGTTGATATTCAAAATAAGATTCGTTTTACCAATTCACAAAAAATATATTTAGAAGTAGGCATATTAAAAATTATCAATTCAGCTGAAGAAGATATTGATATATTGGGTAAAATTCAAAAACTGGAGTCAGCTATAGGAGAAAATCATAGTGGTGGATATTATGCTAGCCAAGATTATGACACAAGAATCAATAATATAGATGCTAAAATAAAAAAAGTTACAATGGAATTAGAGAAAGCAGATTTGGTTAATTTCAAAGAAAAAATGGAGTCAAAGATGGATATGATAGAAGAAGTATCTTCTAAAAATAGTCTATTACCAGGCGATTTAACAATCCGGTTAGATGAATTAGAAGATAAAATCCGTTTGTTAGATGCTTCTTCTAACGAAAAAGAAATAAAAGATATCGATGAAATAAAGAATAAAATCCAAGAAATAACCAAACAAATGGTAGAAATTCATGTAGAAGATCAGGATCAAGAAAATAAAGATGCATCCCTAGAACAAGTAAATACACAAATTCAAGTGTTAGAACAAAAAATACAAATCATTGAAGAAAAAATAAAGAATGAATATGAAAAGCAATCAAGTGATTTGACAGAAAATATCCCTGATTTAACGCCAGTAATAGAACAAATGCAAGCATTAACAGAAAAAGTAAATCACTTAGAAAAAGCAAAAGAAGATATAGGACCAGTCCATCATACAACTGATTTAGAAGAAAGGCTTCAAGTGTTAGAAGAATATGTTGAATTGATTACAGAATCTAGTGCTACTCAGCCAGATCCTATTGTTACCCCATCTATTTTAGAAAATAGTGAAATGATGCAAGAGGTTGCTGAATTAAAAGATAATTATTTTACTATTATTAAAGCTTTACAAGAATTTCATCAAAATAAGGATGAAAATGCGATAGTAGAATTAGAAAGCAAGCTTCAAGCAATGGAGGAAAAGGTTTCTGGTATGTTAAAACAAGCAGAGGAATTATCCAATCAAATTGTATTACTTCAAACAACGGACCAAGAACAAAACGAGAAACTACAAGTGGTACAATCTAAACTAAAAACTTTAGAAACGAAACCAACGAAGCCAGTTGTGGAGGCGCCTATTCAAACAAAGGTACAAACAGAAACGTATGTTAGACCAGTTGAGGAGCCTAAAGTAGTCGAGACCAATGAGTCAAAAACAATTCAAACGATTAAAAATGTATATGATGTTCGTATTATTGAAAGAATATTACATGAAGCTCGTGGTCAAGAATGCCGTGAAGAAAAGGGACGCTTGATTGCGGGATGGAATCGACTTGCGGATAAGGTTGGTTTTGTATTAGAACCAGTAGCTAAAATTTTATTAGATGGAAAATTGGTAGCCAATGGTCAAAGAGAATTAATAGTAGTATATCCTACTGCAATGATATGTAATCATTTGATGGAACCTAAAAATCATGTTGACGCCAAACAAGTATTACGAATTGCTTTTGGGAAAGATTATGATTTTTTGGCGCTTCCTGAAAATACATGGCAAGAAAAAAGATCTGAATATGTGGGACAAGTGGGTGTAGGTATTCGTTATCCTAAATTAACACCTATTCATAACCCAGAGTTAAAAGTGGTAGTGGTCAATTATGATCAGGTAAATAAGGGACAAAATGATACTATTCATCAAGCCCAACGCTTTTTTGGAAAAGCAAAAGTAGAGGAGGAAAGATAATATGAATCAAGCAATGATTAGAAAAGTGCAACAAATGCAAAAAGATATGAAAAAAACCCAAGATGAAATTGTAAATACAGAGTTTACAGCTACTTGTGGTGTTGTTACAGTGACAATGATGGGGGATAACTCATTAAAACAAATTACGTTTGAAGAAGGATTCAGCGCAACAGATAAAGAAGATTTAGAAATGTTAGCAGATATGATTGTTGCGGCAACACATCAAACGCAAGATGAGATTAGTCGCTTTACAGAAGAAAAGATGCAAAAATATCAAGCATTGTTAGGTGGGTTTGGTGGTTTCTAGACCCTATATAAAAGGATAGTGTATGAGTGAAATTAAATTTTTAGATCCTTTAGCCAAGCATCTTGAAAAGTTACCTGGAGTTGGAAAAAAAACTGCTCAAAGATATGCATACCATATTATTGAAAAAATGACTGAAGAAGAGGTTGCTGAATTTGCAAATGAACTGATTCGGATTAAATCAACATTAACGCATTGTGCAATATGTGGTGTTTTAAGCAATCAACCCATTTGTGAAATCTGTAATAGTAGCTATCGTGATCATTCGCAAATTATGGTGGTAAAGGATACAAAAGATGTATTTGCTATTGAAAAAACAGGTCAATATAATGGTGTATATCACGTATTAAAAGGACTTATTTCGCCTTTAGAGGGAATAGGACCTGATGATTTAAATATAGATAATTTGGAAAAAAGAATCAATGAAAATGTAAAAGAGGTAATTCTTGCGACTAGTTTTACGCCAAGTGGAGAAACAACAGCATTATATTTAGAAAAAATATTGAAAAAAGATAATGTGGTTGTTTCAAGAATTGGATATGGTTTACCAGCCGGCGGAGATATTGAATATGTTGATGAACTTACACTCAAAAGGGCGATTGATTCTAGGGTCAATAGTAAATCATAAAGGAGGAAAAAAATATGTATTTAGGCGTAATAATTGATTGGTTGAATCAAACGGGAGAAAAAGTTTCAGACATTATTTTGAATCCTTTTTTGTCTTTACCAGGCTTTTTAAAGTTAATTGCGGTGGTAATAATTGCTTTGCTTTCTATTATTGGATTGATTCGAGTAGCTCGTAAAGCACTAAAGACAGTTGTAGGTGTTGCGTGTGTATTTATTATCTTATTAGTAGCATGGTTAATATTGGGAAAGTAGGAAAAAATTGAATAATAATTTCAGTGGAAATAATTTGTTGTTTCCACTGTTTTTATATAGAAAATAGTGAAAACGTGAACAAAAAAACAAAATAGGTCTATATAATTTGCAAAAAATTGTAGATTGTGGTAAAATAAGTATGATGAATGGAAACGAGCGTTTCTGAAATCAGGAGGATAATTTTTATGGACATTCGCTTAGTCAATTTAACAAGAATTTTTGCCGATAAAAATTCCGAGGTGCGTGCAGTTGATAATTTAGATATTACCATCCCATCTGGAAAATTAATCGGTTTACTTGGTCCGTCAGGCTGTGGTAAATCAACAACATTGTATATGATTGCTGGTTTGTTAGAACCTAGTTCGGGCCAAATTTTTTTTGGCGATGAAGATGTAACAACATTATCGCCAGAAAAAAGAGGGATTGGTTTGGTTTTCCAAAATTATGCACTCTACCCGCATATGACAGTAAAACAAAATATTATGTTCCCTCTTCAAAATATGAAATTACCTAAAGCTGAAATTTTACAAAGAACAGTAAAATATGCTAAGTTAGTTGGTATTGAGGAATTACTCAATAGAAAACCCAAACAACTTTCTGGTGGACAACAACAACGCGTAGCCATTGCTAGGGCATTGGTTAAAGAACCAAGAGTATTGTTACTAGATGAACCACTTTCTAATTTGGATGCAAGACTTCGTCTACAAACCCGTGAAGAGATCAAACGTATTCAAAGAGAAACAGGGATTACTACAGTATTTGTTACCCATGACCAAGAAGAGGCAATGAGTATATCAGATGAAATTGTAGTTATGAAATTAGGCGTTGAACAACAAAGAGGCAATCCACAAGAAGTATACGATCAACCAGTTAACCAATTTGTTGCTAAATTCTTAGGAACTCCACCAATCAATATTTTTAGTGGTAAGATTCAAAATGGCGATTTATATGTTGGTGAAGAAAAAATAGGTACAAGCTCATTGAAAGACCAAGAAGTCACAATAGGAATTCGTCCTGAAGGTTTCGAAATTAATCCAGATGCACAAATGACGGTAGTTGTTAAACAAGTAGAATATATTGGTAGAGATAAATCGATTGTTGCAACAAACCCTGCATCAGAAAAAGAAAATTTCCGTATTATTATTGATGCTAATGTAGAAGTGAAAGAAGGCGAAACAATAAAGGTTGCTGTAAAGCCAAATAAATGTTTTGTATTTGATAAATTAACAGAAGTGAGAGTACAATAGCATGGTTGAAGGAAAAAAGAGTATAAACTTCTTAAAGGGAATGCTATGCCTTCTACCTGCAATTGTTTTACTAGGTATTTTTACTTTTTATCCAATTGTAAATACGTTTATAATGTCGTTTAAAGAAGGCTATAATTACCTAATTACCAATGAAAAGAATTTTGAAAGTTGGGGGTTTGGAAATTATATTAAACTATTTTCAGAAGGAAATAACTTCCCTAAATATTTAATCAATACAATGGTTATTGTGTTTGTGTCAGTACCAGTATCTATTACACTTTCACTACTGATTGCGGTAGCACTTAATTCAATTAAACCACTTCAACGCTTTTTACAAACAATCTTTTTCTTACCATATGTAACCAATACAATTGCCATTGGTATGGTATTTTCAGTTATGTTTGAATCACATCAAGGTTTAATGAATACATTGATTACTTCACTTGGTGGAAGTAGTATCAACTGGCTTGGAGGTAATACCAAAGCAGCATTAATTGGAGAAGGTATTTTTACACACTCCTTCTTTAATGCCCAATGGTTTACTTCGATGATTGTGCTTCTTGCTTATATTGTATGGAATTCACTTCCATTTAAGGTGCTTATTTTATTAAGTTCATTACAAAGTATTGATAAACAATATTATCAAGCAGCGCAAATTGATGGCACGACTAAAGCAAGAACTTTTATGCGCATTACCGTTCCGTTATTATCTCCACAAATTTTCTATTTATTAATTACTTCATTTATTGGTGCTTTTAAAGAATATACATCTGTTGTAGCTATATTTGGTGATAATGCACAGTCTGTCGGACAAAAAAATAATATGGCAACGGTTGTATGGTATATTTATCAAAAAACAAAAGAACAATCTATTGGTGGTTATCCACAAACTTCTCTTGCAGCAGCTGGAGCAGTTATTCTCTTTATCATCATTATGATATTTACAGCCATCAATAGTTATGTTAGTAAGAAAAAAGTGCATTATTAGAGGTGATTGTTTATGTGGATATTAATTTTATGTATAATACTTGTTGTTATTTTGACAAAAATGAAAAAAAACCATCACAATATCGAAAGATGCGCAGATGGCAAGAATTTTTATGAAACAGTTGATGAAACAATTAAAAGAGAGAAATCACAAAAGGTCATTCGATATGTGATTTCATATAGCTTTTTGATTTTCTTTGCACTATTTATGCTGCTACCTTTTTATTGGATGATCATTACATCTCTTAAAACAGAAGCAGAAATTAGTTTGCTTCGACCAACTTTTTTTCCAAAAGAATTTGCATGGGAAAACTATAAATATGTATTAAGTGCAAAATATCAATGGGAAACTTCTGGAAAAAATATTCCATTTGAACAATTTCAAGCTAGATTTGATCTTTGGAAATATATGTATAACACATTAGTTGTTGGTGTTGTTTCTACTATAGGAACGCTAGTAACTACCGTTATGGCGGCATTTGCTTTTTCTAGAATTAAATTTCCAGGACGTGAGTTTTTATTTACTTTGTTCTTAGCTACAATGATGGTTCCAGGAGAAATGATGGTTATTACCAACTATATTACCGTTACTAAAACAGCAAAAGACCTTTTAGGTATAACGGGTATAGATTCTTATTGGGCAATGATTGTCCCATTCTTGATTAGTGTTTATTATATTTATTTATTGAGACAAAATTTCAGACAAATTCCAAATGAATTGTATTATGCGGCAAAAGTGGATGGAACAAGTGATTTAAAATATTTAATTAAAATTATGGTTCCAATTGCAATGCCAACATTAATTACAATTACAATTTTGAAATTAATGGGTTCATGGAATGCTTATGTATGGCCAATGATGATTACACGTAGTGCCGATAAGCGATTAATTACTACCGGTTTAAGACTTGGTTTCTCTGATTCAGAGGGACGTTCTGTTCAAGGTAGACAGATGGCTGCAGCAGCAGTAGTAACTGCGCCACTTCTAATTATGTTTGTTTTACTTAGAAAATACATAATGAGAGGTGTTTCGCGTAGTGGTATCAAGGGCTAAAACAAACAAATGTTTTAGAAATAAAAAAATATAAGGTGAGGTAAAAAAAGTGAAAAAGTTTACTAAAATTGCAATTCTTTTGCTAATGATTACAATTACATTTACTTTTGTAGGATGTAATCAAACAGGTGGTGGAGATAAGAAGCCAGACGATGGCAATCTACCAGTTAATCCAGATGCTATTACAATCAAATATTGGCATGCTAATGGAGCTGCCTTGACAACTGTTTTAGAAAAAATTAAAGCAGACTTTGAAAAGAAGTATGAAGGAAAATATGTAGTTGAATTAACTTCTTTTGGCGATTACAATACACTAAGAGATACAATTACATCAAGTATTGCAGCAGGTGATGCACCTACAGCAGCACAAACTTATCCTGACCATGTTTCTTTATATTTGAGTGGTAAGGCTTTACAATCACTTGACCAATATATAGATGATCCAAAATATGGTATGACAGAAGAAGAAAAAGCTCAATTCATTGAAGGATTCTGGAATGAAGGAACAATTTATGATAAAGAAGGTACACGTTATGCATTACCTTTCAATAAATCAACTGAATTAATGTACTATAACGAAGATATGTTTACAAAATACAAATGGAATGTTCCTACAACTTGGGATGAAGTAATTGACATTGCTAAGAGATGGAAACAAACTAATGAATATAAAAAAGCTGTTGCCACTTATGGTGAATCTTTAGTATATGCAATGGGTTATGATTCAGAAGCAAATCTTTTTATCACATTTACACAACAATATGGTGCAAATTATACAGCATTTGATGAAAATGGTGTTGGTCGTTTTAATGCATTTGGTTATAATGCAGAAGATACAGCTAAATCAAAATCAGCAATGGAATGGTATTTAAACAACTATAAAGCAGGTTATATTGCAACAACTACGGCTTTTGGTGCAAACTATTGTTCTGATGCGTTTAAGAATGGACAATGTATTATGACAATTGGTTCTTCTGCTGGTGCAAGTTACAATGATGGTCAACAATCTACAACTACAAAGTTTACAACTGGTGTTGCATCTGTTCCACAATATGATAAAAATAATGGACAAGTTATTCAACAAGGTACAAATGTTTCTTTATTTGACTGTGTTAATGAAGAAGAAGAATTAGGTGGTTGGTTATGGTTAAAACATATGGTAAGTTATGAATCTGTACTTACTTGGGCATTAGAAACTTCATATTTCCCAATTCGAAAAGACGTATTAAATTCAGAAGCTTATCAAAATCATGTAAAAGGTATCACTATTGCAGGTGATGGATCTCAAATTGTTAATCAAACTATTGCTGCAAAAGCAAAACAAGCAGGTCTTGCACAACAAGATTGGTTCTATACAAATATTGCTTTCCCAAGTTCATCAAGAGCACGTGATGAAGCTGAAACTATTGTACAAAGAATTTTATATGGTACACCTGCCCCAACAATCGACAATGTTTATAAAGACGCTTATAATTCAATTATGAATGACTAATTCTCATTGGAGATAAGAAATGATGAAAGTATTGAAAAAAATAGGAATACTTTGCGCTATATTGATGTTAACAATGGTATTTACAAGTTGTAAAACAGATAAACCAACTCCAAAACCTGATGATGATCAAGATAAAGTAACTAGTGAAACGTATGATTGGAAAACACCTCAAACAGATAGTTTAAAATTAACACAAGATTACAAAGATAAAAGCTTTGTTAAAGATGGTATTGGTGAAGTAAGTAAAGTGATTCGTTATGTAGATGGAGATACAACAGTATTTCAAACTACACAAGGCGATGAAGTAACTATTCGTTATAATGGAATTAATACTCCAGAATCCACATATAGAATTGAACCATGGGGATTTGCAGCTTCTAAATACAATAAACAACTATATCAAACTGCGCTTGCAGAAGGAGCTAAAATTGTCCTACAAGCGGAAAATTTAGACGAAAGATTAGATACTACTGGAAGGTATTTGGCTTGGATTTGGTTGGTATGGCCTAGTGGAGATTCAAGACTTGTCAATCTTGAACTCGCAGAACTAGGATATGCTAAAGTAAAATCTGCTTCTGGTACGCAATACGAAAAGTATTTCAATGATGCGGTTTATGATATTTCAGTTCATCACAAATTAAGAGTTTGGGGAGAAACTGATGTAAATTATGATTATTCTACAGAAGGAAAAGAAATGTCCATTCGTCAGTTAAGAGAACAATACGGCACTGAAGAAATGGTCAATGGACAAAGAGATGGATTTACATCACCACTTGTAAAGGTGAGTGGTATTGTTGTTAGAAAAATTGGTACAACGAATGCATATTTGCAACAATATGATGCCGAAACAAATCAATATTATGGTATATATGTTTATGGTGGTTATAATTCCTTATCTTCTTTGGTAGAAGGAGCCTATGTTCAAGTTACTGGAAAAATTGGTTATTATTATGGTTCTTTGCAAATCACGGATGTAACCTCTAATTCTAATATTAAAGTATATTCTTTTAATGCACAAGATCAAATTGTTGTAACAGACGAGGTTATTAGCAATATTGATGATATTTACAATTATAAGAAAATTGGCTCTTTAGTACGTTTGGAAAATTTAAAGGTGACAGGTTATAAGGATTCTGATAATAATTCATCCTTTACACTATATTGTTCATATCAAGATGAAAAAGGCAATACTAAACAGTTTAATGTGCGTGTTGATCAAAATGTATGCTTAATAGGACTCATTTGGGATGAATATTATGGTGACTATGTTAATGGACAAATTTTAAGTGGATCTTATTTTTCAGGTAAGACATTCAAATCCATTACAGGTGTTGTCGCATATTATAATGGTGCAACAGAAGCGCCAGGCAATGACTATGCAAATGGACACATCCAACTTTCATTATCAAGTATGGATGATGTTGTATTTGCAGAGTAATTCACTTAGGTTTAAATTTTCTAATCTTGAAAATTTAAATATAAAAATTCAAATACGAATAAATTTCTAGGAGGAAAAAAAGATGAAATTTACCAAATTGGGTAAAATGTTCGTAGCCATTTGTGCTGTATTTACTTTTGCTCTTGGAGTAGTTGGTTGTGTAACAACTAATCCAACTGAGCCTACTCATGCTGAAAAGGTAGAACAAGCAAAAAAAGATATTGCTAATTTGTTAGATAAGATATTCTTTTCTGATCAATTATTAAATAGTACTACAAGTAGTTTTGAAGTAGTAAAAGCAAATAAAAACTATCCAAATGTAACTATTGATTGGTCAAGTAGCGCAACAGATTTAATTGAAGTAGGTACTACTGTAACCGATAACAAAGTTCAAGCTACGGTAAATAGACCAAGTTTTTACGATCCATGTGTTGAAAATGGCGCAGCCGCAGTTACTTTAACTGTTGTTGCTTCTCAACAAGTAGATGATGAAGTAGTAAATGATAAAAAAGAATTCAAATTTAATGTTCAAGCTGTTGATGCACCAGAATTTGGTTCAATCCGTGATATTAAAACAATGATTTTAAATGATTTGAAAGAAAGAAATATTGCATTAAATACCAATGATTCTAAAGGTGCTAAATTCTGTATGACTTATGCAAGAGTATTATACATTTGGTCAAAATCAATGGTTATTTCTGATGGTACTGATTCAATGGTTGTTTATGGCGACTGGGCTAGTAAGTACAAAGTTGGCGATTTAGTATCGGTAAAAGGTCAAGTTTACTCTTACTATGGTAATGTTGAATTTGGTTCTGAAATTTCATTAGATAAAGTAGAAGAAGGTACTACATTACAAAATCCTATTACAAAAGAAGAATACAAGAAAACAAGCGAAATTGTATTAAATGAATATGTAAATCAAGAAATTTCTGTATATACAAGTCTATTAACTGCTAGCCAAACAGAAGCAAAGAGAGTTTTAAATGTTGAAGGACTTTATGGATTCTCTGGTGGTACTTACAAACTATATGCAAAAGTATTAAAAGAAGATTTAGGTTGCGGCGATAAATATGCATTAGAAGATCCTAACACAGGAGTAAAAATTTCTATTTATCATTATGCAACAGATGGTGCAGAACAAACCAAAGTAATGGATGCTTTAGTTGGTAAATATGTATACATTAACTGTATTACAATCGACAGATATTCATCTAATGATGTATATCGTGTATTATGGGATGGAACAACTCCTCTTGATGCACCTGCTCCATCATTATCTGATGAACAAAAATTAGCAAATGCAGTAGACGCAATTAAAAATGCAAATTTACTTCCAAGTTACTATAATGGTCAAGATTTCTCTTACCCAGAAGTAAAAATAGATGGTGTAAATGTAAACTGGACTTCAAGTGTTGAAGGATTAGTTGTAGATGGTAAATTAGTTGTTGTTGAAGATGGTAAAGTAACACTTACTGCAACAATTACTTGTGGTGAATTATCTGAAGAAGTAACTTTAGAATTGACTGTATTAAAAGAAGAAAATGTTTTAACTGTTGCTGAATATAAAGCTGCTGAACTTAAAACATATGCAACTTTAAAAGGTTTAGTTTCTGCAGTTTATGCAAGAGGATTTGTTCTTACTGACGAAACTGGTTCTATCTTAGTTTATACAAATAAAGCAGTTAGCGTTAAAATTGGTGATTATGTAAAAGTTCGTGGTGTATATGGTGTTTATCCAGATGAATCAACTTGTTATCAAGTAGGTAACCCTATAGCTTATGAAACACTTGAAGGTGCACCTAGTTATACTTTAGCTGAAGCAGTTGAATGGACTCCTGAACAATTAGATGCTGCATGGGCACAAGTTGTTGCTGGAACATATAATTTTGCTGGTCCACTTGTAAAAATGACTGTAAAAGTTTCCGTATCTGGTAACTATATCAATGCTACACTTGAAGGATCAACTGTTGCTTTGAGTTTCTCTTTCCCACTTGATGAAGTGAAACAATATTTAACAGATGGTGCTACACTTACTGTATACGCTATGCCTATTAGTTATTCAACAAAAACAGTTGAAGGTGTAAAAGTACCTGGATACTTTAACTTTATTATAAATAGTGTAGAATTAAATGATGAAATGGTTGCTAATGCAGAATTAAATAAATTAACTGTACCTACTGAGGCAACAGAAGATTTTGAACTTCCTACACTTGAAGGTCTTGTTTGGTCTTTAAAAGAAGATAGTGCAGTTATTACCTTAAACGGAAATGCTGTAACACTTACTTTCCCTGAAACAGATACAACAGTAGTATTAGTTGCAACTTATACATATAAAGGTGTTGCATATACTAAAGAATTTAGTGTTTTTGTTAAGGGAACTGTAGTTGAAAAACCTGAATTAAAAACAGAATATGAAACTACTTCATTTGCTGAAATTAAAGGGTTAGTACCTAATGCTGATGATAGCACAACTGATAAATATTTTGTAATTGGATTTGTAAAAACAATTACAAATGCAACTTATGGTAATATGGTTATCATAAATGAGAATGGCGAAGAACTTACTATCTATGGTACTTATGCAGCTGATGGTTCTACTAGATATGATGCAATGACTAAGAAACCTGTAGAAGGAGATGTAGTTGTACTTTATGGTGTAGCTAATAACTTTAAGGGTACTGCTCAAATTAAGAATGGTTGGTTAGTTCAATTGAATCAAGAAGTATATAAATTACCTGAAGAAAAACCACTTCCTGCAGGTTCATCTGTATATACATGGCAAAAATATTCTGGTACACTTGTAAATAATGTATTAACAATTGAAACTGAAGATTTTACAATTATTATTAGTAAAAATAAATCTACTAATGATACTGTAAATTCGTATGATGAATGTAGAATTTATCAAGGTGCAAGTGTGCAAATTGTAGCTAAGAATGGAAAGAAAATTTCTAGTGTATCATTTACTGATTTAGGTGGAAAATCTCCAACTAGTGTAGACTTTTCATTAGATGCAAATAGTGCAAAATTATCTTATGCTGTTGCAAATAATGTTTGGACTTTTACTGCAAGTGAAGGTTTAGATAGTATGATATTTGCTACTGTAAAACAAATGAGATTTACTTCTATTACAGTTACATTTGCTGAATAGTATTTAAAAAGGGTTATGGATAAACGTCCATAACCTTTTTCTTTGCTAAAAATGGGTTTCTATGTTATAATACCTCATAATGAGGAGTAGAATTTATGTTTGAAAAAATATACAATAAAATAAAAGAATATGATACAATTATTATTCACCGGCATACTAGACCAGATGGAGATGCATTAGGATCGCAAATTGGGCTCAAAAATGCCATATTATCCACCTTTCCAAATAAATGCGTAAAAATGACCGGGGACATGATGGAGCGATATGCATGGATGGGAGAAATGGATGAAGTTGAAGATAACTTATATTCCAAAGCACTTGTTATTGTTTGTGATTGTGGGGCTGAAAAATTGATTAGTGATGAAAGATATCGACTGGGAGATTATCTCATTAAAATTGATCACCATTTACCTCAAGGATCTTATGGGGATATGGCATTTGTAGATACAAGTTATGAATCTTGTTCTAGAATGATTGCCGATTTAATTATCAATACTCCGTTGCAACTGACATCTTCAGCTGCTACTAGTTTATTTACAGGTATTATTACAGATAGTGGTAGATTTCGCTATGCTCAAACAACGAGTCATACCTATCAAACCGTATCCAAGTTAATGGAATGTGGTATTGATACAGAATATATATATAGCAAATTATATACAGAAAAATTGGCAAACATTAAACTTCGTGCAAAATTAATATCTAAATTCAAGGTAACTAAATCAGGTGTTGCTTATTTAGTCAATACGAAAGAAGAAGTAAAAAAATATGGTTTACCTCTTTTTGATATTTCTAGAGGAATGGTTAATATTATGGCAGGGATTGAAGGAATTTCGGTTTGGGCTAATTTCACAGAGGATGAAACAGGAGAAGTATATTGTGAGTTTCGTTCAAATGGTATCAATATTAATCCTGTTGCTTCTTATTTTGGTGGCGGTGGACATATGCAAGCTAGTGGATGTACATTACCTAGTTTATCGTTTGTCAAAGAAGCGGTAAAATTATTAGAAAAGAGTATAAAGGAGAATCAAAATGCAAGCACAAATATTACAAAAAATTAAAGAATATCAACGTATTATTATCCATAGACATATTCGTCCTGATGGCGACTGTATTGCTTGTCAAAATGGTTTAAAAGAGGCTATTTTATATAATTATCCAGAAAAAGAAGTATATGCGGTAGGGGATACTATACCTGAATATACGTTACCATATGGTAGTTTAGATGAAGTAAGTGATGATTTATATAATGATGCTTTGGTAATTGTGGTAGATACTGGTGCAGATTATCGTATTTGTGATTCACGTTATCAATTGGGGAAGTACATTATTAAAATTGATCATCATGATGATTCAAGTGATTATGGAGATATCAATTATGTGGATCCTAAGTCTCCTGCTTGTGCAGTTATGATTACTAGACTTATTCAAAAGTGGAACTGGAAAATAAATGAAAAAATTGCCAATATCTTATTTTTTGGTATTGTAACGGATACAGGTCGTTTTAGATATCGTGGCATTAACGAAGAGACTTTTTATCAAGCAGGTTATTTATTATCACAAGGTGTAGATACAGAGTTATTATATACGAGATTATATATGAAAGATGATACGACTTATCAGTTACAAGGATATGTGTATCAACATTTTAAAAGGACGAAACATGGCGTTGCATATATATACTTTACTCAAGAAATGATGGAAAAATTTCATGTTACCAAAGAAGAAGCAGCCAATTTAGTGAGTTGCTTAGATGGAATCAAAGGATCGCTTATATGGGTAGCCTTTGTTGATCAAATGTTATCAGAAGATCCGAATTGTACAGACGATTTGGTTCGACCAGAAAATGAAATTAGAGTAAGAATCCGTGCAAGATTTATTTCGATTAATCACATTGCTACTCATTTTAGAGGCGGAGGGCATTTGGTTGCAGCGGGAGCCACCATTTATTCTAAACAAGAAATGAAGCAGCTTTTAAAAGAATTAGATAAAGAACTTGAACTTTATCAGAAAGATCATCCAGATTGTATATAATATGAATATTTTAATTACGAATGACGATGGTATTCAAAGCAAAGGATTAGAGTTACTTGTAAAATATATATATAAATATTTTGATATTGCAAGAAATCAAATTTGGATAATAGCGCCAAAAAGTGAAATGAGTGCAGTTTCACATCGCATAACACTAAAAACAGGTATAGATATTCAAAAGAATAAGGATTTATTAGAAGGTATACCTACCTATACTGTAACAGGTACCCCAGCAGACTGTGTAAAAGTTGCTATACATCATTTTAGTTATCAACCGGATATTGTTTTTTCAGGTGTTAACAAAGGATACAATTTGGGTAATGATATTTTATATTCTGGTACTGTTGGCGCAACATTTGAAGCAAGTTTATCGGGAAGCTGTGGAGTCGCCTTGTCGTGTAGTTGTGAATCCTTTGATGCGTGCCGATATTTAGATATTCTTCTTCCTTATATGATTGAAAATCATTTGTTAGAAAAAAATAAAGTATTAAACATTAACATACCTAATCATCCAAGGGCAATCCAATTTACCCATCAAGGGATCCTTCCTTTTGATTCAAACTACGTGATGAAAGATGATGGCCTATTTTATCTAAAAGGTCATCCAGCTGTAGAAAATGTCATAAATGATGAATATAGTGATGTCTATGCTATCGATCATCAAAACGTTTCCATAACGTATTTGACGACCAATCGAACAGATATAAATGCATATGAGCAAAAAAAGGAAAAGAAAACGGAGTTAAAATAGATAGGATACATATTTCAAACTAAGTCATCATAAGATGATATGGGTGAAGCATATGAAATTTGTAAAGTTTTTAAAATGGTTATTACAATCCTTTTTATTTGGTATAGTCATTTTATTTGTTTTTAATTTTGTGGGTTCATTTTTTAATTTAAATGTACCTATTAATATATATACACTATTAATTGTAGGTATGCTTCGTATTCCAGGGCTTGCAATTATTCTGATATATCTTATATTATAAAACATAAAGGAGAGAAGATGAAACAAGCAGTCCAGATTATCTTTCATTTGAGCGAAACAGATGGAACAGAAATCTACTTTGAAACAAAAGGCATTTTAGATCAACAAGAACAAAAAACAAGACTTTTATTCAAAGAAGAATTAGAAGGAAATACACCCACGATTATTGAAATGGACCACCATATCCCTAGGGTTATTCTCAAAAGATTAGGAGAAATTCGTACGCATATTGAGTATCAAGTAGGTAGTGTTACACAGGCTATAATGAAAACGGATTTTAATTATGAGTTAGAAATGTCTACTTATACAACAACTTTAGAAATAGATAGTCGTTCACTTAGAATTGTTTATCAAACTGAAAATGATAAAGAAGAAAATCGTCAACATGAACTATATATAAAGTGGCAGTATGAAAAGAACTAAAAATAAAAACTATTTTAATTTGCAAAAAAACAGAAAGTATAGTATAATAAGATAACTTAAAGATAATAAAACCAAAATAGATGTGTATTGGGAGGCTATATGGGTAGTAAAGAAAAAGATAAGTCATTATTAGAGATTGCTATTGAATTGCTTGATGCAAAGAAAAAACCTCAAAAAATGTTATCCATTGTAAAAGAGGTAATGGAAATTAAAGGAGTAAAGGTTACTCTTGCGAAAGAACTTGCACCACAATTTATTTTAGATTTTATGCAATCAGGATATTTTGTGTATTGTGGTGATGACACATGGGATTTGAAAGATCGTCAACCAACTTCAGTTTTAGATAAAGAAGGTGGAGAATACGATGATATTTATGAAGATGACGAAGAAGTGAAGAACTACGAATTGAAAGATGATATGTTTGATGAGGATGAGTCAAAAGTAGAAGAAGATGACGAAGAAGATGATGATGATGATGATTTGGCAAAAGCATTTGAGTCTTTCGATGAGATAGAACAAGAATCTAAAAAGGAGAAACGTTCAAAAATAGCAGATTCATTTGAAAAAGAAGATATAGACGATTTAGTAGATATGGATGATGAATTAGCAGATGCTTATGAATCTTTAGATGAAGAATTCGGTGGCGGTATGGTTATTGTCTCTGAAGATGATAATGATGACGAAGAAGATTAAAAAAAGAGAATCGCAAAAAAGTAATCTTTTTGCGATTTTTTGTCTTTATGGTATAATATATAAAAGGTAGAATAAAAATATGACAAAAGAAAAGGTAAAACAAATTTTAAATCAGGAAAATATTGTTGTAAAAAAACAGTATGGTCAAAACTTTTTATTAGATGAAAATGTCCTCGAAAAAATAGTAGATGCTGCAGAAATTACAAACGATATCAATGTAGTGGAAATTGGTCCTGGACTCGGATTTTTGACAGAACGTTTGCAATGCAAGGCCAATCAAGTTTTATGTTATGAAATAGATAGTCAAATGGTCGAACATCTTCAAACAAAATCATTTTCAAATGTTAAAATTATACAAGATGATATTTTAAACCGGGTATTGAATGAAGACTTTTCGATGTATTTTGATAACAAGCCAATCTATGTAGTTGCTAATTTGCCATATTATATAACAACGCCCATTTTAATAAAAATTCTTGAAGAGACTCGTTTAGTATCAAAAATGATAGTGATGATGCAAACAGAAGTTGCTAAAAGATTATGTGGAAAACCATCCACAAAAGATTACAATAGTTTAAGTGTATTGATACAATACTTTACAAAAGCAGAGTTATTATTTCCAGTTTATCCTCATTCTTTTTATCCGGAACCCGGTGTTGAAAGTAGTGTGGTATCCTTAGAATATAAAGAAATACCTGAAAACAAAGCAGATGATTTAAATTATTTTTTAAAATTTAACCGGGCTATTTTTGCGCAAAGAAGAAAGACATTGATGAATAATATTGTAAAAGCATACCCTTATCCAAAAGAAAAAATATTAGAATTATTGATGCAACTAGGCATCCATGAAAATATTCGATCAGAAGCGCTTAGTGTATCTACTATAGTTGAACTTGCCAATTTGTTTTACCATACATTTGAACAAAATAAATAACAACTTTTTAGATATCATCATATACTAATATGGGTGAATATCGTGGATTTAAAAAAGAAGGATCTCGTATTAGTTAGTGGAGATCAAAATATATATGTGATTGAAGAAATACAAGATAACATAGCTACAGTAAAAGGATTTACACATCGTATTCGAAAAGATGTAGATATTTCTTTGTTAAAAAGAGCAAAAGATGAACAAATTTTGCAAGAGACGAAAGCACAAGAAACATTAAAACATCGCGTATTGCAGAAAAAAGAAAGAAGAAATAGACATCAAATTTTATATGGAAGAATTCTTCATATTGACGGGGATAAAGAATTCTTGGAAAGTTGTTTAAATCTATATCAGGAAATGAATATCCCATCAGATGGTTTGTATTTACATGAAGAAGACATCAAAAATAAAATAGAACATGTATTACTTACTGTAACACCCGATATAGTTGTGATTACGGGTCATGATGTGTATAATGGAAAAGGAATAAAGGATTTAAACAATTATCAAAATTCTAAACATTTTATGGAAGCAGTGCGTATGATTAGAAAACATTTTGATAGAGAATCTGTTGTTGTTATTGTAGGAGCTTGCGCTTCTCATTTTGAGGCGCTACTAGCATCTGGAGCCAATTTTTCATCTTCTCCTAAACGGATTAATATACATACATATGATCCAGCTATTATTGCTATAAAGGTTGCTACAACATCATGTAATAAAAATGTAGATTTTAATCAGGTTTTGGAATTGATAGAAAACAAAAGGGATGCATTTGGTGGAATAGAAACCAAGGGTAAAATGAAAATTATGTTATAAGGAATAAAATATGAATTTAAAAGCTTATGCAAAAGTGAACTTGATTTTAAGAGTAGTGGGTAAAAATGAGAAACACTATCACTTATTACAAATGCTCAATGCAAAAATTACCTTGTATGATGAAATTGTAATTGAAAAAAATGATAGGCAAGAAGATACATTACGATTTCAAGGTGCGCCACTTACACCAGAAAAAGACAATCTTATACTACGTGTACTTGCTTTTTTTAAGAATAAGTATCATATACAAGATGCATTTGATATTGTGATTATCAAACAAATTCCAATAGGAGCTGGGGTTGGTGGAGGAAGTGCTGATGTTGCGGCAATTCTAAAATACCTTGGTGATATATATCAAATAGATGTAAAAGAACCAGCTTTTTTAAGTGAATTATCTATGTATGGAGCAGATATTCCTTATGCATTATTTGATGGCCCGGCTATTGTAGAGGGGATAGGAGAAAAAGTTACACCTATTCATTTTCAATTTGATTCACCATTTATCTATGTATATCCAAATATGATTGCATCTACTTCTGAAATATTTCGTCATCAAAAAAAGATGTCTACGGCTCTTTCCCATGAAGAATTAACATTGATGGGAGAAAATAGGCGATTTCAAAACGATTTAGAATGTGCTACAATACAGACATACTCGCAACTTGGTACCATAATTGAAGAGATTAGGAAAATTGCTGATGTACAAATGACAGGAAGTGGGTCTTCTTTATTGGTGTTCGGAACAAATATAGATTACATTTATGACTGTTTGAAAAAACAATATCCTGAATTCGTGATTCAATTAGTAAATATAATAAAGGAGTAGAAAATGGAAGAAAATCAAAACAAAATTACAATGGTACAACATTTAAAAAGAGAAGATTTAATTGTCTTTAATATGTATCTTGCTACGCTTAGTAAAAATATAGGTACACTTATTTTAGGTACATTTTGCATATTTTTTGGTATATATGGTTTATGCACAGAAGGAATACATGAACATCTAGTATATAATATATTATTTATTGTATTAGGAGTTGTTTCCATTTTATTTAGTCTAGTATTTTCTAAATGGATTGCTAAGGCGAAAATAATGAAAAAAAATTTACAAGATTTAGAACCAATCTATGTACAGTTAAGTGAGGATGGTATCTTGTATTGTTTTCAAACAGAGTTAGATGATGAAACTAAGGTGGTTGATGCTATTCCTTGGAGTTATATTACCAAAGTAGTTGTCAAAAAGGAATATATATATATTCATTTAGTAGATAAAACGGTTGTCTTGTTGATTAAAAAAAGTGATATTCAAAATGATACATTTATCCCTTATATCAAAGAGAAATTATTGCCTTTAAAGAGGTATATTGAGACCAAAAAGTGATGCTAGCGATTAAGCTAGTTTTTCTTTTTTTAACAATTTTGCAAAAAAAGAATACAATCACTTTACGAAAACGTTTTCATGTGATATAATATAAATGTAAAAAGAAACAAGGGGTAAAGGGAATATGAGAATAACAGATGTAAAAATCAAAAGGGTTCAAAGTGAGAATCGACTAAGAGCAATTGCATCCGTAACAATTGATGATTGCTTTGTCATTCACGAATTGAGAATTATTGAGGGAAAAGAAGGATTATTTGTGGCAATGCCTAGTCGACAAACGTCAAATGGTGTATTCCGAGATATTGCTCACCCAATTGACAAGGAGACAAGAAAACTTTTTGAGGAAGTTGTTATTGACAAATTCAATGAAGAAGAATGCTAGTGATAGCATTTTTCTTTTTGTATTCATTTATGAAAATACAAAGTATATAATGGATATATTTAAAAAACGTTTTCTCAATAAAAAGTAAACTTTATATGTGCAAAAAAAAGTCAATTATGTTATACTAAATATAGAATAAATGAAGAAGGAGTTTGATTATGCAACAAATTGCAAGAGAAATTCGTGCATTAACGGTAGAATGTATTGCTTCAATTGGTCAAGGTCATATTGGAGGAAGTTTATCTATTGTTGATGTATTAACTGTTTTGTATTATAAACATATGAATATCGATCCCCAATATCCTAATATGCCTACTCGAGATCGTTTAGTTGTTTCTAAAGGACATGCTGGTCCAGCAGTATATGCGACACTTTGTCATAAAGGATATATTTCACATCAAGAGTTATTAACTCTTAATCAATTTGGTACCAATTTACCAAGTCATTGTGACATGAACAAAACTCCTGGTATAGATATGACAACTGGCTCGCTTGGTCAAGGTATATCTTGTGCTGTAGGTATGGCCATTGCGTCGAAACTAGCGAATGATAAGGCAACTATTTATTGCATTATTGGTGACGGAGAGTCTCAAGAAGGACAGGTTTGGGAAGCAAGCATGTATGCTAGTCAAATGAAATTGAATAATTTTATATTATTTTTAGATGATAATGGTATGCAGATAGATAATTTTACAAAGGACATCAACTCCTTGATTGATCCACAAGAAAAATGGAATAGTTTTGGTTTTTTTACTCAAACAGTTGATGGAAATAATATTGATGCAATAGATCAAGCAATTGAAAAAGCTAAATCACAAAAGGATAAACCCGCTATGATTGTGCTTCGTACAATTAAAGGAAAAGGAATTTCTTTTGTTGAAAAATTAGGTGTAAATAATCATTCTACTGCTATCTCTAAACAACTGCTTGCTGAAGCATTAGAAGAACTCAAGTAGGAGGGTTGTATGGAATTTAGACAAGCTTTATCAAATAAATTAATTCAGTTGATGAAAAAAGATGAGAAAATTGTGGTATTAGATGCGGATCTTGCCAAACCTAATGGGACAAGCCCAATTTATTCTGCTTTTCCAAATCGGTGTTTTGATGTAGGAATAGCAGAGGCCAATATGATTGGAGTGGCTGCAGGACTAGCTGCTTACGGATTGAAGCCAATCGCTTTCACGTTTGCCCCATTTGCTACAAGAAGAGTTTGTGATCAAATTGCAGTTTCTGTTGCATATGCCAAACAAAATGTAAAAATAGTAGGAACGGATCCAGGAATTACTGCCGAATTAAATGGTGGTACACATATGAGTTTTGAAGATGTTGCGGTATTACGAAGTATTCCAACAATGGTTATTTATGACGCAGTAGATAGTTTTCAATTAGAACAAGCGATTGAACAAATTATGAATTACCAAGGTCCTGTTTATATTAGAACACCTAGAAAAAGTGCAAAACCCGTTTTTGATGAAACTTATCAGTTTAAATTATTTCAATCAGATGTAATTACTTCAGGAACTGATATTACTATTTTAGCAACAGGGATTATGGTTGCAGAAGCAAAAGAGGCTGTTCAGAAATTATTGGCAGAAGGAATATCTGCTGAACTTATTAGTGTTAATACGATTAAACCATTAGATGAAACAACGATTTTGAAATCCATTCAAAAAACAAAACACGTTATAACGTGTGAAAATCATAATCTAATAGGTGGACTTTATTCTGCAGTGAGTGAATTACTTTGCGCTCAATACCCGTTAAAAGTAACAGGAATAGGTGTAAAAGATCGATTTGGCCAAGTTGGCAAATATAACGATTTGTTAAAAGAATATCAACTGACATCAGATGATATATATACCGCTGTAAAGCAAAATTTAAATAAATAGGAGAAACACATGGCTACAATTCACGGAAAAAAAATTAAAATTTTTTCACTTAATTCAAATCAAATTCTTGCTCAAGAGATTGCTGATTATATTGGTATCCCTTTATCTAGTTGTAAAGTAAATAGATTTTCAGATGGTGAAGTTCAAGTCAATATAGAAGAAACTGTAAGAGGACATATTGTATTTGTTGTACAATCTACAAACTCACCAGTGAATGATAATTATATGGAATTGCTGATTATGATAGATGCATTAAAAAGGGCTTCTGCAGATCAAATTAATATTATTATGCCTTATTATGGATATTCTAGGCAAGATAGAAAGGCTGCTCCACGTCAACCTATTTCTGCAAAATTAATGGCCGATTTATTGCAAACAGCAGGTGCAAACCGATTGATGTGTCTAGATTTACATGCTGATCAAATACAAGGATTCTTTGATATACCGATTGATAATTTCTTGGCTTTGCCTATTCTTGCAGAATATTTTGTGAAAGAAAAAATTGAAGATATTGTTGTTGTTGCACCTGATCATGGTGGAACTACAAGAGCAAGAAAACTAGCAATGGTATTAGATGCTCCAATGGCAATTGTAGATAAACGTAGACCTAGACCAAACGTCGCAGAAGTGATGAATGTGATTGGTGATATTGAGGGTAAAAATTGTATTATTATTGATGACATGATAGATACTGCTGGTACTCTTTCTGTCGTTGTAAAAACATTAAAAGAACGCGGTGCCAAAACAGTTAGAGCGTGTTGCACACATGCCCTTTTATCAGGTGCCGCAGTAGAAAGGCTAAATAGTGTGCCACTCGAACAATTAGTGGTGACTAATACAACCCAGTTAACACCAGAAAAAAGAAATATTCAAGGACTTGTGATATTATCGGTAGCTTCCTTATTAGGACGTGGCATTTTAAATATTATTGATGATAAACCAGTCAGTGATTTATTTGTGTATACAAAAGCTGGAAAATAAAAGAAAAGAGGTATAATATGAACCAAAACGGATATAATAATAAGGCCGATATAAATGTGGTATTGCCATATTATACAAGAGAATTAAGTGAGAACAATAAATTTCGTTTAGGTAGAAGAGTAATTAAAGCAAATAATGTCATTTATTATAGAAGAGAAATTAGTAAAATAATAGTAAATGAAAAAACATTTCAAACTGAACGTTTAAGCGAATTGATGCAAAAAGCCATTCGAATTATAAAATAAATGGTAAATTGATAAAATACATTTAAGGCCAATTCATAATTGGCCTTTCATTTTTTAAAATAAAAAAGCATATTGATAGCATTGCGTAAAAAAATTTGATATAATATACGAGCATTTCAACTAAGAGATATAATTTTTTGAAACGGGAAAAATATAAAGTATCAAATTCTTGACAAAGAAAAAAGAATTTGGTATAATATATAGGATGCTTGAAAGAA
>JAMPDF010000006.1 GCA_023665755.1 Prevotella sp.
TAATTGTATCACTATTACACATACCGTTATTTACTGTTACTTCACTTCCAAGTGTAAAGTCTTGGTTAAGTGCTGGGTCTGCCACTAATGTATTATAAATATCAATATCTTGATTTACTACTCTTCTTAACGCCATATTGATACTAACATGATTACTATTATTAATAAATCCTATATAGTATGTTCCTTCATCAAATAGAATATCAAATACAGGAGACCTATTTGTAGTTGTTATATAATCTTCCAATTTTACTACATTATAATAGTGGCTATCCCCTGGTTCAGATCCTGGTTCTTTTATTTTTTGGAATACTAATACTTTTATGTTTTGAGTAATTGTTCCATTTGTAATCACATCTAGTTGTATTTTGGATCTATGGCTAATCATTATTTCTTCAAAATTACTAAATGACGAATTTACTTCAAATAGGACATCAAAGCAAATATTTGAAAGTGAAGTTGTATAATCTAGATTATTCGTTTCTACTTTTTCAATCTTTAAAGTTACAGATGAATAATTGCTTATAGGTAATGATACATCTATATAATAATATCCTTTTGTTGGTAGATATACAGACATTACATTTTCACATTCTTGTGATGTTGCATAAATTGTTTCTTCTGGGTTATTATATCTATCTAGTAAATGAGTTCTATTAGAATCTGTGTACATTTTTATTGTATTAACTGGGTAAGTAATATTTCCTGCATTTAATGTTATTTTATATAAGCCTTCACCCTGATTATTTAAATAACAGAATTGACCATGTTTCGTATTAGTAGTTGTATTATGAAGGTTTGATAATATATTTGTATTATTGTTATAACTTACTTGTATAAAATTATTAGGCCATCTAAATGAAAAATCTACATTGATGAATCCACTTGATGTAGAATTTGTATACTCAAATAAAACATAATATATTCCAAGATTTAAGTACTCATCAAGCATATTGGTATTTTCATTTACATATATCATATTTTCGTTATATAGTTTGATTCTAACATCACTATTTGAGATAACACTAATTCTATATGATTTGACACAATCAACGTTAATTTTATAGCATTGATTTAAACCTTGTTGTAAATTAATATTGGTCGAACCAGAGGTTTCACAATCTATATGAATTTCTTCAAACATACCTACTGAGGTTATTTTGTTTCTATAACTAGACCAATATTCTTTATTTTTATACTCAATTAATCTATTGAGTGGAACAGTTATTTCTAAATTACTATCACAACCTGTAAAGACGTTTTGTCCTAGATTTGTAATTGGTGATGTTTCTTTTAACACACGAACATAACTCAAGGAATTACAATTTCTAAAGGCTTCATCATCGATATACTGAAGACTTGTAGGTAGCATAATACTAGAAAGATTTATACATCCTTTGAATGCGGATGTTCCTATGGCGTATAAATTATTTGATAACGTTATATTTGAAAGACTTGTACAGTTCTCAAAAGCATTAGAATCAATATTTGTGACAGTATTTGGTATTGTTATATTAACTAAACTAGCACATCCCTTAAACACTGCGTTCCCAATACTATTTATATTACTTGATAAAGTGACACTTTGCAAATATATACAATTTTCAAAGGCACCAGAATCTATATATTCTACACTATTTGGGATAATTATTCCTTGTAAATTTCTACAGTTTTTGAAAGATTCTGATCCTATTCCTTTTACTTCTATACCATTTATATTACTAGGAATTGTAATTTCTCCAATTAAATCATATTTTGAATCGGTAATAGTATTTCCAGAAAGGACAAATAAATCATCTAATTTTCTATGACCACATTCTTCACATCTTATTTCTATTTTTTTATTATTAATTATATTATTAATTACAATATTATAATTATGATTATGATTAATATCTATAGATAAATAACTATAATACCAACTAGAATTTGTCCAAATATTTGTCTTCCATCCTAAACCACTTGCATCCCATCCCATATGTACTATATATCCTAAATAAGAATTATTGTTTCCACTAGATGCGTACGGAGCTAAAGTTTGATAACCATATGCAATTACAGAATGATTAAATGCTCTTTGACTACTAGTTGGAGTTGTATATGGCGTTCCATTCAAACTTTCTTCAGTAGAAATTACTACTGGTTTTCCTTCATCGATTTTACTAGTTATTTTGGCAGAGTCAATAGTTTGAACTGAACCCCAATCAAATGGTAGAATCGTTTCCATTTCACATTCAATATCGTAATCAATTCCACGATTATCTAAATAGTCTTTAAGTCCTTCTTGTGCATCAGTCAAAAAACCTGTTATCTGCTGAGAAAATAAAAAATCATGGAATGCTTGATTTGAACCAATTATTTCACTTACTATTGTATTTGGATTACCACAAACATTAGGATTATTATCTGGTGTAGTATAATTGCTTCTATCAAATATATTACTTGAACCATTATTCCAATCACCAAATAAATGTTCTGGAGCAATAATTCTTCTATCATTATAATAGTTATTATAACTCAACAATAATTGGATTGCTACTGTTGTACAAGATGTACCATTATTAGAACCATGTCGTGGTGCTTGATAAGGCGTCATAAAATATTCTACATTATCTATATATGTTGCACCTCCAGTAGGTCTAATCCAATTATTTTCATCAAGCGGCGGAGATGAAGGAGACGATACAGTATTAGTTGTTTCATAATTACATATATTAATTGCATAATTCGATGAAATTTTTTCTTTTGCTGTTGAACCATCTATTTCTAAATTTGTTTTCTTTGTAGTATTAAATAGTGATCTTGAAAATGATGATACTTGTTCAATATAGTCTGTTGAAAAAGAAAACTCCTCATTAGTTAATATATTTTTAAAACTATTATTAATTTTCACAAAATATTTATAAGGCCCGCCATAATATTTTTGTTCACTAATAGAATCATATGGAAAAGATCCAGTATTTGTATATTCTAAAATTTCTAATGTTTCCTCTGAAAAAATAGCATATCCAGTTTGATCGATAAAATCAACATAAATATAATCTGGTGATCCATCCAAGTTATACAAATATCCTAAATCATCAATGTTTTGAAAATTTTCTATGTTTACTTTATAATTTTTTACTTCTGATGCACCTACTTTATTATTACTAATGAAAGGTAATAATAAAAAGAAAGTTATTGTTATAAACAAAATACACTTTATAGTCTTTTTAATTATATTCATTTTTTCTCCTTAAATGATTTTTTTGATTTAAGCTATAAAAACAAAGTCTACGTCATCAACATTTAATAAATCTAATTTTACAATTAACCACTTTGTATTAGGCATAGATGCATTAGGAGGATTAATTCCATTTGTTTTTTTAGTACTATATTCAATTATTAATTTTTTTTCACTAAGTTTTATATTTTTTAATTCATACTCACTATTTGATGCAGTTGTAAATGCATGCATTACAATCATTTCTTTATTAAGATTTATATTTTCAAATTTTTTAAAAATATTATTAAAGTTAGTTTCATTATTGATAATTATCCTACGTTCTTTAGGATATTTATCATCATCTATATAATATCCATCATTTAAATATGCACCAAAAGTTTTGTTATTCCTTAAAAAATCCTCATTAAATTCATAGTTATCAATGACTATTTCTGCATTGTATAAATTTTTATCTGAACATCCTGTTATCATAAAAATACCGAAAATTATAAAACATATTATTAATAGTCTATTCATTTCATATCACTCCTTTCTTTAAAATAAATAACTATAACAAAGGAATACTTTCCAAGATAATCACCCTATTTAGTAAATAAATTTTAGCCATGTGTAACAATCGAGTAGACAATAAATTGTCTACTCTTTCTCCTTTCATTTTATCTCGCATTAGCGATAAAACCAGTGTTTTCTGCTTAAAGGAGGAGTATACCCTCCGCTAACATTATATTCAAATTTTTGGCAAAAAGCTCCCCTTTTCTAGGAGAGCAAGTTTTCGTTTTGATGTATTTATTTCTCAATTGTTTATAATTTTTACATATCCTAAAAACAACTATTTATTTTTGCAACTATAGTATACCATAATTTGGCAATAAATGCAAACGCTTTTATAATTAATTGAAAATATATTCATACACCATTAATAGTCTTAACCCTTTGCAAAATTAAAAAAGACTGCAAGTATTACCTCACAATCAAATAGTCTAAAATTTAATCCACACCATCTTTAATTTTGTAGTATTGGTTTTGTTTTTCTATTATTTAGTAAAGAACTGACATGGCTCTAAAATCAGTTCACGTTTGGCAAACCTCTTCTATTTCCTTGAGATATATCTAATTATTTTCCACCATTATCTTTTATAAGTTCACTCCCCCTAAAACAATAGTTCGAATCCGTGATGATTATCACCTAACTGTTGATACAGAATACTGATAAATGCATAAAAAAGAGGATATTCTAAACTATTTTGGTTAAAATACCCTATAAAATTAAAAATTAGCCCTCTTTATTAGAAGACTTATAGATTTCTTAAAATGGAGCAGGTGATGGGAATCGAACCCACGTAGTCAGCTTGGAAGGCTGAAGTTCTGCCGTTGAACTACACCTGCGTAAAATGGTCGGGACTGCAGGATTCGAACCTGTGACCCTCTGGTCCCAAACCAGATGCTCTACCAAGCTGAGCTAAGTCCCGCAAGTATTAATATTATAACACTTTTTATAAATATTGTCAAGTAAAATGGCGCGCCTGGCAGGATTCGAACCCACAACCCCTTGATCCGTAGTCAAGTATTCTATCCAATTGAACTACAGGCGCATATACAACTGATAAATGGCGGTTCCAACGGGACTTGAACCCGCGATCTCCAGTGTGACAGACTGGCATGTTAACCACTACACCATGGAACCATTGGTGCGGGCGACAGGAATCGAACCTGCACTCGTGAGAACTAGATCCTAAGTCTAGCGCGTCTGCCAGTTCCGCCACGCCCGCAATTAACAATGCCTTAATATTATAGCACATTCTATCTAAGCGTGCAAATTATTTACTCATTTTTTTAAATTAAAAATAAGGGAAAACCCTTATTTTGTTTTTGGAGTATGTTCTACACAAAGTTCACATCCGCATTCTGCCGCAATTTTCTTACCTGCACATACACATGCTTCTTCTGTAGCATAGTGTTCTTCTAAAACTTGGCCATTTTGGTCTTTGATTTCCCAATTATTTTGTTCTTTACAAGGTCTACAAGTTACTGTTTTTTTCATAATTTCACCTCAACTTTCATAATATTATTATTTCACTATTTTTATTTTTTAACATTACCACATTCTAGTTTTTTATTTTTAAAAAAGCAACACAAAATATTGTGTTACTTTTTTGATTATCTTTGTTTTTTCAGTTTAAGCATACTCATTGCAATAAAAGCCAAATTGACCATTAGAATGAAATATATCCATCCACTAGACTGACACCCTTTTAAACGAATCGATTGAAACGAAGTACAAGTTTCTTGATAAATCGTATCTATTTCTGTCTTTGATTGAGCATGTTGAATAGATTGTTTCGCCTGGTCAAAAATTTCATCTATTCTTTTTTGATTTTTCTTTGTATAAGACTTGCCCAAAAGCCATTCGCCTAAATCCAATATCGTTTTGGTCTTATATTGGGTTATTTCATCTTGAAAGATATACTCTTCAATTTGAGTTAAAGCATTATTGTAAATCGTATCTATTGCTTCTTTTGAAAAAGCTTCTTCTAAATCAATAACGACTTGGTCAATAATCTCTTGAACACCCAAAATAGTATGATCTTTTTCTAACAAATGATTCATTTTTTCTTCTTTATATTGCATGATCATTTGTTTTGTACTGAGTTGATTGATTTGTTCATGTGTATATTGAATTTTTTCCACAATAGTTTCAAAATTTTCTCTTTGATCGATTTGGTCATTGACTTCTTTAATGTAATTTTTTATTTTTGTTTGCTCTGCTTCATAATATTGTTCAAATTGTATATCCTTAGGGTACCATGTACACTTTTGGATAATTTGTGTTTTATCAGAAGGTGTAGAAAGCACTTTATAATCAATGGTAAGCAAAATTTCTAGTTGATTGAATTGATCAAGTGGATACACTATCCTTTGATTTTCATATTCGTATAAGAAACTAAAAATGGCTCCACACTCATAACTAGCCAGATAAATGGCTTGGTGGATATCTTGAATATCAATATCTATATATACTTGTTGATTACATATATCAAAAGTTGCTCTTTGAATAACTGGTTTTGGTTTTCCAGTTGTAAAAGTTTGAATTCTACCTATTTTATGCTCTGTAACACCTTTATATTCAATATCATATTGATATCGTAATTCATAGGTTGTATCTGGATTAAGATGAGTAAAATCTGTAGTAAATCCAGACGCATCAAATGTAACTTGCTTTATTTCTTCACCAATTTGAATCTCCAAATTTTTAATATCCAAATCTTTGGATATAGCTGGGCTAGATACACAAACGGAAGTATCACGATATTGTGAAAGTTGTACCTCTAATTCTGGAGCAACAACCAAAAGCACATTCGATACAGCACGCTCATTACCATCAGATGGTGTATTCATGATTACAAATTCACCTTGTTCATTCCGTATACCAAAAGTTGAAGAGCCTCCCCCATCAATATTTACACCTTCATAACACCCATAGTGAGCCAATAATACGCCTTGTTCATCTTGAGTCATTCCTGACATTCCTTTATTTTTTTGTCTTCCATCGATGACAAAAAACATCATAGTACCATCTTCTTTTACACCGATACATGTACGAGGATGTCTATCATACCGCATGCCATCTGAATTGTTTTCAGATATGATACCATTTTCCATAAGTGTCGATCCTACACCTATAATTTGATCACAGTCCTCAAGTTTCCCAATCACTTGTTTTTGTACGCGAATCGTTGTACCTATACCTAATTTATCCTCAATATTTTGGTTTGTGGTCACAATAGCAAATTGCCCAAATGAAAGTATTACTTCTTCATTATTCCTTTTAGAGATGCTACCCTTGGCATATAATTCAGGCTCATCTGTAGGCAAGCATCTAATAGGTCTTTCTACAATATATGAAGTATCTGCTGGAACACTGACTTTTGTTTCTGTATATTGAGTGGGAAATGCTTCTCCAGGTACATATACATTACTTCGATAAGTATAATATACAGCTAATTCATTGTCTACAGGTAGCTCATTAACTTTATCTACAGGAAAAGTAGCTACCACCTCTCCTTTTTCATCATATATAGTTAAAACATGATAACTAGTAAATTTTAAATTCTCATCAATGATAAAAGGGGTACTGCTACCATCATTTTTATATCCCACACTTTTTGACTCTACTGCCCTCAGCAATTCCTCATCAGATAACGTAGTACCAGTAGTATGATATGGTAGTGCTGGATCGTGGGCCTTCCAATCATAAAAATCTCCATTTACGCCTGCTAACACAACCCATCCAGGGTGATCTGCTTCATAGCGTTGAACAAATTTGGATAGTGTTTGGCGATTCCAGCCTTGTGAATTAGGATAGGTATAATTGATGATTCTTACATTTTGTTGACTAGGAACACTGAGTATATTGATGATTTGATGACTCAGTTCATTAGCACTTGTATCATTATTGCAACGATTGGTACTAGATAAACCGTTTACTTTGATGTGCTCCACACCATACCCCAAATGGCTCGTTACTAGACGTTCTTCTTCTTGATAAACAGCATAATCACTTGTTGTCTTTTCATTTGCTGCATCAAAAATGATAATATGAGTACAAATTACGCCATATAAAAGCACTCCTAAAACAAAAAGCATTAAATGATTTCTTCGATTCATGATTCATTTCTCCTTTTCTTTTCTATATTATATCATGAAAAAAAGCAAAACCAAAAAGGCTTTGCTTTTTCTTTCTCTTATCCTCTAGAATTGTATTTACCATCCCAAGTAGAAACGATAATTCGATCTCCTTGTTCAATAAACATAGGTACTTTTACGACCAATCCCGTTTCCACTGTTACTTCTTTTAGCGCATTGGTTGCGGTATTTCCAGCAACAGCAGGTGAGGCCTCTGTTACTTCTAAAGAAACTTTTTCTGGTAAATTTACACCCAAAATTTCATCTCCATAAAAAACAATTTCAATACTCATACCTTCAAGTAAAAATTTTGCCTCCCACTCTAAACGCTCTGCAGGAATTTCTACTTGATCATATGTTTCCATATCCATAAAGCAGTAATCAGCACCACCATATAGATATTGCATTTTCTTCTTTTCAATCATGGCTTGCTCTAATTTTTCACCAGCATTAAAAGAATATTCGGTTGTCGTGCCTGTTCTTAAATTACGTAATTTAGTACGAACGAAAGCTTGTCCCTTACCTGGTTTTACATGTTGAAAATCAACAATAGTAAAAATTTGATTGTTGTAAAGGATGGTCATGCCAGTTTTAAAATCGGCTGTAGTAATAGACATATTTTCCTCCTCATATCATTTGTTCGATTTTTTACTTTTTTATTATATCAAAAAGGAAAGCATTTTTCAATTGATTAACTAATGATTTGCATATTTTTTGTTTTTTGACTATAATGGTTTTATGAATTGAGGTGGATGCATGCAAAAAATTATAAAATTACAAGATGTTGGATTTTGTTATGGCGTCAAGCGTTCTATTGAACTAGCTATTCAAATTGCAAATGACCCCAATATTCCTCGTCCTATCTACTTATTAGGAAACTTAGTGCACAATAGACACATTACTACATATCTTACTTCTATTGGCATCATTACATTAGAAAACGGAACTAGGCTTGAAATGTTAAATGAAATTCATCAAGGAACTGTAGTGATTACCGCACATGGTGTGGCCCCTTCTGTGATTGAGAAAGCGAAATCTAAAAATCTCTATATTGTTGATACTACATGTCCTTATGTGAAAAAAACATTTGAAAAAATGGAACAAAAAATAAGGGAAGATTATGATATTATTTTTATTGGAAAAGATAATCACCCAGAAACTGAAGCTGCAAAAGAGCTTTCTAAGCGTGTCCATATCATTAGTGAGTTAGATCGGAATGTGCCATTACAAAAGGTGGCTCTTTGTCATCAAACTACCTTTTCTTCTTATGATATTGATACTGTTTATCATGAATTATTGCTATCTTATCCTCATTTGGAAAAATTGGATATGGTATGCAAAGTAACGGAAAAAAGACAACAAGCACTTTTAGACTTGCAATCTCATTCCTTTTTGTCTCCTTCTTTAATTCTCGTTATAGGTGACACTTTAAGCAATAACTCTACTAAACTTGTTGAACTGGCCAAACGTATTGGAAAAAGTGATGTTCTTTTTGTCAGTCGTGTCGAGGAATTGGACTTGAGTCAGTTAAAGCAATATCAAGAAATTTGGATTACAAGTGGAACTTCTACTCCTAGTAGCATTGTCGATGAAATTGAAAGAGTTTTACTTGAATTATTTTCTCATCATCAAAAACACACCACATCTCAATTGCATACTAGTGATTATATCAAGTAATTGTTTTGTGTTTTTAAAATATAAAAAGCATCTCTTTTGAGGATACTCAAAAAAGATGCTTTTTCTTTTTTCTTAGAAAGAAAACTATGTAATATTATGCATTATCTTGCAAATACACCATTGTTCCAAATTTTGCTTGCACTATAGGTGCCATTCCATTGTTCCCAAGTAGTTGTACCAGGAATAATGCTAGATAAAGTAATGGCTCTTGTTTCTCCGCCTAGCTCAACAGTAACTTCATAAGACACTGTTGTTGTTGTTGTAGGAGCACAAATAACACGTCCTGTATTATCTACAATTTCAGGATTATTTGATTTCATCGTAATCTTTGCTGCACTATAGTTCTTTTGAATTTCATATTGTAATTCAACCATTTCCATAAAATTACTCCAATAATCACCTGCAATTATTGTTTGTGGACAATTCTTACCTGTCCATGTGTTGTGCATTTTAACTCTTGTTGGATCTAATTGATTGCGAATTAGAATATCTGCTACAAGTTGAGCAGTTCTTTGCCATGTATCATAAATATCACCTGATAAATTAGAACACATTTCAATACCAATAGAATTATTGTTACCACCACGAGAACCAATTGTTCTATAACTTGATGAATACCATAATGGTCCACCAATATAGTAATAACCATTTTCTACCTTCCAAGTTGGGCCAAGATGGCTTAAATCTTTTACAGAAGGTGCAGCTCCATTTACTGTAGGTACTTCAATTTGAGTAGCTGTACCATTTAGTGTTAAATAATATGCTGAACCATTTTGAACAATGCCAAATACAGGGGCCACATTCATTGTTGTAGCTACATTTGTTTTTGTCCAAGTAAATGTTGCTGTTGTACCATCACCTGCATGATATGCAATATATTTTTCTGGAACTACTCCATAAATTGCATCATTACCTACTGTATAATGAATAGATGTTTCTCCACTTGACATACCTTGTGCAATGGATACCACTGTACCAGTAAGTGTTGCAGTATCATGAACCGTAACAAATTCAATAGTATCTACATCACGACGAGACTTATGGTTATTTGGATTAGCTTCACTTGTCGCATAATATGTTTCATCTACTTTAAATGCATCGAATAAATATTTGTTTACGCTACCATATGTTGAAACATATACTCTTTCTACACCATCATTGTATAAAGACACATTACCTGTTTCAACTACTGCAAAATTATTTTTTGCGAGTAATGCAACTAAGCGATCAATTTCAGTATCTTCTAGATATGTCTTTACTGTAATACGAATAGAAATATTGATATTTGTATTTTCAACTGCAACCATAACATAAGCTTCTCCTTCTGCGATTGCAGTAATAAGTCCTGTTTCTGATACGGTTAAAATATTTGTATCACTAGATGTATATGTTAATGTTGCATTTTCCATTCCTTTTCCAAATGCTTGAGCAACTAATTGAAGTGTTTCACCAGGTTGAATAGCACCACCATAGTTTCTATCAAAATCAACATTTACTGATTGAATTGGATAAATTGTTATTTCTTTTTGAGTTGAGATTTTTCTTACATAATCATAAATAGTAACAGTAGCTTTTCCCGCATTAATAGCTGTAATTAAACCTGTACTAGAAACAGTTAAAATATCTGTATTACTAGATTCATAGAATAATTGTTTGAAATAAGCATCACTAGGTTCAACACTAGCCTCAATTTGGAATGTTTCTCCAGTTAATAATTCATCACAAATTGCATCCACTTTTATTCCTGTTACTGGATTTAATTGTTCCCATTTTGCATATAAGATCACATCGCCTTTTAATGCTTCTAGGTTTGGATAATATGTATCGTTTTCATCAAACCATCCCAAGAATTTATAGCCTAAATAGCCTGGTTGGATTAGCGCATCACTATATCTTGCGCTTACAGTTAATTCATCACCTTTAGGTACTGCATCAAAGAAGCACACAGTCCCTGGTTCATCTGCTGTAATATCCTCAATTGGTTTGCTAAATGCAACCATTTGTCCCACTTTTAATTTCTGAGTAACTGGATTAATACTACCCCAATAATTATTATAGGAATTAGAAATTGTAATCAAATATTCAGCACCTTCTGGCCAAGAAGAAGCGCCGGATGAAACTACTTTTACAATCTCATATAAACCAGTTTCTGCATTTTTACCAATATAAATACGATCAGAGAACGTTGCCGCAGGGTCATAACTACTTGTACCAATAAAAATATCAGTTGTATATTTTCCACCCCAGAAAGTACCATTATTATAGTTATAATTATTAATGGTTAAACTTGGTCCATCTCCTCTATTTGCTATTAATAATTCTTCTGAATATCCTCCATTAAATACATAAGTCACTTCGTAAATTTCACCTTCTAATTGTTTCCATGATGCAACAAGATTTAAATTTCCTCTTGATGTAACTGGGATTTCCGTAACATATTCATCATTTAAGAGCCATCCTAAAAATTGATAATTTTCTTTTGCCAAAGTAGGTAAAGTAATCGCTTTGTCCATCATATTGGTATAACCATTTACAAGGCTTCCTTTTACTGTGCCTCCACCTAGTTCATATGAAATGGTGTAAAACTCTAGTGGCTCAACAATCGCTAAACCAGGTTTAGTGGATAAGGTTGTACCATATGTACTTAAGTGTTGGAAATAAGTGGCATAAGGTGTTAAATCAGTAATGACATTACCTGCATTATCTTCATAATAGTTCTCACCAAATATAGCCAAATGCGGATTAGTTGTTGATGTATCACTTCCACGATATGTACCAAAATAATGTGTTTCAGGTAATCCTAAAAATTGATTGTTTTGAACAGTACAACTCCAAATGCTTGCACTTGCACCATTATTACGTAAGTACATATAATTTTTACAATGATCAAATACATTATTTTCAATAATCCAATTGGTTTTATTTTCTTGATAAATATTACAAGCAATAGCTCCATTGAATTTTTCAGCTGTTGTATCGTTTGTTCCTAAATTTTTAAATACATTATTTTTAATAATAGCCTCAGTTTTTGTACCTGCTGCCCCAGCTATGGCATAGAAGAAAATACCATTATAACCATTGCCAGATACAGTTTGTTCAAATAGATTATTAGTAAATGAGAATACACCATAGTTGTATCCACCTTCAAAACGAATGGCATCACGTCCAAAATCCTTGAATACATTACCATCAAACGCTGCATTAATTGCACGATTTAATAGAATATTAGTTGCTTGAACGTTTTCAAATAAATTATTTTTAAAACTAAAATTACTGGTTGTGCCACCACTAGCCATTTTGAATTCAATGAATCCATCTGCAACATATCTGTTCAATCCCCATGTTGTTGTAGCATCTATTGTATCATACACTTTATTATTTACAAATGTAAAGCCGCTATATGCTTTATCTTGAGCATTTTTAATTGAACCGCCTTCTGTAAATGCAAGACCATCAATAGTTAAATTTGTGGCTGTAGCATCTACTTTAATAACACCTTTATAAATCGCTTCTTCTTTTCTCGTATCTTTATTTGGATTGATACCTGCATTAGGTCCTACGATTGTCAAGTTAGCAATTGAAATTGTTACATTTTCATTATACTCTCCTGCCAAAAGGATGATTTTATCTCCTTCCTTAGCATGAGCAAGTGCTTCTGCTAAAGTTGGATAAATCCAGTCTTCTGTACCATTTCCAACATATAAAGCATCTTCTCTGTATCTAGCTACTAAAACGATATCTCCTTCAGTACCCGCCAGAATAGATTCAACTAATTCACCATTCAAATACCAACCAAGGAAAATCATACCCTCCATAGTAGGAACAGGGAGTGAAGCCAAACCTGTACTTGAATTATAACTTGTTGGAGCACCATTTGGTAATGTTCCACCACCTAATACATATTCAATAGCATTGGTTTGTACTGGTTCCCCATATACAGGTACCTCAGCATCACTTGTATAATAAGGTTCCCATACACTTACGCCACTAAAATGAGCAGCTGTTGGTGTCTTATCATAATAGTTATTTGAAGCATCAATATAATTTCCTGAATTCTTACCATTGTCAGAAACAAATTTTGTATTCAAACAGCCATAAATCTTATTATAATTAACATGAGCTACCAAGCTATTTTCATCTAATCCAGCAGCCTGAATTCTTGCAAGAATACCTGATTGCTTTGTTGTATTATAAAGTACATCAATTTTCACTTGATTTGTACCATCTACACTCGCATAGGTTGCAAAAGTGAAGCAACCATTGTTATAATTTGCATAAACACCACTATCTTCAAAAATGTTATTTTGTAAAGAATATGTACCTTCTGCATACGTTCCAAACCAAACTGGATATTGTTTGAAGTCAACAAATGTATTGCTTAAAATTTGAACATCACCCATAATATCAAACTTTAGTTTTGTATTCGCATTAAATTTTAAACCATCATTATATTGACCACTACTACTTGTACCATGGAATTCACAATTTTCAATAGTAATACCGTCCAATTGTGTGGCATACATAATCATCGCTCTACCACTTCTTGCTTTCATCATCATATTAGCAATATATGTGTTAGAATAAACAACAGTATCTACATTTGGTATGAAATAAAGTGGTGCATTGGTACTACCATCAATAGTAGATCCATCTACTAAAACATTGATGATGGTAAGATGATCTACTGATGCATCTGGATTAGCTACAATTCTTGCACTTCCAGTAAGTTGCATACCATCTAATGTTACATTATCAGCACAAACTAGAATATCTCCTGTAAAAATAGTTTCTGCAGTTCTTACTTGTTTAACTGGGTTTACACCGCAATTTGCACCCCTAATAGTTACGGATTTCGTTACTTTTATACCATCAAATGTACCTGCAACAATGACAATTGTATCTCCATCATTGGCATTATCCAAAGCAGCTTCTACTGTTGCATAAGCATTGGCATTAGTTGGATCAACAAGTAATTCTTTTGGCCCTTTACTTTCCCATTTCGCAGTAAGGGTAAGATTGCCTGTCATTTCTTCAGTGATGGATTCTACTTTAGTATCATTCATATACCAACCTAAGAAAGTATAGCCTTCTTTTATTGGTTGTGGAAGCAATAATGCTTGACCTTCTGTATATTCTGTTGGCAAATTCTCACATACGCCACCATCTAAAATAAATTCAAGTTGAGATTTTATCACTATTTTTTCCCATTTCGTAGTTAGGGTAATATCTCCTGTCATTTCTTCAGTGATGGATTCTACTTTAGTATCATTCATATACCAGCCTAAGAAAGTATAGCCTTCTTTTGTTGGAGTTGGTAAAGCAAAACTTGTACCTTTTGTATATACTGTTAGTAGATTTTCACATACGCCACCATCTAAATCATATGTAATAGTATATTCAATTGCTTCCCACTTCGCAGTGAGTGTAAGATTACCTTTCATATCTGGGGTAATCATTTCCATTTTTTCTTCATTCATATACCAACCTACAAATGTATAACCATTTTTTGTTGGTACTGGTAATTCAAAAGTTGTACCTGTTTCATATGTTGTTGGTAAATTTTCACATACTCCACCATCTAAAATAAATTCAAGTGCATATGCATTTGCTTTATATTTTGCGACAAGAGTAAGATTACCTGTTGTTTCTGCGGTAATAGATTCTACTTTTTCTTCACCCCTATACCAACCCACAAATGTATAACCTTCTTTTGTAGGAACTGGTAACGCGAATTCCATTCCCTCTGTATATTCAGTAGGTAAATTCTCACATACTCCACCATCTAGTATATATTCGATGCTATATACTGTCTTTACAACTTCCACATGTAGTGTATATTCACGATACTGATTTGTATCTAATGGGTAAGTTACTCTCACTACAATTTGTGCTTCCCCTAGTGCTTTTGCACACACATTACCTTCAGCATCTACCGAAAGAATATTTTCATCCGAAGAAGTAAAAGTAACAATGGAATCAGTACTATCTGAAGCAAGTCGATATGTAACTACTGTTGTTTCTCCTACTGTTAAATTTTGTTTTACTGAAAAATCACCTTGGAGTGACTTTGTAAACTTAACTGTAACTTTCGCTGTAATGTAAGCTAAGGGTTGTTCTATCGCATAAACTCGAATCGTAGTCTCCCCCTCACGAATGGCTTGAATCTCGCCATTTACAAAAGTTGCCACTGTTTCATCCTCACTTCTGAATCCCAGTTCAGTTTCATAAGGATTGTTCCCTTTTGTAATTGCCGCTTGTACTTTGATACTTGTACCAGCTTCTAAATTATACACTTGTTCATCCAATTCAATACGAATGACTTCAGCTGGATTACAAGAGGCAAAAACCAAAAGTAAACCAAAAATAGCAAAAATTAATGATAATTTTTTACCTAAATTTTTCATTTTGTTTTCTTTCCTTTCTTTTTGATTACTTCATTATTATAGCACTCTTTAGGAAAGTTTGCAAGCGTTTACATATTTTTTATTGCCATAATCGTCCATTTCATATAAAAAAACTACTGATATTTTCAGTAGTCTTTTTACTTCATACATTCAATTGTAAATTAGTCAATCCACCAAATTGGTTTACCAAGAATGACACAAACTAGATCAACAATCCACAAGATAACGAATCCACCACAAAGTAATAATATTACAGCTAAAATAATGCCAAGTACATTTCCAGCAGCAATGGATTTGAATAATCTTAATAGGTTACCATAAGCACCCCATAAAATCACAAGTAGCAAACGTACTATCCAAGGAAGTCCTTCTAATGTTGAAACTACTTTTTTCATTTTTATTTCCTCCTGTTTCATTATTTCACATTTGAGCAAAACTCAATTGTGACACAATTATCATTATAACCAAAAAAATTTTTTTGTCAATCATAAAACTAATTACTAATGCCAATAGCATCATCTACAGGGAGTGAAAACGTAACAGTATGTGCCTGAGTTCCAACCCCATGCTTTCTAGATATCGATTGCATAATAGGCGCCTTTAACGCTTCATCTGTGATGATCATAATGATATCTTTTTCTGGTTGTATTGTAATTCCTAAAAAATGTTCACTATCTTTTTGCGCAGATCCTCTTGCATGAATGATGGTACCACCTTTTGCACCTGCATCTTTGGCTGTACTCATCACGTCATCTGCGCTACCACTATTACAAATAGCAAGAATTAAATGACGCATACTATTGTTCCTCCTTTTGTTCATTTAAGGTTGGGTGAGACATCGTTAGTTTTGTCTCACGCAAAATCTCTTCTAAAACGCTTTGGCCAGCAATACTATCTAATGGGATCGTACAAGCTACACCATGTCCTGGTTGATCTAAATGCATTTCTATGCGCAAGGCATCTAACATAAATGGCACGATATCAGTAGGTGCTACTGATAGGACCACTTCTTTTTCTATTTCGCCAAAACCAATATATTCAAAGATTTCTTTTGGAGCAGTTCCTTTTCCATAAATGATTTGATGATAATGACATCCTACTTCTTCTAGTATCTTTACAACTTGATTGCCAAGGCCACGGTCGACTATGATGACGAATAATCGCATACCAGTAATTTTTCTACTCATTTGCCTTTTCCTCCATTTCCTCATAATCAATTGTGAATTCAATAATAGGTTCTAATTCAGCCATTACATAATGCAATTTCATTCTAGTCTTCCACTTATACACTAAGCCTACAATCTGAATAACTACCAGTGGTGTCATCGCAACAAGGGCAACTACACCAAATCCATTCGTTAACATTTTTGTCTCAAAATGACTTGTTCCTTCATAAATGGCAAGACAGGCGCCACTTGCAAGTGGTAGTAAAAAGGTTGCGGTAAGTGGTCCAGAAGCAACACCACCTGAGTCGAAGGCAATTGCAGTAAAAATTTTAGGAACAAAAAACATCAACCCAATAGCAATCACATATCCAGGAATTAAAATATACCAAATACTATAATCGAAAATAACCCTTGACATCGCAAGACCAACCGATATAGCCACCCCTGCTGCCAAACTATATAACATTGTTTTTTTAGAAATAGCACCACTTGTAATTTCTTCTACTTGTTTATTTAATACATGCACAGCAGGCTCTGCCATTACCACAAAAAATCCCATAATCATACCTAGTGGTATCAATATGTACTTTAACTGAGTAGCACCGACTGTTTTACCCAATAAAGTCGCAACAGGCATAAATCCAATATGGGCACCTGTCAAAAATATTACTAAACCAATGTAAGTATAGAGTAAACCTATAAATATTTTAATAATATTTTTTTTTGTATCTTTAATTAATATGATTTCAAAAATAACTACACAAGCAAGAATTGGCAAGATGGCCAAAGCAATTTCCCCCATCATACTTATGAGTTGATGTCCAAATCCCGTACTAAAATCATGAAATGTTTGATAGGCAACGACATCCGATGTTGCAACATTAGGATTTCTAAAGAATAATCCTAGTATTAAAACCATTAGTACTGGACCAACAGAGCAAAAAGAAACAAGCCCAAATGAATCATCTTTAGAGGCATTGTCACCACGAGCTCCTGCTACACCTAATCCAAGTGCAAGTATAAAAGGTACCGTCATAGGTCCAGTAGTTACACCTCCCGAATCAAAGGCCACTGCAATGAACTCACTAGGTACAAAAATGGCCACTAAAAAAACAAGCCCATACAAAATAATTAACAAAACATTCAATTGAATTTGTAATACTATGCGTAATAGTGCCAAAGCAAGAAAAATGCCTACACCAAGTGCTACACATAAAATTAATACTAGTGGTGGAATTGTGCTTTTCATTTGATCGGCTAATACCATCAGGTCTGGTTCGGCAATCGTGATGATTAAACCAATTGCTGCAGTAGCACCTACCAAGAGAAGCAAGTTTTTCTTTTTCGTGATATAACCACCAACTTGTTCACCCATTTTCATCATCGAGGCATCGGCACCAAGATTGAAAAAACTCAGCCCAAAAATCAACATAATAGCGCCTATTGCAAAAGCAAAAATTGTCCACCCTGGAAGCTTAAAGCAAAAGCATAAAATCAGCACAATTGCCGTTATGGGCAAAACAGCTAATAATGATTCTTTGATTTTTTCAAGCAATGCTTTTTTCATATCTTTTCACCTCTTTCTTTCCTTGATACGAAAAAAAGGCATTACTGCCTCTTAATTTGACAGACTCCACCATTTTTTCATATGTATTTGATTCATTCTCTTCTATCTTTTTACATATCCGAGACTATAAATCTATTTTAACATTTTTTTTTATTTCTGTAAAGAAATTGATTCACTATTTTTTGTATAGGTAACAAGTAACATATAATTGCCTTGTTCATAATACATTGCAGCAAGATATTGTCCTTCTTCTAATGCACAAATAGTATACAAATCACATGTATCATCATAAGTATACCCTGATTGTGTCAATACACTTTTAACCTCTGTAGCAATGGCGAAAAACGGGAAATCTGGTGCATCAATTTGTTTGGTGCTCCATGTAGTACTTGCTTTAGCGTCTTTTAGAAATGCTTGATGTTCTTTCTCTTTTCCAAAAACAATCACATCAATTTGCTTTCTTGTATAATTTTCTTCTTGATGAGTTATCGTATCTTCTTTTGCATTGCGATAGACAGTATAATAGGTATCAGGCATATTGATTTCGGTCATAGATTCAATTGTTTCATAGGCCACTTTATCATTTGCTTTTACACAAGTGGCAAGGCTCATCGTAGCATATCCTGCTAACAATAGACAAACCCCTACCATAACAATACCAGTAATGATATTCTTTTTTCGTTTCATTTTATACTTTTTATTCAAAATTATACCAAAGATGATTGATACAATTGGAAATATCAACGCAATACCATAAGTTAGCCAATATAAAGTAAGTGTTGTATCCTTGGTAAATAGTTCTATTATGGTAGAAACAATCGCTATCCCCATAATGGCAAATGCCATCATAATCCATGATAATATATCCATACTTCTTGGCAAACTTGCCTCATTTTTTTCTTTTTTTAGTGCCATATAGTCTACATAATTTTGACTATTCGATTTCATTTTTTCTTTTACTTCTGAAAATGATCCATTTTGAAAATCATTTTTATCAATCACCATAATCGTACGTTGATCTTTCACACAAGAAGAAATCAAATAATTGCTGTTTTCTACAGAAAGTAAAAACTCATTGTAATAAAAAGTGGTTTGTGTTGTCTCATCTGGTTTGGATACATCCATATGATCTTGATAATAACTATAGATCCTTGTTTGACCTACAAATTCTTCTACCCAATTTGACTTCAGTCTTTTGTACTGGCGTGCTTTTTGAATAAAACGGAAAATAAAAATAACCGAAACGAGTAAGGAAATGACACCTAGTACTTTTAGAGTACCAAAATAAAAAAACAAGCCCCAAACTACATAAATCAAACAAGAAAAGAGATTGGCAATCACAAAATTGCGATAATCCCGTTTAAAAATTTCATCAAACACATTTGGTGTATATACGATTTGAGATTGAGCAAAAGGTGTTTCTTGTAAAACTTCTTCTTGGATAGGATTGGTTTCTTCCACCATCTCTGTGGCTTGATGCACATATGTTTTGCGATCAATGCGAAAACTAAATGTATCCATAGGTACATCAAATACTTGCGCAAGAGCTAATTTCTTATCTAATGATGGCTCTAATTCATTGGATTCATACTTTGCTACATTTTCTACACTATCTTGAATCAAAGATGCAAGTTCTTCTATAGTCATTTGTTTAGATTCACGCAAAGTTTGAATATTACTACCTATATTCATAAAATACCTCCCATTTTAATTTTTCCCCTATTTCATATTATACCATAAGCATTATTTTTTTATCGTGAAATTACTATGAAAAAATGATGAAGTTTTAAAAAGGAGGATTTTACTCCTCCTTTTGTTTCAAAGTTGTATACATTACATTGACCAAAATGCCTGTACCTTGATCATTATAGTCCTGTGTTAAATCCCAGCACATCAAACCACCTAATCCATGATCTTTTACATAGTTACACTTGGCCTCAACACTTCTTTCATTATCATAAGAATAAAACACACCTGCCCGAATGATATAAGCTGCTTCTGCTTGTTCATCGTATTGCTCTACATAGGTAGAATCCGCTAATATTAATTCTTTTAATCTTGCAAAAGAAAGTGCATTTGATCCCATAGAGGTTGAAAGAGAGGCTGATAAATTTTGATTAGAAACGCTCGCAAAAGTTCCCCGTCTTGCATAAAAAGCAGCACCAGGGATAATTTTATCCACATCTACTCTCGTTTTCATAAACTCTACTGCGCTACTCATACTAGATGAGGCATTGACACGATACAGTGCGGAATCATGATAGGCAGTATTGCCCATTGCATAGTCATAGGTCATAACATTAAAAATATCTACATATTGATTGAGTGTCCTAAAGTCGAAGAATGTGTCACTTGTTGTAACTGCTATACTTAAAATCAAGTCTTTTCGGTAATCATTCATCGCTTGTTTTAACTCTTCACAAAACAAATTCAAGTTTTGTCTATCTTCTTTATTTGAACCAATTCCAGCTACGCTACTTGTTGGATATTCCCAGTCAATATCAATGCCATCAAATTGATACTGCTTGAGTGTATTCATAATGGATTGAACCAGTTTGCTTCTTCCTTCCTTGGTCAGCATTGCTTCACTAAAGCCACCTGCTCCCCATCCGCCAATAGCAAGACCAACTCGAACACCTTGTTGACGATACGATAAAACTTGTCTTACAGCCACAAGATTCGGTAAAACAATTTCACCATTATGAATGCTTGCAAATGAAAAATTGATATAATCTAATTGTTCAACAGAAGTACTTGGTAATCGAAAAGCTCCATTATAATCATATAGATATCCACTAACAATACTTCCCTTAATCAGCGGTTTTAATTCTATTTTGGGGACAATCGTATGAAATTTCAGCTCGAATATTTGTGCATCCTTCAATACTTGCACAGTTATGGCAACCTCAAAATCTACTACTTGCCTTGTCACTAAACCATTTGCAGAAATGACATCTTCATTAGATGATTGCCAAACCAATGTGGCTAGTGAATCCTCAAGGTGTTCTTGGAAAACCAAATCACTTACAGTGACTTCTGGAACCAATCCCTTTAGGTATTTTTCTAATGTGTCTTGATTCATATCCCATTTAGCAGTAAAAATCATGTGATAGTAAATAGGAGTAGTAAAATCAAACAGTTCCCCTAAATAATACCATCCAACAAATGTATATCCTTCTTTCATAGGTGAATTGGGCTCTTCTAAAATTGTCCCATAAGCAACCTGAAAGCTATCAATTGTATCGTCTGTATCAGTGACCCATTCTACATTAAACATTTTCAACTCCCAAACGGCCGTTAAAGTCATATCTGTTTCTACCACACTATCAAAATCATAACGCACACCATCTTTTGCCCAATATAAAAAAGTATATCCTGGATTCAAAAGAGCATTAGGTTGATAAACTTTATTTCCTTTTTCAACAATTTGATCCCTAACTACTTTATCACACATAGTATCAAACTGAATCAAATAACTAGTCTGTTCCCATTCCGCAAGGAGTGTCGTATCTTGTTGGACTTGCAAGAGTGAATCTACGAATTCCCCATTGTATTTCCACCCCAGAAACACACACCTTTCTTTAGTTGGTGTAGGCAAAGTAAGGGTTTCACCTAAAGTAGCTTGAAGAACAGTATCAGCTTCACCATTTTGGCTTTGTAAGGTAACTGTATATTGATTGATTTCAAATCGTGCAATTAAAGCAAAACTAGTTTGAACATCACGATCAAAGTCATACAATTCGTCTTCTAGATACCATCCTAAGAAATGATAGCCTTCCTTTACAGGATCAAGTGGCTTTTCCACTTTTCCTTGTTGTTTTACTTCTATTTGATGAATGCATACATCATCTACAAAAAAGTGTACATCATATGTCTTACGACATCCTACGAAACACAATAAACAAACTATGATTCCCCCCCACAATGCAAAACTTCTTTTTTTTGTCATTTTTAGTCCATTAACCTTTCTATAAATTGTTTAGCACTAGAGCGCGTTTTAAATATCTTCACATCAACTCGTGGATATTGACTAATCACTTGCATCAAAGCAGGATAATAGATGGTCTTAAATGATCTTGCCCATTTTACCAATTCTTGATAAGAACGATTGAATGCATCTTTGCATCCTATTCCGAGATCTTTTCTTTTAAGAAATTGACCTTTTAAAGTTCGCCAAAATACACCTCTAATACAGATTCTTGTAGGTATATCTAACATAATCACCAAATCAGCTCGTTCTAAGCGAAGTGGTAATGTTTCAATGTAATTGCCTTCAATTACCCAGTTATCTTCAGATACAAATCTAGCGATTTTTTCCTCCCATATTTGATGTTCTGGGCGTGTCCAATTGGGTAACCAATATTCTTTATCTAAATGATAAACTGTTATTTCTTTCTTTTTTTGAATACTATTGGCTAGAGTCGTTTTTCCAGAACCAATAGATCCTAGGATTAGTATTCTTTTGTATTTCTTATTTTGCATCGTCTACTCCATCCTTTGTTATTTTTTGATTATACTATAAATCCCTTTTTTTTGCAATAGATAAACAATAGCAGTATTTGCCTATTAAGATTTCCCTTCATAGCTATTTCTAGTGTTGAAAAAACATTTATGATATAAAAAAGATATATTTTCTCTTCCAAAAATATATCTTTTCAAATTATTCTATTTCACCATTAAGCTCTAAGCGTAATATGATAACGATATTCTAGTGATTTTAAAATTCGTTTGATTTTAGAAGAAATAATTTCATCTGTCAAAGTCTCCTCTGATTCTAATGTAATTCTTACAGCAACACTTTTTTTGCCAGGTTCTATTTTATCTCCTATATACAAGTCAAATACTTGTACGTTTGAAATCATTTTATCACTTTTTTGAATGGCTTCTAAAACCTCTCCAACAGATTGTTTGATATCCATTACAAGTGCTAAATCACGTTCAACTAAAGGTACTTTAGAAATGGTTTGGAAAGGTACCACTGCTAATGGCGCTTCAAGAAGTGCATCTAATAAAATTTCAAAAGCATAACTTTCTACCAAATCGTGTTCCTTGGCATATTTAGGATGCAATTCACCTACAAATCCAATGACTTGATTGTGATATAAAAGTAGAGCTGTACGCTTTGGATGCATTTCTGAAGTAGGCATCTCTAATGGCTGATATTGAATTTGAACACGCAAATTGGCAAATAGATTTTCCAATATACCTTTAACATAGAAAAAATCTACTGTTTTATGCTCATTAGACCAAGGATAGTTTGGTATCTTACCATTGATGATGCCAGATACAACTGTTTCCTCAAATGTGTCTTCACCTATGCGATAATACTTTTTGCCTATTTCAAAAAAGGCATTATCTGTTATTTTTCTAGCGTGATGGTATGCTACAACTTCAACTAAACTAGCTATCAAACTTTTTCGAAGTACCGCATGTTCTTCACTCATCGGATGACTCAACTCAATTGTAGTTTCATTTTCTTTTTGTAAAAGACCAAACTCCCCTACCTTTTGAGGATGTATCAAACTATATGTCACTACTTCATTCCATCCCATATCTTTGAATGTATGTCGAACAATTCTTCTTGCTTTTTGATGCACTGTGAGCCCCCCACTTACATTCATTAATGGTAGGGTTTCTTGCAATTGATCATACCCATATATCCGGGCAATCTCTTCTACTAAATCCTGTTGAATAGTGATATCCAATCTTCTATTAGGTACACTTACCTTGAGTTGTTCATTTTCAATAGTAACACCAAAAGATAGGGCTTCGCATATCGCTTTCATCTTCAAAAGAGGAATATTTATCCCCAAATGGTGTTCAACATAAGCAGGTGTAATGGTAAATAATTTATCCTCAATATGACTTTCTCCTTGATGAATATATCCTTTTAGTACTGTGCCACTTGCATATTGTTCTAGCAAATAACAAGCATAATCAAGCGCTTCTAGTGATTGATTCAAGTCTACACCTCTTTCATAGCGAATGCTTGCCTCACTACGAAGACCTAATCTTGAAGATGTTTTACGTATACTTAGTGGTCGAAATACAGCTGACTCTAACACAACGTTCACTGTTTTTTCTGTCACTTCTGTATTACTTGATCCCATGACCCCCGCAATACACACTGGTTTTTCCCCGTCTGTAATCACGATATCACTATGTGTCAGTGTACGCTCAATTTGATCGAGTGTAATGGTTTTTTCACCCTCTTTGGCCCGTCTAACTACAATACGATGCCCCAATTGATCTTGGTCAAATGCATGAAGCGGTTGACCAAATAGCATCAAAATATAATTGGTAATATCCACGACATTATTGATGGGACGAATACCACTTGCAATCAAACGAGCCTTGATAAAATTAGGCGATTCTTGAATAACTACATTTTTAACGACTCTAGCATAATACGAATAGCAATTACTTGTTTCTAGTGATACTGTAAGTTCATCTTCTATTGTTTGAGAAGACTCATGAAGTGTATAAGAAAGAGGAATCTCTTCTACTTGATACATCGCTTTGACATCTTTGGCAACTCCTTTCATGGAAAGAAGATCCATTCGGTTAGGTGTCAGTCCTAGTTCAATTACATCATCATCCAATCCCAAATAAGTAAGTGCATTCGTACCTGGAATAGCATCATCCCCAAGTACATAAATACCCTGAGCAAATGCACTGGGAATGTATTTAGCATCTAACCCTAATTCTTGTAAAGAGCAAATCATGCCATTTGATTCTACACCACGAATAATCGATTTCTTGATTGTTCCTCCAGGTAAAACAGCACCAGGCAAGGCTACAATAACGTGTTGGCCTTCTTCTACATTGGGTGCACCACAAACAATTTGTAAATCATAGTCACCAAAATGAACTTGACATACATTCAAGTGATCTGAATTTTCATGTTTATGTTTTTCTTTTACATATCCTACTACTAAATTGGTAGCTTGAATCAATTTGGAAAACGATTCTACTTCAACACTATATAATGACATTTCTTCCGCAAGTTTTTCTGCGGGAACATTTAATTGTATAAGTTCTTTTAACCAATTGTATGATACAATCATATTATCTATCTCCCTCAAATTGTTTTAAAAATCGGTAATCATTGGTATAAAAATGTCGAATATCATCAATACCATATCTAAGCATTGTGATTCGTTCAATTCCCGCACCAAAAGCAAATCCTTGGTAAATTTCGGGATCATATCCACAAGCTTTGAGTACATGAGGATGTACCATTCCGGCGCCAAGAACTTCAATCCACCCAGTGTGTTTACACATTGGGCAACCCTTTCCACCACATTTAAAGCAACTGACATCTACTTCTACGCTTGGTTCAGTAAAAGGAAAATACGATGGTTTAAACCGAATACGCCTGTTTTCACCAAACATCTTTTTCATCAGTAAACTTAATGTTCCTTTTAAATCAGACATCGTAATATGCTTATCTACAACAAGACCCTCAAATTGCGTAAACTGATGAGAATGTGTTGCATCGTCATCATCACGGCGATATACTTTACCAGGACACACAATTTTTACTGGTTTTCCACCTGCTTCTAGTAGGGTTCTTGCCTGAACTGGCGAGGTTTGAGTACGCATAAGCACATTTTCATTGATATAAAATGAATCTTGCATATCACGAGCAGGATGTCCTTTGGGCACATTGAGCATTTCAAAATTAAATACATCTACTTCCACTTCTGGTCCTTCCGCAATACTATATCCCATGCCAATAAAAATATCTTCTAATTCCTCAATGACTTGATTGAGAGGGTGAATGGTTCCCTTTTTAAAACTATATCCAGGTAGCGTTACATCTATTTCCTCTTTTTCAAGTTGGGCATTGACAATAGCTTCTTCTAATGCCATACGCTTAGCCATAACCGCCGTTTCAATAGCTTGTTTCACTTGATTTGATGCTGCACCTAGCGTTTTTTTCTCTTCAATGGTCGCTGTAGCAAGACTTTTCATAATCTCAGCTAATGGGCTTTTTTTACCTGTATAATAAGACCTAATTTCATTTAATTCAAGCATTGTTTTTGCTTGTCCAATTTTTGTTAATGCTTCTTGTTGAATGCTTTCCAACTGATAACTCATACATTTCCTCCTTCAAAATAAAAAATGCCTTCTTCCTCATAAAGGACGAAAGCATGTCGTGGTACCACCTTAATTCGAGAAATATTCATTATTTCTCCTCTATATCTATTAACGCTAGATGAACGGGCTTTCTTAGGGCCTCTCCTGGGTGAACTTCCATTATCGCCATTCTTAAACTTGCTTTCAGTCTCTGACAAGTTCTCCCTAAAAGTGGCCCAATAATCTACTCTTCCAATCAACAATTTATATCTATATCTATTTTCTTTATTATTATACACCATTTTTTCAGTTTATAAAAGTTATTTGCTAGGAATTCTTTTGAAAAGATTTTCTTTCTACGTTTTTATCTTTGATTCGCTGATATAAACCGCTTATACCTCGAATGCTCCAAAAAAGAACCGTTGCAGCAAGCATAATACCAAACACATAACAAGCAAAAAAGACACACCAATTGGTCTTTTCCCAAATGGTAGATAATACTAAAACATTACTTTTATAATAAGGACTAATAAAGAACATATTGAATGTATCAGTTAGTTGGTATCTGACCTTAAATTGTTCAAATACAATATCCATCGTTAGAGCCATAGCAGTAATCACTAAAAAAACAATAGTGCCAGGATATATTTCTTTATACTGCTGTCCAAAATCACATGCCCCTATCAAATAGCAAGCCAAAACAACCATTGCACCATGCCAAATCAAAGATTGCATTGTAATGGTCACTTCAACACTCAGCACCGTTTCTGGAAAAAGCAAAACAGAAAAGCCTCCCAAAAAACCATAAAAAGCAAGAAATGAAAAAATAAATTTTCTTCCTTGGTGAGGAAGAAGGGGAGTTATCAAACAAAAATAAAGTGGTGTTGAACAAAATTGAAAAGGAAATAGTGACCATTTATATCCATCCCTTTTTTCAAATACATGAAAAAACAATTGTTTATATAGTTCTAAACAAAAAAAGAAAATACCAAAGGCAAATATGACTTTCTTGGTTGTATTGATGGATGCACGCTTTCCCCATTTTAAAAAGAAAATAGAAAAAAGAATAGTCAATATGCAGATAACGATATGAGCAATGCCATATCCTTGATGAGTAGGGTTGGGCCAGGAAAATATATTTTCAAGTAAATTCATATGACACCTTCTTTCTAACTATCACTAATGATGTTATATCATACCATAAATTTACCAATTTCGTCAATGATTTCATACTTCAATAAAAAAAGAAAATCGCCTGTGGTTAAACAGGTTCATTTCTTTTGTCCATTATCTTGGATAGTTAGAGTTGTTTGGCTCATTTACATGTACTTCACTACATGTATAATTTGGAATAAATTCATTTTCAGTTACGTGATGATGAACGATTTCGGTATGATAGTTATGTACATATGGTTGTTTAGTTACATGATATTGATTGATAACTTGTTTAGAGCAGGTTACAATTGGTGGGCAACATTTGTATGTAGTAGGACATTGTTGTTGGCATCCGCAATCTGGCATACCTTGATTGATATTTCCACAATTACAAGTTTGGTTATCAGGTTTCATCATAGGTTCTTGTTGTTGTTCTGGTTGGTTGTTGAAGTTCATACCAGGGAAATTGTTATTTTGAAAAGGATTGTAAAATCTTGGCACGAGAATCACCTCCTTCGTTGTTAGTATATTGCTTTTTTTTGAAATTGCTTGTGCGATTGCCATTTTTTTTGTTTTTTTGACAAAGCAATGCGGTATAATAGGAAAGAAGGAAGAAAGAGAGGATATCCTATGTACTTAACACCTGTTGTCATTGAGCAAACTATTAAAGGAGAAAGAAGTTTTGACATTTATTCTAGACTCTTAAAAGATAGAATTATTTTGATATTTGGGGAAATTAATGACGCCGTTAGTGCAAGTGTTATTGCACAATTATTATTTTTATCTAGTCTCGATAAGGAAAAAGAAATCTATATTTATATCAACTCCCCTGGAGGATCGGTTTCATCAGGATTGGCCATTTATGATACAATGCATTATATTCCTAATCCTTGTGTGACCATTGGTATGGGCATTTGTGCAAGTATGGGGGCATTTTTATTAGCAAGTGGTGAGGTCAAAAAAAGGTATGCCCTAAAACATACCAAAATTATGATTCATCAACCATTAGGAGGTGCACAAGGTCAAGCATCCGACGTTATGATTGTCGCTGAGGAAATTATTAAAACCAAGCACCTTTTAAATACCCTTTTAAGTAAACACACAGGTCAATCCCTAGAAACCATTGAAAAAGATTCTGATCGTGATCACTATATGACTGCAGATGAAGCGAAATCCTATGGACTCATTGATGCAGTGCTCGAAAAGAATGATTTTTAATTACATTTTATGTCATCTTTTTCTATCCATTGAGGTAAACAGGTGATATGAATTTCTTGTTGTAAAACAGGGTGAATAAAATAAATGTGCATACTGTGCAAGTGTAAAATACCATCACTTGCCTTTTTGCCATACAATTCATCACCTATAATACTATGACCTAAGTAAGCAAAATGAAGTCTCAATTGGTGCGTTTTACCTGTATGCAATGTAGCTTTGACAATCGATGTCGATTCTTTAATTTGGAGAACTTCATATGTAGTCTTACTATTCACAAATGCTGTAGTAACTCTTCTTTTGATGATACTCGTTGGATCTTTTTCAATACCAACTTCAATAATGCCTTTTTGTTCTTGAAAATGGCCTTCTACTTCTAAAATATATTCTTTTAACATGCGAAGTTGTTTCATTTCCGCCATTATATATGGATTTTTTGCCAAAACAACTATACCAGAGGTAGCATAATCTAATCTACCAATAAAATGAATGTTAGATACAATTCCTTTTCTTTTATAATATGACATCACGTAATTTGCCAAAGAATGATGATAGTGTAGTCTAGTTGGAATGGTTGCTAAATTATTGGGCTTATTCAATATCAACAAATAACTATCCTCATATAAGATATCTAATGAGCCTTTTATACCTATGATGTGTTCACCTTGAAACGATGCAGGAAAAACAACTTCTAAAATATCACCTTGATGCATAACATACCAATTTTCTACAATTTGATCATTAACTAGGAGTTGACCATTTCCTTGCTTGATCGCCTTTTGGGCATTTTGGAAAATGCCTTGTTTAGTTAAATAATCTTTAACCAAAATCTCGGATTCTTCAATCAAAAATCTTTTGATCATAGATTACCACTTTTTCAAATTGACTAAAGATATCTCATTTTCTAATGGATCAACTTGTTTCGTTGTATTCGCATTTTCCATTTCAAGAATAACCCTATGAATCTGCGACATTTCTTCATCTAACTTAGTAGCGGCTAAACTAGCACTTTTTAGCCTTTCTTTTAACGTGTCTGGTATATTTTTTTGATACTTATATTTAAGAGAATGTTCAATGCTGGCCCAAAAATGCATTGCATGGGTTCTAATTTGAAACTCTAATATGATGGGTTCTTGTCCATCAATGGTTTCTACATTATAAGCCATGATCAAATGTAATGAGCGATATCCACTTGGTTTAATATGTTGAATGTAATCTCGTTCTTCTAATAGTTTCACATCTTTTCTCGACTTGAGTAATTCGCAGACACTATAAACATCTTCAATATATTTACAAGTAATGCGAACACCGCCAATATCGTATACTTCTTTTGAAATATTTTCAAATGCAACATGCATTCTGTTGGCTTTATCCAAAATACTATCTGGAGACTTGACACGGCCAGTAACAATTTCAATAGGGCAATATTCTCCACGCAATTGATATTGTTTTTTGATACCTTCTATTTTTAAAATAAATCCTTCTACAGCAAGTTCATAAGGTTGCAGAAACCTTTCCCAATTGAATTCTTTTTCGCCCATATATTGTCTCCTTATCTTTTATTCTTTGTAACTATTATATCATAATATTCCTTTTTTCTCAATCGTAATGTTTTTGCCAAAATATTTTTATTACTTTAGTTGATATTTTATTTTTTTTGTGTATAATTTAGAGCGATATAGAAAATCGTAATAATGAGGTAATATTTATGTCTAAAGAATTAGAAATTGAATTTAAAACATTATTAACCAAGGAAGAGTATGTGAGTCTTTGTACAATGTTTTCTGATAAACAACGTAATTTACAAACCAACTATTATTTTGATACTTCTCGTTTCACACTAAAAGCATCAGAAATTGGACTAAGAGTGCGAAAGAGTGATAAATATGTGATGACACTGAAGAGAAAAAAAGGCTATGCTCTTCAAGAGATTAACGAAACCATCACAGAAGATCAATTACAAACCTTTATTCAAACAGGAATCATTCCTGTAGAGGAAATTCAAAATGAACTGGTCGATATTTTGAAAGGACAAGTTCTCAAATGTTATATGACATTTTCTACTTATCGAATTAGTTTCCCCTATAAAAAAGGGATTGTGGCTATTGATAAATGCAAATATGTTGATACCATTGACTATGAATTAGAATATGAAGCTACATCGTATGATGCTGGAAAAAGAGAATTTGTAGAATTAGTACGAGAATTTGGAGTGACTTACAAAAAGAGCCAGCCTAAAATGAAAAGAGCTTATGATGCATTAAAAAGAAAAATGTAAAAAGGAACCAACTGGGTTCCTTTTTCTTATTTTATCTCCATCCATGTAATGCTAATATCCGCATACGTATCTGACGTAGGATTGATATTGACTATCAAATTTACCCCCTCTTTATAACGATAACAAACATAAATCATTCCTTCTATCTCATAGGTTTGACCTTTTTGTGCGCATAGCGCTTCTATATTAGAAATCAACTGATCTTTTTCTACATTTGAAAAAGATGCAAAATGCATACTATATCCGTTTCCAGTAAGTTTCAATAGAACCTCTTCGTTTTCTTGAATCGTGTATTGCTTGATATCTCTTGTCAAAAAATATAGTTTTTGAATATAAGATGAGATCGCTTGATCTAATCCAATCTTATAAAACGCATCAGGTATTTTTGATATTTGAATAAAATCTACAAACTCTCCTGTTGTTGGATGCATATTATGGTGTTCATCAATATACAAACAATATCCATCTTTTACATAATATAATATAGGTATATACACAAGTTCTGTTAATGGATTATATTGTTTGGATAGTCCAGGCATCTCCCATCCTAAATCAAGTAGGTACTGATGCATATTGGTATATCCTTTTGCTAACAGATACGTTTCTAAAGAACTATGACTGATTTGACACTGTCCCATATGTTCACTAGATATAAATGAACTGTCCTTTTCTACATCTAATTCGTTCAAAGCAAATGGTATATTTTCAAATATTCCTAATAACATTTTTGATGTACCTATTGTCATACCATTATAGCTCAACTCAATATAGTTACCACTCATATTTGTTTCAGGGTGTATTTGATAAGATGTAGTCACCATCATATCCTCATAAGGCAATTCAACTTGTTTCCCATCTTTTAATATAGCAAATACTTTTAAATAATCCTTCAAATTTTCATATTGGGATATCGTCAAATAAGCAGATTGAATATCTATCTCATATATGCATTCTACTGGTTGATAGAAAAGTTTAGTACCAATGGTTTCCCCACATACAGTACAGGTTTGAGGCGCTTGATAGGTAGCATCTAACCAAGTATGACCTTTTGCATTTCCCTCCGTTTGACCACATATGATACAAGTTTTAGCATGTGTACAATCCGCAGCTTTCAATTGGTGTCCTTCAACTTGACAAATAGAATCATATTGAGCAATGAATGTCATATTTTTTTCTATTTTATTATCAAAAGAAAACAATTTTCCCTCATACATCCAACCAATAAATACTTGATTTTCTTTCTGAGGCGCTAAAATTGCCTCTGCTCGTTTCCCTTTTTGTATTTCCACCGTTTGATAAACATCGTTATCTATTATATAATTCACTTGATATGAATTCGTGCAACTTGTCAATGCAATCACAATCACTATTCCCCAAAAAACAATCATTTTTTTCATAGTTCTTTCCTCCTATATTTTATTATATCATTATTCCTATTTTTTTGCAAGCGTTTTCACCAGTAACACATAAAAAAATTCTGATATAGAACACATTCGCATAGCCGAACAAGTTCCTTATCAGAATTTTTTATTTTTTTGAATACTTTATATTAATAGGTTCATTATCAAAAATGGTAAATCCTTCTGTATTTCTTAATTCCTTTGGTAAGAAGATGGTAATGTCTTCATTGTTATAACCAACTTGAAGTTCATTTTCATTGATGATAATGGGCCGCTTTAAAACACTTGGATATTCAATAATGAATTCAACCAGTTGTTGAACACTCATATTATCAGGATCTAGTCTTTTTTCTTTGAATACTTTTGACCGAGTAGAGATAATATCATCAAATCCATTTTCGCTATTAGCTAGCATCCTAAAGATATCTTCTCTACTTAATTTGATACTAAAAATGTTTTTTTCGGAATACGGAATTTTGTACTGGTCAAACCATTTTTTGGCTTTTCTACAAGAAGCACAACTTGGGGTAGTATATATTTGAATCACTGCGGTCACCTCATTATTAATTGTATCACATTTTTATCCTTTTTTCAATACTTTTTTTGAAATTATTTTAAAATTTTTTTAATTTTTCTTTGAATTTGGTTCAACTATGTCAATCATTGTCTTTTTGTATCGAAACAATGTAGAGTGACTCTATTTCTTTTTGCTCTACTGAAATACCATTAAAATAAAAGATGCAATAATAAAAACCCCACCTACTGTAAAATAAGGCATAAATGTGAAATGTCCATGTTTTCGTTCTTCTTTTTTTTGAGTAGAATAATCATATAGATCTTCATATTTAGCAGCACTGCCTCTTCTAAAACTAGCAAATCCATAACGAATGGTATCAAATCCTCCAAAATAAGCAATGAGGCTTAAAGCACCACATAGAAAGACAATTGATCCTGCAATACTAAATGCATCAATATAATAAATTAAAGTTTCAAATCCCCTTGTGCATAAATAAATCACAGATAAAACTATGGCAAGACCAAAAGCGATGAGGTATCTTTGCCATGAATGAATAAATACACGTTTTATCCAGTTCATAATTCTTCCTTTAGATTTGCTTGATATTCAGCCAACTCTTTTTCATTACAATACACCATATGACCAGGTTTTAATTCTCTTAATTCCGGCTTGTCTGTTGTATAATCGTGCATAGCAGGATTATATACGATTCGCTTACGTGATTTTTCTGTCTTTGGATTTGGTTTTGGAATCGCAGAGAGTAAACTTTTTGTATAAGGATGCGTAGGATGGGCAAAAAGTTCATCACTACTTGCTGTTTCAACAACCTTACCAAAATACATCACCACAATTCGATCACAAAAATATTTAACAACAGATAAATCATGAGCAATAAAAATAATCGATAAACCATATTCTTGTTTAAGTTCGTTTAATAGGTTAATAATTTGAGCACGAATAGAAACGTCAAGTGCACTAATTGGTTCATCACAAATCAATAATTTAGGATTCATAATCAGTGCTCTAGCAATACCAATCCGTTGTCTTTGACCACCTGAAAATTCATGTGGATATCTCGAAGCATGTTCTGCTACTAATCCTACTTTTTCAAGCATTTCGACAACCTTCTTATGGTTTTCTGCTTTGTTGCGATATCCTTGTATCTGTAGTCCTTCTTGAATAATATCTTCTACTGTCATTCTTGGGTCAAGAGAATCAACTGGATCTTGGAAAATCATTTGAATTTCATTCACCAATTTGCGACTAACATGTCGATTATCAAATTTTATTTGCTTGATTTTATTTCTTTGTTCAGCTACAATTTTCCTAGTATTTTCTTTTATCTTAGCGATTTTTTCACCATAATTTAAAATGATATTCTTTCGTGTTTCAGCCAAATTTTCACTTTGTGCATCTAATTTGGCTAGTTCTTCCTTCATTTCTTTTTGAAGTTGCTTGCATTTTTGATTTGAACGGATGGTGGTCCATTTGATTTCTTTTTTATTCCATCTCATGCCCGCTGATATCCGAACCCCCCGGTAATAAATAGATCCAGATGTAATATCATATAATTTAATAATAGACCGACCTGTTGTCGTTTTTCCACATCCTGATTCACCTACAATACCAATACATTCTCCTTCATGTAAATCAAAAGATATATTTGAAACAGCCTTTAATTTCGTACTTCTAGCACCAGAACCAAATTTAAAGAATTGTTTTAAATGTCTAACAGATAGCAAGATATTGTTTTCTCTTAATTCTGGTTTTGTCTTGACATGGGGATGAATACCATATTTCTTATTGAATTTTAAAACTTCTTGATTCTCATCTGTATTGCCTTCAATAGCATTATCAAGTTCAGCCTCGGGAAATTCTTCATGCTCATCTAAAAGGGTTGGATCACTATCATCTTTTAATAAATTGTCTTTTAGTTCTTCTTCTAACCGATTACCATATTTTGACATAATCACTTTTCCTCCTTTTGAGCATTTTTGATTCTTTCGGAAACGATTTTAGGCATTTCTACCTTGGGTGCTCTTTCATCTAGTAACCAGGTTGCGGCATAATGCGTATCTGTAATTTTGAAAAATGGTGGTTCACATTCGAAATCCACTTTCATTGCATATTTGCTTCTTAGTGCAAAAGCATCTCCTTTAGGCGGATAAATCATATTAGGTGGAGTACCAGGTATAGCTTCTAACTTTTCTTTGCTATCGACATCAGGGATACTGGATAGAAGTGCCCAAGTATACGGATGGCGAGGATCAAAAAATACCTCTTCTGATGTACCATATTCAACAATTTTTCCTGCATACATTACTGCAACTCTATCTGCCATATTAGCTACTACGCCTAAATCATGGGTAATAAAAATACATGATAAATCTCTTTCTTGTTTAATACGGTTAATCAATTCTAAAATTTGAGCTTGAATCGTTACGTCAAGTGCTGTAGTTGGTTCATCACAAATTAGGATTTCTGGTGTCGCTGTTAATGCAATTGCAATGACAATTCTTTGTCTCATTCCACCTGAAAATTCAAATGGATATTGTCTAAAACGCTTTTCAGGATCAGGAATACCTACTTCTCTCATAATTTCCAATGCCCGTCTTTTTGCTTCTGCTTTCGTAATTCTAAGTTGATTAATATAGTGTTCTTTTTCCAATGCCATTTCTTTTTCAATAGCAGCTTGGGCCACATTAGTTTGAGCATTACTTAATGCTTCTTTCAATTGCATCATTTTATTTTGATGTTCTTGTTTTACTTGCTCTTGATAGGCTTTGACTTTTGCCTTTGCAACTTGCTCAGTTTCTTTTAGTTTTGCCTTTAATGGCACAGCATTTGATTTTGCTATCGCTTTAATTTGAGCAATAGTTTGTTTGAGTTCTAGTTTCTTTTGTTTGATTTGTTGTTTATTATTTGCTCGTTCTTCCGAAGTTGAATTTTCTTTTGAGCGAATATCTTTCATCCATGCATCAAATTTTTCTTGTTCATGTTGGATTTGAATATCCCTTTTCGTAAGTACATTTTTATAAGCCACTAAATCATCCGATATGATTTCATTATACATTTGTTTGAGTTTGTTAGCATTAATCAAAGTAGCTTCCGTAATTTGTTTCCCAATTCGAACAATGGGATTTAGTGAAGAAAGCGGATCTTGGAAAATCATTCCAATTTTATGGCCTCTAATTTTATGAAATTCTTCTTCTGAAACTTCTAATAAATTTTCACCATGATAGGTAATACTGCCTTGTTCTACTACCGCATTATTGGCTAAAATGCCCATAATTGCCTTAGAAGTAACTGATTTACCTGAACCAGATTCTCCAACAATGCACAAGGTTTCTCCTCTTGCCAAATCAAATGAAACATCGCGAACCGCATGAACAAGACCATTATCGGTTTTAAAATTAATGACCAAATGATCAACAGATAAAACTTTTTCTGACATCTTATTCACTTCCTTTCAACGATGGATTTAAAGCATCTCGCAATCCATTGCCAAATAAATTAAACGAGATCATAATCAACGCAATAATAATTGCGGGAAAAACAACTAAATTAGGTGAACTTTGTAAATATTGTTGATTCTCTGACATCATTACCCCAAAAGCTTGGACCCCTTGTAAACCTAAGTTCAAATAGGCAAGGGTTGCTTCTGAAAATATTGTACTAGGAATCATCAATACACTAGCAGTCACAATTGTTCCTAGTGAATTAGGTAAAATATGCTTGAAAATCAATCTACCATCTGATGCACCAAGAGTACGGGAAGCTAAAACATATTCACGTCCTTTGAAACGATAAAATTGTGTTCTTGTTCTTGCGGCAGTTCCCATCCAACCTGTTAAACAAAGTGCTAAGAAGAACGTGATAAAATTATTACCAAAATGTAAGATTGCTAGTGTCATAATAACAATCCACGGAACACCTCCTAAAATATCACAGAACCTCTCCATAGAAATATCGATATTCCCACCAAAGTAACCTGAAATAGCACCCCAGCATAAACCGAATAAAAAGCAAAACGCGGCAGTGCATACACCAAGCATTAATGAAGTTCTAAGTCCAGCAAACGATTTTTTGAATAAATCCTGACCATTTTGGTTGGTACCTAATATAAATTTAGGCATTTTTTTGTAGCCCAATTTTCGATATCGATAACTATTTGCTCTAACAGAGAGTAATTTCTTTGTAATTGAATTGATTTGTTGATCAATGATTGAATCAATAGGACAATCATCACTTAGTTTTTTAAAAGATTCTGGACCTATGGTGTAATCATATTCACATAAACCTTGATCAATATATGCTTGCAAATCTGATGCAGCATAGGTTACTTCTTGTGCATCATATGCTACAGCATATGTATCATAAAGGAAATCACAATAATAAATTTCTGAGTTGTGAACACCTTTTCTTCCTGAACAACTCCAATAGCCTACTGGCACATTTTGAAACTCATCTCTTGCAAGGAGAACCATTTTTGTTGCATCTGTAAAAGAAATTTGATTCACCAATTCATCATAATTTTCAACTTGTTGATTACTTGAAAACACACATTCTTTGATTAAAATATATGTATTTTCATTTTCCTTTGAATTTAGTTCAAAAGAAATAGAACCTTTTACTTCAGGAATATTTTCCTGTTGTAGTGCACTACTAATATCCAATTCAATCATTCCATATTCTTTGGATTGTTCTTTTAATAAGATTCGCTTTGTCGTTCCGTCTTCAGTATACGTGATGTATACTGCATATTCGCCAAGCATTGATTCTTGTACATTATCTTCACTATCTAATAAAAATTGTACTTTATAATTCCCACTAGATGTAAATACAGTTGGGTAAGATGAAAGCAAAACCGGTTTATCTATTGCCTTGGTTTCGTTTGCAAACATTACAAAACCGCCTTTTCCGTTTTTTGATGCTTGATCAATGTAGGTTGGATTCTCATCCACTTTTAAATTCAATACAGCAGGTTTATAATAATCTGCTGGTACTTGATTGACTGTATCATAGACAATTCTAGTATATTTTTTTGTTCCATCCCAAAATCCTGTGCCTGCCTCAAATAATTTTGGCGCTAAAAAGGCTTCTGCTTTACTTGTTCTATCAATATTTTTAGTAGAGACTGCTGGAACAATAAGCGCGAGTAAAATCAAAATGCCCAAAATGATTGCACCTACTACAGAAGATTTATTTTTTCTAAATCGTTTCAGTGCATCCTTCAAAAAAGTAGTTGGTTTAGATTCTAATGCCTTATCTAAGATCTTTGTATCTTTTTGAACCAAAACAAAATCATCTTTACTAATATTTATTATGTTATCTCGATGATTATCCATCATTTTTTCGCCCCCATTCTAATTCTTGGGTCAATAAATCCGTAAGATATATCTAAAACAACACCAGCTAGTAAACTAATTGTTGTAAATATAGCCATATCCACAAATAAAATATTATAATCTTTATATTCCAAAGATTCTATAAATAATTTTCCAATACCAGGAATACCATACAATCCTTCTAAAATCATCGATCCACCTAAAATACCAATGAATTCCGCCAAAATGGATGGTACAATAGGCACCATAGCATTTCGTAATGCATGACGCAAAATAGCCTGCTTTTTGGTTAGACCTTTCGTTCTAGCTAGTAGTAAGTAATCACTTTCCATTACTTCGCATAATTCTGCTCTTGTAAAACGGCAATATCCACAAATGGAACCAAATGACAAGCAGAAAACGGGTAAAATATAGCCTAGAATCTTATACGATAATGGATCCGTTGGATTAGGCCATTTAGTTGGTACCCATCCTAATTTATAGCCAAAAATAAGCAATAGAAAAATAATTAATACAAAACTTGGAATAGAAATAAAAACCATAACCAAAGTAGATATGATATGATCCGTCATTGTATTTTTCTTTAGTGCTGCCCAAATGCCTAGTAATATACCAATAGGCACAGAGAATAGTACAGACAAAATGTTAATACGAATGGAATACCCCAAACGTTCGCCTATAATAACAGACGCCTTTACATTAGGATTAATTTTTCTTGATACACCCCAATCAAACTTTGTAAAAATATTTTTCAACCAACTGCCATATTGTTTCATAACAGGAACTTGATAATAATAGGTTGACTTACCAGAAGAACCATTCGTCTTATATAGATAATCGCCTAATTCTGGTTTTTCCATATTAAAGGAATAAGCATAACCTAATCGTACTTGTTCTTCATAAAATGCAATTTGTTGTGGCTCTTGACCAGTTGTTCTCTCAGGTGGTAAGAGTTTTATCATTATGAATGTAAGCGACAAAATAATGAATGCAGTGGCTAGCGCTAAACCGATTCTTTTTAATACGTATTTTACCATAACACTCCTCCTTTTTTCATATTTTCTATATTCGTGCAAAAAGCAATTAGGTTAGTTTTTGAAACGCCTAATTGCCTTTACACATCCTCTAATAAATTTTAGTCGTTACTAAGAATCAGTTTATTCTGAAACCATTGGGAACATACCATATACAGATGCCATTTCTGTTGTAGTCACACCATTAATTGTTAGTGCAAAGACAACATCAAATCCCATCTCACCATAGAATGCGGCAGTAAGTTCTGCAGATGTAGTAATTTTTAAAACTACTTTTCCACCTTCACGTGATACAACTGTAACATCGAATACACTTTCTTCTTTATAACCATCACTACCTTCTTGATACCAACACATGATTACATTTTGTACTTCTACTTCAGTTGCTTCTGGTAAAGTTAGTTGAACTTCAACTACTGAACTAACTGAACCATCTGCATTTACCTTTTGTTCAACCATTTCTGATTGATATGAAGGCACACTAACACCATTTTCAACAACGGCTTGACCATTTGCAGCAAGATATAATGCATCATATGACCAACGATATCCATTGTAAACCAATAAATCTACATTTGGATCGTTTGTATTTGGACCCCAGTTCAATGTAAAATTATGAGAAATTCCTGCATCAGAAGATAAAATATTAAGGAATGAAAGTGGGTTTAATGCGTCACCAGTAATTGCACCAAATCCAATATCATATTGACCAACTAATAATTTATCATTATATACTTCAGCCCAATCTGCACCAGTCCAGAAATTAATTTCTAATTTATATTTACCACCTGATACAGAATCGTCATTAAAGGCATCTTCAAAGTATTGTTTCAATTCATTATGATCTGATGTTTCTTGCCAAGGATACATCCATGCAATCTCAAGTTCAATTACAGTAGGATTTTCTTTTGTACCTGGTTTATATTTACCACTAGCTTCTAATTCTGCAAGAGCAATTTTGAAATACTCACGAGCAAGTTCTAGATTATATCCATAGCCATCTGTATCTGCTAATAAATCAGCAACAGCATTCTTATGAGCCTGTGTATCATTATAGGTAATACCATTGATTGGATCAGACATATAGTTTGGCGCAAAGAAATCTACAGAAGCAATAGCACCACGTGCGTCAGAATATTCTTTTCTGTTGATTGATAAACTCAATGCTTTTACAAAGTGTGCATTACTTAGTGCAGGTTCAATTGTCCAATAATTATCTTTTGGATTTTGAACAATTGTTCCATTTTCACCAAATAAATATTCCCATGTTGCTTCATCAGTAGCATTTACATTTAATTTAAAATTGCCATCTCCTCTTACGATACGTGTACGTGGATCATTCTTATATTCATTCAATTTAGTTTGAGGAATGCCAGCAGCATCTGTATTGCCTGCTAAAAATTCTTTAATACCAGCTTCTTTATCTGATGCGGCAGCAGTTAAGATATTCATATGGATACCTTCAATAGCATATTTTGTATCTGCATAAACATAGAATGGGTTCTTTTTGAAAACAATTTGTTGTCCACTGTCCCAACGTTCTAATGTATATGCACCAAGTGATAATGAATTATCAACTGGAGTTTCTGTTTTGTTTTCATTAAATCCAAGGAAGTTTTTAACACCTACTAAATCTAAGAAAGATTGTGGAACTGGCATATACAAACCACCCGAAATATAATACATCGCATAGAATTGAGTCAGTGGAGAGACAAATTCTACTTCAAAATATTCAAGGCCGTCTTCCTCATATACTTTAACACCTACTGAGCTAAAATCAGCTTCTCCTTTAGCTGATGCATTATAATATGCTTGTGCACCTTTGATTGCAGCAGTAGTTTGATTAGCAAGTTCACCACCACGATATAAACCATTCTTTTGATCTAATAATAATTTAAATGGTGTAAGATAATCTTCTAATGCAACTTCTCTACCATCAAAGGCTTGACGAGATGCCATAGTAGAATTGGTATTGTATTTTAAACCATCTTTACCTGTTTTAACTGCGAATCTCCATTTGGTTGCACTACCATCTGCTTGTGGATTAACTGCTTGTGGTTTTTCTTTAGCAAGCTCAGGTACCCAATCATAACCATCTTTTGTTTCATTCATAAATGTAGTGAAATAACTAGCACTCATATAAGCATATAAGTCACCTACTTGAGAACCTTGATCATTGTGATAATATATAGTACCTGGATCTGATGATTGAATAGCATGATAATATCTTTTCCATGCTTCATTCTTTTCAGTAGGTAAGTCTGCAGTAATCGCACCTTCTGCTAATGTACCAAAGCCATAACCAATGATATAATTTTCAGTACCTAGAGTAACACGTGGGTTAAACATTTGGTATGCAGCATCCTCATATAGCGTGATACCAGTAAGACCATTTTTGACACCATATGCCTCTAAAAGTCCTAAAATTTCTGTTTTTTCTTCATTGCTTAAAGAAATAAAAGAATGCACACCATTAGCAAGTGGAATTTGATTGGCAATTTCAGCTTTAGCTGCTTTAAATGCTGCTTGAACTTCTTTCACTGATTTTGCTGCATTCATAGCCGCTACACCAGCATCTTTTTTAGCATTCACCAATTTCAACACACTTGCATCAAGCTGATTGCTAATCCCTTTTACAACATTTTCTAAATCATATACCATATATGCCTTATAATCTGACAATGATAGATAATCTGGATTTACTTCTTCATCTACTGGTGGTTTTGGAGTTGGTTTGTCAGTTTTACAACCAACTAGTGCTATTCCAGCAACCAATACCATCAATAGAACAGAAAACTTTTTACATAATTTTTTCATAATTTTCCTCCCCTGATTTTGAATTGAAAACATTTCCTAATGTTTGATATCATTATATAATAAAAAATAAATTATATCAACCTTTTTTATATTGAAAACGCTTACTTTGCTATTTTTTTCTTTTTTTAGAATTTGTTGGATAGATAAAAAAAGCTTCCTTTACTTTAGTTTTTACCTAATTTACCACTAAATTACATATTTACAAATATGGTAAAAACACCCTTTTTTCCCCTCTCACCATCTTACAAAAGTATTGACAAGTGCAAAAAGAAAGTGTATAATAAATGACAAAGGAGATAGAATATGGATCAATACGAAGAAGTGATTATCGATGGCAATCAAGTGAAAAATAAAGAAAAAAGAAATCGAAATAAGTTTTCAAAAAAGATTTCAAAGGCAATGCCACTACTTGCATTAACTGCTTTTTTGATTTTGGGTTTTTGCAAAAACGCATGGCATCCTGGCTGGGTTGTTTTTCTAAGTATTCCATTAACGGAAGTTGTACTCAGCGTATTTAAAAAAGAAGGAAAAGCTAAATACGTAAGCATTGCTTTTATAGTTAGCATAATAGCCTATGCAGCACTCGGTTTTTGCTTAGATGCATGGCATCCCGGATGGCTCGTCTTCTTTTTAGTACCTATTGTTAGCATTTTTGCTGAATAATCAAAAACATATGATATGGAAATAGTAATCTATTCTTATCTTATAAAGTGAACAATGAAGAGTGAGAACATTGTTAAGAAAAATAGATGAATGGATCCATAGATGTAAAAAGAGGAAATGCTTTTTCGTTTTGGCCGCGTTAAGGCTTTGAGAATATAAGCCCTTGTGCTTATATTGAATAAAGGTGGTACCACGATGCTTTCGTCCTTTAGAGGACAAAAGCATTTTTTTATTTTATGCATAAAGGAGAATTTATATGAAAACAATTATATCAGGAATTCAACCTTCTGGTAGACTTACGCTAGGTAATTATCTTGGCGCTATTAAAAATTTCGTTGATTTACAAAATAATGGTGACTATGATGAATTTTTTGTATTTATTGCTGATTTACACGCTATTACAGTTCCAAAAGATCCCATTCACTTGAGAAAAACAATTAAAGAACTTGCTGCATTATATTTAGCATGTGGATTAAATCCCGATAAAGTTACTCTGTTTATCCAATCTGAAGTACATGAGCATGCTGAAATAGGCTATTTACTACAAACAATTACTTATATGGGTGAACTAGAAAGAATGACCCAGTATAAAGATAAGAAAGTAAAACAGGTAGAAGGTGTATCTAGCGCTCTACTCACTTATCCAGTATTGATGGCTGGTGACATCTTATTGTACAATGCAAATGCTGTTCCTATTGGACACGACCAAAAACAACATTTGGAATTAACAAGAAACTTAGCTGAACGTTTCAATACCAAATTTGGTGAGTTTTTTCACATACCAGAACCAATCATTGCTACCCAAGGTGCAAAGATTTGCTCCCTTCAAGATCCAACCAAAAAAATGTCTAAATCCGATCCAATTGAAAAAGCGTGTATCTATTTAGATGATACTCCAGCCATTATTCGAAAAAAAATTGCTAGTGCTGTAACTGATAGTGATGGCACAATTTGCTATGATCCACTTCATAAGCCAGGCGTTTCTAATTTGATGACTATTTTATCTTGCTGTACTGGTGAAAGTATGGATTCTATTCAAAAACGACTACAAGGTTGTGGATATGGTGTTTTAAAAGAAAATGTAAGTAATGCAATTATAGAGGTACTTACACCTATTCAAGAACGCTATCAAGCTTTTTTAAATGACAAAGAAGGCTTAAATGTGATTTTAAATCAAGGTCGGGATAAGGCAAGTTATTTTGCTAAAAAAAATCTGACAAAAGTGAAAAAGAAAATGGGTGTAGGTAGAATGATTTAAAAATGAAAACAGTCTTAAAGGTAAAACCATCTTTAAGACTGTTTTTTATGCAATTTACATAAGGTATAATGATCACCAGTAATACTTTTTATACCTAATGTAGAATGAGGAACTTTTTGTCCTCCAATATCATCAACATTGTTTCACACGTTATGAATAATTTTTTCTTATCAACAACCTTCACTTTTTTTGACATTTCATTAGGTATGATTAGATGGCTAAAAATAGTCGTCGAATGCATTGTCCTAATAAAATATGAACTATTGTCTTGCTCTTTTTCGCTTAAAACTAACTGATCTATTCTAGAATTATTTTGATATCTATTGTTATATAGAGAGAGTAAACCATTGATAGCATAGTCAAATACCAAATATATTGGATTTTTAATACAAATGTCAAGGGTCAACATATCTTTATTACTCTTTGTATTTTCTATCTCTATATAATACACTCCTTCTGAGAGTGCATATCGCCTATCTTTAATGATATTGCTTTCTTTTTTTACTTGAGGTTCAATTATCTCTAGATTCTCATTATATAATGTAATATGTAATGTTTCATAACTACTGGCAATTATTTGATAGTATTGAAACATTTCTACATTCAGTTTATAATAAATTTTTGATAAAGCATTGATAATTCTTGCGTCTTTTACTCTTATATTGTCTTTATTTATATAATAATTTTCTGCAAACTCAATTGTTTCTATATGTCTGCACCCTTGACATTTGAAAAAATCAATTTGTCCAAAAGATGCAACCAATAGCATATGAGTAAAATTGCCACCATAATGTTTACAACTTTGATAATTTATGATGTTGTTTTCAACAGTTTTTACGTCATATATGATCCCATTACAAATTGCACAAATTAGATCCACCGTATCATCTTTATTTACTCTTTTCATCCAAATATGATCTTCATCTGTATGGTATCCCCTCGTGATGGCCACCCCTGCAATATCTTGATAGGTTGCACCTAATTGGCAATTCAATCCATTCCTATAGCCCATCAATAATCCTTCATGATGCTGATTAAAACTACAATATGCATCTATGTCTCTTAAGCCTAAAACATGGCCTAATTCATGCATTCCTGTGCGTTCTTTATGAATAAAAGCCTCTTGGCTAGATACGTCTTGATTTTGATAAAAATAATGCAGATTTACATTCATATACCATTTCTCATAATGTATATGGCGCAAAAGCGATGTATGTGTATCTATCCTGATTCCCTCACCTAGTGGAGCAGTTGAAGCAACATAGGGTGCTGTAGCGCCAATGGGATAAATGAGCAAATTATAATTATCCTTTGTTCCTTCTTCTATTGTAATCAATTGTCTTTTGATTCTATTGCCATTTTGGTCATATGTATAATAAACTACATCATTCCATTTACATAAACTTTTTATGAAAGCATTTCGAATCTCAGTTGCTATTTCCTCTGAAACATCTGTTGTCCATGTATAATCTAAATCATTTTTTGCATAATCAGAAAAATAATATCGGATGATAGTGGTGTCTTCACTCAAATGCAAGTATTCATCATACTCTATATGAGAACGATGTAATAAATACCATAATTCATTCTCTTCTTCTTGGTCTTGTGTGGATTGATATGCATCATATGCTACATCCAATACATTTGGATGAGCAAAAATGGTAGTATGAAAAATGATTTGATAAGAAAAATAAAATAGCAATCCCCCTATAAAAAGAAGTTTTGATTTCATTATGTTCACCTCACTCGTTTCTTCTTATATTATATAGAAGAAAAAAGATGAAAGATGTCGAATTTTGATATGATTACATCTAGTTTTATATGAAATATAAAAAAGACATACCGAAGTATGTCTATATTATTACTCTACTACTTTTCCTGGATTTAAAATATCGTTTGGATCAAATACTGACTTAATTCCCTTCATTAGGCGCACTTGATTTTCGCCAAGAACTTCTTTCATATAAGTTTTCTTAGCATAACCAATACCATGTTCACCTGAAACAAGTCCTCCTACTGCTTTTGCCTTTTTATACATTTCATCAAAAATAGCGGATAACTTTTCTTCGAACTCGGTATGACTATAAGCATCTTTACAAATATAAATATGAAGATTACCATCTCCAGCATGTCCAAATGATGGTATTCGAATTTGATATTTTTCGGCAAGTTCATAGGTAAATTTAATATAATTGGCAATCTCACTGCGAGGCACAACAACGTCACACTCATCCATTTGAGTAGTTGATGCTTTGATTGCTTCTAAGAAAGCACCTCTAGCTTTCCATACTGATTCTTTTCTTTCATCTGTATCTACAATGAAAACATCCGTTGCTCCTAGTTGATTGAGACATACATCCGCAGCAAGTTGATAATTATAATTTAATTCTTCTTTTGTCTTTCCCTCAAATGTTAAAAGGATATATGAATCACTTTTGGTATCAGGGAATTTTTTTCCTAAGAATTCTTCCGCAAATAAAATGGTCTGACGTTCAAAAAATTCAATTGCAGTTGGGGAAACCTTGGCTTTGATAATTTCTGGCACCGCATCTAGCCCTTCTTGTTCAGTTGGAAAAGGGACAAGCAAACTAATACTTTCTACTGGTTTTGGATCTAGTTTTAAAATGGCCTTAGTAATAATACCTAAAGTTCCTTCACTGCCAATCATCAGTTGTTTGAGTGGATATCCTGTTGAATCTTTTACTACTTTTCTACCAAACCATTCAATGTCTCCGTTAGGTAACACTACCTCTAATGCTCTTACCCAGTCTCTTGTTACACCATATTTTACCGCACGCATTCCACCCGCATTAGTGGCAATATTTCCACCTATAGTCGCACTTTTTTCACCTGGATCCGGTGCATAAAAATATCCTTTTGGTTCTACATAATCATAAATTTCCATGAGTAAAACGCCTGGTTCAACGGTTAGTGTTAAATTGGATTCGTCTAATTCTAAAATATGATTCATTTTAGATGTATTGATAATAATACCTCCAAATAATGGTACACATGCCCCAACAAGTCCTGTTCCACTACCTCGAACAACAACAGGAATCAAATGTTCATTCGCATATTTCATAATCTTGGATACTTCTTCGGCACTTTTAACATACATCATGACATCAGGTTTACCACTTACTGTTCCTAATTCATCTTTGCCAAAATCTTCTGAAATTGCATCACCCTCTAAAAAGTCTTGTTGGTCTACAATTGTTTTTAAATAGGCTATATCTTGATTTGTTATTTTATTATACGCCATTTTTTCCTCCTACAATATCCCTTTTGCTTTTTTGATATTCTCAATCAATTGTGGTACAACTTGATAAATATCTCCTACAATACCATAATGTGATACATCAAAAATAGATGCTGATGGGTCTTGATTAACTGAAACAATCAGTTGGCTACCTGTCATACCTGCTGTATATTGAACAGCACCACTGATTCCTAAATTAATGATTAATTTAGGGGCTACCGTTCTTCCACTTAGGCCCACTTGAAATTTGGCATCTTTGAAACCCGCTTCAATTAATGGTCTCGTCACCGCAACGACACCACCTAGTAAATTAGCTAATTCTTCTGCCATTGCCAAATCTTCTTTTGACTTAAACGCTCTTCCACAAGCGATAATAACATCTGCTTCAGAAATATCCGTTACTTTTTCTTTTTCTTTAATTTCAAGTGTTTCAATATGGCTTGACTTATCAATTGACGCCGTGTCCATATACACTTTTTCACCAAATGGTGTCACCTTTTCTGGCATTTTAAAGATTTTATAACGGACAGTCGACATTTGCGGGCGATGATTAGGACATACAATTTGTGCCATAACATTACCACCAAAGGCAGGTCGTACTTGAATTAAATCAGAATTTTCCTTCATTCCTAAAATCGTACAATCGGCAGTTAGCCCTGTTCTAAAATGAGCTGCAACTCTTGGCGCAAAACTTCTGCCAAGCGATGTTCCTCCATATAAAAGAACAGAAGGCTGAACTTTCGAAACAAAGTCTTCAACACATCTTGCATATCGTTCCATATTGAATGTACTATATGCATCATCTTCATAGATATATACCTTATCTACCCCATATGCTAATATTTCTTCTGCATAAGCATCATTCTTTTCCTTTGAACCAATTAAGATAGCATATACTGGATGCTGACATACTTCGGCCAACTCTTTTGCCTTACCAATCAATTCAAAGGAAACAGGATGGATACCATCTAAATCTACTTCGACAAATACACTTACACCAACCCACTTGGTTTTATCAATTCGTGGTGTACTATCTTGAATAATTTCTTCAGTTACCACACCATTTGGTCCTTTTTTGGCACATAAACCACAGTTTTTGCACCCTGCAGTAAAATTTAATTGTTGATTGGTATATTCCAACCCTCCAAATGGACATACTTTGATTACTGCCTCAGCAGTCTCTTGATTTACTTTTTCTTGATGAATTGTTAATTTTTTTGCCATATCAATCACCTAAATATATTTTTTGTCCTTCAAAATTTCTGTAAGTCGGTCAACTTGTTCAGGTACACTTCCTTCAAGAACAATTTTATCCGTATTTCTTTCTGGTGGAAACATTCTTTCTACTTGAGTAGGAGACCCCTTGAGTCCATAATGAGTTTCATCTTGATCGATGACATCTTGGAACGTAATCATTGGGATATTCACATTCTCCATTGATTTTCCCCTTTTGTATGATGGTAATCGTGGTGTGACATGTCCTTTATCTATCGTAATTAGGCATGGAAACATCACCTCAAATGTTTCAATCGTTTTATCCATAGAAGCACGAACCACAATTGATTTTTCTTTTACTTCTAATACTTTTTCTACATAAGCAATATGAGGAATACCTAAGTATTCTGCCATTTCCGCACCTACTTGAGCTGTATCGCCATCGGTTGTTTGTTTGCCACAAACAATCAAATCAAAATCGCCTAATTTACGAACTCCTTGACTAATCGTATATGCTGTAGCAACAACATCTGCACCTCCAAATTTGCGATCACTAATTAGCATCGCCTCATCACATCCCATCCAAAGTGATTCTTGTAATACCGCTTTTGCAGGTGGAGGGCCCATTGTAATGGTTTTAACAGTTGCACCATTTTGTTCTTTAATACGTAAAGCAGTTTCAATTCCATACAAATCATACGGATTCATTTTTGTATTATTTCCATCTCGAATTAAAACACCTGTAACTGGATCAATTTTAACATCTGATGAGGCTGGAACTTGTTTGATACATACAACAATATTCATATTCTTTCCTTCCCTATTTTAAAAATTCTGTTACCTTTTGATGAATAATCTGTCGATAGGTTACTTTTGCATAACCATGTTCAGAACCATCTACTAAAATATATTCACTATTTGGATATAAATCATCATATCGTTTACTATATGTCGGAGGAACCGCTTGATCGCAAGCTCCTTGCATAATCAGTACTGGTTTTGTAAACGTCTCAATATCTTGATACATATCATATCCTTCAAACGATTTTTGAATAGCAATATTCATATAATAGCCTCCCATATCAATATTACCATCTAAATTCATTTGATTTTGCATAAAACGTTTTTGAATAATTTCTGGAATATTTCCAGCTGGAGAAAGCAATATCAGTTTCTCGATTCGATCTTGAACGAGCAAAGAAACCCTACTAGCAATGGCCCCCCCCATTGAAAAGCCAAGCAAAACAATTGGTCTATATTGATTTAATTGATAGGCTTCTTCAATGATTGCTAAACCATCTTCTATTTCAGTAAATAACGTATAATCCTCAAAATCTCCATCGCTTTCCCCGTTTCCCATAAAATCATAGCGCAAGGTGGCCATATGTTGCTCTACCAATGTCTTGGTCAATTGTTTAAATAAGTAGCCATGTTCATTTTTATGTCCTGTAAAACCATGAAACATCACAACTATTGTTTTATAGCCATCATCTGGTTTTGAAAACAACCCCCTTAGGGTATATCCATTTACTTTTAATTCTTTTTGTTCTATTATCATTTTATATATCCTCTTTGTTTCAAAGAAGAAATTGCCTTTCGAATATTTCCGTTATTTTCAGATAATAATTGTTGGATTTCCTCTTCATTTTCAATCTTTGTTAAATAAGATAGAATCACACCTTTTACAGTTTGATACCGATTCAGTGCCTCCTTTGCATCATCTTCTTCATATCCTGTTACTTCTTTTATCATAGATAGCATTCTTGCAATTAATTTTTGATTGGTAGGTTGCAAATCTATCATTAAATTTTCATATACTTTTCCTAGTTGAATCATCGAAGTCGTCGTTATCATATTGCAAATTAATTTTTGAGCAGTACCAGATTTCATTCTTGTAGAACCTGTTATGGGTTCTGGTCCAGTAATTGCTTCAATTGGATAATCTACAATATCGGCCAATTTACTCTTTGAAGCTGTCGTGATACACCCAGTTTTGCACCCCTTCTGCTTGGCATAATGCATACCTGATAAAACATAAGGCGTTCTTCCGCTTGCAGCAATACCGACAACAAAATCATTTGGATTAATACCTATACTATTTAAATCCATTTTGGCAAGTTCTTCAGAATCTTCTGCTCCTTCTACCGCATTTATTAGAGCATCCTTTCCCCCAGCAATCAATCCTATCACCATATTTTTATCTACACCATATGTAGGAGGACACTCCGATGCATCAAGAACACCCAACCTACCAGATGTTCCTGCTCCCATATAGATTAATCTTCCGCCCAATTGAAAAGAAGAAACAAGAGCGTCGACCAAACTAGTGATTTGTGGAATGGCTTGTTCAATAACAAAAGGAATGGTTTTGTCTTCATTATTGATTTTCTTTAATATTTCTGATGTTGAAACTTGATCAATGTCCCGTGTATTGGGATTTCTCGTTTCAGTTGTAATTTGTTTTAAATTTACTTCCATATATTCTCCTTACAAGGTGGGTAAGTGATATTTCCTAAAACAACAGAGTGCTTGGCACCAGTCACACTTTTTACATTTGAAGGTTGCCGTAACAAAGTCATATGCCCCAGAATAGCAAATCCAAATGCTTCATATGCATCTGTCCTTTCTTCCACTATAATGGGGATATTCAATTTTTGCTTTAATATTTCTAAAATGAATGCATTATGTGCACCACCACCTGAAACAATTAGTTCATCAATGGGGCCTAAAAAACGCCGATATTGATCTACAATAGTATGAGCAGTAAACGCAGCAAGGGTTGCAATGATGTCTTCATTTCTTTGACCTAATCTTCTCATTTTGTCTATAATCTCATTCAAATAATCATCATTGTATTTTTCTCTTCCTGTACTCTTTGGATAAGTTACTTTAAAATAATCATCTGATAATAATTCTTGCAACATTTCTTTATGAATAATACCACTTTTTGCAATTTGACCTTCATTATCAAAGGGTAACTGATATAATTTTTGCATTGCACCATCAATCAGCATATTTCCAGGTCCTGTGTCAAAAGCAATTACATCCTCTATCGTTCCATTTCGTTTTAAGTAGCATACATTACCAATTCCACCAATATTTTGTAATGCTATATTTTTTGTTTTACTTTGATATAATAAATAATTTACAAATGGAATAAGCGGTGCTCCACTACCACCTGCTGCCATATCCATTGTCCTAAAATTACTAATCACCATTGTATTAAAGCGATAAGCCAAAATGCTTGGATCACCAATTTGTAGTGTAGATGAGGCATATCCATCCATATGATTGGGATTATGCCAAATGGTCTGACCATGCATTGCAATATAACTTACTTCTTCCATATTTATATTGTATTTTTCAATAAACTGAGAAAGCGCCTCTGCATAGGCCTCACTCACCTCTACATTTAAACTACAAATTTTTTGCACATTAGAAGTCAATACATTGCTGACATCTTGAATTTTTTGAACCAATGCTTGGGTATACGGATATGTATGAAAAGCAAGAATCGTATATTCAAACGTTTCACCTTGTTGTGCTATGTCAACTAAACAAATATCAGTACCATCTAATGAAGTTCCACTCATCATTCCGATTGATTTCATTCTTATCCCATCCTATTCTGTCTCATATTATAACATGCTCTTCTATAAACACCTACCATTTGATTAACTATGGTCTTCTCAAATGTCAGTTCAATATTGTTTTGTTTAAAATAATCATAAATTCCCTTTATAATATATTGTCCTTCATATTCTAGAAATCCACCACGTAACCCAATTTTAGTTTTTTGAGGTATAGATAGCCAGTGTATTAAATGTTCGACTTGCTTTCCTAATGATACACCTTGTGCATAAAGTAAATTTTTCGCATGCAAATCTCCTTTTTTGGCAGATGACTTGATATACCTACTCCATTTTGCAATTTCATCTTTGGTATGTTGATAGAACAAATGGTTCAAATCTCTTATATCTTTAAAATCTAATGCTTTCAAAAAGCCTTTTTCCAACTGATCTAGTTCCTCCCCAGATTCATATTTATCAATCATTTCAACCGCTAAATCATGAACAATGGCATATGCGCTTCCACATTCTCTAATCAAATGCCCCCATCCACCAATCAAATGACTTTTTCCATTATGTTCACCATATATGGCAACACCAGTTCCTGATATAACTACAATACCACTAGTATCATTTTCTTCTATGACTGAATACAATGCCGTTACAGTGTCACTTGTGATTTCACATATTGTCTGATACTTTTTTTCAAAAAAATCATCTACTTTTTTATGTGATGAAAGCGCACTGATGCCTGAGACCCCTATTTCTATGTATTCTACTTCTAGTTGTTCTATGGATAATTTAGACAATGTCAATTGAATGGCATCATCAATATGCTGGTACCAATGTTGTATATCTACTGCAGGAGAACCTAGTTTTCCTACACCAGTTGTAAGCACTTCCCCCTTACAATCAAAAATAGCTACTTTAGTTGAGGTCCCTCCCGCATCTACACATATACATACTTTCATATTTTGCTATCATCCATAGTAAACATAAATTGTTTTTGCTTTCGAATTTCATCTAAAATAATTTGACTCATCTCTATATGCCCAACTACATTAACTCGTTCATCTCTTGGCAAAGGTTGAAGAACAATATTGATTTCACCTTTATAGCGAAGAAAATCTTGGTTGTCAATTGTAATATCTCCCCTTTTTCTTTCTATCATTTGGAAGGGAGGAAATGTAGTAAGACTAGAATTTGCGGAAACACGAAGTAACATATCATTTACATCAGGGCGTATCCGGTATACTCCTTTTAAATAATCTCGATAAAATACTGGCAATGTATCACTCAAGTGAATAGGAAGTTGAATGATTTCAGTCTGATGCTTAATAAGTTGTTTCAATTCTATATCGCTCGCATAAGCATCTCCAAAATATATTTCATCTATTCCAATTGCTTTCAATTCTTCAATAGCCATATCTAAAGAACTATAGCGATGTTCTTCTATGCTTGGTAGCCCTTGATACAATGGAGGCCGATGTCCTACTTTTGATGGAAGAAAAGCCCCAACTGATATGCCATATTGATGATAATAAGTTATACGTTCTTTGCAAAACGATAGCGTATGTCCTGTATATGGTTTGGGATAATAATTGAAACTAACACGAATGTGTTTTAAATTTAACCCTTTTGCAATGAGACTTTCAAATCTACTACTAGAGAAGGTTGAGGCATTGAGTTCAATGAAAAAGGGGGCTTCTTGTGATAATTGAATAATATCATCATCAGTGAATCCATAATCCAATCTTAATGCATACAAATTTTCTAAATAATCCATTTGCTCATATGCAGATTTTGAAATATCTAAAGATAATTTCATTCCGAGTTGGCTTGCCTTTTTCAAACAAATTTGTAAGTCTTGGTAACTCTTATCTGCTTCATTGATATGTGCTGATGAGAAAACCATTTCTATTCCATTGTCTCTTGCTTTTTCCATATAGATGAGATTGTCTTCTAAATTATAATCTTTTAGCCCATTAAAAATGGAAATTCCCGCCTTGTACATAAACTGCCTCTTAAAATGTATAAATATAATATTTTTGACTAAGTGCTTTAAATTGCTTTGAATAACTTTCTAGACGGCGTAATTGCTCATCAAGTGATACACTATTTTCAATAATATCATCAGTACCTGCCTCAAATTGAAATAATCCTGGCCGTCCTTCTACATAAGGCTTATTAATCTGAAAATATTGTGGATAAGTAGTACGAATATGATATAACATTGTCCAACTAGTTTTTACTGCTTCAAATGTATTTCGATCTGTAATATGTACATATACCCCACCACACAATTCTCCTGCGTACTTAGAAAAAGTAGGAGTGAAATATTGTGGTCTAAAATATACTCCAGGTAATTGATAACTATTCAACTCTTTTGCTAATTTCTCTGATTTTAACCATGGCGCACCAATCAGTTCAAATGGTGTTGTAGTACCTCTTCCTTCTGCTACATTTGTTCCCTCAAAAATACATGTTGCATTATATACATATGCGGTCTGAATGGTTGGAAGATTAGGAGTAGGGATAACCCATGGTAGTCCTGTGTCTTCAAAATCCATATTTCTTGTATAATTCATCATTGGAATAACGGTTAATTTGCAATGTATCCCATACTCTTCATTAAATAATTGTGCTAATTCTCCCATTGTCATACCATGGCGCTGTGCAATAGGATAATATCCAACAAATGACCGGTATTTCTCAATATTAATTGTATTGCCTTCTACTTTTGCACAATTGATTGGATTGGGTCTATCAAATACAACAAATTCCTTATCATATTCTGCACAAGCTTGCATACAATATGCCATTGTATAAATAAAGGTATAATATCTTGACCCACAATCTTGAATATCAATAGACATAATATCTACTTTATCCATTACTTCTTTCGATGGTTTTTTAGAAGCACCATAAAGGCTATATACAGTGATGCCAGTTTCTTCATCTACATATGTTTCCAAATGTTGTCCTGCTTGAATACTTGCTCGAACACCATGTTCTGGTGAAAATAAGCCCACTAAATTAGTCTTTTCTTTTAAAATATCAATTGAAGAAGTAAAATTTCCATCAATTCCAGTTGGATTTGTAATTAATCCAACCCGTTTTCCTACAAATACATCCTTAAATTCATCAATTCTTTCAATTCCTAAAATTGTTCTTTTCTTTTGATTATTCATCCTCTAATTCCTCCTCAATTTGTCTTGCTATTTTATCAAAATCAACCCTTTCAAATTGATAATATATGGGTTTTGTCATTTTAGTAATCAAAAATATAGGTAATGAAATACCAATAATCATCCATACAGCTAACAATCCTGGAATAGCTACACAAATCAGTAGTAATCCCACAATAATACAAAAAGTAATTACCATTGCGATTGTTGTAAATATATAGCGAAAAGCCATGTAAAAAGACGTTTTTACAATGTCCACCTTGCGTAATTTTGGCAATATAATTATCAAATATGGAATATGCACAACCGAAAACAAATAAATGAGTAAACATATAATCATTACCACAAATCCTGCTTGAGCAATCCATTCCATCGAACTTTGATGAAATTCTTGAAAGATCCAAAAAAAGAATGCATAAATAATAATAGCCAAAATAAACAATAAACATATTCCTAATACAAATGATTTAACAAAATATTGTTTTACATTTCTAAAATAAGCCTTTATGATATTACCCTCATTTAAATCATTACGAATGGTGGCGATACATGCAACAAGCATTGGAAATATTGTTATAATTGGCATAGATAAAATAATAGTTAGAATATTAACAACCAATAATTTATATAACAAATCAAAAAAGCGATATGTTTTTGAAAAATATTTTTTATCATTTTCTTCTAGCCTCATATTGGTTCTCCTTTTTTAGTAAGCGCTCACATTATTATATATATTATAACACAAAATTCTTTTTCTGTGTTGCATAAAGAAAAGAAAAAGTGATTCACTATTTTTTGTGAATCACCTTTTTTTAGTTTAGATAGGTACTATACTAAGTAACCCATATTTCTCATAGCATCACGATATTTTCCTAAAATTGAATTTAATTCAGTAGCAGGAGAAACATCTGATTTTCTACAAATGTTAGGAATAACAATCCATAATGCATCAGGTCCAAAGTGAGAACCACCACCAACGCTCATACTTAATAATTCGGCTAATTCAAAGTAAGTTCTACCTTCAGTTGACATAATAACATCTGCATATAGTGTGTTATCAAATTTAGTAATTAACCAGTTTCTGTAAGATTCTTCAGCAGATAAAGTTACCTTATCTGGATCTTCTCCAAGGCCATCATATAAATCATACATAATAGCAAATAAAATCTTATTAGTGATACCATTTTTACCATTTTGTGTATCAATAATAGAATAACATGAAGTACTTCCATAAGGAACTTGGAAAGTTGAAGTATTTAAATCTAAACCACTGATATAATCACCTGTTTCAGGATCTACTAATGGTTGTTCATTAGAAAGAATTGCATTTTCACGTTTGCTTGTAGTTATAGTTGTTCCACCTTGACCATCAGCAGTTGGGTAAGGTACACAACCAATTTCGAAATCACAAACACCAAAACGTGTAGTATCTCCTAAGAACCATAGATCTCCATGATGGAATACAGATTGACCTGCAGCAAATGAAGTAGCTACATCAGCAACACCACGAGAACCATCATATAAATTACTAGTAGTTAATCGTTGAATAGCACTAAATCTATTCAATGTGCTTGTAGAAGTCAAATTCAACATTGGTGGTATCATACCATCACCAGGAGTAGCAATTGAACCACCAGTTGAGGCAATTGAACCAATTAAGAATTCAGGATATCCCATTGCCAATGCCTTGTACTCATTACCTTTTGCGGCCAATTTAGTTTGAAGTTCATTTGCATAACTTTCAAATGTAGACCAAGTCCATTTTCCTTTAAACCAAAGTTCAGCAGGATTTTCCATACCCATTTCTTCAATTAAGTTAGCATTGAAATACATAAAGTAATCTGGATGTACTTTTCCTTGAATATATCCGTATACCTTATTTCCAGATGAAGTAACTTGGTTATTTGTCATATCTTGGTGGTATGTATGATTAGTACCATCCCATACACCTGGTTCAACTTCTTCATAACCAATTTCAGCAAAAATACCAGTTTGTGAAGACATATCATATAATTCAGCTAAACAATTTGCACCAACTAAAGTTGGAATCCATGAAGATGCAATATTGATAATATATTGGTCTTTACTTTGTAATTCTCCATTAGGTCCTTTATCTTTAATATATTTTACACGGTCAGGTCCCCAAGGTGCTGAGTTATCCCAATCTTGATATTCAATTTGAATTTGATAGTTTCTCTCAACTTCTCTTTCTTGTTGTTGTCTAATTTTTTGATCGCTAGCAGAATATCCATCATCAAATGGGTCATATGAAGATTTTGGAAGTACAAGAATAATTACTTTCATATTTCTTCCTTGCCATCCACCTACTTGTTGAGCAGGTTTCCATAATGGTTCATATATTTTTCCTGTAGATCCTTGTTTCCAAGTTGCAACTAATGTAATATTTTCATTAATAGCTTGATTGGAATCAAATGGTTCTCCATTTAAAGTCCAACCTTCAAAAGTATATCCTTGTTTAGTAGGAGTAACTGATAATGTTAATTTGTCACCTTTTTTAAGACTAATTGGAGCAATATTATTACCACCATCTGTGTTAAATGTTACGGTAACTGTTTCTACTCCTGATTGTGCTTTCCATTCTGCAGTAAGTGTAATATTAGCAGTTACTGTAGCATTAAAATCATAATCAGCACCATTTAATTTCCAACCAACAAATTCATATCCCTCTCTTGTAGGGTCTGTTGGTTTTTGCACTTTTCCATTTGCATTTACCTGTACCGGAGCAATTGTACTACCTCCTGCAGTGTTGAATGTTACAGTATAACTAGTTGGTGTACTTTCTTCCCACTTTGCCTTTAGAGTAATATTCTCCGAAATGGCAGTGCCAAAATTAAATTTTTCTCCATCTTTTTCCCAATAAGAGAAAGTGTATCCTTCTTTTTTAGGATCTGCTGGCTTTTTAACATATTCACCTTTTTTCACTTCTTGTGTTTCTACACTAGATCCACCATTGCTATCAAAAGTAACTTTAAACTTTTTTGAACAGCTTGTTAAAGTAAAAAGAGTAAATAAAGCAATCACTAGAATAAAAAATCTTCTCTTCATATTTAATCCTTTCTTTCATTTTTTAATTCTTTTGTCATATAAAAGTATGACTTAAAGACTTCGAATCCCATATGTCTATAGAAATCTAGAAGGCCAGTCCAATCAATAATGATTTCACTAACTCCTTCATCAATTAAAATATTATTTGCATATGCAACAATATCATAACCTATATTTCTTTTTCTATATGCGATATCTACTCCTAGTGGTCCAATTCCACCTAGAGTATCAAAACGATTACGCCATGTTTGGCTATAACTAATTAAATTCATATTGGTACTTGGATATCCTACTTTGGCAAATGCACAAATTTGCTCTTTATCCAGTGCCAATACATATTCCCTACCTGTTCCTCCATTATTGAAATAATCTATTGCTTCTTTGGTCCAACGTCCAGGCCAATTTTTGCAAATAAAATCAATAATTTTTTCTTTATCAGTTGTACTTGCAATTCGATATTGAATTGCATCATTTTTTAGTGGTAACTTTTGTCTATAAATACCTTTTATGCTTTTGATTAAATCATATGTATCATATGATCTAACGAATCCTCTTTTTTCAAAAAAATTAGCACTATTTTTCAAATCTACTGGAAGACCAGGAAAATAATTTAAATAGTCCTTTCCCAAATAGATACGTTTTTTTCCTAATACTCTCATTTCTTTTTCAACAAGTTCAAGTAATCTTGAACCTACACCTTGATTCCGATATTTAGAATCAACATACAATAGGTTAATCCATCCGCTATCTTCATAAGTTGGAATTTTAAATTCTTCCTTCCAAATTTTGGCTAAAATAAAACCTACCATTTTATCTTCATCGTCTAATACAATGTAAGATCCTTTTTGATAAATATTTGAAATATTTCGTTGAAATAATTCTTCTGAAATTGGAAATATATAACCATATGTTTTATTCCATAATGTGTATATTTCATTTGTTGTTTGATAATTTTGAATTTGAATGTATTTCATTTTTTTATAAAGAGGTGAAGTCTACCTCCTCCACCTCCTTTTTGTTTAAAAACTAGTGTCTTTTTCTTAATACTACTGCTAATAATGCTGCAGCACCAGCGATTTCAAGAACTAATAATGCACCATTTCCACAGCCTTTTTTAGTTCTAGATAAAATTGTATCAACATTACCACCAATAGTACCTACTTCAGCCTTAAGTTCATCAGCTACTTTCTTAACAGATTGAACTTCATCTTTAGTTGCACTATTATTCATTAAATTAGTTAGTTTTTCTAATTCATCTTTGATTTGAGTAACAGATTGATTCAATTTATCCATTTCATCTAACAATACTTCTTCCATTTCATTAAGAGATGTTTTTAAGTCATCAAAATTGTCTTCAAGTTTCTTTTCTACATACTTATCTGCAATAATAGTTAATGTGAATGTAGCAGAAGTTTGGTTACCAGCTCTATCTCTTGCAGTAACTGTTACAAGTTGTTGATAATTTTGACCTGGAGTACCAATCTTATCTGTATCAATTGTCTTACTAGATTGATATACAGCTTGGATATCAGCAATATCTAATAAATTGCCATCTACTGCATCATATGCATAAACAACTGCATCTAAAGCATTGAAATTATCACCTTGAAGAACTGTCATATTACGAACTTGTAATAAAGGAGCAGTCATATCACGAACTTCAACTTGGAAAGTCTTAGTCGCTTTCTTAGTATGTGCATTATTCCAAATTGTAGCAACAACTGTATAAATACCTTCTTTAGGATTATTCCAATCTAAAGTTGTATCGAATTCAATATTTTGAGAAATATCATTACCTAATAATTCAACACCATTGTATTGTGCATCATATGCTTTAACAATTGAATATCTATCAATTGGTGCAATAGATAATGCATCTCCAACTTGTGTAGGGAAGTATAATAAATTATTTTTATTTACTTCAATTACAGGTGTGTAAGAATCAACAACAACATATTTAATAGTTAATGTACTTGAAATATTTGTGCTAGAATTATAAACTCTATAATTCATTACCCAATTTTCACCAGGATAAGATTTAGAAGCATCGATTACAACATCATTCCATTTATCAAGATTACTTCTAGTATCCATCCATGCAATATTATTTCCATCTTGGAAATTCATACCAAAATATCCGTGTTGTTCACCATTTAAGAAATACCAGAATGCATATGCTATTGTTTGTGGTGAACCACAGAAATAACTAGTAGCTGCATCTTTAACGTGACTTAAACTTCCAGTATAAGTATCTCCACCAGGATATGCTAGCATAGTTTGATAAATTTTTTCAATTAACCAACCCCATTTTTCTCTATTTGCAGGAATATTCCAGAATGCAGGCAATTCTGCAGATGGATAATCAGGTTTAGCAGCATTATCCGCATTTGTAGCAAAGAATTGTCCCCAAGAGAAATTAGATTGGAAATTAGCTGCTGTATCAAATTTAATTTCAGAAACTTCTACGCCTTTCCATGCAGCAATATCAGCTAAGAAATCTTTTTTAATATCTTCCATTGAAGTATAGTCATTTGTTTTTTCAACAAGAGTTAATGTAGTTCCACCATTTTTAGATGAAGTAATATAGAACTCTAAACTATCATCAGAAGATGTATAAGATGTAAGATCATCTTCTACGCTCCAATATCTCTTAACACCATTATAGTTGATATTCTTAGTTGGATTATATACATCACCAGCCATGATTTCAACAACATTTTGACCTTCTAATAGTTTATAAGTTGTATCATTCATCACTTTCTCATCGAAAGAAATATCTGAAACAGAGAAACTATAAGTTCTTTGTTCACCCATACCGATTAATGTTTCAGTTTGATTACCAGCTTTGTCAACTTTATTTAATTCTTTACGTCCATATAAGTAACCATAGATAACAGTTTCGTTGAAGAATTTGTCATTTGTAACTTTACCTTTATCTAAGTAACCATAATCAAATACGTATCCACCAGCAGGAATTCTAACTGTAGCAACACAACTACGTACAGCTGAATTTGCAATTTGTGTAGCTTCTTCTTCTGTTTTTCCTTGGCCGATTAATGTTTGTTTATATGCATTAACTTGATCACCTTTTACATTACAAGTGTTATCGGCTGAACCAACAAATGCAATACACATATATCCACCATCTTGTTCATAGCAATAATCCCAAAGATTTGGATCCCAACCAGCAGAAAGATAAGGAACTGTATTTACATTTTCAGGTTTAGTTGTGAAATATTCCCAAACAAATCTTGAGTAAACAAGTCTATCTTTGTCAGTTTCAACCATAATAGGATTGCCATCTTCATCTAATACAGCATTTCCTTCTTCATCAAGTTGTTGTTGCATTTCTTTATCGCAAGTAACACCTTCTGCAATCTTAGTTACAACACCATTAGAATAACAATATTCAGGAGCAAACTTAAATGTACCTTCTGCAGCAGTATAAACTTCATCTAATGCAATACCACGAATCAATTGGCCTTTAGCATTGAAGATCATTGAACGATTATAATAGTTAGTACCTTCATCACCTAATCCCATTTGAGTTGGATTAAATTCAATATCAGCACCTGAAATATTGGTTCTCATATGTGATAATGATGGGTCAGATGCTTGACCGCCTTTAGGTGCTAAAGCACCATCAGACATCTTCACAGCAACAATTTTTTTATTACCATTTTCATCTAAAACAGGAATTCTGTTACCATTGTCATCTAAAAGGTATTTTGTTCCAGCTTCATTTCTTTGATATTCATAATCATAGAATAAGATATTTTTACCAGCACCGATAACAAAATCTCCATTGCTTTCAACAGCTACGGTATGTCCTGAGAAATAAACTGCGTAATATTTACCTGTTGGATTGCCGTTTTCATCAAATTGCGCAACTCTTAATCTAGTTTCATTCCAAGGATACATTCTTGAAGGACCAGACCAATTATTATCAGGCTCAGCTTCATTATCATAATAATTTGGGAAAGTAGTATAAATACTATCCATGATATAAACAGGGATTTCATCCGCTGCTAATGTTGGGTCTTGCGTAATTTTACCTGCAGCTTTAGCAGGAGTATTTACAGCAAAAACGCCAACGAATGCAATTGTGAGTAACATTGTACTCAAAAAAGCAAAAACTTTTTTCATAAAATAATTTTCCTCCTATTTATATATTTGAAAGCGTTTGCGATTATATTATAACATAACAAAGAAACCTTTGCAAGGAAATTAGTATAATTTTTTAAAAACGTTTACATCATTTTTTGCCTTTTTGCAAATTTTTATAAAAAATGGAAAAAGTTGCCGAATGGAGGCAACTTTTTCTACTCTTCTTGTTACATTTTAGAATAAGCGTCTTGATCAATAATTACAGTTACGTCAGGATGATTGTGCAAAATAGATGCAGGAAAATCTGGTGTTATTTCTCCACTTAATAATTTTACAACTGTGTCCGCTTTGCTCATACCACTAATCAACATTAGGATTTTCTTAGCTTGCATAATATTTTGAATTCCCATTGTAATCGCATGAGTAGGCACTTCTTCAATAGATTGAAAAAATCGCTTATTATCTTGTCTTGTTTTTTCAGTCAATTCAACAATAAATGTTTCTTGAGTAAATGGGGTTCCTGGTTCGTTAAACCCAATATGACCATTTCCGCCAATTCCTAATAATTGTAAATCTATATTAGCTTCATGCAACATACTATTATATTTCTTACAATCCTCATCCAAATTATCATTTGATACGGCAGGAATATGTACATTTTCTTCACAAACATCTACATGATTGAATAGATTGTCATGCATAAAATAGTAGTAACTTTGAGGATGATTTTGACTAATTCCACAATATTCATCTAAATTATACGTTTTTACATCTTTGAATGAGATTTCTTTATTTTCATATGCTTTTACCAAATTTTGATAAGTACCTATAGGACTACTACCTGTAGCTAAACCTAATGTACAAGCTGGATTTGTTTTAATTGTATTAGCAATTATTTCCGCACCTAAATCACTCATTGCTTGGTAATCTTTTACAACAATAACTTTCATTTTAAATACCTCTTTTCTATTGAATGCTAACTGGCAATACACCTTTGGCTTCAATCTCACCAGTTAGATATTTAGCAAGTGCTTTAAAACTAAGTACGCTTGCTTCATAACTACATACATATGTTGGAACATCTAGAACATTAATATCATATGGTGTTCTAACTGCAACAACAATTATCTTTTGTTTATCAATTTGATTAATTAAATCTGCTTGTGAAGGATTAAAGTTGGCATTGTAGCTACAATATACCACTTTATCATATTTTTTTATTTTTTCTAGCAATTCTTTTTGCTCAGTTTCAGTTGGTTGAATCGAAACATAGTGTTTATCCACAGAAAATGGCATATAATCCGCCAAGCAGCTCAATGTATTGTCATCATTTTCAACTAAAGTAACTACCTTAATTTTTGGGAAAACAACTAATATTTTCTCATTCTTGCAAAGAGGTAATAAATTTTGCTCATTTTTAACAAGTGTTAAGGCAGCCTCAGCAACTTTTTCAGCAAATTCCATTCTTTGTGGTTCTTCTAAATCTCCTTGAATATCCTCAAATGTATTAGCCATCTCACCAACTTTATACATTTCCTTGTATTTCATAATTCTTTCTACTGAAGCATCAATCATTTCTAGTGGTATTTTGCCTTCTTCTGCAAGGCGTAATGCAATACTTGCAAATTCTTTTTGCATTTCTACATTTCTAGCACCACACAACAAGAGGATATCGCAACCTGAATTAAAACCATTATAAACAATTTCTTCCAAACTAAAGTTATCAAATACAGCAGACATCGTAAGCGAATCTGTTACTACTAATCCCTTAAATCCCATTTCTTCTCTTAGGAGTCCTGTAATAATTTTTTTAGATAATGTGGTTGGATATTTATCATCATATTTTGTATACAATACATGACTAGCCATAATTCCAGGTAAATCTAAATCAATTACTTTTTGGAATGGAACAAGTTCCATTTTATCCAAGCGACTTTTATCAAAATCGACCACTGGTAATCCCACATGTGAATCTACGGCAGTATCGCCATGACCTGGGAAATGTTTAACTGATGTCATTAGCCCAGCCTCGTGATATCCTTTTATAGCTTCTACCATATAATCGGCAACCATATTGGGATCTTCCGAATAAGATCGAACATTGATTACCGGATTTTTCGCATTATTATTGACATCTCCTACTGGTGCAAAATTAAAATTAAATCCTAAATGTCTCAATTCAATTCCCATATTCTTTGCAAGTTGATATGCATTTTCTTTTTGTTGTGTTGCTCCAATGGCCATTGCTCCAGGCGATTGAACAATACCTTCTGTTACCCTTGCAACCATACCCCCTTCTTGGTCAATTGCAATGAATGGTGCAATTTTGGCATGTTGATTGATTGTTTTATTCAAATCGAATATTTGCTTTGGCGTAACACAATTATCTTTAAAATAAATGATTAATCCAGCCTCTATGTCCTCAACTTGCATTTTTAACTCTGGACTATAACTATCTCCAGAAAAAGCAAGTCCTATCATTTGACCTACTTTTTCCTTCAAAGTCATATCTTGAACTTTTTTCATAAATCATTACCTTTTCTTTCTAAATATCATCAAGGTTGTTGTAAGTGTAAGTATACTTATGATGA
>JAMPDF010000007.1:0-20075 GCA_023665755.1 Prevotella sp.
CCCTAATACTAATTTCAAATCCATTCGATGTTGGATTAATGTCTATTCCTGGGTCGTATTTTTGGGTTTGAATAGGTAGTGTTGTTGCAAACTGCTCTCCTTCATATGTATACCGAATTATTGCGTTATATGTTGTGCTTTCAATTAAACCCGAAATAGAGATTGAAGTTTGGTCATTTTCTAAGTTATAAACTTTACCATTTAATTCAATGCTAATATCTTGCATTTTACTGTATGCTTCATCTTTTTTCTTCTCAAGCGTAATCGTTGACGCTGTAGAGTCCTTTTGATTTACTTCAAATCCTGAATCTCTTACCACCATTAATAGTGCATTCCCTACTTTTCTTTCTGTTTTACCACCTGAATCACTTGGCTTATTAATGGTATGAATTTGATTATCATCTAACCGTGCGACTAAAGTTGCAGATCCACCACCATCAAAATCCCAAGCATCAACACAACCGATTTCTTTCATAAAATAAGCAGCCTCTGACAATGTCATACCTGATGAAGTTGAACCGCCAATAACTGTCATTACATAAGAGCCATCAGCTTTAACACCAAATAAACATCTCGATTTTGTACATGTAATATAACTTAAATCACTATATCCTTGACCATATTTTGCAATAAGTTCTTCTCTTATGGCTGGATTAGAATGTCCCTCGAACATTACTTTCTCGTTTTCTAATATTTTCCACCAATAACTAGCTGCATTATATACTTCCGCATATTTACCAACATAATCTCTTTGTACTTTCACAAAATCGCCAATTTTTAATGTATCTAATGTATCGTCTTTGGCTACCATAAAAAATTCTTGAACCAATTCTTCGCTAACCAATTGTCCATTTTCATCATATACATTCTTTAAATCACGTGGTCGTTCACCTACTGTTCCATCTCTAGACTCGATAATTTCCCCTTTTACAAAGTAATCATTTGTAGTACTCTTACGAACAATTTCATAGCGACCAACAAAAACTTTATATCCAGTTAAATTGTATTGTTGCGTAGCATCCTTTGTGAGCACAGTTATGCCTTTTTCACTTAATGCATCAGGATTAATACTCGCAATTTGAAGCGCTGAGGTTTCATTTTTAGCATCTTTATTTTCATAAATATGAGCTGTATAATAATCCGTCATTTCAGGTATACCTGTAATCAATTCATTTTCTTTTGTAAATCCTAAAATACCTCTCCAATATGGATTACTTCTATCATTACGTGCGTTAATCAATTCACCATTTTCCATTGCATTGCCATCCATTTGACCGTTGCCATTGATGTGGAAAAAGTCTGCATTTGTTCCCCCTACAACAATCCAACCTGGATTGTTTTCTTCAAAATTTTTGGCAATTTCAGTAACTCCATTCATCTTCCATGATTCAGAATGACGATAACTCCATGAAACAATTCTTACATTTTCACAATTTGGTTGTGTAACCAAATATTGCGAATCATATTGATAATAATAATTCCCTTGACAATCTTTTAATGCCTCTATATTTTGTTGATGTAACTCTACCCCACCTAGTAGATTCGTTACTATTTCTTCATCTAGCGTTCTAATTACACCAGAATCACCCAATTTCGCATGTGCTGGGGCTACGTTTTGAAATAAAAAGGCCGAAAAAATAATTGCAATAACAAGATTTATACCTAATATTTTTTTAATTTTCATTCACTTTTCTCCTATTTTGCGATAGATTTTTATATATTTTTTAAATGTCACTTTTACCACCAAATAAATGGGGATGGAAAAGCCACCTATAAACATCACTATATAAATAGTCATATCTAATCCTGCCATAAGAATAATCATCGCTATAGATAATAAACTTGCCCCTATATCTTTAAAAGCCATAATAAAAGCAAGTTTGATAATTTCAACAATACGTAGTTGGTCAAAATAAACCATTACTAATGCAATATGAATCACGGTCATAGCAATTACAATTGCAAAAGAACACGATAAGATAAGACCAAATATATATAAAAAACCCTCTAAAGCCTGATTATAAAAAAAACGAATACTATTACCAAAAATGAGGAAAAATAAAATTACCACCCCTGTTAATAGCAATGATTTCCAGTAATATTTTTTTAGACTTTTAAAAAAGTCTTTAAAAATCGTATTGGTTTGCTTGTTTTCATATTGTTTGATTACATCTGTTGTAGCCACTATGCTAGGAAGTAGCCACAAGAAAACAGGAACAAACGATATATATACCAACCAATTATTTCCGTTTTTAACAACATTAGATACAACTATAAGAAAAGAGAATGAAGGGATTAGTATCAGGAAGTTCAACACAATTAACCTGAGTACATAATCCAGAAATCGATATATCTTGCTTTGCATGATTTGATTTGATTTCATATTCATTCTCCTTTAATATTTAATTTTTATAATAACTATCCAACAATACCTGAACGTTCAACACCTTCAATAAATAATCTTTGTACAAATAAGTACGCAATAAGAATAGGTGCTAACATCATCAATGCCGATGTATTTAGTATAGCTTGATTGAATAGTGGATTTTTTGTAATACCTTCTCCAAGACCGATAACAAGATTTCGGTATGGATGATTTAAATCCATTTTAATATAATCCAATAAGGATTGTAAACGTTCAGAAGCAGTTATCATCTTACTAGTTAGCATTGGGAATGCATTTCCACTAATCTCATAAAGTCCAGTATAATATACATCATTCCATTGCCATACAAAAGCAAATAATGCTACAGTGGTAATAACACCTCTTGCATTAGGAAGCATTACACTTGCAAAAGTACGTACAACTCCTGCTCCATCAATTTGTGCAGATTCTTCTAATTCAATAGGAATTCCCCTAAAGAACTGTCTAAACATAAAAATGAATAAAGCTGAACGAATTCCTTGACCAGTTAATGAAGTCAAATAGAATACTACTGCCCTTCCTTCTCCCTTTAGTTTGAGCGAATGGCCAAGCAAATGTTCAAAAAATCCAAAGATATCAAAATTACCCAAATAGAAACTTCTAGACATTGCTACCGCTTGTGGTGGTACAATTAATGTCAACATAATAATCCAAAAGATAATATTGCTTCCCTTAAATTTCAATCTAGAAAGTGCATATCCGGCAAGAGCAGTCGCAAATAATTGACAAATAGTTGAAATGGCCGAAACTTGAAGGTTATTCCACAAAGAACGCCAATAGTCTAATACCTCTGCTGAAATATACACATTGAATAAACTATAATTTTCAGGAATAAAATTAACCAATTTATTATTCAAGTCAATTGGATTTTTAAAAGCAACTGATAACTCTTGGAAAATAGGATAAAAGATAACAAAAGATAGACCAAAGAAAATAAATCCTCTTAAGATAGAAATAATTTTACTACCTGCTTTTCTTCTTCTTACTGCTTTTTTGACCGGATTTTTTAAATCCTCCATAATCTCATCATATTTTTGCTTACTTTTTATTTTGAATTCTTCCCATTGTTCCTTTTTTGTTTTTTCAATAGGAGTTTCTACAACTTGAACTTCTTCTTGTAACAATTGTTCTTCTTGATTTTTCTTATTTCTTTTCGTCATAGTAGAATACCACCTTTGATAAAATTCCAGTAATTACAGCCATCAGTATGAGTGATACAAGAATGTATAACCATGACATTGCCGCATAATAACCATATTCATTATTTTGAAGAACTAAATCCATAATATCACAAATTTCAGATCTTAAGAATGAGTCTACAATCGTATAAACAACAACAGTTAAAATCATTGGTGATACCATTGGTAATGTAATTTTCCAAAATTGTTCATAACCTGTTGCACCTTCAATCGTTGCAGCCTCATACAAATGTTTCGGAACAGACTGTATTGCGGTTAAAAAGATTAAAATCTGAATACCCGAATACGATATTGTACTATAAATTGTTTGTGTTATATTGGATAAAAAGGTTACCAATTGAACCGGCATACCTAGACCTTGTAGGAACAATTTCAAGTCAAATAGTTCTGTTAAAACACCGCTACCTTGAGCATTCATAACGGCACTCATTCCTTCTGTTGCTTCTTTAGCTGCTTCTAATGCTTCTGAATTGAATACCACAGGTAAGAAGAAAATTGCACGAACAAGTGTACGGCCTTTGAATTTTCCATTTAACATTACCGCAACCAATAAACTAAAAATAGTAATAACGCCAGTATCAACAATTGTATTTACAACTGTATTCCATAAACTAACAGGGAAATCCGCATTTACTCTTAAAGCATATTTGTAATTGTTCCATAAATCCCATGTGCCTGGTGCAGAAAAATCGTAACCAGTATTGCCTTTTGGAAATACCATACCAAACACAAAATCACCATTACTTTTTACTGTACTAAATGAGTATATAAACGATTTTCCAAGTGGATATGCAAAAAACAAGATAAACCCAAGTATAGTTGGTAACAAAAATAACCAAGAAACAAATACTTTTTGTTGTTCATAACGCAATTTATCATAGATTAACTCTTTGATTAATCGACAAGGAAAGAAGACAAAAAACCAATTCTTTACGATAAAACTAGCAATTTTCTTCAAAACATTTAAGAAACTTGATGGTTTGTGGTTATTTTTATTTTGTAATTCGTTTACATTTTCCATCTATTGCCTCCTAATCTATTACCTGATAAGATTTAGCAGGAACTATATAGTTACCATCTGTCCATGCTACTCTTTGATAATTCAAAATGATTTCAATTTCTTCTATGTCATTTGCATAGGTTACTTTATATACATTATTATCTAGTCGTTGGTGATTAACCAATCTACAATTATATATACCTAGACTATTTAATGTTTTTACTGCTGTTTTCACATCATCCAACCATCTTGTATAGAGAGTATAATAATAAGTATTATAATCCGTTTGTAATAGTTTAGATGAATCATCATATGTAAAAGTAAAGGCTAAATTAGAACCAGTTTCAATACATTTCATCAATTGTTCTTGCAATCCTGTCTCAACATTTGCATTAATAGAATCACCGCTATAATCAAACAATCCATTGATAACCAATTGGTAGAATGGAATAGAATAATCCAATATTTCATACAGAGTTGAAGAATATGGCACATTATATGCATTAGATGCATACTCTAACGCATACGCATATGGTGTTTCTAATGCTAATTTATCCACTCCATATTCACGTAATTTTTCAAATGAACGAATTTGTTCTTCCACTGCAGTTGATTTGAATACTTCATTATTTTTCTTATATGTTCCAGAAAGTTTTGAACCAAGACCAGAAATGGCCATTGCATCAATACCTAATACTTTACTATAATTTTTTCCTAGTGTATTTGCAAATGCTAAATAATATGCTGGAGACAAAACCATAATTTCATCTGCTTTTTTATTATAAACACCGCTATTTAATTCATAAGGATATTTAGTTGCATAAGCACCACTTACATCACGTGATACATAATGTGTTTTTCCAAATGATTCTTGAATATCGGTATATTCCATAAATTCTACATAAGGATAAATCGAAACATCTTTTTGTTGATTTTGATTATAGCTATTGATTAAATTAAGCAATGCTTTTTTTCCACCAATATTGCTATTTACACCAATATTTTTAAAAGAAGCATTTTTTAAATTCTCTTTACGCCATCCTTTGTAATATACATTAATAGACTGAATTTCATCATCTAATGCTAAAATATCTTGAATCATTTTGTCTAATTGCGATACTGTAGTTAATGTTCCTTTACCATCATACCCTATGCCTAAGAAATTGGCATCATAAGTATAACTAGCTAATACCTCTAAATCCAAAACAACATTATTGGTTTTATCATTATCTGCTTTTAATTTTCCTTCACTACGATTAATCAAAATATCGCGATAACATTTTGCAATACCACTATAATCTAAATCATATTGATCATCTACAAAGATATAATTGATCGCATAATCTCCTTCTGCCGCATTTCTTGTATATTCTGAAAGAGCATATCTAGTATAAGTAGAGGTTCCTAAAACAACACGTTGTGATTCACGGAGTACAAGTGTATAATATGCATTATTAAATGTACTGTTAGCTCTACCAGATACATCCGCTTTTAAAATTGCTTGAGCCGCTCCTTGTGTGACTTCCGCAATAACTGCTTTCCCCGTTGTCTGATATACATATGCATAGAATGGGAATAAAATATCACTACTTGGTGTTTCTAGTGTATAACTTGTAACAGATAAATCAGAAGAATAAAGACGCTTTGCATAGGAGACATAATTTGTTCTTCCATTATCAAACTCCATGATTGCGCCACTTCCATCTGGAATGATAGCATATCCTTTTTCGTTTTGGGTATTTTTTACTGCCGTAAAATAAGGTAATACATCGATTGAAGTAATCAAGTAGTCATCACCTTTTTCATTCTTATTCGTAGAAAGCGAATTACCATGAATCATTGTTTCTAGTCCATTTTCATTTAATGAATATTCAATAGCAACTGTAATACGTGGTTTTACTGCTTGTTGCTTCTCTGTTCCTGTATCTTGTTCTAAATCTTCAAATGTATACCCACACCAATAATATAAGAAATAGTATACGTCTTTTACTGATGTTTTTTTCATATTAGAATTATATAAATCGATAACGTACTTTTCATCTTGAGATCTATATTTATAAATACTATCAGTTACACGAGCAAAGAAAATTTTTGCACGATTATAATCTTCAGCCGAGAAATTTTCATCCCCTGTTTTAGATAAATCATTAAAATCAGAAATGTTAGGAAAACCTGTAACAACTAGACCAGAACCATCCTTATATGCTTCATCACTTTCACCATAAGGAACAATATGTTCATCATCTTTGTGTGCTTCATAATATTCAGCTATTTTTTCTTGAATAAGTCTTCTACTTCTTTCCAATAATTCTTCCATTCTTGCTTTTGAAATTTCTTGTGGGAAATACGTATAATCGATGCTAGTATCCTCTAAAACATAATAAACGATGACACTGGTTGTTTCACCCTGATCATTTTTGACCTCATTCACATAGAAATTAGGTTGCAATGTTTTAGAACTTGCCTCATCTGTTGAGTAGGAAAAGCTATCATAATTTACCTCGGATACAATTTTCGAACGATCTCCATCAATAAATTTAACAACCAATTGGGAATTTTGACGGTTTGAAAACATCGCATCTACTTCAGTTGGATTAGAAAGCCATGACTGTTTTACATTGCCATCTTGATCTAATTCTTCAATAGTAAAGGTGGCTTTTAGTATATTCATAACCAAACGATATTTATCCGTTTTGAGCACTTCTTTTTTGGTATAGTTATCTTCTAAATAATTGATAACGGTATATCTAGAACCATTTTCATTGGTAAATTGCGTGCGCATTTCATTATATTTTTGCTCAAAAGCTTCTTTTTCACTAGCTGATGCTTGTTGATATTGATTAGAATCTTGAATATCTTCATATAAACGATTTAATTCATTATAATATCGTGATGCAGAAAGCTGTGTTACAATATCATCTTCTGGATTGATTGGACTAATATAACTATCGCTACGACTATCATCTTGTTCATATTGTTCTTTAAGTTGCTCATAATTGAGAAACCCATTTTCTTCTAAATTTTTCCAAAATTCATCTGCATATTTATGCTGAAATTCCGTATTAGATGCTTTATATTGATCTAGGAAATAAACAGATAAGCAAATGACTACAACAAGCAAAACAACAACTAATAATACACGTCTTACATATGTCCAAAATGTACTTTTCTTTTTCATTTGTTACCTCCTTCCTAGAAATACCTAACTGTAATTTCTTTATACAGCGAGTACACAAATCCAAAAATTTGTTGTGCCAAATCAAATACAAGTAGAGCAATAAAGGCAATAATCAACGCTGCAACAACTGTAAGAATAATTGACCAAATTGTCTTTCCCATTCCATATTCATGAATAACAACTAGACCCATAAATGCCATAAATCCAGTCAATACCCAACCAATGATATTAAGTAATACAATAAACTGTGCTTCATCTAATGTAAGTATGTTACTTAAAATGATATTCAAAAATCCAATTATCATCACAGGGAACATTGCATAACAAATCATTACAAAAATTTCTTTCATCTTTCCTTTACCATCTAAAAGTGTAGTTACACTCCAGTTAGATACAGCTAGTATAGCTGGTGGAAGGACTCCATAAACTAAAATTTGGATACTATTGAACTTCTGCGGATTATTCTTATTGGTAATAATTCCTTCATATTGATATGCGATTATTTCCATCAATACATATAGCAATAATATTACAATTGCAACCCATGTTTTTCCTTTTTTCTCTTGTTTGAATTCAGTAAATCCTTGAATTGGATGCGTTAAAATATAAAGTGGATAGCCAAATGTTTCCTTAAAGAAATGTTTAATAGCTTGACCAATTTTTGACCAATCAATACGGGCTAAAAAGTTCTTCTTTTTCTCATCACTTGGTTCTTCTTCATCATCCAAATTATCTTCTTCTTCGTCTGTATCTTCTTGATGTACAACATGTCCTGATAATGCAGCTTGTTTAGTGGCAATCAGATGAGCTTTTTCTTCATTCATTGCTACTGATGCGGCAATAGCCAAATTCTTTTTCTGCAAATGTTTGCGGTAAGAAAGCGTTACCCAAAGTGAAACTAGCATAATCACAGCTGTCATTATCCAACCAAAATTTTTAGATAGCAATTGATCTCGATACTCTGCGTATGCTTTAGAATAATAATTCGCATTGTGAGCCAATTTAAAATATTCCATTGCTTCTTTGTATTCACCACGTCTATGAAGAGCTTTACCAATTCCTAGATAGGCCAATTCATAATTGGTATTCATTTTTACAACTTGACGCCAATAAGTTTCAGCACCTGCTTGGACTAGATTTCCCTCTGCATCATATACATCTTCAATAATACCTTCTTGATACAATTCAGTTGCTTTATTTACTGTTGCACCAAATTCGGTAGTCAAATATAGTAAAATACTTTTGGAAGACTTATCTAAAACAAGTAATACTTCTTCCATAATTGGATTACCACTAGCATCTAATTCACCACTTGCACGTTTGAAATAACGAATTGCAGATGGTTCAATAATGCTTTTAGAAGTAGCTTTATCCTTATTGGTTCTACCACCAGGTTGCTCACCTGCGATATAAAGCAAATTTCCTTCATTGTCATATGTGAATAAACGACCACGTTGAATATCTACTACTGTGAAATTTCCTTTATCATTCACGGTTACACCAACCAATTGGGATGGTCCAATAATAACTCCTTCTTCTGAAGAACTAGCAAGGTATACAGCATCACCATCTGGAGTAACGTAACCATTTCGTTTCATAACATCTTTTCCTGATGTATTGATCATTTTTACTAGATTAGCAACTGTAGTAGCATCACTATCTGGATTTGATGTTGCATATAAGAAGCCAGAAGAATCAATTGCTATATTGGTAAATTCTGGTGGTAAGTCCAATGACAACGAACTATTTTGTTCTTCTGAGAAAATCTTTGTCCAGAATTTTTTCAAAGGATTAGCTACAACTTCATTCTTACCTAAATAGCGATTGAATGCACCTTCTGAATCAAATTCAATAATACCATCATAAATATGTTGTGCAATACAGAATACTTTTCCTGATTTGTCTACCGCAATCTTTTGTGGATTAAATACTCTAGCATCAGTTACTGTACTTGCCATTAAACCACTTGATACCTGATAAAAAACATTATCATTTGGTGTCAAATATACACGGTCAACGACCCATTCACCATTTTCATTTTGATTTGCGCGAACAATTCTTGAGTTTCCACTATCTGCAACGTATAATCCTTTTTCAGTAACAGTTATTCCTGTTGCTTGATACATACGAATAGCGTAGCGACTAGCATCTTTTGAATAAGGTAAATAAGGTGCTTTTCCCACTTTTGTTGATGGTGTAAATTCAAAAGTGAATACATCATTTTCTTTGACTTCAATAGAATCATCTAATACAAAATAATGTTTTGTAACATCTACAATTTCAACATTTCCTTCTTCATCTGTAATTGTTTCTTGTACCACTCTTGATTCATATTTCACTTTGCTAGAATCAACAGCTTCTCCATTGATTTTAAATACACGTCTAACATTGGTTCCATCATAAATCACATCTGCAGAAAGTTCTATTTCTTTTGTGCCCATCGTAAGCGTAAATTCATATTTTGTTGTCTCACCATAAAATGTAATCAATTCTTCTGATGTAATTACTTCTGATGTAACCGTGTCAAAATCTAAATCAAATTGATAATATTCATCTAAAATTCTTTTTACTTCTTCTGTAATCAATAATTCACTAATTGATTCAATTTTCTTGAAATCTTGATTTAATATATATACATGACTAATATATGTAATTGGATCACTATTGGCAAAGATAGCTGTTTGTGTTTCTTTTTTAGAATCTAATATATATATTTTATCTTGAAAAGTAGCCATATCTTCTAATGAATCTAGTTTGATATTTTCTAAATCGTCTGGATTCAAATTGGAAATGTCATCTGAATAATATGTATCTTGATAAGCCAATCCCTCTGCGGAAGGAATAACATTTTTCCAAAAATCATAGTTATATCCCGCAGCATTTGCTACAAGTAGATTTGGAGAAAATACCATCATAAATAAAATTGCGATTACAGTTATTTTTAAAACTATTTTTTTCATAACTACCTCCTATTTCATACCTGAATGAGCCATAGTTTCGATAATCTGACTTTGAGAAAGAACGAAAACGGTAATTGGCACAATCATCATAATCAACATTACGGCTGAGGCAGTACCGGTTCTTGCGACACCACCAGAAACAATTTGGTTCAGTGCATAAGATAACGGTTTTAACTGTTCACTATAAATATAAGTTCCTCCATCATTATTCCATAATTGTTGGAATAATAAGATAATCAAAGTTAACCAAGCTGGTTTAACTAGCGGCATAACGATTTTCCAATAAATTTGGAATTCATTTGCGCCATCAATTTTAGCAGACTCAATCAATTCCATCGGTATATCTTGCATAAATTGTTTCATCAAATATAGTCCTAACGAATAGGCAAAAGCAGGTATAATGATTGCCCACTGTGAATCAATAAAACCAATTGAACTAAAGATGATATATCTTGGTGTAGCAGTAACTTGTGCTGCAAACATCAAGGAATATACAACCATACCAAAAATAATACTAGATCCAGGGAATTTATGTTTTGCTAATGGATAAGCAGCCATTGAGGCAATAATTACATGCCCAACCGTTCCAGCAAGTGTAATCCATATTGTATTAAAGAAATATCTTGAAAATGGTACCCAAGAGTCTTCCAAAAGCATTGCTAAATCTTTAAAGTTATCTAGTGTAGGATTTTGGAAAAACAATTTTGGTGGATAAATAAATAATTCTGCAAGTGGTTTAAACGCTGCACAAAATGAATATACCAAAGGATATGCACTGAATAAACCAAATAAACAAAGTAGTATGAATAAAGAGATATCTCCAGCTACGCTACGACTTACTCTTTTTTTCTTTTTAATCCTTCTTCTTTTTTCCATTTTGTAGAAGAAAAGCTCTACTTTTCCCATTTTACTTTCATCTTTTAAACCATATTTTTTCAGTTTCTTTTCTTGACGTTTAATACGCTTTTTTTCTTCTTTTGATAGTTCAACGCCAGCTATTTGATCATCATCGATTAATATTTTGTCTGTAGCCATATTATGAACCTACCCTTCTTAAGATTTTTCTAACTAATAAGTTAGCGAGTATCATGATTAAAAACAAAATGGTTGCAATTGCTGAAGCATATCCCATTTCCATACGCGTATTACCATAATCCATTAAGTGGGTGATGATGGTATGACCTGCATACTCAATAGACGGGAACCCAGCAATATTAGTTGATACTTCCGCAATAGCCAAACTAGATGTAATTTGCATTACCGCACCAAACATCAATTGTGATTTCATTTGTGGCAATGTAATATACCATAATTCTTGCCAACGGCTCTTAATACCATCTATTGCGCCTGCTTCATAGTATTCTTTATTTACTCCTTGAAGTCCCGCAATGAACGACAAGAAACTTACCCCAAGTGACATCCACAATTGGACAATAATCAAAATCCAAATAATATAATTGGCATCTTGAAGCCATGTAATTGGTTCTTGAATAATATTTAATTCCATTAAAATCGAGTTAGCATATCCATAGTTATCACTACTGAAGATGAGTTTCCATACTAAATATACATTACCTGAAATAGATGGTGCATAGAAAATAAGGGTCATAAAACTTCTTAATAATGGTTTCAATTCATTGATTAACCACGCAAATACAAACGCCATAATGTAACTTACAGGTCCTGTGATTACCGCAAGAATTGCTGTATTTTTAATAGCAATCATAAATACTTTATCATCTACAAATAATGCTTTATAGTTGTCCCAACCAACAAATGTAGGGAATTCTAATAAATTAAAATATGTAAAACTAAGAACTAAAGACATCAGTACTGGAACTACTGTAAAAATGAAGAATAAAATAGTATATGGAGCAACCAAATAGTAATATTGTCTCTTAACGAAAATTTCTCTACGTAATCTTCCACCTCTTTTACTCCATCTATCTACTTTACGAATAAATGAGCCCCGGTCTTTCTCAATTCTTAACTTTTGAGCGGCTCTTTCATAGACTTTAGCATATTCTAAATATGCCTTTTCTTTTGTTTCAAATTCAATTTGTAATGGATCTTTTTCTGGCATTTCATCTGCTTCTGGATCATCTACTACAACCAAATCTGGATTTTCTTTCGCCCAAAGTTTATATCGTTTTAATACTTCTTGATATTCACTATCAATAGCTTTAAACTTTTCTTTTACTTCTGCAAATTCTTTTTTATACTCTACAATATTGGCCTTAACCATTGCATCATATTCTGCATCAGCTTGCTTTTGCTCTATCCGCTTTTCTTTTAGCGCTTGTTTTAAAGCCGCTTTTTCTGCCGCTTTTTCCTCACGAGTCATTGCATTTTTTTCTGCTTGTTTTGCCTTTTTCTCTTGATGGATGCGCTTGAAATTTAATTTTTCTTTTTTACCACCTGTAATTACTAAGATAAAGAGATACGTTAGTATTACAACTGTGATAACTAGCATAATAATTACAGCTATTTTTCCTCCCATGTTCTTCTCCTTTCCTAGTCTTCATCTACCGTAGGTAAATCAAATTCTTTTCTTTTTCGGTTAATTTCATCATTAATATTACCACAATATTCTACCAATGTTTCTTTGGCATTATAATAATTATTGACAACTTCACGATAAGCATTTTCAACTTCACGACCAATAATATAACTACCTGCTACTTGTGGCATTTCATGTACTTGACTCCATTGTAACATCAGCTTATCTAAATCACTTTGTGGCCATGCAAGAGATTGGAATGCTTTTACATTCGCAGTAGCATGACGTGCAGCAGATCCTAAAATTCCTTCCATTTCACGACCAAATTGTGCTTGTGCTTCTGCGCCTGTCCACCATTTCAAGAATGCCCAAGATGCATCATATTTGGCTTGTTTTTTAGCCTCTGATAATTTATTGGATTGTTTCATAATTACAGCACCTGTACCACTGGCTGTAGAAGTATGATCAACTTTACCAGTTTCTTCATTATATGTGCCTGGAATTAAATGGAAAGACCACTTTCCTTTCAATTCGGGAGCAAATACACTGAGTGTATTATATGTTTCATAATAAGCTATACCAATTGGCATTTCACCTGATCTAAAACGATTTACAAAACTTGCTGATTTAGGGAAAGAATATAATGTGTAAAATTCTGTCCAATATTCAAATGAACGCATTGCAGAATCACTCATTAATCCTGTTTCTTTGTTATCATTGGTATAAAGTTCACCACCATTTTGATATAACATTGAAACAAATACTGGATTTAATGCATTTGCTCCTGCGTCATTTACAGGTAGATAAAATTGCAATTGTTTCGTTTGAAGTTTTGCAACAAGATCGATTACACTATCCCATGTTACTACATCATCACTATATTCACCAGTGACTGGATCTTTAAATAAAATATCGTTCCAACCATTTTCTTCAAAAATATCATCTCTTACGAACATAACCATAAAGATTTGTTTTTCTGGAAGCGCATATATACCTTTAATATTCTTTTGTAATTCCTCTTTTGTATAGGTTGAACTATCAAATAAGTCTTCTTTTTTTATCCCGTGTTGGTCACAATAATCTTGAACTGCATAATATGCATCTACTTTAGCTTTGGCACTAGCATCACCTTTATTCGCTGCTTCAATATCTGCATTCGTGATTGAATAGAATTGGAACTGACGTAAAGATGAAGCATGATATACATTTTCATATGCCATTGCAGAAGAAATGTCAATTGTATTATCTGGTAATGCATATACAGTATCCCAGAAATCATCAAAGTTGGTTAAGTCATATACAGCATTACGAAGCGCATAGTTAACTGGTAAACTTGAATCTACATTTAACGCTACATCTGGACCTATTCCAGCAAGTGTGGCTTTTAACAATACATCTGCACCTGTTAATTTCAAGTTCACTTTGATTCCTGTTTCCTTTGTAAATGTGGTATCAATTAAATTTCGCACAACATTAGCTTGGTCACGACCTAGTGTCATCCATACTTCAATAGATTCACTTTGTTCTTCAGATTCATTTTCTACTATATCACCAATTGTAGAATAATCAATAAAGAAAGATAAGAAGAATGAACATATACCATTCCACATTTTTCTAAAGAAACCTTCGTTCGCCTTTGGCAACTCAATATCTGGTGTATGTACTTCAATATAATCTATTGCAAGCGGTAATTCTCTTAATTGTGTAAGTAGTGTTCCTAATGAAGAAATATTATTGCTAAATGAACTTAATTTTTGTGTAATCGAACGTGGTTTAGAAATAAACGTTTCAAGTTGAGTAACCATGGCATCAATTACACCAGTTTTATCAGAACCCCCACCAGAAATTTCAGCGATGCTTTCTGAAACATCTTTGAGGTCTAAATAATAGTTGGTTAAATTTTCAATTAAATTAGGAAATTTGACAGTCAATTCATAGTCACGGTTTTTATCTGGTGAAGTAGTTGTATAAGATACAATTTCACGATATGTCCGACTCAATTCATCAATCGTCGATTGAATTCGTTCAATCAGCGGAGCATATGCACCAAGTGTAACTTCCATTGTAAATGTATAGCTTTTCCCTTTTTCAAAATAAAATAAATAGTCTTCTTTTCCATTTCCTAATGTTATATTTTGCCAGTCACTTGAAAATGAAAATTGAACGTCATTTAATTCATCAAATAATACTTGGTTAGCGCCTTCATTTTCACTAATATAGGCAATACGACTAGAATACATTCCACGAACTAAATTTTGTCTAGCTCGCATAGAAATATTATAATATCCATCTTCTGGTACACTAAATTCCCAAGAAATCCAATCTCCTAATACCTTCCATTGGTTTCCTCCGATGGCATTCTTTTTTGTTACCTTTAAACTAAATGGTGTGGTATTAGATGAAGAACGATCGGTAATGGCATAAAGTGTTGGAGAAGATTTATAGGTTGCCTTTTCAGCTTGAATAGGACCTGTGGTTTGTTTTTTCAAACTTGGTTCTCCATATGTTGCCTTTAGATTTTCAAGATACGATTCATATGTAGGTGTTTCAACAACAGATACAACCGAAATTTGATCAATAATCATTGGCTCTTTGATAGAAGCAAGGGTAATTGTATTTTCACCAGCTTCAAGATAGAACATATAAGGTTCTGTAGTATACCCCATATCATCTTTGAAATAACTTTCTCTAAATGTATACACTTCAACTTGTTGTGGTTTTAAATCATTGCCATTTGTATCTACTTTAAAGTTGCCATTTTCATCAAAGGAAGCATCAGCATCTTTCCAAACTCTTGAAAATGTAAAACTATCTGCACCTTCAAATGGCACTTGACCATTGATTTTTAATTTTCTCTCTATAGAAGAACTATATCCAGTAATTGTAAAATAATTCAGCTTTAGATTATAAAATCCCGCTTCATCTACATTCACCTTCCAAGTTACTTCACCAATATTTTTATGAACCATCACTGAATCAGTCTTACTTGCACGATTATCCATCAAATGCTTACTCTCTTTTACAATGGTATCTAATTCAGCTTTTCTTTCTTCATTATAGATACTCGTATGATTGTCTTTTCCAAAAATACCATCATATATATATTGAAGTTCTGTTTTTCCATAATCTGTATTACTAAAACAACTTACCAATTGTAATAAGTTTTGTTTACCTTTGTCTGTTTCGGGATTTAATCCTGCTTCTGTTAAGTCAATTTGGATTACACTATTTGTTGAACTTGTATCAAAGTTTGCTCCATCAATTGCAATTTCAACATCTTTAGGTAAATGGTTTTCTTTAGATTCTTTGTAAAGTTGATATCCATTTTTTACGATTTTGGTTGGTTCGCCACCACTACCAATTTCTTTATTTTTCTCTTTACACGATGTCAAAGAGAACACCATCATTACTAGTGTTACAACAAAGCAACTTAAAAAGATTTTTTTGGCCTTTCTCATATTTTCTCCTTTCTATCTAAGTGCATCAGCATATCGATAAGCCAATTGATTCGATTGGCACTGCATATATAGCCTGCTTGAATATTTCTTGCATCCCATAATTGTTTATGCCGAATCAAATACTGTTTTAAGGTTTCTACTTCTTTTTCAAAAGAAACAACACAACCTGCTATATAGCTTTTGAGTTTATCATTGATTTCAAGCAAAACTTCTAACAATGATAAACTATTTTTCATTTCTCGTTTTTCTAATGAATCCTGTGCTAGATTCAAATCTGCTTTTGCTTGATCGAATAATTGTTTCACCTTTTGATATGCATCTTTATCTAATAAATTGGAACGCATTCGATCCAAGTAAAAGTCCTTTTTATTTTCCTCTAACAGAGAATGTTCAGACCATAAAATAGCGTTAAATAACCGGCTACCATAATCTCGGTATTCTCCTTCTAATTCATGATAAGTTGATAATTCAATGATTACTTTAGCAAGATAATCGTCTTTTATATAAGTACGTAAACACATTTTCGCATCTTCTATACTTCCCTTTGACCAAGATAAGATTGCCCCATAAGCAAATCCCATATAACTACTTGGTAAATATTGTAAATGACCTATATCTCCCCAATCCGTAACAAGAACACCTAAACCATGATGGGCTTTAGCAGCACTTGTGCTATTTTCAATAGTAGTTTTCATATCTATGTATCTTCCAGTAATAGTTGACCACGTTGCTGTACCAGGTGCTAATAAATATTGCACCTTATTTTCTTCTAGCATTTTAGCATGGCTTAAAAAATCATACGTTTTATGATATCCCCAGTCAATAAAAATCACATCTTTGGGTAAAACCTTCACCTTTTCAGGATGTTTAACTAAAACATCACCCCAAAGCATTGGCGTTTTGTGATAACTTCTTACTGTATCAGCAAGTTTGTTAAAATAGTCAATGTAAACATCCTCAACAGAAGTTTTTTCGCACTGTTGTTTACTCTTACCATGTCCTAACTCATAAGGTTCATCAAAGTTCATGTTGAAATAAGTTGACTTGGTATAAGGAAGCATATCTTGATACATTCGTTGAACCAACTTCACCGAATCGGGGTGAGTTGGATCTAAAGTTGCGGAAGTGCGTTTACTTCCCCAAATGCGAAACCCTTCAGGGCATTCTGCTAAATAGCGAAACTCATCTTGTTTGAGCCAATCCCCCATATGGCCAAATCCATTTTGATTCGGTACAAAATCCATATAATGTTTGATGGCATAATCTTCTATTTCAAGATATTGTTCAAGTGTCAAGTAATTGCCGCCTTTTAATACTTGTGGAAAATGTCGATATTCAAAAGAAAAGCCTTCTACATAAAGTTCGATATGATTGTATTTTAAACTAGATAGCCAATCAATCATCTGTTTTAATGTTTCTACAGTAGGCACCTTACTTCTACTAATATCAATCATTACACCACGTACCTTTAAATCCGGTTCGTCTATAATAATAGCGCTTTCAATTTTTGATTGTATATAAAGCCACTTTAAACTCATTAAAGCATAAAATGCTCCTTGCTCTGTCTTTGCTTGAATTCGAATTTTTGATTCATCAATTTCTAATTTATAGCCCTCATCATGCAAAATATCATCTGACCGCAAAAGCAAAAGCACTGTTTTCGATGCTAAATCTCGTTCAATAAAACTACAACCTACATCTACTAAGTTTTGACTAAAATCATTGACAATTTTTCCAACCATTTTATTATTCAAATAGGTTGATTGAGTAATGATTTGTTGGGGTCTAGGAAAAATATATGACAATTTTCTTCCCTCCTTTTCTATAGGTAATGCAGGCAATGAAACAATAGCCGGCATTATGCCATAATATCTATCTTATTATACCAAAGAAAACGTTTTTATTCAAGCGATAGACTATTTTTCATATAAGTATTTGGGCGAATGCCTTTTTTTAGTAAGCAAAAAGAGTTAAATACAATGAAGTATTTAACTCTTTTAACTATTTTTTTGAAGTTTTATTTGCACCAAAGTGCTTTGATTGTATCTAATGCGGCATCCTTAATTTCATTTTGCCCTTTGACAAGGTCTTTATACGTAAAGAAGATGGTTCCACTAATATGATCAAACTGACAATTAAACTTGAGTTGATTAGCTATTTCTTCTTTATTTTGCCAAAATTCATTTGAACCCATTTGATATAATCCTTGACCAATATATAATGTTGTCTTCGTTTCTTTGGCAATATCGTTCCACCACTTGGTTAAATCATGATATCGTACATCCACCCTTTCAAATGGAAAATAAACTTGAGGTACAACATAATCAATCCATTTTTCTTTCATCCACTTGTAGACATCAGAATAGAGCTCACTATAGCATTGTAGTGCACCAGCAGAATGGAAGGATCCTTTTTCCCAACCTCCTTCTAGTAAGCTACTATGTGTTCTATATATCGCAAATGGACTAATACCAAAGGCTACTTTCTTTCCAGTTTTACTAAACGATTTTTTCAATTCATCATGAATATTTTTAATCATCTTATCTACATTGTTTCTACGCCAATCATCAAAACTTTGTTGTTCTGATTCACGATAGGTATAGTAATCTTGTTCTTCTCTTTCAAAAGGGATTTTTCCATAAGGATAAAAATAGTCATCAATATGAACGCCTTCTACATCATAATTTTCTACTACTTCCATAATGGATTGGGTAACAAAATCGATTACTTCTGGATGAGATGGACAAAGAATAATTTTATTTGCACCATCTACTAAGGTATGTTCAGGGTGCTGTTTAGCAAAATTCATATCATCTAATGTGGCTAAATATGCACTAGCAGCTTCTTCAATTGTAGTATTCTCTACATTTAAACTTGATACACTTACTCGGTATGGGTTCATCCATGCATGAATTTTGATACCATATCGCTTTGCTTCATCAATTACAAATTGAAGCACATCAAATCCAGGGTCTTTTCCTTCAGTACCTGTAATATATCTAGACCATGGATTTAATTTAGATACATAATAGGCATCTGATGCAGGACGAACTTGAAACACAATCGTATTCATATTATAACTAGCAATATTAGCAATCATTTTTCGCAAATATTCTTGATATTCTACTATAGATAATCCTTTAGGGGTATCAATATTAGCCACATTAGACACCCAAACACCTCGAATATCATCTGCTTTAAATTGATATTCAGGGATTTCAATTTCTTCTTTTGTATCCCAATAGCGAATAACTTCATCCGTATTATATTTACATAATTTCATATTTTTACTCCTTTACTTTTTCTTTCTAAATATCATCAAGGTTGTTGTAAGTGTAAGTATACTTATGATGAG
>JAMPDF010000007.1:20175-62043 GCA_023665755.1 Prevotella sp.
TTCTCCCTCTGTCTCTCCACAGGTTGTACAGGTTTTTGGATTAGTACAGTCTGCCCCTTTCCAAGTATGTCCAAGAGGTTCTCCTTCTATGGTACCACAAATTAAACACGTCGCTGCAGTATTACATGTTGCCTCTTTCCATTGATGTACTCTACATGTCTCTATTACATCCAATAAAGACGATGATGCACTTACCTCATTTCTACCATCTGTTACAACGATTTTAAACGAAACACCTAGTGTTTCTACATAGTATGATTTCCAAAGAACTTCAATCACTTCATTTCCTGCTTGAGCAGTTTGAATCAAAGATTCACTACCATTAGCGACCCGATAAACCGAATACGTCATTAAATCATTATCTATATCATTCAATTGAAATTGTAGTGTAATCGATTCACCCGCAAAAACATATTCTGGTAATTCACCCACAAATGTTATAGTTGGTGCTGTATTCACATGTGCAGTACTAAAATCAATCCTCTTTCCAGGATAAATCGTATTATCTTCGCTAATTGTTGCTATTACATAGGTTTTTTGAGCGCTATAACGTGTTAACTGAAAATAAGGATTGTGAGCTAAATTCAATTGAACTAATCGATCTGCTGTATAATTTGCACTATCTTTTGCATCTTCTTGATTATCAAATGCATATAATCCATATGCCTTTGCATCTTCTATTTCTTTTAACTTAATTTGATATTCTAATTCGCTTATTTTTTCTAATTTCTCTACTTCCGCAAGGCCACTTACCTCATGTTGATAGGTATAGTTTGCATATAGCGGTGTTAAAGCATTGGTTTTCCATAAAAATTTCACTACATTGCCAATACCTACTTTTCCTTTTCCTTTGGTCATACTCGTATAATCATACAACGAATATCCGTCTACTCGTTTTTTCTCTGACTGATTATATCGAATTTGATAATTAATTTCAAGAGTATCTCCCCACTCATCTAATTGATAAAGCGGTGTACCAATATACAATTTGACGTTAGATTCTTTCATCGCACTACTCCACCATGAAACAATTTCTTGATAACTTGAAGTCATTTCTGTATAGGCTTGGGGAAGAATATAATCTAACCATTCTTCATCTACCCATTTTTTGGTATCGGCATATAGATCTGAATAAGAATAATAATTATAACAACTGCCAGACATTCCGCCTTCTGCAGCTCGCTCTGGTGCAGTCGGACAAGCCTCAGGAGATGGTGCCCATCTTGCTGCAGGACTCACCCCAAAAGCACATGGAGTCTTTTTATTTGCATTTAAATCTCTAATTAATTCACTTAAGGTTTGAATCAAGCGATTGATATTTTCTCTTCTCCAATCATAGATTGAAAGTTTTCCCCCTGATGATTGATATTTTTGATAATCAGCATAATCAATAATAGGCTCTGTAGAAAATGATTTTCCTTTAAACTCAGTATTTGTTCCATTAGATGCATATCCTGCCGCATAAGGATAAAAATAATCATCAAAATGAATGCCATCGATATCATAGTTCTCAACTACTTCTCGGATTGTATTTTCCAAATGTTCAATTGTTTCATCGCTTGCTGGATTTAATACATATTTCTTTTCTGTTCCTAAAACAACATTGTGTTGTAATGCTTTACCAGTTGCGAATACAGGGTTGTCAATAACACCATAAGTACCATTTTCTCCAGAAGATTTTAATCCTGCAAAATAGTTTTCTTTAGATTGTTGTAATGCAGCATCATCATAATCTTGCACTTGACGAGTAGTTCCGCTTTGTTGAACATAATCAAAAGTAGAAGATACACTAGCTCGATATGGATTCATCCAAGCATGGTATTGCATTCCCCTTTCATGAGTAACCTCAATCATCCACTTTAATGGATCCCAACCTGGGTCTTCTCCATATTCACACATATAAGCACTCCATGGATTATATTTTGATGGATAAAAAGCATCATTACATGGTCTAATTTGAAAGATAATTGTATTTAAGTTGTGTGCTTGAGCTGTATCTAATATCTTCAAATATCCTTCTTTCCAAGTATTGATGGCGGATTCTGTTTTTCCAATTTGTCTGGGAATGTCTAGATTATAAACTGTTGCAACCCAAACTGCCCGAAACTCTGTATCAACCTGTTGATAAGGTGACAAATCTTGATATCCCATCCAATTGGCTGCAGACACTGACTTTGTTAAAGAAAATACACCCAACAACATTAGGACTGCAAGTATCAGTTTTTGCATATGTGCTTTTATTTTCATATTAATATTCCTCCTCTATTTTTTGACATTTTGAATAGCATTGAGATAATTTTTGGAGCCAATCATCTCAATTTCATGTTGTGAAAACTCTCGTTTTTGCAATTGTTGACCAATTTTATAGGCATCTGCATGGCTTCTTAAATCATCTAAATTAGCATTATCATAATCACTTAGAAAATCCATCATGTCTAATCCAAGCATAACATGGTCTATTCCAACAAAATTCGCTAAATAGATTATTTGGTCAATCAGTCCATCTATATTTTGTTTATCTAAAGATTTAGAAACAAAATTACGAGCTGAATTCACACCTACATATCCATTAGCCTGTCTCAACTTAATCAATTGATTATCTGTTAAATTTCGAATGTGATTACTTATGGTATATGCGTTGGAATGACTTGCCAATAAAATCTTTGGTTTTTCTTCTAACACTTCATAAAAACTTTTGACATTCAAATGAGAAACATCTATCACCATATGATGTTCATTCATATATTGAATCGCTTTCTTCCCCAAAGGTTGTAATCCTCTTGTAGGATTCGCTTTCACTCCTGTTGCAAAGTCATTGGCCTCATTCCACGTCAAACTTGCATGCCGAACACCTTTTTGGTATAGTTGGTCTAGTTCTTCAATCGTATGTATATTACGTAACCCCTCAAGTCCATATAGTACATCGTATTGATTTTGATAGGGCGAAAAACACGTTAACGCAACATCATATGCATATTGAATGTCAAAATCACTATCACTATAGACAACCCAAATGCCTCCCACAACATTTCCTTTTTGTAAAGCCCTCTTATGATATTTTTCAAAAACGTTTTGTTCGCCATCTATTGTCCTTTTGTATAAATTAAATAGAATATCACTATGTGTATCATATATTTTCATTTTATCACCTTTTTCAATATACTATTATACGTTATTTTTATCCTTTTAGCAACTTGTTTGAAAGTAAAAAATGATAGCAAAATCTGTTATCATTTCTATTTACCCCTCTTATTCTTCAAGCGGTGAATCAGTATTCAATTCTTTTTGAAATAATTTAAAAATCTCAGATGTAGCAATGGCATCATTTAAAGCATTATGATCTTGTTCAGTTGGACTTGTCGTATGAAAAAAAGAATATGCATTAAATAAGCCTATATCTGTTTTGATACCATAATAATTTTTAATTACTTGCATCAAGTTCACAAATGACTTTCTTTCTGCTAAACGTTTTACCTTTCGTTGTTGATAAAATGCATCAAGCATCAAAATATCATTTTTACCCCAAACATAAATAGTAGGTTGGTATAAACATAAAATATCTTTAAATGTACGATAAAAGTGTTGATAATGAGGAGCATTTTTCATTTGCTCTTCAGATATACCTAAAAACTCAGTTGTTCTTGAATTGATTCCCATATCAAATTTAGGACGAATCAAACCTTCCTCGGCTTGAATAACTTGTCCATCATGATCTTCTAATAAAAGACCATACTCAATGATTTCTGGAACAAAACCACCGCCATGGAGATATCCATGAGGAGGCATTGTAAACTCTAAATCAAGAAAGAGTCGATATCCCTCTTTATTAAACAATTTTTTTACACCTTGTTTAATCACTGAAATATCATAGTAAACCACTGTTTTTCTTGGCAAATGTCTCAATATTTTGACAAAGTGAATGACTTCATAAGCCATAACATCACCTTGTTTTTTCCTTTCATCACTACATGCAAAATGTACAACAAGTTTTTCATTCAAATAAGGTTTGAATCTTTTGAACTGACTTCTGGTTAAATAGAAAAACTCTACTTTATGGCCTACAAGCATTTCAAAAATTCTTGTTTCTTCACTAAAGCCCCGAATTGTTCCATACATCAGTTGCACATTCTCACCTCTTTCTACAATTGAATTTCTTGCATTTTAATTAATTCTAAGATTGCTTGGCTTCTTCCCTTCACTCCAAATTTTTGAATGACATTCGATATATGATTACGGACGGTTTTACTACTGATATGTAGTTTTTCTGCAATTTGTTCGGTATCATAATTCTTGATTAATAATTCAAAAATTTCTCTTTCCCTAATGGTTAGAAATCGTTTCTTTTGCATAGTTTCCCCACACTTTCATGGTATTTTATGCACTTTTTCTAAAAGTGGTGACTATTCCATATTGAGTTTTTCCAAAATATTTTTTGCCACTTGCTCAGGAAATCCTAATGACTTTAATTTTTCAATTGAAGATTGCTTGATATCTTCAATTGTTTCAAAATGGGTAAGTAATACTTGTTTTCTTTTAGATCCAATTCCTTCAATTTCATCTAGTGCAGACGTTAAACTATTCTTACTATGCGTTTGTTTGAAAAACGTAATCGCAAATCGGTGTACTTCATCTTGCATAGATTCTAATAGTAAAAACAAGTCACTCTTTTTATCAATAAACAATTCTTCAAAAGAAGATGTAATTAATCCTCTTGTTTTGTGTTTGTCATCTTTCAACAAGCCTATCAGATGCACTTTTTCTTCTAATCCCAAAGATTTTAGCACTGTTAAAGCTGCTTTTACTTGTGTTTTACCACCATCAACAATGATCAAATGCGGTAATTTCTCTTCTTCAAAAAGCAATCGTTTATAACGCCTTTCGATGACTTCCATCATAGTGTGATAATCATCAGGTCCATGCACTGTTTTGACTTTATATTTTCGATACTCTTTAGGCACAGGCTTTCCATCTACATATCGCACCATAGCACTAACCGCGCTTGCTCCTTGAATATTTGAGTTATCAAATAACTCTATTGTTTTAGGATAATCGATATGCAATAAGGTCGCTAATTCTTCTAGGGGTTGTTTCGTTTTAGCTATTTCGATTAGTCTCATTTTTTGCAAATTATCAATATTATTTTTTGCATTTTCCATTACATTATCCAACAATTGTTTTTTCATTCCTTTTACAGGAACAGTTACTTTAGTTGCAAATAGTTCTGATAGAATTTCATATTCTTTTACATAAGGCAAAATGATTTCTTTCGGAATCAAATTATTTGTACCATCATAGAACTGATAAATATAAGAAAGAATAGCCTCATCAACATCCCCAATTAAGTCAAAAATTTCACCATTTCTTTCAATGACCTTACCTGTTCGTATATGTAACACTTGGATAGCAATCAACCCATCCTTTTGAAAATAGCCAAATACATCTTTTGATGCACCATCATGAAATTCCATCGTTTGTTTTTCCACAATAGCGTCTATCGATTGAATCAAATCTCGATATTCAATGGCTTGTTCAAATTCTAAGTTTTCTGATGCCTTTTCCATCAATTCAGTAAGACGCTTCGTCATTTCCGTATTACTTCCGTTCAAAAAACGGGTTGCTCCACGTACATATTCATCATAATCAGACCTGCTACATGTGTTGACACAAGGAGCAAGACATTGGTGTAAATGTGCATATAAACATTCTTTTTTAGGAATAGCACGACATTTCCGAAATGGATATACTTTGTTCAAAATTTCAACAATGTCTCGACAAGCTCTCGCATTTGGATAAGGTCCAAACAATAATTGATTTTTTTTCTTATTTTCTTTTTTTACATCTCTTGTCATCAAAAGCCTTGGATTAGCTTCATTGGTAATCAAGATATATGGATAAGATTTATCGTCCATTAATAAAATATTATATTTGGGACGATTTTGTTTGATGAAATTAGATTCTAATAAAAAGGCCTCTAATTCAGAATGAGTAATGATATATTCAAAATTCACAACATCTTGAAGCATCCTCGTAGTTTTAGCGTCGTGACTGCCTGTAAAGTAGCTTTTTAACCGATTTTGTAATATCTTAGCCTTACCTACATAAATAATTTCTCCAGCTTGATTATACATTTGATAACAGCCTGGTTTTTTAGGTACAAGGGTTAATTTTGTTTTAATATGTTGTAAAATTTCATCTGTCATACGTTATTGATACTAGTCGCTTGAAATCTTTATTTTTTTAATTGATCTAAAATAGCCGAAATATGATTGCCATAAGCGAGTGATTCATCATATTTAAAACGCAAATCAGGCGTTTTTCTTAAATCAATTCGGTGAGCAAGTTCACTTCGAATATATCCTTTGGCGTTCTCTAATTCCTTCTTCGTTGATTCGATTTCCGTATCTTTACCAAGAATGGTATAATACACTGTAGCAATGGATAAATCTTTCGTTACATTAGTCCCCGTAATGGACACATACTTTAACTTCTCATTGTGACTATCAAACAAGATACTCGCAATTTCGCGTTCAATTATTTTCTCTACTCTTTCTACTCGATAAGCCATGATTTACTCACTTTCTACTTCTTCCATTACAAAGCATTCAATCACATCTCCCACTTTGATATCATTGTAATTTTCAATTGTAATACCACATTCATATCCAGCTTTTACTTCTTTTACATCATCTTTAAAACGACGGAGTCCTGCCATTTTTCCAGTATAAACAACAATACTATCTCGAATCAAACGTACCCCACTATTTCGAACAATAGTTCCACTTGTAACGTATCCTCCAGCAATTGTTCCTACCCGGCTCACTTTAAAGATTTCACGCACTTCAGCTTGACCAGTAATTTTTTCTTCATAGACTGGATCCAGTAGCCCTTTGACTGCTTTTTCAATATCTTCTTGCAATTTATATATGATATTATACAAACGGATTTCAACCCCTTGTTCTTTCGCCATATCACTAATTTGAGAGGTTGGTCTTACATTAAAACCAATAATAATTGCACTAGATGCCACTGCCAAAATAATATCATTATTGGTAATTCCACCCACACGTGCACCAATTACATTGATATTGGTACCTTCAATATTGATTTTATTGAGCAATCCTTTGACGGCTTCAATTGAACCTTGTACATCACACTTGATAATCAAATTGAGTGTTTTTTCAGCATTTTCATTTTTAAACAAATCAGTCAAAGATGCAGCCTTTCCTACACCCTTTTCTTCATTGAATTTATTTTGTGCACGAACTTCTGAAATCTCTCTTGCTTTTTTCTCATCATTTAAAGCCATAAATTTTTCACCTGCAAAAGGCACTTCTTCAAGACCTGTTACAGAAATAGGTTTAGATGGACCTGCAGATAAAATGGATTTTCCTAATTCATCTTCCATTGAACGAATTTTTCCATAGGTCGTACCGACTACAATGATATCGCCTACTTTAATGGTTCCATTTTGAACAAGTAGTGTGGCTACAGGACCACGTCCTTTATCTAGTCTTGCTTCAACTACAGATCCCATACCAAGACGATTTGGATTGGCTTTGTAGTCTTTCAAATCACTAACCAAAATTATCATTTCTAAGAGTTCATCAACACCTTTACCTGTTAAAGCAGATATCGGAACAAAAATTGTGTCTCCACCCCATTCTTCGGCAACCAAATTATACTCTGTTAATTCTGTTTTGATTCTATCTGGGTTGGCACCTACCTTATCCATCTTATTGATGGCCACAATAATAGGTACACCTGCTGCTTGGGCATGCTCAATTGCTTCTTTGGTTTGCGGCATTACACCATCATCTGCGGCAACAACTAAAATAACAATATCCGTAATTTGTGCACCACGTGCTCTCATTTCTGTGAATGCAGCATGTCCTGGTGTATCAATAAATGTAATGATTTTACCATTTTTCACTACTTGATATGCCCCAATATGTTGGGTGATACCCCCTGCTTCACCAGTAACAACATGACTTGATCGAATAGTATCTAACAATGTCGTTTTTCCATGGTCAACATGACCCATAATGGTTACAATAGGTGGACGTCCCACTAAGTCTTCTTCACTATCTTCTACTTCTACTTCATCAAAGCGAGTCATATCAGTAATCTTTTTATCTTTCAACTCGAAATCATATTCAATGGCAATGAGTTCCACTGTATCTCGGTCTAGTGCTTGTGTTGCACTAGCCATAATGCCCATAGAAACGAATAATTTTTTCACCAAATCAGTTACACCCACACTCAAAGCGTCGGCTACTTCCATTACGCTCATACCATTTTCATAATAAATGACGTGGTCTTCTTTTTGTTGCTTAGATGGCATATTACTCGTTCTTTTTTCTTTTTTACCGCCACTTTGCTTGTTTTTGTTACTATTCTTCTTTTTGAATTTAGAATCTCCTGTTGATTCCCCACCTACTTGTTTTTTTCCTTTTGCCCCTCTGGTTTCTCTTGTGAGATTATACTCATCTTCTTCCAAATAGTCACCATATTTTTCAAGGGTTTTTTCATCAACACGTGGTTGTACAATTTCGTCTTGATAAGACTTTGGTTGAACCACTGGTTTAGGTTGAGTTGAAACAGTAGATTTAGGTGCTTCTACTTTTGCATGGGGAATTGGATTTGATTTTGTGAATGTACTTTGTTTATTGTTGTTATTTCCTCTTGTATCCTCTTTTGACTTTTGAGGTTGAGGATGAGACTGTCTTTGTGCTACATTCGGTTTTTGAGAAACAGACTTTGATGATGGAGTCCCTTTATCTGGCCGATTAGAACCAATTCTTACAGCTGGTTTGGGTGCTGGTTTTGGTTTTGCAATCTTGAATGGATAAGGTACATTGTACATTTTCGCTAATTTCTTCTCCATATCTTTTGACACTTCAAAATCCTCTGTAATATTCCCCATAATCACATTGGATAGATTTTTAATCAATTCGCTCGTTGATATTTTTAAATTTTCTGCTAGTTCTTTCACTCTCATGAAAAGTCACCTCTTTCTATTTCTTTCTGTATCGTCTTGGCAAATCCACTATCATTTAAAGCGATGACTTTAATTTGTGGACATCCCAGTGCTTGAGAAAGTTCTTCTGTAGTGTATTGTACAACTACAGGGATTTGATAAAAAAATGCTTTTTTATCTAATTTATCGATTGTTGCACAAGATGCATCTTTGGCTACAAAAATCATCTTTGTATTCTGCTTTGGAAGATTTTTGACCACTGCATCTGTGCCTAAAACTAATTTTCCTGCCCTTTTGGCAATTCCTAATAACTGAAGTATTGGATTCAAATTATTTTTCCTCTCCTAATTGTTTCAATAGTTCTTCAAAAATAGTATCTGGAACTTCAATTTCCAAATGGCGATTCAATATTTTTTTCTTCATAGCTGTTTGAATCACACTTTTTTTCTTGCAAACATATGCACCATGACCTTTTACCTTTCCGCCTAAATCAATTACAACTTGATTTTCAGGGGTCCGTACAATTCGAAACATCTCCATTTTAGGATGTTGTTCATTGGTCACCACACACTTTCGCAAAGGAACCTTTTTCACTTTCATTGGTTGTGGCATAATTCTACCTCTTAATAAGCATATATATTAGGCTTAAAACTAATACCATCACGATACGCAGTTGTTTCATCTTTGATATCTATTTTCCAACCTGTTGTTAAAGAGGCCAAACGTACATTTTGTCCCCCTTTACCAATGGCTAAAGAAAATTGATCATCAGGTACAATCACTGTAGATTTTTTAGTTTCTTCATTAATTAAAACAGAAATGACTTTGGATGGTGTTAATGCTTCAGCGATTAAAATAACTGGATTATCACTCCAATTGAAGATATCAATTCTTTCTCCTGCAAGGGCTTCATTAATTTGTTTCACACGAGAGCCTTGTAATCCTACACAAGAACCTTTTGCGTCTACATTTGGATTATTACTCTTTACACCTACTTTGGTACGACTTCCTGGTTCTCTTGCAATAGCCATCACTTCAATGACACCGCTTGCTACTTCTGGTACATACATTTCGAATAAGCGCTTGATTAAATCACGATTGGAACGAGACACAAACACTTTAGGTCCTTTTCCTGTTTCTTCTACTTTGGTTATGGCCACTTTCATTTGCATACCTGGTTCACATTTTTCCCCTGGTAATACTTCTTCAATTGGCATAAATGTAATGACATCTAATCCCAAATTCAGTCCTACAACAGAATCTGTTTTTTTAATTACTGTAGCATTGATAGCCTCGCCTTCTTTTTCTTTAAAATATTCATAGGCTCTTTTCCCGCCTAATTCTTTTAAACCTTGGATAAAAATTTGTTTAAAACGAGTTGCTCCTTTTCTACCAATTTGCGAAAATTTTACTTCTCGTCTAAATGTTGACCCTACTCGAACTCTTGCACGAATTTCCCTAGCTTGATCGATTGTGATTTGTCCTTCTGGCCCTTCTGGATCGATTTCTTCTACTACTACAAAGTTTTCAAAAATGCGCACATTTTTTTGTTCTTCGTTAAATTCCACCTCAATAGCACCTATACATCCTTCTAATTGACAGGCCTTGATCAAAGCGGTTGTAACTGCTGTTAATACATCTTCAATTTCAATATGTCTTTCATTTGCAATTGTTTCTAATTGTTCATAGAATCCTTTACTAATCATGTTCATTTTCCTCCTAAAATTTTACCGCAAGTCTTATTTTTGCAACGGCTGTGCGAGGCACGGTTACGACTTTTTTTCTTTGGTTGAGTAGTGTTTCTACTACAAAGGCGCTTTCTGTTGTTTCTAAAAGAGTTCCAGTGATCTCTTTTATATGATATTCTTCTAATTTTTGATATGTTTTGATATATATATACTTACCAATTGCCCTTTGGAAATCTATTTCTGTTTGTAACTCTCTTTCAATTCCTGGTGTTGTCACTTCCAAGTAATAGCCATCAGGTATAAGGTCATTCACTTCATCTAATAACTCTGAATTGATGAGCGCAACTTCATCAATATCCATACTGAATGTTTCTGGATCATCAATGATTACGCTAATTATATTGACATCAAATTCTTTTCGCAATTTCACATCAATCAATTCTTTTTGATGCATAGATACTATTGGTAGTGCTAATTCTTGAATACTTTGTAAATAATTGGACATATGAATCCCTCCATTAAAAAGGGTGAGCCATTTTGTTGCCCACCTTGTTCTACAATATTTGGTTAAGATGATTATATCACAAATGGAATTAAATGTCAAGACATTGTTTCGAAAAGAGGGAAAAAGATTCATAGATAAACCATAACCTATGAATCTTTGTTTTTATCATATCAAACGTCGAGTGGCTTTACCGCAGGATTATCAATAACATCCCCACTTTCATCAAATCTTGAACCATGGCATGGACAATCCCAAGATTGTTCCTCTTCATTCCACACCAATTCAGATCCTAAATGTGGACATCTTTTCTTTCGCCATTTGAGTACATGCTTTGCATAATTTCCAAGATTAACAAACAATTGTTTTTGAATCATATTGCGATGAGGATTATATAGCGTTTGATAAGGATTTTCCCTTTTTAAAATAAGATCTGTGAGCAAATGAGCAGCAATCATAGATTGGGTCATCCCCCATAAGTTAAACCCTGTTGCTACATAAATATGTTGGTATAATGTACTATATGTACCAATGTATGGTCTGTCATCCAACGTCATACAATCTTGATTCCCCCACTGATAGTCAATACTACAATCTGGATAATGTTCTTTTGCAAAATGCATCAAATTATGGAAACAACATCCCCTATCTGCAGTTTGTCGGTCATTTCCACCAATAAGCAAATAATCTTGATAATTGCGAAAATAAAGTCCACCAGTTTCTAAATTAGTATATGTTCCATGAATATTATCTTTAGTTTTTACAGCAATCACATAAGAACGATTTTGAAATAATTTTGCATAATATAGTCCCAAACGATTGATAAAAGGATAATGTGTCGTAATGATGATTTGTTTGGCAAAAATGCAGTGATGCGCCGTTGTCACTTTGTGTTTACTCACCTTAATCACCTCAGTATCTTCAAATATGCGTAAATGCTTAATTAAATGTTGAATCAATAATAAGGGATTCATTTGTGCTTGATGTGGAAAGTATGCGGCAGCTTGGATGTCAAATGGTAAATCAGTTTGATGAACCAATTGTGCATCCACACCTAATTGCTGTAACGCCTTTACTTCTGCTTGAATCGTTGTTTCATCTTGTGTAGAATACATATAAGAAGGCTTTTCTTCAAAATCAAAGGCATAGGATTCACTTAATTTTCGGTAATCTTCTACGGCCTTGAGATTAGCTTCCAAATATAGTTTTGCTTTTTCAAATCCTTCTTTCTGAATTCGATCTTGATATAATACATCATGTTGTGCAGTAATTACCGCTGTAGTATTCTTGGTAATGCCACTAGCAATACGATTTTTCTCAACTATAACTACGTCTAGTCCTTCTTGTGTCAATTGATATGCGGTTAAAATACCACAAAGGCCACCGCCAATCACAACAACATCTACCTTAATATCTTGATCTAATGTAGGAAAATGTGGTAATTTTACTGTATCTTCCCATATAGATTTTCCTTTTTTATGCATTATATCACCCATTATATAGTATAACCATTTCTTTTAATTTAATGTAAAAAATGATATTTTGAAAAAATCAAAATATCATTGTAATGCTTGGTTTGCTTGTTTCAAATGAACTGTTGCTTCAATCAGTTTATGACTTTTCAACAACTCAAATTTTCGAATAGGTCTTTCAATAAAGAATTGGTCAACTGCTTCCCATGTAAATACCCATCCTGCAATATCAAACAATTCTAATCCAATTGTTGATAATACATGAAATTGATTCAAAACAATCATAATAGAAAATACTACTACTGCCACAATCAAAAAATATATAGTGGCTAATATACCTCTTTTTAACTTTCGTGCCTCAATCGTCGCATCTTCTCTATAATAGTTTTGAATAGCCTGCTGAACAAATTCAATATCCTTTTCAGTCATTTGCTCGCTTTCTACCTCAATTTGGATATCATGTAACAAATGGGTAGCTAAAATATGTTGTTCTAAAAAAGAAGCAAATTCACTATTGATGACGGGCTTTTCAATTGTTCCATAGTCAGAAAGTGCTGCCTCTAAACAAGATAGATGTACAGGAATGATAGCTTTATCATCATCATTTAATTCTACTTTTGATTTGGAATATATTTGAATCAATTGTTTGATTTTCTTTTTCATTTTAGGACGTTCATGACTCATATACAACAGTCTCCTTTGCTTGTTCTTGTTTCAATTGAAAAAGCGCCTTTTTGAAATAAATGCAAAACAAAATTCCTGTTACAGTAACTGCGATACCATCTGCAATTGGCTCTGCCAAAAATACCCCTAGCACTTGATTATTTGTTATAATCGAAGGAAGGATGAAAATTAAAGGAATTAATAAAATGATTTTTCTAAGTACTGCTAAGAATAGTGATATCTTAGCATTACCAATTGCAATAAATGTTTGTTGACAAGCAATTTGTATCCCAAACAATCCTGATACCGCAAAATATATCCTAATTGCCCATTTAGTGTAGCGAATTAGTTCATCACTATCCGAAAATATCTTTACGAAAATTTCCGGGAATATTTGGAGCATACACCATAAAACCATTGAATAGCAGACTGAACTAATCAACAAAACAAAAAAGCCTGATTTAACTCTTTCTGGTTGTTTTGCCCCATAGTTATAACTAATAACAGGTTGTGCTCCTTGAGAAAGTCCCATAATTGGGAGCATAGAAAATTGCATCAGTATGGAGAGTGTGGTCATTGCTCCTACGGCAAGATCTCCTCCATATTTTTTCAACGATGCATTAAAACAAACGACAATAATTGCTTCTGTAAATTGCATAATAAAAGGAGAAAGTCCTAATAATAATGCAGGTAAGATTAAACGGAAATCCAATTTGAGTGCCTTTCTTTTTAATCGAAGAGTTGCCTTTTGACTACATAAAAATAAGATTACAAATAAACTTGAAGCAAATTGAGAAATAATAGTAGCAATAGCGGCGCCCTTTACACCAAGTCCAAAAGCAAAAATAAAAATAGGATCTAAAATAGAATTTAAGATTGCTCCAATCAATACACTTACCATACTGACTTTGGTAAAACCTTGTGCAGTAATGAATGCATTCATTCCAAGTGCAATCATTACAAAGACAGAACCTATTAAATAAATTTGTATATAATCTTTGGCATAAGATATAGTATTATCGCTTGCTCCAAATGCATATAGCAATGGTTCATGAAAGATACTAAAAACAATTGTCAATACAATTCCAATTCCTACCAATAAAGTTAAACTATTGCCCATTATTGTTTCCGCTTTATCTGGCTGTTTTTCTCCCAAATAAATAGAGGCCTTAGGGGCTCCACCATACCCAACTAGTGCTGAACATGCTGAAATAAGCATAATAATTGACATACAAACACCAACACCCGTATAGGCTACATCACCCACTTCTGGTATATGGCCAATATAAATTCGGTCAACTACGTTATACAATAGATTGACAATTTGCGCAATAATAGTTGGAATCGCGAGTTTAAATATCAATTTCCCGACGGGTTCTTTTTCTAAAAAAGTTGTATCACTACGAGTCATAACATTCCCCTATTCGACTAACATTATCCATCATTTTCATAAATGTCGTAAAATATTGTTCCATTTCCGATTTGGAAATATCCTGAAAGATTTGTTTGAAGAAAGTTTCTTGAACAGCTTGGATTTTTTCAACAATAGGGGATGCTTCTTCCAACAATTTTAAATGCATTTTTCGTCTATCTTCCGCATCTTGAATTTTTGTAATCATTCCTTTATGAAGTAACGCATCCACTGCTGTTGAAATATTTGACTTTTTAAACTGTCTTACCAATTCAATATCTTTAGCAGTATCATAAGCAGGATTATTGGCTAAAAAACCTAATATATCAATTTCTAATTTAGTCATATGAAACGTATCTAACATCTCTAAAATATATGTATCATAAGCTCTTTTGAGTTTATTGAGTTCAGTAATGACCTTTGCGGCAACATTATGCATAATATTCTCATCCTTTGGTTATTTTTATAACTGTTATATTTATAACTATATTATACGTTTTTTAATCAAATTGTAAAGTCATTTACTTTTTTATATTTTAAAGAAATCATTCTTAAACAATTGCAAAATGGGCTATTTTATGATAGAATAATTTAAAAGAAATATAGCATACAGAAAGGAATAAAAATGATAGCGATTCAATTTAACCAACAAGAGCATCATGTTCAAGAACCCATTCGTGTTCTGGATTTATTAGATGCATCAGAAAAAAAACATTATACCGTTTGTAGAATCAATGGTCAAATTAAAGAATTGACCTATGTTCTAACCGAACGACATCAAAACGCCCATATCGAAACTTTGGGATTAGATAATATTGAAGGGGGAAAAGCCTATGAAGCTACCCTTCGTTATGTTATTGCTATGGCTTTTTATCAACTTTATCCAGATATAGATATTCGTTTTAGTTACAATGTATCTCGTTCGGTGTTTTGTCAAGTACTTACACCCGGTTTTCATCTTTCCCGAGCAACAGAGAAAATCATTCAAGAAGTTGAACGAATTGTTGCATTAGATTTGCCAATTGAGCGAGTTACAGTGACGATTGATGAGGCCAAACAAATCTATCATCAATACCATCATCAAGACAAATTGGAAATTCTCAAATATCGACCAGAGCACACTGTTCATCTATACAAATGTGGTCAATACTATGATTATATGCATTCTTATATGCTCCCTTCTACAGGTTGTATCAAGCATTACTCAATTCGTCCTTATAGTCCAGGTATGATTATTCAATACCCTCGTTATGAATTACACGCAGAAATTCCTGAATTTGTGGAAGAAACGACCTATGGAAAAACTTTAAAAAGAGCTTATCTTTGGTCAAGTAAAGCCAAATTACAAACCATTGTTGATATCAATCATAAAGTAGAAGAAAATAGTATTTTAGATTTTGTGCAAATGTGTGAAGCAAAACACAATAGTATGCTTGCAGATTTAGGTAACAATATTGAGGCAGATATTGAAAATATTCGTTTGATTGCGATTGCTGGACCTAGTTCTAGTGGAAAAACAACTTTTTGCAATCGTGTTAGAATTGAGTTACTTTCCCGAGGTATCAATCCTGTAATGATTTCAATGGATGATTACTACTTAGAAAAAGAAGAAATTTGCAAGATTCAAAATAAAAGTTTGGAAGAACTTGACTTAGAACATATCAACTGTCTTGATATTGATTTATTCAATAAAGATCTCTATGATTTGATCAATGGCGAAGAAGTAACTTTACCTAAATTTAACTTTCAAACAGGAAAACGCGAAAAAGGTAGAACAATCCGAGTAGAAACCAATAGCCCAATTATGATTGAAGGCATTCATGCATTAAATGAAAAACTAACCTCTTCTATTCCTAAGCATCAAAAATATAAAATATATATTGCCCCTCAAGCACAAATCAATATTGATGATCACTCACCACTTAATATTACTGATTTAAGACTAATTAGAAGAATTGTTCGCGATATGAAATATCGGAACTGTCCAGCAGCAGAAACGATTAAAATGTGGCAGTCAGTTCGAAATGGTGAATTTAAATGGATTTATCCTAATCAAGAAGGCGCAAATTATGTTTTCAATTCAGAATTGTCATATGAACTTTGTGTTCTACGCACCAAAGCTCTTCCTGCACTTCGCGAAATTAAAACAACAGATTCAGAATATCTAGTTGCCAATCGTTTAATCAAATACCTTAAATATTTTAGACCTATTGAAGATGAATCTATTATTCCATGCAATTCTTTATTAAGAGAATTCATTGGTGGAAGTTGTTTTAAATTATAGTTTTTTCAAATAAAAAAAGTCCAAATGGACTTTTTTTATTTTATTATCTTCTGTTTTACTTATTATTTTATATTATTTCTCTTTTTTATTGTTTTTCATTTTTAAAACGCGTTTTTTCATATTTTTCTTTTTATTCATAGTATAATATCTATATATTTTTTTAAAAAATCTTAAAAGGAGGAAAATGATGCAAAAAAACTATGTAACTTCTATTTTTGGACAAAATTTATTTACTGATGATGTAATGAGAAATTATTTACCCAAACCTATTTATATTAAATTTAAAAAAACTATTGATGAGGGTGTAGAATTAGATAACGAAGTTGCAGACGCCGTTGCTCATGCGATGAAAGAATGGGCCCTATCTCGTGGAGCAACTCATTTTACTCACTGGTTCCAACCTTTGACTGGTATTACCGCTGAGAAACATGATGCATTTATTAGACCTATCGATACTGGTAAAGCCATTATGGAATTTTCAGGGAAAGAACTTATCAAAGGAGAACCTGATGCATCTAGTTTTCCATCTGGTGGGATTCGCTCTACTTTTGAGGCGAGGGGATATACTGCTTGGGATTGTACATCTCCTGCTTTTTTGAAAGAAGATGGGAGCGGCGTGGTATTGTGTATCCCAACTGTTTTTTGTGCCTATACTGGAGAAGCTTTAGATAAAAAAACTCCACTTCTTCGTTCTTGTGAAGCACTTGATAAGCAAGTAAAACGAATCCTTGCTTTATTTGGTGAAACCAATATTAAAAAAGTGGAATGCTCTGTGGGTCCTGAACAAGAATATTTTTTAGTAGATCAAGAAAAATATATGCAAAGACTGGACTTAAAACTAACTGGCAGAACACTCTTTGGCGCAAAGCCACCTAAAGGCCAAGAAATGGATGATCATTATTTTGGCAGTATCAAAGAAAGAGTTGCCTCCTTTATGAAAGATATTGATGAAGAACTCTGGAAATTAGGCGTCAATGTAAAAACAGAACATAATGAAGCAGCACCTTCTCAACATGAATGTGCCCTAGTTTACAGCAATGTCAATATCGCAACAGATCATAATCAATTAACAATGGAAGTAATGAAAAAAGTAGCCAAACGTCATCACTTTGAATGTTTGCTTCACGAAAAACCATTTGCTGGAGTTAATGGGAGTGGAAAACACAATAACTGGTCGCTTAGAACAGATAGTGGAAAGAACTTGTTAGAGCCAGGTAAGACACCTCATGAGAATGCTCAATTTCTTTTATTCCTATCTGCTGTTATTGCTGCTGTGGATGAACATGCACTTTTACTTAGACTTGTATCATCCAATCCTGGCAATGACCATCGACTCGGCGCCAACGAAGCTCCTCCTGCTATTATTTCTATTTTTTTAGGTGACCAATTACAAGACATTGTTGAACAAATTATCGATAAAGGGGAAGCCCTTACCTCTAAAACGGGAGGAAAGATGCATATTGGTATCCATAGTTTACCTGTTATTTTTAAGGATTCAACGGATCGCAATCGTACTTCTCCTTTTGCTTTTACAGGTAACAAATTTGAATTTCGAATGGTTGCATCTAGTATATCAATTGCAGATACCAATACTGCCCTCAATGTGGCTGTAGCAGATGAACTTCGAAAAATAGCCGATAAACTCGAAAAATCAACCAATGTGGAAAAAGCCATTAAAAGACTCATTCGTACTACCCTTACAGAACATCAAAGAGTCATTTTCAATGGTAATGGTTATAGTGAAGACTGGATACAAGAAGCGGCCAAACGTGGTCTACCTCATGCAGCATCGTTTATAGACGCAATCCCCACTTTAAGCGATCCAAAGACCATAGCACTTTATGAATCTCATCAAGTATTAACTCAAAAAGAATTATTATCAAGAGCAGATGTAGACTATGATTTATATGCCAAAACTTTACATATCGAAGCCTTAACTATGATGAATATGGTTAATGCCGAATATATACCTAGCATTTTATTATATTTACAACATATTTCTACTACGCATCGCACAGTAAAAGAAGTATGCCCCAATCTCAAATGCACTACTACATCTACATTGATTGAAACTATTAGTGATTTATTAGATGAGGCCACTAAAGAAGTATCTACACTTGCCCAACTCGAAAAACAAACCAAGTGTTTATCTAGAAAAGAACTTGCCTATTTTTACAAAGATCAAATATTACCCATAATGAAACATCTACGTGAAATTATTGACACTTTAGAAACTTATGTTGGTAAAACATATTGGCCTGTACCATCGTATACCGATTTATTATTTTAATTATGCCTAACTTATACCAGATAAAATGGATAAAAAAGTGATACGTCATTATCTAATTTAAACGAATGATTGCATTTGATTCATATAATAAAGCTATATGGATAATAAAAAAAGCAAGATGATAAAACCATCTTGTTTTTTTCAACAATTCATTCAATCTATTCCATTTTATTTCTGTAGATAATTGTTTACAACAATAGCGATAGCAAGTGATCCAGGTCCAATATGACAAGTCACACTAAGTGATAAAGCATCTACAAAACGAAATGTCAATTTGGGAAATGCAGCAATGATTTCTTCTTTAAATTTAAGTGCTGCAGCAAGATTATTGGTATGTGCAACTGACACAACCATATTCCCTTGTTCATAATCATCCAAGAAATCAGTTGCCAATTCTTCGCGTATTTTTTGAATCATTTTGCGTTTACCATGCACAGTTGTTAATGCAGTTGAAAATTTATCAAATTTATCTCCTCGCGAAAATAAAATGGGTTTGATTTGAAGCATTGTAGCCAGTGCCGCTGCGGCAGGTTTGATTCTTCCCCCTTTTTTCAGATACTTGAGTGTATCTAGCATAATATAAATGGACGATTTATTTTTTGTTTCTTCTAAATAATCCTTAATTTCAGAAGCGCTTTTCCCTTGCTTTGCTAGTTCAATGGCCTCATACACACTTTCTTTTTGGGTAACCGATATTCTTAAATTGTCAACGACTTGTACTTTTCCATCAAACTTTTCCGCAAGCGCTAATGCACTTTCACATGTGGCACTCAGTCCACTAGACATCGGAATATATACAATGGATTCATTTTCCTTTAATTGTTCTTTCCAAAGTGTTTCTAAATAATATTGTGATGGTTGAGAAGTAGAAATATTCGTATCTTCCATTAAAAGTTGATAAAATTCTTCTTGACTAAGCGTGATTTCTTCTAAATACTCTTTTCCATTAATGGTAAACGGCATTGGAATCACAAATATTCCTAATTTTTCAGCTTCTTTTTGAAGCAACCCTGAATTCGAATCAGTAATAATTTTCACTTGATTTAACATATACAATTCCTCCTGTATTTTGATTTATTCTTTATCCATCCATTCATACATTATAATTGCTGATGCAATAGCCACATTCAAAGATTCAACATGATTTTTCATTTCAATTTTCACTCTTTCATCCATTGCATCTAATATTGGCTTAGATATACCTCTAGCTTCGTTACCAAAACAAATTGCCATTTTTTTGCTTATTTGAATTTCTTGTAATGACTTGGCTTGTTGCAAGCAAGCACCATAGCATTTGACTTGATACTTTTTAAATAAACCTATTGCTTCTTGCAAATTCATCTTCACAATGGGAATTTTAAATAAAGTTCCTTGTGTCGCCCGAATCACTTTTTCATTATATAGATCTACTGTATTTGGACTCATCACAATTCCATCATAACCAAAAGCACTAGTAGTTCGAATAATAGTCCCTAAATTTCCAGGATCATTGATTTCATCTAGTAAAATCAATTTGACTTCCTTTGCTTGAAGTAATTTTTCTAACTGTTTTGGACCATGACTAGGCATCTTCACTACCCCTAGAATTTGTTGGGGATGAATCGTAGTAGACAATTTTTCAATAATTGCTGTAGTTACTATTAAAATTTGGACCTGATGAGAAAATGAAATAGATTGAATATATGATGTATCCGTTGTTACAACCATTTGTAAATCAGGTGTTTTGGCTGCCTCTTCGACAAGATGAAATCCTTCAACAAGAAATTTTTTCTCGTGATTTCTTGTTTTTTTATCTTTCAGTGATTGTAAGTACTTGATTTTTTCATTGTTGATAGATTGTATTTGAATCCTATTTTCGGCCATATTTCCTCCCCAAGGTAGTATAATCTTATTTATTATATCACATTTTGTCTTTTTTCTAATTCAATATGCTATTTTTAAAGTCAAAAAATAGGTGTTTATTCAAAACACCTATTTTCATATTTAATTTTGACCTGTATATTTGTTATATGCTTGTCTTACTTTTGCAACATCGGCAGGATCTGTTTTATACCAACCTCTTGCCTCCATTGTTTTATAAATATCACCTTGCATAGAAAGGCTTGTAAATAAACTATCATTAAAAGCTGTACATATTGTAGGTGTAGATGATTCGATAGTACCATGCATATATAAATCACAAATCCCCTTCGTATTTAATAATAAATCTTCCATTAATGCTCTATCGTCCATTTGTTGCACCTCCTAAAACATTTAAAAATTTTGTCTCTAATTCCAAATTTTTTTGTGATAACGTTTGAACAAAAGCCTTTAAATTAGGATCTTGAATAGTTCTTGAATACGTTTCACAAAGCGTTTTAAAGTGTTGAATATGTCCAAGTGCATCTTCAACATATAATAATTCTTTTCCAGTCATATATAATTCCTCCTTATCTTTAGTATGCAACCAATCTTCATCTTTTATACATTATAAAAAAGTGTGCAATTATACAATTGCACCTTTTTTTACTGAACTATTTTCCTTGTAAATTAGATTGAGCCATAGACACTAAACGACGTGTGATTTCACCACCAACTGAACCGTTTTGACGAGCTGTTGCATCTGGGCCAAGGTTAACTCCTAATTCATTTGCAATTTCATATTTCATTTGGTTAATTGCATTTTCAGAACCAGGTACTACTAATCTATTTTTAGAGTAAGATGAGTTATTCATTCATTTCACCTCCTGTCAAAAATAGTATTGACGATTTCAAACAGATTATAACAATATTTTATTGGTAAATTATGGTTTAAAACAAGTCATCCATTATCTCATTTTCATTTACATTGTACATATAATGACTACCCTTTTTGAGCGTTACTCTAACAGTTCCTTCTACAGCATAGTCAATCATTTCTGCAAAATTTATTTTTTGTTCCTCTTGTTTTGCGTGAGAAATGCTTGGCTTAATTTGAGGATGTTTGGGCACAAAAACAGTACAACAATCTTCATAAGGTCGAATAGAAATATCATATGTATCAATTTGTTTAGCAACATCAACAATATCTTGTTTATCAAATGTAGCTAAAGGCCGAATCACCGGTATACCAACAACATCTTCTATCGTTGTCATACTCTCTAAAGTTTGGCTTGCTACTTGACCAATATTTTCACCATTTACAATAGCTAGTGCTCCCACTTTTTGGGCCAAACGCTCCGTAATCCGATACATCATCCTACGCATAATGGTAATACAATAATCTTCCCGACAAGCATCATAAATTGCCTTTTGGATGGTTGTAAAAGGAACAATATGAAGACGAATTGATTGATATTCTGTATAAGGAATGATTTTTTCTAATAAGTCAACTACCTTTTGAACTGCTAAATCTGATGTATATGGTGGTGCCGCAAAATGAACTGCTTCAATCGTCATTCCTTTTTTGATGGCCATATATCCAGCAACCACACTATCAATTCCTCCTGAAATCATCAACATCGTTTTACCTAAACTACCTGCAGGAAAACCACCTAATCCCTTTTGAATGGTTGTGTATAAAAAAGTGCCTTCTTGTCTTACATCTAAAGACAAAATAAAATCAGGGTGATGCACATCCGCTTGAATTCCTGGTAATTGTTGAAACAAATAACGACTTACTTCTTTAGTTATTTCTAACGATGTCTTTGGAAATTTTTTATCTCCTCTACTGGTTTCTACCTTAAACGTATGTGCCCCTTGTTCAAACTCTTTTTGAACTAATATCTTAGCCGTTTCACTGATTGCGGATAAATCGGATAATGTACGAGAAACAACACTAAAAGAATAAATACCTGGTACCTTCTTCAATATCTGTGAAACTAGGATAGAATCCTCGCCATGTAGTAAAACATAAAAACGAAGCCCTCTGCTTTCATAAGTTAATTTTTCAAAGTTTTTTAAGGCTCGTTTAATATTATTATTAATTTTAGTGATAAATTGTTTACGATTGCTTTTTTTTAAACTCAGTTCACCATAACGTATTAAAATATGATCTTCCATAATTACATCCTTTCTAATGCTTTTAATCTTACAATCAATTCATCTATGTCTTGTGTTGTATTTTGTTCTGATAAACTGATGCGAATCATATTGATAGCTCGCCATGTTTCGTCTGTTAAAACTTGAATAGCTCGCTCCAAGGTTTGTTGTTTTTCATTACATGCGGATCCAATACCTACATAAATATCATATTGTTCTAAATAATGCATTACGGTTTCACCTTTTATATGCGAAAAACTAATGCTCACTACATAAGGAGAATATTTTCCTTTGCTTTGATTGATGGTAACAAAAGGAATATCTTTTAAACACTGTAAGAGATAATCATTTAATTTTTGGACATACTGATAATGTGCGTCTAAATCTTGATATGCTAGTGTCAATGTTTTCGATGCCGCAACAATTCCTGCTACATCCATTGTACCACCACGAACATCATTTTGTTGATGTCCACCATGAATCATCGTTTGTAAAACCAATGATTTAGAAGTAATCAATAATCCAGTTCCTTTTAATCCACCAATTTTATGCATCGTAATGGTCATCAAATCAACTTCATTTGGATTATAGTCAAAAGGAATCTTTCCAATTCCTTGTACAGCATCTACATGTATTTTAGCATGACTATATGCTTTCACCACTTGAATCATCTGATTGATGGGTTGGATACTTCCAATAATATTATTCACCCACATCATAGATACAAGTATGGTATCTTTTGTTAGTGCTGCTTTTAATTCCTCTATATCTACAACTCCATTGCGAGTACTCAAATACGTAACACGAAAACCCTTTTTTTCTAAATCTTGAAATACACGATAAACCGAAGGATGTTCTACTTGTGTAGTAATAATATGTTTATTTTTTCCCATATATGGCATACATATACCATATATGGCAAGATTATTGGCTTCTGTTGCACCAGAAGTATAATAAATGTTTTTTTCTTGTAAGGATAGTGTTTTTAAAATAGTTGTAGTTGCCTTATCTATATAGTTTTTTGCGACTACTCCTAATTTGTGCATGCTACTTGGATTATGCCAAATGGTCTTCGCTACTTGATGATAGACTTCAAGTACTGTTGAAGAAGGAATCGATGTAGCTGCATGATCTAAATATATCATCATATCACCTAATTTCTTTCTTATTATACTATAAATGCAAAAGTTTTGCAAAGATTTCAAATCTTTCGTATAATGAAATTCATATCAAAGGAGATGAAATGTATGAAACATATCGATTTTACCCCTAGTGGTGTTTGTAGTAAAAAAATTAGTTTTGATATTAGCGATGATGGTCGTATCTATAATTTAAATTTTCTAGGTGGATGCCCTGGCAATCTTGCGGCAATATCCAAATTATTAGAAGGTGCAAAGGCCAATCAAGTAGCCACATTATTACAAGGCAACACTTGTGGGCCTAGAAAAACAAGTTGTGCTGATCAATTATCTAAGGCACTCCAACAAGCAGTCCAAGAAAATAATTGATATTTCTTAAAAAAATAGATGTAAGTTCTTTTAATACTTACATCTATTTTTCTTTATTTTCTTGATTCAATTGATAGAGGTAACTTCTACTTCTTTTTCCAATTCTTTCTACTATATTCATATATGTGAAAACATGCAATGCAACTCCTGCCTTTTTCTGGGTCAAGTGGGTAGCCTTAGCAAAGTCACTTGAAGTAAATGGTTGGGGTAACGAATAGGTCCTTAACAAACAACTGTAATCTTCTTTTGTAGATAATTCAATGATTTGCTCTATCCGCTTAGGAATTTGAACAATTCTTTCATATCCACTACTTCGATAATATTTTTTTTCTGTAACTTGTCGATATTCATCCACATCTAATAGAATTAATTGAAATGATAAATTGGGATGATTGAGATAAGTTTTGATTTTATATAATTCATAACATACCTCAAGAGGTCTCCCTTTTTTAGGTGATGTCTTAGGAGATTGTAATACCCCGTTATCGATTTTATAAATTTGCTTTCGATAAGGTATTGGATATACAATCGTTACTTGATACATCTTTAAAAACTCATCTAATTTTTCTCTTAAGGCATTGAAATTTCTAGTTTGAATTTCATAAATATGCTGATCTATTTTAATATCTGCATATAATACACCCTTACTGGTTTTCGCTATTTTTACTTCATGGCAATCTTCATTTTCACATAAAAAATATTTTAATGTTTTATGCAAGACCTTCTCTTTTTGAATACCTATCACTTGTTGTTTTACATCGGTTGAAATAGCTCTATCATATGCTACTTCTAATTTATGTTGATTATCGTCTACCATATCGTTTGGTAATCCGACCTACAATGGCAAAAATAACAAAGAAACATAGGTTCACCACAACCATACTGGCTCCAAAAGGATAATCGGTAAAGGCAAAAAAGGCAATCAAAAAGGTAAATATAGAAATACAAGCACTAGATAAAATAACATGCTTAAATTTTCTAAACAATTGCATGGAAGACAGTGCAGGGAAAATGATAATACTAGAAATCAAAAGGGTTCCCATAATTCGCATACCAATGACAATTGTTACAGCTGTCAATGAAGCAAAAAGCATATTCATCATTCTAGTATGAACCCCTGTTGCTTTAGCAAAAGACTCATCAAATGTCACTGCAAAAATTCTATGATACATCAATACAAACAAACCGATGACGATGATTGCGGTAATAAGCATAATGATAAAATCTTGACGATTGGCAAATACAATGCTACCAAACATCAAGCTATTGATATCTGTAGTAAATCCACCATGTTTCATTGCCCCAACCAAATAACCAATAGCAAGGGCTGAACTCGAAAATAACCCAATTGCTGCATCACTTTTCAGTTCTTTACTTTCCCCAATTCGGAGTAAAATATATGCAGCAAGAATAACGATAGGTATTACCACCAAAATAGGGGCATTCGTTAGTCCAAGACCAATCGCCACAGCATATACACCGAAGCTAACGTGACTTAATCCATCTCCAATCATCGAATAGCGTTTTAGCACTAGCACTACTCCTAAAATGGAAGCCGTAACTGATAGCAATAAACCTACATATAACGGATACTGAATAATTTCAAAATTGTTAATTAAATTTTGGATAATTCCCGAATTAATCATCAAGTTCTTCCTCCTTCAGCATTCTTCTACTGAATACATATTCTTTTCGGTAATGTTCCATATACTCTTTAGGATTGCCACAGAACATACAATTTTGATTCAAATGGACTACTTTAGTCGCATGTTTCAAAATATTTTCAATGAAGTGCGAAACAATAATAATTGTTACTCCTCTTTCCTTATTGATACTATCTAGTGTTGCATGTAATTGTCTTGCAGTAGTGCCATCTAACCCTGTGAAAGGTTCATCTAAAATGAGTAATTTATCAGTCGCACATAGTGCTCTAGCTAACAATACTCGTTGCTGTTGACCACCCGATAACTCAGAAAAAGAACGATGCGCTAAGGTTTCAATATCCAATAATTCCATCATTTCCTTAGTTCTTTTAATTTCTTTTTTGCCAAAAAATGGCCTTAATCCTAGTTGATTCATACATCCCGAACGAACAACCTCATAAACAGATGCAGGAAAATCAGCTAGATTATCATTTTTTTGTGGCAAATACCCGATTGACTTACGACTTAAATCTTCACCAAATGTAATACTGCCTTTGATTTCCGGAATTAAACCCAGAATCGTTTTCACTAAAGTAGATTTACCACTACCATTATCACCAAAAATACAAACGTATTCACCTGGCAAAATCGTTAAATTGATATTTTCTAATGTTTTATGATTGTCATACCCAATTGTTAAGTCTTTACATTGTAGTATCATTTTTCTATCCCCTCTCCTTGGTCTACACGAAGCATTTTCGCTAAATGATTGACATTTTCTTTTAATATTTGAATATATGATAAATCTTCATTTTGAAAGTCAAGGGCACTTACATTATGTCCAGAATGCAGTACTAAAATTTCTGCTCCTGTATGATATCGAATCATTTCACAAGCTTGTTGATTGATCAATTCTTTTGCAAAAATAACTGGTACATCATGTTCTTTCATTTCTGTAATGATATGTTCTAAAGTAGCTATGGATGGCTCTGTCTCGGTTGAACAAGTAGAATAGGTTAGTTCATAATCTAAATCATAGAAAATACTCCAGTAATAAAAAGAAAATGGACAACCAAAATACATTGTATGCGAGATAGCTTGACGTACAATCGCTTGAATATCTTGATCGATTTGAAGCAATGCATCTATATATGCTTTTGCATTTGCTTCTAATACTGCCCCAATTGTACCATATGGATCTTGAATACTCTCAAGCATTACTTGCTTGATTTGTTCTACCATATATACAGCATAAATCGGATATGTCCAATAGTGAGGATCATACGCATGCACATGAGTATGTTCGTGATTGGTCTGATTTTCATCTTCATGATCGTGTTCTACATCTTCTGCTTGATATAAAACAATGCGTTCATCCTTAGACAAGTTGACAACTTTTGTTTTCTCATTGAAATCGACGTCACCTACCCAAGTTTCCATTTCATCTGCTGTATAGATAAAAATATCCGCATTCTTAATGGTAATCAAATTGCGAATGCTCGGATCATATGTATGGGAATCTTGACCTGCTGGTATAATCATCATCACATCAAATAAACCTTTTGTTTCGGGTTGATTACCAATGATTTGTTTGACCATATCATACTCTGGATATAATGTTGTTACAATCTGTTTTGCTGTTTTAGATTCTTGAATAAATGCACAACCTGTCAATAAAAAAGTTGTACAACACAATAATATAAATAGATAGATTTTTTTCATATAAACTTCCCCTTTTGACATGATGCACAAATACCATATAAAACTGTTTTTGTTGTATCTATAGATATGTGATAATCTTCTTGCATCATTTGATCTAGTTGTTCTATTATGGGTGTATGGATATGTAAAACTTGCCCACATACTTCACATTTAAAATGAATATGTGCACATAGGTTATGTTCACAATCTAAATATTGATAATAATTCAAACTTCCATCCACATTGCATTTGATGACTTCTTTGGTTTCAACCAACTGGTCGAGTGTGCGATAAAGTGTTGCCTTACTAACTGGTGTATGTCGTTCATTGAGGTGCAATAAAATTTGGTCTGCACTAAAGTGTTGGTTTTTATGTTCTAGCAAAAAATCCTTAATGGTATTTTTTTGTTTGGTCTGATAATTTTTAGCATGATTCATTGCACACCTCCTACTGACAATTTGAAACTTAGTCTCAATTTATTATAACGCAAAAAACAAAAATGAGCAAGAAAAAAAACCTTCTTTTTCAAAGAAAATAAGGAAAGGGGTTTCTCTTTCCTTATTTCGACAATTTACTATTTTTTTTGCTTAGATTCCATTACCTCTTTTGTTTCACAATGTGGACAAATGAGTACCTTTGCTCCTACTTTTGCATTATAGGCACTTATATCTTTCCAAAGAGAAATACTAAATTCTTGATGACAAGAAGGGCATACGTATATATATATTTTGGTATGTAAAAGATGAATTATAAAGTACAATACAATCACATAACATAAATAAATAAGCAGTATCCAAATGGATAATTGAAACACCAACAAAAGAATAAACGTGACTGGAAAAACAACAATAGATATCAAATAAATCCAACGAAATAAAGTATATAAAATAGCATATATTTGTACTTTTGATTTCATAGTAATCTACTTTTTCTCCTGTATGGTTTGAATATTTTGATATTTTTCATCATCTGTTAATGATTGAGCGATTTCAAGTAAATATTCAACCGATTCTACATCATGTAGTTTTTGAGTATATGCTAAAAATTCATCAATTGCATGAAGTACAAGTTTCGATATGCCATGTTGGATTTGATAGGTTTGATAAATGGTTGCCACCTCTGTTCCTTTTTGAAAGGGTAGCTGACCCAACCTGTTTAAAATTTGATGAATATATTCTTGGTTTTGTGCATTTTCTTGATAATACTGGCTAGTCATAAAACAGGCAAAAGCAATGTCATCTTTTTGTCTGTTCATATACAATTTCCCAAGTTCATGATAAGCAAAAGCCAGTTGATCCTTGGTATAAGCATATTGTAAAACCACTTTTAAGACCTGCTCTGCTTCGATTTGTTGACCATGATCACGATACAATAGTGCAAGAGATTGCATTACATATTGACATCTAGGATTATATACCAATGCTTTATTCAAGCAAAGGATGGCTTGGGTTATATCTTCTTTTTTCAAATACAATTCAGACAATTGATACATATAATACGTAACGGGTTCTGGATAACGTTTTACTTTTAATTTTCTAGCTCGTTCTACGGTTTCACAAAAAATAAAATATTCAATCATTTGATCAAAATCATAATAGTTTTTTTCTTTGGTATAAGTTGCTTTTTCAAATACAGATACTAAGTCTTCCAATAAGAAGATGGCTTCATCATATTTTTCTTGTTGAATTAAATCTAATATGGTTTCATAACGCATTCTTCTTTCGTCTAATACTGCATGCGTTTTTAAGTCCAATTGTTCTTTGATTTTGGGATCTAAATATTCAAAAAGCAAATTAGTAATTCCATAAATAACTTCATCATTCTTCAATTGACGGTAAATACTCAGTTCAGTCTGTAAATAAGGAATATCCACTTCTTTTTCACCAGTGAGATGTATCTTGATATCTTCTAATATCTTAGTGTTATTCATGTTGTTCTCCTAGGTAAGTCTTTCTTTGTTCTTTGTGCAAATCATGTAACTGACTTGTTAGAGCCATTTGATGGATAAGTAATTTCACAACTGCTTCTAGTTCTGTATGTGCAGAATAATCATCCTTACAAATATAACCTACTCTATTATCCTCCAAAAGACGAATGGCTTTTTCCTTTGAATCTTCATGATATATGGCAATTGATTCGCCACCCTTTTCTTTGACAAGAGTCATACAAGGAACATCTGTCATTCCATCGCCAATATATATCATATTCCGGTATGGAATCAAACGATCATCTAGTTTAATCACACTATTCAATTTCACATCATCCAATTGATCTAATGTTCCTTTTGAAATTCGAAAAATAAACTGTGTTTTTGTCGTGTAATTGATGACTTGTTTAGGCCAATCTGCATTGCCATTTCGATTATAATGGAATTCGCAAGCATAAATCCGCTTGAAATAAGGGGCAATCGATGTACCTTCAATGATTTCCTTCAAACCAGAAGATAAAATATAATGTTCCACTTCTACACCTAATGATTTTCCATAAGCATTGATTCTTTCAAACCATGTTTCAACGCCTTTTAGCAAAACTACATCTTCTCCTAGTTTTTTGAATGATTCTTTTGTAATTTCAATATTTTTATCTTTTGCTGCCTTGATCATCAAAAACATATAAGATAAGATACGATCCATATTATTTTTAGTAGAAATTTGATTAGATTCTTCCCAAAATTCACTTGCTTCCATGCCAACACTTGGAATAAAACTATATTCCTGCATGTCCTTTGCACATAGTGTTTTATCAAAATCATACATTAATGCTATTTTATTCATAAACGCCTCCTAACGATTTTTTCCTTTGCGAATTACACCTTTATAAAAGGCATATCCATAAAGAAAAGGGGTTGCAATACTACCTATCAAAATAGAAAAGATAGAGATAAAAGAAATCCAAAAAATGTACCACCATCTAAAATGAAGAATCCCTCTTTTAAACAAAAAGATATAGATGTAAATAGCACTAATGAATCCCATTGCAATAATCGCATATACAATCGCTGGTAATGTAGTATTGACAATAAAATCCATTTGTTTGGCAGTTTCTTCTGCAAGAGATTTAGTGATAGCCCCCACTAAGATACCCACAATAGGGATAATAATCAAATAAGAAATATAAAAAGTCATTGATAAACGGTTACCCAAATACCAATTGTAACTTGAACGATCCTTGCCTTTTTTCATTCGATTTCCCGCATCCGTTCTTTCTGCTAGAATATCTCTTTCTAGAAAATCTTCTTCATGAATACGCAAGATAGGACACATTTTTCGAATTTGTTCGCTAGTCGGATCAAGTTTTCCTTTTTCCCAAAGCGCAACTGTCTCTTCACTAACATTGAGTTTTTCCGCAAATTCTTGTTGAGTTAATCTTGCTTCTTCTCGTAATACTTTTATATTTGTATGTATGTTTGTCATAATACTTCACCTCGTATTTATTATACCATATTTTAGAAGAAAAGCATATATTTTTGATAAAAACGAAAAAACTATCCTTTGATAAGGGTAGTCTTTTTGATTCATTCGTCCTTCAATTAGTTAATTGTGATATATTTTGTTTTATCAGTTTCTGTTTCAGTCACTTCTGGAATCACTACTGTTAGCACTCCATTGTGATAGGTAGCATTAGCTTTTGTATCATCAGGACAACCTACATAGAAACTTCTAGAATATTGACCATTATAGCGTTCTTGATGTAAATACTCATAATTTTCATCTGGGTTTTCATTTACGGTTGATTGTTTTTTAGCATCTACCATAATTGTCAAATAGCCTTGTTCTAATTTCACCATGATATCCTCTTTGGCATATCCAGGGATATCAACATCAAATACATAATTGCCTTTTCGTTTGGAAATATCTGCACGCATAAATCCATTTTGATATGCAGAACCATACGTATGGCCATCAAAAAAATCATCCCAAAAACTTGGTTTTGTGTATTTCCATGTTGTAATTTTACTCATATAAACCTCCATTGTTTTTTATTAGTATAAGGAGATTTTCAAAAAATATGCAAAAGAAAAGACTTAAATTCATTAAGTCATCTTCTTTTTTGCATTTTAAAATATTAGATAGAGTCTAATCGAATAACAGAGTGCTTAATAAGGTTTGCCATCATATCTAGCATATGTTCAATTATCACTCTCGTTTTATAAATTGGTAAAACTACCCAATGTTGAATGGTTTGAGGATTGAATTTATGCTTGCAAATTTGTAGCATATATTTACTAATTTTAGGGCAAGCCTTTGATGGACGAAAATCCTTCTTGAGTAAAATCGTATGAATTTTTGTCATCATTAAAGCATGAATAATACTAGCATAACGAGTGGCAACACTGAGTAGAACAACTATCAATAAAATGCCAAAGCTAGCAACAATATGTTTGAGGTTTGCGTGAACAAGTCTACAAACCAAGATGTCACATAACAAAAATAGAATAAATAGATTCATTACACGTTCTCTCTTTCCTATTATTTTAAATAATTATACACTTTTTTACGATTATAGTCAATGCGTTTTTACCTATGTGGCAAAAAATGCCTATTAGAATGCATACTATCTTTTATATATTATGCTATCTTTTCATACAAATTATGTGTTTTTTCCTCTTTTATTTTATTTTTTTCATTTAATTTATTCTTTTTTTCTCATCATCAACAATATAAGAATAAGGTGGCAAATAAGTCCGACTAGAAATATGTGTATTTCCTCTTAGAATAGAGAATGCATCAATAGTTGCGCCCGATTCAATGGTAACAGTGTCTTCAATAATGATGGTATCTGGCAAAATCAAATGTACCCCATTTTTCATATGTTGTTGATTGATTTTTTTTTGATATAATTTTTCAAGTTGAGATAGTGCTGACAAATCATTAATACCTTGCACAAAAAATGGATTGGCTAATAAATAACTATCTACCTTATATTTCTCCACTAGTTGTGCAACTAAATCAGTAAGGTAATACTCATGACTAGCATTTTGATTTTGAATATGTTGAATATTTTTTCTTAAAATGGGAATATCGATGCAATATAAACCTGTATTAATTTCTTGAATGTTTTTTTCTTTTGGTGTCGCATCCTTTTCTTCCACAATTTTCACAATTTGATGATTCGATTTGACAATCCTTCCATATCCCCTTGGTTGTTTGAGTTTAGTAGATACCACCGTTAAATCATTGTGTTTTTCCAAATGATACTTTAGTAATTGCTCTAAGGTTTCTTGGTTAACTAGGGGCATATCGCCTGGAATAATAACCAAAATACCTTCTTTTTGATTGTAAAAATCTGCCGCACAGTGTACAGCATGGGCTGTACCTAACTGCTCTTGTTGAACATAGGTTTGAATGTGAGCAGGAATCATATGTTGCATATATTCTCTTTGATATCCTACTACTAATGCAATTTCATCAAACCCCACTTTTTCACATGCATCTATAATATAGGAAAGCATTGGCTTTCCATAGAATGGATAAATACATTTGGGCAAAGTAGATTTCATTCTTGTACCTTTTCCTCCAGCTAGTATAAGCGCATAGCGTTTCATACTATATCCATCCCTTCCAACAACTATACATCATAGTCAATATACCTAGTATTAAACAATAATAAGCAAAATAATAAAATTTTTCTTTTACAATTAATTTCTTCAATATAGAAAAAGAGAGATACGTAGCAACAAATGCGACACAAAAAGACGCCAAATAACAAGCAAGGGATGCACTATCTAGCCTCATCAATGCACCCATTTCAGGGATTTCTAATACAAATGCACCTAGTGCAGCGGGAATAAATAGTAAAAAGGCATAATCTGCCGCAACTTCTTTGTCTAATTTTCTAGAAAAGGCTCCACTCAAACAACTACCGCTTCTTGAAATACCAGGAAATACACCGATACACTGGAATAGACCAATTATGCCTGCATCTTTTACATTTAACTCAGTTCTAGGATGTGTTACCTTTTTCTTGGATAAAAAAAATATCATCAAAGCATTTCCGATAAAACAAATCCCAATGACAAATAATGGGCTATACGTATACCCAATTTTTCGAATCAATACAGTAAATAAAACAATTGGTAAAGTAGAAATAATCATCATCAGTATAGTTTGAAAAGCCTTTTTACCACTTGAATCGTGATGAAATAGATAATTCCAAGTTCCTTTTATCAATTGAAAAATAGGTTTTCTCAAATAAATGAAAATAGCAAGGAGTGAGGCCAAATGAAGAAACACCTCAAAAGTTAGATTTTGTTCTTCTACACCCAATATATTCCCCACCAAAACCAAGTGTCCACTTGATGAAATAGGGAGTACTTCTGCTATACCTTGAATGAGTCCTAGTAATAAATATATGAGAAATCGAATCATTTTCTTTCCTCCTTTTTTGAATTTTGTTTGTTCATTTATATGTATGTAGTATTTACTATAAATATGCTAGATTTTCTAAAATAAGCAAGAAAAAAGACGTATCTTATCCAAGATACATCTTGATTTTTTGTCGCAATACAATCAATATTCTTCTTTTTGAAGTTCATTTAAAAATGATATAATCTCATTTTTCAAATCATCTCGGTATTTTGCCACCATTAATGTAGCCTCAACATAACCGACTTTACTACCCACATCAAATCGCTTTCCTAAAAAAGTAGATGCATACACTTCTTCTTTGGCCTGCGCAAGAGCAAGGGCATCAGTCAATTGGATTTCACCACCAACACCTTCATGCGTATAGCTTAAGTAATCGAATATCGTATTCTTTAAAATATACCTTCCTACACAGGCCATATTGGAGGGTGGATCCATCTGTGGTTTTTCAATAATACCATTGATTCTAAAATAATCGGATACTTCTTTTTCTGGACTCACGATACCATACTTATGCGTTTCCTCATAGGGTACACATTGTACACCTAAATAATAAGCAGGATGCTTTTCATAATACTTGCAAAGCGTTGCAATACCATATTCTTCTTTTTGTTTACCAAAAACAAAATCATCGCCAAGAATAACGGCTATATCATCTTTTCCAGCAAAGGCTTTGGCTAGCCTTATTGCATCACCTAATCCTTTTGCTTTTTCTTGAAATACATATGAAATCCGTATCTTGGATTTAAGATTTCGAATATTTTCAATTTCTGGATATTCTTTGCTCAAATGGTTGACATAATTGCTTTCCATATTGAAATAATTGACTACATCATTTTGATCAGAACCAATAATAATCAAAGCTTCTTCAATACCTGCTTCTATTGCTTCTTCTAATAAATAGTGTATGACTGGACGATCAATAATAGGTAAAAGTGTTTTACTGATCGTTTTGGTAATGGGTAAAAATCTTGTTCCTTTTCCGGCAACAGGAATGACAACTTTTTTGATTTTTTGCATATTTTTCTCCTAATAATTTAATTCCAATAGGACTTGTTGTATCAGTCCTCGTAACTTTTTTTCATTATTTTTAATTTCACGAGCAAGTTGCAATTGATTTTTTGCTCGCTCTAAATTGATTTTGGGTCTTTCTTGCAATTGTTGTTTCGACAAAGTAAAGTAAGTATCACCATTGATATAATCTGTTAAAAAACGCATACCTAACTCTAGGGTAATGGTAAAATAACCACAAACCAATAAATCAATTTCTGATGGGGTAATCACTTGTTGAACAGCAGTTAAAAAACCTTTAGTAAACGCATAAACCAAATCCAAATTGATTTTCACTTTAGATAAATCTGGGTCATCTTCTTTGGCACAAGATGCACCCAAACGAAGTGCATCACCATAATCATATACTAAAGAGCCTTTCATTACTGTATCTAAATCAATTAAACAAAGCGCCTTTTGGCCATCTTTAGAAAACATAATATTATTGAGCTTGGTATCATTGTGCACAACTCGTCTTGGAATTGTTTTTGTTTCTAAGGCGCTAACAATTTGATCCATTTGATTCGATTGACTCATCAAATAATGAATCTCTGCTTGACACTCTTCTACCCTACTACAAGCATCCAGTTTTACTGCGTTTAAAAACTGGGTATATCGGTAAGGCGTATCATGAAAATGAGGAATATTATCACTCAAAAGTTTTGAAGGAAAATCCTCTAATAATTCTTGAAATTGACCAATAGTCAAGCCTGCTTCATAAAAGATATCTAAAGAAGATGGTGTATCATACGTACAGCCATCAATCCAAGTATAACAACGCCAATAGGTATCATCGACAATAACAAAATTTTGTCCGAGTCTTGTTTTAACCAAGGTAAGGGTTGAATATCGATAATTTTTACCTTCATATATTACTTTTTTACGAATATGTTCTGTAATCAAATCAATATTATACATCACACCAATTGGGCTTTGAAACACATAACTATTGATTTGTTGTAAAATGTACTGAATGTCATCAAATACCACTTTATACGTTTGATGAATTAAACCATTACCGAATGGTTCTACCGTTTTGACTTTGCTCACATTAAAATATTCTGAAACAACTTGTTGGAGTAACACATCTTCTATAATGAAGGCTATCATCTTCTTTCTTTTCTTAGTATTACATTATATGTAGAAAAGAAAAAGATATGTTTAGTCCGTCTCCATCCGGATGACTGACCCTTGTAGTGTTTTTTGAACAATCACCTTTTGATCGATACGCTGCTTTAATTCACTGACATGAGAAATAATACCAATCAGTCTTTTCCCGTCCGCAAGACTAGCCAGTACATCCACTGCGGTTTTCAAAGTGGTCTCATCTAGGCTACCAAATCCTTCATCGATAAACATCGCATCTAACCGAATGCCTCCACTTTTGGCTTGAACAGTATCAGAAAGTCCTAAAGCAAGAGCTAGTGAAGCAATAAAAGATTCTCCACCTGATAAAGTAGATACATCCCTCCAACACCCCGTTGTTCGGTCAAGTACATCTAAATCAAGGCCTGAAAGATTACGTTTGTTTTTGGCTTCTTCTTTACAACGAAGCGTGAATAAGCCTTTTGTCAAACTTTGAAGACGCTTGTTTGCGGCCACAATGACTTGCTTAAAATAATATTGTTGTACATAGGTTTCAAATGACAATTTGGCTTTTTGTGATATTTGTCCAGAAATCGTATCATATACTTCTTTAATCGTACCATATCGCTGATTAAGAGTCTTTCTTTTGGCCTGATATTGTTGCAATTCATCATACACTGTTTGATTTGTTCGATGTTCTATCTCTATTTCCTGGTACATCTTACGATGTTGTTGAATAGATTGTTCTAATGCTTTATCTTGTTTTTCTAATTCTTCTATATTTTGAATGGTTTCAGACTTCAGTTGACTACGATAAGTGCTTAGGCGAGATGTACAATCATTCAATTGTGTTCGATAATCCAATACCTCTTGTTCTATCATTTGATAGGTCCGTGTATCCATTTTTGCCTGTTGATATGCTTCATTAGATAGATTAACTGAAGTTAATTTTTCTAAAAACTTTATTTCTAATGCTTTAGATGTTTGTTCTAATTGGCACAATGTCTGTTGAATGGTTGCTATACTTGCTTCCTTACTCGACACTTTTTTCTCTATTTCAACATAGTTTTGAGTGGTTTCTTCTTTATTTTCTAAAATACGATTGATTAAGCTTTCTATCTGTTCTATCTCCATAGTTAAATCTGAGTCAACGGATAACCCCTCATATGTTTTAAGTCTTTGCTCTACTTGTTGAAGACATTGAATCTGTAACTGGTGTTCTTTTTGTTTTTCAATAAAAAGAATATGCAATTGATTGGTTTGATGTTCAAGTTCTTTTAATGCTTGTTCTGTTAGTGCATGTTCTATTATAGAAGCTTTCTTGGGGTGATTCGTTGAACCACATACAGGACAGGGCTCATTTTCTTTGAGTTTTTCCGCAAGCCATCCACTTTGTGACTGATAGAATAAGTCTTGTTGACTTTGATAGACTTGGTTTTGTTTGCGCCACTTGAAACAAGCTTCATCTACTTCTTGCTTGAGGGATGCACAAAGCACTGATAAACAATTTTGCTCTCCTTTTAGTTTGAGTAATTGTTCTAACTGCTGATGCTTTTCCTCTAAGCTAGGTATTTGTTTTTGGGCTTCTTGTGCTTGTTGATAAACCACTTTGGCTTGTTCAAATTGCTTATCCAATTGGGCCTTTTCTGCTTTATACTGGTCATATTGTTCTTGTGATTGTTGTAAACTAGTGTAGTTATGTTGAAGAGATGCTTCTAAAGGGACAATCTCTTGAGTCATTTTAGCTAAATCAAGCGCCTTTTGTTTGGCTTTCATCTGTGTTTCTTTTTGCATAAGATGGTTGAGTTGTTCTTCTACTTGATGTATATATGTTAATAGCCTATTATTTTGCTTAGCATTTGTAATATCCATTTGAAGTGCTTGACTGGCCTTTTCTTCTTTGGCTAATTGACTTTCCATTGTTTTACTTTGTTCTTGTTCAAATGCAAGTAGTTCAGCTAAATCCGGTAAAATTTGATGTACATGGTATACATCTAACACCCAGTTTTCCCTACTCGTAGTATTCATAAATGCTTCATTTAGCATCAAACGACTAAGTGATGATGTAATAGATTGATCTATATTTTCTACTTCTTGTTTTGCTTGTGTCTGCATTTCTCTTAGTGTATTCTGTAAGGTAGCAAAAATTTCTGTCCCAAAGATCTTTTGGAAGAGTTTTTTTCTTTCTTCACTTTTGGCATTTAAGATTTTTAAGAAATCATTTTGGGCAATCATGACGGTTTGTGCAAATTGATTTCTCGTTAAACCGATGATTTCTAAAATCTTATTTTGTGCCGTGTCCATCTTGGTGTAGACTTCTCCTGTTGATAAACATTCTAAAGTCATACTTGCTGCTGATTTAGTCATACCTGTACCATGGATTTTAGGACGCTCATATTCAGGAGATCTAGTTATCCGATATTGCCTATCTTTATGCAAAAATTCAAGTATAACAAATGTCGGCGTATGAAGACTAGCAAAATCAGAACGAAATGATTTGGTAGTTCTTCTTTCTGTACCTCCTGATGCTTCCCCATAAAGGGCAAAAGAAATCGCATCAAATAGAGTTGTTTTACCAGCTCCAGTATCACCCGTAATCAAGAATAATCCTCTTTCATCAATTTGAGTAAAGTCAATCGTTACTTCTTTAGCATAAGGACCAAAAGCAGATAGGGTCAGTAAAGTTGGTTTCATCTTATGATTCCTCCTTTATCTTTTCTAGTACTTCTTCTAATAGTGATAAATGGGCAGCACTTGGTAATACTTGATTATTTTGCAACTGATAAAAATCACAAAACAAATCAGAGATACTTTTATTCTCTATTTGTTCGGTGATAACTATATCCATCGTTTCTTCTGTTTTTGAATTTTGAATCGCATATTGAACCATATTGGGAAAGACAGTTAAGGCACTGAGTCTCGCATCTGGCATAACTTCTTCATCCGTTAAAATGACACGGACATAATCTTCTGAATAATCCATATTGAGGATATCTGTTAATGTTCCTCGAACTGTTCTGACTTGATGTAAACAAGTTAGTGGTATCAATTGATAAGTTATATTTCCTTTTTCTTTACATTCGATTTGGGTTATAGATGGACGATGATGCTCTTCGGATATCGCATACTTCATAATAGAACCCGCATACCGAAGTGTATCTCTTTGAATACGCTGGGCTTGATGCAAATGACCTAAAGCAACATAATCAAAGTCATCAAAAACACTAGCTTGAATATGATCTACCCCCCCAATTGAAATTTCTTCCGACTCTGATGTAATCCCACCAGTAATAAATTGATGAGCCACCAAAATATTGCGGATAGAATAATCAATTTTACTATGATCGATTACACACTGAATAGCCTCTTCATAAGTTGTAATTTCTGCTTCAGGATATATTTTTTTAACATGAATAGGTTTGATAAAAGGAAGTAAATGAATCGCAAGTGGACCATACTCATCTTGCATCATAATGGTTTGCAATGTTCCACTAAATTTAGTGGATACATAAATATGAGATTGAGCAACAAAATGAGACAAGTATGCTATTCGCTCATCTGAATCATGGTTTCCGGCAATCACAAATACTGAAATATTGAGTGCTGATAGCTCTTCTAAAAACCAATTGAATGCACACATGGCTTCGCTTGAAGGTACTGATTTATCATATACATCTCCAGCTATCAAAAGGCCATCTACTTGATTGGTTTTCGCAAGTTGGACAATTTGACGAAGCACATCCATTTGATCTTCTAAAAGGGAAATGTCCATGAAGCGTTTGCCTAAGTGCAAATCTGCAGTATGTAGTAATTTCATTGCTTTTCCTCCTTTTCTCATTGTCACCATTTATCCTTGCCATTATTATATCATTTTCTTTTGTTTTTTTCAAAACTTTCAATTCCTAACACACTATTTTCTTTTGATTCTTGTTTTTTTGAATATTCACTTTGCATTCGCATTGACAAAATGGAAAATCAAGCATATAATTACAATGCGAAAAAAATGAAAGGAGGATTCAAAATGGCAAAATCAAAGAATATATCTAATAACTTACTCAATGCAATATTATATCTTGCTGTAGGTATTTTATTTTGTATCTTTAGAGCAAGTGTTTTAGGTTGGTTAATGACAATTGTAGGTATTCTCTTCATTGTAGAAGGTGTACTGAGTATCGTTAAAAAAGATCTAATGGGTGGTATCATTAGCATAGCCCTTGGTGCCATCATTATTTTGGGTGGATGGTTATTTGTTGAAATCGTCTTAATTGTATTTGGCGTATTGCTTATTGCCAAAGGTGTCATCGATTTACTCAATGCCTTAAAATCTAAAGACCTCATGCCTATTGTTGTGGCTGCACTAACTATTGCTGCAGGTGTATTACTTGTTGTAAGTAAATGGGCTATGGTAGACTGGTTCTTTATTATACTTGGTATATTGTTTATTGTAAATGGTGTGCTTGCTTTATTTGGTAAAAAACTAGCCTAAAAAAAGAATCAATAGAAATGTATATCATTTTTATTGATTCTTTTGATTTTATTTATCTTTCCAAAGACGTATCTGCAAAGATACGTCTTTTTTAACATCATAAAATTTCTGATTTTTGATGTAAGAAAAGAAATACTACATTCTCAAAATTCTATATTTCTTTCATCAAAAACATTTCCATAGGTTGTGGATATTGTGAAGTATGAAGGATTAATCCACCACAATCTTGATATCCTAATTTGCGATAAAAATGTTGTGCTGTTTCATCTACTTGTGTAGAAACAAGTAGTATATGATATCCTTGTTTTTTCATATCTTCTTCCCAGTATTTCATAAGCATAGTGCCATAACCTTGACCTTGTACCTTCTTATCTATGAAAAGCATAGTACAAAAGGGTATGCTATCCCAAAACAAGTTGTACCTCAATAAACCTATAGGTATTTCGTTTTCCAAAAGAACGTATCCCCTTTTTTCTTTGACTTTATGTTCAAATTCTTTTTCTGGTAAATGATGATCTAATTGATACCAAAAGGATTTATCATTCATCTTTACATATCGTACTTTTATCACTTAAATCACCTCAAATTTTCAATAGCCTATATTCTTGTATTTTTTATTATACCATACTTTCCATTTTCTATCAAATGAGATTCATTTCTTGCAGCACAATGAGCTGATACAAAATAATTGTGATCATCTTCTACTTCAAGGTTATAGGTTACTTCTGGTTGTTCTAGTTTTT
>JAMPDF010000008.1 GCA_023665755.1 Prevotella sp.
GGCGTGGATTCTGCATATTTACTGTTTAATCCGGGGTCTCTTGCGACGATAAACAAACCCGTCATAATGGAACGAGGATGACCATCCCCTGGTGTATTTAACATTTGTAATTTTCCCTCCGCATCACGTTTTAGGAAAGTAACTGAACCGCCACCATCAAACTGATATGCATTAACACATCCTAATTCCTTAAACATTTCTGCTACTTCAAGTTGAGTAGGTCCTCCAGTTTTTGTATTCGCTGTTAAAATGACTATACTACCATCTGCTTTAAAACCAATTCCTGCACGTTCTTTAGATGTAGTTTTATAATATTCACAATTATATACAACACTTTGTCCCATATCGTTAATGTCTACATAAGATACTGGTATGCTTTCTCCATTTTCTAAATATTTATACATATATCCTGTCATGCATTCTACATCGCTAAATTCATCGATATATTCAAACTGACAAAGAATTTCCTTTCCTTTACTAAAATGCGCAGTAACTGTCTCGTTTTTTGTAATGATATATACTTTTTTACTTGGTGGTGTGCCAATTGCACCTACTTCAGTTAGTTCTTGGTTTACTATACCTTTTACAAAAATGCCCAAGAAATCACCACTTAGTGTACCTGCTGGAAACTGACTAGATTTTCTATACATTGAATAATTGATTTCAAATACACGATAGCCAGTTGCATCTATGGATTGCATCATATCTGGCAAAATAATGGATATCCCATTTTCATCCGGTAATGAATTTACTTTTGTCACATCATAACTTTCATTATCTACTTTTAGCCTTGGCGTATCTGAAGATACTGGACGCTGTTTAATTACAACACTACCATCCGCTTTAAAACCTATGAGTTCTTTAAATGCCTCAGCACTAACATCTTTTCGAATGACTTCACCATCTTGAACAAGTGCATTTGTAGGTTCATCATTATAGTACCCCTCAGCATTCACTCCACCCAATACGAGCCAGCCTGGATGATTTTTTTCATAGTCTTCGCCAAGAACCGCAAGTGTCTTTTTTTCATAACCACTAGTGCTACTATACGTCCATACAGCTAGCTTGACATCTTGACTTGGATCAAGCGTATAAGTATATACATCTCTTTTGATTTTGGCAGCTGCCACATCATAACTTGTATCCATCTGATAATACTGGTATTGGAGATTGGCATTGAGCCTTTCTTCTTCTATAAGAACCTGTTTACTAATATGAGGTGATGTTGCGTTTATTGTTGCAATGCACCCCACTATTAAAATACTGAATAAGCTGATGCCTACTATGAATTTTTTCATGATTTATTTTCTCCTCCTATATATGTAAATCGTACATATGTTTTTCCCTCTTTTTCAATTCTTTCATTCCACATTGAAAGGGGCCTAACCCAAAAACTTTGATCTTGCAAAGACCTATAAATAACTAGTTCTTCTAATGTTTCAGAATGTCTAGCTATTCCTATTACTTCATAAAGTCCCCCTTTGAAATGACGATATAATCCTAGTTGCATGAATCTACCTCATCAAATGCATTAAAAGTTTCAGTATCCTCTAAATGAATAATTGTGTCTACCAATAATGCAATAATCATTTCTACATCTCTTATATCGCATACTTCTACACTAGAGTGCATGTAGCGAAGAGGAATGCTAATAAGTTCAGTAGGAATACCCCCTTGCTTATCATAAATTTGATCCATATCCGTATACGTTCTAGATATTTCTACTGCAAATTGTAAAGGTATATTGAGCCGTTTGGCTGCTTCTTTTAGATGCCTTACTAAAACAGAATTGGCATGACTCGCAATTGTTAAAATTGGTCCTTTTCCTAACGCCGTATCATGGGTAAAAGTATTTTTATATGCAACATCTGTGCTACTACCTACATCTAGAACAATGGCACATGTTGGTTGAAGCATCTCTACTGCAAATTTTGCTCCACGCCCCGTTGTTTCTTCTCCAACAGTTGTTGCCACATATACGCCAGCCGAAGCCTTCTTTTCTTTGACTCTTTTGAGTGTTTCAATAGCAATATATGCACCAATTTTATCATCTAATGCCCTTCCAGCAATTCTATGTTCACCAAGGTGCATATATGTCATTTGATGAATCACTACATCCCCAATTGCTACAAGTGTTTCTGTTTCTTCTTTTGTAGATGTACCAAGATCTAGTTTTAAATCCGTTACTCTAAGTTCACCCGATGTCATTTGATATGTAGGCCCAATCACACCAGGTATCTCTTTTTTTGTACCATCTTCCTCAGTATGAAGCACCATAACATGTTGTCCTACATACATATGAGGCTGAATTGATCCTACATTTTGGAGTCGACAAATACCATTAGACTCTATTTTTTCAATAACCAAACCAATTTCATCAATATGTGCTACTAGCATCACTTTCATCTTACTTGTTGGGTGAATACCATGAACTACATTGTAACTATGATGTGTATAAGTCACATCAGAAATGCCTTTTAATTCTTCTATAAGCATTTTTTGAAATTCTAGTTCATGACCACTTACTGAAGGTGTTTCTAACATTTTAAATAACAATTCCGTACTCATTTTTTCTCACCACCATATTGAATTAAGTTCCATTTGTTTTCTTTGGGGTCGTAATGGGAATAAAACTCAAGAATTTCTTGTTCAAAGAAAATGCCCATTTCAAGGTCTAAACCACTTGCATATTCTTCTTTTTGAATAGAGTCTAATCTTCTCCACTCTACTAAACCCTCTTTGTGATTCGAGCAAAGCGTACCACTAAAATAAGATGTTTTAAACATAAACACGATATTGCGTTCTTGGATAACCGGATCATACCAATCCCTAATACCACAAAACTCAAGATGGTCAATATCTAAACCTGTTTCTTCTTTGACTTCTCTGATTACAGAAGGCACAATCGCCTCTCCTTCTTCCACATGACCACCTGGAAAAGCAATCCCACACCAATCTTTTATACGATGAATGACAACTACTTCTTTAGTGGCTTTATTTTCAATTAGACACATATTGGTTAGGATAACTTTTTCCATTATTTTTCTCCTTTTTTCCTATTTTAAACTGAATATATTGAATACATTTTAAAACTACAAATAAAATAAAGTATGTACCAAGTGTACAAGATAGATACATAAGTATTGTATAACAAATTGGTAGTTTTTCTGATAGTGGTTTTAAAAATGGCAGTGGAATATTATATGGTTCTCTTAGAAACATAAAATTGCTATGGTAAATGAAATTCAACAAGATGGCTATGATTGAAAAGAATGTACAAAACAGCATATAATGCACTAGCGTTTTCTTTTGAAGAGTGATCAAATGGTGTGATATATATACTATACCCAAATAGACCATTAAACTATGATACAACATACTATAGCAAGATAAAAAATGGAACATCGGATATGCGGTAAGCGAAGTCGATGGCATCAATAAAAACATTGCCCCCGCAACAATACCTCCTGTTCCAATAAATGCATCTCCTAACGCTTGCAAAATACCTTTGGTATACCCTGATAAAAGGCAAGCATATATAAACATTGAACAAAAATAAAGTGGTACCCAACTATCTAGATTGGTATTTCCTTGCAAGTGAGAAAAGAGAATTTTACTACTTTCTAAAATCACAACCATTATAGCTATGATTTGGGTCAGTCTTCTAATCCTTTTTTCTTTCATTGTTCTAGATAAATAAACGCCTATAACAATAGCTACTACACAAAAAACAAGGACAATTATATGTGTAAGAGAAAACATACCACAAGGTGCGTATTCTCCTTGCTTCGAAAAAAACATATTATGGCCTCCCTTTTACTAATTTCAATGTTATTATATACTATTATCACCTTTTTTTCAAGAAAAGAAAATTCTTTATCCCTTCTAAATAATCGATAATTAGAAAAATGTTTTCACTTGATATATAATTAAAATAATAAAATAAAAGCGATGTACAACACCTATATGATGTACATCGCTTTTAAATATGAACATATTTTAGTTTTTATTATTTATACTATTTTACAAAATGTTTATAAAAATATGAACTATCTCTAATTCTTTTTAGCATATTTATAATGAAATATTATACTCGGTGTTAAAAATGGAATAAAACATAGACAATACAATGCATTTATAAAATTTTTATTAATATTAGGTTTAATTGTTAAGAACATGGCAATTAGACCAATAGATATACATACATCTTCTAGTATTAAAAGAAAAATATATTTTCGCAAATAATTAAATTCCCTTTTAAACCAAATGACTCTAATGATATAGTAAAAGATGCCCGTAATCATTAACATAATAATGAATAAATTATTATAATTAGAATAGCTACATAATACTATCAGGAAATATAGAATAATCAAACTTACATATTTTATCTTATTATGATTTTTTATCATCTTGCTTCTACTCCAATTCCATACGGCATTTTCCACCATGACTTTTTAATATATATTTCTATTCCTTTCTTTCCTTGCATTACACAATCCCATAATGCAGTTGCCAACGGCCCCATAAAAGGGAATCCTACCAAGGCACCTATTATAGTTTTGACTATTACACCAGGTATTACCATTACAATTTTAGCCAAAAATTTTGTATAAAAACCCATTAACATAGCCTTCAATTTCATTAAACCTATAGTAATTATCACTATAGCAATTGAATTTTATGCTATAACAGCTAATATTACTTTCATTGTTTCAAGACTTATATAAATTCTTATTTGAATCTATATCATAACTATAATTTTATCTAGAGCCACTTTTATTTACTACAATCTCTATATCCCCATCAAAATTACTTGAAATAAATGATATGCTTGACAAAATGCTCCATTATAATGTGTCAAAAATAATTAATGATTTGATTTTTTTCTTTTTTTCCCATTGTAAACAACTTCAACCTTACCATTTTGAATTTCATAATAAAAGGGGAATTTACCTTTAGTTCTAAAAATTTTCAATATCGTATTTTCATTACAATTAATGGGTTTAAATTCTATTTCACCTTTTAAGTGAAATAGTGATGGAAATATACATCCAATGATGTTTTTATTTTTATTTATAAAAGTTTTTCTTTCTTTTCTCAATCGTTCAAAACTATTATCATCGCATCCTAAACTTATTCCCGCAATAACTGATAGATTATAAAAAATTCTAAATGCTATTGAATTGAGCACATCTTTAATGATAAAATTCTCAGTATCATCAATATTATAATCTCCATAATAAAAAGTATAATTTTTTTTAATACTAACTTCTTTTATTTGAAAGCAATCATTTAAAGGGGTATATACATATACCTTCATAATTTATCTCCTAACTAATTTTTATTCTAAAATAGCCATCATATATTCCATCACAAAAATCAAGTATTCCTCCTATAAAATTTCCAATAGATGTTAACATCCACACACAACCATAGACTAAATTTGCTATTGTACCAACACAAATATTGATTGTTAAACTTAGAATACTTGTTAATAAAAATACAATTGCTTTGACAATGAAGTTAATAATGGTTTTAGTAAATACTTTTTTCGCTAATTTTTCAAATGCTTTTTTACTTAGAAATCTACCTATATTTTTCACTCCAATTAATAATGTACTAGCAGTACCTAATACAGGAAATATAGTTGCTATAATTGCGATAGAAACATCAATTATTCCTGAAAAGATACCTCTAGCAATAGATAATACTCCGTTCTTAAGATTGATAATTTTACTAAATAAACTTTTTATAATATTAGTTCCTAAATAATCCGAATAAATAATAGGATTATTCTCACAATAACTATATAGATTATAACTAAGCGTTGTGCCACTGATACCAAGATATTCTAAATCATCTGTACATTGCCATCTACCTATTGAGGCATCGTAATATCTTGAATTGCAATAGTACATATTCACTTCTTGATCATAATAATATCCTCTATATCTAAATGGATTGATATCTTTAATCACATCTGTACCCTCTATAGCTGCTATATTGCCATAGGCATCATATGTGTAGGTTGCAACTTTCTCATAATTTGCATTATAAATACCAATAATATCACCCATAAAAGTAGTTTGATAAAAGTAATTACAATATACATCAGATAGACTATTGTATTCACTTAGCCCAATCAACTGACTACTTTCATTGTAATAATAATAGAGTTGATAATACGATGTCATATCATCTTCTTCAAAGTAATAGATACGTTCACCCTGAATTCGATTATCCAGTATAATATAATCGTGCCTTTCCTTTCTTTCTAATGTAAGATAGTCATAAATATATTTTGCATATCGAATGCCATTTTCATTATACTTGTATTCAATGTAAAGATTATCTATATAATCATATTGCTCTACCAAATTTCTAGCCATATATGTGTACGATTTGATTAATGTTTGGTTTTGATATACCTGGATTAGATTTCCTAATGCATCATAAACATATTGAAATTGATTCAAAACAGTTCCATTTTCACTTGCTTTTATTGTTTTAGCAATCAATTGATCTTTATAAATAGAATGATATGTATAACTAACATAGGGTTCTAACCCTTCATACCATAAATAACAAATAGGTCTACGAATACTCGTAATATTGCCAGAACCATCATATGTATAATAACAATCTAGAATTATATTCTCATCTGTGATGATTTCATCCATACTAAGAAGGAAATACACACGATGATGAATCAATTCATCTAAGCCATTATACTCAAATATATCCATAACTATATTAGCTATACTGTCACCATCATAAGTCTCTTTTCTCATCATTGTGATTAAACCATTTTCATAGGTATAATCAATTCTTTCATTTTTGTATGTTATGCTTGCAATTTGACCATTTGCATTTAAATTGGCAATTTGTGTAAATAAAATGTTCTCTTGAATAATCGTCTCAATTGTTGTATCTTGGGATTCTCCACTTGTTTGATTAGAGTAATTAAAATCATTAAAATGTTCAGTAGTATAACCTGAATCATCTTTTGTTAAGAATTTATGATAGACTTGCCCATTCCATTCGACTAAAGTAGATTGTTTTTCATTATCTTGATTGTACTCAAAATAAATTTGCACACCTTGATTTGTAACCATCTTAACCAAACGATTCATTGTATCATACTCATAATTATATTCATAATAAGATGGACTATGCTTCACTTGAAGTAAATTACCAGATAAATCATATTTTAAAGTAAATTGACTGATTAATTGCGAGCCATCATGGTATTGAATTGTTATAGGATGATTAAAGTCGTCATAAGTATATGTAATTGTATATCCATTGACATACGTATATTTTGTAATATAATCCGTTTCAATACCCAATTGATACAAATATTGATAACTAACCATTACATCGCCGTTAATAGATATCGAAGATATATGGCCAAAATCAGTATATTCAAGAGAAAATGTCGCAGTAGGAGTAAAAATATCAGTAATACGATCTAATGTATCATAAGCACAATGAATGGTTGCCAAATTTGTATTTGTACCTTGCATTTCCTTCATCACAGAGATTAGTCTTTCAAAGATGTCATACTGATATGAAGTAGTAACACCATTTGTTGTACTAGATGTCAATTGTCCACTGACTGTATCATATAAATAAGTTGTATTGCCATATATTGGATTCAATTCTTCAATAATGTATTGATAATCATATCCATACTGACCTGCATTCTCATATGCCTTATGTTTTGGTTTATAATCTCTTAAACCATCTTCAAGTTCATCTGCTTGATCCACTAATTCCATTAATGCTTCTATATCTGTTACTTTCTGACGATCTTCAACACATAGTAAAGTATATGTGGTTAAAGCATCATACACTAAATAACGATTTTCTAAAGTAAGTTCATCTATTTGTGGCAATCCACTGGTAATTTCAGTTGTATCTACATCATCACTTGTTTCTTCTAACTGTTCTTGTTTTACTAAAGATAAATTATCAATTAAAAAGGCTTCATGACCAAATACATTGGCCTCAATGGTAATACTCGTGTAATTATGTGGTACTACTATATCTAAACAAGCACTATCAAAATTGAATTTATTCTCCTGTAATGCTTCAACAGTTTTGCTATCTATAGAAAAACAAGTAGATGATCCGTTTGCTTCTTGAAAGAAAATACGGAATTGTACATAACCATTCTTTAACATCTCTTGATAATAAGTCGGTGCATACCATGCCTGGAATATATATTTATCTCCCTCTGTTCCCGCCATTGCAATTGTTTGTGATGCATTTTCTGCCAATGTGACTACACCACAAGTATTACCAAATATACTTTGATAAGATGGTTCCAAAAGAAATGGTGAACTTGTACTCCAATATACATGTGCCCACTTATCTATAGTATCATTACTAGATAGTTGTTCAAATGAACCATTTTCAATCAGATTATAACCTACATTTTTACTGGTTTGGTTCAGGTTTACATATTCAAAATAAGCATATCCTAAATCATCATTATGAAGACTAATAATGACTTCTGTTTCTTCTATGATTTCAAACTCTAATGCATAATGCTGATATGTACTACTTTTAATAATAGGTGACTGCGTTGAAATTACATTTAATTTAGATCCATTATTATCATTTGCTACTTCTACCGTTAAATAAGCACCTTGCTTTGTTCCATTACACTGAATCAGTGAACTTAAATAATACTTTCCTTTTGGTAAAACTACTTTTTGATGATAAGCAAGTTCTTTGGATAATGATGTCCGGTTTATACCTATCTTATTTCCAAGCAATATAGAGCTACTTTTAAATTTAGAAATCCATCCATTTTGATTCGTTGTCGCATACCAAATATCATTGGTCTGAAAGGTTGGATCTTGTAAGTAATTGATATAATGCGTATTCCCAACTTTTATATCTACTAAATTGTGTTGATTCATTGGAGTGTTTTCAAAACAATAATAGATTGTATTTAAATTTGAATCCTCCATTTTAATAATATTACCATATGTATCAAACCAATATCTTTGAATACATCCCGTTGCATCTTTAGTCATTGTTTTGTTGGTTTGATATATATAACTTTTTTGATCTGTAAAATCTGTTACACCTGGCATATAAGATTGATAAGCCACTACTTGCATTTGTTTAAGAAACGAGTTCGCATTTTCTGGATAAATAAATTGTTTTCCAAGTTCATATGCATTAGGCTTACCATAATAAATGGTAGAAATCAAATTATGTTCATTATAGTTGATATGAATGCTAGCATCTTTTTCATAATCTACACTACCTTGATATCTTACTTTCACCTCTATTAAATTTTGTTGACTATCATAAATATAATTGAGCGAATAGGACAATGTAGTAGGATTGGGTTTTAACTGTTGTGGCGTATCATAATCTCTCATATTAAACTCTATCTTATTCAATAATCCTGTAAGTTCATCATATATAAAATTAGCCTGATTATATGCATTATCCACTACCTTATTAATGCAAACTACACCATTTGTGGTTGTATAATTGATGTTAATTGCATTATCAATATATAAACTTTCTAATATTTTTGTTAAGTATAATACTTGTTGTTGATTGAAAATAGATTCAAAAATTCGTATATCTTCCGCATATAAAATATAATGATACATTCCATTAGGGTTTACAACTAATTTATATCCGTTTAAATTTGTACTGATATACGTATAGGCATCCACATATTGTGGATGAGTTGTTGTTGGCTTAACAAAAGTAATTTGGCTACCGTCGCCTCTTGTATATATATAATGATTATCTACTAATTCTAGTGTCTCATGATAACTAATATGAAACCCTCTACCATAAGGTATAGTTGAATCGACATTTGATGTATTTATACTTCTAAAATGATGACTGATATCCCAAGTTAGATTATCATTCATAAAATGAGAATCATTAAAACCATAGGTTAATTCACCAGTTGCAAGATTGATTTTTGCATCACCAGCACGACCAAGATGAATGTCATCAAAAGAAACCCCAACATCTTTATTTACCACATTCGTAATCCGAATCACCGGTACTGCATCATTTGAATATTGAGATAGAGATACAAAACCCGTTCCACTTGGATTAAAGTATAATAACGCTTTTGTTGCATCATTTGTAAATACTTGACTATACGGAATACTTACCTCTTTGCTTGAATAAAATTCCTGTTTAATATAAGTTTTTGTAAATGCTGTATAGTTTACCCCAGTGATATTATCAAATGAAGCTGCTGTATTGAATTTGTAAATACTATAACTACCTATTCCGCTAAAATGATTATTCATAAATACAATATTAGCGTTACTAAAATCAACTGACGCAGTAGGTTTTAGTAGTTCTACAATACTTATTACACCACCTGGTTCCCAGTCAGGACAACCAACAAAAATATCATTACTATAAGGATCGCTTGTTGGATATTGTTTAAAATAGGTTTTGGCTCTATATGTTAATGCATAATCATCACAAATTGTTTCGACAATAGGATCAATCACTACAGGGTAAGTAACAGTCTTTAACCATTCATCATTTGGAGTTACTTGGAAAAAATAGGTAAACTCAGAAACCTGTTTTACTTCCACTGTAATATCATAACTCACTTGATAATGAGTATCATACATAAAAAATGGGTCTATTTCATATATGACAATCCCCTCATCGTTTATAAAACTGAATTGATTTGTACCTTTTTTTACCATGTTTAATCCAACAGCATATAGATAAAAGCCAAAATGAAAATTATTCTGATAATGATGAAGTATAATATTTTCTTTAAAAACACTTCCCGAATGATAATAAGATAAGTCTACATTTTCATAATTAGAAAATACATCGCTATATTGAATAGTGTTGCCTTCTCTTATGGCCTGTGTAGCTTTTATCTGATCAAAGGACCATCCTAACTGATATCCTTGATAACTGATTTCTATTTTTGATGTATTATTCCATTTTTTTGGATAATATACCTCACTATTTTGATTGATAGACATATATTGTTGTGGATTTTCTATAATTTCATTTTCAAATTCAACATACTCATTACCATTAAAATAGTGAACATCTTTATTATAATATACATATTCTAATGTATTGTCAGGTTGTAAATACACCTTTAAATTTCTTTTTCTTAAATAGGGTAACTCTACCTTTTCTACATTTGTTGTTTCATTTGCTTGTTTAATATATGTAGGATCTTTAGTCATATTGATACTAGCGGCTACACTAAATCCTACATAAGGCGGGAAAATAAATCCCAAAACAAGTAATAAAATTACTATTTTTGAAAATATACCTAATCTTTTTTTTCTCATATTCTGCTCCTTCTTTGTATTTTTAATATCTTATAATTGGTTTAGTTTTATTCATTCATAATTATCTCTCCTTTCCATTTATTTCATTATTATCTAAATATGGTGTGAAGTTACTTTTATCATATATAATTCAATTTAAAAAATATATCGTATTTTGTCGAACTTATTTTGAAAAATAAAAATAGTAAGCCAATTGGCTTACCATTTCCTATTCTAAACTATCCTATTTCATAACATCTATCTAAGACAATCTTTTTTTCAAATATTTAATGCCACATTCTAATAAACCTACAATAACAACAATCAAAATACCATATGCTACTAAACTATCCATTTCAATATTCATCTTTACACTATATAATACTTTTCCAATACTAGTATTGGTTTGACATATATATTCTCCCATAATCATCACCTTAAAACTCATACCAAGGGTTTGTATTAAACACATCATGACATAAGGCAAAGTAATTGGGAAATATATGGATTTCATTTTTTGTCCTATACTTCCAGGAAGCATACGTACTTCATCAATAATATCTGCACTGATTTGATCTACTGCAGTAGTGAGACCTTCTAAAACCACAGGTAAACTCATCAAAATGGTAATCATATAGGGACCTATTTTATCTCCTAGCAGAATAAAAATAAAAATAGATATTACCGCAAGAGGAGTACTTCGCATCATTTGAATGATCGGTTTAAAAAAATGAATACTAATTGGAAATACAATATATATACCGGTTATCAATGAACCTAAGAAAAAACAAATTGCTACGGATAAAATAACCCTTGCACAAGTAAAACCTATTGCCTTTAAACTGCTAGATGTTTCAAAAATACGAAAAAAAGCTTGTATAATCCTTTTTATGCTTGGAAAAATCATATCGTTTTGATATATACTAGATATAATCATCCACAAAAGAAATATAAATAAAATCGCACTAACTGAAAGCGTTGATGAAACAATTTTACTTTTGGTAGTAGAATGCCTCATCTGGAATTTTGCCTCCAATTGTCTTGCCAAGACCAAGTTCAAGTACTTTATTGAAATAGAATGTAATCGCTGCTTGGTTATTTTCATCTATTCTTAAATTACATTTTAAAATTGCTTTTTGAAGAACTTCCTCTGTAATTTTAGCTAAATTTTCATCCACCTTTACAGCACTTTGAACGACACGATTTGGATTAGTCTCAATTAAATGGATAGAAGCTATCATTTGATCTAAAGCAGATTGAACAGATGCATTGTTTTTTCTTTCTTTCTTGACAAAAATACCTGCTTGTGGGAAAGAATAACTACTTGTAAGTGTTGCCCATTCTTCTTGTAAGTCTAGTGTATATATCTCCTTATTACTAGATAATTTGGTAATAGAAGGTTCGGCTGATACAATAATATCTGCTTTTCCACTCATAAGATAAGAATTAGCAGTATTCACATCATCTACATATTCCAATGCCACATTCATATTGTAAGCAGCAATCAGTGTTCTTAAAACAACATCAGGTGTTGAATTTTTTCCAAATACAGTAATGGTCTTACCTTCTAATGTGGCAAAATCATCTAATGGCATTGTAGAAGCAAGATAATAGTTTCCCCATACAATGGTTTCATATAACTCGTATCCAAAGTTTTCATTTTCATTATAAAATTTTGCACCTAAATTAACTGGAGCAACAACAATATCATAATTGGCATTCGTAAATGCCGCAATCAGTGGATCACTTCCACTAACAATATTTTCCTGAATAAACTCTTCTTCTAATGCTCTAGCAATTCCTAAAGAAGGCGTACCTGTAGGTACAATAACACTCACTTCTTCTTCTGCATTCAAACACCCCGTTAGTCCAAACACAAATAAAAATGTTGTTAAAATAGTTATTATTTTTTTCATGTTGAATTTTCCTTTCTTTTTTGTTTTCTATTCATATGATTTGCTAAAATATTATATCATATGCTATAATAAAAAAGTGTAAGATAACTTACACTTTTTTATTATTTTCTTAAGAAAGGGGATATAAAAGATATGCCTTATCACTTACTCTCTAATGAATTATGCAACAAATACACAAAAGTAGTTTGTTATCATGCGGGGGATATTGTATTCAATCAAGGAGAACCTTGTCAGCGTATTGGTTTTATTGAAATGGGTGAAATTGATGTGATTACGATAACCCATACTGAAAAAGAAGAAACCATTACATCATTATTGAAAGGAGATGCTTTTGGTGATTTGCTCCTTTTTTCTCATCATCCTTATTATTTAGGTCATGCCATTTGCAAAAAAGAAACGATTGTAAGATATATTGAAAAAGAACATATGTTACTATTATTTCAAAATCAAGCCTTTCTAACTGCATTTTTATCTATGATTTCTAATAAAGCAATGCAACTTAAAAATGAAAATAAATTATTACGCCATAGCAATTTAAAAGATAGAATTATGCATTATTTAATAGAAGAACAATTACGTACCCATTCTTCTACAATTCAAATTGAAAATGTTAGTGCTTTCGCAACTCTACTTTCCTTTACAAGACCTAGCGTTTCAAAAACATTGCAACAACTTGTAAAAGAAGGAGAAATTCAAATTCACAAGAAAGGACAAACTTGTTGGATTCGGCTACTGCATCCTGATTATATTTATTTCTCATAATGATTATCAAAAAGGAGAATCTCTTTAAAGGGATTCTCTTTCTTTTTTACATATATCTGCAGGTAGTAGATGCAACAATAACTGGTAACATGGTGCATATAGCCACAAAATACTGAGAAATGAACTAGCACAAAGCAATAGAACAAATGGGATATCGGCTAGTATGTAGTGTTTGATGGATATATCTAAAAATAAGGCATTTGTAATCGTAAAGCATAAACTATAAAGAATGCTACTTAAAATGCCATATAAAGCCAAAAATAAGGGTTTATTGGTATTTTTCAAGAAAAAGTGAATAAAGATAGGGATAAATGCATAACCTATCCCCATCGGTATAACCACAAAGGGGGCAATAGAACCATTGATGATACAATCTAATCCAACATGAATCATAATGATACCTAAAGTAGGCAAGCATCCAAACACTTTCGCATACAGTACAAGTAAAAAAATAGTGAACTGAATATTGGGCAAAAATCCCAAAAGTTGCTCTTGCACAAAGAGAATGGCAGTAAACAAGGCATAATATACCATTTGTCTACAAGTTCGTTTTAACATCCAACTTCCCAATCTGCTATAGAACTATAGGTAATCCTAATCTCATCTTGATTAGATGGAACAAGTTCCCATGCGCCAACAGATGCAAATTCACAGTTTACAACTAACTTATAATAGTGGGTTGTAATATCAGTTGTGTCTCCATTGATACCTATAATCATTCCTTTTTGACTACCTTTTCCTTCTTCTATTTCTACATGTCTTCTTAATACATCAATCAGTACGTCACCTTGATAAAAATCTACTTCTTGATCGAATAAAACTACTCCATTTTCACCTGTAATATATAGATGCATTTGACCAGCTTTTTGAGCCCCTTTTGTGCCAAACCATAGACATACAAATACAATAACTAATACAGCCAAAACACTAGCAATGATACTTATTCTTTTTTGATTCATTTTGTTTCTTCCTTTTCTGTTAATTTCGAAATGAGTGTCTCCCATACATACGTTACGGCAGACTCTCGTACTTCATTTCTGTTCATCTGCTTAAAATATACAGTCGAACTAAATGTTATCCCTTGTATACTGAAGCCAAAGCAAACAGTACCCACAGGTTTATCTATACTGCCACCACCAGGACCAGCAAATCCTGTAATTCCTATGCCTACTTGTGCTAAAGTCGTTTTAGCAATTCCTAAGGCCATTTCCAAAGCAACTTCTTCACTTACTACACCATACTGATGGATGGTATTGGGATTGACTCCTAAATATTTGACTTTAGATGCATCTGAGTATGTCACGATACTTTCATCAAATACTTTAGATGCATTAGGTATGCCTACTAGGCTTGATGCGAGTAACCCTCCTGTGCATGATTCTGCAAAACTAATTTTATATTGCTTTTGTAAAAGTAACTGAACTACATATTCTATTTTTGATTCTAACATTTTATCACCCTATGTATTATATCATAAAATGAAAGAAAGACGAGAATATAACATTAAACTTTCACTTTTATCTATTTATAGACACCATACTCTGATTTTTTATTTTACGACTTAAAATTAGTAGTGTGATAAAAATAATAGAGGACTAACAATTGACCGCTTACAATACTTACACTTCCAATATATCTTAACCAGGCATTTTTGTATTCTGGATTTTCTTTTGATAATTGTATTAGTTTCTCATAATTTCGAAGAAGGAAAACAATAAAGACGATAAGAATAAGAATATTGGCTACAATATATTGTTGCCTCAATCTTTCATCAGGAGAATCTCGATATAAATACAACTTCCTTGTTTTGACATTCGCATCAATGTCGATAAGAGATGCTATAATAAAGAATATATACATTGTATATTCAATATTCAATAATTGCATTTTATCATTAAACATATGGTTCATAATTCAAGATATGCAGTTGATATCAAAATTAAACCCTCAAAAAAAGTTGTAAGTTTTTTTCCTTACAACTTTTTATTTACTTATTTATTTTCTTTTGTAAATGCCTTTTTTGCGTTATAGGTAGTATGAAGTAATTTGTGGGCAAGATGACTATTAGGCTCACCTAAAAATTCTTGATAAACACGAATGATTTCTTCATTTTCATGAGATTTATGAAGTGGAGCATCCTTATCAATTTGATAAAGTACACTTGCACGAAGCGCTCTTACATCTGTACAATCTTGTACTTTTGCATTGACAATTGGCTGACCACCACCATTAATACATCCGCCAGTACATGCCATTACTTCAACAAAATGATATTGTTTTCCAGATTCAATACGTTTGAACAATTCAGGAATATTCACAGCACCATGTACTACAGCAACATTGACCTCATGACCAGCAATCGTTAATGTTGCTTCTTTGATACCATTGTCTACACCACGAACCACTGTAAAATCAAGTTGATCTTCATTTTCAGGATCTAATATATGAGCAACTGTACGAAGCGCTGCTTCCATTACTCCACCTGTTGCACCAAAGATAACACCAGCACCAGTATATTTTGCAAGTGGACTTGTTGGTGTATAATCTTCTAATGCGTTAAAGTCAATACCTTGACGTTTTACAAGACGCGCATATTCTCTTGTTGTAAGAACATAATCAATATCTCTTAATCCGTCATTTTCCATTTCAGGACGATTTGCCTCATATTTTTTAGCAATACAAGGCATAATAGATACCACTTTTATTTTAGCAGGATCAACATTCAATTGTTTTGCATAGTAATGCTTTATCATTGAACCTTGCATTTGTTGAGGTGATTTACAACTTGAAAGATTTTCTAAATACTGTGGATAGTATTGTTCAATATAACGAATCCAACCAGGTGAACAACTTGTAATCATTGGGAATGCCACTTTTTCGCCATTTAACGCTTTTGTTAGTCTTCCAATAAATTCAGTTCCTTCTTCCATAATAGTTAAATCGGCACCAAAATTAACATCAGTTACATCATCAAAACCAAGTTCATGTAAAGAGGCATACAATTTTCCTTCGCAGTTGGTTCCAATAGGGTTACCAAATTCTTCACCAATAGCAGCACGAACAGCTGGTGCAAATGTAGCCACTAGATAATTTTCATGATTGGTTAATTCTTCTTCTACAAAATCAATTTGCTCTTTTTCACGAATAGCACCTGTTGGACAAGCTTGAATACATTTACCGCAATAAATACAACCTGCATCAGCAATATCATGATTTAATGCACTACCTACACAAGTAACGAATCCTCTTTGGTTAAAGTTCAATACACCTGTACCAGAAAGTTTTTCACATGCGCCAATACAACGACCGCAAAGTACGCATTTAGATGAATCAAAAACAATAGCGTCACTTTCATTGATGATAGGTAATTTCTTAGCAAATTGGCCAGATTCAGCCATTTCATTATTGATAGAAAATCTTCTCATTAAGGCCAATAATTCACAATTATGTTCTCTTGGACATTTCCAACAATCAAAACGATGATTTGCCGCAATCAATTCTAATGTTTGACGAACTGCGGTTCTTACACGTTTAGAGTTGGTAAGAATCGTTGCTGTTCCTTCACGATTTAAAATAGAACCTACTTCAACAGAACAAGAGTTCTTAAGTGAACGCATACCTACAATTTCAACTACACACACACGGCAAGATGCGTTTTCATTGATGTCTTTTAAAAAGCAAAGACGAGGAATATCAATACCTACTGAATCAGCTGCTTGCATAATTGTATAATTAGCAGGAACAGTTACTGTTTTTGAGTTAATTGTTATTGTTACTAATTTTTCCATAGTTCTTTCCTCCTATTGAACAACGATTGCATTTTTAGGGCAACCTTTTACGCAACTACCACATTTGATACATTTTGCAGGATCAATAAAGTGTTGTTGTCTAAGTTCTCCACTAATGGCATCAGCAGGACAATTTCTCTTACATTTTGTACAACCAATACATTGATCGGTAACTACAAATGTAAGTAATGGTTTACATACACCAGCAGGACATTTCTTATCTACTACGTGTGCCACATATTCATCACGGAAATTGGCTAATGTAGAAAGTACTGGATTTGGTGCACTTTGTCCAAGACCACAAAGTGAGGCATCTTTAATCATTAATGCAAGATTTTCAAGTGTAGTTAAATCTTCCATTGTACCTTCACCTTTGGTAATTTTCTTTAAAATTTCAAGCATTCTCTTTGTACCTTCACGACATGGTGTACATTTACCACAAGATTCATCAACTGTAAAATCTAAGAAGAAACGAGCAACGTCAACCATACAGTTATTTTCATCCATAACAATCATACCACCAGATCCCATCATAGATCCAAGAGCAATCAAATTATCATAATCAATTGGTGTATCTAAGTGTTTTGCAGTTAAGCATCCACCAGAAGGTCCACCTGTTTGAACAGCTTTAAAAGCTTTACCATTAGGACAACCACCACCGATATCATAAATAACTTCTCTAAGAGTTGTTCCCATTGGAATTTCTACTAAACCTGTATTTTTAATTTTTCCACCAAGAGCAAATACTTTGGTTCCTTTTGATTTTTCAGTACCAATACTTGAGAACCATTCCCAACCATTTAGAATAATTACTGGAACATTCGCTAGAGTTTCAACGTTATTGATAATAGATGGTTTTCCCCATAATCCTTTTTGTGCAGGGAAAGGTGGCTTATTACGAGGCATACCACGTTCACCTTCGATAGAAGCTATCAAAGCAGTTTCTTCACCACAAACAAAGGCACCAGCACCCAAACGAATATCAATATCAAAATCGAATCCACTACCAAAGATATCCTTGCCAAGCAATCCATATTCTCTAGCTTGCTCAATGGCATATTGTAATCTTTCTACTGCAACAGGATACTCAGCACGAATATATACATAACCCATTGTAGCACCAATTGCATATCCTGCAATTGCCATAGCTTCAATCACACTATGTGGATCTCCTTCTAAAACAGAACGATCCATAAATGCACCTGGGTCACCTTCATCAGCATTACAAATAACATATTTTTGATCTGCTTGGTTTTTAGCACATAATTCCCATTTTAATCCAGTTGGGAATCCTCCACCTCCACGACCACGAAGACCTGCTTTTTTCATAATATCAATTACTTGTTCAGGAGTATATTCAGTTAAACATTTTCCAAGTGCTTGATATGCATTTCTACCAATAGCTTCGTTAATATCAAATGGATTAATCATACCACAATTACGAAGGGCAATACGGAGTTGCTTGTTATAAAAACCAACTTCCCCAAAAGATTTTATTTTAGCAAGTTCTTCTTCTGTTGCTTCTTTATACGCTTTTGGTTCATAGATACGACCCTTCAGTAGGTGTTCTGAACAAATTTTAGCAACATCGTCTATAGTTACATGTGAATAAAATGTTTGATCAGGATATACGATAACAATAGGTCCTTTTTCACAAAGTCCAAAACATCCTGTTTGAATGATTTGAATTTCGTTATCTAAACCCAATGCTTTTACATTTTCTTCAAATGCTTCTTTAATTTGTTTTGATTTTGATGATAGGCACCCAGTCCCACCACATACTAATACTTGTGCACGTACTAACATTCTCTATACCTCTACTTTGCTGCTTTAATCACTTCTAATGTTTTTTCTGTTACAACATTTCCACCAATAATATGTTGTTCAATAATTGTTTCAACGTCTGCAACGTGTACTTCTGCGTAAGTTGTACGATTGCCTTGTGCATCAAAAACTTCTACAACTGGTTCTAATGCACATTCACCTAAACAACCTACTTGTGTAACAGTTACATTATCCAAATTTTTTGCGGCAACTTGATCAACAAATGCAGCAAGTACGGGTCTTGCCCCAGCAGTAATTCCGCATGTAGCCATACCAACAACGACACGATAACCATCTTTAGCAGTACGTAGGTTAATTTTGCTAGCGGCTTCTTCTCTAATTTTCTTTAATTCTGCTAAACTTTTCATAGTTCCTCCTCTATAAATCTCTATTTACCAAATTATTCATTTTCTAATTCGCCCGCAAGACCTGCGGTTATATATTCTTTTATCCAACTCATAACAGATGGTTCTGTGAGTGGAATACCTTCTAATATTTCTTTGATTTGTTTGGTATCCATTTCAAATATAGGATGATTTTTTTCTTTGCATTTCATCTTAAAATGGACATCCACTTGATAAGGATTGATGACCAAAACAAAAATGCTTTCCGCAATATCTCCTAAAGGAATGGCATCAATATGATTGGTGTACATCTTGGCATGAATACAAGTGCCTACACCAACTGTTGATTGGATGTGTACATATCCACCCGTTTGTTCACAAGTTTGTTTAAACAAAGGGATACCCAATCCTACTTTTCGCGTTGTTCGTGATGTAAAAAATGGATTAGTTACACGTTCTAATACTTCTTGACTCATACCACAACCATCATCTTCAATCCAAATCTCAATATCATTTTCATTTTCTTCAATTGTAACTTGCACACAACTTGCACTTGCTTTAAATGCATTGCTAGCAACGTCTAATATATGCAGTGATAAATCAACCATGATTTTTCTTTCCTTTGATAGCTTTAAACAAACTTTCTATCGTTAAATCTTCTAATTCTATCGTATGAATTGGTTCTGAAATATCGATAATTTGATGGGCATCGGAATTTCTTAATACCCTATATTCTAATGATTCAAGCTGACTTTCTAATAATTCAATATTGGTATTTGCATTTACTTCAATTGCATCAAAAATATCTTTATAAATTGTATGTAATTTTTCAAAAATGTCCGAATTATATTTTTCAATGTGCGCTAAAATCATAATACCTTGGTACTGATTCATCATATTACGCAATTGGAATAAACCAATATTAGATGATCCCATTAGACTCACTTGATACTGATTCACAATATCGTCAAAAACATCGAATAAATGCTGTTCACCATAAATGACTTCATCATGCATCGTTTTGTGAAGATAAAATTCAATTTCTTTTTGAAATTTTCTGGTTTCTTCAAAACTAGGAAATAAACAAACTACATGATATTTTTCTTTTACTTCTATTTCTGCACCTGGGACAACAAGCATTTCATAACTATCTTTTAATTCCTCAATGACGTCTAATTGTAAACAAGAGTTGTGATCTGTAATAGCAATAATATTTAACTCTTTTAACATAGCCATATTCAAGATATTGTTTGGACTCATTAACACATCTGCACAAGGAGATAACGCCGTATGAATATGTAAATCATAAAAATATTTCATTATGTGTAAATATGTCTGATAACCTCAACAACATTATCGGTTGTTGTGATAATCATAATCCCTTCTTCTTCAGCTTTTTGAATCATTTCTTTTGTAGGTTGTACACCTTCTGCTAATACAATAACAGGCAAATCTAAAAGGCTCGCAACCGCTATTGTATTCATATTAGACATAATCGTTAAAAACATATTTTTTTCCTTGGCATGCCCCATAACATGACTTAATAAATCGCCCGCATAAATGCCATCAAATTCTATATCTTCTATTGGTGTAGTTACAATTGTTCCTTTTATTTTTTCTAAAATCTCGAAAACTTTCATAGGCACTCCTATTTACTTGCTATAAATAGTAATATCTAATGTTGTTCCTTTTGGTGAAGAACTAATATGAAACTCATCACTTGCATTTTTAATATTCATTAATCCCATTCCTGCACCAAATCCATAATAAATCGCTTGATTGTTGGCTGTAGAAAATCCAGGTTGAAGCGCTTGTTCAATGTCTGTAATTCCAGGACCAGTATCTTGAAAACGAACAAAAATCTTTTCATCATCAATTGCATATTTGCATACGCCCCCATAGGAATGAATGACGACATTAATTTCAGCCTCATATATAGCGATAGAAACTCTTTTGACAATCGGTTTTGCGATGCCTTCTTGAATGAGTGTTTTTTTTATAAAACTTGACACGTTACCAGCGTTTTCTAAATCCATTGCTTCAATCGCGAATTCACCAGTTATTCTTCCCATTATAAATCACTTAACCCCTTTATCCCTGCATGATGCAATTTTCCACAAGTAGAAAAAGAAACATCATTTGTACCTAAAACAATAATACCTGAGGCATAAGCTTGTTCTAGAACTTGAGGAGAAGGGATTTTTCCTCTTGTAATTAAGATAGCGGCAAAGTCAAGCATTTCTGCAGTCCGAATACTTTGCATAGTTACATTACCAGTAATCAAAATTCCTGCTTCACAAAATCCTTCTGGTGCTTCTCTTAACACCATCAAAGCATCGCTCATTAAATCGCCACTAAATGCATATTTCAATTCAAAATTAGCAGGTTGTATAGAAGGGGTAAGTTCTTTTCCCTTAATGACTTCTATAATTTTTTGAACAGTCATACTATGTACCAATTATTGTAATTTATCGTATACTTCTTTTGCGGTTTTCACTGTTGCGGTACCATAAACGTCATCATCAACTGTAAATACTGGAGCAAGACCACATGCACCAATACATCTAGTTTCAACTAATGTGAATTTACCATCTTCTGTTGTTTGATTTGAACCAATATTTAATAATTTTTTAAATTCATCAATAACCGTTTGTGAACCACGTACATAACAAGCCGTACCTAAGCATACGCCAATCACATGTTGTCCTTTAGGCTCAAGTGTAAAACGAGAATAAAAAGTTACCACACCATTAATTTTGGCAATACTTTCTCCTAGTTCTTCTGAAATAATTTTTTGTACTTCTAAAGGAATGCAACCAAAGATAGTTTGTGCATCATGAAGTGTAGGCATAAGAGGACCTGGCTTTTGCTTGTGTTCAGCAATTTTTTGTTTTAATAATTGAATTTGTTCTTCTGACATTTGTAATTTAACTGACATTTTTAACCTCCTAAAAATCAACATATGTATTGTACCATATTTGTGATTTTTTTTCAAACATTTCAAACCGATTTTTTACAATTTGGAAAATATTCACACTATTTATGGAATTATCTTCAATTTTGCCTTACAAATTTTTCCTATATAGGAATCAATTATTTCCTATTTTTTATTTTTTTCTTTTCTTTATTTTGCATTTTAAAATAAATTTGATATAATAAACGTGTAAAGGAGAATTAATATATGAATAAAATAAAGAAAATGCGTTTTGTATTTGTGGCTTTTTTGGCATTGTGCTTTTGTTTTTTTTCAACAATGAGTATTAGTGGATGCAAAAAAAAGACTGAATGCGAAAAAAATGGACATCAATTTACTCAGGCAACATGCACTAGTCCTATGACTTGTACGGTATGTCAAACCACAATGGGTGTACCCTTAGGACATACATGGGTGCAAGCAGATTGTGAGCATGCTAAAACATGTAGTGTTTGTCAGACCACAGACGGAGAGCCTTATGGACACATTTGGACAAAACCAACCCATGATGAACCTTCTACTTGCACCGTATGTTTAAAAACAAAGGGAGAAGTTTTACCCTATGCAGAATCTATATCAATTGATGTCAAAGGTATGGAGCAAAAAGGTGAAAAGTATGAAATTTATATGGGGAAAACGGCTCAACTCAGTGCTCAAGTTTTACCAATAGATGCCCCTCAAGATGTCACTTGGCAAATTAAAACAACGGAAGTAGCTGATGCGACTATAGATGAAAATGGATTATTTACGGCTATTAATGCAGGAGTTGTTTATGTCAATTGTTATTCTAAGGATTTAAATTATATTTATAGTTCTATTACTGTAACAATTCTTCATGAATTAATTGACTCAGAAATAAATGATGCCTTCTATATTATGACTGGGTTTGGTAGCGATGCCTCAACAGATGTGGAAATCAACTATCATACACATAATTTACGTACATCCGTAGAATATACCTTAGCATCTGATGTGAATTTTGAAAATTACTCTGTTGCTACTCCTACAGGTTATTACTTTACAAATGGTATTGAAGAAGTGTTTATTCCTTTTGAACCACGAAATGTTATGCGAGTTTCTTTGACAGGACTTACCCCAGATACTGATTATATTTACCGAATTAATAAAGGTGATAATACTTATACCGAAACTTATAGTTTTAAAACAGCTAAAAATGATGGATCAAAAATATCCTTTATGGGATTTGCCGATGTACACTACTGGGCCAAACTAAATGAAGAAACTGGAAAATATGAATCTCATGGATCTGAAATAAGCGAACAAATATTAGCAAAAGCTCTTGAAATCAATCCTGAAATTGGCTTTATTGTTACCGCAGGAGATATGGTCGATCAAGGTGGCTTTGCTCCTTGTTGGGATGTATTCTTTGAACAATCCACAAGTTTAAAATATTTACCTCGTGAAGGTGTTGCAGGTAACCATGAATACTATTACAATAATACAGCACAAACAGACTATAAATACCAAAAAGCCCATTATGCGGGTGCTTATAATGGACCATCTAGTCATATTGGCGATAGTTACTATTTTGTATATAATGGTTTATTATTTATTGTATATGATAATGAGAAAGCTGTAGATAAAAATATTCAGTTAGCATGGCTTGAGGATACACTTCAACATGTGGAAGCCGAATACACTATCGTTATGATGCATTCACCTGTTTATTATCCTGCAAGTGGACCTAACGCAAAAGATAGAGATGAAGAAATGATGGCGATTTTTGAGAAATATTGTGTTGATCTCGTTATAGCAGGACATTATCATGGTGATAATTATAGCGAAAACTACTATGAAGGAACAACCTCTACTGACCCAGGACTTGGTGTCAATTATATTACCATGTCTTTTGGTGGAGTAAAAAGTGCTAGCGAGTCTAACCGTCCATCGGGATATATCTATGAAATCGAGAATGGCAAATTCACTATTACTCGAATTAATGATCTAGGACAAATTATCAGCACACGTACGTTTGAGACCAAAAAACATAAAGAAGTTATTGTTGAAAGCAAAGACAATTTAATTGCATCAGTAGAAGGAAACTATCAAGAAGAAAACAAAACTTATACTTTTGAATTTTCAAATCATTTCTATGGTAATGTATATTCTGCACAATTGGTAGAAACCCTTCACCATAATATGGATCAAACCATGTTCTTCCCTACTGCTTCTTATACATCTATGCAAATCACAGGAATCAAACCATGTTATGACTATCACTTTGTTCTAACATTGACATTCGTGGATGGTAGCACTGCAGTCATTGAAAAAGATTTATCACTTGCCCCAGAAATCAATCTACAAGCAACCAATGTATCCTCAAATAGTATTACATTTACTTTTGATCCAGCACCAAGTAAATACGATTTTATTATTGAATCTTATACTATTTATATCAATGGTGTAGAGCAAACTAAATTTGATTATCTAGACAATAATTATTACCCTGTAACAACTTATCAATTAAATAATATTAATCTTGAACCTAATCAAAATTATGAAATTACTTTCGTTGCATCTAATGGTTATGAATCAATGTATAGTAAAACAATCCTAGTCTCTTACACTGACTGAGTATAAATGCGATTCAAAACAAAATGGAGTGAATTGATATTCACTCCATTTACATTTAATTGTCAACAATCTCAATGGTTTAAAAGTCTATGCTCTTTCACTATCCATGGAAGGACGGACTTATTATATAAGATACTTCCTTATTTATCAAATCCTTTTCATTTCATTCAATCATTTATAGAGAGGGGAAATAATTCAACAAAACAAAAATAATCTACCCGAGTGAAATATTTCTTATATTGTTGACATCAAAATTGGATGTCCTCCTACTATAGTATACCTTATTAAAAAGCAAAATGTGTCGAATTTTGAAAAAATGCAAAAGTTTTTTAAAATAAATGTAAATTATAGCAATTTCTTGTTTAAATAAGAAGAAAATACTCTGATTTTGTTTCTAATTAAAATTGCCTTTTTTATAAAAAAATTGTTTGAGATATACTCTCAAACAATTTTTATTTCTAGGATTAAATCAAATTCAAAGTAATTATCTGTTGTAGAATTCAACAATTAGATTCTCATGAATTTCAGGTAAGATTTCTCCACGTTCTGGAAAACGAACATATGTACCTACACCTTTTGTATCATCAAAACTAACAAATCCTAAACGTGTTACTGTATTTTCTAATGCTTCTTTTACAATGGTTAAATTCTTAGAAGCTTCCTTCATTTCAATAGTTTGTCCTGGTTTTACTGTGTATGAAGGAATATCTACCTTCTTTCCATCAACTAATACATGTCCATGGTTTACAAGTTGTCTTGCTTGACGACGTGTAGTAGCAAATCCTAAACGATATACAAGGTTATCTAATCTTGATTCTAATAAGAATAAGAAATTTTCACCATGTTTACCTTCCATTTTTTCAGCCTTATTAAATAAATTTCTGAATTGTTTTTCACTCATACCATAAGTAAAACGTACTTTTTGTTTTTCTTGTAATTGAAGACCATATTCAGAAAGTTTTGTTCTTCTTTGTCCATGTTGTCCTGGAGCATAATTTCTCTTTTGTAATTCTTTACCATTTTCTAAAATAGAAAATTTCAATCTTCTAGATTGTTTCCAACTTGGGCCTGTATAACGTGCCATTTTTTTCTCCTTTTAAAGTCTTTTGACTATGTATTTTTCTTTGTGGATAAAAATTCAACTCCAATTTTTAGTTAGACTATCCAATTACGTTCACCTAAGCAGCGAGATTACTTGTATCCATATACCGTGACAATCTAAACATAAAAACCAAATGAATGCTGCATTTATCGCACTTTATATATTATACACTTTTTTTTCCTTTTTGTCAATTAGAATGTCTCTACTTCACTAATTGTTAGGATAGGTATAACTTGCTATTTCTGACTCCCCATAATTTTGCGTTTCTTGAGCTTTAATCTCGAATATATATGTAATATTCGAATCATATATAATGTCTGTTAGGTTACATTCTTGTCTTTTTTCATCAATTACCCTTTTAGCAATAGAAATGGTTTTGATGATTTCTTTTGTCTCTTTATTTCTAATAGTTACTTTATATCCATTTTGTGCTAAGGGGTTATGTGTCCATTCTAAATAGAAATGGTTATTATCTCCTATTACACTAATAACGACATCTTGTGGCGCAGCAAGTGGTCTTTTTTTATTGAACTGACAATTGATTACATAATATCCAGCTACAAGAATGATTAGTATCCCTACCGCAATAATTTCTCTAATTTTAAAAGACAAATTGGGTGCTTTAGATAATTCTTGAATATGTTGTTCAATATAATCTGTCATATTGGGGATAGCTATATTGGTATCAATATTTTTTTCATCATATGAAGTAAGTTCTTCTAATACAGATTTGATCTTGACTTCTGTGTCTATTGACTTCACCCCATATCCTCTTGCTTTTTTAACGTAATTATTAGCAATACGTTGATAAGAATCACTTAAATAGGCCATCATTTGGTTGTTTTCTTGGATTAATTGTTTATAACGTGTTTTTGTATCCATACTTCCTCACTTCTTTTCTTTTAATACTGCATATATCGCTTCAAATAATTCAAAATGATTATCTCCGCCCAAATCCCAAAACATGATACCTAAATGATTCTTTTTTGCATAGAGTGCCTTTTCTTTGATAGAGATAACATCATCATATGTAATAAAAATATGGTTTTTAGGATGATACAAATAGCTGGCATGGGCAGTTGCATCAAAAAAATGTTCATACCCTTTTTCTTTTGTATAATGGCCTTGAATATAATCGTAATGGGCTACACCATTTTCATATTGCGCTGGTATATATTGGGCTTTCTTCCCCAAAATAACATCATCTTCTGGAGATTCCTGCAATTGATACACTTTTCCATAAAAAGCTGCACTAATGATGATTTTTTCTTTTTTTACCCCTAGGTGTACTAACTTTTGATATGCCTCATCAATTGAATAATTCCGTTTAATTTTAGAATTAGGATACAAAGGACAAAGATGGGAAGTAGTATCATCTATATTCGCATCATAACTCATTACATTATAGTAATCAATATATTGATTTAAAAATGTATAATCAAATCGATAATCACCAAAAGGTATTCCAGGAATAGCAATCGTCAATAAACTATTTTCTAATGCTTCATTCATTTTCTGTCTTAACTCTTGAACAAAACAATTTAAGTTATTTTTATCCTCTTCTATCGTTTTTTCCTGATTTCCAGGAACTTCCCAGTCTATATCAATACCTTGTAAGCCTTGTTGTTGGATATATTCTACCAAATAATGTATTAGTTTTTTTCTAGTTCCCGCTTGGCTACATGCCTCGCTTAGCCCTTTTGCATGATTGATACTCATCAGTACTTTTACACCATAATGAGTTAATACTTTTATTTGAGGTAGATATTGATCAAAAGCATCCGGAATCATTAAGGTGCCATCTGGATTAACCTGGACAAACGAATAATAAACTATATCTATAGCATTGATAAAGCGCTTGTCCAATAATTGATGATTTAAATTCACAAAATGATTACAATATATATAAGCACAAAGAGGTTGTTGCAATTTGTTTTCCATCATTTTCTTTTTCCTTCTTCTCTATTTTACTATAGTATTGTTTCTTTTTTAATTGTATTATACCCTAGTTTTCTTTTTCAAAAAAGAAAAGTGCATTGAATCACCAAAAAAGTCTTTTGGACTTTCCCTAATGGGGCAGCCACAAAAGACTTTTTTTATTTATTGTAGTTTTTCTGCAACAGTAGCAAAATAAACAAAATCATCTGGATTTAAACTTGCTCCACCAATTAATGCACCATCAATATTAGGCTTTTTCATTAACTCTTCAATATTTGAAGTTTTTACACTTCCTCCATATTGAATACGAATAGCCTCAGCAGTTTCAGTATCATATAAATAAGCAACAACGCTACGGATAAAACCACAAGTTTCATCAGCAACATCTGATGTAGCAGTTTTACCAGTGCCAATTGCCCAAATTGGTTCATATGCAATCACAAGTTCTTTCACTTGCTCTTTAGTTAAACCTTCTAAGTCTTGAACAAGTTGTGCTTGAATTACGTTTTCAGTTTTTCCTGTTTCTCTTTCTTCTAAGTGTTCACCTACACAAAGAATAGGTGTTAAATCATGTTGAAAGGCTGCATGTAATTTCTTATTCACAGAGGCATCCGTTTCATTAAACATAGCACGTCTTTCAGAATGTCCAATAATAACATAACGAACACCTAGGCTAGTTAACATATTAGGTGCAACTTCACCAGTAAATGCGCCTTGTTCTTCAAAATGCATATTTTGTGCTCCAATTTTTAAGTTTTCACCTTGACGTTTTACCAAACATCTCAGTACTACAAATGGTGCACAGATAACAGTATCTACAACATCACAAGATGGCATCTTTTCATTGACAGCATAGATAAAGCCAAGTGCTTCATCACGTGTTTTGAACATTTTCCAGTTTCCAGCAATAATCGGTTTTCTCATAAACGACTCACCTTATTTAGCATCACTTAAGCAAGTTACACCAGGTAGCGCTTTACCCTCAAGATATTCTAAACTTGCTCCACCACCAGTAGAAATATGTGTAAATTTAGATTCATACCCCATTGAAATAGCAGCTGCGGCAGAATCGCCACCACCAATAATAGTAATTGCCCCTTCAAGGTTAGCTAGTGTTTCACAAATTGCTTTTGTTCCAACTGCAAATTTTTCTACTTCAAATACACCAGCAGGTCCATTCCATACAACAGTTTTTGCACCTTGCAATTCTTTTGTAAAAGTTTCAATTGTTTTTGGTCCACAATCTAAACCTTGAGCATCAGCTGCAATATTATCTACAGAAACTACTGTTGTAGGTGCTTTGGCAATAGCGCCAAAGAAATCAGCTGCAGCATCTTCAGCAGATACTTTTACAGTGACAACATCAACTGGTAACACGATTTTACCATTGGCTTTTTCTAATAAACCCTTGGCATAATCTACAAAATCAGGTTCACATTTTGACATACCTACTTCTAAACCTTGTGCTTTAAAGAAAGTATAAGCCATAGCACCACAAATCATCACTTTGTCTGCTTTATCTAATAAATTTTCGATAACAGAAATTTTATCGCTTACTTTCGCACCACCTAAAATAGCTACAAATGGTCTTGCCGGATTATCTACTGCACCACCAATAAATTTGATTTCTTTTTCTAATAAGAAACCTGCTGCAGAATCATTTGGAAAATGACTTGCAATACCTTGGTTAGAAGCATGAGCACGATGTGCTGTTCCAAATGCATCATTTACAAATACATCACCAAGACTTGCCCAATATGCGCCAAGTTCAGGATCATTTTTTGATTCTTTCTTTCCATCTAAATCTTCATAACGTGTATTTTCAAACATCAATACATCGCCATCATTTAATGCATTTACTGCATTTTCTAATGCTTCACCTCGTGTAGCAGGTACAAATGTTACTGGTTTTTGAAGTAATGCTTCTAGTCTTGCAGCAACGGGTGCCAAACTATTTTTTGCTAAATCATCGGCTGATTTAATACGACCAAGATGAGAGAATAAAATTACTTTCCCACCTTGTTCTATTGCATATTGAATAGTAGGTAATGCTTGAACGATACGATTATCATCCGTAATTACGCCACCTTTCATTGGAACATTGAAATCAACACGTATTAATACCTTTTTCCCTTTTAAGTTCAAATCTCTAATACTTTTTTTTGTCATTTTCGTTTTCCTTTCTCACTTATTATCTGATTTGATTTTTTTATTTGAAAACTCTTTTGAATATATTTTTCAATCAAATGAACGGGTTTATGCACAACAAGTTCACTTGCATCACAAAATATAATCTTTGTGTTTTGCTTATCCTTAATCATATCAATAATATTACAACTATTGATATATATATTATCAATCTCTTTCTTATTGGTTGTTGGGATTAAAATTAATTCTTCTGATAGATATATGGGTATTTGTTTTTTGATATGATATATCTTTTCAATCGCTTTGATTCTACCTTCTAGTGTGGTTAAATCTTGTAAACAATACATCTCTAGCACTCGTTCTATAGTTTGGTCCAATATCATCTGAGAGCCATTTTTGCAATATACTGCTGTAGAACGATTTTGTTTTTTCAAATACAAAATATCCCGATCTATCATATATAAAATGGATTAAGCCTTTTGAATTCTATTTTCAGTTTCAGGATCAAAGAAATGACATTTGTTCATATTAATCATCAATTTAATATTATCATTCGTATGGATATCAATACGAGCAGGTACCTTCGCAGTAATTGCTTGTCCTGTAACATCTTTACCTGGAAGTTTTACACGAATTTGAGATTCTGCACCTAGCAATTCTGAAATATCTACTTTATATTCTCCAGTCCATTCTGGGTGCTTTGCCATTGCATCTTCTTGGTCAGAAATATCTTCAGGACGAATACCCATCACAAGGTCTTTTTCAAGATAATTTTGTTCTTTTAATATTTCAAATTGTTCTTGTGGTACTTGTAAACGAATAACACCATATTTGTGACTACCACATTCGAAAATACCATCTTTACCGACAACACCATTCACAAAATTCATTGGAGGTGTACCAATAAATCCACCTACAAAGACATTGTTTGGCTTGTCATAAATTTCTTTTGGTGCACCAATTTGTTGAATCCATCCATCTTTCATAACAACAATTCGAGATGCCATTGTCATCGCTTCAATTTGGTCATGGGTTACATAAATGGTTGTAGTACCTAAACTTTCATGAATTTTAATTAATTCTGAACGCATTTGTACACGAAGTTTAGCATCTAGGTTAGATAGAGGTTCGTCCATTAAGAATACTTTTGCATCACGAACAATTGCACGTCCTAATGCAACACGTTGACGCTGACCACCTGATAGAGCTGCTGGTTTTCTATCTAAATATGGTTTTAATCCTAATTTTTCAGCCGCATCTTGTACACGACGATCGATTTCTGTACGAGAGAATTTTCTTAGTTTTAATCCAAATGCCATATTATCATATACAGTCATATGTGGATAAAGTGCATAGCTTTGGAAAACCATCGCAATATTTCTATCTTTTGGAGCTACGTCATTCATTACTTCTCCATCAATCAAGAGTTGTCCACTTGTGATTTCTTCAAGTCCCGCAACCATACGAAGTGTTGTTGTTTTTCCACATCCTGATGGTCCTACAAATACAATGAATTCACGATCTTTGATTTTTAAATTAAAATCGAATACTGCTTGAACTTGATTGTCATAAATTTTGTTGATATTCTTTAATTCAACTGTTGCCATAAGAGCCTCCTTAATTCTATTTTTTTGTTTTTGCATTATTATTATACCAAAAAAAGAGCAAAACTACTATAGGCAATTTGCTCTTTTTCTCTTCATTTTTTCAACACTTTGTTAATTATACTACTTTAGATAATATATATATTGCACAAGCATGCTTGAATTTTTGTAGATTTAGACCTGTTTCTTTTTCAATATTGTCTATTTTATTCATCAAACTATTGCGATTCATATATAAATATTTGGCAGTAGATGACACATTTAAATCCTGTTTAATCATTACTTCTAAAATATCTCTAATTGGAGATGAATCAAAATAAGGTGTATATAGGATATCTTTCAATTGATGAAGCAATGCCCCTTCTTGGCTTGCCAAAAAAGTAAGGATGGCTTCACTTACATCACTATAACTCATACGCATCAAATTGGTATGTTTTACGACTTGGTCCATATACGCTAAAATAGTACTACCTTTTACTTTTTGATGAATGTAAAACCCTTCATGTACACACAAGTTCACGCCCAAATCGACACTAAGGGTTTGGAATAATTCATCTAATTGGGTTATATCTTCTGCTTGATAAAAAGCAATGCAACACCCATATATATCCACACTAATAAATTCATGATACACTTTCGATAAAAGGTCATCAATGATATCTTGATTTTCAATTGTTTTGGAGTATATAAGAAATTTCATTTTTCTTTTAGAAAAAGGATAGGACGCTTCTTCAAAAAGATACGCCATTAACTGCTGGATTTTGGTGTTTGGAGTATAAATGGTTTTTTCTACATAATTCAATTTAAGAAGTTGATATTCATTTTGTGTAATGCTTTTGGTTATACCAAAAATATCTTGTGAAGATGGAACATAAAAATAATAATAATTTTCTTGAAAGGTTTGAACATGTTCAATGAAACCATCTCGATAAATTGCTTTTAGAGCATCTAACATAAAATACACTCCTTTCTTTGAAACAGTTTATATTTATTATACTATAAACCTTTCTTTGTTGCAACTGATTCTACCTCTAAGAACGTACCTCGATAAATGGAGTACAAATAGGTATAAACAGGTTTATTCACAATGCCACTCAAATACATATAGTAAGTATGTAATTGCTTTTGATATGAAATATCTTCTATTTGACTTAACTTATAATCAATAATATAAAAAGCATCAGGTGTTTCTAAAATGAGGTCTATAACCCCTTTGATAATAGTATCTTGTTCGACTTTCTCAAATGCATATTCATGATAGTGATGTAAGATTTGTTTTTCTTGGATAAAAGGATGATTTAAAAAGCGTGTAATATATGTCTCATATCGCTTTGGTAAATGCAATGTTTGTAACTTTTCTAAAGAAAGTCCAGATACTTCTAATGCTTGATGAAAAATATTACCTTGCTCTAACAAAGCTAATTCTTCTGAAGAAGGAATATGCATCATTGATTTAGATGCCCTTTGTTGCATAATGGGTTGCTTTTCTAAACCTACATCTTGAAAATGTAGTACTGTATGATCATCTGTTACCCATTGTTTAGCTTGTAAAGGGAACAAATACTCCTTTGAAAGAGGCACCTTACTCCAGTCTACTGGCGTAATATATGGTTGCACTACAGGATAAATTCGATTGAGCATATCATAAAAACTTCTACATGTCTTTTTTTCAACATCTGTTATTTGACAAGACTTGCTAGGTTCTAACATTGGGCAAACAAAAATCATTTGTTCTCTAGGTCTTGTTAACGCAACATAGAGTAAACGGATTTTTTCACTGATTTCTTCAGTAATATAGTGATTGTTTTCTAATGCTTTACAAATGTTAGGTTTGATGACCTTTGTATCACTATAAGGTATAATCAATTGGTATTCCTTGCTGTACATAAACATATCCTTGGTTTGGGATAGATTAAATTTCTTATATAATTCTGGAAAAAAACAAATAGGAAACTCCAATCCTTTAGATGCATGGATAGACATCATTTTAACAGTATTGGTATTTTGTCGAATGGGTTTGGTCATTTTAACTTCAAATGTAGATTCCTCTTTTACAATCAAATCAAAATAATCTATCATATCCACCATTTTATACCCTAATCCTTCTAAATTTTGAACGATATCAAACATATAGTTGATTCTAGCTTCAGACGCTTCTACATCGTATAGTTTCAACATTTTTTCATATATACGAAATTGTTGATAGGTCATTGTCAATAATTCTGTTAATGTAAGAGTATCTAATTGATGAGCAATTTGATCAAGAGATTGATAAATATCTGGCAGGCATTGTTTGAATGCCTCTACAATGTTTGAACTAGTGACAATTTCTGATATGATATCATCACCAATTTCAAATAAGAAACTTCTAAGCAAGCCTGTTAAGGCTTTTTTCAATTGAAATGAATCATACTGGCTATGACGCATCGCCTCTATAGTCTTAAACAAATGATTGCATACATATAATTCATCACTTTTAGTAAATGTTTCATCTTTATAAATATCTAATGGAATACCTAAATACTCAAAAATTTTCTTATATAAATCAAATTTATCTTTATCACTAGTTAAAATGGCGTAATCACTATACACTGATGGTCGATATCGATTTTCTTCTTTGTCATATACATACTTTTTTTGTACATTTTCTATAATATGTTTGCCAATAATGAAAGCTTCTTGCTCTGCTTTGGTATAGAAAATATCTTCTGTTTGATTATATTCTTCATAAGTAAGTATTTTCATTTGATAATCTTCTGCACAATATTGGTCATATAAAGTAAACCCATAATTTAAAATATGTGAAATATCATAATCTACACCACCAATAGGGATAGACATCAACTCTTTGAAAATCAAATTCACTCCGTCTAAAACTTCTTTTCTAGAACGAAAGTTTTTAGACAAATCAATAACTCCAGACGCTTTTAGGCGCGCATATTGGCTTTTAAATAATTCCGGATTGGCATATCTAAACCGGTAAATGGATTGCTTCACATCTCCCACCATATATACATTATCTTTTTGAATCAACTGGATTAATTGATCTTGAATATCCGAGGTATCTTGGTATTCATCAATTAAAATTTCAACCGTATTGCTTCTAATCTGGCTAGCAATATCTGAATGATTCTGTAATAATGAGATAGCCATAAAGGCGATATCATTAAAATCATATGCATTATGCTCCCTTTTATAAGTTTTTAATTTTTGATCCAATGTTTGTAATATATAAATGATGGCTTTTAAGCTAGGCATCGTTTGTGTGTAATTGCGCTGAATCTCTTCTTCACTTTCATATATCAATATATCTAAAATTTGATTCCATTTTTCTTTAAATACGTCATATGCTTTTTTGTAGGCTTCCTTTTCAATGGCATCTTCTACTTTTGCGGGCATTTTAGGTAATTGCATTTGTTTCATCACATTATAATCTACTAAAGAAGTTGCCTGTTGTAACATCGTATATAATTCAACAATAGTATTATAATGCTGATTCAGTTTAGCATCTGCAGTATACGAGTCCATTTGTTGTAACATCAAGCCTAGAGTACAAATATTTTCTTTGATAAAAGCCAAATAGTCTTGAATCGTTTTTTCTATATATGAGTCACTAAAATAGATATCATAATGACTCAAGGTATATTCATAATTGGGATAAAGACGCATTTGATGATACACTTTGAGAATCTCTGCTAGTACTTTTTGATCATCTTTTGTGGTATACCGGTTTAACAAATCAAAGAAATCACTGCTTTGAGTTTGATACAAGTGATTAAATATCTCATTCAACAATTGCATTGATATCATTTTAAAATGAACAGCATCTACGATTTGAAAATCTTTAGGTATATTGAGTAAATAATGATATTTTTTAACTAGTCCACTCGTATAAGCATCAAAAGTTTCAATATGCGCTTGATCAATATAGGCTAATTCTTCTTGAGCCTCTTGGGTATGAGCTGCCATTAGTTTTGCTCTTAGACGTTCTTTCATCTCTTTTGCGGCAAGCCTAGTGAATGTCAAAACAATTAATTGTGATAAATGTACACCCGAATTGACTTTTTGAAGTAATCGTTCTGTTAGTACAGCTGTTTTACCACTTCCTGCACCCGCATTCACTAAAATGGTTTTACCACTATCATAAATGGCTTTTTTTTGTTCTTCACTCCACTTCATGGCCATAGATGTTTCCTCCAAATAAATAAGAAAAATCATTATGTTTTTTATACTCTTTTTTCATACGTACTGTCTTATAGCACAAATCTCTTGCTTTACAATATCCACACTTTGACTCTCCTTTATCAGAAACAAGTGGTTCAATCGAAAATATTCCCGCTTGAATCTTTTCTTTTTGTTGTATGATTAACTCTTGAATATACTGAATCAGTGCCTCAAATTGTTCTTCTGTAAATGACCTATTGATAAAGTTAGCATGAAATGTTTTTTTACTTGTGAATACTTGTGTAGGCATACACCCTTGTCCACTTATGACATGATGATCAATAGCAAAAATAATATCTGGATTTTGAATCGTATATCCTTGATATTTTTTTGCTTTTAAAAATTGCTCTTGGTAACTCTTTTTAGCATCATAGGTAAATAGGTTACTATCATATACGCTTTGTAAGTACCCTCCTGCTATACGTGCCTTATCATCCAATGTATGAATCAAATAAAAATAAATAGGCAGTTGTAAATCCATTCCTACATCTAACGCATGCCAATCTACGCTTACCGCATTCGTTTTATAGTCTAATACTACATAGTAATCTTGATACTTTAAAATTTTATCAATAACGCCAATAAATGTAGTTTGTTCATCTAATGCAACCCTAATTTCTTTTTCTAATGCTTCCACTTGAAAAGATGAACCATCCATAAACCGAAGTATGACTTCTAATAAAGTGATTATAGATAATTTAAATTTTTCTAAATAAAAAGATAATTTAGGCGTCAATATTATATTTTTTTCCTGCAAGAATAAAGCCAAATATTGTTCTATGCATTCACTTAAATTACTTCTATCTTTGTGTTGGATATATATATCATTGATTACCTTTTGTAACACATAGTGATACATAGATCCCACAAATAAACTATTGTTTTCTTCCATTTTTTCTCGAATTCCTAAAATATGACTGACATAATAACTAAAGGGACAATTCATATATTCGCTAATTGAAGTGTATGATAGACTTAAATGATTCGTATGAGATTGAAGTACGCTAGGAGATATTTTTGTAAACTGACTATCATAGTGCTCAGTTATATTGGAGAACGTGGCATAACCTTTGATAAAATCCTGAGAAACTGTTCTATATTTATTATACTGCATTTTGGCCTTTTGAAACCGCACTTGAGCATAGGTTTTTGATATAACATCCTCAATGGAAAAAGAAGATGTGCGTTCTTCAATCAACCCTTCCGTCTTGTAATAAGCAATTACACTAGATACTGGTTCTTGGCTTTGCATACTCAAATGAATATGAGAATAACTCCATAGAATTTGATCTACTTTTTCTTGTTCTTTTTGATTTTTAAAAATCGATGTGGCTAAGCCCAATTTTGCTTTAATTTGGTCATCTAAATAGTCATTATCCTTATGAATAATAGGGAGCACATCTTGATTGAAATGAAATATAAATAAATGTGTTTCCTCATCATAAATATGATTAAATATATTCTCTATTTGTATTTGCGATGTAAAACTTTCTTTTTGATAAGTACAAATAGATAAAAGGTAATACATACTTTCTTTTACCAAATCACTTTGAAAAGGCAAATTGAGTAAAATGAGAGGGCTTAAAGCTTGAATCAATTGACGCAATATATCCGATGGTTGATGGGAAGCGACATAAATTTGCAATGCTTCTTCTAAAGAAGGAGATGATATACGTAACAATTCTTCTACAAATTGTTTGGTATATTCATACTCTATCAATGGCTTATTTTCTTCTATCACATAATCAATGTGATACATATCAAATGCCTCTTTTAAAAGACGACAATAAGCCATTTCAGGTTGATGAATAACGATTTGATGAGGAGCTACACCTTGTGATAGCAATTTGGCAATTTCATTCACACAACAAAATACTTCATCTTCTTGATTTGAAAAAGAATAAATAAGTTGTTTTTGTTTTGGAACTAGACTTTTATACAAATATATCACATTTTTTCCAGATAGGGCTCTTTCTAATATATCATCAGTATGATCATATTGAATAACATATATCTTCTTATCTTGATAAAAGGAATCCATCACTTGATTTTTAACTAGTTGATTATTGGTTTTATAGGTATATAGTTCATGTAATACAGGCTGATAACTATCTTCTTCAATCAAATAGGATTGTTGCAATTTCAATTTTACGATATCTAATCGCATATCACCTTGCCTATTTTTTAAAAGAAGGGGTAAATCAATAGGTGGATATATCTCTTTTTTAAACTCATCAAAGGATTTAAAAGTAATATTGTGCATTGTATGAGACAGACATCTAATCAATATTGATTTAATCTCACTAGTAGATAAAACAACACATCCGAATGGACTAGTATCATTTAAAATGGTCTTTATTATTTTGTTCATCATAATCCCCTTCCCTTTATTATGTATTATGCCATAATGGTCGAAAAAAGTCAATTTATTTATTTGTGAGTTTGGATACTTTTTTTGACTTTTTTTGAAAATCAAATTTGATAGAATAGACTAGCATATCTTTTACAGGAGGAAAAAATATGAACGAAATATCACCTATTCAATTTTTTAAATATTATCAAACACATCTTAACTTTAAAATCATTGATATTAGAGAAACAAAGTCATTTGATGAATATCATATTGTAGATGCTATTAACATCCCCTATCATTTGTTAATGGAAAAACATCAATTATTTATGAATAAAAAACAAATTTATTTTATTATTTGTAAAAACGGCGATAAAAGTTATCATGCTACAAAATACTTAATGCGCCTAGGTTATCGTGTAATCAATGTAATTGGTGGAATTGACCACTGGATGGGTAGTGTCATTACTCATTATGCTTAAATCACATAAAAAAAGAAAGTATACCAATATAACATTTTAGGTTTTACTTTCTTTTTTGTTTTTTAAGCATTTAATGCTTGTTCAGATAATGCTAGTATTTCTTTTTGATACTTTTGTTTTCTTTTGGCTAACCATTTTTGATAAATAGGATAATTGATGGAAACCATAATTATACCTAGAATACCAATACAAATACCCAGTGCCATCCAGTTACCGATTACCTTCATAGCCAGACACATACCAGTACCTAATACAAGAGTTCCTATAATTCCAAACGTATATGCAAAAATATACACCGGCCTTTTCACTTTTTGATCTAATCTTTTCAAATGCTCTACTGTATTATTTTCTTTTTGGATATACTCCTCTCTAATTTTTGTCACTACATTTTTTTCTTGTTGATCCATAGTTATTTTTTCCTTTCCTTTTATTTTTGTAATACTATTATACCAACAAGATATTTCTAATTTGTCAACATATTTCAAGTATTTTGTATTTCTTTTGTAAATATTTTGTAAATCGATATTACTTGTCTTTTTCTAACATACGAGTAGATAATTCTACAATCAATGGAGCATATTTTTCTTTTTGATGAGCATGGATTTTCATATATATCTGTTTTACACAAAGCATAATAAATATTCCTACGCATCCTATACATGTACCCAAAAAGAGTTTCTTCCAAACCAGTATCATGCTCATACCAAATCCAAATACTAGACAACCAAAAAGTCCTATACCAATACAAAATAATTGTGGATACAATTTTACTTTACGATGCAAAGTTTTTATTTTTATTACATCTTTTGTTTTTTCTAAACAGGCATACTCTTTTTGTATTCTTTCAATTTGTTGCCTCTCTTGTTTGGTTAATGCCTTATATTGATAAAAAAAGCGTTGATTATCCTCATTCATTTATCTTGACCTCTTTTTTGTTTCAAATTGCCAACTATAATCATATATACCCCTAATGCTAAAATAATCATAACAACTACTCCACCAGTTATAGCATTCCATATTGCCAAATTCATTTGTCCATCTGAAAAAGAAGCGAGCATAGCCGTTTGGAGTGCCAATACAGAAACTAGTGCTTCTGCAAATCCAATATTACGCAATGATTGTATATGATAATCTTTTTCCTTTTTAGCTTTCACCAAATGAATAATTGACATAGTCAGTTTATAAAACGTATAAGCTGCTGATGCATATATAGTAAAACCTAAATGAATAAAACCTTTATTAGCATACACCATCTGTATAATGGCTATAGATAACGCAAGTGTTAACACAACTAATAAAATACCACAATGTTGATATTGTTGTAACGGATTTTCTACTATCTGATCTCTTTTTTTCTTCCTGTTTTGATGACGCCATAAAATACTGCCTCTTGCTATACTTAATATCAAATAATAACCTGATAAAGACATATACCAAACAGATAGAAATACAATACCTAATATTCCCTCAAATATAGCATAACCAACATTGATACAAAACGAAAAGGTTGTAAAAATAATTGTCCGAAATCCATAATTGTCAAGAAGATGGTGGATAAAAGGATATTGTCTAGCAAAGTGAATAATTCGCTTTTTTATGATGGGTACATAATACACAATTGTATAAACCATATAAGCTAAAGATACTGCAGATAATCCGTATATAACATATGCAAGCACGCTACTTTCAATTGTAGCCATATAAATAGCACCTACAATAGTGGCTACTGCAAATACATAAAATAACCCTAAACCAACACCATGAGGTTTTTTGAGCCACTGCAAGAAACGATATTTCTTATTCATCTATAATACCGCCTAATTTAACTGTAAATGTTGTTCCTTGGTTTAATATGCTTTCTACTTCTATTTCACCTTCTAAATAATCCACTGCTTTTTTGACAAGAGAAAGACCTAAACCATTTCCTTCTTGTTTGTGAGAGGTATCTCCTTGATAAAATTTTTCAAAAATATGACTCCCAGTTGTAGGAGACATCCCACATCCATTATCCGCAATTGAAAAAATCATTTGATTACACTGTGCATATAGGCACAAAGTAATACTTCCCTTTTCACCTGTAAATTTAACAGCATTAGAAATGAGATTATTCAATATCATTTCAAGATACGAGTCTACCGTTTTTAGTCTTATATCTTCAAAATGACAGCTTAATTGCAATTGCTTTTTTTCAATCTCCTTCTCAAATTGCAAAATTGCATTTTCTAAGATTTGATTCACAAAAACAATCGTTTTTTGTGGCAAAATCGTTTGGTGTTCTAACTTATTGAGTTGTAAAATATTCATTACTAAATGGGTTAATCGATTTGTTGTATCGACTAAAATTTTTACACTCTTTTGTCTTTGTTCCTCACTGATATCTGTTTTTGATAAGGCAATTGCATAGTTTTGAATAATTGCCAGTGGCGTTTTAATTTCATGTGATACACTAGAAATAAAATCAGATTTTAGCATTTCTGTATCAGATAACGCTCTAGCCATTTGATTTAAGTTTTCCATAATCCAATCAAATGCATCATAACGTGCTATAGAATGTCTTGGTTGTAATTCAATAGCATAGTTACCAAAAGTAATCTGCTTTGTTGCTTCTAATATTTGATAAAGTGGCTTTTCTATTGTCTTTTTTCTACGAATCATATCAATAATAGAACACACCAATGCAAGAAGTATGACTACAATTACCATAATAGCAAAAATAAGATAGGATTGAATATGGAAGAACTTTAAGATGTTGTAAATAACTATCACTACACAAGCAGTTACACCAATATCTAAACAAAATAACATAAAGCCTATAAGCGAAAATTGGAATTGTTGATTAAAACGATTTTTTTTCATCTTAAAACTGCCTTATACCCAAGACCATGGACGGTAACAATATCAAATCCATCACAATCTTTTGTTTTTTCTCTTAATTTCGCCATATAAACGTCTACAGTTCTAGAAGTTGCTGAAGAATCAAATCCCCAAAATTCTTCCATCAAATCAGATCTTGTAAATGTCTTCTTGGGGGTAGACAATAGTCGGAACAATAAATCAAATTCCCTGACCGTTAGGGTAAGTTCTTCTCCATTGACATATGCCATATGCTCTTCTTTATCTAATATCAAATTGCCTACTGAGATTTTCTGATGTATCAATAGTTTTGCACGTCTAAGTAGGGCAGATACTCTTAATACAAGTTCATCAATATCAAACGGCTTCACTAAATAGTCATCAATGCCTAGTTCAAATCCCCTTTTTTTAGATGTTTGATCTTCTAATGCACTAATAAATAAAATAGGAATCATCGGATCAATTTCTCTAATTTTAGTTGCCAATCCAAACCCATCCATTCCTGGCATCATAATATCACTAATCACCAAATCAAAATGGGATGATAGTACCATTTTTAAAGCCTCCATTCCGTTTGAACATGTAGTCACTTCATAGTTTGCCCTTTTCAAATAATACGCAATCAGTTGATTTAAATCTTGATCATCTTCAACTAGCAATATTTGTATCATATCTCTTCACCTCAACAATTATTTGTATTTTAACATATTTATGTTTAAAAATCACTAAATAAATGTTAAAATTTTGTAATTACTATTGTAAAAACTGTGTAGCACATCTTTTTGATGTACAACACAGTTTAATTCTCGTGCATAGATACCTTTAACGCAATAAGCGTCATATCATCTTTTACTTTAATTTCATGATGAAGGGTGTAATTGAGAATTTCATAAACAATTTGTTCTGGAGCCAAATTTCTTGCATTAGAAATAAACTTTTCTAGCTCGTCATTGTCAATAAGATTTTCCAATACACCATCACTACTCATAATAATTAAGTCACCTGATTCTAACATGTATTCCTTTGCATCAATCTCTTCATCAATTCCAAGAGGTAAACTCTTATTGATGACTTTATCTATCATTCCATTTGCTTTAAAAATATAGGTAGTATTGGCCCCCATTTTATAAAATGTGGCCATTTTATTTTTCCGATTAATATCTAAAAAGTCAAGTGTAGCGTATCGTTCTAAATAATCTTGTACGACATGGAAAGTATTGAGAATAGAAAGTGCTGTTGAAGATTCTACATTTAATCCCACTATATTTTGGACTAACTTTAATGTCATATCACTTTCACAAAAAGCGCTATATCCTTTTCCCATCCCATCAGAAATAGCAAATAACATATGTCCATTATCTAACTCTTTGATTAGAAAGTTATCTCCACTAATCATTTCATCTTCTGATGGAAGGGCTCCATAAGCGTATGTGATATCCAAAACGATTTTAGGCAAAATATGTATATAGATGGTAGTATTATCTTGCTTTACTTCTTCTACAGATACTTCTGTTTTGGTAATGAGTCTAAATAATGTAACTAATGTTTGTTTAACCTGAAAAAGTGTCTTATTTTTAATCCCTATAGCAATTAAAAAATCATCGGTATAACTGCGCAATACTTCATAATACGTAATATGAATATCTAAATCTTTTAAGAAGTCTTTAGCTTTTTGTAATAAATGATAATCCAACTCGCTTTTAGAAGTCGTATCTAATACATAATTTTTAAGCGCATTAGATACACCACTGATTTGAGCAAGTAAAATATAGTTATTGGCATCACTATCATTTTTGTTGATATTTTGATAATCAAAATGGCTACGAAGAAGTCTTGCTGTAGAAGAAATTGACGGATATTTTTCACATGTTTTTATATAAGATTCATGATTTAAGTCTATATGTTCATCTGTTGTCAAAATGTCCTTGAATACAAAATATAAATTTGATTTATGTTGCTGAAAGCATTCTTTTTGTTTGGCGCAATTTTTACAATGTTCGTTAACAATGGTTTTGATACCATTACTCAACCTTTCATTATACCCTTTAGGATTTTGAAATCCCATTACAAATTGATCTAAGAATCCCGCAAATTTTAGTATTTCATCATTTACATTTTTTTGTGCCACTTCGTGTATTTCTTTATAAGGGCTAACGTCTTCTGTAATTTTGGGCATAAAAAAATAGGATAGAATTTCGAATAAAATACTTGTTGCCATAAGTGCTAAATATAAGTAAGGGTTGTCCATACTTTTAGTAAAAATAATCATCACCAAAAAAGCATTCCAAATACCAATAGTATATATGCTTCTTATTGCATATATCCCTGATACCAAAAGAATCAATATACTTTCATCAATTTCAAAAATCAAATATTCTAAGATTACAATACAAATACCATAAAGTAGGCTATATATATTTTTAAATCTCCTACTCAAGTACATCGCAAAGTATGTCCCTATAACAACTGATAAATTAAAGCCAAGTACATGAATATAACTAGCACCGATGGTTGCAAAAATGGCCAATAAAATTTCTAAATAAATGTATGTATGATATGTATCATTGTCATTAATCAAAAACCTTTCTTCCATATTTTCCACATCTTTTAATAATTTTGATAAATAATAGTCTAAAAATAGATAAATGCCTATACTTATGATTGTATAAATAATATTGCTTATAGGCATATTCATTTTTGGATAAACAAAAAAAGAAAGTATATTGATTACACCTATATATATACTGATCATCCATTTGGTTTTGGTGAATAACACCACTTCTTTTTGAATTCCCATACGAAATAAAAAGAAAAGCAGTGTAGATAAAGCAATTAATATCAAATAAGGTAAAATCATACCTCGATCAAACAATAATAAACTGATTAAAGAAGTTGGATAAATATAATATATATTTTTTTTATCTTTGAATAAATAAAATAACAAAACGGGTAAATAAAGGGCAAATAAAAAATTACCTTTAACCGTAAGTACTAAAAGAAATGTAATGATAACCATATTGATTTTCTTTAACATAAGTCACCTCTTGGATATATTACTTTGATTATATCAAGTCATGTTGTCATAAAAAGATGAAAAAAGAAAACAACCTCTATATTATTGTTATTTTCTTGTATGATCCAATCATACTCCGGCTATTCCATCTTTGTATATCATTCAATTTTCCATATCCACTATAAATTTATTCTTATGAATGAGGTACCTCTTTTGATGTCTATTATGTGATAAATAGATTTAAGAAATACAAAAGACAAGATAGTATACTTTTACTTAAGGATATACTATCTTGTCTTTGATTGATGTATAAATATTATTTATTGTTGTTTGTCTTTTCTAATTTGACTGTACGCTTTAAAGCCTCAATTCTACTCATCATTACAATTCGTTTGCAAGTAGTGCATTCTAATTTATAGTCAATGCCTATTCTTAGCACTTTCCAAGTAGAGCCTCCACAAGGATGATTTTTTTTAAATTTTAAAATATCTCCTAGTTCTACTGATGTTGCCTCTATCATATATGTTCCTCATCTTTTTCTTTATTCTTTTTTTCTAAAATTTCGCTTGCTAAATTTCGATATTCTCTTGAACCCCTAGAGTGAAAAGAAAATTGAATAACTGATTCACCATGCATAGGAGATTCTTGAATATGCGATGAGCGTGTAATCACCGTTTTAAACGTTTTTTCTGGAAAAAAGAAATTCACTTTTTCTTGAATTTCATAACCCAAAGTATTTCGATTATCCAACTTTGTAAGCAAGATTCCTTCTATTTCTAGTTTTTTTTCTTGTTGTATTTTGTTGATCTTATTGACCATTTGAGTTAACGCATCGTATGAAAAAAAGCTACATTCCACAGGAATCAGTACCGAATCACTAGCATATAAAGCATTATCCACAATCAGTCCTAAGGAAGGTGGACAATCAATTAAAATATAATCAAATTCTTTTTGAATCTGTTTCAATTTTTTTTGTAATAAATAAACCCTATCTTCTAAAGTATAAAGACTTTCTTCAATGTTAGCCAATTTAATAGAAGCGGGAATCATCCATAAGTTTTTCACTTTCGTTTTTAAAATGGCTTGCCTTAATAATCCTACGTGCGTAAAAAAATCTGCTATATCAAATAAGATATCTTCACGATTAATTCCTAGTCCTATAGTTGCATTGGCCTGTTGATCATAGTCAACGATTAACACTTTTTGATTTTTATATGCGAGTGCGGCACCCAAATTTATTGTTGTTGTCGTTTTGCCAACACCACCTTTTTGGTTGACAACGGCTATAATTTTGCCCATATTTTTCTCCTTCTATAGGGGATGACTTTTCATCTTTGCATACGCTCTAGGGTAGGCCATTGGAGTAGATGCTATCTTTTGAATGTGTAAGATTGTCCTATTTCCCGACGATTCTGGAAGTTGAAAAGTAGCTGTTTTTTCTACTTTTGCCCCTAGTTTTGAAATTGCGTTTTTAGCAAAATCTAATTCTTCTTGATAATTTTGTCCCTTTAATGCCAAAAAATATCCACCCTTTTTTACATACGGAATCGTTAATTCTACTAGTATATTTAGTGGTGCAACCGCTCTTGCCACAACAAAATCAAAAGATTCTCTAGCTAATTTGATATAATGCTCCGCCCTTTCATTCACTACTTGAATACCTTCTAATTGTAGGGTTTCGATCACTTTTGCTAAGAACAAACATCTTTTAGTAGTTGGTTCTAGTAGCGTTACTTTTAAATCTGGATATATAATTTTTAAAACAATCCCAGGAAAACCAGCACCTGTACCTACATCTAGTAACGTCGCCTTTTCGTTCACTTCTATTTTGTTTAACGTCAAAATGCTATCATAATAGTGTTTGATATATACTCCAGATAAATCAGTAATAGTAGTCAGATTCATTTGCTTTGACCACTCCACTAGTAGTTGATAATATGTATATAGAGCTTCTTCTTGTCTTGTATCTAAGTGAAGCAATTCATTTAGCATTTGATTATATTTATGCGCTTCTTGAGTCATGTACATGTTTTCCTTTTCTTTTTGCCTCAATATAGACTAGTAAAATGGCAATATCCGATGGATTGACACCACTAATTCTAGTAGCTTGGGCAATCGTTCTTGGTCTTACTTTATTTAATTTTTCTCTTGCCTCACTGGCTAAATTAGCGATTTCTTGATAATTGATATCATCTGGGATTTTTACACTTTCTAGTTTTAATACTCGTTGTGCCTCTTTGAATTCTTTATCAATATATCCTTGATATTTAATCTCTATAGTGATTTGATTACCTAGTTCATCATCTAATGGCATATCCAAATCCAACATTTGTACAATATCTTGATAAGTAATTTCAGGTCGTTTCATCAGTTCAATTGCGGAAATACCATCTTTTAAAATGGGTGATGATATATTTACTAAATAAGCATTGATATGTTCTTTAGGGGTCAGTTTTATTTGGGCTAATCTTTCTTTTTCTGCCTTTAATTTCTCCATCTTTAGTACATAGTCTTGGTATCGTTTCTCTTGAATCAGTCCTACTCTATATCCATAGTGTAGTAACCGTTGATCTGCATTGTCATGTCGCAATAATAAACGATACTCTGCCCGTGATGTCAACATTCGGTAAGGATCTGTTACACCTTTTGTAACTAAATCATCTATCAATACTCCAATATACGCTTCGTCTCTTTTCAAAACTAGTGGTTCCTTTTTTTGAATATAACAACTGGCATTGATACCCGCTATTAATCCTTGAGCAGCTGCTTCTTCATAACCACTTGTTCCATTCACTTGTCCACCAAAAAATAATCCTTTCACCCGTTTGGATTCCAATGTAGGTTTTAATTCAAGTGGATCAATGGCATCATACTCAATGGCATAGGCATATCTTGCTATTTTAGCGTGTTCAAAGCCTGGCAAAGAATGCACCATCTCTTCTTGTACAGCATGTGGCATACTCGTTGAAAAACCTTGAATATAGGTTTCATTGAGTGATAAACTTTCTGGTTCTAAAAAAAGTTGATGTCGCTCTTTATCAGAAAAACGGACTAATTTATCTTCAATAGATGGACAATACCTTGGTCCAACACCTTCTACAATACCAGAATACATACTAGACTCTGTTAAATGAGATCGAATGATTTCGTGCGTTTTTGGAGTGGTCCAAATTAAATAACAAGGTATTTGCTTTTCAAATGGAATCATATCTTTGGGATTTGTTTCATAACTAAATGTAAGTGGCATATTCGTGCCTAATTCTAATTGTCCCTTAGAAAAATCAATAGTATCTGTATATACTCTTGGTGGTGTTCCCGTCTTTAGACGTAATAGTTGAAATCCAATTTTTCTAAGTGAGGTTGATAATCCATAATTGGTATTTTCCCCATCAGGACCAGATGGTGTTGCATTTTTTCCACAAAGTACTCGTGAAGATAAATATGTTCCTGTAGTAATAACTACTGCTCGTGAATTAATCTTTGTTCCATCTTCTAAGATAACTCCTTGTATTACATTTCCAAGCGTCATCAATTGATCTACTAAAGCAATATATATATCTAAATTTTTTTCTTGAACCACTATAGATTGCATATATTTTGCATAAGCCAATTTATCTGACTGTACACGCATAGCTCTAACAGCTGGACCTTTTGATAAATTGAGCATTTTCACTTGCAGACAAGTGTGATCGGCTGATTTTGCCATTTGTCCACCTAATGCATCGATTTCACGAACCAAAATACCTTTGGCTGGACCACCAATGGAAGGATTGCATGGCATATTTCCAATGCGTTCAAAACTACCACACACCATTATCGTTTGAAGACCAATTCTAACACAAGCTAGTGCTGCCTCAATTCCAGCATGTCCTCCCCCAACAATAATTACATCATAGTGATTCTTTTTTGATAATTCTTCTTTTGTGAATATAATACCCATATTACGACTTCCTTAATACATAAGCAACTATTACAATTAAAATGAGTAAGCCAAGGCCTAAACATAGCCCTAACAATTTGGTCATTGACTTATTCATTTTAGCCTTTTTCTCCATTTTCTTTTGTTTCATAATTGATGCTTCTCTTTCTTTTGACATAGGTAATGATGCCATACAAAAATCGCAAGTTAAGGCATCATATCTATTTTCATTATGACACTTAGGACATATCATACTTTCCACCTAAATCCTTCTATATTGTTAAGTTTTATTCTTATTGATATATTATACACTATTTTAATCTTTTTTTCTATAAGAATGAAAAAAGAAGGCTTATTTTACCCTCTTATTTCTCAACTATTTTACAATTATCCCCATTACCCCAGGTACCATACCTGCCGCATTGGATTCATCTGTATCAATATGCATTGCAAGTGCATAGGTATCACTGACTCTAACTACTACATCGCCAAAAATTAAAGAACGCTCTGGGGTTTTGACTTCTACTTGGACAATATCTTTATCTTTTACGCCTAACATTTCCGCATCTTTTACTGTTGCATGAATATGTCTTTTGGCAACAATTACGCCTTCGGAAAGTTCAATTTCTCCACAAGGACCAACTAATTTACATCCTGGTGTTCCTGCTAAATCGCCTGATTCTCGAATTGCAATGCCAAGTCCTAAACTTCTTGCATCTGTTGCAGAAAGTTCAACTTGTGATGCCTTTCTAAAAGGACCCAAAATAGATACTCCTGGAAGTTCCTTTTTTGGACCTACAACAGTTACACGTTCAGCACATGCAAATTGTCCTGGTTGTGATAAATCTTTCTTTGGTGTAAGGGTTGCATCAGTTCCAAATAATACTTTAAAATCTGCTTCAGTTAAATGAATATGGCGAGCAGATGTTTCAACAATAAATTCTTTTCCCATATGATATTTCCTTCTTTCGTTTTCCTCTTTATATATATTATAACAAAAAATTAGCATTTGGTCAAAAATAAGACCTAATAAATTTGAAAATATTTGTCTATTATAGTATAATATATTGATATAAAAACTTTTAACGAATATAGGTGAAGAAATGAAACTTGGAATGATTTCACTTGGTTGTGCTAAAAATCTAATTGACACAGAATTATTTTTAGGTGTAGCCAAGAAATATCAAATTGAAATTACAAATGAACTAAGTCAAGCAGATATTTTAGTTGTAAATACTTGTGGTTTTATTGAAAGCGCTAAAAAGGAAGCCATTGACACCATTTTGGATTTAGTAGAACAAAAAAGAAATAGAACTATTATTGCTATGGGTTGTTTAGTAGAACGTTATTTAGAGGACCTAAAACGAGAAATCCCTGAAGTAGATATCTACTTTCCTATTCAAGATTATGATCATATTGATGAAGTATTTCAAAAAATACTTCATACGCCAACTTCTTATTCAATGGACTATACAAATCGTGTGATTACAACTTTGCCACATAGTGCTTATTTGCGCATTTCCGAAGGTTGTAATAACCGCTGTAGTTATTGTGCAATTCCACTTATTCGAGGTCCATTTAAGAGTAGATCTTTTGATAGCCTTTTAGAAGAAGCCTATTATTTAGCCAATCAAGGCGTCAAAGAAATTACACTGATTGGTCAAGATACAACTCGTTATGGGAGCGATTTAAAGGAAGGGAAGACTTTAGCGACATTGTTACATGAATTATCCAAAATAGAGTCTTTTGAAATAATTCGTGTACTTTACTTATATCCAGATGAAATCACAAACGAACTTATAGAAGAAATCAAAACAAATTCAAAAGTTGCTAGATACTTTGATATTCCTATTCAGCATGCCTCAAATCATATGTTAACCGCTATGAATAGAAGAGGAAACCAAGATTTTCTTACGCACTTAATGCAATCTATTCGTAGTCAAATACCTAATGCGGTCATCCGAACAACCCTCATTGTAGGATTTCCTGGAGAAACGAAAGAGGATTTTCGGATCTTATACGATTTTGTATCTAACCAAAAATTCAATAGACTGGGTGTTTTCACCTATTCTGATGAAGAAGATACACCAGGTTTTGAGATGTACCCCAAAGTAGATTCTTCTATAATGAATAAACGAAAAAATATGATTATGGAATTGCAAAATGAAATTTCTCTCCAATATCATCAAAGCTTAATTGGCCAAACATTTGATTGTATTATAGACCACTATGATGCAAGATATCAACGATATACAGCTAGAAGCTATCATTATGCACCTGATGATGTGGATGGAGCTATATATATTTTTTCTGCTTTCCATGAAGGTTATGTGGGTACAATTAGAAAAGTTAAAATTGTAGAAGCAACGGATTATGACTTGATTGGTATATGGCCAGAAATAAAGTAACATAAAAAATAAAATGAGATTCTTTAAATTTAAAGAATCTCATTTTATTTTCCTAGCCTATTCTAACACTTCTTTTTTCAATCCTCTTAATATACATACCATAGCCCAAGTATCTTGTCTGCAATATGTACGCAATGCTAAGTATTTATTTTGATATTCCTCCTCACTAAAATAAGGAAGTAATCCATAAGTAATAATGGCCTCAGTACCATTTTTTACTTCTAAATCTTGATATGATAAATCAGTAAATAAAGGTAAAACTTTTTTAATTGAAAAAGATCCATGCATCAAATAATGATAATACGTAAAACTTGGTTTTTGATTTGATTCACTCATAACCTCTTCAGGCAACACCTTTTCATAAAGTGATGTCGTTCCCTTCAATACTTCTAGTAAATCAAATATATGCTTATTAATCGTATCTAATTCTTTCTTATACTGAGGATATATATATGAAAGTTCTTTTAATCTAGTCTTTTCAAACGATTTGTTGTATACCATTACAGTACCACCAGCTGATAAATCAATATCTTTTATCAGTTGTTTTACCAATTCTAATCTTCGATCTTGATGATCAGGTGCCAAAAACTCACGATGATTTTGAACCAAATCACACTGATTTTCAGTTTTTTCAATATGTAGTGAATACTGAAATAAAGATTGCTGATAAGGACTTTCACCTTTATATCGTGGAAGTGGACAATTATAGCTTTCAAAATCTAAATAATAAATAGGATATTGAATTGACGCAAGCGCATATCGTATTCGTTCTTTATCTATATAAGGTTGATGATTTAGAAAACTTTGATATTCTACAATATGATCAAGCTTAGTTACATAAGGGTATGCTTGTTCCATTGTGGTACAGCCTCTATTGATTAAATCATAAACAGATATTATTTTTTTCTTTCCTTTTTGTTCTTCTGAGAAAGCATAATGCTTACCTGTATATTCTAAAATAGAACCTTCACATAATACATCTTTCATGCAAATTTTACAAAATTTGCAAGCGGTAGTTTTCTTATATTCACAATATTCACCCAATTGATGAGAGTGAATTTCTAAATAGGTTAATTGATGCATTAACTGATCACGTTCTATTTGAATTTGATTTTGATACTGCTCTGTGATATCGCTAAAGTCATATATTTTAAATAGCGCATTCCCTTTTGCATCTTGATCATAAACTGGCTGCTGTTGACTATTGTATCGACCACTAAAACGATATTCAGCATTCAAAACCACTAAATAATACGCTATTGATTTTGGTTTTTTTAATGGCTTTTGGGACAAAGATTGTTCAATAATGTGACGTTCTACAGACAAATCATATATATATTTTCCACAATCTGAATAGCGATTCAATAATTTTTGCTTTTTCTTATCTATCATTTCTTGCGTAATAGTCTTACTTCCTATTTTTTGGTCTACTAATTGATCACCTACAAATACAGCAATTCCTTCTTTATTTGACTTAAAAAGAGGAATTTCTTCTTGTTTTATTTTCATCTTCAAATCATCATATTTTTTACTGGTCGTCGCCTTTACCTCAAAAATATAAATCTTCTCTTCATCTTCTAAATAACCATCTAAGAAGCAATAAAACGTATTCCCATCATATCTGTATTCATACTTTTTTTGTTCGTATGTATTTGTTGAAGCCATAATGGGGTGTTGAAATACATTTGAAACATGCAAGATAGCTAGTCGTTCTACCTCGGTAAAAATATCCTGAAATGCCTCTAGTTGTGGATTTGTAATACTTGTTAAATCTTCTCCAGTTTCTAGGTCAAACATTTCACTAAGCATTTCTACTATTTCCTCTTGATGGAATTCAATATTTGTTTGTGAAAGTTGATTCATTGCTTGAATAATTGCGTGATCTTTTTCAAGTTTCTTTCCATCTATAGCCTGTACTTCATGGAATGAACGATTCATGTATATATCATATAGACTTGGAAAATTTTTGCATCTTGTTAAATTTTTGAATAAGGTCTTAGATATATTCATTATTATCTCCTACATATAGTAGAATAACCAGGATATAATAAAAATTTTTTATATATATGATTCATATTGTAATCCTCTAAAAAAGCTGTCATCTTCTGATATTGTAAATGAGGAAAAGTATCCGCTATAAAAATAAAATCAACATCAGTCAGTGCATCTAGTTGTTCTATGCTTAAAAATTTAGGGCAAACACATGCATCAAATGTAACCTCTTTATATCTAGCACAAATCCACAAAATATCATCATTTATACTTGTCTCAAAGGACTCTGTTTTAAATCCCATTTGTTCAAATAACTGAAAAACAATCATAGCATTATAGGGAGTATCTATTTCTACTGTATCTTTTATATAAATTTCTTTTGAAATGCCTCCGTCATAACAAACTCCACTCCCTATAACCTCAAATTGATTCATCAATACGACTTGGTCAATCATAGAATTTGTGCACAAGATTTGAGACCTTACTGTATGATAGGATAAAGAAGAAGTGGTGATATATGTTATGTGAATAGGCTTTTCAATATGACGGATTCTTTGATAATATTCTTTGATTAAAATAGCTGCTATTTCTTCAGGAGATTTTATGTTTAATACTCTATTAGCCGGGTAATGTAGTAAATTATGTTTAACAATCCATATAGGATCTTGGCGTATTAAATCTAGTTTTTTAGACTTATCTAGTAATAACTGATGACTTACCTCAAGATAATAAATCATTTCCGCAAATTTTAAATTAATTATATCTTGAAAACCTTTATCTTGATATGCACTGAAGCATTCTTGATATATGTGTGGTTCACATATTAAAATATGATAATTGCTTTCATCTAACTCGATTTTATCTATAGAAAAAAAATTAGAGACCCACAATGCATTATAATATGCAACAATCTTATCTGATAAAGTATATATAACTTGCCCGTCTTCAAGAATAACATCTTTAGCATTTACTAAATCAGCACATGACTCCATTTCTACTTTTATATCATCAAATGTTTTTAAAAACTCTATATCAGAGATTAAAAGAATATTTTCCTTAATCAAGAAATCTAGTAAAAAAAGGGGACTGTCTGTATCCTCTATTTGGTACACTTTTTGATTTATTGATACTTTCATATATACACCTAACCTTAACTATTTATATCTATTTATTTCTTATTATAACATAATTTCAGTATTTTTTTTAATAATTACATAGATTTTTACAATTTGGTTATACTAATAAAAAAGGGGGAGAGTTCATGGAGCTAAAAAATGCAAAAAAAAGAAAAAACGAGAAATGTGGAGATTGTTTTTATACAGATAATTGTACTACTAAAATAACGACATGTCCATATTTAAAAAAACCTAAATATACAGATGAAAATGAATAGAAAAATTTTAGTATAATTTACTAAGTTTTTTCTATTTCTACAACTATAACATATACAAAATTAAATCGGCAAAATATAATTTTCATCACTTTTATTGATTATTTATTTTTATTTGATATAATTATTGTGGAAAAGGTGTTAAGGCTCTCGTATATTTGAGCCTGTGGGCCTGGAATATTCCTGTAAAAATTTTTACCTTCTGCCGCCTTTTTCTATGTAATCCCTTTTAGGGATTTTTTATTTTTTATAAACAGAATAGTCTTTCTCTTTTTTTTAGAGTGGTTCTTTTCTTATTTCTAGCGAGGGATTAAAAAACAAAAAAAGAACCTAATCTTTCGATTAAGTTCTTAAATTTTTCATTATGGTGGCTTGGGCCGGGATCGAACCGGCGACACATGGATTTTCAGTCCATTGCTCTACCGACTGAGCTACCTAGCCAACAAAATGGCGGTTCCAACGGGACTTGAACCCGCGATCTCCAGTGTGACAGACTGGCATGTTAACCACTACACCATGGAACCTTGGTTGCGGAGGAAGGATTCGAACCAACGACCTCCGGGTTATGAGCCCGACGAGCTACCAACTGCTCTACTCCGCGTTCTCAAAAAAATGGCGGAGAAAGAGGGATTCGAACCCCCGCGGCTGTTACACCCTGTCGGTTTTCAAGACCGATCCCTTCAGCCAGACTTGGGTATTTCTCCGTATTTTTTATATTATGGTGGACCTTCTAGGACTCGAACCTAGGACCAACCGGTTATGAGCCGGGGGCTCTGACCAACTGAGCTAAAGGTCCATTCCTTAGAATGATAAAATGGTAGCGGCGGAGGGACTTGAACCCCCGACCTTCCGGGTATGAACCGGACGCTATAGCCAGCTAAGCTACACCGCCATAATATCAAGTTTAAAAAAATGGTGGATCCAAAGGGACTCGAACCCTCGACCCCCTGCGTGCAAAACAGGTGCTCTCCCAGCTGAGCTATGGACCCACGTTGTGATGGTGCCTAAGGCCGGGGTCGAACCGGCACGGTATTGCTACCACAGGATTTTAAGTCCTGCGCGTCTACCTATTCCGCCACTCAGGCATACGTGATTGTAAAAAAAGATGGTGTCCCCGAGACGATTCGAACGTCCGACCCACTGATTAAAAGTCAGTTGCTCTGCCAACTGAGCTACGAGGACATCCTAATGGTGCCGACTATAGGAATTGAACCCACAACCTACTGATTACAAGTCAGTTGCTCTACCGATTGAGCTAAGTCGGCACAATGGTGGAGGATGACGGGCTCGAACCGCCGACCCTCTGCTTGTAAGGCAGATGCTCTCCCAGCTGAGCTAATCCTCCATACGTGCGTAAGTGTGAATGTCTTAGGTATTCAAATGAATATAGAAAGGAGCTGGCAACGTCCTATTTTCGCTTTTTCAAACTA
>JAMPDF010000009.1 GCA_023665755.1 Prevotella sp.
AGGGAGAACCATTAAAAGGATGTAAGAAAGCAAGTGCAATGACACTCATCATAAGTATACTTACACTTACAACAACCTTGATGATATTTAGAAAGAAAAGATAAAACAGTCAAATCAAACATAGTTATCCTAAGGGGTAACTATTTTCTTTATTTTTAGTTGATTATAAGTGGAAAAAGATATTTTTTATAATTTGCCGGTTTTTGTCGGATGTTTTTCTAATCAAATAATGTTATATTAAACTACTTGAAAAAATTTTTGTGATGTGTTATAATAAATAAGCATAGAAAATGAATGTTGGAGGCAAATATATGTTTAAAATTATGTCAGTAAATGCTGGTAGTTCATCTCTAAAGTTTAAATTATTAGAGATGCCTGAAGAAGAAGTTATTACAGAAGGAATATTTGAAAAAATTGGTCTCGATGATCCTCATTTTAAAATTAAATATAATGGTCAAAAAGAGGAATTTGACGTTAACATTCAAAATCATCAAGAAGCAGTAGAGATGCTTTTAAATATATTAATTGAAAAAAAGATTGTTTCTAAATTAGAAGATATATCAGGAGTAGGACATCGTATTCTTCATTGTGGAGAGCATTTTAATGACTCCGTATTGATGACAAAGGAATCTATTGAAAAAGTTGCATCAGTAAATGATTTAGGTCCTCTGCATAATCCTGCCAATTTGATGGGCGTAAATGCATTTATGCAAGTGCTTCCAGGTGTGCCTAATGTAGGTGTTTTTGATACTTCTTTCCATTTGACAATGGATAAGGAAGCATATATGTATGCAGTACCTTATGAATGGTATGAAAAGTATGGAATTAGAAAATATGGATTTCATGGTACATCCCATAAGTTTGTATCGCAAGAAGCAGCGGCTTTTTTAGGTAAACCAATTGAAGAACTTCGTTTGATTACGTGTCATATGGGAAATGGTGTGAGTTTAGCTGCAGTAAAATATGGGAAATGTGTGGATACAACAATGGGGCTTACGCCACTAGATGGAACACCAATGGGAACACGCTCTGGCACAATTGATCCAGCGATTGTGGATTTTATTTGTAGAAAAGAGGGAAAAACTTCTGAGGAAGTGAATACTATTTTAAATAAGAAATCAGGATATTTAGGTATCTCTGGTGTATCAAGTGACTCAAGAGACTTGAGGGCTGTTCAACATGAGAATCCAAGAGCAGACCTAGTTCTTCGTATGCAAGAAAAGAAAGTAGCCGATTATATTGGTAGTTATTTTGTATATATGGGTGGTGCAGATGCAATTATCTTTACTGCAGGTATTGGTGAAAATTCACCAGAAACAAGAGAAAATATTTGCTTGAGACTAAAAGAAGCATTAGGTGTTGATATTGATACTACATTAAATCAAGTAAGAGGAGAAAATGCGCTGATTTCTACACCACAATCAAAAATTAAAGTTTTAGTTATTCCAACAAATGAGGAATTGATGATTGCTCGTGATGTAATGAGAATTGGAAATATAAAGTAAATAGTTGAATTAATCAAAAAATTGTGCTATAATAACGGCACAAAAGGAGGAATTTATGATGAATCATGCCCAAGATATGCTTTCAGCAAAACCAGTTTTAAAGGTAATTGGTGTAGGTGGCGGTGGTGGAAATGCCGTAAACCGAATGATTGATAATGATGTAACAGGCGTAGAATATATATCCATTAATACAGACTGTCAAGTTTTGCGTTTATCTAAGGCTGAACACAAAATTCCAATTGGAACAGAACTAACGAAAGGGCTTGGTGCAGGTGCGAATCCTGATGTAGGTAGACGTGCTGCAGAAGAGTCGGAAGCAGAAATTAGAGAAATCCTAGAAAATACAGATTTGGTATTTATTACTGCAGGTATGGGTGGAGGTACTGGTACAGGTGCTGCTCCTGTCATTGCTAGATATGCAAAAGAAGCTGGATGTGTTGTGGTAGGAATTGTCACCAAACCATTTAGTTTTGAGGGAAAAAGAAGAATGCAGCAGGCATTAACCGGTATTGAACAAATGCGTCCTTATGTAGATACATTGGTTGTAGTACCAAACGATAAATTATTAGAGATTATTGGTACGAATACAACTTATTTGGAAGCATTTAGTGAAGCAGATGAAGTACTTCGTCGTGGTGTACAAGGTATATCTGAAATGATTACATTACCAGGATTGGTAAATGTTGACTTTGCGGATGTTAAAGCAGTTTTATTTGGTAAGGGTACAGCATTAATGGGTATTGGTAAGGCTAGTGGGCCTAATCGTGCTATCACAGCTGCGCGTCAAGCCATTAGTAGTCCTTTATTAGAAGTAGATATCAATGGGGCAACGGATGCCATTATTCAAATTACAAGTGATCCAGATATTACTATGAAAGAAGTACAAGAAATTGTGTCTGAGATTCGTAATGCATCATCTACTGAAATTGATATTATTTATGGTACAGGATTTAATTTAGAACTCAATGGTGAAGTAATTGTTACGGTTATTGCGACAGGGTTTGATTCTACTGCGAAAGCCAATGAAAACATAAAACCACAACAACCTCAATATGAGTCACCAAGAGTAGTACCAACAGAAGCACCAAGAACACCTTATGTAGGAACAGGTACAACCAAAGAAACACCAAAGGAAACAAAAGTACCAAGTTGGCTTCAAAATCGTTTTAAATAAAACTACAAATGAAGATGTAAGCAAAAAGTGTTTACATCTTTTTATTTTATATATTCATCAAAAAAAGGAGAAATAATAATGAAAACAAGTCGATTATTTGAAATGATATATATATTACTAGAAAAACCAATTGTTACAACTGCGGAATTAGCTAAACACTTTGAGGTATCGGAGCGAACCATTATGCGTGATTTAGATGTGCTCCTTACCGCAGGTATTCCAGTTCAAACGACTCGGGGTCAAAATGGAGGTGTTTTTCTATCAAGTGATTACGTGTTAAATAAAACTCATTTAACAGAGGAAGAACAAAGTCATATTCTTTTTGCTTTGCAAAGTATATCTTCTACCCAAAACATAGATATGGAGGAAACTCTTTCTAAGTTATCATCATTGTTTCAAAAACCTAGGACCAACTGGATTGAGATTGATTTTTCAAGATGGGGGAATGCATTATCTGACCAAACAAAATTTAATATTGTAAAAGAGGCTATTTTAAAAAATTTAACTCTTTCTTTTTCATACGTGAGTTCTTATGGTCAAACTACAAATCGTAGGGTATATCCCCTTAAATTTATACTCAAATCCAATGCTTGGTATGTGCAAGCCTATTGTTTATCCAAAGAAGATTATCGTATTTTTAAATTAAACAGAATGATAAATGTTGAAATGCTTACTACACCATTTGATGGATCAAAGTATATTGCTCCTCCTTTTGATGGTCAAGAACAATATACTCATTTGATTCATCTTCAATTATGGGTATCGAAATACCTTGCATACCGAGTTTATGATGAATTTGACTTGAGTTGTATTCGTGAAGATAAAGAAAAAAATCTAATTGTTGAAATTGATTTACCTCATGATGCATGGATTTATGGATATTTACTCACATTTGGTGATGGATTACGAGTATTAGAGCCAAAGTGTGTACAAGAGGAATTACTAAAACGAGTAGAAAAAATCCAATCTTTTTATAAAATATGACATAATGTTGTCATATTTGTTATGGTATAATAGAAGAAGGAGGTATTATTATGGCAAGACCAATAAATAAAGAAGAATTATTAGCAGTAGCAAAGGCAACTTTCCTTCGGTTATATCAACTTCTTGATCAAATGAGTGAAGAAGAAAAAAAGGTAACTTTTATGTTTGAAGATAGAGATAGAAATGTAAAAGATGTTTTAATTCATTTATATGAATGGCATATGTTGTGTATCAAATGGTTAGATATCAATATGCACCAAATGAGGTGTTCGTTTTTACCACATCCATATAACTGGAAAACATACCCAAAAATGAATATTGAATTAGTTAAAAAGCATCAAGAAACATCATATGAAGACGCTTATCAGATGTTAAAAAAAAGTCATGAACAAGTAATGGCATGGATTGAACGTCTCAGTCAAGAAGAACTGTTTACAAAAAAGTATTACGATTGGACAGGGACCACTCATATTGGGAGCTACTGTATCTCAGTAACATCAGCGCATTATGAATGGGCTATGAAAAAATTAAACAAGCATATCAAAACGTATCATAAAATGCAATAGGAGAGAAATAATAATGAGTTATAAATTAGAAAGTGTAAGTATAAAAACGAGTAACGCTTTAGATAGAATAGGAGAAATTAACGCATTATGGCAAGATATATTGAGTGGGAAATTACCTCTTCTATTTGATAGCGAAGGAATATTTCAAAAAGAAATATCACCAGTTGCTAAATATCATCAGTATGAATCTGATGCATCAGGTGAATATATGCTAACTATTATGGGGGTAACCAATGATTTTTTTAAGATTATGGAAGAAGAAGTTCAGAAAGGCTCTTATATTAAAATAGATGAAAGCGGTGAAAATGTAGTTGAAGCAACGCAAAAAGCTTGGCATCGAGTATGGACATATCAACAAGATGAAATTATTCACCGGTCATTTTTAGAAGATTTTGAATCGAGTGTACCAAGTGATTATACAGAGGATAAAAAAGCACATTGTTATTTATATATATCAATAAAGTAGTAGAGGAAAACATATGGCATTTGATTATAAAAAAGAGTACAAAGTATTTTATATGCCCAAAACCAATCCGATGATAGTAGATATACCTTGTATGAATTATCTAGCGGTTAAGGGGAAGGGAAATCCCAATGATGAAAATAGTGAATATAAGCAATCCATTAGCCTTTTGTATACAATAGCATATACTATTAAAATGAGCAAAAAGAAAGATCACTTGATTGAGGGCTATTTTGATTATGTTGTCCCTCCATTAGAAGGACTATGGTGGCAAGAGGGAAAGACCAGTATGGATTATCAACAAAAAGAAACATTCTGTTTTATTTCGATGATACGTTTACCTGATTTTGTCACCAAAGGAGATTTTGAATGGGCCATTCAAGAAGCAACTAAAAAGAAAAAGATAAATTTTTCAAAAGTAGAATTCTTTTGTTACGAGGAGGGAAAATGTATACAATGTATGCATTTAGGTAGTTATGATGATGAGCCTTCAACCATTAGAAATTTACACGAGTATATGGAAAAAGAGGGGTATGAAGTAGATTTGAAATCTAGGTATCATCATGAAATTTATTTAAGTGATCCTAGAAAGTGTAGTATAGATCGATGCAAAACGGTAATTCGAATACCAATTTGCAACAAAAAGTTTGAGTCATAGAAAAAAAGAAGGAGAAAACAAAAATCTCTTTCTTTTTTCATATTTTATATGTATAAAATGATATAAGAGATGTGAATAAAACGCATAGATAGTCAGTGTCAATTGATTGATTTTAATTTGCAAATATGATAAAATAATTAAGATTTGAGAAAAATATTATAGATGATTCAAAAAATAATATTTTCAAGAAAATACAAGGAGGAGATTAAAAAAATGGAAACATACGGAATCGAAAAACTAGGTATAATTAGTCCTAAAGCAGTATATCGTAATTTAACACCTGCACAATTGACAGAGGCTGCTTTACGTCGTGGTGAAGGTACACTTTCAAACACTGGTGCTTTAGTTGTTACAACTGGAAAGTACACTGGTCGTTCTCCTAAAGATAAATTCATTGTGGATACTGAAGGCGTTCATAATGAAATTGCGTGGGGAAGTGTCAATCGTCCAATTTCTAGAGAAAAATTTGATGCGATTAAAGGAAAAGTTGCAGCATATTTGCAAGGCCGTGAAGTATTTATTTTTGATGGCTTTGCAGGAGCTGATAAAAAATACACACAAAAATTCAGAATTATTAATGAACTTGCTAGTCAAAATATGTTCATTCATCAATTATTGATTCGCCCTACAGCTGAAGAATTGGCTGTATATGGTGATCCTGATTACACTATTTTATGTGCACCTGGGTTTAAATGCGATCCAGTTGTAGATGGTGTTAATAGTGAAGCTGCTATTATGATTGATTATGAAGCACATATGATTGTTATTTGTGGTTCTCAATATGCTGGTGAAATCAAAAAGAGTGTATTCTCTACAATGAATTATGTTTTAACAAAAATGAATGTATTACCAATGCATTGTTCAGCAAATATGGATCCTGAAACTGAAGAAACTGCAGTATTCTTTGGATTATCAGGAACAGGTAAAACTACTCTTTCTGCTGACCCTGCTAGAAAATTAATTGGTGATGATGAACATGGATGGTCACCTGATGGTGTATTTAACATTGAAGGTGGATGTTATGCAAAATGTATTAACCTTTCTGCTGAAAATGAACCTGATATTTACAATGCTATTAAATTTGGTTCTTTAGTAGAAAATGTTGTTATGAATCCTGAAACTCGTGAATTTGATTTCTATGATGGAAGTTTAACTGAAAATACACGTGTAGGTTATCCAGTTAATTATATCAATAATGCTCAAATTCCAGGAGTTGGTGGTATTCCTAAAGTTGTTATTTTCTTAACAGCTGATGCATTTGGTGTTCTTCCTCCAATCAGCCGTTTAGATAAAAATGCAGCAATGTATCATTTTGTAACAGGATTTACTTCAAAACTTGCAGGAACAGAACGTGGTGTTACTGAACCACAGCCAACTTTCTCTACTTTATTTGGTGAACCATTTATGCCAATGGATCCATCTGTTTATGCAGAAATGTTAGGTGAAAAACTTGAAAAATATGGTACAAAGGTATATTTAGTAAATACAGGTTGGGCAGGAGGCTCTGCAGCTTCTGGCGCAAAACGTATGAAGCTTTCTTATACTCGTGCAATGGTTACAGCCGCATTAAATGGATCTTTTGATAATGTAGAATTCAAACATCATGATGTATTTAATGTAGATTATCCAGTAAGTTGCCCTAATGTTCCAAATGAAATGTTAGATGCACGTGGCATGTGGCAAGATAAAGCAGCATATGATGAACAAGCTAATAAACTTGCTCAAATGTTCAATGATAACTTTGCTAAAAAGTACCCTAATATGCCAACTGAAATTGTAAATGCTGGACCTAAACCAGTAAAATAAGAAAAAATAAAAAGATTACAGTGTACTGTAATCTTTTTTGATTGTCTTCTTTGAATTATTGATTTTGTTGGGCTTTTAATTGTTCATAGAAATTAGCTTGAGCAGTCATCATATAGGGTCCAACATAAACCATATAAAGAATACCAAATGTAAGAACTGAAAGCAATAGCCAACCAATAAAGCTAAGATATAAACAGAATAACTCCCATTTATGTCCTTTCATCATTTCTTTGCTTTGAGTAATGGCATCATTGGCGTCAATATCTGGATTATCGTAAATGATATAAGGGGCCATACTATAGCTCAATGCTTTGATAATACCAGGTATGATAAATAGCAAACTCCATAAGAAAGTATAAATAGAACTCAATAAGTAATATAAGAAATTTCGAACAAAGTTGTTAAATCCTGAAAACATATCATTAAAATCATTATTTTGCTTTCGTACAAGGTGAACAAAATAGGTAGTTAATCCAATCATCATAGGACCACCAATCAATATTGTACCAACGAAAGTGAAAGAAACCGCACCTAGAATCACCATAGTCAGTATATATACACCGATTGTAAGTCCCCAGTTTCCATTTAATTGAGCCTTGGCATTTTTTTTGATTTCAGATATATGCATCTCATCATCTCCTTTCTATAGTATTATTGCATAATTTTGGTAAAAAGTCAATATATTTTTCCAATTCTTCCTAGAATTATACAAAAAAAACACTCTTTTTTTTGTATAATGGATATAGGTGATCCAAATGATTGTATATTTAGACTTATTAATATTATCAACCGTTGTGGTGAATTGGGCTTTTATCAAAACCATTGCTTTTTTCTTTAAAGAAAAATTAAGCTTGATTCGCTTGCTACTTGCACTTGCATTATCGGTGGGTCTTCTTTTTTTGTATTTATTGCCCTACCGCACCTATTTTGCTTTACGATATATTGCGGGAATTTTCATTGGTATAGTAGCATTTCATCCTGGGAATGTTAAGGTTAAGATTATTGAAATTGTTCTTTTCTATTTTCTCACAATGGCTTTTATTGGAACTTTATTTGTTTTTCAAGTCAAAAGTGTAATTCTAATGTTAGTTAGTTTAGTATATGTTATTGTGTTATACATTATACAAAATTATCAAAAATTCTTTCAAAAAGAACAACATTTGCAAATGGATATACAAATTGGAACCCATCATATGAAAGGGTATTATGATACAGGCAATACTTCTTATTATTATGAAATGCCTATTGTCTATGTCAATCAAACCTATCAAGACTGTCAGTTTAAAAAAATAGATTGTTTAGCTATACAAACGATTGATGGAAATAGTCAAATCGATATCTATAGGGGCCCCCTATTGCAAACAAAAAATCAATCTTATGTAGTTGCCTATGCGTTTGTGAAACAAATGGAATATCAAGTGATTTTACACCGGGATATTTCATAATGTTATATGCATTTTTCAACAAAATAAGATAGGTCTACACATTATAATAGATAGGTAAAGGAGATAAAAGGATGATAGGATTATTGAAAAGATTATTAGATAAAATATTTGGCATCAAGGTGCAAACTAGTTGTTTTTATATCAACAGCAATAATTTATTGCCACAACCACTTCAAGAAGAAGAGGAAACCCAATTATTATTATTAGTCAAAGAAGGAGATATTGAAGCAAGAAATAAACTGATTGAACATAACTTAAGGCTTGTTGTGTTTATTTCAAAAAAATTTGAATCAACTAAAATTAATATGGAAGATTTGATTAGTATTGGTTCAATAGGATTAATCAAAGGGATTCAAACTTTTAAGATGGAAAAAAATATTAAACTTGCAACCTATGCTTCAAGATGTATTGAAAATGAAATTTTGATGTATCTTAGAAAAACTCAAAAGGTACGCCAAGAATATTCTTTAGATGAAGTATTGAGTATAGATTCGGAAGGAAATGAAATGATATTGTCTGATATTATCAGTTCAGAAGAAACTTTAGCATTAACGAAATTAACCGAAGAAGAAGATATTCGTAACCTATATTATGCATTAGATCGTTTAAATAAAAGGGAAAGAGAAATTATGATTATGCGATATGGGTTATTTGGTGCTACTCCACTTACGCAAAAAGAAGTAGCTGACCAACTCGGAATATCACAATCTTACATTTCTCGATTAGAAAAACGAATTATTGAAAAAATGCGTCAAGATATTGAAAACTTAGTGAAAATAGCTTAAAATGAGATTTCTTTTATAGGATAAAAGGAGAAAAAAGACGCCACTTTTTGAAGTGTTGCATAAAAAAGATGATGAATGCGCATAATTCTTTTGGAAGGTGAAGAATATGCGTAATAAAGTTGAGATTACAGGTGTAAATACCTTGGATTTAAAGGTTCTTCCTCAAGAAGAAATGATGGAACTGATTCAAAGAAGTCAATCTGGAGACATGGAAGCTAGGGATATTTTGGTAGAAGGGAATTTAAAATTGGTACTCAGTGTAGTGAAAAAATTCAACAATCGTGGTGAGGACTTAGATGATTTATTTCAAGTAGGTGCTATGGGGTTAATCAAGGCCATTGATAATTTTGATTTTTCTCATGGAGTAAAATTTTCTACTTATGCGGTACCGATGATCATTGGTGAAATCAGAAGATATTTAAGGGATAATTCGGTCGTTAGAATTAGCCGATCTATTAAGGATACTGCTTATAAAGCTTTACAATTTAAAGAAAAATATTTTCAAAGCCATGGAATGGAACCTTCAATCGAGATGATTGCACAAGGAATTGAGATGGATATGATTGATGTAATCATTGCACTTGAAGCCATTCAAGAACCTGTTTCTATTTATAGTCCCATTTATAGTAATGGTGGAGATGAGATTTATTTAATTGATCAAATAGCAGATACGTATGAAACGGAAGAACAAAAACTCAATCAAATGATTATTAATGAAGGTATTGCTAAATTAAATGAAAGATTAAAAGGTATCATTTATAGCAGATATTATGATAATAAAACCCAAATGGAAATAGCCGAGGAATTGGGGATATCTCAGGCTCAAGTATCTAGACTAGAAAAAAGTGCGCTTAAAATTATTTTTGATCAGAAAGATAAAATGGCAAAATAAGCATACCAATAATAAATATAAAGTAACTATATCAAGATGAAAAATTCTAGAATAAAGAAAAAACAGTCCTATTGATGAATGGGACTGTTTTTGTTGTAAAGTTTACATTCAAAATGATAAAATATGCTATAATATTGAAATGAATAAAAAGTATCAATATGAAGAAGGAAAAAAAGTATGAGTCTTAGTTTAATTCTTGCCATAATTACCATTATTTGTTTGGTTTTATTTATCCTCATTAAACCATCCATTCAGATTGGAAAAATCAAATTACAGTCATTTTGGTTAGTTGCATTGATTGGTGCGATAAACATTATGTTATTTACACCGATATCACTTGATACGCTTCAAAAAATGGTTACTGAAAATAAAGGTATGAATCCCCTAGAAATACTTACTTTATTTATTTCTATGAGTATTTTATCGATTGCTCTAGATGAGGCAGGATTTTTTCAAATGTGTGCTTATATGGCAACAAAAAAAGTGAAAAAGAGCCAGTTTGCTTTGTTTATTTCCATTTCAATTGTCGTTTCTATTTTAACAATCTTTACTTCTAATGATATTATTATTTTAACATTTACACCATTTATTTGTTATTTTGCCAAACATACAAAAATCAATCCCATCCCTTATTTGGTAGCAGAATTTGTCTTTGCTAATACTTGGTCAATGCTTTTTGTGATTGGTAATCCTACCAATATTTTTCTAGCAAGCAGTTCGCATATTTCTTTTATTGATTATTTTCAGATAATGGCACTACCTACATTAGTAGGTGGAGTGGTTGCGACTATTCTGCTTTTACTCCTTTTTCATCGCTCTTTACAACAACCTTTTTCATGTCCTAGTGAAGTAGAACACCAAAAACTAAATCCCTTTGTAATAATGGTATGTCTATTTCATTTATTTGTTTGTACTATTTTACTAATCATATCAGCATATATAGATATAGAAATGTGGATAATCGCCGTTATATCTGCTATATCGCTTACAATCATAATGTCGGTAATTTGTATCATCAAGAAAGAAAAATGGATAATTAAGGTATACAAAAGGGCGCCTTGGTCTTTGATTCCGTTTGTATTATCTATGTATGTGGTTGTGCTAGCTTTAGATAAAGGAGGAATGATTCAATGCATAGTTAGTATATTGGATAGTATATGTCAGACAAAAGAATCCACTATTTATGCTTATGGATTTACTTCTTATTTATTTTGCAATGTACTAAATAATATTCCAATGAGTGTGTTATTTGAAAATATTATTTCCTCTTCTAATTCCATTTTTTTAACTGAAAGTATGTATAGTACAATTATATCTTCTAATATTGGGGCCTACTTTACTCCTCTTGGAGCGCTTGCGGGAATCATGTGGATGTCTATTTTACGAAACGCTCAAATCAAATTTGGTTTTTTGCAATTTATCAAGTATGGCGCTCTCATCTCTTTTACAGTATTGATAGTAGCACTGAGTGCATTAGTGTGGGTAGTTTAGTCTAATTTAAAAACCTAGTATAGGAATTATTTGCAAAGTAAACATAAATGTTATATCTATTGTTAAACAATAGATATATCGTCTATAAAATGTAGATGATATATTTTGATGTAAAATGGGAGGGATTCTTAAAGAATATGCTATAATATAGTGCAATGGAGGTAAAGACATGTTCAAAATAAACACAAAAAAATTAGTAATGCTAGCTATTTTAATGGCACTTGGTGTCGTATTGAAGTTTTTTTCAATTGGAAATGGTGAATTTAGAATTAGTTTTTGGGATATCCCATTATTTATAGCGGGTATCATTGCAGGACCTTTTTATGGCACATTGTGTGCACTTGGTGCTGATTTAATTTATGGTCTTTGTTTTTCCCCTTATCCGTTTTCTTTCATTATGATGTTTACAACTTTAGTTTGGGGAGCAATGGGAGGCCTTTTTTACAAAAAAGACATAAAAATTATAGTATTATTTGCTGTTGTGTTTATTACATCAATTAGTGCAACTGCTATCAATTCCATCTATTTGACATTATATTATGGTTGGGAAAGTATGCTTGTGAAACTCCCTCTTCGTCTTATTGTTTTGGTTGTAAAATGGCCTATTACAAGTGGTCTAATTTATTACCTATATAAATATGTATTTTCTAGATGGGTAAGTTCAAAAGAGTAGAAAAGTAGAAATAAAAGGAGTATAATATATCATAGTATAATATATTGTGAAGATAAAATATCATAAAGAGGTAATCAAATGAGTCAAAAAAAATTAGTTATGTTAGTTATTATGGATGGATTTGGCATAAGAGATAATCAAGATGGAAATGCCATCGCTTGTGCTAAAAAACCTAATTTAGATTATTTATTTCAAACGTATCCTCATACTTTAATTGGGGCATCAGGTGAGGCAGTAGGACTACCTGATGGTCAAATGGGAAATAGTGAGGTAGGACATTTGAATATTGGTGCAGGTCGTGTTGTATTTCAATCTTTAACAAGAGTCAATATTGCTTGCCGTGAGCATACGCTAGATCAAATGCCGGCTATTGCTCATGCTATGGAACATGCCATTCAACACCATTCTACATTGCACATTATGGGACTACTTTCTGATGGTGGTGTACATTCACATATTGATCATATCATTTATTTGATGAACCAAGCCATCAAACGAGGCGTAGAAAAAGTAGTTGTCCATTCATTTTTAGATGGAAGAGATGTTCCACCTACATCGGCTAAACAGTATTTAACTAAATTAGATGCTGCACGTGCAAAAGGAGTATCTTTAGGTGTCGTAAGTGGTAGATATTATGCTATGGATCGGGACAAGAACTATGATAGAACCCAACTTGCTTACGATGCACTTGTCTTTGGTGATGCACCTATTAAAGGATTACTTTCAGGTATAGATGAAAGTTATCAAGAAGGCATTACTGATGAATTTGTAAAACCATATATTGTCACAGAAGGTTGTACGATTTGTGAAAATGACGCAGTGATATTTGCTAACTTTAGACCAGATAGAGCTATTCAAATGAGTGTTGCTTTAACGAATCCAGAAGAAGCAACCAGTGAAAAAGGCAATTTAAAACGATATCAAGTATTCCAAAATTTATGCTTTGTACAAATGATGCTTTACTCAGATCAAATTAAAGGGGATATTGCATTTGGTTTACAAGAATTAGATCATATGTATGGCGATGTAATTGCAAGTAGAGGTCTTAAACAACTTAGAATTGCAGAAACAGAAAAATATGCTCATGTGACTTATTTTTTTGATGGTGGTGTAGATAAAACATTATCTGGTGCAGATCGAATTCTAGTACCTTCTCCTAAGGTTGCAACATATGATTTACAACCCGAAATGAGCGCAATTGAAGTAACAGATAAAGTAGTGGATGCGATTCTTTCTGAGCAATATGATACGATTATTTTAAATTATGCCAATTGCGATATGGTAGGGCATACGGCTGTATTTGATGCAGCAGTAAAAGCAGTAGAAACTGTTGATACTTGTGTAGGACGTGTATACCAAGCTATCCAAAAAGTAGGAGGAACAATGGTACTTACAGCCGATCATGGTAATGCGGATATGATTTGGGATGAGAACCATAATCCGTTTTCTGCACATACAACTAGTCCTGTTCCATTCTTGATTACCAATTCACATATTGTACTCAGAAAAACGGGCAATTTAGGAGACATTGCGCCTACTATGTTAGAATTGCTAGATGAACCACTTCCAAAAGAAATGACTGGAAATAGTATGATAGAGTCAATCAAAGATTAAAAAAGTAAAATGCAGGTACTAAAACAAGTATCTGCATTTTTTGTCGGTAAAAAGAGATGTAAAAAAATAGAAAAAAAGTCCCAAATAGTGTAATATAAGTTTAGAAAGAAAAAAGAGGAGTCTATATGGGAAAGAAGATGGGATTGATTTCAAAAATTTCCTTTTTGGTTTGGAGCATCTGTTTGGTCACAGTCATTACTTTTGCAACAAAACAAGCCAAACAAGTGTTTAACGCGTTAATGAAAATTGTGCCACTAAAAACAATCAAAGTAGAAGATGTAGATATGAGTATACCTGCCTATTATGTTATAGGTAGGGAATATGAACTAAAGTATACAGTATATCCACAAACTACAGAAGATGCTAAACTTAAATTTGAATCGCTCGATCCAGATGTTTTTAAGGTAAATGGAAATTCTAAAATTGTTGGACTTAGAACAGAAGAGGAAAATACTTCTGGACGATTGCGTATCACTTCCTCCAACAATCCGGACTTTGAAAAAATTGTTGATTTAGAGTTCAAAAAAACATATCCCGCTGATCTTATTTTTGAAATATCCAAATGGAAGACTACCTATGACGAAGAAACAAAGTCCTATGATTGGCAAAAGGACGTACCCATTTATCTTACCTATAAATTGATTGCAGGACGTGATGCTATATCAGAAGCAGGTGTGACATTTACCTATGATGAAGAATATATAGAAAAAGTCAATAACTATAAATTTATCCCTCGAAAGGAAACAGGTGATGAACCCACTCAAATCACTTGCACAGCGAGCAATGGCAAATCGGTTACTTTGCGTTTTAATATTACCCCTCACACTGAAGTAGAGGCAATTAGTGCTTTTAGTTTAGTAGATGCCAATGGTAATCCCATATCTATAGATGAACCATTATTAGTCGAATCGAACCCTAAAGTATACTTAAAAAATGGAGATGATTTTGTATATACTGATTATATCCTTTCTTCAAGTGATGAGTCAGTATTGGGAGTAACTAGTAGTGATAATCTAGTGCTTAGAAAAGCGGGCAAAGCTATTCTTACCGTTACAGTACCTCATCCAGAAAAAGAAATCACATATGCTAAGGAAATAACAGTAAAGAATCAACTGAATTTACCTGTGCTTTCTGGTGATGTGATTCAAGAAGATGGTACAATTGTTTTAAAATATGATACAAGGGCCAAAATTACATATTCCTATCCGTGGAACACAACTTACCGAAGAATGAGTATCAAGTGTGGCAGTATTGGTCTTTCTGCTACTGACCCCAACGATTTCAATTACTTTTATATGCGAGGATTAAAAATTGGTGATACAACGATGACTATTACCATAAATGATGGTTTTCAAGAAATACAACAAGTTTACAAAGTAAAAGTCATTCGCGAAAAAGTAGATGGTCTTTCTACAAGTGCCCTTTCTCGGATTGTGAGCAAATATTTAGGACATATGCTTTTCTTTATGATAGATGGTTTCATTGCTTGTTGGGCTTTTATCATTCATTCTACTAAAAAAAGAAGAATCAGAGGCGTTTTAGCTTTACTTACTTCTGGATTATATCTAGCATGTTTGACAGAGTTTATTCAATATTTTATTCCTGGTAGAAATTGTTGCGTAGAAGATGTTGTCTTAGATACGACAGGCTATTTTATAGGTGCAGCTATTTTCCTCATTTTGTGGATGATTAAAACCATCTTATTCAAATGCATTCGGTTAGCAAAGAGTGGCAAAAAGAAGCAACCCACATTAGAGTAGAAAGAAATTCTCTTGTTTAGAGAGTTTCTTTTTTTATTCTCTTTTAGGGAATATCGATTAGCGATATCCAAATCAAAAGAATAGGTTGAATAAAGAAGGGAATCTTAGTATAATGATAATGTATGAAAATAATAGGAGGGCGTAAAATGACAAAAAAAGATATTAGAAAACAATATCAAATCAACAAGAAAAATTTGAAAAAATCTTATAAAAGAAACAAGACATTGATTCAAAATCAATATGTTCAAAATCTGGATGATTATTACGAACAACAAGGGGGAAGACCTAATACGAATCCGCCCTATCGTAGTGTTTTAGAAGAAATTGGAAATGCAGTAACGCATGGATTAGGCAGTCTATTTTCTATAGTAGCATTGGTTTTAATGCTCATTCAATCTCATACAGTACAAGAGTATGTTGGCGCTTGTATGTATTTTATTGGACTATTTTTAATGTTTACGATGAGTACACTTTACCACTGTTTTCCATATGGTAGTAAAGTGAAACGCATTTTTAGACGTTTTGACTATTCTTCTATTTATTTGTTGATTGGTGCTACATTTGCTCCAATTTTACTTTGTTATATTGGAGGTACGATAGGAACACTCTTCTTTGTTATACAATGGTGTATTATCGTGATAGGGATTACATTGATTGCGGTATTTGGTCCAACTCGGCTAAAATTTATCCATTTTCCATTATATATATTATTAGGTTGGAGTGGTCTTTTCTTTTTACCTAATATGATTCGTCATAATATGATATTATTTGGATATATCTTAAGTGGGGGAATTATTTATACACTTGGTATTATTCCATTTGTAATCGATAAGAAGGTTTCTCATTTTATTTGGCATATATTTGTAATGATAGGAGCATTTGTACAGTGGTTAGGTATCTATGTTTGTTTATATTTGAGATAGTAAATATTGGATATGCATTTAAAATGCTAGTAATTTTATGAAAAAAGTGTATAATAGAAAAGGACTGACATTGTGTCTTTTGTTGGTCCTTTTTGTTATAAATTTATCACCTGCTTTATACATATAGATTAGCACTTTATTAGCACACGATATGATATAATAAGAAATGTATAAAATTGATGATATAAATAGGAGAATGTATGAAGAGTCTGTCATATAAAAGGATATTTCTTTTTCTTTTCGCAACGATCCTTTGTATAAGTAGTACGATTGGAATACTATATTTTTCTCATCATTATCAAGATATTTATAAAATACCAAAAGTGGAACATGCTACTATTGATTTGAAAAAATATGATATAAATACGCGTAAAGTGGATTACTTATTAGCAGGAGAATGGGAATTCTATTATAATCAATGGATTGTAACAGATGGTATTTTGGAAGAAAAAACGGGTATGATTTCTTTGCCATGTCGGTGGAACGAATATTATGATATTCCAAAAGAAGGATATGCTTCTTATCGTTTGATTATTCAAAACCCTCATCCTGGTGAAATGCTTTCTATCGTATTAAACAATTATAGAGGAAGCTATCGTGCGTTTATCAATGGTCAGTTGGTTTCTCAATCAGGCGAGTTATCAAAGCAGAAAAAACAATCTTTTTCAAGAGGTAGGGCCACTTATCAACATCCTTTTGAAGTTGAATCTAATCATGATATTGAGCTGATTATTGAGGTGGGACATCATAACTTTGGTGGTTTTTATAGTGTACCTTGGTTAACAGGAGCGTCATTTACGAGTGAGACGCATCGTTTGGCGAATCGAATCACATTTTTAATTCTATTTATGATAGGCAATATGTTTTGTTTTCTAATGATGAGTCTAGTACTAAATTTAGGCGCTTACAAAAAAGAGAAAATGATTTGTTATAGCTTTTTATTGCTTGCATTATTTTTTAATCAGATTGTCTCTAAAGATGGTTGTTTGATTTGGACGCAATTTTTTCAATATGTAGATTATCGTATATATGCTCGGTTGTGGCTATTAAGTATCTTTTTTATTTTTGCATCCTTTTTATGGGTGTTGAAAAAAGAAGGCGTACAAAGTCGAGTCTCTTTTTGGTTAAATTTATTGCCAATTTTAGTGAGTATAGGGTGTATTGAACTATTTTTTGGTGTTAAACCATATGTTATTGTGTCGATGTGCTTATTGGGTTTGTCTTTTTTGAATTTACTTTTGAATGTGTGTATGAACTCAACTATGCGATATGCAACGAAGTGGTTTTGTTACGTATTTATGATTCTCTTGTTCGGAGTTATTCAACTAGAGCTATTAGATGGCACGGGTATAATTGTGTTTGGTACAGAAGGAATTGTATCGTTTTTATTGCTTTTTCTGATGTTTCTAGTTACGATTTATAACTATTTTAAAATCCGAGCTATCGTAAAAGAAAATGCAAAGATGTTAGAAGTAGAAAATGAATTAAGGAAAATAAAGGAAAAAACCTTGAGAGCACAAATTAAACCACACTTCATTTTCAATACACTAACTTGTATCCAACATTTATATCATGAAAATATTGGTAAAGGGGATATTGCTATAACTACATTTTCACACCATTTGCGACTTAATGTAGACACAGAAACAAAAGGTTTAGTTGATTTTGAATCTGAGATAGACAATATACAAAACTATTTTCAACTTGAAAATATGCGTTATGGAAACACAATGAATTTGTATTTTGATATTAATGCCATTGATTTTCAGTTGCCGATTTTGTCGCTACAGCCTTTTGTAGAAAATAGTATTAAACATGGAAAATTATCTACCCAAGAAGATGGTTGGATTCAAATTAGTAGTACTGAAGAAGAAAATCAAATTATAATCAAAATTATTGACAATGGAGTAGGATTTCATCAAGAAGATGTTCGCCAAGACGCGTGTGGTATTAAAAATTGTAAGGAGCGTTTAAGTTTATTGTTAGGTGCAACGACTAAAATTCATTCTGTTATTAACCAAGGGACGATTGTTGAAATTCGCTTTGCCAAGCCAAAAAAGGAGATGCATTTATGAAAATAATTGTAGTAGATGATGAATTTGCGGCATTAAACACTTTTTTATATCATGTGATTGATAAATATGATATAGAGATTAAAATGTTTATGAAAAATCCGTTAGATAGTATTGAATATACACAAAAACATACTGTAGATGCGGCTTTTTTAGATATCAATTTATTAGATGTAGATGGAATTGATTTAGCAGAAAAACTCATTCATATTCAACCAGATATATTGATTGTTTTTATTTCTGGATATGCCTTCAATAGAGAAGAAATTAACAGAAGGATAGGCCATAATTTATTGGGATTTTGTAATAAACCTTATAAACCTGAAATTTTGGATAAATATTTAATGAAAATTCTAAATGCTAAAAATCGACCCGTTATTTATATAAAAACATTTGGAGCATTTAATCTATTTTTAAATGATCGACCCATTCTGTTTTTGTCTTCCAAAAGTCAAGAATTGCTTGCCCTTTTAGTAGATCGAAACGGGGCAACTGTGACAATGGGCGAGGCCATTTGCTCCCTTTGGCCAGATTATCCACTAGAAAAAAGTAAAATACTTTACCGAGATGCGGTATGGAAATTAAGAAAAACCCTAAAAGAGAATGGGTTAGAAGAATTAGTAGAATTTAAAAGAGCATTATTGTATGTCAATAAAATTTATCCATGTGATTACTGGGACTATTTAAAACATCCCAATGATACTTTTGATGGCGAGTATATGATAAGCTATGATTGGAGTATCAGTACACAAAATCGACTCTGTATCCTTTCAGATAAAATACGATAAATATAAAACAAGATAGTATACGTATAGTTATTAGAAGAATCCCTATATATAGATATAGGGGTTTTCTTTCTTGAGAAAAGATTACAAATAAAAAATCTTAATATTTGCGAAAATATTGAATTTCGTTTATAATATATTATGGTTAAAATGAAAAAAATAAAGGAGAAAAAAACATGAACTATACAAATGAAGTCAAAGAAATGTGTAGTGTAAAAGTTGGTGCAAGTCATGGTTGTGCTCCAATTCCACAAGAAGGGAAATGGACTTATTCTCGTGAAATCAAAGACATCAATGGTTTTACACATGGTATTGGATGGTGTGCTCCTCAACAAGGTGCATGTAAACTCACATTGAATGTAAAAAATGGTATTATTGAAGAAGCTCTAGTTGAAACAATTGGTTGTTCTGGAATGACACATTCTGCTGCTATGGCAAGTGAAGCAATCGTTGGTAAAACTGTTTTAGAAGCAGTTAATACAGACTTGGTATGCGATGCAATCAATACAGCAATGAGAGAGTTATTTTTACAAATCATCTATGGCCGTACACAATCTGCATTTTCAGAAGGTGGTCTTTCTATTGGCGCAGGTCTTGAAGATTTAGGAAAAGGTTTAAGAAGCCAAGTTGGTACAGCATATAGTACAAAGGAAAAAGGCCCAAGATATTTGGAACTTGCAGAAGGATATATTACTCGTTTGGCACTTGATGCTGAAAATCAAATTATTGGTTATGAATATATGAATTTAGGTAAATTTACAGACTTCTTAAAGAAGGGTATGAACGCTGATGAAGCAATGAAAAAAGCGACTGGAACATATGGTAGATTTGCTGATGGATCAAAATATATTGATCCTCGTCAAGAATAGGAGGTTACATCATGGCATTATTCGAAAGTTATGAAAGAAGAATAGATCAAATCAACAAAGCTTTAAATGAAAATGGAATTGCCTCTATTGAAGAAGCAAAAACAATTTGCGATCAAGCGGGTGTTGATGCATATAATATTGTAAAAGGAATTCAACCTATTTGTTTTGAAAATGCATGTTGGGCCTATACTGTAGGTGCAGCGATTGCTTTAAAAAATAATGCAAAAAATGCAAGTGAAGCTGCAAAGTATATTGGTGTAGGTTTACAATCTTTCTGTATTCCTGGCAGTGTTGCTGATGATAGAAAAGTTGGCCTTGGTCATGGAAATCTTGGCGCAATGTTATTGTCTGAAGAAACAAAATGTTTTGCTTTCTTAGCTGGTCATGAATCTTTTGCAGCAGCAGAAGGTGCAATTGGTATTGCTAAAACAGCTAATAAAGTAAGAAAAGATCCACTTCGTGTTATTTTAAATGGTCTTGGAAAAGATGCTGCAAAAATCATTTCTAGAATTAACGGATTTACACATGTTGAAACAAAATTTGATTATACAACAGGTAAACTAGAAGTAGTATCTCGTACAAAATATTCTGATGGAGAAAGATCACTTGTTAACTGTTATGGTGCAGATGATGTACGTGAAGGCGTTGCAATTATGCACTTAGAAGGTGTAGATGTATCTATCACTGGTAATTCAACAAATCCAACTCGTTTCCAACATCCTGTTGCTGGTACATATAAAAAAGAATGTATTGAACTTGGTAAAAAGTATTTCTCAGTAGCATCAGGTGGTGGAACTGGTCGTACACTTCATCCAGATAATATGGCAGCAGGTCCTGCTTCATATGGTTTTACTGATACACTTGGTAGAATGCATTCAGATGCACAATTCGCAGGATCATCTTCTGTACCTGCCCATGTTGAAATGATGGGATTAATCGGTATGGGAAATAACCCAATGGTTGGTGCAACAGTAGCAGTAGCTGTTGCTGTAGCTCAAGCATTAGTAAAATAAATATATGAATAAATAAAAAGAAAAATACTTTCGCAATGATTTGTGGAAGTATTTTTTATATATCTAATCGAATCATATATAATTTTGTCAAGAAAAAAATATAGTGACAAAAAGTGACATAATGACGTGTTAAACTAAATGAGAATATCATTTAGAAGGGGAAAGCAAAGTATTCAATTCAAAAAGTATTGCTAGAATCAAGTATGCATTATAATAAAACACAGATTGTATTATTTATTTACGAACAATTTATTGCTAAAGGTGTGGTAAAACCTGATGAGATAAAACAAAAATTTTCATTAGAGGAAAGAACATTTTTAAGATATATTGCAGAAGTAAGAGCTTATCTTTATAATTTTTATAAAGGATTTGACATATATTATATACGTTCTCAAGGGATATATAAATATATGGGTTATACAAAAGAAGCAGCATAAAACAATATATTTCATTAGAATGCATTCAAGATGAATGATTCTATAACATCAAGCACATTGATTGAAAAAAAAATCAAGTTATAGTATAATAACTTTGCAAAATTTGGTTTTTTTAACACAAGAAAACCGGAAAATGAAATGAGCGTTTTGATGTATAGAATACGCAGAAAATACATATGAGTGGAAAATACGCAAGAGGTATACATCAGTATGCTTTTTGCGTTTTCTATTTTTACAAAAACAAATAAGAAGGAGAAAAATATGGGTGTTAAAATTGTTGATACTTGTTTAAGAGATGGACATCAATCGCTAATTGCAACACGTCTAACAACAGAGGATATTTTGCCTGTTGCTGAACTTCTAGATAAAGCGGGTTTTTATGCTTTAGAAGTTTGGGGTGGTGCGACATTTGATGCATGTCTTCGCTTCTTAAATGAAGATCCATGGGAAAGACTACGTGCTATTCGTAAGGCTTGCCCAAATACTAAATTACAAATGTTATTTAGAGGACAAAATATCTTAGGATATCGTCATTATTCCGATGAACTTGTTGAAAAATTTGTTCAAAAGTCATTAGAAAATGGAATAGATATTATTCGTGTATTTGATGCTTTGAATGATCTTCGTAATTTAAAAAGTGCTGTTGATGCAACTAATAAGTACAAAAAAGAGTATGGTGGGCATTGTCAAATCGCTTTATCATATACAACTAGTCCAGTTCACACAATTGATTACTATGTCAATTTAGCACAAGAGGTTGAAAAAATGGGTGCTGATTCTATCTGTATTAAAGATATGGCGGGCGTACTTTTACCTGATGCAGCATATGAACTTGTATCTAGAATCAAGGCATCAGTTCAAATTCCGCTAGAGCTACATACACACTGTACAGGTGGTGTTGCAGAAATGACTGTAATGAGAGCAATCGAAGCAGGTATTGATATTGTAGATACAGCATTATCACCATTCTCAGGTGGTACCAGTCAACCTTGTACAGAAGCATTAGAATATGTACTTCAAGGTTCAAAATATGATCCAAAATTAAATTTAGATTATTTGAAACAAGCATGCGATAAATTAACAGTTATAAAAGACCGTTTCCTTGCTAGTGGAGGATTAAATCCTAAAGCACTTACTACTAACCCTAATATTTTAAAATATCAAGTTCCCGGTGGTATGCTTTCTAATTTGATGAGTCAATTAAAAGGCCAAGGAGCAATGGATAAATACGAAGAAGTGCTAAATGAAATTCCACGTGTTCGAAAAGATTTAGGTTATCCTCCTTTGGTTACACCACTTTCGCAAATGGTGGGTACACAAGCCGTTATGAATGTTATCAGTGGTGAACGTTACAAAATGAGTCCAGGGGAAGTTAAAGCCTATCTTAGAGGTGAATATGGTCAAGCGCCTGCTCCAATTGATGAAGATATTCGTAAAAAAATTATTGGGGATGCTTCTGTGATTACGCATCGTCCAGCAGATGATATTGCTCCAGAATTTGATGCAATGAAAGCAAAATATGCTTTGATTGTAGAATCAGATGAAGATGTATTATCATGTGCATTATTTGAAAATGTGGCTGTAAAATTCTTAGAATCTCGTCATGCTCCAGTGCAAGCAAAAGAAAAAGATGAAATTGAAGAATTTGAAGTATTCATTGGGTAGGTGAGGATATGAAAAAATGGATGAAATTAGTATCACTTGTTTTATTGCTTACTGTGCTATTTACATTTACAGGATGCAAAAAAACAAGGGGAAATTATGATAAAAAAACATTTGATGCATCAACTGTAGCAACCACTGAGGTAAAAGAGGGATATACATTTGTTGGTTACTATCAAATGAATGAAGAGAATAAAAAAGCTATACTTTATTTACCAGGAGCTACTATTCCAGCCGGCGAATATGAATTGATGTTTGTTGAAAATAGTAAAGTAGCATTGGATGGCAAATATTCATATCCATCAATGGTAGAAAGTGGATTGACTTTTGCAGGATGGTATACAACAGAAAATTTAAAACAAGGATCAAGAGTAGCTGTTTCAGGTAGTGATGCAACTATTCTATATGCTCGTTATATTACACTTGGAGATGCTGGACTTGTTGCACTTGTATGTATTTTAATTGTATTTAGTATGCTTGCACTTCTTTGGGGTATTGTATCATTATTTAAATTTTTTGCTCCAAAAGAAAAAGCAATGCCAACAAAAACTACTGTAATGCCTCAACAAAATGCTCCTCAAAAAGCATTTACAATGGCAGATATAACTGATGAAGACATGATGGTTGCAGCACTAGTTGCTTCCATTGATTATCGCAACCAAACAAAAGAAAATGTAAGGGTTGTTTCAATTAAACAAATCGGATAGGAGAGGAAAAATATGAAAGTTTATAAAGTAAAAGTGAACGGAAAGGTTTATGAAGTAGAATTAGAAAGCGTGAGTGAATCTCAAGGTTCAATTCAAGCTCCTGTGCAAGCAGCGCCAAAAGCTGCACAACCAGTAGCAACTGCAAGTGGTGCTGAATATGAATTAAAAGCACCAATGGCTGGAACCATCTTAGATGTAAAAGTAAAAGTTGGTGATGCTATCCAAGAAGGTGCAGTTGTATGTATTTTAGAAGCAATGAAACTTGAAAACGAAGTTGTTGCTGATAAAGGTGGAGTAGTAAAAGCTATCAACGTTGCTAAAGGTGACGCAGTAGAAAACGGAAAAGTATTGGTAATTATCGGGTAATTCATATGCAAATGATCAAAGACTTATTTGAAAATTTCTTCAAGCAAATGGGATTTTTAAATGAGGGTTCATTTGATTTAACAAGTTTCTTACTAAGATTAGTTATGATTTTAGTAGCTTGTGTATTAATCTATCTTGCTATTTCTAAAGGCTTTGAACCCTATTTATTAATTCCAATCGGAGTAGGTATGCTCCTTGTAAACTTAGCGCCTGCTCTTTATAGTGATGGAACAAATGGAGAAGCTATGGGTCTATTGTATTCTTTCCACAAAGGTATTGAATGGGAAATTTTTCCACCTCTTATCTTTTTAGGAATTGGTGCAACTACAGATTTTGGACCACTTATTTCTAGACCTAGTAGTTTGTTACTTGGTGCTGCTGCTCAATTAGGTATCTTTATTACCTTCTTTGGTGCAATCCTTCTTGGATTCAATGCACTTGAAGCCTCATCTATTGGTATTATTGGTGGAGCAGACGGACCTACAGCCATCTTCTTATCGAATAAATTGTTGAATGGAGCAGATGGTGGTGCAATGTTATGTGCATCCATTGCTGTAGTAGCTTATTCTTATATGGCTCTTGTTCCTGTGATTCAACCTCCAATTATTAAGGCACTTACAACTAAAGAAGAACGTCAAATCAAGATGGTTGAAACGAGAAAAGTATCCAAAAGAGAAAAGATATTGTTCCCTATTGTTGTTATGGTAGTTGTAATTATGCTTATTCCTTCATGTGCTGCTTTAATTGGTATGTTGATGTTAGGTAATTTAATCAAGGAATCAGGTGTAGTACCAAACTTAGTAGATGCTGCCGCAAAGACATTGCTTTATGCAATTACCATTTTCTTAGGCCTTGCAGTCGGTGCAACAGCTATGCTTACTGAATTAAATCAAGCTCTTAATTTTGCAAAGATTTTGCTTCTTGGTATGATTGCATTTAGTTTTGCAACAGCTGGTGGTGTATTAGTTGGTAAATTAATGTGCAAATTATCAAAAGGAAAAATCAATCCAATGATTGGTGCAGCAGGTGTATCAGCAGTTCCTATGGCTGCTCGTGTAGTGCATAAAATTGGTCTTGAAGAAGACAAATCTAACTATCTATTGATGCATGCAATGGGACCAAACGTTGCTGGTGTAATCGGTAGTGCTGTAGCGGCAGGATTATTACTGAGTATCTTCGGATAAAATAACTCCTATTTTAAATATATATAAAATAAAGTGATTCTGTTAAATGAATCACTTTATTTTTTTAAATTGCATACAATACAAAGAGAAAAAATGATAAACCAGTCCTATACAAAATAGGAAAAAATTACAAAGTAAAAAATAAAAAACATATTTACATATCCATTTTCATATAGTATAATAACAGTGGTAATTAAGATATTTAATCAAATAAACAAGGATTAAATTTGCCACTGTATTTTAATGTTTTTTACATCATATGTAGGTAATAATTGAATAAATAATAGATTATATATTACATTATTCTTTCTTTTATTACAAAAAGTTGACATATATGTGAAAAAATGATATAATAATCAAGTATATAATAAAATGATTATATATCATAAAAATTATTTGAATGAAAAAAGGAGATTAAAAAATGAAAAGAAAAACATTAACATTAACTTTAGTTTTGTTATCATGTCTTGCTCTTATCGGTGTAGGTTTTGCATCATGGATTATTTCAGCAAATACAACTAAAGAATTAGAAGGAAACATTTCAGTCGATGTTGTTACGGATAAGCGATTAAAAGTTAATATTCTTGGCTGGGTTAATAAGGGTGAGAATGAGGAAGAAAAACTAGATACGAATGTAACTATACAATATGGTTATAGTGGAACTTCAAATGTAAATGATTGGCTAAAAGTAAGTAGCGATGCCCTCACGGAAAAATTAACTGCTACATTACGATTTGAAGTGACCGATGCAACAGGTGCAGCAGTTACAGGTTTAACATTCGATAATAAAAAAATTTCTGCAACAATTATACCTCAGAAAAAAACGATAGATGAAGCAGAAACAGACGTATATAAGTTATTAGAGGATGCCAGCATTATTGGTGCTATCCCTACAATGAATGAGGGTACAGGGAATGATGAAATAGATAATGGAATAAAATTAGAGGAAAAAAATGATGGAATATATGAGTTAACTCTTACATTTAAATGGGGGAGTGCTACTGAAACAATAAACCCATATGTCTATTTTAATGGTAAAACATATGGCTCTAAAATTTCTGGACATGAAAAAACGGTTGAAGAAGAAGCTTTTGAACTACTAAAAAAATTAGAAGATTTAAAAAATGTGAAATTCAATTTAAAACTAGTTATTGTACCTGCTGAATAATTTGGAAAGGGAGTAAAATAAAAATGGCTAAATTAACAAGAAACTCTTATAAAAGAAAAATTATTGTTTTTGGATTAATGGTGTTTATGGCAATTGCCCTTGTTTCAACAGGTTTTGCCGCATGGATTATGTCTACTAATGCAAAAGATGAACAAAATGGAAATGTTACAGTGGGTACAGTAACAGATAGTTCTTTAAAATTAACAGATGTAGCACTATCAACCGACTCAATCAGGTTTGAACCAAAAGAAGAGGATAATAGTGGTCGTGTTCGTTCCAATGGTAAGCCTGGTGAATGTGAATCATTAGTTATTATTGTAACAGGAAAAGTATCTCCTAAAACTGTTTTAGGTGAATTAACCGTAGGACTTACAATGGATGAAGCAGTAAAAAATGCATTACTTGCTGCAGAAACTGCAAATTATATTGTATTGCCAGAATGTGCTAAAGGTGCAGTTAAAGTAGAAACAACTGCAGTTGCAGGAAGCGATACTGAAGTAGAATTTACCTATACCATTGAGTTCAAATGGGGAACTGCATTTGGTGGTATGAATCCTGGTGAATATTTTGATACAGAAGAAGCAGGATTGGCTAAGACAGATGAAGAAGTAAAAGCAATGCTAAAAGCACTTCGTACAACTATTTATGGTTTATCAAGTGATGTAGATGATGCGACATTAGAAGCAGCACAAGGACCTTCATTTAAAGTTGTTGTTTCCGCAAAAGCTAATTAATTGAAAATTAAATTACATGTCTTCAGCTGAAATTATTTCCCTCATAGTTACAATCATCGGGGTATTTAGTTTCGCGACAATATTTACAATATTATACAAGTCTTATGCGACTTCACAAATTGCTGAAATCCAGTCAGGAAAAAAAGATATTGAAATAATCGATGAAGTAATCTATGAAAGACAAGAACACATCAAAAGAAGAAAAAAAATCAATTCGGTGATTCGAAATGTGATTTTCTATTTGACTTTGGTGATTATTATACCATTATTTATATTTTCGCTAATCAATCGCTTTCAACACAATGTAACTATGATTGGTAATAAAACCATTATGGTTGTAGCATCGGGGTCTATGAGTGAAAAAAATAAGGCCAATTCTTATTTGATAACCAATGATCCCAATAGCAAATTGAATTACCAATTTCAAACTTATGATATTATTGTTTTAGAAAAAGTAGAAAAAGCATCTGATTTAAGCCGTTATGATGTAATCGCGTTTGTTAATGATGATGGAATCAATGTCATTCATAGAATTAAAGAAATAGAAAATGGAAAATATGAAACACGTGGTGATGCCAATGATGCAAGTGATAAATACCACCCAACCTTTGATGATATCATTGGTCGGTATACCGGAAAAAAAATCAATGGTTTGGGTATGTTCATTATGTTTTTACAATCATATGCAGGTATCATCACGATTGTTTCATTAATTTACTGTTTATTTATGATTGATTATCTATCTCGAAAAATGAATCAAGCGCAAGAAAAACGCAGTCAACAACTTGCAGAAGCAATAGATTATAGTAGTGAAGTTGAACTAAAAGCATTAAAAGCGGAATATGTTGAGACAATTTATTATAAGGGCTATGCTTATCGTTTTGGTGAAGATGGTTTTGTAGATAAAATCGAGATCAAAGATGGCCCATATTTAGAAAAATCAAATGAGACAATCATTAAAGAAGTTCAAAATAAAGTGACTTCGGAAAAGATTGCAGAAGAAATCGTGATAAAAGACGATAAACCGGGAGAATAAATATGAGTAAACCCTATTATACAAGAAAGAATTTAATTACTATCTCTTTAGCGTTTTTCTATTCTTTCATCTTAATTTTTACAGGGCTCTGTTTGGAAGGATCACATTCACTTGCCAATAAAAAGAATCCTATTTCTCTTATTGCTGGAATGTTGAACTTTAAGTCAATTGAATGTGGTGTTTCTGGTTTTGCATGTTTGATACTTGTAGCAATCTATATTATAGTATTTACAGCTGTATTTTTATATGAAAAACGGTATGCCATTGTAAATAATAAAAAACCGTTTAGTGGGAAAATGATTCTTTCTTATGTATTATCGTTTCTTGCTTGTGTGGTTTTATCAGTAGGTGTAGGTATTTTAATTCAAAGACCTCTTACTGCTGAAAACATTGGTAATGTGATGTTATTTGTATGGCAATCTATACTACTTGCTACATGCATTTATGTGCTTTTATTTGCTTTATTTGGTGGCATATTGATGTTTGTTGTTAACTTTATTTTAGTAGATAAACCATTTAGAGCATATGACAAGAATGAGCCAATTACATTTGAAGATGAAACAGAAATTGATGTTACTAGTAATTTCGATTCTATTAATGCAACAGGTACATTAAATGGTGTTACGGGTGGACAAGTTGCAAATGGAGTAAGTGCCCCATCCGAACAAAGTATAGTTCGTAGTGCAGAAGAATTAGATGATCGTGAAAAAGTATTCCCTGCTCTTTCTATGATGGATGCAGAATATGATGGATACGAAATAGAGAAAGTAGAAACAGAAAATTACCAATTGAATGATATATGTACGCGTTTTAGAAATTATTTGGCCAAAGAGGAAAAGTTGTATTTTGATATAGATACAATTCGTTTCTTTGTCAGTGGATTTGGTACAAGTCACTTTATGATTTTAGAAGGGTTAAGTGGTACAGGTAAATCTAGTTTGCCTAGATATTTTGCAAAATTTTTACACGCAGAATCTTTGTTTATTCCAGTACAAGCTACATGGAGAGACAAGACCAACTTGATTGGATATTTCAATGACTTTGCTAAAACATATACAGAAACAGAATTCTTAACCACATTATATCATGCCAATTATAATCCAGATATGCTTCATTTCTTTGTATTAGATGAGATGAACATTTCACGTATTGAATATTATTTTGCGGATTTCTTATCTGTCTTAGAATATCCAGAAGCAGATTGGAAATTAAAAATTATGCAATTGCCATATAATTTTATTCCACCTGCTAAATTAGAAGATGGTGTTATCCGTATTCCTAATAATGTGTATTTTGTAGGAACTGCGAATAAAGATGATTCTACTTTTACCATTACCGATAAAGTATATGACCGTGCTATTACGATTGATTTTGATAATCGCAATCAGCCATTTACTGTAAAAGAAGAAGCTAGTCCAATTCATATCAGTCATTCGCATTTAGATGCATTATATCAAGATGCAAAGACAAATGAAAGTTATCAATTAACATCAGCCGATTATGAAAAATTCCAAACGATTTGTGATTATATTTATGATCAATTTGATATTACATTTGGTAATCGTATTTTAAATCAAATTGCTGAACTTGTGCCCGTTTTTGTGGCTTGTGGAGGCAAAAAGGAAGATGCACTAGACTTCTTATTATCAAGAAAAGTCATCAGTAAAATTGAGGGACGTTTCGAAGAATATGTAAAGGGTGCATTAAAAGAACTCCTAGGATTGATTCAAAAAACTTATGGAGTATCTGTACTCAAACGTAGTGAAAAAACAATTCAAAGTTTAATGAGAAGGTTGTAAGATTATGAAAATCATTGAAGAATCACAATTGAAAAAGACAATATCACAACTGAATATATATCAAGAAGAACACAAAAGTATCAAATACTTTTATAAGGATTTAGATGAACTTCAACTAGATTCTTTACAACGTTTTTCTTTTCAACAAGATAATGCATTCTTCAATGAAGTTTCATTTATTTTAAGTGTTATTTCTTCTATCATCGCACACCCACATTTAAGCAATAAAGGAGAAGACATTATTGTACGAGCAAGTACTGCAGGGCATTTATCTACAGAATCTTTTCAACAAGTGTTTAAAGATACACAGTTGTGGAAAGAAAAAGACTATGAAATGATTCCTGAATATGTGCATCACTATCAATATACAGATGAATTAAAGATATATGAAAATATATTTATTGGCATGTTAATCCATTTAATTGATGTAGAACTTGGTAAATATAGTGAATTTTATATGCATATGCTTCCATCACTTGATGTAGATCATTTTGAAATTTCTGAAAATAAAAACATTGAAAAAACACTTGCTCAAATAGATGATTTACAAAGAAAATTAAGATATATTAAAAATACTTATTTTTACAAAGAAATCTCTAAATGTAATTTATCACTTCGTACAATTCAACCTACTAATATCCTATTAAAGGATCGTTTGTATCATTATTGCTTTAAATTTTATCGTAAATTTATTCAATATGAAGATAAAGATTGTTTACTTGAAGACTTTAGAAAGTATTATTTCTTTACTATTCTAAAAGTCTTCAAGGATAACCACTTTGCTTTAGATGAAAAGAAAAGTCAAAAATATAGTCACTTGTGTTTCCTTTTTAAGGATTATCAAGTAGAAATTGCTTTAGGAAAAGCACTAACCGATATTGATTTAACTGTTTCCCATCATCATGTTGTTGCAAAACATAAATTGATTCTTCAAACCGAAAGGAATTTTCAAATGCCTGAATGGGAAATAGAAAATGCACTTACAACAAACGTCATGACATTATGGAATACGTATCCATTTGCACAACCTAATCAACCTATTTTTTCCAATCGAGTGTCAGAATATGAAATGATCACTAAATGGCTAATGCATAGTATGAAAGAAGTTCAAGCCAAACGAGATATATATAGCAAATATTGCCCAGTATGTAAACATAAGAATTTAAATCAAGAAGATGAAATATATATGTGTCCAAATTGCAAGACGATATATACATTTAAAAAAGATGAAAAAAGGGATACCATTTGGTTCATCCAATTAAGGAGGTAGTTCGATGGAAACACAACATATTCCACAAGAAGAACGAAACAAAATCACAATTTCCATTGCTGACCTACATAAATCTTATGGCAAAAAAGATGTTCTTTTAGGACTGAATTTAGAGGTTTATGAAGGTGAATTATTTGGTTTTATCGGTCGTAATGGGATTGGTAAATCCACTACAATTGATTGCATGATTGGTTCTAAAAAGTTTTCAAAAGGAAAGATTACCCTGAAAGACTTTGATATTAAGACGAATCCCATTGAAGCAAAGGCTTCATTTGGATATGTAGCAAGTGAACCTATCTGCTATGAAGAAATGACTGGATATGACTATTTGGAATTTGTGGCCAGTATTTATGGTTTAAGTGAAGTAGATTTTAATAAAAATTATAAATATTTGAGTGGTAGACTCCAATTGAAATTAGAAGATTTAACTCATCCTATTGCGGACTATTCGCATGGTATGAAACAAAAATTATGTTTGATAGCGAGTTTACTTCATAGTCCCAAAATTTGGATTTTAGATGAACCAACAGTTGGATTAGATATTATGGCGGTTGAGGAATTAAAGAAAATGATGCGTGAATATGCTAATCATGGCAATACGGTTTTTGTAACCAGTCATAATATTGAATTAGTTGCTAAAATTTGTGATCGAGTAGCTATTATTAATGATGGTAAAGTGGCTGCTCTGTATGATTTAAAGAAAAATCCCAATAAACGTTTGCAACTTTCTAAAATCTTCCTTGAAACATATGGGGGTTAGGTTATGCTTACCCTACTTGTGAAAGATTTTAAACTATTATTTGGAAAAGAAAAACGTTTATCTAAACAGATTGTATCTACCTGTATTACGCTTGTTTTCATCGCTTGTTTTATTACTATTGAAGTATTTTTATTTACAACCATTTTAAAGAAAATCAATCAATTTTATCAAGCACCACTTGCTTTTATGAATTTATTCTTGGCTATTATCTCTATTTTGATTATGGTTTCTAATTTATTCAATGCAAGAAAATTATTTTTTAACGAGAAGGACATTGAACAGCTTTCAGTTCATCCAATTAGTAATGGGGCAATTATTGGTTCAAAAATGATTTTCCTTTTCCTTACCCATTATGCAATGAGCATTTTATTCATTTATCCTCTTTTTATTAGCTATGGGGTTATTTTCAATAAAGGAATGTGGTTTTATTATCTAGGGTTATTTTATCCATTTCTTTCTTTCTTATTTGAAGGAGGAATTGCACTTCTTTTCGTATATCCTCTTTGGATTACACAAAAGTTTTTGAAAAAACATTTGCTTGTTCAATTTATTTTAGCTATTGTTATATTATTTGCAGGATGTTATGTATATGCTAATGTACTCAACTTATTTATCAATATGGTTGCTTCTAATAATATCAATAGTTTATTTACTAAAGATTCAGTAGAGCGATTTATTCAAATGAGAAAATATGAAATACCTACAAATTTCTTAACAGATATTTTTGTAGAAAGAAGATATTCGAGATTGTTCCCCTATTTAGCCATTGCATCAGGTGTGTTTTTACTTGGTATTTCTGTAGCTATTTTTGCTTTTCACTATGTGCGCAATATATCTATTGTAAGCAAAACGAAACCAGTAAAATCATCTTTTAAACCAGTAACCGTTACAAAAGCTTTGATTCAAAAAGAAGTGCTTTTACTAACCAGAAATACCAGTTATACATTATCCTTTACAGGTTTACTACTAGTACAACCTTTTCTAGCCTATTTGGTTATCAAAGCACTCAATACCATTTTTATGACTGGTAAGTTTGCTTATTATATTGCCATGTTACCTAATTTTATTCCCCTTTTAGATATTTTGATTTTGATGCTATTTTCAGTCATTATTGCGCAAGGTGCTAGTCAATATATTTCAATGGAGAAAAAAACAATCAAACTGATGAAAACTATTCCAGTAGATTATCAAAAACAAATTGTAATTAAAGTGTTGATTCCGTTTGTAATGTCAGTAGCTTCACTACTGGTTAGTCTTATGGTATTATGGATAGGTCATGTCATTCGGTTTTCTACGGTAGTTTTTGGTTTGATTATGGTTGTTTTATTGTTAATGATTTTTAATATCATTGCGTTAAAAGAAGAATTATGTATTCGCAATCGTAAACCTAGATCCTACTTTGTATCAACGCTTTATGCTTATGCATTACCTATTATTTACTTTGTGGTAACGATTATTTTATCTTATTTTAAGTTACCAATTTACTTGGCATATTTGATGGGAATTGTTGCTATGCTCATAGTCGGTTTGCCTTATATGTTTTATGTGAAGAAAAATATGGCATCATTTTTTATGGATTTGGATGTGGTGAATTAATATGAAAAAGAAAAATTTAATTGTTCTATTATTGATTCCTTTTTTAATAGCTCTACTTGGTGTAGTCACCATCAATACAACATTCAATATGATTGATAATGATATTTTATCTATCAAATGGGATTACGATGATATGGAAGGATTTAAGCTCAGTGATACCTTATATGAATTAAAGGCAACAGGTGTAAATCAAAAGGATTATCCAACGAGTATGGGCAATGCTTTGGTATGGAGTATTCGCAATAAAAATATTAATGACGAAAATAAATATGCGGAAATAATCGAAAAGAATAATACCTATTATTTGCAAACTTATGCTTGTGGCGAAGTCGTGATTACTTGTTCTAATGAAAAAGGAAACGTATTTAGAAGTATGAACGCAGTGATTTATGAAAATGCGGCTATCTTAATTAGTACAAGTATTCAAAGTTCTCAAAACAACATTGATCCGATGATTTATTACGGTGAATATGATTTACAAGATGGAAAGAAAGTGCCGACTACAATTGATTTCAAAATTAAAGTAGTACCTGCTACTATGGAACAAACCCTTATACTCAAAGATGTATCCGAAAATATTCAATCTATAGATTTAGAAAATCAAAAATTGACTTTAAAAGAAAATGCAGTCGCAAAAAATGAAATAGCATATTTTACATTAGATTTTGTTAAAGATGGCATTACAGAACCAGCTACATATCAATTTGAAATTGTAGATGAGGGAATCAATTGTTATACATATGATGATTTGCTTTATTGTACCAATCAGTCAGAAGAAGGCGAAATTGTAGTATTAAGAAAGTCATTTGAATCGCTTGATAATATGAAAGCATTAAATGCCAATAATGTAGAATGTTTCGGTCATTATGATAGCAATGAAAAGTTCAGTTTCCGCTTAGATAAACAAGAAATTTATGCTTTTACAACTACATACAATCATGAATTTATTCGTCAGTGGAATGAAAATATTCAAAAAAAAGGTGGAAGCAATTTTATTTCTGATCAAATTTTAGTTGGACTACATGTTCAAAAAGATTTTTATGGAAATGGTTATACCATTAATATGCACCATTTAACTTATCCTACTCTAACCCAAGAAGTAAGTGATGGCAATGGTGGGGTTATTCAAATTCCATATTTGAGTGACAATGATTTATTTAGAGGTCCACTTCCTTTTTATGCATTAGGAGATCACAACAACATGCCACTTGTAGAAGCTTTTGGGCAAGATAACATAGGAATGTATGTAGATGGTGATCATATTGTAATCAATGATGTAACACTCAAAAATTGCGATTTTGGAAATATGTTATCAAATCTAAATACTGTAGGAACTGTACTAGAAACAAATGGCAATGATATTACCATTCAAAACTCGAAATTGTCAAATGGAAAAAATATAATAAGAAGTTTTTCATCTATGGATGTAACTCTTCAAAACTCGATTTTAAGCAATGCAAGAAATTTCTTATTATCGGTTGGCACAAATGAATATTTATCCACAGCTTCAATAGAAGAAGAGATTGCCTCGTTTGTTTCTACAGATGGTAGTATGGTTTCTGCTGCTTTACAAGCGTATTTAAAAA